>SNAP01000092.1 GCA_022496785.1 Marinilabiliaceae bacterium JC040 | reverse complement strand
TTGAATATACTATTAAAAATGGTAAAAAAACACTTACCAAATATATAGGAAACAACTATAATATAAATCTAAAAAAAGATGCTTTCTGGAACGATTTATATGAGATTGGAGAAGATGCTTTTAACGGAAATAAAGATATAAAATTTGTAATTTTACCTGATTCTCTTAAAAAAATATCAAGTGGTGCTTTCTACGAATGTGAAAAACTAAAAATTATTATATTACCTAAGAATCTTAAATATATAGGAACTGGTAGTTTTGCTAATTGCTATCAACTAAATTTAAAGACACTTCCTGAAAATCTTCAAATTCTAGAAGATTTAGCTTTTTGGAATAGTACAAAAATAAAGATATCCAAACTTCCAAAAAATATCAAATTGGTAGAACACGCTTGTTTTGTTTTAAATATTGAATTAAAAAATTTAGAAATAGGAAGTAATATTAAAAAAATCGGAACTAAGGCTTATTCTATGAATTATGGACTTGAATCTGTTGTTTTTAAAGATGGATGCGAGCTTCTTGAGGTAGGTGCTTTTGTTTCATGTAAAAAACTTAAAAA
>SNAP01000090.1 GCA_022496785.1 Marinilabiliaceae bacterium JC040 | reverse complement strand
ATATTTCTGACCAGGAACAGGGCCTATCACAAGAATATTTTTTTTATTAGGGCGATAGCTCTGAAAAGACAAATTGCCTATCTTTTCTTTCATCTCGGGAGAAATACGATCMGSAGGRGCTAATTCAAAMCCCTCMGGTAAAATAAGAACAGCYCCSACATTCAAASCCCCYTTYTTACCATTAGCAAGAACTTGTTTMACTTGCWTATCATAAGGAATTCGAACAACTGCTTCAAATACAGTATMMGGAAGTACCGCTTGTGGAACCTCAATMTCCACGGGMTTATTAGCTAAATGGCAATTRGCGCATACAATACGMCCAGTYGCTTCTCGTGGATTTTCATAAGCCTTCTGTGCAAAAATGGGATATGCRCYTGAAATKGATGTACGRGTTATGATATATATMATGARYGATGCGGAAATGGATCGAGTAATCTGTTCCTTTATCCAAGAAAAAGTATTTCTAGTTTGCATGGTCCAATCATTGATCCCGAAAATTTCTACAATAAATTAGGATAGGTCACTAGTATAGTTCCCTATCCGCGATTCTGGTATTTACTGGA
>SNAP01000086.1 GCA_022496785.1 Marinilabiliaceae bacterium JC040 | reverse complement strand
ATGCAGCTTCAACATCTTCTGGTCAACGTAATTTAAAAAAAAGAATAGCATATTCTTCTGTATCTCATATGGGTTTTATAATTATAGGAATAGGTTCGATAACRGATACGGGACTCAATGGAGCCATTTTACAAATAATMTCTCATGGATTTATTGGTGCYGCACTCTTTTTCTTGGCAGGAACGAGTTATGATAGAATAMGGCTTGCTTATCTCGACGAAATGGGYGGAATAGCTATCCYAATGCCAAAAATATTCACRATGTTCAGTAKCTTTTCAATGGCCTCTCTTGCATTRCCGGGTATGAGTGGGTTTGTTGCMGAATTGATAGKYTTTTTTGGAGTAATTACCAGCCAAAARYTTTTTTTAATGYCAAAAATKMTAATMAYTCTTGTRATGGCAATTGGAATGRTATTAACTCCTATTTATTTATTRTCTATGTCACGTCARATGTTCTATGGATACAAGTTTTTTAATGTTCCWAMCTCTTATTTTTTTGATTCTGGRCCRCGAGAGTTATTTGTTTCGATCTCTATTTTTTTACCAATAGTAGGTATTGGTTTTTACCCRGATTTCGTTCTTTCA
>SNAP01000010.1 GCA_022496785.1 Marinilabiliaceae bacterium JC040 | reverse complement strand
TCCCATCCCGAACAGAGAAGTTAAGTCCGTTAGCGCCGATGGTACTGCAGAGATGTGGGAGAGTAGGTCGATGCCGACATTATAACGTCCAAGATTAGTTTCTTGGACGTTTTTTTTGTGCCTATATTTTTAGGATGTATTTATATATTCAATTATTTATTTCTTTGGATCTCTTTTATATGATATATTGTTTAGTCTCTTATATCTACTAATATTGATTTCTTTCTATGTGATATATGAAATCTAATTATATATTTCGATCTTTTCTTTTTTATATATCTATCTTTATTTTCTTTCTTCTTTTTTTTTGAATGACTTATTCTGTTTTCAATTTGTACCGTCTCAATTAAATATATAAGATCTATCTGAATAGTCTTATTAACAGTCTGAGCATTATTAATTCAAATTAATTTATATTGATTGTATATCTTTTAAAATCTTAAGAAATGATATGAGTAAATATTTATATGTATTTAGCTTTGTTTTATTAATGAGTAGAAACCTTAGTGATTAATTATTTTGTTCTGATTATAGTTGTGAGTTTATTTATTTTTATATAAAATATTAAAGTTTTTTTATATATTGCATATAATTTATTAATAATTTATATAATCGTTATGAGAAAAATTTTTGTATTATTTCTATTCTTATTATTTAGTTTTGGACTTCCTGCTCAAACAAATAATATTTCAGATTCGGAATCTTTAAAATTAGCTAAAAAGGTATTTAAGGAATTAAAAAATGGTAATTCAGATTTATTTTATAAATATGCTTCACAAAAGGTTAAAGAATCATTATCTAAAGAAGTAGCAAATTCTATTTTTTCTTCTCTTGAAGCACAGTGTGGGGCTTATTTAAAATCTGAGAATTGGTTTGTAGCTTCTTTTAATAATCAATGGCTTGTTACTTCTCGTTTAGTATTTCAGAATGTTGATATTAAATTTAATATGACAATAGGTAAAGATTCTACAATTTATGGTCTTTTTTTTAATCCATTAGCAAAAAAACAAAACAAACTAATAAGTGATGATGTAAGTTATAGAGAGGAAAAAGCAATTATTAAAACAGGAAAATTCTCTATGGATGCTTTAATGTGTTATCCATCTCAAAAAGAATTATTCCCTTGTGTCATTTTAATTCCAGGTTCGGGTCCAGCAGACATGAATGAAACTATATATTCAAATACTCCATTCTTGGATATAGCTCATTCCCTAGCAAAACACGGTATTGCTTCTCTTAGATTTAATAAACGTACATTTCAGTGTGGATCAGAAATGGATCCAAACAATATTACATTGAATGAAGAGTATGTTGAGGATGTTTTATCAGCAATAGCATTACTAAAGAAGAATAGTAAGATTGATACAAAAAGAATATATCTTATTGGACATAGCTTAGGTGGTATGATTTTGCCAAGAATACTTTCAAAAACTAATGATGTTAAGGGAGCGGTATTTATGGCTGCAAATTCTTCGAGATTAGAAGATATTATTTTAAAGCAAGTATTATATCTAAATAGCTTTTCAGATGATAAAGTTGCAGAATTAAGAAAACAAGTTAAAAATGTAAAGAAAATTATTGATGGAGATTTTGATCCTAAGGTAGGAACTCCATTAAACCTACCTTTTTCTTACTGGAAAGATTTAGGCAAGTATAAACCTGTTAAAATGCTTAATAAGCTATCTATTCCAATGTTGTTTGTAAATGGTGGAAGAGATTATCAGGTTCCTGTAGAGGAATTATTAGGATGGAAAAGAAATTTAAAGAATAAAGAGAATGTAAGTTTTAAAATATATCCTACTTTATCCCATATTTTTATGGAAGGAAGTGAGAAACCTGGTCCTAATGATTATATAAAAAAGTCGGTAGTAAATAAGGATTTTCTAAATGATTTATCAGATTGGATAAAAAAGAATTAAAAGTGTTCCCATAAAAAAAAGCAACTACATTTATAATGTAGTTGCTTTAGTAGCGAGAGGCGGGCTTGAACCGCCGACCTCATGATTATGAATCATGCGCTCTAACCAGCTGAGCTACCTCGCCATTTCTTGTCGATTGCGTTGCAAAGATAGACATTTTATGTGTATGTCAAAATTATTTTCGATAAAAAAAACGTAAATTTGGAAAGAAAAACACAAGCTAAATCCTATAATATTGATAATTAGTATGAAAGCACCAAAATTTTATTTTGACTATTTAAAAGATTTTCTCTTAAATTCTCTTTGGGAGGAGAATATTGAAAAATTTCCAGTAAAAAAACGATTATTTTATTTTGTTTTAAGATGCACAATTTTTCCAATTTATAGTTTTCTTACAAAGAAAACCGCTATAAAAGCATCAGCGCTTACTTATTATACTTTAATGTCTATAGTTCCTCTTTTAGCTTTAGTACTTGGTGTTGCAAGAGGATTTGGATTAGGAGATGTAATAGAAGAAGAATTAAAGAAGAATGTTGTAGTAAGCAGTTCGTCTATTGAGTTTATATTTGAATTTGCTCAAAATATGATAAATAATGCAAAAGGTGGTATTTTTACAGGATTAGGTTTGGTAATACTTCTGTATTCAGTTATACGAGCTCTAGGAAATATTGAGAATTCATTTAATGCTATATGGGGAGTAAGACAAAAAAGATCGCTTGCTCGTCAATTTAGTGATTATCTTTCTGTTATGCTATTAGCACCAATATTCTTAATCTCATTAAGTGGTATTAATGTGTTTTTAGCAGCAAGTATGAAAAGTTTAGGATCTGAGTATACTATTATAGGAACTATAAGTCCTATAATTATTAAATTATTGAGTCTTTTACCTTATTTTATTCTATGGATACTATTTATATTTCTATACATTTTTATTCCTAATACTAGGGTGAAGTTTGTTCCAGCAGTTATTTCTGGTATTATAACTGGTACCTTAATTCAATTATTACAATGGGGGTATATAACTTTTCAAATAGGAGTTAGTTCTTATAGTGCAGTATACGGTAGTTTTGCAGCTATTCCTTTATTATTATTTTGGATACAATTGTCGTGGAGTGTAGTTTTAATGGGTGCGCACTTCTGTTTCTATCTTCAGAATAATAATGTTATTGAATTTCTAAATGAAAGGGCTAAACCATCTTTTCAATCATATAGAATTATGTCGGTTATAGTTTTAAGAGAGATAATTCAAACTTTTAAACGAGGTGAAAGTCCTATGTCGACAAGACAACTATCGGAAATTTTGGATATTAAATATGTATATATTCGAGAGACAATAGACTTATTACTAGCTTGTAATTTTATTATAGAATTAAATAATGATGAGATAAGGTATCTGCCATCTAGGGATATTCACGATATGAATTTAAGTAATTTATATATGGGATTGGAGAGAATAGGTAAAGATATTAGTAAGGATTTATTGGAAGTAGATAAGAAATTAATAAATAAATTGAAGAAGAAATTTAATATAAGTGTAGAAGAAAATCTTGATAAAGAATTAGTGTTGAATCTCTAGCATAATCTTATGATTAATCTTTTATTTGTAGATTATTTTTATTATATTGCTTAAATCATAAGAAAAATCTTAAAAATGAAATGATTATGAGAAAAAGAATAGATCTTGAATATGCAGCTTCTTCATCAAGGAATATATTATTTAAAAGATTAGCTACTCCAGATGGATTAGCAGAATGGTTTGCAGATGATGTAAATATAGAAGGTGATTTGTTTATATTTTCGTGGGAAGGAGAGATTCAAAAAGCAAGAGTAATAGAATTAGTCAAGAATGAAAAAATTCGCTTCCAATGGGAGGAAGATGAAGGAGAAGAGTATTATTTTGAATTTTCTTTAAGAACAGATCCTATGACAAATGAAATGGCATTGTGGATAGTTGATTATGTAGATGAAGATGAAGAAGAAGATGCTACTGAATTGTGGGATAAACAAGTAGAATCACTATTTGCTGTATTAGGAATATAGAATTCTTTGTATTAATAAATTCTATTAATATTATTTTTTGAAATTATATTACTTATTTTTGTGATATTATATAACCGAGCTTGTTAGTTCGGTTTTTCATTATTAAGATATATATATGAAGAGCTTAGACAAATTTATTCTAAAGAGTTTTTTTGGTCCATTAATATCAACTTTTTTTATTTGCATGTTTATTCTTGTCATGCAATTCTTGTGGGTGTATGCAGATGACATAGTAGGTAAAGGTTTGGATACCTCAGTCATTGTTGAGTTAATCTTTTATATGAGTATTAATTTAATAACAATGGCTTTACCATTATCAATTTTATTAGCTTCTATAATGACATTTGGAAATCTAGGGGAGAATTACGAATTGATTGCCTGTAAAGCCTCTGGAATATCACTTTTTAGAGTTATGAGACCTTTAATAGTTGTTTCAGGAATCTTAACAATTTGCGCATTTGTTTTTTCTAATAATATAGCTCCATATACTCAGTTAAAGGGAAGAACCTTGTTATATGATATCAAAAATACAAAACCAGAGATGATTCTAAAGGAGGGAGTATTTACTAATTTACAAGATTTTAATATCAAAGTAGATAAAATAGATAAAGAATCTGGAATGATGTATGATATAATAGTTTATAATCATAGAGAAGATAAATATACACCTAATGAAGTTACTCTTGCAGATTCCGGTAGGATTAAAGTTAATTCAAAAACAGGTAGAACACAGTTTGTTTTCTATAGTGGAGCGAATTTTAAACAATATAAGAATAATAAAAGAGCTAGTGATAAACAACCTTATGTAAGGACTAAGTTTTCTGAGCAAGCAATGAATATAAAGCAAGAGACAAAAGATTTTAAAAGAACAGATGAATCTTTGTTTTCTAATAATTATAAAATGCTAAATGTCTCTCAATTGACAAAGATGAAAGATTCTTTATCAAAGAAATATGATAAAGTAGTTAAGAACTTCATTACTAGGCGAATAAAATATGATTATACTTATATTGTAAATAAGAAGAAGGATAAGAAAGATAAATCTCAGTATGCTATAGATGAAAGGTTACCAGAATTTTTACCTGAGGGAGAATTATCAAAAATGAGTATAGATTCAATTATGAATTCTATATCAATATATAAAAAGAGTAGGGTAATGAAAAAGGCTCTTTCTCAAGCTAGAAATGTTTCTTTATCAGTAAATCGTTCTATGGCTCAATTTAAACATAGACAAGAGAGAATGAGAAGATATGATATTGAATGGCATAAGAAATATACTGATGCTTTAGCATGTTTGATATTTTTCTTTATAGGAGCTCCACTAGGAGGTATTATCAGAAAAGGAGGTTTAGGAATGCCAGTAGTAGTTTCAGTTGTGTTTTATATTATCTATTATGTGATTTCTATGACGTTTCAACGTTCAGCACGAGAGGGAATTTTTGATCCTTTTATTGGAGTATGGATGTCAACATTTATAATAATTCCAATAGCTATAATTTTAACAAGGCAGGCAGTTACAGATGCATCTATAATGTCGAGTGAGACGTATATAAATATATTACGACGTTTTGGATTGTATAAGGAAAAGAAGAATAATAAAAAGTAGATAAAGTATATTTATGAGAATAGTTTATATGGGAACACCTGATTTTGCAGTAGCACCTCTTGATGCACTAATAGAAGCAGGTTTAAATATTGTAGGAGTAGTTACAAATCCAGATAAAGCAGCAGGGCGAGGTAGAAAGATTCAAGAGTCAGCTGTTAAAGTATATGCAAAGGAAAAAGGACTTAAGATTCTTCAACCAGAGAAATTTAGAGATGAAGAATTCTTAAATGAGTTAAAAGCCTTGAATGCTGATCTTCAAATTGTGGTAGCTTTTAAAATGTTGCCAAAAGTTGTATGGGATATGCCACGATTAGGAACTATGAATTTACATGCATCTTTACTACCTGATTATAGAGGAGCAGCTCCTCTTAATTGGGCAATAATTAATGGAGAAAAGAAAACAGGCGTAACAACCTTTCTATTGAAACATGAAATAGATACAGGAAATATAATAAAGCAAGAATCTGTAGAAATTAAAGAAACAGATAATGTAGGAGACTTACATGATAAATTGATGAATGTAGGTGCGGATTTGCTAGTAGCAAGTGTTAAAGCTTTAGAAAGTGGAAATTATAAGGAATTAGAACAAGAAGGTTTAATAGAAGATGAAATTAAACATGCACCTAAGATATTTAAAGATGATTGTAAGTTGTCTTGGGATAAAGATTTAAATAATATTTATAATCTTGTACGAGGTTTATCACCATATCCTGCAGCATGGACAGAATTTACTTCAACAAGAGCTAAGAAAATCAAATTAAAGATTTACACTACAGAAAAAGAAGAAGAAGAACATGAATTTGAATCAGGTAGATTATTTTCTGATAATAAATCATATTTAAAAGTTTCATGTAAAGGAGGATATCTTGTTATTAATGAATTACAGATATCTGGAAAGAAACGAATGAAGGTAAGAGATTTCTTATTAGGTTTTGATATTTCGCCTTATTTATAATAATTATCAAAAAAAAATAAACGACTATTCATAATATGGATAGTCGTTTATTTTTTATATAAATATGATTTCTATTTATAAACTAAAGGAGCTCTACCTCTCAAATAAATTCTACTTCCTTCAGGTAATTTGTAATCTCTGCTAATTCTATTATATCTAAGAATAAGTTTTAGTCTCATACCGTATTCTTGAGCTATAGAGTATGGAGTATCTCCTTTTTTCACTAAATGATAAGGATATCCTCTTGCAGCTCTTCTTTTCTTTCTTTTTAAGAATATAAGTTGATTTTCTTTTACCTTATCAGTCTTAATAAGTTCATTATAACTAAATAAGTCATCCATATCTATTTTGAAGTATTTAGAAATAATAAACATTGAATCTCCTTTTTTCATTCTGATAACAGGTCTATTGTTTATAACTTCAACTCTATCTGAAAGAGCAATATCATTAGTATTATTAATTTGATATATTAAATCAATCTCATTTTTACCTATATTATCAAATTGATATAATTTCTCATCTTCAATAATCTTAATTAAACGATGAGCATAATTTGGATCTGTAGCATAGCCTGCTTTTTTTAATCCTTTAGCCCATTTCTTATAATTAGATGATTTTATTTTAAATAGGAAGTTATATCTATCTCTTGAAGTCAAAAATCTAGAGTGATCGATATAAGATTGTTCTGCATTTTTGTATTTTCTAAATTTCTCTTGTGGTCTGTCATCGTCAAGTCGGACATAAGGTCCGTGCCAACTTTTATGACATTTAATACCAAAATGGTTATTAGCTTTCTTAGCTAAAAATGATGTACCATTTCCAGATTCAAGTAAACCTTGAGCTAGGGTTATACTAGCAGGTATACCTGTTCTATGCATTTCTTTGATTGCAATTTTCTTAAATTTTCTTACATATTTCTGTCTATCAGTTTTTTGTCCGACAGCACTCAGCGAATATAATGCAAGTATAAATAGTAATAGTTTCCTCATGATAAAATATTTTTAACGAAGATATATATTTTTAATCTTGAAAAAAAATTTGTTTTTGTCATAATAATGTCCTTACTTGTCTATAAACCCTTGCAATATGGAAGAATTAAGTCTTAGAATAACTTATAAACTAGCTAGTTTTGATGAACTTAATATCAAGTATCAATTGTTAATAAGTGAATCAATAAAGATGATAGAAAAATCATATTCACCTTATTCGAACTTTAAAGTTGGTGCTGTAGTATTAAGAGAAGATGGAAAGATGTTTGGTGGAGCAAACCAAGAGAATTCTGCATTTTCTTCTTGTATATGTGCAGAACGACTTGCTATTATGAATTCAGTATCTAATTTAAGTACCTCTAAAATAGAAGCTTTAGCAATATATAATGAGAATGAAAGTTTAATTTCTCCTTGTGGAGAATGTAGACAAGTTATCTTAGAGCAGATAAATAGGCAAAAAGAAGATTTTAAAATATTAATGACCAATGGTAAGGAAGTTTTAATTTGTAAAGCAAGTTCTTTAATGCCTTTTCCATTTAAATTAAATAAAAAGAGGACTAGTTAATTAGTCCTCTTTTTGTTATTTCATGTATTTTATAAACTCATTCCAAAGAGGTTCATCTTTAGGAGGTTTTGCAACAATAGTTATTTCTTCTTTTTTTACAGGATGTATAAAGCTAATTTTTCTAGCGTGAAGAGAAATACCTCCATTTTTGTTTGATCTAGGGAATCCATATTTTAAATCACCTTTTATAGCAGAGCCCATTTTTGCTAATTGGCATCTAATTTGGTGATGTCTTCCGGTATGTAAATCTATTTCAAGAAGGAAATATTTTTGAGATCTACAGATTAATTTATAATCAAGAGATGCAAATTTTGCTCCTTTTTTCTCTTTATTATATAGATGAGACTTATTTTTGTCTTTATCTTTAATCATATAGCCGGTAAGAGTTCCATCTTCCATTTCAGGCTTTTCTTTTACAATAGCCCAATATTGTTTCTTGATTTTATCCTTAGATTGGAACATTTCATTCAATCTTACAAGAGCTTTTGAAGTCTTAGCAAATAAGATAACTCCACTAACAGGTCTATCAAGTCTGTGAGGAAGTCCAAGGTATACATCTCCAGGTTTATTATATTTCTTTTTGATATAAGCTTTAACTCTCTCACTAAGAGGGATGTCACCAGTATTATCACCTTGAACAAGCTCATTGTTTTGTTTGTTTATTGCAATAATATGATTATCCTCATATAGAATTTCTAATGGTTTATTTTTAGCCATGTTTTGAATTTAGTATTGTTCTTTTTCGTTTGGAAAATCTCCTCCTTTAACATCATTTATATAAGCCTGAACGGCGCCAGTCATTTCAGAATACAAATTGTGATATCTTCTAAGAAATCTTGGAGAGAATTCTTGATTAATACCAAGCATGTCGTGAATAACTAGAACTTGTCCATCTACACCGCCTCCAGCACCAATACCAATAACAGGTATATATAGTTTTTTAGCTACTTTTTCAGCTAAACAAGCAGGAATTTTTTCAAGAACAATAGCAAAGCATCCAGCATCTTGTAGAGCTATTGCATCTTCAATTAATTTATCTGCTTCTTGTTTTTCTTTCGCTCTAACAGTGTATGTACCAAATTTGTGAATACTTTGAGGAGTAAGTCCTAAGTGCCCCATAACAGGAATACCAGCAGAAAGAATTCTTTTAACAGATTCAATAATTTCTTGTCCACCTTCCATTTTAACAGCATCAGCACTAGTTTCTTTCATTATTCTAATAGCTGAAGAAAGGGCTTGTTTAGAATTACCTTGGTAAGTACCAAACGGCATATCTACGACTACAAGAGCTCTATTAACAGCTCTTACAACTGAAGATCCATGATAAATCATTTGATCAAGAGTTATAGGAAGAGTTGTTTCATATCCAGCCATAACGTTAGAAGCTGAATCACCAACTAGAATGATATCAATTCCTGCTTTATCAATAATGCTTGCCATCGAATAATCGTAAGCAGTAAGCATAGATATTTTTTCTCCTTGTAGTTTCATCTCAGAAAGTACATGAGTCGTAATTCGTTTGATCTCTGTATACACAGACATGATTATAGTTTTAGATTATTTTTTTATAGTTGCAATAACAGTTTGAGAACCTACAACCTTTTGATTTAATTCAACATCGATTTGAGTACCTAGAGGTAAGTATATATCTACTCTAGAACCAAATTTAATAAAGCCACATTGATTAGCTTGAGTTATTTTTTCACCAACTTTAGCATATGTAACAATACGTCTCGCAAGGGCTCCAGCAATTTGTCTAAATAATATTTGTTTTCCATCAGGTCTTTCTACAACTACAGTAGATCTTTCATTCTCAGTAGAAGATTTTGGAAGATATGCTGCAAGAAAACGTCCAGAATGGTGTTTATAATATTTTATTATACCATTTGTAGGAAACCAGTTGATATGAACATTAAATACATTCATAAAAATAGATACTTGAATACATTTTTCTTTTAAGTATTCATTTTCAGTAGTTTCTTCAATAACAACAATTTTACCATCTGCAGGAGCAATGATTTTATCGTCGCTTACTTTAACCTCTCTGTATGGAGATCTGAAGAAATTAATTACTAAAACATAGAAAATAGATGTTATACCAAGTACAATATTAAACACGGTTTCATTGTCAATAATGTAATATACGCATAAATTTAGTGCTGCTAGAACTAATAGAATTTTTATTAGTAATTTATGTCCAGCTTTGTGTAGTCTCATATGATTAATTTTTAAATATAGCTTTCAAATTTAGTATATGAAAATCATATAAACAAAAATAAATGGAATTGCTAATATAAAAGCATCAAATCTATCAAGAATTCCACCGTGACCAGGAAGGATATTTCCTGAGTCTTTTATTTCTAAACTTCTTTTAAGGATTGATTCAGTTAAATCGCCAAGAGATCCAAATATTGTTGCTATAATAGCTATTCCAAGCCATTCAATACTTGATATTTGAGTAAAATAAATTGAAATTACATATGAAATACCTAAAGTAGAAATAGCTCCACCAATACTTCCTTCCCAAGTCTTATTAGGAGAGATACGTTTAAACAATTTATGTTTTCCGAATGACATACCCCAAATAAAAGCAAAAGTATCGTTAGACCATATAAGTATAAATATACCAGCTAAGATTGTTGGAGAATATGGTTGATTATTCCAATGAACAATATAGTTTAATAGCGAAAAAGATCCAGCAATATAAATAACTCCGAGAAGAGTATGTGCTATATTATTGAACGGGAACTCTTTTTTTCTATATAGTTCTACTATAAAAGTTAGAAAGACAAATGCAATAGAGATAGCAAAATATTTTGGACTTCCACCATTTGCATGTATAAATGATGCAGCAAGCATACTTCCAGAAATTAATCCTCCCATAAGTTTTTGAGGAGATACTTTCTTATTAATTATTTTATAGTATTCTAATAGAGCTGCAATTGAGATAAAGAAGAATAAAAAAAAGCAGCTGTATTTGTTCCAGAATATTCCTGAGAACAGTACAGCTACGAATATTATACCAGTTGTTGTTCTTTTAATTAAGTTATTCACTTGATGTTGTTTTTATGATTTGTAAAGCTTTTTCTAGATCGTCTTTATTTACATATACCTCAATGTCTCCAAAAGTTCCAAAAGTTGTATCTTTTTCATTAATCTTAACAGCATTGATATTATTTTCTTTTAATAGTGTCAATACTAAATTAGCTTTGAAATCTTGAGTTGTTGAAAATACTATAGTCCAATCTTTTTCCATGATGATTCTATTTTTAGTTAGTATTAGTAATAATTGTATACTACAATATAACTAAAAAATAGAATCATTATATGTTATTTTAGATATTATTTGGGATTTCCCACTGACGTTTTCCAAAGATTTCTTCTAAATCTTCACTAAATATAACCTCTCTCTCAAGTAGTAATTCAGCTAATTTTTTATGACCGTCAGCATGTTCAAGAAGTATTTCTCTAGCTCTATCGTATTGATTGTCTATAAGTTTTTTTGATTCAGAATCAATAAGTTCAGCAGTCTTCTCGCTATATGGTTTACTAAAAGAATAGTCCGATTGTCCTGTTGAGTCGTAATAACTAACATTACCAACAAGATTACTCATTCCATATATAGAAATCATAGCATACGCACTCTTAGTTACTTTTTCTAGATCATTTTGAGCTCCAGTAGAGATTTTTCCAAAGATAATCTCCTCGGCAACTCTACCTCCAAGAGTAGCACACATTTCATCTAACATTTGTTCTTTAGTAGTAATCTGTCTTTCTTGTGGCATATACCAAGCAGCTCCTAAAGCTTTACCTCTAGGTACGATAGTTACTTTAACAAGAGGATGAGCATGTTCTAAGAACCAACTTATAGTAGCATGTCCAGCTTCGTGATATGCAATAGTTGATTTTTCTTCTTTTTTAATTATTTTATTTTTCTTTTCAAGACCTCCAATTATTCTATCAATAGCATCAAGAAAATCTTGTTTCTCTACACTTTTTTTATCATTTCTAGCAGCAATTAAAGCAGCTTCGTTACAAACATTAGCAATATCAGCTCCAGAGAATCCTGGTGTCTGTTTAGAAAGGAACTCTTTATTTAGGTCTTTGTCTAGTTTAAGAGGTTTTAAATGAACGTCAAATATTTCTTTTCTTTCGTTTAAATCTGGAAGTTCAACTTGAATTTGTCTATCAAAACGTCCAGCTCTTAGAAGAGCTTTATCAAGAATGTCAGCTCTATTAGTAGCAGCAAGTATAATAACTCCAGAGTTTGTATCAAAACCATCCATTTCAGTTAGAAGTTGATTAAGAGTATTTTCTCTTTCATCATTAGAACCCATATTAGGATTTTTACCTCTAGCTCGTCCTATAGCATCAATTTCATCTATGAAAATGATACATGGAGATTTTAATTTAGCTTGTTTAAATAAGTCACGAACCCTAGAAGCTCCAACACCTACAAACATTTCAACAAAATCAGAACCAGACATAGAGAAGAAAGGAACATCTGCTTCTCCTGCAACAGCTTTAGCAAGTAAGGTTTTACCTGTTCCTGGAGGTCCTACTAAAAGGGCTCCTTTAGGAATCTTACCTCCTAATTGTGTATATTTACTTGGATTTTTTAAGAAAGATACAATTTCTTCAACTTCTTCTTTAGCTTCAGCAAGTCCTGCAACTTGTTTAAAAGAAATATTAGTTTTATCTCCCTTTTCAAATAATTTAGCTTGAGATTTTCCTACATTAAAGACACCTCCGCCACCTGAGTTTTTATTCATCTTTCTAAAGAAGAATATCCAAATAGCAATAATAAGTAGAGGTAAAATCCATGGCATAATATCTGAGAACCAATCTCTTTGTTCTGTATAGACAGGATAAATTCTTTGTTCTTGAGGAAGTTTCTTTTGAGCTTCTTCCATTCTTTTTTCAAAGACTTCGATATCACCAATAGTGAAATAGAAATGCGGACCTAATTTACTAGCTTTAAACATAGAATTACTATTTAATTCTGAGTATTTTTCTAGAGTTTCAGGTTTTAAATAAATATTTACGATTCCTTTATTTCTAATTACTTCAACTTTCTTTAAGTCTCCATTAGGGATTATTCTATCTTGTACGACCTTCCAACTAGTTTCTTGAGCTCCGCCTCCCATAGTGAAAAGTTGAGTAGCTAATATCGCTAACATTATAATACCATAAATCCAGTATGAATTGAATTTAGGTTTCTTAATTTTACCGTTATTTTTTAATCCTCCAAAAGGATTAAAGTCATTTTTAGGTTTATTTTCTTCTGCCATATCTTGATATTCTGTTTTTATTCTTCGATTTTATTAATAATTCCATCCATCCATAGAGTTTCTAATTGATATAATTCACGTTTTTCCTTTTGGAAGATGTGAACTATAACATCTGCATAATCAATTAGTATCCATTCCGCATTCTTGAATCCATCCATATAAAGGGGTTTCTCATTACAATTATTAAAGATTTCATCAATTGTAGAATTAGCAAGTCCTTCAACGTGAGTGTTCGAAGTTCCATTACAAATTACAAAGTATTTACAAATGGAATTTTCAATCTTTCTTAGGTCTATCGATACAATATCTACTGCTTTCTTTTCTTGTAATCCTTTTATTGCTGAATCTAAAAGCTGTTGTAAATTGTTTTCTGACATATTTTGTTTTAAAATTGTACGTTTTCTGTACAAATATACATAATGCTTTCAATATTTTGGTAAAAAATACTAAAAGGGTAGTATATTGACTGTTAATATAAGTTACTAAATTAAGGATTTTATTGAAATGATAACACAATCGGGAAAATATAATATAATATCAAAAGAGGAACTTGCATCTACAAATGAATATATGAGTCTTTTACTGCATTCAAAAGAGGTAGATGATCATTCTGTAATCGTATGCAATAAGCAAACATCAGGTAAAGGACAGAAAGGAAATTTTTGGGAGGCAGAAGAAGGAAAAAATCTTACATTTTCATTGCTTTACAAGCCTTTTGAGTTATTGGCAATGGATCAATTTACTATTTCAATTATTATTTCATTAGGAATATGTGACTATTTAAAAGAGAAAGCTATAGATAATGTTAAGATTAAATGGCCTAATGATATATATGTTGGAGATAATAAGGTATGCGGAATATTAATAGAACATGAAATTTCAGGAGAATATTTGAATTCTAGTATATGTGGTGTAGGATTAAATATAAATCAAGAGGAGTTTAAATCTTCTGCGCCGAATCCTGTATCTTTAATAAATATAACAAATCAGAAATATTCTTTAGAAAAAGAGTTGTTAATCTTATTAGATTGTATTGAAAAAAGATATATTACTATTGAAGATAATCGTGATTTATTGTGGAATGATTATAAAAATTATCTGTATAGATTTAATAAAGTATATAAATATAAAACTGAAGATGGAATTATAGAAGGGAAGATTGTAGGAGTTAATAAATATGGGCAGTTATTATTAAAATCTAAAGATTTAAAGATAAATGAATATAGTTTTAAAGAAATATCATTTATAATATAATCTTAAAATTTTGGATATAAAAAGAGGCTAGTTTAAAAATAACTAACCTCTTTTTCTTGTCTAGTTTATTGGTTTATAGGAAGTTTCCTATTTTAATACCAAAGTAGAATATTCTTGGGTTCATAGGTCCGTAGTTATATCCAGGATCTCTATTTACACCTCTATCAAAATCAGATTGGAAAGAATCAAAGATGTTTTTCATTCCAGTATATAGTTCAACTTTAGTTTCGTTGAAAGAGAAATTGTATCTCACTTTGCAACCTAAATCGAAGAAATTATCTGATTCTCTTAAAACTCCATCATTAGAATTAGCTTTATTGCTTATTTCTTCTTTAGTGAAATTTTCACCGTGATATGGAACTAACATTTTTCCAGTGTAGTTTCCTGTAAGAGCAAAGCATAATGATTTAGTGATATCATAATCAATTGAGAAGAATCCATAATTATCAGGAGTTCTTACAAATTTTCTTTGATTGTATGAAGAATTAGAACCGAATTTTGATTCTTGAATTGTAAATCCTGATTTAAGCGTTACTTTATTCATAAGTGCTAAATTGAACTCTAGATTAATTCCTTTAATTTTAGCTCCATCTTTTGCATTCATTCTAGTGTAAGTAACAGTTTTATTAGCATCAGGAGCACTAATATCATTAACAAACGCATCTTTCAATTCTGTATAGAAAGCTTCAGCTAAGAATTGAGCCTTTACATCTTCTAATTCAAAAGTGTAGTCAATTGAAGAGATATAACTATAACTAGTTTCTTGTTTTAAATCTTTATCATTCTTATGAATAATTTTTCTAGCACCAGAAGTTTCTACATGTAAATCTTCATCAAAAATTTGAGGGGCTCTATAACCTTGAGAATAGCTAAGGCGGAATTGAAGATTTGGCATTACGTCGAATAATAAATTTATTCTAGGACTAAAAACATTTCCTTTAATGTCTTCTAGTTGTTTAGTGTTATCTTCGATTAAGTAGTTGTCGTATCTAGCACCAGCAGATAATCTCATGAAATCAAATTTATACTCATATTGAGCAAAGCCACCAAGAGTTCGAGTCTTTTGATCAGCTATTGTTTTATTTGTAGTATGTTTTTTTGTATCAGTATCATAATAACCTAATTTAGTATCTTCAAGATTACCTCCTGTAAGTTCTAAACCTGTTACTAATTTAGAATTGGAGAATGTTCCTTTATATTGAGCACCTGTATTATATGTGAAATCTTTAGTGTATCCGTAAGCGTCAAGTTGTCTCTCTGCACCATAGTAAGAATTTCTATTTACTTTTTGACCTGAAGCATATACTGAGAATTGAGATGCTTCACTAAAGAACATATCATAGTTTACAGATCCTGTTGTTATTTCATTTCTAAGAGATTCTGCTATATCAGCTTCATGTTCAACATAGCTAAATTTGTTACCACCTCTTCTATTTTCTTTTATATGATAGAAATCTGCAACAATTTTAGATTTCATTCCTATTTTGTGGAAGATTCTAGTCCCAACTGTAGAATTCTTAATTTTAGCAGTTTCAGAAAAACCATCATTATTTGCATCATATTGTCCTTTATCTCTATAAAATCCAAATATTGTCATACCAGTTTTTCTGTTTTCAGATACAATCGATGTATTAAAGTTTAAGTTATAATCATTTGCTGTTCCATTATCTCCATCATGTCCTACTCCAATAATACTATTACTTGCAGAAAGTTGAAAAGAATTATTTATAGGATCTTTAGTTATAAGGTTAATTGTACCAGCAATAGCATTACTACCGAATATAGCAGAACCACCACCTCTAGTGATCTCAATACGTTCTATCATATTTGTTGGTATCATTTCTAATCCATATACTCCAGCTAAACCACTAAAAATAGGTCTTGAATTTATAAGGATTTGAGAATACGCACCTTCCATACCGTTCATTCTTACTTGGCTAAAACCACAGTTTTGACAATTGTTCTCCATTCTTAATCCAGGACAGAAGTTTAATCCATCACCAATAACTTCTGCTTGTGCTGTAACCATCAATTGTGGAGATAAAGTACTTACAACTACAGGAGCTTCTCTTCTATCTCTAGCATTTCTATCTGCAGTAACAACAATCTGGTTAAGTCCAATAGCATCTTCTTTTAATTCGAGTTTTACATATACTTCTTTTCCATTTTTTATTGAGATTGTTTTAGAATCAAGAGTATATCCTATTCCTTGAGCTTCAATTACATATGTACCATCAGGTATATTTTCTATTGAGAAGTGTCCATGTTCATCTGATGCAGATCCAAGTGTAGTTCCTTTTATCCATACACTCATAAATGGTAAACCTTCTCCATTGCATAAGATTTTACCTACAACTTTACCATTGTAATGTTTATTTGCTGCTTGCGAGGCAGTACCTATGATTAGTAGACACACTAATCCTAATAAGATTTTTTTCATTATTATTTTGTTTTATTTTACGTATTTTGTTTAAAGAAAGGATGTTAGGACATCATTTCTTTAGCGCTTAATTAGTTATTCTTTTTGTGGGTATAAATTTAGAAGGCATAAAAATCACATGAGTATAAGGAATACTCAGATTTATTTTATCTGAACAATTAAACGTTTTACAACGTTTTAAGATATTAGATTATGCCAATGTAGAGATAGAGGGAGGTCCCCTTCTGTATTCATGTTCTATGCAAGTATAGATATAAGAATATCTATACTCATTATGAATGAATATATTTTTTGCAGTGATAACTGCTAATATTAAAGTTGAAGAAATGATAAAGAAATGTAGTGCTTTAAAAAGAGAATACTCAAACTTAGAGTGATGATGTTTTTTTACTGGAGCACTATCACCACCTGTATTATAGGGGTGGGCATGGGTTACATATTCTCCATTACTAGTATAGTGGGTATGTAAATAAGCAACGTTGTTCACTAGTAAGAAAGATACTAGCGACAACAAAATTAAGGAATAAATTCTCTTAATAAGTAATGATTTTTTGTTGCTTCTCATTGCTCTTGATTATAATTTCAAGGGCAAATATATATGTTTTATTTGGAATAATTAAAAATAGGCGTTAAGAAAATGTTAAATTATTCTATATAAGTTTCTATGATTCTAGATTTTACACTAGGATATAGTGTTATAAAGTCTAATACTGCAGGTATAAGAACAGTTTCACCTTTTTTTACATTAAGACTTTCTCCATTATTGTAATTAATATAAAAATCACCTTCTAGGCACATATAAACAACAAAAGAATCTAGATTATAATAATCTCTTTCAATTTCTTTATCGAAACTTATTATTTGAGAAGTGAAAAACTCACATTTGGTAATTCTAGATGGTATATTATCTTGATCTTTGTGATTGACTTTATATGTTTTTTCAAATTTATAGTTAATGGAATCTTTTGCTAAATCGTTATGAAGATCTCTTAATTCTCCATTATCATCAGTTCTATTATAATCATGTATTCTATATGAAATATCAGATGTTTGTTGAATTTCAGCCAATAATATACCAGAACCTATCGAATGAACAGTTCCAGCAGGAATAAAATACACATCATCATTTTTAGGATTAGAGAAATTAATAATAGATTCTATTTGGTTGTTTTCAAGAGCTTGTAAAAATTCTTTTTTCTCAACACCCTCTTTTAGTCCTAATACTAATTCTGACCTTTCTTTAGCAGAAATAATATACCACATTTCTGTTTTGCCATATGCGTGGTGTTTTTCTTTAGCAAAATTGTTATCTGGATGAACTTGTATAGATAGTTTTTCTCTTGCATCAATAAATTTGAAAAGAATAGGAAACTCTATTCCAAATTTTTCATAAACATGATCACCAACAAGTTCTCCCATGTATATTTCAATAACTTCTTGGATATTGTTATCAGCAAGGAAACCATTACTTATGATTGAAAGGTTATCTTGAACAGCTGATAATTCCCAACTTTCACCAACATTATCAATATTGTTAGTGTCCTTGTTAAGAAGAGTATTTAAATTATTACCTCCCCAAATTTTCTCTTTGAAGATTGGTTTAAACTTTAAAGGGTATAGCATCTATGTTTATTTATATTATAAATTGAGTACAAATATAATTAAAAAATAAAATGAATGATAGAAACATAACCTAGTTCATAGTATTTAAGATTTGATTTATAGTAGAAAAAAGATTTTCTGGATTATCTATATGTATTTTGTGTCCCGAATTTGGTATCACATGAATTGATGAATTAGGAAAGTATTTTTTAATTGAATTTATGTCTGAATCTTTAATATAATTAGATTGTTCTCCTTTTACAAAATGTACTTCTTTCGTTGAAGAATCTCTAAGGTATATATTATTTGATGATATTTCTGAAAGATTATCTTCCAAGACTTCAATATTAAGTTTCCACTTATTAGGTTTCCCTCTTTTTATGTTTTTTAAAATTAGTTGAATATCATCATTATCTAAATGTTTTAATTCATTTATTAATTCAGAAGTGTTTTTATTCACTATATCAATATTTTTACATTCTTTTAAAAACATTGAATGTTTATTATTTTCTAATTTGTTGATGTTTAGGAGATAATCTTTAGGTGCAATGTCTATAATAATTGCTTTATTTATGATTTTTGGGATTTTGTATAATAAGCCCATTGTTGTTTTTCCACCCATTGAATGCCCAATAACACTAGTTTTTTGTATATTTAAATCGGAAATCAGATTTATTATATCTGTTTCAAGGTCATTATAAGTGTGAGAAGGTAGGTTAGAAGATGCTCCATGATTTCTAAAATCGGGAATTATTACTCTGTAATTTTTAGATATTTTTTTTGCAATACTTATCCAATTGTCAGAGCACCCAAAAAGACCATGAAGTATAATTACTGTTTCACCTTTACCAAAAGATCGATAATAGATATTGTTCATCTTATTATTGTTTTGTGTAAAGTTAAAAATAATTTGTTGTTTATGTTGAAGAACCTATTGATGGGAGTATCTTTGTAATAAAATTATCTAAAATGAAAGCTGCGATATACGGTAAACAAATCTCTAAAAGTTTCTTACCTGCAATGTCTAAATTGTTAAGCATCCTTGAATCACGTGGGATAGACGTTGTTGTTTACGAGCCTTTTATGGAGTTTGTAGAGAAGAAATTATTTTTTAAGATTGCTAACGTAGAAGTGTTCTCAAGTAATGAAGAAATTAAAAATGGAATAGATTTTCTAATTTCTGTTGGAGGTGATGGAACTTTTCTCGATTCAGTTAAAATAGTTCAAGATTCAGGAGTTCCTATTGTTGGCTTTAATTGTGGAAGATTAGGATTTCTAGCATTTATTTCAAAAGATGAAATAGAGGAAGCAATAGATGATATTGTAAATTCTAGATATACAATTAGTTCAAGACAACTTTTAAAAATAGAATCTAATAGTGGTAAATTCTCTGATTTTAATTATGCACTGAATGAGTTCTCTGTTCAGAAGAGTGAAAATAGATCTATGGTTAGAGTGAATGTCTTTATAAATGATGAATTTTTAGCTTCTTATTGGTCAGACGGATTAATAATAGCTACACCTACTGGTTCTACTGCGTATAGTTTAAGTGCAGGAGGTCCTATTGTTGTTCCAGAATCAAATACAATGGTTATAACTCCAATTAGTCCTCATACATTAACATTCCGACCTTTAGTGATTTCTTCTCAAAATAAATTAAGTCTTAAAGTAGATGGAAGATCTCCGCATTTTATTGCTACTTTAGATTCGAGAACAGAATTATTTACAGCAACTGATGAATTTACAGTTACTCAAGCAGAATTCACAATTAATGTATTAAAATTTAATCGTCATAGTTATTATAAAACATTGAGAAATAAATTGATGTGGGGATCCGATACAAGAAATTAGTTATATGAGAAGAATATTTTTGGTTGTAGTAGTAGTCTTAATGTCTTTAGTATCAAAAGGACAGATAAATACTGATTTAGGTATTTCAATAGGAACAAGTTCAAGTTTAGATGATGTAAACAAATTTAATATGGTTTATCAACCTAGTTTTACATTTGGTGGCTTGTATCGAATTAATTTTGATGAATCTAATTGTTTCAGATTTAATGTTGAATATGGGGGGTTAAAAGGAGATGATTTAAGTTTCTCAAATGGTTTTCAACAGGAAAGAGCTCATAAGTTTAATAATAAATTTATGCATTTAAGTGGAAATTATGAATATAATTTCTTTAACTATTGGGTGAAAAAGAAAATTTGGAGTAGGGCAATGACACCATTTGCATCTTTAGGTGTAGGTTTATTAGTTGTTAACACTCATTTTTCAATGACAATTCCTATAACAGTTGGTGCTAAATTTGTTTTCTTGAGAGACTATACTCTATCTGTAGAAGCATCACTTATAAAAACGTTCTTAGATAATAATGATGATTTAGTAGATCCTTACAAAATGCCTAGTGGTATGATGATGAATAAAGATTATATTTCGAGAGTAGTATTAACTCTTTCATATAGATTCTCAATGGATAAAGTGTGTATGATAAAAGCAAATAATAAATACAATGGATATATTGACGTTAGATAAAAAGAAAATACCGAACCATATTGCTGTAATTATGGACGGTAATGGAAGATGGGCAAAAAAGCGAGATCTAGATAGGGTTGAGGGGCATAAGGAAGGAGTTGAAGCAGTAAAAAGAACCGTTAAGGCATGTATAGAAGCAGATGTAAGATTCTTAACTATTTATGCTTTTTCTATAGAAAATTGGGCACGACCTCTTGCTGAAGTTGAAAGTTTAATGGAATTAATGGTATTTGCATTAAATTCTGAAATTGAAGAACTTAATAGACAGGGTGTCTCATTGAAAACAATAGGTGACATTTCTATGTTACCGAAAAATGCAAAAGCAGTATTACAAGATTGTATTGATAGGACAAAAAATAATAATAAATTAACTTTGGTTGTAGCTTTGAGCTATGGATCACGTTGGGAAATTGTTGAAGCTTGTAAGAAAATAGCTTCTAATGTTAATAAAGGTGAACAAAAAATAGATGATATCTGTGAAAAAACGTTAAATGATTCAATGTGTATTCCGGACCTACCTGATCCCGATTTATTGATAAGAACAAGTGGTGAACGTCGTTTAAGCAATTTCTTATTGTGGCAATTAGCGTATACAGAGTTTTATTTTATAGATAAATTTTGGCCTGATTTTCAAAAAGAAGACCTATATTTGGCAATCTATAATTACCAAAACAGAGAGAGACGTTTTGGTAAAACAAGCGAACAAATCTAAAAAAAGTTTAGGATGGTTAGAAAAGCAAGTCTAGTTTTAAGTATATTATTATTATCAATTCTTAATCTATATTCACAAACAGATACAATAGTTAATCCAGAAATTTATTACTCTAGTCCTCAAAAATATAAAATTGAGAAGATTAAGGTAGATGGAATAAAATATCTTGATGAAGATGTTTTAATTCAATTATCTGGGCTATCAGAAGGAGATGAGATAACAATTCCGAGTGATAGAATAACTAAAGCTGTTAAACAATTATACGGAGAAGGTCTTTTCTCAGATGTAAAAGTAATTGTGGATAAAATAGTTGGTGATAAAGTGTTTCTAAGAATTTTTTTACAAGAAAGACCTCGCTTGTCTGGAGTAAAATATATAGGTTTTAAGAAAAACGAAAAAAAGAAGGTTAAGAAAATTCTTAAATTAAAAGCAGGGAATCAAGTCTCTGAAAATTTAATAGCAAATACTCAAGATAGAGTAAAAAAGTTCTTTACTGAGAAAGGATTTTATAATGTAAAGGTTAAGGTAACTCAAAGAGATGATAAAGAAAAGAACAATAGTTCAATATTAGATATTGAGGTTACAAAAAAGAATAAAATTAAAATTTCTAATGTTTTTATTAGTGGTAATAAAGAAGTTAAATCTTCTAAATTGAAAAGAGCCATGAAAAAGACAAGAGAAAAATCTTTAATAAATCTCTTTAGATCAGCTAAGTTTATAAAAAAGAATTTTGAAGAGGATAAATTCAAATTACTTGAGAAATATAACGAGTTAGGATATCGTGATGCCGTTATATTATCTGATAGTGTTGTATCTGTATCAGATAAAAGAGTAAATGTTTATGTAAACGTAAAAGAAGGAAGTAAATATTACTTCAACGACATAAAATGGATTGGGAATACTGTTTATCCTTCAGAACTTTTATCTCAAGTTTTAAAAATAAAAAAAGGAGATGTTTACGATAGTGCATACTTAAATAAACGTCTTAAAATGGCGGAAAACTCAGTTCAGTCAATATATTTAGATAATGGATATCTATTTTGTGATATCATACCTGTTGAAACAGTTATGGGTAAAGATTCTATTAATCTTGAATTAAGGGTTCTTGAACGTCAACAAGCAAAAATAGATAGAATTATTATTAAAGGAAATCATACAACTCACGAACATGTTGTAAGACGAGAATTATATACTTATCCAGGAGAATTATTTAGTAGAACTAAGATTATAAATTCTGTTAGAGAATTAGCTCAAATGGGTAATTTTGATCCTCAGCAAATATTACCTACACCTAAACCAAATATGGATAATGGAACGGTAGATATAGAATATTCGTTAGTTGAGAAATCGAATGACCAAATTGAATTATCTGGAGGTTGGGGAGCTGGAATGTTAATTGGTTCTGTTGGACTTAAATTATCAAACTTCTCAATCAGAAATATTACTGATTTTAGTAAGTGGAAGCCTATTCCTAGAGGAGATGGTCAAACACTTCGTCTTCGTGCTCAAACTAATGGTAAATACTATTCTTCTTTTTCTTTCTCTTTCCTAGAGCCATGGTTAGGTGGTAAAAAAAGGAATTCATTAAGTACAAGTATTTATTATACACACCAAACAGGTTATGCTTCTACATCAGGTGGATATTACGGTGGTTATGGTGGCTACGGTGGTTATGGCGGTGGCTACGGTCAAACTGCTCAAGATGATAGTAAGTTATTTGATGTAATTGGTGGTGCTGTTGGATTAGGAAGAAGATTAAAATGGCCAGACAATTGGTTCACTTTATACAATGAGGTAAGTTATCAACACTATAAATTAAAGAATTGGAAATATTATATTATTAGAGATGGTGAAGTTAACAACCTTAATTTCTCTACAACATTGTCTAGAAAAAGTATAAACAATCCTCTTTACCCTACTGAAGGAAGTGATATATCTTTAAAATTAGCCATAACACCTCCATATTCATTATTTACTAATAAAGATTTATCATCTGAAACAGATAGAGAAAAATATAAATGGATTGAATATCATAAGTGGAATTTTAAATCTAAATTTTATACTAAATTATCTAAGGGAAAGAAGAATTTGGTATTGTATACTGGATTTGAATATGGATTCCTAGGATATTTTAATAAAGATAGAAAATCTCCTTTTGAAGGTTTCTCTGTAGGTGGTGATGGAATGTCAGGATATTCAATGTATGGTACAGAGTATGTTAAGCTTAGAGGTTATACTAACAGTTCTTTAACAGCATTAAATGCTGAAGGATATAAAGAGGCTAATTTATATTCTAAAATGACTATGGAGCTAAGATATCCATTGTCTTTAGCGCAACAAGCAACAATTTATATTCTTGCTTTTGCTGAAGCTGGTAATTCTTGGAATAAGATGAGTGAATTTCAACCTTTCGATTTATATAGATCTGCAGGAGTTGGAGTCAGAATATTTTTACCTATGTTTGGTCTATTAGGTATCGATTGGGGATATGGATTTGATGATGTTCCTACTGATCCTTCAGCTAACCGTAGTCAGTTTAGTTTTGTTTTAGGAAGAGAATTCTAATATTTTTCTTATTTTCGTATAGAGATGTATTGGAAATAATTTAAATTAAATGAGTATGAGAACTTTTATTTTGACATTAATAGTTTTTGTTTGTTCTATTTTTTCTCTTGAAGCTCAAACAAGATATGCGTTTGTGGATACTGATTTTATTCTTGATAATATACCAGAGTATCAATCAGTAAAAACACAATTAGAAACAATTTCTAAGAAATGGCAAAACGAATTAGATAAGAAATACTCTATTGTTGATTCTTTAAATACTAAATTTCGATTAGATCAAGTTTTTCTTTCTGAATCTATGAAACTTAGTCGTAAAAAGGAGATTAACAAACAAAAACGTGAATTAAAGAAATTAGAAGATTTCTATTTTGGAAATAAAGGGGAGTTATATAAGAAAAAACAAGAGTTGCTGAAGCCTATTCTTGATGAAGTTTATGAAGCTATAAAAGCTGTTGCTTTAAGAGGAAATTATGGTGCAATTTATGATAGAGCAGCTGGTTTAAATGTTTTATATTTCAATCCCAAACTAGAGAAGAGTAAGGAAGTCCTTAGTAGATTAGGATATAAAATAAAATAATTTAAAATAATTACTATGAATAAATTAGTTAAAATCTTTGCGGTAGCTTTGTTGGTATTTACATTTGTGAATGTATCTGCACAGACAAAAATGAAATTTGGACATATCGAATCAAATAAATTGATGATGATAATGCCAGAGATGAAGAAAGCTCAGGCAGATTTACAAAAAGATCAAAAAGAATTAGAAAATCAGATGGTAAGTATGCAAAAAGAGTATCAAAAATTGATACAAGCTTTCCAAAAATCTGAGAAAACAATGTCTGATGTTATCAAACAGGCTAAATATAAAGAAATTCAAGAAGCTCAAAAAAGAATTCAAGATTTTCAACAATATGCTCAAAAAGCTTTAACAGATAAAAGAAATAAGTTAATGCAACCTATTTTAATGAAAGCTAATGAAGCTATTAAAGCTGTAGGTAAAGAAAATAACTTTACTTATATCTTTGATTTTAATGCAGGTAACATTCTTTATAAGTCTAATCAAAGTATTGATGTATTACCTTTAGTAAAAAAGAAATTAGGTATTCAATAATAAGAATCTCTATTATATTTAAAGCTACTTCTAAAAGAAGTAGCTTTTTTTTATATTTGATGTAAAATTATTAATAATGGGGGCAATAGGCATTTTTGATTCAGGTTATGGTGGGCTAACAATTCTTAAATCTATTATTCAAGAATTACCAGAGTATGATTATATCTATTTAGGAGATAATGCAAGAACTCCTTATGGAACTCGATCATTCGATGTTGTTTATGAATATACTCTTGAAGCAGTTAAGAAATTATTTGAACTAGATTGTGAACTTATTATACTTGCCTGTAATACAGCTTCTGCTAAGGCGTTAAGAACAATACAAAATAAAGATCTTCCTTTTTTAGCTCCAAAGAAAAGGGTATTAGGGGTGATTCGTCCTACCGTTGAAGCTCTATCAAAATATACAAGAAATAATCATATTGGAGTATTGGCTACTCCAGGAACAATTAAATCTAAGTCATATATTCTAGAGATTGATAAATTATATGATGGGAAGAGTCTTTCTGTAAGTCAACATTCATGTCCTATGTGGGTACCTCTTGTTGAAAATAATGAAATTAATAATGAAGGTGCAAATTTCTTTATCACCAAAGATCTTGATAATCTTTTAATTAAAGATAAAGATATTGATACTGTTCTTTTAGCTTGTACTCACTATCCTTTACTTATAAATCAGATAAAAGAGAATTTACCTAAAGATGTTTTAATTATTGAGCAAGGAGAGATTGTTGCTAAAAGTTTAAAAGATTATTTAAGTAGACATACAGAAATTGATGAATTATGCAATAAAGAAGGATCGAGGAAATTTTATACTACTGAAATAGCTTCTGATTTTGAGAAGAAAGCTAGTCGATTTCTTAATCAAAAATTAAAGGCTGAACATATTCAATTATAAAAAAGTCTTTATTTAATTCATTTTCCGTCAATTATTTACTAAATTTATTAGAAACAATGAAAAACGACTACTATGCAAGATTCTGATATACTAATACAAGAGAGATTTGAAGATTTACTAAACAGTTGTAAAAAATCTACGACGGAGGAAAATAAGAAGCTAATTCGTAAAGCCTTTAATTTTGCTAATAAAGCCCATGAAGGTATTAAAAGGAAATCAGGAGAACCTTATATTTTACATCCCATTGCTGTTGCTAAAATTGTAACTACAGAGATAGGATTAGGAACAAAATCTGTTATTGCTTCTCTATTGCATGATGTTGTTGAAGATACAGATTATTCAGTAGAAGATCTTTCTAAAATGTTTGGACCAAAGATAGCCTCTATTGTTGATGGTTTAACAAAGATATCAGGAGTTTCAAGTGAAAGTATATCTCTCCAAGCAGAAAATTTCAGAAAAATAGTCTTAACTCTTTCAGAAGATCTTAGAGTTATTCTTATAAAGTTAGCAGATAGATTGCATAATATGCGTACTCTAAATTCTATGCCAGAGAGAAAACAAGTTAAAATTGCAGGAGAGACTTTATATATTTATGCCCCAATAGCTAATAGAATGGGGTTATATGCTATTAAATCTGAACTAGAAGATTTAAGTTTTAGATATGAACATCCTTCAGAGTATGATTTTATAGAAGAACAAATCAAACAATATCAAATTGATAATGCAGATATTTATTCTAGTTTTATTTCAGAGATAAAGGAACGTTTGGAAATTTCAAAATATGTTAGTGAAATTACTTTAGTAAAGAAATCTGTATATTCAGTTTGGAATAAGGTTAGAAGAAAGAATTTAAAAATTGAAGATATAAACGATCTTATTTCAGTAAGAGTTAAATTTTCTATAGATGATATACATTCTGAGAAACTACATTGTTGGAATGTTTATTCATTAATTACCGATATATTTATTCCTAAACCAGAAAGAATTAGGGATTGGTTAAGCATCCCTAAAGCTAATGGATATGAAGGTCTACACGTTACAGTAATGGGACCTCAAGGAAAATGGATAGAAGTACAAATTCGTTCAAAAAGAATGAACGATATAGATGAAAAAGGATTTGCTGCTTATTGGAAATATAAAACAGATGGAGTTCTTCAAGAAAATGAGCTAGAAAAATGGTTAGCAAAGACTAGAGATATGCTTGCCGATGTCGATAATGATGCAATGGAGTTTATTGACTCTTTTAAATTAAATTTATATAATAAAGAAATATTCGTTTTCACACCCAAAGGTGAAAAAATAATACTACCAAAAGGCGCTTCAGTTCTTGATTTTGCCTATGATATACATACCGAAATCGGTAATAAATGTATAGGTGCTAAAGTAAATAAAAAGCTTGTAGCAATTTCTCATAAAATTAAAAGTGGTGATCAAGTAGAAATAATCACTAGTGATTCTCAAATTCCTCAACATGATTGGTTGAATTTTGTTATTACAGCAAAAGCAAAAAATACTATAAAAACTCTTTTTAAAGAGCAAAGAAAACAGATGATAATCAATGGTATGCAAATGTTTGCAGATGTTGTTCAAGAAAGTAAGCTGTCTTCAAGTTCTTTAGCTTTAAAAGTTGCTCTAGAGTATTTCAATTACGAAAATAAAGATGATCTATATAGAAATATTGGGCGAGGAAAGATTAATATAGATGAACTGAATCTTCTTCTAGATAACGAATATAAAAGAACTAAAGTAAACTATTTTGATCTTCGTTTTCTTAATAAGAAAAATAATAAAGAGAAATCATTGCCTACTTCTAAGAAATTAGATAAGAATCAAAAAGAATTTGATTTAGAAGATTATAATGATTATGAAATATCAAAATGTTGTAACCCTATACCAGGTGACGATATAGTCGCTATTCAAAATGATAGAGGAAAAATAATAATACACTCTAGAATGTGTACGAATGCTCTTAAATTGATGGCAAGTCATGGAGATAAAATAATAGCTGCAAAATGGGTATCAACAAATCAACATACATTTATTGCGGCAATTCAAATTTCTGGTATTGATAGAGTAGGTATAGTAAAGGATATAACAATAGCTGTTTCTGATAATTTAGTCGCCAATATGAAATCTATAAATATTGATACAGGTGATGGAATCTTTGAAGGAGAAATATTCTTTTATGTTCATAATATTATTGAATTAGATCACTTAATTGGTGAATTGTCAAAAATATCTGGTGTAGAACAAGTTCAAAGAATAAAAAATCATTAATTAAACTCTAATTTTTATTTTATCTAAATAAGTTTTGTCTTTCTTGAAAAATTATATACATTTATCCCGACTTTACAACTAGAAATCAATAAATTATGAATAATAAGGAGACTCAACACTTAGTAAAACAAATTTTTACAGATTATTTACAAAAGCATAATCATAGAAAAACTCCTGAGAGATATGCCATCTTAGAAGAAATTTATTCTCACAAAGGTCATTTTGATATAGAATCACTATATGTTTTCATGAAAAATAAGAAATATAGAGTTTCTAGAGCTACTTTATACAATACTATTGATTTGTTATTAGATTGTAGATTAGTTGTGAAACATCAATTTGGTACTAATATGGCTCAATTTGAAATAACTTATACATCAAATCAGCACGATCATTTGATATGCCAAAAATGTGGTAAAGTTGAAGAATTTAGTGATGAAAGAATTGTTGAAATTGAGAAATCTATTGCAGAAAAACATAATTTCAGTGTATCTCACCACTCTTTCTACATTTATGGTATTTGTTCTACATGCCAAGCAAAGGAAGAAGAAAATTCTTAACCACCTATAATCTTATTATTTCAGATATTTTTTTTAATTTTGTCTGTACTTTAATTATGTACGAATAAAATAAAATTCTAATCATAAGAGGTTTAGTTAATCTTTTAATGACTAAATCATCAGTTAAATTAAACGACACATGAAAGTAGATGTCTTACTTGGTTTGCAATGGGGAGATGAAGGGAAAGGAAAAATTGTAGATGTATTAACACCAAACTACGATTTAATCACTCGTTTCCAAGGTGGTCCTAATGCTGGTCACACACTTGAGTTTAATAATATTAAACACGTATTGCACACTATCCCTTCAGGGATTTTTAGAGATGACAAATTAAATGTCATTGGAAATGGTGTGGTTATTGATCCTGTAATCTTTAAAAAAGAGATTGATGATCTAAAGAAAATCGATATTGATATTTCTAAAAACCTATACATTTCAAAGAAAGCACATCTAATTTTACCTTCTCATAGGGTACTTGATGCTGCAAATGAAGCTGCTAAGGGAAAAGCTAAAATTGGTTCTACACTAAAAGGAATCGGTCCTACATATACTGATAAAATTAGTAGATACGGTTTAAGAGTTGGTGATATTAACAACGATTTTGATAATAAATATAATACTCTATTAGAACGCCACAAACAAATTCTTGATAAACAATTCTCTTGGGAATATGATATCACAGAATATGAAAAAGAATGGTTAGAAGGAATAAAACTTTTAAGTACTTTTAATTTAATAGATAGCGAGAATTTTATTAACGAATCTATGAAAGCTGGTAAATCAGTACTTGCTGAAGGTGCTCAAGGTACTCTTCTTGATATTGATTTCGGTTCTTATCCTTTTGTTACTTCTTCTAATACAACTAGTGCTGGTGCTTGTACTGGTCTAGGTATTGCTCCAAATAAAATTGGTGAAGTATTTGGTATCTTTAAAGCGTATTGTACTCGTGTAGGAGCTGGTCCATTCCCTACTGAATTATTTGATGAAACAGGTGAGCTATTAGCTCAAAAAGGTCATGAGTTTGGTGCTACTACAGGTAGAGCTAGAAGATGTGGTTGGTTAGACCTTGTTGCTTTGAAGTATGCTATTATGATTGATGGTGTTACTCAATTAATTATGATGAAATCTGATGTTATGGATGAATTCGATACTATTAAAATTTGTACTGCTTACAAACTAAATGGTGAAATTATCGATTACGTTCCTTACGAAATGACTGAAGATATTGAGCCTGTATATACTGAATTCCCAGGTTGGAAAGAAGATATGACAAAAGTAAGTTCAGAAGAACAATTCTCTGAAAACTTTAAAAACTATATCAGCTTTATTGAGAAAGAAACTGAAACAAAAATTACTGTTGTATCAGTTGGTCCAGATAGAGCTCAAACAATTGTTAGAAAATAAGATCTATCTTATATATATAAATAGGAGTATAAAATTTTATACTCCTATTTTTTTTATTCTATATGTTATTAACATTGTTAATAAACATTCATTAGAAACAAAAAAAGACTTACAAATTGATTGTAAGTCTTTTTTATTATAATCTTTAAAATCTTATTTAAGATTTTCAATTTGTTCTTTAAGTTTTGCAATCTTATTAGTTGCATCATCTTTTTTAGCATTTTCAATAGCCACTACCTTTTCAGGAGCATTGTTTACAAAGCGTTCATTGCTAAGTTTCTTCATTACAGAATTTAAAAAACCTTCAGTATATTTTAACTCTTCTTCTAGCTTTTTAATTTCTTCTTCAACATTTATATTATCTTCTAAAGGAATATAATATTCAATGTTTTTAACAATAAAACTTAAAGAAGCTTTTAATTCACTATCAATAGAAGCTATAGTCTTTAAATTAGTAAGTTTCTTAATAATAGAATCAAATTGTGAATTATGATCTCCTTTTATATGTAATTCTATTGCTTCTTTAAATGCAATATTTTTTTGTTTTCTAATATTTCTAATATTAGATACTATGTCTTTACAAATCTCGAAATCTTCAATAATATCATTATTAACAGTAAAGTTTTTGTTAATTGTTGATATCATAATTGACTCATCCTCTTTTCTATCTTTGATAGTATGCCATATCTCTTCTGTAATAAAAGGCATAAATGGATGGAGTACTTGAAGTAATTTCTCAAATAGACTTATAGTCTTATTATAAGTTGTAGAATCAATAGGTTGTTGATAAGCAGGCTTAATGCTTTCTAAGAACCAAGAAGAAAAATCATCTCTGAATAAAGTATATATACTCATCAAAGCCTCAGAAATTCTATATTGGTTAAATTGTTCATCAACAAGTTGAATAGTTTTATTAAGTTTATTTTCAAACCAATCACAAGCAAGTTTTGCGTAAAGAGGTTGTTCAATATCTTCAATATTCCACGATTTAACAAGTTTTAAAGTATTCCATATCTTAGTAGTAAAATTTCTACCTTGTTCAGGAAGTCCTTCATCAAACAATAAATCACCTCCAGCTGGAGAGCAAAGAAGCATACCCACTCTAACTCCATCAGCACCATATTTAGCAATTAAATCAAGTGGATCAGGTGAGTTACCTAAAGATTTAGACATTTTACGTCTTTGAGCATCTCTAACTATACCTGTAAGATAAACATTCTTAAAAGGAATATCTTGTTTATATTCAAGTCCAGCAATAACCATTCTAGCAATCCAGAAAAATAGAATATCTGGGCCAGAAACTAAATCATTTGTTGGATAGTAATATTTAATTTCTTCATTATCAGGTTTGTTAATACCGTCAAATACCGACATTGGCCATAACCATGAAGAGAACCAAGTATCAAGAACATCTTCATCTTGAGATAAATTCTCAGCTTTAATTTTTTGACCTGTCTTTTCACTAGCTAAAACAATAGCTTCTTCGATGTTTTCAGCAACAACGAATTCGTTTGTGTTATTAATATAGAAAACAGGAATTCTATGTCCCCACCATAATTGTCTAGAAATACACCAATCTTTAACATTTTCCATCCAATGTTTATATGTATTTTTAAACTTAGCAGGATGAAGTTGTATATTATCAGACATTACAGCATCTAAAGCTGGTTTTGCTAATTCTTCCATTTTTAAGAACCATTGCATTGAAAGTTTTGGTTCAATAACAACGTTTGTTCTTTCAGAATATCCAACTTTATTTACGTAATCTTCAATTTTAACTAGATTACCACTTTTTTCTAATTCAGGAATAATGGCTTCACGAACATCGAATCTATCCATACCCACAAACAGCTGTCCAGCTTCACTAATAGTACCATTATCATTAAAGATATCAATAGTTTCAAGATTATGTTTGTATCCTATTTCATAATCATGAACATCATGTGCTGGAGTAATTTTTAATGCACCAGTACCGAATTCCATATCAACATATTCATCTTCAATAATAGGAATTGATCTATTAACAAGAGGAACTATACATTTTTTCCCTTTAAAATTCTTGAATCTTTCGTCGTTTGGATTAACACAAACAGCAGAGTCACCTAGAATAGTTTCAGGACGTGTTGTTGCAATAGTAATATATTCGTTATCAGTACCTTCAACAAGGTATCTAAGATAATATAATTTAGATTGTTCTTCTTTGTGAATAACCTCTTCATCAGAAACAGCAGTAGTTGCAGCTGGATCCCAGTTAACCATTCTAACACCTTTATAAATAAGGCCCTTATTGAATAAGTCAACAAAAACTTTTGCAACAGATTTAGAAAGAGTTTCATCCATAGTAAAGGCTGTTCTATCCCAATCACAAGAAGCACCTAATCTCTTCAATTGTTCTAGAATAATACCACCATGTTTTTCTTTCCATTCCCAAGCATGCTTTAAAAACTCATCTCTTGATAGATCATTTTTATCAATACCTTCTTCTCTAAGTTTATTAACAACTTTAGCTTCAGTAGCGATAGATGCATGATCGGTACCAGGTACCCAACAAGCATTTTTTCCATCAATTCGAGCACGGCGTACAAGAACATCTTGAATAGTATTATTCAACATATGTCCCATATGTAAAACACCAGTTACATTTGGAGGTGGAATAACAATGCAGTAAGGTTCACGTTCATCAGGAGTAGAATGGAAAAGATCTTTTTCCATCCAATATTTATACCATTTATTTTCCGTTTCGTTAGGATTGTATTTAGCTGGGATTTCCATATACTATCATTTTATAGAGTGAGAATATATATACTAATTTAAAAAAAGCGATTCAAATGAATCGCTTTGTATGTTTTATGCTTTTTTACGTTTCGATCTTCTTTTTGGAGCTTTAGCAGCAGCTAATTTATCAGCCTCCTCAAGAGAGTGGTCATAATCGCAGATATACTTATCTACCAGTATTCTTCCACAATATTCGCAAACGATAATTTTTTTACGAAGTCTAATATCCAATTGTCTTTGAGGTGGGATTTTATTGAAACAACCCCCACAAGCACCTCTATCTACATTAACAACACCAAGACCATTGATAGCAGATTGTCTAATACGAGTGTACGCGTTTATTAATCTTTCATCAATTTTTTCAGCTGTCTCATTAGATTTTTGAACTAAAGCATTTTCTTCGCTTTCAGTTTCTTTAATAATATTATCTAATTCCGATTTCTTAGCTTCTAAGTTGGCTTTGCAATCTTTAAGTTCAGCTTTTGCTTTAGACTCAAGTTCTTGTTTTCCCTTGATAGCAGCATTAGCTTCCTTGATTTTTTTATTACAAAGTTCAATTTCTAATTTTTGAAATTCAATTTCTTTAGAAAGAGCATCAAATTCTCTGTTATTTCTAACGTTATCTTGTTGCTTTGAATATTTTTCTATTAAAGATTCAGAATCTTTAATTCCTTGAGCTCTAGATTGCTTTTCAGCATCAATGTCTTTAACCTCTTGCTTTAGATTAGAAATTCTAGTTTCTAAACCTGCAATTTCATCTTCCAAATCCTGAACTTCAAGAGGTAATTCACCTCTTAATATTCTAATTCGATCAATTTCTGAATCAATTTGTTGTAGTTCATACAAACTCTGAAGTTTCTCTTCTACAGTCAATTCTGATGAATCTGTTCTATCTGTTGCCATATTTTAGATGTAATTAATAGGATTCGTATTTACTTCCGAAAATCGAACTACAAATGTAGGTATTTTTTTTGTAAGTAACTCATAAAAAATGTGTTTTGTGAATTGCTCACTTTCGTAATGTCCAATATCTGCAATTATCATTTCATTCTCTGTGCAAAAATAATCATGATACTTTATATCTCCACTAATATAAATATCTGCTTTTTTATTAATAGCTTTTTGAATTAGAAAAGCTCCAGAACCTCCACATAAAGCGACTTTTTTTATAGTCTTTTTATTGTGATTTGAGTATCTTAATTTTTCACATTCAAAGGTATTCTTAGTCAAATTAAGAAAGTCGTTTACATTCTGTTCTTGCTCAAGATCACCAATAATACCAAATCCAAGATCTTTATCTTTAACCTCTGTATTTATAATATCATATGCCACTTCTTCGTAGGGGTGTGAATTTAATAAAGTAGAAACAACCTTATTTACAAGATGTTTCTTTACTAATACTTCAACTCTACACTCCTTTTCTATATGTAGTTTATTAATCTCTCCGATATATGGATTAGCATTTATATTAGCTTTAAAAGATCCTTCTCCTTCAGAAGAAAAAGAACAAGAATCATAATTGCCCATTCTTCCAGCTCCTGCTTTAAATAAATCTTCTAATATTCTTTTTTTATCGCTGATAGGGCAGAAGAAAACAATTTTCTTCATACTATCTTTAAGAGGTTCTAAAACTGAAATGTTTTTCAAATTCAATTTCTTAGCCATCATATAACTCACACCAAATTCTGTAGCATCACAATTAGTATGAGAAGAATATATAGCGATATCATTTTTAATAGCTTTAATTATACATCTTTCAATATAATTTTTGCCATTAATTTTTTTTAATCCTGAAAAGATAAGTGGATGGTGTGAGATTATGAGATTGCAATTTTTGTTTATAGCCTCGTCGATAACCTCTTCTGTAATATCTATGCAAAGAAGTGCTGCATCAATATTCATATTTTTATCACCAATAGATAAACCTGCATTATCGTATGATTCTTGCAGACTTAAAGGTGCAAAATCTTCAATAATTCTAGTAATTTCTGATAATTTCATTTCTATTTTAGAGTATCATTAATCTTAATAAGTTCATCTTTGATGTTTTGTAAAGTCTGTATAACATCAAATTTATTGAAAGAATTCTTTCTTTCAAACTGTATTTTTTTTCTAGCACCTTCTAGTGTCATCTTCTGTATCTTTACTAGATTATATACTAAATCAATAGATTCAATATCTTTTCTTGTAAAGATTCTTACTCCGTTTTTATTCTTCTTAGGATTTATAATAGGAAATTCCTTTTCCCAGAATCGAATAAGAGAAGTATTAACATTAAACATTTTAGCTACATCGCCAATAGAAAAAAAAGTACGGTAATCGTTAAATTTATCTTGCATTAGCAATTGAAATATTAATCCATACTCTGACCTGAATTATCTGCAGCTTCAACTATTCTATCGTAAGCATCAGCAGAAAGATCAGTAAAGTAAAAATTTATTGGATTTACAGCTCTATTATTTTTTCTAACTTCATAATGTAAGTGAGGACCAGTAGATATACCAGTATTTCCTAAATATCCAATAATTTCACCACGTTTAATGCGTTGACCTCTTTTTACAATGTATTTGTTAAGGTGAGCATAAACAGTTTTATAGTTGTAGCCATGGTCTATAATAACCATATTTCCATAACCTCTTTGTTTTTGAGCTTTAACAACGCGACCATTACCAGTAGCATAAATTGGAGTATTTATTTTGCCCGTAAAGTCCATCCCAGAATGGAATTTCTTTGTTTTATATATAGGGTGAATTCTATAACCAAAAGCATCTGATACACGTTCAAAATTCTTTATTGAGATAGGAATAATAGCAGGTATAGAAGCAAGCATCACTTCTTTTTCCTTAACTAAAATCTCTATTTGGTCGTAAGATTTACTTTGAATATAAAGAGCTTTAGAAAGCTCATTTAATTTCTTAGCTGTATTTATAACAATATCAGCATTATCAAGATGTCTCAAATTAGAATACATATCAGCTCCACCAGAGCCAGCTCTTCTAATTGTATTATCTATAGGATCTTTTTCAAAGACAGCTCTATAAATATTATTATCTCTTTTTTCTAATTTATTTAATACTTGGTCGATAGTACCAAGTTTTGCATTTAATATTTCGTATTCACTAAGAAGTTCTGCATTTTTTAATTTCAAAGCCTTTTCTTTTGGAGAGTCGAAAAGGTAATAGAAAGTAAAAGCTAATAATCCAGCTAAGGCAAGGCTTCTGATACTCTTCCCAAGAAGGCGTGTCAAAACTTGAAGATTAGTTAATTTAACTTCTTCATATTTTAAACTTTCTGGGTTGAATCTGTATTCAGAGTTTTTCATTTTACTTTTTTTCAAAAAACAAATATATAATATACGGCAAAATTAAGGAAATAATCTAACTTTGCAAAACTACATATATAAGAGTACAAATGGTTTAATATATAATCAGATTATGAAATCGTCAGAAATTAGAAAGAAATTTTTAGAATTTTTCGAGTCAAAAAATCATAAAATTGTTCCTTCAGCTCCCATGGTTATTAAAGATGACCCTACATTAATGTTTACAAATGCTGGGATGAATCAGTTTAAAGATATCTTTTTAGGGAACGCCCCAGCGAAACATCATAGAGTGTCAGATTCTCAAAAATGTTTAAGAGTTTCTGGTAAGCATAATGATTTAGAAGAAGTAGGTCATGATACATATCATCACACAATGTTTGAGATGTTAGGTAACTGGTCTTTTGGAGATTACTTTAAAAAAGAAGCTATTGATTGGGCCTGGGAATTTCTTGTTGAGGAAATGAAACTAGACAAGGATAGATTATATGTGACTGTTTTTGAAGGAGATGAAAAAGATGGTGTACATCGTGATGATGAAGCAGCAGAATTTTGGTCTAAATACATTTCGGAAGACAGAATCATAAACGGAAATAAAAAAGATAATTTCTGGGAAATGGGTGATGTTGGTCCTTGTGGTCCATGTTCTGAAATTCATATCGACCTTCGTCCTCAAGAAGAAAGAGACTTAGTTAGCGGTCGTTCTCTTGTAAACGAAGATCATCCTCAGGTAATTGAAATTTGGAATCTTGTATTCATGCAATTTAATAGAATGGCAGATGGAAGTTTAATTTCTCTACCTAATAAACATGTAGATACAGGAATGGGATTTGAACGTTTATGTATGGCAATACAAGGAAAACTTTCAAATTATGATACAGATTTATTCCAACCTTTAATTCAAGATTTAGCAAAAAGAGCTAATGTAGAATATGGAAAAACTGAGGAAATAGACATAGCATTAAGAGTAATTGCCGATCACGTTAGAACAATAGCATTTGCTATTACCGACGGACAATTACCATCAAATAATAAAGCAGGATATGTTATACGTAGAATTCTAAGAAGAGCCGTTCGTTATGGATACACTTTTTTAGGTTTCAAAGATGCATTTTTATATACATTACTACCTGTTTTAAATGAAGTAATGGGAGAGCATTTCCCTGAACTTATCAAGCAAAACGATCTAATAACAAAAGTTATTCGTGAAGAAGAAAATTCATTCTTAAGAACTCTAGAGAATGGAATTAAACTATTAGATCAAATAATAAAAAATACAATAAAAGATGATTTCAAAACGATACCTGGTAAAGTAGCGTTTGAATTATATGATACATTTGGCTTCCCATTAGATCTTACAGAATTAATTTTGAAAGAAAACGATCTTGTTGTAAATCGTCGCGAATTTAAAGAAGAGATGGAAAAGCAAAAGAATCGTTCTCGTAAAGCTGCTTCTGTAGATACTGGCGACTGGGTAGAGATTCTTGATGATGACCAAGAAGAATTTGTAGGTTATGATACTTTAGAAACAAGAGTTAAAATCATAAAATACAGAAAAATAGTAAAGAAAGCTAAAGAACAATATCAGGTAGTATTCAATATAACACCATTCTACGGAGAGAGTGGAGGACAAGTTGGTGATACAGGATATGTTGAAGCAAATGGAGAAAAGATATCTATAAAAGATACTAAAAAAGAAAATGGGCTAATAGTTCATATTGTTGATAAATTACCTAGTGATATAACAGCTGAATTCACAGCTGTAGTTAATAAGCAAAGCAGAATATTAACAGCAAACAATCATACAGCAACCCATTTATTACATGCAGCTTTAAGAGAAGTCTTAGGATCTCATGTAGAGCAAAAAGGTTCTTATGTATCTCCAAAACATTTACGTTTCGACTTTTCTCACTTCCAGAAAGTAAGTGCTGAAGAGATAAGAAAAGTAGAAATGATTGTAAACTCTAAGATTAGAGAAAACATTCAATTAGAAGAAAAGCGTTCAGTACCAATGAGTACAGCTCAAGAAATGGGTGCTATGGCTCTATTTGGTGAAAAATATGGAGATTTAGTTCGTGTTGTAAAATACAATGAATCTGTTGAGCTTTGTGGAGGTTGTCATGTTCAAGCTACTGGTCAAATAGGATATTTTAAAATTATTTCTGAAGGAGCAGTTTCAGCAGGAGTAAGAAGAATTGAAGCTATAACAAGTGAAAAAGCAGAAGCATATATCAATGATGCTTTCGATACAATAAGTAAAGTTCAAGAATTACTAAAATCTAAGCAAGGAGTTCTTTCATCAATAGATTCTTTACTAGCAGAGAACCAAGAGATGAAAAAGAATATTGAATCATTTAAGAAAGATCAATTAAAAATTGTGAAAGAAAGTCTTAAAAATAAGATTCAAGAATACGATGGAATTAACGTAATAGCTGAACAATTTGAAGGAAGTGCAGCAGATGTTAAGGATATTGCTTTTCAACTTAAAGGAGAAATTACTAACTTAGTGTGCATTTTAGGAGGAGAGGCAAAAGGTAAACCGCATCTTTCTATAATGATTTCTGATAATATTGTTAGTAAATATGAGCTTCATGCTGGAAATATCGTTAAATTAGCAGCACAGAAAATCAAAGGTGGTGGTGGAGGCCAACCATTTTTCGCATCAGCAGGAGGTAAAGATACCTCAGGAATTAATGATGCAATCGTAAATGCAAAAAAACTTATACTTGATAAAGTACTAAACAACTAGTACATTTGTTGGGAATAACTATAAAAGTGAGAAAGATAATATATTGGTAAATTTATCGTTTAAACATTAAATGTAATGAAAAAATTAATTAACCTTTTGACTATTTCATCATTAATAATCTTAATGATGACTTCTTGTTCTCCATTGAACAAGATGAAAAAACATGCTACTGACATTAAGTACAATGTTGAACCAAAAGTATTAGAAGCAAATGCTGGTAAAGTAGATCTAGATTTAGATGTAAATATTCCTGCTAAGTATTTTAACAAAAATGTTGTTGTAGAGGCAACTCCAGTTCTTGTTTACGGAGACCAAGAAAAAGCTTTTGAAACAAAAGTTCTTCAAGGTGAAGACGTAAAAGAAAATAACACTGTAGTACCTTACAACTCAAGTAAATCAGTTAAGTATAAAGGTTCAATCCCTTACGATAAAGCAATGAGAGTTGCTAAATTAGAAATGAGATTGAAATTACGTAAAGGTGATAAAACTGTTGACGTTCCTGCTATCAAAATAGCTGACGGTGTTGTATCTACTTCTACTCTAGTAATTAACGATCCTAAAGTGGTTATCGGTGCTGATGCTTTTCAAAGAATTATCAAGGAAACTAAAGCAGCAGATATTCACTATCTAATTAATAGTTCGTATGTAAGATGGAAAGAAATGAAAGGTGCTGATGTAAAAGACCTTGAATCTTTCATTAAGGATGTTAAAAAGAACGACAGACAAGAACTTAAAGGTGTTGAAATTAAAGCTTATGCTTCACCAGATGGTAAAGAAGATGAGAATGCAAAATTAGCTGGAAAAAGAGATGTTTCTGCTAAGAAATTCTTAAAGAAAAAAATGCGTAAAATTGAGGAATTCAAAGTAGAAGAGTTTTTCAAATCTTTAGTAACTCCAGAAGACTGGGATGGATTTAAAAAATTAATGGAAGAATCAAACATTCAAGATAAAGAAATTATCTTACGTGTTCTTTCTATGTATAATGATCCTGAAGTAAGAGAAAGAGAAATCAAAAATATTTCATCTGCTTTTACTGCTATTGCAAAAGAAATTTTACCAAAATTAAGAAGATCTCAAATCCTTGTTAATATCAACAATATTGGTCTTTCTAATGAAGAAATTTTAACTGCTGTTAAAAACGATATCAATTCATTAAAAGTTGAAGAATTATTATATTCTGCTACTCTAATGGAATCTGCATCAGATAAATTAATGATTTATGAAACAGCAATGAAAAACTTCTCTCAAGACTGGAGAGGTTATAACAATGCAGGTTTAGTTAAATTCAACTCAAAAGATTATACAGCTGCTAAATCATTATTTGAAAAAGCTGCTGCTTTATCTCAAAACAATAAAGTTATCAACAACAACTTAGGTGCTGTTGAATTAATTAACGGAAATGTTGATAAAGCTAAAGTATTCTTTGGTGCTGCTGCTGGTTTAGGTAAAGCACTTGATTACAACAATGGTATTGTTGCAATGAAAGAAGGAAAATATACTGAAGCTGTTAAATATTTCGGTTCTTGTAAAACTGTAAATTCTGCTTTAGCTTCTATCTTAACTGATAACACAAGTGAAGCTTTAAGAAAACTTGACGAAGTTAAAGGTGAAGAAGCTATGGTTAGCTACTTAAGAGCTGTAATCGGTGCTAAAACAAGTAATAAAGATCTTGTAATCGCTGGATTAAAATCAGCTATTGAAAAAGATGGTTCATTAAAAGAAACTGCATCTACTGATATGGTATTTGCTAAATATTTTAGTGATGCTGATTTTAAAGCTATAGTGAAATAATTAAAAAATAATTATTCCAATATATTTAAGGATGCTGTAAAAGATACAGCATCCTTTTTTTGTATTTACTCATATAATATGTAGGAGTATATTATATATACAAATTAAAAGGAGAGCCGCACGACTCTCCTTTTACAAACCTATGAAAAAACATTGTATAACTTAAAAATCTTAATTTCATTGTTTATTGGCATATAATCGAATGGATCTTTAAGCATATGAAATGATAATGATATAATCTATCTTAAATTATTTTCTAATTCTTTATAAAGAATATCTTTCTTTATCACATTACAAATATAGAACGAACTTTCCTCATATTTCGTTAATCAAACTTAAAATAGAATTAAAGAAAAGTTAATCATTTTTCTCAATGATAATATTTTCTGTAAAATTTGTTAAAATGCAAGAGCAAATTTTAATAAATTTACTACATGAAAAAAAGAGGGATACAAATTGTTATGATTGTGATGTCAGTAGCATTGTTTTTTGTTATACTAGTACAGTGGCTTTGGATATCTAATGCGCTGACAATAAGACAACAACAATTTTCCAATAGAATACATTCAGTTTTAACAGATGTTGTAGCTAGAGTAGAGCAAATTAATTATGCTACATTTATAGCCAATGTTAACGACAGAATTACGAATTCTGGATTATTAGATAATACTAATGTAAATTCTGATGGAAAATCTCTTCTTGATTCATTATCGTATGGAACAACTTCTTTTACACCACGAAATCGTCAATCATATATACCTTCAAATTTCACTTCAGCTAAGCGTTTCGAAAATCTTACATCAAATTTTAATGAGATAAATAAGATAAGAACAACTGAGAAAATTTTTACTCAAGTGGTAGATGCTGTAACAAGTAAAGTTACATTCACAAAAGATACTACAAGAGAAGCTCTCGATAAAAGTAGAAAGGCATTAGAAGGATTTATAATAAGTATCTTTAAAGAGGCTGATATTTCAAAATTAACACCAAATGAACGATTAAAAGATATTAATTTAACAAATATAGTTAGGAAGTATCTTAGGTATAACGGTATTAATTTAAAGTTTTCTGTATCTGTAATAGAAGAAAATGCCTTAGGAAGACATGTAAAGGGAGCGGACACTAAAGATTATTATGCCATAAATATATTTCCGTACGATTGGCAGCCACAACAAACGCTATTAGTGCTTCATATCTATAACCGAAAAGGATATCTATATAAAAGTATCATGTGGTTATTAGTAGCCTCTGCATTTGGAATTTCAGTTCTATTACTTGTATTTACATTTACAATTTATGTAATAATACGTCAGAAGAAACTTTCAGATGTTAAGAACGATTTTATAAATAATATGACACATGAGTTTAAAACACCAATAGCTACAATATCTCTTGCTACTTCTGCAATTAAGAATCCAAAAGTAATAGAAGAGCCAGATAGGATAAAACCTTTTCTAGATATGATAGTAAAGGAGAATATACGAATGAATAAGCATGTAGAGAAAATCTTACATCAAGCAAGAACTGATAGAAAACAGCTAGAATTAAATAAAGAAATTATACATTTAAATGATATAATAAAAGAAGCTTGTGATCATTTTACTTTGCAATGTAAAGAAAATTCCGTTATTTTAGAGTGTAGAACAGGGCTTGTGAAGGATGAATTTTTTGCTGATGCGACACATTTATTCAATTGTGTTGTTAATATGATTGATAATGCAATAAAATATTCCAAAGAAGATCCTAGAATAGTAGTATCTACAAAAAAGACATTTCGAGCGTTGGTAATATCTGTAGAAGATAATGGAATAGGACTTAGTAAAGAAGATCAGAAGATGATATTTACAAGATTCTATAGAGTGACTCATGGAAATCTTCATAAGATAAAAGGATTTGGATTAGGTTTATCCTATGTAAAATCAATAGTAGAAGCACACAATGGAACTATTAATGTAAAATCTAAGTTAAATAAAGGAACAAAAATAGAATTAATATTTCCTCAAAATATATAATATGGCACATAAAATATTGTTAGTAGAAGACGATTCAAGTTTCGGCTCTGTTTTAAAGAGTTATTTGGAACTTTCAGATTATGAAGTAGTGCATTGTACAAACGGTTTCGAAGGTTTTAATGAATTCAAATCTCAAAAATTTGATATTTGTTTGTTAGATGTAATGATGCCAGAGATGGACGGTTTTACTTTAGCAGAAAAAATAAGAGCTAAAGATTCAAAGATACCTTTAATATTCATCACAGCTAAATCGATGAAAGAAGATGTTCTTCATGGTTTTGAAATAGGTGCTGATGATTATATCACAAAACCTTTTGACTCTGAAGTTCTATTTTATAAGATAAAAGCTCTATTGAGTAGAGTAAACGAAAAGGCAGATGAAATATGTATCGATAAATTCTTAAAATTTGGTAATGTAGTATACGATACTGAATTAAGAATGTTGAAAATAGGAGAAAAAGAACACAAGCTTACACCTAAAGAAGCAGCTCTTTTAGTATTACTATATCAACACAGAGAACATCTACTACCAAGAGAGAAAGCATTAGAGAGCATATGGGGTAATACAGATTACTTCACAGCAAGAAGTATGGATGTTTATATAACTAAGCTTAGAAAGTACTTTAAAGAAGATTCAGGGGTAACAATAGAGAATATCCATGGATCAGGATTCCGTTTGGTTATAGATTAAAAATTAGACAATCTTTCGTTGAGAAATAAACAAGTTTTATTTTTCATCATTTCAAATCCAAATTATATAAGAAAAGTCCTTAAGATTAATTTCTTAAGGACTTTCAATTTTATATCTTTAATAGTATCAGAACTATTTAATACCTAATTTCTTTCTAATAGATCTAGGAATTGCTTTTTTATGAACCATAATAGCAACAGTTTGTAGTCTAGCATAAGATTCAGACATTCTCAAATATCCACCAAGCTTATTACTTTTACTATCCCAAGAATTCTTTACTAAATAGTATTTAGTACCATTTTGGTCTTTATGAAGAGCAGTAATATGCATTAAATGATCATCAGTAGTTTTTCTGCTATCAAATCTTTTAAGACGTAAAGCATCGTCAACTTTCAATTCAGGAACTGGTTCTTTGAACATCTTAGAAGCAATTTCTTTAGCATTCATTTTATCCCATTTACCCATTTCAGAATTTACCATTTCTTCTTTATGAGTAGTTGGTTGAATAGCTAAACATTTTCTATGAGAAAATCCTTTTTCACTAACATCACCATCCCAAGCGAAAGAATAATTATTTTTTAAAGCATTATCCATTACTTTCATTAAATCGTCGATAGGAAGGTTATAATATCTTGAGTGAGTCCAGTTATCAGGAATTTCTAATTCTACATTTTCATAGAAAGGATAACATGAATAAGATATTAATTCAACGTAATCATCAGGATTAATGTCTAAAGATTTATAAAAACTCTTAGGGTTATATTTTTTACCCTCATATTCAAATTCTTTAGGAGATTCACCTAAATAAGATTCAATAAAAGAATTAAAACCTCTTTCCCAAGCAGTAGAAATTTTTCTATTTTTATTTTTATTTAGTCCATCAAGAATACCTTTCAATTCAGCAACCATTTCAGCATGAATATGGTAGTTGCTTCCATAGTTTAATCCAAGATAAGCTTGTTCTGGACAAATACCATATTTCTCCATCATAAGAAGAACATCATGAGCTTGACCACCTTCAGAGAAATTAGTTTTACCATGAAATCTGAAATATCTTTTACCTTTTTCAAGAAAAGCATTTTTAGCGATAAACATTTCTGAAAGATCGTAAGTTTTACCTTGAGTACGAAGTAATTCTGTTTCAAGGAAAGACATAGTAGCAAAACACCAACAAGTACCTGTTGATTGTTGATTTTTTACTGAAGTAGTTTTAACATTGTAGATTTCTTTAAATTTAAAGCCTTCATTTTGCGCATTAGCATTAAATCCAAAAAAGATAAACATACAAACCAATAGTTGGTATACTTTTGTCATAATAATTTAAATTTTTGTGATTATTAATAATTGTCACTAATGTAGTAAATTATTACGAAAAAATGAGCAAAAAATAAGAGTGACGTACCCCTACGTCACTCCTTCGTATTACTAACCCTAAATTTAACAATGAAAAATAAACTAAACTACATTAGTTTTATCATAGTACCTTAAATTTCTTATTTAAAATTCTTAAGAATTTTTACTTCAGTATCAGTCAAAAATCTAAACTTACCTCTTGGTAAACCTTTCTTAGTTAATCCACCAAAAAATACTCTATCCAACTTCACTACTTCATATCCTAGATGTTTAAAGATACGTCTAACAATTCTATTTTTACCAGAGTGGATTTCAATACCAACTTCGTTGTGTTTACCATTAGCATACTCAACTCTATCAGATTTAATAAAACCATCTTCTAGTTCAAAACCGATAGCGATTTTTTCTAATTCTGCTTCGGTAATGTTTTTATCTAAAACAGCGTGATAAATCTTTTTCTTATCATATTTTGGATGAGTCAACTTCTTAGTTAAATCTCCATCATTAGTAAGTAAAAGTACACCTGTTGTCATTCTATCTAAACGTCCTACTGGAAATACTCTCTGAGGACAAGCTGTAGAAATAATATCCATAACTGTTGTTCTACCTAAATTATCATCGGCAGATGTAACACAGTTTTTAGGTTTATTCATAATAATATAAACCTTCTTTTCAGGATTTATTTCTTTTCCATCAACGCATACATTGTCTCTGTAAGAAACTTTAGTACCAACTTCACTGCAAATATTACCATTCACACTAATTCTACCATCAGCGATCATCTTATCTGCCTCACGACGAGAGCAAATACCTGAATTTGCAATATATTTGTTAAGTCTCATCTCTTCTTCTAAAGACATGTTTCTTAATTTGAATTCAAGTTGTTTCTTTTTACTATATTTCTTTTCAGAATCTTCAGTTTTAGGCGCATCTCCCACAAGGTTTCTATTGCCATTACTCTTAGCCTTCGGCTTACTATCCTTAGTTCGTGAGAAATTTCTCTTATCCTTACTATTGCTATTTCTAGTCTTTCTCATTTTATAAATTTATATATGCCTATTCGCTAATCGGGCACAAAAATACATATTTGTTATTACATACCAAATGAAAAGCGAGATTTTGTAAAAAAAGATTTATCATTCTAATTGTTTTTTAATAAGTTAATGCACGAATTAACCTTATCTTCAAGAGGTAAATCGCCATCAATCCAATGAATATCAAAACCTGCTTTTTCCATTTTTCTAAACCAAGTCATTTGCCTTTTAGCAAATTGATGAATAGCTATATTTAATTTTTGAACCATCTCATCGTAAGATAATTCTCCAACAATATATTGAGTTAAAAATTTATACTCAAGGCCATAATAAATTAAATCGTCAGGATTAACACCACTATCTAATAGAGAACGGACTTCTTCAACCATCCCTTCTTCTAATCTAGCGTGCAATCTTTCAGTAATTCTCGCTCTTCTAGTTTCTCTATCAAATTTAATACCCACAATTAAAGGTTTAACCTCTGGATAATAGGTATCAATTTCTGGATGATTTGTATAATAATCTTCAATTTCAATAGCTCTAATAGCTCTTTTATGAGTATCTACTTCAGTGGTATTATGAAGTTTTTTATACGATTTAAGAATATCACTTAATTCATCAAGAGATTTATCTTTTAACTTATCTCTAAGTTCTTCATTATTTGGAACAGCAATAAGTTTATAACCTTTTAAAACGGCTTCAATATAAAGTCCAGAACCACCACAAATAACAGGGAAAGCAGAGCGATTCTTCATATCTTCCCACACATTAATAAAATCTTGTTGATATTCAAAAAGGTTATATTTATATCCAGCCTCCACATTATCAATAATATGGAAAGGAATATCTTTTCCATTAAGAGAATATTCCGATAAATCTTTACCAGTACCGATATCCATTCCTTTATATACTTGTCTTGAATCGGCACTAATAATTTCACCATTCAATTTATAAGCCAAACCTGTTGCTAGAGAGGTCTTACCAGTAGCAGTAGCTCCTAAAACACAAATACAATTATACATCTAGAAATATATTAAATAGATTAAAAAAAGCTTTCTTTGTAAAATAAATACAGAACAAAGGTACTAATTATTAAGGCTATAAAAATAGAAAGCTAAGAAATAACATCTTTTTATTACTTTTGTGATAATAAATCTAGAATTAGGATGAAGTTTACTTTAGAACATACAGATGCAAAGAGTTCAGCTCGATGCGGAACAATACAGACAGATCACGGAGAGATACAAACTCCGATATTTATGCCAGTAGGGACATTAGGTTCGGTGAAAGGTGTTCATATGCATGAATTAAAAGAGGATATAAATGCAGATATAATATTAGGAAACACCTATCATTTATATCTACGTCCAGGTATAGAAGTACTAGAAGCAGCAGGAGGATTGCATAAATTTAATGGATGGGACAGACCAATACTTACAGACAGTGGAGGTTTTCAAGTCTTTTCATTATCTAGCAATAGAAAGTTAAATGAAAATGGAGCAGAATTCCGTTCACATATAGACGGATCGAAACATCTTTTCACACCAGAAAATGTAATGGATATTCAACGTTCAATAGGAGCGGATATAATAATGGCATTCGACGAATGTCCTCCAGGAGATTCTGAATATAAATATGCAAAAGATTCATTAGCCCTAACACAAAGATGGTTAGAGAGATGTTGTAAACGTTTCGATTCTACAGAGGGAAAATATGGATATTCTCAAACTCTATTTCCAATTGTTCAAGGATGTGTGTACAAAGATTTACGAATTAAATCGGCAGAACATGCAGTAGCTTTAGATAGAGAAGGTTATGCTATTGGTGGATTGGCAGTAGGAGAACCAGTGGAGCAAATGTACGAGATGATAGAAGTAGTAAACGAAGTACTTCCACAAGAAAAGCCAAGATATTTAATGGGAGTAGGAACTCCAATAAACATACTAGAAGGTATAGCCCGAGGAGTAGATATGTTCGATTGTGTAATGCCAACAAGAAATGGTAGGAATGCAATGATATTCACATCTGAGGGGACAATAAATATAAAGAATCTAAAATGGGAAAGAGATTTTTCTCCATTAGATCCTAATGGAACATCTTATGTCGATTCAACATATTCAAAAGCTTACGTACGTCATTTAATGAAAGCCAATGAATTATTAGCTTTACAGATATGTAGTATTCATAACTTAGCCTTTTATTTATGGTTAGTTAGAGAAGCTAGAAAGCATATTCAAGCAGGTGATTTCACAACGTGGAAAGACATGATGGTAGCAAAATTAGGAAGAAGATTATAAAACAAAAATACTCCAAGATTTGAAGAAGTTAGATGCATATATAATGAGAAAGTTCTTAGGGACTTTTGTATTCTCGATAGCACTATTGATATGTATTATCGTAGTTTTTGATATTTCTGAAAAGATAGAAGATTTCATAGAAAGAGAAGCTCCATTAAGAGCTATAATATTCGATTATTATATGAACTGGATACCATTCTTTGTAAATCAGTTTTCAGCACTATTTACATTTATAGCAGTAATATTCTTCACATCTAAACTAGCCTCCAACACCGAGATTATTGCAATGCTTAGTAGTGGAATAAGTTTTAGGAGGATTTTGCGTCCCTATTTCTATGCAGCTTTAATAATAGGAGGGATATCTTATGCTCTATCAAGTTTTATAATACCCTATGCATCAGAGACTCGTCTTGAGTTTTGGGATAATTATATAGGAAGTAGTTTTACTAATAGAGAGAACAATATTCATAGACAAATTCATCCTGGAACATATATCTATATGAACAGTTATAATGTAACAACAAATACAGGATATTTCTTTGCAATGGATGAGTTTGATGGAACTAATATAAAGAGAAAACTAACATCTAACAGGATTGTGTGGAATGAAAAGAAAAAGAAATGGGTGATACATAACTATATCATTCGTGATTTTCTTGGAGATAAAGAGACTACAAGGAAGGGTGAGAGATTAGATACATTATTACCATTCTCTACCACAGAATTTTCTCGTAGAGCCGATGTTAGTGAAACAATGAATACTCCTAAGCTAGAGAAATATATAGAGCAACAAAAGATGAGAGGAGCTAGTAATATAGTACCCCTCGAAATAGAAAATTATAGGAGATTAGCCTCTGCATTTGCAACATTTATCTTAACTTTGATAGGAGTTTCACTTTCAGCGCGTAAAATGCGTGGTGGGATGGGTATGCATTTGGGAATTGGTATTGCTCTAAGTTTCTCGTATATTCTATTCCAACAATTATCATCAGTGTTTGCCACTAATGGAAATATGGATCCCATGCTAGCAGTATGGCTCCCTAATATAATTTATTCAGTGATAGCTGTATATTTATATTTGAAAGCACCGAAATAAGGTTATCATAAAATATCATGTCAAAAGATATGCAAGGCGAAAAATTCTTTCTCGTTTTGTATATCTTTTTTTTGTTTCTATACTGTACTTCTGGTGTACTTTCTTCGTTATAAGTGGGGGTTAATACGGACTTGATACGGAGAGGGTAGGGAGAAATTATAGTTTTCAATATCGAAGAGAGGGAGAAATTCTTTTGGTAAATTTTTTATTTATTGTTAGTTATTAATTAAAAATGGAATTTATTTTATTGTTATAATATTTATATAGAAATTTTTATACCATACTCTAATATAAAATTTTGAGAAGAAGCTATGTATGAAAAAATTATTGTTTGATTTAAATTGGGGACCATACCCTATAGTTCTATCTTCTTTTATATTTGCAATAATAACAAGTGTAGCAACTATCTTTTTTTCTAATACTAAGAAATAATAGAAGACCTAAATCAGATAAACAGTGTTGTAGAATACATTTGTTTGTTAAATATTTAAAACCATGTTATAAAAACGTTAAAGATCAATAGAAAATTTTTCAGTCTAATATTTTGATTTACTTTTGAATAAGTAATAAAACAGTAAAATAATAAGGCTATGAGAAAAGTTAAAAATCAAAATCTATTAATTCAATTCTTTATGACGTATTCAACATTTATGACACTAATATTACTATTTAAATTAGATTGGAGTATTTATTATATAATAGGAGCTAGTGTTATTTTTGCTTTACTGATGACTTTTACAATTAAAGCTTTTGGAAATAGAGACACTATGCAAGAATAAATTTCCTAGACATATATATTTTAACAAATAAGAGGTTGCAGTTCAATTATAACAGCAACCTCTTTGTTTATATATATGCTTAGTATATTATTTGATACCTAATTTAGCTTTTAAAGCAGTAGGAATAGCATTTTTGTGAACCATATAAGTCATTGATTTAGCTTTTACAAATGCTTCAGAAGCATAGAAATAACCTTTATATTTACCATACTCTCCCCATGAGTTTTTAATTTTATAGTATTTCTTACCAAATTGATCTTTAGCAATACCTACCATATGCATACCATGGTCGTCTGTAGTTGTGTAGTTATCAAAACCTTTTTGTCTTGACTCTTGAGTTACTTTTTGTTCTTTAATGTATAAACCACTAGCTTTTTGTTTTTTAGATAGTTTTTCCCATTTAGCCATTTCTAAATTATCTGTTTCAGAAGAAGATTTTGCTGGAAGAACTGCATATCCTTCACGAGAATGGAATCCTTTTTCGCTAACATCAGAACCCCAAAGAAGAGTGTATCCATCTTTTAATGAAGAGTCCATTAATTTCATGAATTCGTCTATTGGTAAATTGTAAATCTTTGAATGAATCCAATTGTCTTCTACTTCAAAATCGCATAATGTGTAGAATGGGTGGTGAGAGAAAGAACCAATTTCTACATAATCGCTAGGATTTAATCCTAGTTCATCGCGTAGAGAAATTGCAGTATATTCTTTTCCTTTGTAATTAAAAGTTTTAGCTTCTTTTCCAAAATATGCATCTGCTACATTGTTAAAAGCTCTAAACCAAGCTGTTGATAATCTTCTGTTTTTGTTTTTAGCAACTGCATCTAGCATACCTTTCAATACAGATTCTACTTCTCCGTGACGGTGCATCTTTTCTCCGTAGTTTTGACCGTGGAATTCTTTTTCTGGCATAACACCATATTTTGCTATCATTTCCATAACATCACCAGATTCTCCACCTTGTGAAAATGTCATGTTAGTATGATATCTGATATAGTCTTTTGCTTTTACTATATAGCTTTTCTTTACTAAGAACATTTCTGAAAGATCGTGTTCACCTTTTCCCATTCTCAACAATTCTGATTCTAAGAATGAAAGTCCAGAGAAGCACCAGCATGTACCACTAGCTTGCTGATTCTTTACGCTTGTTACAGGATTGGTAATAACATCTTTAAAGATGTAAGATTGTTTTTTTGTTTTCTTTTTAGCACTTGCAGAGAAGATAATACTGCATACTAAAAGAGATGTAAGAAGAACTCTATTTCTCATTTGTTTGTAAATTTTATAATTATTTGAACAAATATAGCTATATTATATATAAGTTTGCTTTATATATAGTGTAGCATTTATGAATATTTTAGAGGGAAAAGACATTTTTTTAAGAGCCTTAGAGCCTGAGGATATTGATATTTTATATCAGTGGGAGAATGATACGGACGGTTGGGCAGTTAGTAATTTATTTGCTCCATTGTCGAGGTATGTTCTTGTGGAGTATCTTAAAACAGCTCATAGAGATCTATTTGAAAATAAAGAACTACGTTTAGTTATTGCCCTTAAAGACTCTGGTAAAGCCATTGGTTTAATAGATTTGTTTAATTACGACCCTTATCATAATAGGGCTGGCGTAGGAATTCTTATTGCAGAAATTGACGACAGAGGTAAGGGGTTTGCTAGTGAGGCTTTAGGTTTAATGGTTAATTATGCTTTTAGTATTCTTAGATTACACTCTTTATATTGTGATATTAGTGAGACAAATGTGAAAAGTATTAATCTTTTTGAGAATGCTAATTTTGTTCAACAAGGAGAAAAGAAAGATTGGTTAAGGACAAAAGATGGATATGAAACAGAATTTTTCTATCAACTTTTTAATGAATTGTAATCTGGTACATCTTTAAGATATTCGACTTTTTTATTTATAAAATCAACTTTACAGCAGTAATGCGATATGCCGTTTGACATTATTAGATATGGAGTTTTTAGTTTCATATTGTAGATTGCTGCTTGTTGGAAGACTTTTTCTGTGATTTTGACTTTTGGTGCTTTAAATTCTATAATGACTAATGGATTTGCATTGTTATCATAACATAATGCATCGAAACGGAATTGATTACCATTGATTTTTATACCTTTTTCTAATGCTATGAGACCCTTAGGGAAGTTTTTGTATTGAATTAGATATTTAATAAAATTTTGCCTAACCCATTCTTCAGGACTGATTATTATATATTTCTTTCGTATATCATCAAAAATAGATAGTTTTCCATTCTCATTTTTAATAATTTTGAAGTCGAAAGATGGAAGATTTAATTGAACCATTTTTTATATTTATATATCTAAAGCACTAATAGTATAATTCCTTGTCTGTAAAGATAGGTGTTTTTATATTTAAAAGAAATATTACAGAAATGGAGAGCACTCATAAAGCAGTTTTTTTTGATAGAGATGGAACTATAAATTCAGATATTGGACATTATTATGTTTATAAAGAAGAAGATTTTGTTTTTAATCCTAAGGTGATTGAAAATATGAAACGTCTTTATGATGCAGGCTACATCCTTTTTGTTGTTACTAACCAAGGTGGAGTTGCTAAGGGCTTGTATTCTTGTGATGATGTAGAGAAATTACATTCTTTTATGTTAGGAAAGTTATCTGATGCAGGTGTCTATATAAAAGATATTTTCTACTGTCCTCACCATGAATCTGTGAAGAAATGTGAGTGTAGAAAGCCTTCTCCCTATTTTATAAATAAAGCTGTTGAAGATTATCAATTAGATAGAAATAATTGTTATTTTATTGGAGATGGAGATAGAGATATACAGGCAGCAGAAGCGGCAGGTATTATTGGATATAAGATTGAAAAGAATACAGATTTTTCGTATATTATAGATAAAATCCTAAAATGATACTAAGACCGCAATATTGTTATAATGGATATTATTATTTCTATGGTGATAAGAAATTCTCTACTCATAATAGAGCTTTTCGTTATGGAGATGCCATTTTTGAAACCGTTTATGTGAGATATACTGAATGTATAGCTCTTGAGGAACATATTAAACGTTTGCATGATGGTATGCGTGCTATGTATATGGAAATTCCTGATGATTTTAATTATAGATTTTTTAGAAGAAAGATTATTAGATTGCTTAATAAGAATCATCATATAAAAACAGCAAGAGTAAGAATTGAAGTTTTTAGAAATAATGGAGGATTATATACTCCTACCGACGATTCTGTTTCTTTTGTAATTGAAAGTGAACCTCTCGATTTATTAAGTCCGTTTGAAAATACTCATAGATTAAAATTAGATGTTTGTCCTTCTGTAGTGAATGTATATTCTTCTTTATCAGAATTTAAGACTTCTAGTTCGTTGAGATATACCGTTGCAGGAAAGTGGAAAACTATAAATAAATTGGACGATTGTATTATTTTGAGTGAAAAGGGTGAGGTAAGTGAAACAATGTGTTCTAATGTTTTTATGGTGAAAGACGAGAAATGTTATACCCCTTCACTAAAATGTGGTTGCATTAACGGAATAATGAGGAATCTTGTAGTAAATTTGCTCAGGAAAAATGATATATATATAGATGATGATGCTCATTTAACAGTAAGAGATCTAGAGGAGGCAGATGAGATTTTTATAACAAATTCAATATCTTGGATTCAAGTTGTGAATGTGTTTAAGTCGTCGCGTTATTATTCAGCATTATCAAAACGTATAAAGAAACTATTTAAAGAACAATATTTTTAGATATGAAATATTCAGATTTAGCAAAAGAGATACAATCAAAAAATATAAAACCTATATATTTCCTTTCAGGAGATGAATCTTATTTTATTGATTTAATTTCAAATTATTTTGAGGAAGATTTTCTTCCTGCTGATAGTCTAGATTTCAATCTTTCTATAATGTATGGTAAGGATGTTTCTGCAAGAGATATTATAAGTGCCTCGAAACGTTTTCCAATGATGGCAGATAAACAAGTTGTTATTGTAAAGGAAGCTCAGCAATTAAGAGATTTAGAATTGATTTCATCTTATATTGATAATCCTCTTGCTTCTACTGTACTTGTTCTTTGTTATAAAAACTCAAAACTAGATAAGCGTAAAGCCTGGGCTAAGAAATTATATTCTTCTAAATTTGTTTCTTGTATGGAATCTAATAAGCTATACGAGAATCAAGTACCTATATGGATATCAACTTATGCCAAAAAACATTCTTTTAATATTTCTAAGAAAGCTATTGCTCTTTTGTGTGAATCAATAGGTAACGATTTGAGCAGAATGCATAATGAATTAGAGAAATTGCGTTTGAATGTTAAGAATGGAGAAATTATTGATGATTCTCATGTTGAAAAATATGTTGGTATATCTAAAGAATATAATGTTTTTGAATTGTATAAGGCAATTGGTAATAGAAATATTGAAAAAATAAATAGAATTGTAGAGTATTATATAGGGAATTCAAAAGATGCTTCTTTAATAATGATAATATCTATGCTTTATACCTATTATACGGCTCTTCTTTCTTATTCTTTTATTACAAATAAAAAAAATAAGAATATTGTAGCTAATGAAATGGGAGTGTCTCCTTATTTTGTTGATGACTATATTGCTGCAACAAAAATTTATACTCCGCGTAAGATTGTAAAGAATATTGAGATTTTAAGAGAATTCGACCTAAAAGCTAAGGGAGAAGGAGTAGGCTCTCTTGATGGAGGAGAGCTACTACTCGAGATGATGTATAAATTAATTCACTAAAAACGTAAGTGTTTCATAGTTTCTTTAGAATTCATAATATGTTCTAGTGTCTTGATACCTATTTCTAAATGATTGTTTACATAGGTGTCTGTAACTTTCTTATCTGAAACTTCTGTTTTAACTCCTCCTGGTTCTAATGGTCTATCCGAGACTAATAGGAGTGCTCCACATGGAATACTATTCGTAAAACCAACGGTGAAAAGAGTTGCTGTTTCCATGTCTATAGAGTTTGCTCTAGTAGATATTAGATATTCTCTAAACTCTTTATCGTATTCCCAAACTCTTCTATTTGTTGTATATACAACTCCTGTCCAATAGTCTTTTTCAAATTCTTGAATAGTTTCTGATGTTGCTTTCTGTACTCTAAATGCAGGAAGTGCAGGAACCATTTTAGGAAGGTAATTGTCGGAAGTAGCTTCAGCTCTAATAGCTGCAAGAGGTAGTATTAAGTCTCCTAGTGCATTTTTCTTTTTTAGACCACCACATTTCCCTAAGAATAATACGGCTTTAGGTTGAATAGGAGTTAGTATATCCATAATTGTTGCAGCATTAGGGCTACCAATACCGAAGTCGATAAGAGTTATCCCATTTGCCGATACATTTGGCATAGCTTTATCTTTACCTATAATTGGAACATTATATTTATCAGCAAATAAATCTAAGTAGTGAGAGAAGTTGCATAATAATATATATGGAGTAAATTCGTTGATTTGTCTACCAGTATACCTAGGTAACCAGTCGTTTGTGATTTCTTGCTTTGTTTTCATAATTATCTGATTTTCATATAAATGTACAAAAAATATTGATTAATAGCCTTTGGCTGTTGATAAAAGTTAAAATAAATATAAAATACTTGTTTAAAATGTAATGTTTATAAATGATTCAGAAAAAATGATTATTTTTAGTCAAGAATATATAGCCATTAATCTAAGTATGTAGCTCGTTTATGTAAGTTTATTTTGTGGTTATATTATTATATTACATATTTGTAGAGAGAAACTTAAGAAATAATGAAAGAAAATTTGTTCATAGCGATAAAGGTAGATGTAGCTCCTGGTTTATTAAAACTAGTTAGGAATACTCAATCTCTTTTAAAAAAGGAAAGGGTGAGATGGGTTCCTGATACTGAGCTATGTATAAAACTAGCACAAATAAACGACTTAGGGATGAAAAAATCAAAAGTCTTAATTGAAAAGCTAGAGGAATCATTAAATAGTGTGCATTCTTTTTCTACTTCTATTAAAGGAGTTGGAAATGTGGGTTCTAATTTTATTTATGCTGGTGTTGAACACACAGATGAATTTCAGAATCTTAGAGAAAAGATTGCATCTTGTTTAGCTGAGTTTATAGATGAAGACACAAGTAAATTGATTCCTAATATTCTTCTTGCTAGAGTGAATACAATTCATGATAAGCGTAAGTTTCACAAGCTTATAGATATGAATAGAACAGCAGAATTTGATTCTTTGGAAGTAAAAGATGTTTGTTTAATGTCTACAGAATTGAAGGCTTATGGTCCAGTAGCTTCTGTAGAGAAATCAATAGACCTTACGGAAGAGGAAGAATTAGAAGAAGAAGTTGCTTAAGTAAAGTATTTACATCTATATAGTATATCGAATAGTTTTTATATTTTTGCTCCCACAATTAAATACTTATAATGATGGGATTGAAAGATATAAAAATAGAAGACTTCACATATAATCTTCCAGAAGAAAGAATTGCTAAATATCCTTTAGCACAACGTGATGCATCTAAATTATTAGTATATAAAGAGGGTAATGTTGATGAATATTCTTTTAAAGATATATCTTCGTTAGTTCCTAGTGATACGACTCTAGTATTTAATAATACTAAGGTTATTCATGCACGTTTAATATTTCATAAAACAACTGGAGCTAGAATAGAAATATTCTGCCTTAACCCACTAGAACCATCTGATTATTCTTTAGTCTTTCAATCTAAAAAGTCGTGTGTTTGGGATTGTATTGTAGGAAATTCTAAGAAATGGAAGACAGGTAGTTTAGAAATGCCTTTCGAATATAATAATACAGAATATGTTCTTTCAGCAGTAAGAGATTTTACAGATGGAGAATCGAATAGAATTCGTTTTTCGTGGAATTGTGAAGACTTGACTTTTGGGGAAGTTCTTGAAATAACGGGTAAAATACCAGTACCTCCATATTTAAATAGAGATTCAGAAGACTCAGATACAGTAAGATACCAAACAGTTTATTCTAAATATGAGGGTTCTGTAGCTGCACCAACAGCAGGTTTACATTTCACAGATTCAGTTATAGAATCGTTAAAAAATAAGGGTGTAAGTATCTCAGAATTAACTTTACACGTAGGAGCAGGTACATTTAAACCAGTAAAATCTGAAAATATTGGTGGACATGATATGCATACTGAGCGTATTTCTATATCTTTAGAGACAGTAAAAGAGATAGTGGAAACAAAAGAAAATGTTTTTGCTGTTGGAACTACTTCGGTAAGAACTTTAGAAAGTTTTTATTGGATAGGTGTAAAACTTCTTGAAGGAGTTGAAGATATAGATTTTATAGGTCAGTGGGAAATATACGATTTGAAACAAGACTATACTAGGAAGGAAGCTTACGAGGCAATTTATAATTATATGAAAGAACATTCAATAGAATTATATGTAGCTTCTACAAAGATAATTATTGTTCCTGGTTACGATTATAAGGTAATTGACGCAATTGTTACAAATTTCCACCAACCAAATAGTACATTATTACTTTTAGTATCTGCATTAGTAGGTGAAGATTGGCATAAAATTTATAAATTCGCTTTAGAGAGAGACTTTAGATTTCTATCTTACGGAGATAGCTCTCTTTTATTTAAGAAATAAGGTGATAAAGTAAAAAAAATTATAAATTTGCAAAGCAAAAAGAGAAGGTCATTCTATCGCTGGTTACTATAGGTAACGAGAGGAAAGTCCGGGCAGCGCAGAACGCTACACTTCGTAACTGGAAGGTATTCGTGAGAGTATGGTAAGGTAACAGAGAATAACCGCCACTTAGGTGGTAAGGGTGAAAAGGCGAGGTAAGAGCTCACCAGTGTTTTAAGTGATTAAAATAGCTGTACCACATGTAGGCTGCAAGACCATGTATATCAGTGTTTGAGGTCTGTTCGGCCGATACTGAGGGGTAGGTTGCTAGAGATTGAAAGTGATTTCAATAGTAGATAAATGATAGAAGCTCCTTTTGGAGAACAGAACCCGGCTTATCGACTCTCTCTTTTTGTTTTTCACTAAACTATTAAGGAAGTGGAATCAATAAAAGAAATCTTCAAAATTGGATATGGACCGTCATCTTCTCATACTATGGGTCCTTCAGAAGCTGCTAAGATGTTTAGTAGTAATAATCCTACATTAAAACATTTTCGAGTTACTTTATATGGTAGTTTAGCTGCTACAGGTGTTGGTCACGGTACTGATACAGTTATAAAGAAAGTGCTAGCCCCTAGTAAGGTTGATATTGTGTGGAAACCTAAGAAGGTTTTACCAGTTCATCCTAATGCTATGCTTTTTGAAGGATTAGAAGATGGAAAAGTTGTTGCAGATTGGACAGTATATTCTGTTGGAGGAGGAAGTTTAAAAGATGATATAGGTACTTTCGATAGTGGTAAATCTGATATTTATCCTAACGTGAAGATGGCAGACGTAATGCGTTGGTGTGAGAAAGAAGGTAAATCTTATTGGGAATATGTAGAAATGCACGAAGGTCCCGAAATATGGACATATTTGGAAAAAGTATGGGAGACTATGCTAGATGCCATAAAGAGAGGTTTGGAGAATGAAGGAGTATTGCCAGGTACTTTAAAATTAGCAAGAAAAGCAAGTTCATATTATATAAGAGCAAAACAATCTAGTGGTTCTTTACGTCCATTGGGAATATTGTTTTCTACAGCTTTAGCAGTATCAGAAGAGAATGCAGGTGGAGGTATTGTGGTAACAGCACCAACATGTGGAGCATGTGGAGTTGTTCCAGCAGTTTTTAGTTTTCTAAAAAGAGACCAAGAGATTAGTCCTAAAAGAATTTTAAGAGGATTAGCAACAGCAGGTCTGATAGGTAATATTGTTAAGACAAATGGTTCAATTTCAGGTGCAGAAGTAGGATGTCAGGGAGAGATAGGAACAGCATGTGCTATGGCAGCAGGAGGTGCAGCCCAAATATTGGGAGGTAGTATAAAGCAAATAGAATATGCGGCAGAGATGGGATTTGAGCACAATTTAGGTTTAACTTGTGACCCAGTAGGGGGATATGTTCAAATACCGTGTATAGAGAGAAATGCTTTTGTAGCTCAGAAAGCTAGAGAATGTGCTATATATGCTCTTTTTACTGATGGAAATCATAGAGTGTCATTCGATGAGGTGGTTGCTACTATGATGGAAACAGGATTGGATATGCAAGAGAAATATAGAGAAACTAGTTTAGGAGGTTTAGCTCGTATTTGTCGTCCAGTTATTAGAAGAGGTAGAAAGAAAAAAGTAAAATAATCTTTATAATATGAAATTGACTAAAACGCGTATTCCTGGAGTTGTACTTATAGAACCTAAAGTTTTTGAGGATTCTAGAGGTTATTTCTTCGAATCATATAATAAAAGAGATTTTGATAAAGCAATTGGTTATGGTGTAGATTTTATACAAGATAACGAAGCTTGTTCATCATATGGAGTTGTTAGAGGATTACATTTCCAAAAAGGAGAATTTGCTCAAGCAAAACTTATAAGAGTAACAGAGGGAAAAGTACTTGATGTTGCTGTTGATTTGAGAGAAGAATCTCCTACTTATGGACAATATGTATCTCAAATATTATCTAATGAGAATAAATTGCAAATGTTTATTCCTAGAGGATTTGCTCATGGGTATGCAGCTCTTTCAGAGAGAGTAATTTTCCAATATAAATGTGATAATCTTTATTGTCCAGAAGCCGAAGGTGGTTTGAAATTCAATGATCCTAAGTTGGGAATTGATTGGAGAATAAAAGAAGAGGATATGATAATTTCAGAAAAAGATAAGAAATACTCATGTCTATGAGAATTCTATTAACAGGAGCAGATGGGCAATTAGGTTCTTGTTTTAAGAAAGAATCTTTGTTGTTAAACCAATCTTTATTGATTGATTATGTAGGGAGAAAAGATTTAGATATTTCTTCAAGAGAGAGTGTTGAATCTTTCTTTAGAGATAAAGTATACGATTGTATTATTAATGCAGCTGCTTATACTAAAGTGGATTTGGCAGAAGAAGAGAAAGATATTGCTTTTAAGGTGAATTCGGATGGTGTTTTAAATCTTGCTTTAGCTGCAGAGAAAATGAATGCTCTTTTTATTCATATTTCTACTGATTTTGTCTTTGATGGAAGAAAAACAATACCATATAAAGAGATGGACATTACAAATCCTTTATCTGTTTATGGAAAGTCTAAACTTTCTGGAGAGAAAGTAGCTTTGGAGAATTGTTCAAAAGTAATAGTTTTGAGAACATCTTGGCTTTATTCTTTTGAGGGGAATAATTTCTTAAAGACTATTCAACGTATAGGTATAGAAAATGAAAGTATTCGTGTGATTTCAGACCAAATAGGAACACCTACTAATGCAAATAAACTTGTTAATTTTATCTTTCATTTATTGTCACTTAAGTTTGATAAAATAAATGAAATATATAATTTCTCAGATGGTGGAGAGTGTTCTTGGTATGATTTTGCATCTTCAATAATAGAATTTTCCAATATAGTTTGTAAGGTTGTTCCTATTAAGAGTGAAGAATATCCTCAGAAGGCAGAAAGACCAAAATATTCAGTTTTAGATAAGACAAAACTTTTAAATGATTTTGATTTTTCAATAGAAGACTGGAAAGAAGTATTAAAGAAAGAAATTAAAAGAAACCTAAACTAATGAAGTATTATATAATAGCAGGAGAGGCTTCGGGAGATTTACATGCCTCTAATTTAATGAAAGCACTAAAGGAAGTAGATAAAGATGCTGAATTTAGATGTTATGGGGGAGAGAAGATGGAGGCTGCAGGAGGATTCTTAGTTAAGAATTACAAAGAGACTGCTGTTATGGGCTTTTTAACCGTATTGAAGAATCTTGATAAGATAAAAGCAAATATGGATTATGCGAAGTCAGATATTAAGGAATGGAATCCAGATGTTATGATTTTTGTAGATTATCCTGGTTTTAATTTACGGATAGCAGAATATACTCATAAGATAGGTATTAAGAATTATTATTATATTTCTCCTAAAATTTGGGCTTGGAAGAAATGGAGAATAAAAGCTATAAGAAAATATATAGATGAAATGTTCTGCATCTTTCCTTTTGAAGTGGATTTCTTTAAAGATTTAAATTATAAGGTTCATTACGAAGGAAATCCTTTAGTTGATGAAATTAGTAAGAAATTAGAGAAGGAAAGAATAGCAAATATTGATATAAGAGAAGCAAACAATTTAGATGAACGACCTATAATATCTTTGCTTGCTGGAAGTAGGATTCAAGAGCTTAAGACTAGTATTCCTGAAATGTTGAAGGTTGTAGATAAATATCCAGATTATCAGTTTGTGATTGCTGGAGCTCCATCTTTAACAATGGAAGATTATAAACCTATTATTGGAGATAAGAATGTTAAAATTGTTTTCGACCAGACTTATGGATTGTTGATTAATTCACGAGCTGCTTTGGTTACTTCTGGTACAGCAACTCTTGAAACAGCACTTTTAGGTACCCCTCAAGTGGTGTGCTATAAAACTTTTGGAGGAGCTTTTATTTATCATTTAATGAAAGCAATATTGAATATTAAGTTTGTATCTCTGGTAAATATAATAATGCAAAAACAGGTTGTGGTGGAATTATTACAACATCATTTCTGTGAACGTTTAATAATTAAAGAGTTAGATAAGATTTTAAAGGATGGTGAGCCAAGAGAGAAAATGCTAAAAGATTATAAAGATTTATCTAATAGTCTGGGAGAGAAAGGGGTAAGCGAGCGTTTTGCAAATAGAATATACAAATTGTTGAAACAAGATAAATAATTGAATATGATTTATTTGATACGAAAAGAAATATCTTATTTTTTTAGTTCTTTAGCAGCATATGTTGTTATTGGACTTTTTTTTATTGCGACAGGACTCTTTCTTTGGGTGATTCCTGAAGGTTATAATATACTTGACAATGGATATGCTGATTTATCTGCTTTTTTTGAAATGGCACCAGTATTATTTTTGTTCCTTATTCCTGCAATCAGTATGCGTTTGATAGCAGAAGAAAGAAAAACGGGTACTTTAGAATTATTACTTTCTCGACCAATAAGTACTTTTACGATAGTGTTTTCTAAATTTCTATCTGCTTTGTTGATTGTTTTAATAACAATAATACCAAGTTTTCTTTATGTATTAAGTATTTATTTTTTAGCTGATCCAGTAGGAAATATTGATATAGGAAATATTATTGGTTCTTATATAGGACTTCTGTTTTTATCTTCAATATTTGTTTCTGTATCCCTTTTTGCATCTTCTTTAACAGACAATCAAATTATAGCCTTTGTTATAGGTTTGAGTACTTGTTTTATTTTTTATGCAGGTTTCGATTTTATAGCAAGCGTTCCAGATCTTTATGCATATGAATCAAATATTAAATATTTAGGAATTTCAAACCATTATTCTTCTATGTCTAGAGGAGTTTTAGATACTCGTGATATAGTTTGGTTTGGAGTAACTACTTACTTGTTTTTGTATATGTCTAAAGTTAAAATTGATAAGTTGAAAGCATGAAAAAATATTATAAAGTTTTAAAGATAATAGGTGTATTGGCTATTTGCTTAATAGTTTCGAATGCAGTTTATTATCGTTTCGATTTGACATCAGAGGGGAGATATACTCTTTCGGAAAGTACTAAATGTATATTAGCAAATTTACCTGAAGATGTTTATGTAGAAGTATATTTAGATGGAGATTTACCATCTTCTTTTGTTCGTTTGAGAGAAAGAACGAATGAGTTATTAACAGAATTTTCTAATTATTCTAATAAGAAAATTTATTTTCATTTTAGAAATCCAAATTCAATACTTGATAATAAAGAAAAGCAGGGTTTGATAAATTCTCTTGTGAAAAGAGGTATTCAACCAACTAGTATTAATAGACGAAAGAGTGATGAGAGTTTGTCTCAACAGATAGTATTCCCTGCTTTAATGTTGTGGAATTCAAAGAAAGAAATGGCTGTTAATCTTTTGAAGAATAATGTGAATCTTCCAGCAGATTTGAATATTAATAATTCTATTGAATCTTTAGAGTATGAATTGATTAATGCTGTAAATGTTGTTTCTCAACAGAATAAAAAGAATATAGGTTTTCTAAGTGGACATAACGAAATTCCAAAGGTTGAAACAGCAGATTTAGGTAGAAGTTTGGCTGATTTTTATAATGTAGATTTAGTGGATTGCGATGAGATATCTCGTGATTATAATAAATATTCAGCACTTGTGATTTCTCAGCCAAGAAAAGATTTTACAGAAAAAGATAAATTAGCAATAGACCAGTATATAATGCATGGCGGTAGATGTTTATGGCTTATAGATCAGGTTGATGCCCATTTGGATAGTTTAAGGTATAAATCATCAATTTTTGCTTTTTTTAAACCAGTGAATATTGAAGATATGCTTTTCAATTATGGGGTAAGAATTAATCCTAATTTGGTATTAGATGGTCAATGTGTTCTTATACCTGTAAAGACATCTTTACCTGGAGAAGCTGCTAAATATAGTCCAGCACCATGGTATTATTCACCTTTAGTGACACCAAAATCGAATCATGCAATAGTAAAGGATATTAATCCTGTGCGTTTTGATTTTGCAAATACAATAGATTTAGTAGGTAATGATTCAAAAGTGAAAAAGACTGTATTATTAAATTCTTCTGAATACTCAAGGCAATTACAGGTTCCTTGTCCTGTATCTTTAGAAATAGTACAAGAAAAGGTAGACCCTAAAGTCTTTAATAAACGAAATTTAATAATGTCGGTATTGTTGGAAGGTAAATTCCAATCGGTATTTAAGCATAGGATGGTAGATGGAGAGAAATTGAATGAAAGTTCTGATACTAAGATGATTGTGGTTGCCGATGGAGATATTATTCGTAATAATGTAAGTGGTAAAGGAAAGAATCTAAGAATATATCCACTAGGATATGATAGATTTTCTAAAAGAACTTATGGTAATAAAGCATTTTTAATGAATGCAATCAATTATCTTTGTGACAATAAAGGATTGATGAATTTACGAGCAAGGGAATATAAACTAAGAATTCTTAATAAAAGCAAGGTAAAAGTGGATAGAAGCTATTGGCAATATATAAATATCTTATTACCATTATTAATAATATTGATCTCTGCTATAATTTACAGAATATATCGAAAAAAGAAGTATTCATAAGTGGTAAATAATCAATAAATTACTATATTCGCTTTAGACAAAAATGTATAAAGAAAACTCAAAAAATAATACATATATGAAATTTGTAGTATCAAGCACAAGTTTACTAACACATTTGCAAGCTGTTGGAAAAGTTATAGGTCCAAAAAGTACAATGCCTATATTAGATTGTATTGTATTCGACGTAACAAAGAAGAGTATTAAACTAACTGCATCAGATTTAGAAATAACATTAACAACAAAGTTAGAACCTGAATCAGTAGAGCATGGAGGTAAAATAGCAATACCAGCAAGAATAATACTTGAAATAATAAAGAAATTTCCAGAGCAACCATTAACATTTGAAGTAGATAAGGATTCTTACTCAATAAGAATAATGTCTTCGAATGGAGAATATTCTTTAGTAGGTTGTGATGCTGATGAATTTCCTCAAACAGAATCGGATGCTGATGAATCATCAGTTAAATTAAAATCAAATTGTGGTTTAGTTCTTGACGGAATTAGTAAAACTTTATTTGCTACAGGAAATGATGAGATTCGTCTTGTTATGAATTGTATTTTAGTAGAGTTAATGAACGATTCAATCAATTTTGTAGCTTCAGATGCTCATAAGCTTGTAAGATATAAACGTTTTGATGCTAAAGGAGATGAAGAGAATCAATCTTTTATATTACCTAAGAAGCCAGCATCTTTATTAAAGCAAATATTACCAAAAAAAGATGATGAGAATATTAAGATAGAATTTTCATCTAAGAAAGCTCAATTCGAGTTTGGTACATATAAATTGTCGTGTAAATTGATAGAAGGAAAATTCCCTAACTACAATTCAGTAATACCACAAAATAACCCTAACAAATTGATTATTGACAGAGAGATGTTATTGAACTCTATAAATAGAGTATCTGTAGTAGCTAATCCTGCTAGTAACCAAATAAAGCTAGAATTATCAAATAATAAAATTGAGATATCTGCTCAAGATATAGATTTTTCAACTTCAGGACACGAAGTCTTAGAATGTCAATACGAAGGAGCACAGATGGCAATAGGATTTAAATCTTCATTCCTATCAGAGATAATCTCAAATATAACATCATCAAATATTATTGTAGAACTATCAGATCCAGTACGTCCAGGATTATTCTTGCCTTATGACAATGATAATGCCGATGAAGATGTGTTAATGATGTTGATGCCAATGATGATAAACTAATTCAGTTTGATATGAATTTAAATTTAAAAAATCCTATAGCTTTCTTCGATTTAGAAACTACAGGTATAAATATTTCAAAAGATAGAATTGTTGAAATAAGTATAATAAAGGTAAATCCTAACGGAGAAGAAGTAGAACAAACATATAGAGTAAATCCTGAAATGCATATTCCTGAAGAGGCTTCTGCAGTACATGGTATTTACGATGAGGATATTAAAGATTGTCCAACATTTAAAGAGATAGGTAAAACTGTTGCTAAATTTATTGAAGGTTGCGATTTAGGTGGTTTTAATTCAAACAAGTTTGATATTCCTTTGTTAGCTGAAGAATTCTTAAGAGTTGGTGTAGATATCGATTTAAGAAAGAGACATTTTGTTGATGTTCAAAACATCTTCCATAAAATGGAAAAAAGAACATTAGTTGCAGCTTACAAATTCTATTGCGATAAAGACTTAGAGGGAGCTCATAGTGCTAATGCAGATACAAGAGCAACATATGAAGTTCTTAAAGCACAATTAGATAGATATTCAGAGCTAGATAATGATATTGCATCTTTAGCTGAATTTACTACACAAAGAAAAACAGTAGATTATGCTGGTTTTGTACAATATAATGCAGAAGGTGAAGAAATCTACGGTTTTGGAAAGAATAAAGGCAAAAGAGTTGTTGATGTAATGAAAGAACAGCCTGGTTATATGAATTGGGTACTTGGTGCAGATTTTCCATTATATACAAAGAAAGTATTGACTGAGATAAAGTTAAGAGAAGCTCAAAAATAGAAGAATATGAAACTAATAGGAATAGGAAGAAACTATATAGAACATGCTAAAGAATTGAATAATGCAGTTCCTTCTGAACCTGTAATCTTTTTAATGCCTGACACTTCTTTATTAAGAAATGATGAAGACTTTTATATTCCTGATTTCACTAATGAAGTTCATCATGAATTAGAAATAGTGGTAAGGATAAATAAAATAGGTAAGAATATAAACTCAAAATTTGCGCATAGATACTATGAAGAAATAGGAGTAGGTATAGACTTTACGGCAAGAGATTTACAAGCTAAATTGAAGAGTAAAGGGTTACCTTGGTCTAATGCAAAAGGTTTTGATAAAGCTTCACCTATATCAAGAACTTTTATTAATAAATCTGAATTTACATCTGTAGATGATATAGATTTTTCTTTATTAAAGAATGGAGAGATTGTTCAAAAGGGTAACACCAAAGACATGATCTTTAAAATAGATGAACTGATAGAGCATATTAGTAAATATTATACACTTAAGATAGGTGATTTAATATTTACAGGTACTCCAGCAGGGGTTTCTAAGGTAGAGATAGGAGATAGATTAGAAGCTTTTATTGGAGAAAAGAAAATGTTAACTTGCGATATAAAATAGAAATGATAGTTAGATTATTAAATACAAATTGGTGGTGTACTGATCAACGTTATAAGTTTGATGAGTAGAATATCTGTGTGTATAATCTAAAAAGATATAAATCCTGTTGAACTTGTTCAGCAGGATTTTTTTTATGAATAAATTTTTAAACAATTAAATTTTAAATTATGAGAGATTATTTAAAAGAATATCCAAACAAAGAGGGGTATTTCAGTAATTATGGTGGTTCTTTTATTCCACAAGATATTCAAAAAGAGATGGATAAAATATTAGTAGCTTATAAAGAATTATCCCAAGCTCCTGAATTTATCGAAGAGCTTAGAAGTATACGTAAGCATTATCAAGGTCGTCCAACACCAATCTATTATTGTAACAGAATGAGTGAGAAATATGGGGCAGACATTTATCTAAAGAGAGAAGATTTAAACCATTCAGGAGCACATAAGCTAAATCATTGTATGGGTGAGGCACTATTGGCAAAACATCTTGGAAAGAAAAAACTAATTGCAGAAACAGGTGCAGGCCAGCATGGGGTAGCACTAGCGACAGCAGCTGCATATTTTGGTTTAGAATGTGAAATACATATGGGAGCAGTGGACATACAAAAAGAGCATCCAAATGTGGTTAGAATGAAGATTCTTGGAGCAAAAGTAGTTTCTGTTAATCATGGTCTAAAGACTTTGAAAGAAGCAGTAGATTCAGCTTTTGAGGCTTATATGAAAGATCCTATAAATTCTATTTATTGTATCGGTTCAGTAGTAGGTCCCCATCCTTTTCCTATGATGGTAAGAGATTTTCAGCAAGTGGTAGGAATAGAAGCAAGAGAACAATTTCTAGAACTAAGAGGAGAAAATCCTGATAATATAATAGCATGTGTTGGAGGAGGTAGTAACGCAATGGGAATCTTTGGAGCTTTTCTAAACGATGATGTGAACTTATATGGAGTAGAACCAGGAGGTAGAGATTTAAAATTAGGTAATCATTCTGCAACATTAAGTTTGGGTGAAGAAGGAATAATACATGGATTTAAATGTAAACTATTAAAAGACAGTTTGGGTAATCCAGCTCCAGTACATTCAATAGCAAGTGGATTAGACTATCCTGGAGTAGGTCCTGAGCATTGTCTTCTACAAGATCTTAAAAGAGTAGAATATGTGAATATAAATGATAAAGAATGCCTAGAATCATTTTATGAACTAAGTAGATTAGAAGGAATCATTCCAGCATTGGAAAGTTCACATGCTGTTGCATATGCTTGTAAATTGGCAAAAGAAAAGTCTAATGATTCAATACTTATAAATTTAAGTGGAAGAGGAGATAAGGATATTGACTATATTGTTGAGAATTACGGACTTGGAAATTTATGAAGAGTAGTTAAGGCTTATCAACAATGTTAATAAGTAGTATTCTTGAAATAATAGAATACTACTTTTTTTATTTTTACTAGTAAAAAATTTGTGATTTAGATTTTATTCGTTACTTTTGCAACGCAATCGGAGAGATGGCAGAGTGGTCGAATGCGGTGGTCTTGAAAACCATTGTACTGCAAGGTACCGGGGGTTCGAATCCCTCTCTCTCCGCAAGGTGAATTAAGAGTCCTATTTTATAAGACTCTTTTTTTTGGTATATAGTGAATATCTGTTGTTAATATTATGTGGTAGTATATAGTAAATTTGGTATTATATTATAATAATATCTTATTCATCAGAAAGTTTATTAGACTTTGTTTATTTAATATCTTTATTTCCAAATACCATTCTTAAATAATTGAAACCAATTTTCAATATCTTCATCAGATTTTAATTCAATCTTCTTGAAAATCTCTTTAGAAAATTCAATAGGAAAGACACCTCCTGCTGTTATAATATTCTTATCAGACACAGCTGGGGCAGAAATATAATTGTTATCAGCAGAATATTCAGGAGTAATCCATTTCAGGTATGTAATATCGTTACTAGTATGTTTTACATTATCTAGTAATCCAAGTCTTGAAAGATAAGCAGTTGCACCACAAATAGCAGCAATATTTTTTGATTTATCGTTCATTTCTAATACAAGAGAATCTATTTCTCTATTCTCATTGCGTCCCCATGCTTCACCTCCTGGTAGTATAATCATGTCTAAATCATCTGCTTTAATATCTGATAAAAGTCTATTAGGCATGATTGATAAACCTCCTTGTGATTTTATATGAGATTTGTTTTTAGAGATGTAAATCAGTTCAAATTGCTCGTTCTTATTAATTTCTGGACTTAGATATGCTATTTCCCAATCTGCATATTCTTCAAATAAATAAATACCTATTTTCTTTTTCATTATCTTTTCTTTGTTTATTAATAATTGTTGATGATTATCAATCATAACCAACATGCACAAGCGATATTGTTATATGAATATCAAATCACAAAATTACTATATTAATCTATAAGAATTCAAGATAAGCTTTATATCTATCATTATTCATATCTTCTTTAGGAACAAAGATTAGAGAAGCACTATTAATACAAAATCTAAGACCACCAAATTCTCTAGGTCCATCAGTAAATAAGTGACCTAAATGAGAGTGACTTACAGTAGATTTAACCTCAATTCTATTCATATTTAATGAATTATCAATAGAAAGAGATACGTATGCATTCTCAATCGGTTTAGAAAAGCTAGGCCAACCGCAAGTGCATTGAAATTTATCTTTAGAAGAAAACAAAGGTTCTCCATTTGTTATATCTACATATATCCCATCATTAAATTCATTATAATATTTATTGTTGAAGGGAGGTTCTGTTGCACAATTCTGAGTCACTTCAAATTCAAGATCTGAAAGTCTTTTTTTCAAAATGGATTTGTTAGGGGGAAGGAATTCCAAGTTCATAATAGTTATTTTTAATCAATAGCGTTATTCACAAAATCTACAGGATGTTGTATTAATTCAGCAGTCTTATCTACAGAGAGACCTTTATCAACATATCTTTTTGCAATAACAGACATAGATTCACCTATTTCAATAATATGAAAGTCTGGATCGTAGATTCTCACAACTCTTTGTTTCCAAGAATGAGTTTTAGGAGGATGTACATATTTGATATTTTTATAATCTCTCAATTTATTCATAAAAGAATCAAAATCATCTACTTCGAAATACAATTCTATATTATTTGATTTCCTTATTATAGAGTCTTTTGGAATATCAACAAGTTTATCAAATTTCTCTTGGAGTGCTAGTCCTCCCTCAAAACTTATATTCTCTCCAAAATCTAATATGACTTTCTGATTGAATATTTTTTCATAAAATTTTCTTGATTCCTTAATGTCTTCTACAGCTAAAAGTGTCGTAACTAGTTTCATGGTAAGTGCTTTTCATAAAATTACGAATATTTTTTTATTTAGACACATTCTATACATTATTATTTTCTCTATAATCTTTAGGACTTAGGTTCATATTGTTTTTAAAGATTCTAGAAAAATATGAATGAGATTGGAAACCGCACATAAAAGCTATTTCTGATACTGTATAATTACTATCTTTTAAAAGAATGCATGCTTTATTAATTCTATGTTTTATAATGAATTCTTTAGGAGATATTCCACTAATAGCTTTCATCTTTCTATATAGTTGAGATTTACTCATTCCTACGTATTCACAAAAAGATTCTATATCAAAAGAGTCAGAAAAGATAGGACCTGATATTATTTCTTTAAGAGTATTGTTAAAAGGATCTTCTTTTTTACTTGATTTATAATGTTTAGATGAAAAGATATTCTCAGAATATTTATCCTGAAGAAGTTCCCTCATTTTTAAAAGATTCTTGATTTTTGCTAATAACACTTTAACATCAAAAGGTTTAGTAATATAATCGTCGGCTTTTGCATTTAAACTTTCTATTTCAACTTCTCTATTTGCTGCTGCTGTAAGTATAATTAAAGGGATATGACTTGTTTCAATATTATTCCTTACCTCTTTTAAAAGATCATGTCCATCCATTTTAGGCATCATCATATCAGAAATTATTAAATCGGGAATTTCGTTAATTGCAAGTTCAAGTCCATCTTCTCCATTATAAGCATTTAGAATTCTATAATCAGATTGAAGTACAGAACTTAAAAATTGATTCATATCTCTATTGTCTTCAACTATAAGAACAAGAGGTTTATCTGTACTTTTTGAATCAATAATAACTTGCTTATCTATCTTATTCTCAATTATATGAGTTTCATGTATTGTTGATTTATTAAAAGAATCTTTATTAGTAGGAAGTTCTAACGAAAATTCAATAATATTATTCTTATCTAGCAATTTTACGCTGATCTTAGCACCATAAAGATTACATATTTCTTTAACTAAAGATAATCCAATACCAAAACTTTCATTATTACGAACCTCATTAGTAAAGTATCTTTCAAAGAGTTTATCCAAATTTACTAGATTAGAATTTCTATATCTATTTTTTGTGGAGAAGATATATTTTCCGTTATTATAATTCCCATTAAGTATAATTGAATCACCTTCTTTAGAATGTTTAATTGAATTGTTAATAAGATTGTTTATTAATATATCGATTAGGTAAGTATCTCCCCAAACTAAATTAGAATCTTCAAAATGATATTCTAAATCTATCTTTCTACTTTGAGCATACTGAACAAAATCTTCTGCTAAATGTTTTATTTCTTCAGATATATTTATTTTACTAATTTGAAGATTAAAGCCACTAATATTTATCTTAGATAGAGTAAGTAATTGATTAATTAGTAAACCTAATCTATTAGAATTTCTCTTGGCAATATCTAAATACGATTCCTTCAATTCCTTGTCTGTATTACTATCAATCATATCTAGAGTAGAAGAAATTAGAGTTACAGGTGTACGAAGTTCATGTGAAATATTATTAAAAAATTTAGTCTTCATTTTAGAAATTTCTTTCAATTCTCTATTTAATTGAGCCTTGCTTCTATTTCTAAGATAAACAAAAATTAAAAGAAGTATTAAACAAATAATTAAAGCAGAAAATAACCATAACTGAACTTGCTTACTATCCTTTATAATCCTTTTCTCGTTTTCTAGAGAAATAAGTTTATTATTAGCTTCATACATTTGATATCTTTTTCGCATATCAATAATTCTTACTCCATTATTAAGAATCTGCATGCTATCTTTGTATTTATAAGCTTTATAAAGATTGTTGTATGCTTTATCTGTTTTATTCTGCTTTTTGTAGAATTTTGATTTTAAGATGTGTATAATATAACATAGTTCTAACGATTTAACGGATGATAGATCAATTTCTATTTCTTTTATCAATTTATCTGTTTCTGCTAGCATACCTAATGAAAGATAAGCTTCAGCAATAGATGTTTTAATTTCTATTTTATGGTAAAGATCCTCGCTATCATTTATAAGATCAAGAGATTCTTGCATTAACTTAATGCCATCAGAAATACTATTTCTTTCCTTTAGAAGAAGAATCCCTAAAGATCTTTTACAAATACTTATACCCATATTGGAAGAAATCTTATTATTGTAATATAAAGATTTGATATAATAGTATTTTGCACTGTCTCTTTCATTTAAAATAGAATAAGTGTCGGCAATATTACATAAATCAATAGCCTGGCCGAGACTACTTTTTACTTTTCTCTCTAAGTCTAATGCAGTTTTAAAAGATCTTTTTGCTTCCTTAAATTTCCCCAAAGAAAGGTATGCATTACCCAAACCATTTAAAGCAATGGCTCTCGATTTATAATATTTTGAATTGTTTTTAGCCATTTTACTTGCTAAAAAATGATAGTGTGTAGATTCATAATAACTACCAGTTCTACGTAAAATAGTTCCAATTTTATTCAATGAAGATATAATAGAGATAGTGTCCTTTATAGATTCAGCAAGATTCAAAGCCTTATAATGTAATAATATTGCTTTATCGAATTTTGCCTTACTTCTGAAATCTGCACCTTCTTTATTCAGTTTTCTAATTCTAAGATTAGTATATCTATAATGCTTCGATTCGGTGTTCTGCCCAAAGCATAGATTAATAAATAATATTAAAGATATAAAACAAACAGTCTTTTTATAGCGTAAATCAATAGTTTTCATAAGAGGGTATTTATATATCAATATATCTTTTACAAACATATGTATTTATTCTCAATATATACTTAATACTATAATTTAAAAAGATAGTACATTTTAAACATATTCCTAGCACAAAATTAACACCTGTAAGAAAAGTGCTATTCTTTGAGAAGTATAGATAAGGCTGTAATAGAGAAACTTAATAATCTTTGCTGCAGGAAAACAACTTATAATACTTTAAAAAAATCAAAATGAAAAATCTAACACTAAAGTTCATAATTATATTCTTAGGATGTTCGATAAGTACAAATATATATGCTCAAAAGAGTGTGAAACGTTACAGTATAAAAAGTGGTAAAATTATTTATACCAGTAAAATATCAAGTAATATTTTAGGATGTAAATCTGAAGGTAAAGGAAAAGAAATAGTTCATTTTAAGAATTGGGGAAGATGGGAAGTTATTGAAGAAAAATCTATTCAAAAGATGAATATTAATGTCTTTGGTGTTAAAAAAACAGAAGAAGAGAAAACACATACTAAAGAGATATTAAAGGATAATATATCGTATTCTGTAGACTATCTAAATAAAGAAATATCAGAACATAAAGATATGCTTCTATCTAGTTTAGCTGAAAATGGAAAGAATATGACTGCTGAGGAATTTGGTAGACAGACTTTGGAATCTATGGGTGGAAAAGTTGTTGGTAAAGAAAATATTAAGGGATATCAATGTGAGGTTTGGGAAATGCCAATTGGAAAACAATGGATTTATAAAGGAATAGTATTAAAGGTTGAATCTAAGAAAATGGGGGTGACAATGATAAAGGAAGCAATAAGTGTGGAATTCAATTGCCATGTTTCTAATTCTGTATTCAATTTACCAGATTTTCCAAGAACTAAAGAAGAGCCGATTTTTGAATAAAAACAATAATGATATAAAATTTTAAAAGATGAAAAGATTATTTACAAATTTAGTTTTAGCAGTACTTGTACTGTCTATGTTCTCGTGTAGTAAATCAGAAAATACTGATAGTGATGGATTAAAACGTTATGATGTTAAATCTGGTATAATCCACTATGAAATAACAATCTCAGGTAATAATGGTGCAGGTATAATTCAAGGAGAAGGAGTGCAAGATTTATATTTTAAAAATTGGGGAGCACTAGAATTGAATAATGAAGAAAAGAATGAAACTATTACAATCTCAATTCCTGGAGTACCTAAGAAAGTAATTAATAATTCATACCACAATACAGAAAAAATTGATAATGAGAATCTTTATAGTGTGGATTATGAAAATACAGTTATTTACTACAGAAAAGATCCATTAGCTGAATTTATGAGAACAAATAAATTAAGTGCTCTTGAAGCTGGTAGAAAAATGATGCTTTCTATGGGGGGTGAACAATTAGAAAATGAACAATATAAAGGATACGATTGTGAAGTATGGCTAACAATGGGAGTAAAGCAGTGGATATATAAAGGTGTATGTCTTAAAACTGTTAGTACTATAGGTAATATGGTAATAAATGTATTTGCTACAGATATAAAATTCAATATAGATGTAGATTCAAAATATTTCAATCTTCCAAATTATAATATCCAAAGCAGCCAAGAATAATTAATATAGAAATCAATCAAACAATAAAAAACATACAATTATGAAAAAGTTATTATTATTAAGTATTGCGCTAATATTATTAGCATTCTCTCAAGAAACAAAAGCTCAATTTAGTGTAGGAGCTGGTACTTGCTACGCTACAGACATTTCATCTTTAGGATTAAGTGCAAATGTATCATACGATATAAATGAGGATTTCTTTGCAACAAGTGATTTTACATATTTCTTTGAAAAAGACTTGGTGTCATGGAGTGCTTTCGACGTAAACGCAAACTATGCCTTTCTAAAATTAGATAAAATAGGATCTATTTATGGTATAGGTGGTATAAACATTACATCTGTAAAAATTGATATTCCTAAAGTTGCTTTTGGCGGAGCCTTAGCAGGTGGAGGTTCTGTTTCTGAATCGAACTTTGGTTTTAATATTGGAGCTGGTTTAAAGATAGATCTAACAGATAAAATTTTATTGGCACCAGAAATGTCTTATACTATTTCTAGTGGTAGTTACTTTAGATTAGGTGTTAGACTTATGTATAAATTATAGATTCAGATATATTAATAGGTTAAATAATAGATGATGAAAACAATTAAATTAATAGGACTACTTGTACTTGCATTAGGTATCTCTTTTTCTATTTCTTCATGTACTGGAGAAGAAGGTCCTGCAGGTAAACAAGGAAACATTGGTCCAATAGGTCCAGCAGGAAATGATGGTTCTAAAATTTATAGTGGAGAGGGTAATCCTGAAAATAATATTGGTCTAGTAGGTGATTATTATTTAGATAGAACAACAAGTACCTTATATGGTCCAAAGCTGAAAAATGATAATTGGAATTCAGTTGTTACTTTATTATTAAAAGGAGATAAAGGTGAAAATGGAGCTGAAGGTTCAAAGATACATTCTGGAGAAGGAAATCCTACTGTTGATTTAGGTAATGAAGGTGATTACTATTTAAATATCACTAATTGTACTCTTTATGGTCCTAAGAAAAATACAGAAGATAGTAGTTTAGCTTCTGTTTGGGGGCTAGGTCTAGAATTAAAAGGAGCTGAAGGTAATGCAAATGTAAATACTTATCTTCTTACTATCGATAAATCTGATTGGGGTTTATATTCAAATATTGTTGGTACTGATTATAAACTAGCTTATTACGATTTTAGCCCAAATTTTCTTACTGATGACATTTTAAAAAATGGAATTATATTAGTTTATATGAAAACAGGATCAAGTAATACTTTACTACCCAAAATAGATATAACTCATAAAAAGAACTTAATACAGTACAACTTTTCTTTTTATAAATATTCCACATCTGTTAATAAGATGAGTATTAAAGAGTCTATTAAAGTTATTAATGATGCAAGTGAATTAATAGTAGCTTCAACATGTTTTTTTAGAATTAAAGTCGTTTCTGGAAAACCAGCTCAATTACTAACAAAGGTTCAAAATGATGCTGAAGAATTCAATAAAATTGCTAATGAATTGAACATTTTAGACTGATTTGTTTAATAATTACTAATCCCCAAATAGCTACAAAAATTCTGATTGTAGCTATTTTTTTTGTTTAAGAAATTATATTAATAACAACACATCTCAGTAATTATTGTAATTTTGTACCCAATAAGAACATTATACTATTACTACAAAATGAATTGGTTAGAGAATTTAATTATAGGACAGGGGATAGCACACTCTATTGTTGTATTAGGATTAGTAATCGCAATAGGGATTTTGTGTGGTAAGATTAAGATATTTGGAATATCTCTAGGGGTAACATGGATTTTATTCATAGGAATCATAGCTAGTCATTTTGGCTTGATAGTAGATCCAATGGTTATTTCTTTTACAAGAGATTTTGGTTTAATACTATTTGTCTATTCATTGGGAATGCAGGTCGGTCCTGGATTCTTCTCTTCATTTAAATCGGGAGGAGTAAAATACAATATACTAGCTCTTTTAATTGTTATTCTTGGTGCTATCACTACTTATATCCTTTATTTTATTGCAGATATACCTTTATCTACAATGGTGGGAGTTATGTCGGGAGCCGTTACGAACACTCCAGGACTAGGTGCTGCTCAACAAACATATCTTGAAGTTACAGGAAGCAACGACCCAACAATAGCTATGGCTTATGCTGTTTCGTATCCATTGGGAGTTGTAGGTGTTGTTCTTGTTATAATATTTATGAGGAGAATTCTTAGAATAAATATAAGTAAAGAGAAAAAAGATTTTGAAGAACAAAATTCTAACTCGAAAGATGCTCCTAATATCATGGCTGTTGAAATATTCAACGAAGCAATGGTGAATAAAACTATTAAAGAAATAGAAAAACTTATAAATAGAAAATTAGTACTTACTCGTCTTTATCATGCAGATGGGAATATGGTGGTGCCATCTTCTCAAACTATTATTAAAAAAGGAGATAGAGCATTAATTATATCTGCTATACCTGATGCTGATAGTATTGCAGAACTATTAGGTAAAAAGATAGATATGAGTCTTAACGATTGGAATAAATTGGATGCTCATTTAATATCAAGAAGATTAGTGGTAACTAAGCCAAACATAAATGGAAAACGTTTAGGAGAATTAAAGATAAGAGCTCAATATGGAATTAATGTATCAAGGATTATCCGTTCAGGTATGAGTCTTATTCCAAATCCTAATCTACAAATTGTTCTAGGTGATAGATTAATTGTTGTAGGTAACGAGAAATCTATTGATAAGCTAGGTAAATCTTTAGGTAATTATGTGAATAAACTTAGAGAGCCAAACCTATTCCCTATATTCTTTGGTATAGCTTTAGGTGTTCTATTAGGTTCTCTTCCTATTGCAATTCCTGGAATGTCGCAACCTGTTAAACTTGGACTTGCTGGTGGACCCATAATTGTTGCTATTCTAATAGCTCGTTTTGGTCCGAAATATAAACTAGTAACATATACAACTGTAAGTGCTAATTATATGCTTAGAGAAGTTGGTATGGCTCTTTTCCTTGCAGCTGTTGGTTTAGGTTCTGGACAAGGTTTTGTAGATGCTGTTGCTAGTGGTGGTTATATGTGGATACTATATGGTTTTATAATTACTATTATTCCATTAATAATCGCAACATTTATTGCTCGATTTATTATGAAGATGGACTATTTTTCGATTGTAGGTGTCTTGTCGGGAACTCAAACGAATTCTACCGCATTAGCCTTTGCGAACGATTCATATAATATTTCACATATTGCTGTTGTTTATGCAACAGTTTACCCTCTTACAATGTTTATGAGAGTTGTGTGTGCTCAGCTTATGATGCTTTAGATAATTTAAAGATTAAATAAAGAACTCTTTCATAAGCTTAATAGCTTCGTCTATTTCAGCATCCTCTCTTGCTATATTCAAACGAAGGTAGTTGTTACATTTCTCTGAGAAATGAATACCTGGTATTACGGCTACTTTCTTTTGAGTATATAAATCCATTGTAGTTTCAAAACCATCTTTATAAGATTCTGGAAGTTTTGCCCAAACAAAATATCCTCCTTTCGAATTAGGAATCTCAAAATTCATATCTATTAATGCATTATGAAGTTTTGTATAAGCATTATTCAAACGCATTCTCAGATTTTCAACATATTTGTTCCCAAAATCGTATTTATTTAAATAGATAGCCAAAGCTTCTTGTAAGATAGAAGGAGAGCATAAACCAATATAATCGTGTATCTGTTGAAGAGCTAATCGATGTTTCTCATGAGTAATAAAATAACCAATTCTCCATCCTGTAACAGATAATCGTTTAGAAAAAGAATTGATGTAGAATATTCTATCATCGAGTTTTTCCATTGGTAAATAAGGCTTCTCTTTAAAATATAACTCGTTGTAAACTGCATCTAATATTATATAAAAATCAAGCTTATGAGATAGAGCTATCATTTTATCGAATTCCTCTTTTGTCCAAAATCTTCCATAAGGATTACCAGGGGTGTTTATAAAAACTAATCTAATATTATTATTCTTAATAGTATTTTCTAGTTTCTCAAAATCGATGCTATAATCTTCATTATAACTAAAAGAAAAGAAATCTTTATTAAAGATTTTAGGAAGATTATTATATACTTCATAAACAGGATCGAAAGCTAAGCAACTGAACTTATTATTATATAACTGCATAATATAAGTAAAGATTATTGTTATAGCTTCAGTCCCTCCATTGGTAATTAAGAAATCATCAGCAGAAAAATCTTTGTATTTAGAATAAAACTTAACTAGCTCTTGTTTTAACTTCTTATTTCCAACTCCAGGAGCGTATTGGTGAATGTCGTTGTGACTAATATCTTTAAGAATATCAAGAAGTTCTATAGGTGGTTGAAAGCCAGGTATACCTTGTGCTAAGTTTATTCCTCCGTTCTCTTTTACAAGATTACTCATATAACTTATGTAAGACCCACTAGGTTTATTGTATTTACTCATAATAGATTATTTTTTTAAAGCCGATAATAGTAATATATTTAAGTGCTAAATTAAACCAAAAACTAAAGATATGAAACTAAAAGTATTCTGTTATCTTGCTTTTATCATGTTATTATTTTCATGTAAAAGTAAAGAAGAAATTAAAGTAGGTGTTTTTAATAGAAATGGAGATAGTCCATGGTGTATTGAAGATGCTGTTGAAGCTTGTAAAATTGACCCAGCTATTAAAGTAAAAGTTATTAGTGCTGCAGAAATTATGAATGGTAGTCTTGACGACTATGATGTTATTCTTTTCCCAGGTGGAGGAGGTACTAGCGAGACTAATAGCCTTGGAAATAAAGGAATGGAGAAAGTGAAAAAGATGGTTGTTGAAAAAGGTAAGGGAGTTGTAGGTATATGTGCAGGTTCTTATATCTTATCTAACACTCCAAATTATGCTTCTTTCAATTTAAGTGGTGGTGAAGCTATAGATATTGAACACGACCATAGAGGAAATGGATTAGCTAAGTTTGTATTAACTGAAGCTGGTAAGAAGATATTCCCTGAATTAGCTAAGAGAGATACTCTTTATTGTCAATACTACGAAGGTCCTGTATTAATTCCAGCAACTGGTTCTAAATATAAATACACTTCTCTAGCTACAATGATGTCTGATGTTCATATTGTAGAAGGTACTCCTGCTAATATGACTAATAACCGCCCTTTTGTTACAATGACAGAATGCGGTAAAGGTAGAGTAGCTACTTTTGTTGGTCACCCAGAATGTACTGCAGGAATGAGATTTATGGTTCCTAGAATGATTAGATGGACTCTTAAAAAGAAATTAATCTCTTATAATGCAAAAGTTGTAAGACCTTGGATTTATGAAAAAGAAATTCTTTATACAAAAGAACAAAAAGCTCTTATGTATAAATATTACAACCAATTAAGAGGAGATAAATCTGCTGTTATAGAAGGTATCGATAAATTAGTTAAGATGAGCCCATGGTCGCTAAAAAAATGGTTACCTGGACTATTACGTCACAATGATGGAGATGTTCGAATTAAAGCAGGAAAAGCTCTTGTGGAAATAGAAAGAACAGATGCTATACCTGATTTTGAGGCAGCAATAAAAATTGAAACAAATGATTCTGTTAAGAAATCTTTAGAAGCTAACTTAGCGGAACTTAAAGAAATGGCAAATATAAAATAGTATGAAAAAAGGACTTGTTTTCGATTTAGATGGAACATTAGTATATTCTATAGAGGATATTGCTGATTCAATGAACAAAGTTTTAGAAGCTCATAATCTTAAAACTTACGATTATGAAACTTATAAAGTTTTTGTTGGTAATGGTTTAAGAAAACTTTGTGAAAGAGCATTAGGAGATGCTTATCAGAAAGGAGAAAAATTTGAAGCTATATTTGAAGAATTGATGAACACTTATGCCGATAATTGTGTAAATAAATCGTGTTTATATCCTGGTATATCAGACTTATTAACAAGTCTGAAGGATAAAGGTTTAAAACTTGCAGTTTTATCTAATAAGACTAATCGTTTAACTCAAAAAGTGGGAGCAAGTCTTTTAAAAGAATGGAAATTCGATTTTATTTTAGGAGAAGGAGGAGATATTCCTCGTAAGCCTGAAACTAAAGGAGTTGAACACATACTATCTTCTTTAGATTTAAAAAAGGATGAGGTTCTATATATTGGAGATTCTGGTGTTGATATGCAAACAGCTGAAAATGCTAATCTTTTTGGTATTGGTGTAACTTGGGGATTCCGTTCTAGAGAAGAATTAGCTGAGAATAATGCTAAGGCTATTGTTGATAAACCAGAAGAAATTCTTAAATATTTATAATAGAATACATTTCTTTTAATATTAGAATTGATTTCTATATTAAAAAAACACACCCCATATTTTATTTATTACATGCATTTTAATAGTCTGTATAATAAAATTTGGGGTGTTTTATTTATCATTATTTTTTCATTTTTTTCTTTAACACCTCTATTGCTTTTTCAATATATGGGTCTTTATCTGAAAAATAATCTTCAATACTTGGATTTACTATAATATCTGGAGTAACTCCTTTGCCGTGAAATTCAACCCTTGAATGAGGGTAAAATTGCTTTTTAGTACATATTCTAACATAAGCTCCTAATGGAAATTTAGGTAATACAAGAGGTGCACCTGTACTTCCTGCAGTTTCGTTTCCAATAATAGTAGGTCTTCCTTTTAAATAATATAGTGAAATTAGCATATCTTCTCCTGCTGAATATGTGTTTTGGTTTACTAATATACAGCATGGACATGTAAATCTTTGATAATTCTTTTGAAAGATAGTTGTATCAGATAGTATACGAGAGTATGCTTTAGATTCAAAGAAATCTTTATATTTTGTAATATAATTTCCTTGTGATTTTTTATATGCATTTGAAATTCTTGTAGTATATAGATTTCTAACAAATTCATCTCCAATTCTAAAATACGCCCCTAAATTAGTTGAAATAGAAGAATCTCCTCCTGTATTATCTCTTAAATCAATAATTACTGCTTTACTTTTAACTAAAGTTCCTAAATATTTTTTTAAGAAATTTATCAATCTAGGGCTATTATTGAAATTTCTAATTTTTATATAAGCTATATCTCCAAATTTCTTATATTCAAAATTCTTTATAGGTATATATTTTCCAATAATCTTCTTATCTTTTGGATTAGAGATACATTTGTCTAGTTCAATTTTTTTTGTTTTATGCTGTTTATTCTCTAGACTTATTGTTTTAGAGTATAGAGTGTAATTAATCTGACTTACAGCTTGTTTAAAACGGTTACCTTCTGTAGATGCAGAAATATAAGGATATATATTCTTTTTAATAAACTCCATAGGGTCCATACCATTAATTTTAATAACTTTCGATCCTACAAAGCTATCATCGGGTAAAGCTTTAGTCTTTTTATACGCAACAAGATAAATCTCTCCTCTGAAATCTTTTAATGCTAAAGGCGCATATTTAAATTTGTTTCTAAATATACCTTGGTAATAGATTTCAGTATGTCCATCTTTAAATTTTGCTATAAATCTATTCAATAGTTTATAATATTCTAAATCTGTTTTTGTGTTTAGAACTTTCTTAATATTAGATTTATAAAGACTGTCAATATTAAAATCAATTTTATCTATATGAGCAAAATTATATTTCATTTCGCTCCAAAGCATACTATAATAATATAGTTTATCTTCTTTACTGATTTTCTGAGAGAACAAATTACTATAACTAATTACTAGTATAGTAAAGATAAGTACGATTCTTTTTAATTTCATATGATATTATTTTTTTGTTATTCAACAAAAATAAATTTTAATACCCTAAATTACAAGATAAACACTTATATTAAAGATGTATTTATAATCATTATAAAATTGTTATTGTTGTATATATTCTTTGTGTTGATTCATATTAATTATATAAATATGAATAACTGACTTAATATTATTGAATATAACTATATAGATATAGGATGTTAATAATAAATAAGAAGAGAACTTATTTATTATAATATACTCCTTAAAATATTATTTGAATTCAGAGATATTATAGATAAAAGAATTAGTCCTCTTCTCTTTAATAGTGTTTTATAAAATCAAACTATGAAATATGTCAATTAGTTAATTGCTCCAATTTTAATAATCTTATTTGCGTTTTCTATAGTTCTAGTTCTATGAGCTATCACCAAAACTGTTTTATTCTTAATCAATCTCGACAAACCTTCTTGAATTTTAGTCTCATTATCAACATCAATAGAAGCTGTAGCTTCGTCTAGAAGAATAATAGGAGCATCTTTTAAAAGAGCTCTAGCAATAGAGATTCTTTGACGTTCACCTCCTGATAGAGAATCACCGTTTTCACTAATTACAGTATCGTATCCATTAGGTAGTTTCATAATAAATTCGTGACATCTAGAAAGTTTACATACTTTTTCTACATCTTCATCACTTGCATTTTTATTACCCATTTTAATATTGTCGCGAACACTAGTATTAAATAGCACCACATCTTGGAAAACCATTGAAAAGTATTTTAATATAGCTTCAGGGTCTATAGTGCTAATATCAACACCACCTAAAAGAATCTTACCTGAATCGATATCCCAGAATCGAGCAGCAAGTTTTGCAACAGTACTTTTACCTCCTCCAGAAGGTCCTACTAAAGCTGTAATTTCTCCTTGTTTAGCTATAAACGAAAGATTCTTAATCACCTGCTGATTCTTTTCGTAAGAAAAGTCAACATCTTTAAATTCAATATCGTAATTCTTTGGATTAAATTCTTTTTTCCCTGTTTGAATCTTCATAGATTCCATATCTGTAATTCGTTTAATCCTAACATCAAGATAGTATAGAGCAGCTAAATTGTTAAAAACTTCAATCACTGGTTCATAAATTCTTGTACCAAGTACTAAGAAAATAATATAAGTGAACAGTGATATTTCCGATTGAATAACTAAATGTAATCCAACAAGAATAACACTTGCAAGACCTAATTTTAAGAAAGAAACAGAAGAATTTACAAAAGTACCAGCCACAAGTTCAGTCTTTGTAAGATGTTTAAGATAATTGTCGAGACTAGAGTTTAATGTTGAAAGATATTGTTCATCAAGATTATAGGCTTTTATATCTTGAATGGTTTCCAATCCCTCTTGAATATTATTACTTACACTTCTTTTAGCAATATATTCTTTTGAGTTTTCTTTATTAAGATATTTCTTTGAAAGCACAAGTATTAATACAGCGCAAGGGATTACCCAGAAAAGAGCTAGTGACAATTGCCAATTAAAGATAAACAAACCAACAGCCATAAGACAAATAGTGAATGCAGAAGCAAAAAGTTGAGGAACTGCATGAGAAAATGTGTGCTCTAGTTGAGTACAATCTTCCATAATTGTAGAAGTCAAATCGGATAGGTCTTTCTTACCAAAGAATGAAAGTGGAAGTTTTCTTAAAGTTTCAGCCAATTTAATTCTTCTAATAGCACTCTCGTGATAGACTGAGGTATATACCGACCTGTATTGAAATACCGATGCAAAATACATTATTACCATAAATACAAGTCCAATAAGTATATAATATACTAAACTGTAATTATTATCTTTTAAGAATAAGAAAATATATATTGCTGGTAGCATTAGGCACAAGTTAAGAAGTGAGCAAGCTACAACTCCTATAATAAAACTTTTAGCTCCTGCTTTTGAAAGAGCAAATCTTTTTTGTAAATATTTTAAAGTGTCCATGATATAGCTTTTTTGTATTCGTTCCACATATGATAGTAAACTTCTTTCTTCTCTATAAGATCGTTGTGTTTACCACTTTCAATTATATTACCCGACTTCATAACGTAAATGCAATCTACATTTTGAACAATTGACAATCTGTGAGCAATAATAAGGACTGTTTTATTTTCCATTAGTTTCTCTAAAGCTTGTCTTATAAGTTCTTCGTTATCAGGATCTGCAAAAGCAGTTGCTTCATCAAGAATAACAATAGGAGCATCTTTTAATATTGCTCTAGCAATTGCAATTCTTTGTTGTTCTCCTCCTGAAAGATAAGTACCGTGAGTTCCAATAACAGTATCCAAACCATTAGGTAGTTTATCAATTATGTCTCTACATTGAGCTAAATCTATAGCTTTTTCAATATCTTCTCTACTAGCTTTAGGATTTCCAAATAGAATATTTTCGTAGATGCTAGTACTAAATAGTTTGGCATTTTGAAAAACAAACGAGATACTACTCATTAAATCTTTCTTATTCATTTGTTTAATATTCACATCACCAATACAGACAGATCCTTTAGTTGTATCCCAGAATCGTGGAATAAGTCGTGCAATAGTAGTCTTCCCACTTCCAGATTCCCCCACAAGAGCAATAGTTTCACCTTCTTTAATTTGAAGATTAATATTCTCTATTGCAGGTTTATCTGCACCTTCATAATAGAAAGTAACATCTTTAAATTCAATATCATTCTTAGTAGGAATAATTGGTTCTTTAGGATCCTGAATTTCATTTGTTTTGGTAAGATCTTCAACTCTATCAATAGCCTCTTGTGCTTGATTTAATGCTTGAAAAATATACATACTTCGCATTACACATTGAGAGAAAATAGGAGAGACAACAAGATATAATAAACAGTTTATTATAGTTGTGCTAGTGTTTCCACCATAAGATATTATTATAATTGCTGTTGGTACTAAAAAGAAAGAAAAGGAATTAATTACAGTAACATAAGCCGACATAGGTTTTTCACATATATCGCTATAATTTGTAACCATCTTTTTGTACTGCATAATGCTATTATAGAAATTTTTGAAAGAGTATATTGTTTGTTGAAAAACCTTTACGATAGGAATACCTCTAACATATTCAACAGCTTCAGTATTCATATCTTCTAGAGAAGTCATATATGAATTCATTAATTCTTGACCTTTTTTATTCATCATTTTACTCATCAAAAACATAGAAACTAAAAGAGGAATCATACAAGCCAGACCTAATTTCCAATCTATAATAAAGAACAGTAGAAAAGCTACTATTGGCATAAGAATAGTACCAGCCAAGTCGGGCATTTGATGAGCTAAGAAAGTATGAGTAATAGAAGCATTCTCATCAATAATCTTTCTAATATTTCCACTAGTATGATTATCAAAGAAGCCAATAGGCATTTTAATAATCTTATTCATAGAGTATTTTCTAATATTAACTTCTGCTTTAAAAGCTGCTAAATGCGAGCATGTAAGAGCTAAAAAATAAAGAAGAACACTAGCTATTGCACAAACAACAGCCCAAATAGCATATTGTTCTAGAAGAAGAGGATCTGCAATATCTTGATTATTCCATAAGGCTTTAATAATAAGCCAAATAAAAATTAAAGGTAAAATGGCAAGGAGATTGCTAATCCCCGAAATGATTAAAGAACATGGTAGTAGTAATTTTCGTTTACCCATGTACTTTTGAAGTTTGAATAATGTATTCATTTTATGATATTTTATTTGTTATACACCCATAAGTGATTTCCAACCAGCAGTACAGAATTGCACATATTCATTTAGGAAAGTCATCATTTCCTTATTGTTTAATTTGTCGTTACTGATTATTTCAGAGATAATTGTTAACCACAAGGCACATGTGGTTCTAATAAAAGTTTCAGAGATATTATCGTTACAATAAGGATATTTCTCTTTGAAACGTTTTATATATTCTTTACCTGTTATTGTTTGTTGCTTTATAAAATCTTCCCTAAAATTTTCTAATGAAGAACCAGTAGATTTTAGAAATAGAAGTTTTAACTCCTTATTGTATTTCTTTACTAGTTTAATAATTGATAAAGCTTGTTTTTCTTGATATTCAAGATTTATAAAAGCTTCCATTGATATGTGTATATCATCGTTATGTTCTATTAGAACATCTTCAAAAGCCTGTAATAAGGGATCTAAAACTGTTTTGAATAGTTCATCTTTGTTTCTAAAATAGTTGTAGATATTGCTAAGGCATATATCCGACTTAGAGGCTATTGCTCTCATCGATGTTTCTTTGTATCCATTCTTTGTGAATTCTTTCTTTGCTACATCAAGAAGTCTTTGTCTTATGTTCTCTTTTTGTTTCTGCATAATAATAGTGAACAGTGTTCTTAAATTTCTACTACAAAGCTATACTTGGGAGGGTTGGTCTACAATAGTGATATTATGGTATATCTTTTATGAAAAGACATTATATATAATGAGAGGTGTTTTTTCCTATTCAAATAGGTAGCATCTCCGTACTTTGTCCATGGTTTGTCCATCCTTTGTCCATGGTTACTCCAATCTATGTTGAACAAACCATGGAGAAAGGATGTTGAATTGATGGATGAAATAGGGGGAGGGTAAGATAGAAAAAGAGGATATTCCAAATAAGGAATATCCTCTAGTGAGATAGAATAAATCAAGTATTAATATTTTAGGAAACGATATTATTCATCTTTAAGATTTTTAATAGGATTCACGCTAGCTGCTTTATAATTAATATAACTAGTTGAACAAATAGTAATTATAAGAACAATAGCACCAGCTAGAGCAAAAATCCACCACGAGATTTCAGTTTTGTAAGTATAAGAACTTAGCCATTCTTTTACGCATAAATAAGAGATAGGAACAGCAATTACAAAAGCAATACCTAGCCACTTAAGGTAAACATTATTAAGAAGTCTAATAATTTCTTTAGTAGAAGCACCATTAACTTTTCTAATACTAATTTCTTTCATTCTATCTCTAGAAATAAAGATAATAAGTCCTAAAAGTCCTGTAATAGCAAGTAGGATAGTCCATAAAGCCACAAACTGAATGAAAGTACCAGTCTTTTCTTCTTCTTTATATAGTTTTTGCAGTTTTGTATCTAAGAAATTATAGTTGATACTATTTTCATTATCGAATTTTTCTGCAGTTTTCTGTATAAAAGAGAATAATTCTTTATAGTTACATTTATTGGTTTTTAGTAGAATATAGTTTTTAATTTCGCTATTAAACCAAAATAGCATAGGTTTAATAGGATTTTTTAGATTGTCGAAATTGAAATTATTGCAAACACCAACAATACCTTGCTTTTTGTTAAAGTCATCAATATATATTTCAGAAATATTATTCCAATTATAAGTATCTACAGCCTTTTTATTTGCTAAGAATTTTTTACTGTCTGCTTCTTCAGAAATAAAGTTTCTTCCTTTTATTATTTTTATATCAAAGAAATTAAGAAATCGTTCATCTACAGGCCAAACAGTAAAGGATACTTTCTTACCTTTTATTTTCATTCCCCAATTCATATAAATTTGTCCAGGGGTAAAAGCAGTATATGTGTAATCTATTATATTATTATTTTTCAATAATTCTCTAGCAAAAGCTTTATCATGTTTTCTTAGATTCTTAGTAAGTGTGGCATAAACAATATTCTCAGTTTTTAACCCTGTATCAAAATTATTCCAAAAATTAATTTGCTTCTTTATACTTATAGAAATTATTAAAAGAGAAAGAACAATAGTAAACTGTAGTATAATTAAAGTACTACGAATAAATTTACCTTTATTAGTAAAATATGTTTTTCCTTTTACAGCTTGAGAAGGATGAGGAGATGTTATATATTTTGCTGGATATAGTCCTGCAATTATTCCAAAAATTATAGCAAAGATTATAAATACTATATAATAAATAGGTCTATCGTTTATATTTAATCCCTTTATTTCAAATATATTTTGAATCTGAGTGTAGAAAGAAATATGTAAAATCAATGATATAACTAAAGCTATTAATGATAGACAAATAGATTCAGAAATGATAATAAGTTTAGTCTTCCATTTTTTTAGTCCAAATATTTGTTGAATAGCAAGTGCTTTAGCTCTTAATGGTGCTTGAGATGTAGAAAAATTTATGAAATTTATAGCACTCATAATGGCTAATAAACTAAGAAGAGTAATTAATACATAGATGATATTTATATTTATCTTATTTTCCCCTGGAAGTTTAAAACTGTTACAGAAGTGAACTTTGCTCAATGGCATAAAACTAATAGTGTTTTTAAATCCTCCTCTTTCTTCTAGATCTTTAAGAATACTTACCATTCTTTTGTGTTTAAGAAGAATAGATTTTGCATTATCAATATCTGAATTTTTTTTAAACTTCATAATAATGCTATAACTCCACTCTGTCCAATCATTCTTTAAAAGAAATGGAATTAATATATCACAATTAAAAGATGAGTTTTGTGTGAATTTTTTATAAACACCATTTATTTTTTTAGCTTTTCCATAGCCTATTTTAATAGTCTTTCCTAAAGCTTTTTCATTACCAAATAATTTTTTTCTTAATTCATTCGATATAATAACAGTATTAGGTTCTTTTAAAACATCTGTTTTATTTCCTTCTATAAATTCATATTCTAAAATATCAAGTAGATCGTTTTGAGCTATTATTCCAGTACATATAACTGAATTCTTAATAGATAATCCTGATTTGTGAACTTTTAGATTCTTTCTTTCTTCTATATTAGAAATCTTTTCAATTTCAGGAACATTCTTTTGAATTATTTCTTTTATTCCAACGCATACGTTAGTCTGATCGTTGTTTAATTTAAAGATATAGATATCGTCTTTATTCTTGTGAAAATTATCATAGCTAAATTCATGAGAAATGAATAAAGCTAAGATAATGATACCCCAGAATGCAATGAACAGACTGATGATGTTCAAAGAAGATGATATCTTATATCTAAAGATTGTTCTGAATATGTGTTTTATATTATTCATACTTATACTTTAGTTTGTTATTTCAGTAAGTACCTTACCATCAAATAAATTGATAGTTCTATGAGCAAAATCGGCATCTCTTTGTGAGTGAGTCACCATAATGATAGTAGTACCTTCTTTATTTAATTCGCTAAGTAGTTCCATAACTTCAACCCCATTTTTAGAATCTAGATTACCAGTAGGCTCATCTGCAAGAATTAATTTAGGGTTAGCCACAACAGCTCTAGCAATAGCAACTCTTT
>SNAP01000085.1 GCA_022496785.1 Marinilabiliaceae bacterium JC040 | reverse complement strand
TTCCAGAATCAATTATGTATCTTGAGAATGATGCTTTTACAAATTGCCCTAAATTGAAAACAGTAAACTGCTATATGATTACTCCTCCAGATATTACAAAACTTTCTAGCATATTCCCATACAATATTGTTGTTCATGTTAAAAAATCTAAGAATTCAGAAATAAAGAATAAATATATCAAGGCTGGATGGAATAAGTATAAGATTATAGAGGATTTATAATAGCTCAATAAATATTTTATAAATAGTACATAATTTTTTTGTTTTATATAGTTTTAATAAATACATTTATATAAATATTAATATTTATTAACCCTAAATTATTTAAACAAGAGATATGAAATTAATCATTCATCCTTTATTTAGAAGAATATTAGCAATTACGCTAATTAGTACAATTTGTTTCCAACTAAATGCACAAAATCAAAAACATAAAGATTTTGAATATACTATTAAAAATGGTAAAAAAACACTTACCAAATATATAGGAAACAACTATAATATAAATCTAAAAAAAGATGCTTTCTGGAACGATTTATATGAGATTGGAGAAGATGCTTTTAACGGAAATAAAGATATAAAATTTGT
>SNAP01000083.1 GCA_022496785.1 Marinilabiliaceae bacterium JC040 | reverse complement strand
CTGGAAATTTTTGATGGCTTGGTGTGTTTGTAAGAAGCTTAAAAGCAAAGATTTAGTAGTAGTGGTGTTTGGCTTTTTAGGCTTCTTTGATTTCTTGGTATATGGGGGCTAGTGTTAGGAGCTACAGCCTAGGGACATCTGGCGTCGGGAGATAGTCAGGGACTAGGTGTAGAGATATCTGGCGTTGCCCGTTATTTGTCATTGTTTTAACAACTAATCTTGTCCATACTACTTAATTCAGTTATGATATTAAATGTAGCAGGTATGGTTAATGAGTTTGTTGAAGTGTGCAGGTTTGTTCAAGTTATAGTTATAACTACTGTTATAACCTATGTTATAACTTCAGTTGGAACATTGAAGCACAGAAAGTCTATGCAGAGCTGATGCATATGGAATGGATTCGAGAAGCTTCCAGAAGAGCTTGGAATGCAAGGAAAGGTTAATTCTCTGAATGAGAAGTCGTGTGGGTCAAGGATGCTAAAAAAGGAAAAGTTCAATTAACAAGACGATTGACACAAATCAGCAAAGGAAGAAAGGAAAGTCAGCTGGTTAAAGGATATCATGATTGAAGAATATCCTAGGAAAGAAGTT
>SNAP01000081.1 GCA_022496785.1 Marinilabiliaceae bacterium JC040 | reverse complement strand
AATAATCTAAAAACAACAATATCATGATAAAGACAAATAATCTATCTAAAATATTCCGTACTGAAGAAATTGAAACTGTAGCACTAAACAATGTATCTGTTAATATTAAACAAGGTGAATTTGTTGCCATTATGGGACCTTCAGGATGTGGGAAATCTACTCTTATGAACATACTAGGATTACTTGATAATCCTAGTGAAGGCGAATATCTTTTCAACGATAAGAGTGTTGGAGATTTAAAAGAAAGTCAAAGAACTCAATTAAGAAAAGGAAATATTGGATTCATYTTTCAAAGTTTCAATCTTATTGATGAACTTTCTGTKTTTGAAAATGTAGAACTTCCTCTTATATATCTTAAGATGAACTCTAAGAAACGTAAAGAGCTAGTGGAAAAAGTTCTTCAAAGAGTGAATATGGGACATAGAGCTAAACACTTCCCTAATCAACTYTCTGGAGGACAACAACAAAGAGTTGCTATTGCTAGAGCTGTTGTGGCTAACCCTAAATTAATTCTTGCAGATGAGCCTACTGGTAATCTAGATTCTAAAAATGGGGTTGAAGTTATGGAACTACTTAGCGAATTAAATAAAGAAGGTACTACTATCATTATGGT
>SNAP01000080.1 GCA_022496785.1 Marinilabiliaceae bacterium JC040 | reverse complement strand
TCGCAATCAGGGAAAAAGAGAAGATTGCAATAAAGATTATCGGGGTGTAGCGCAGTCCGGTTAGCGCACCTGCTTTGGGAGCAGGGGGTCCCAGGTTCGAATCCTGGTACCCCGACAAAAGGTCTAAGTTTATTCTTAGACCTTTTTTGTTTTATATATTTTTTTGATATACTAGTTTACTTTATTTGTAATGATTATCTCTGTGTACACATAAATTATAAGTACATGATTTTGTTTTTAACTTATGCCAAGAGATGTTAGTAATATGAATGTTTTTATATTTATACTTACTACAATTTATTTAAAAAACATCTATACTTTACTGTAAGATAAATTTCTTACTTATTCTTCAAAAAATCTTTTATAAGTTCTATAAATAAAACTCTATCTTAATATCAATATAAATTATCACTCTTCTATTTACTTGTACCTTAGTTTATTAGTATTATCGACTTATTTTCTTTAAAAAAAAGACAATAATAAAGGTCTAAAAAGTTTGTAAAGACACTAAAGATATTTATCTTTGCATCGCAATCAGGGAAAAAGAGAAGATTGCAATAAAGATTATCGGGGTGTAGCGCAGTCCGGTTAGCGCACCTGCTTTGGGAGCAGGG
>SNAP01000078.1 GCA_022496785.1 Marinilabiliaceae bacterium JC040 | reverse complement strand
GTCTTCTTCCTCTTTTCACAAGTATACCTTATATAATGAATTTMATMTCTTTCATAGGCATAATAACAGTATTATTAGGAGCTACTTTAGCTMTAGCTCAAAAAGACATTAAGAGAGGTTTAGCYTATTCTACSATGTCTCAATTGGGKTATATGATGTTAGCTCTAGGTATGGGRTCTTATCGAAYTGCTTTATTTCATTTAATTACTCATGCTTATTCAAAAGCATTATTGTTTTTAGGATCRGGATCRGTTATTYATGCRATGGAAACCATTGTTGGGTACTCTCCTGAAAAAAGTCAAAATATGGTTCTTATGGGAGGTTTAACAAAACATGTGCCAATTACAAAAATTTCTTTTTTATTAGGTACACTATCTCTTTGTGGTATTCCGCCCCTTGCTTGTTTTTGGTCC
>SNAP01000077.1 GCA_022496785.1 Marinilabiliaceae bacterium JC040 | reverse complement strand
GCTGCATCTCTTTTCGGAAGACGGTTTAATCGGCCCATTTTTTGTTCCATTCTTAAGTCTCKGAACTTATGAAGTCTCGTTTCTGTAGTAGACCAATTCGTTAACATACCACCGAGCCAYTTTTTATTAACATAATGACATCGAGCCCTTATTGCAGCCCGTGCTACTGAATCAGCTGCTTTATTTTTGGTACCAACAATTAAAAACTGTTTTCCCCGACTTGCTGCATCAAAAACCAAATCACAAGCTTCTGATAAAAAACGAGCTGTTCGAGTAAGATTTGTAATATGAATACCTTTACGCTTTGCAGAAATATAAGGTGCCATTCTAGGATTCCATTTCCTAGTACCATGRCCAAAATGAACTCCTGCCTCCATCATMTCTTCCAAATKGATRTTCCAATATCTTCTTGTCACKTTTCCCCCCACTCCCCCTCCCTTTTTCACAAAAAAAGGGGCGAGGTGCCCTGAAAAATAAATAATTGTTCCGACGGAACCTTTTCTTTTACCGTAAATTAAATTGGACGTAGATATACRATCCAAGMKATTATTCTTTTCTATTAGTTATTTTCGTTATTACTATGTATTATTACCAAATTAAACGGACCAAATATAGATAATGAAT
>SNAP01000009.1 GCA_022496785.1 Marinilabiliaceae bacterium JC040 | reverse complement strand
TTCCAGAATCAATTATGTATCTTGAGAATGATGCTTTTACAAATTGCCCTAAATTGAAAACAGTAAACTGCTATATGATTACTCCTCCAGATATTACAAAACTTTCTAGCATATTCCCATACAATATTGTTGTTCATGTTAAAAAATCAGAGAATTCTGAAATAAAGAATAAATATATCAAGGCTGGATGGAATAAATATAAGATTGTAGAAGATTTATAATTCAAATAAAATACTAAACGAAACAATTTATTAAAATGAAAAAAAATTTGATTATAATAGGTATGTGTATCGTATATCTATTAAGTAGTGGTGCTAATTTAAAAGCCCAAAAGAAAATTGATAATTCTATCTTTGAATGTATATATAGTTACAATCAAAATAAAGAGCAAGCTTCAAATAAATACTTTACTATGCTAGAAATTGGTTCAAAAATAGCAAAGTTTGAAGACTATGCTCATTATCAGTTAGATTCTGTTATTGCAGCTAAAGCTAATAAAGAGGAAATTGATAAGTATAAAAAACAAGTTGAAAAAAGTGCTTTCTATTTTGAACCTACTATTATTCAAAATTTCCCTACTGGAAAGATTTCTGTTTTTGATGTTATTGTTCCTGACTACTACACTTATAATGAAAATTCTAAAAAAGATTGGAAGATTTATTATAAAGAAAAGAAAAAGATTTGCGGTTACGATTGCTATAAAGCTACTACTGAATATGGTGGTAAAAAATGGACTGCTTGGTTTGCTCTTAAAATTCAAGCTCCTTTTGGACCATGGAAACTTTCAGGTCTTCCTGGTTTAATTTTAAAAGCTTCTGATGATAAAAATCAACATGTTTTTGAAGCTATTAGTATTAGAAAAAATGATAGAAATATTTGCTCTTTAGCTAAAAAACAACGTATTAAATCTTCTAGAGATAAGTTTGTTAAGCGTAAAAATGTTGTATATGCTAATCCTATGAAAAATATTCCTGTAGAATCTATTTCTAGTATGACTGTTAAGCTTCTTGAAAATAATACTAAAATAGCTTATATAAATGGACTTAGATTGCGTATGAACCATGGAGCTTATTTACCTATTGAAAAGTAAAACTATGTGTAGACTGATTATGTTCTTCACTTCTTTTCTAATTTGCTTAAACGGGTTGTTTGCTCAAGATATTAATGGACGAGTCTTAGATTTTAAAACTAAGACTCCTATTGAAAGTGTTGTTGTGCAAATTATAAAAGATGGAGAACCTCATGGATTTTCAATTAGTGATAGTAAAGGTTTTTTTAAACTTTCCATTAAGGATATTAAACCTCCTTTTATTATTTCTCTTGAGAATATGATATATCAAAAAAGAATTATTAGTTCTAAAATGTTCTTTTCTTCTAAAAAACATATCTTTTATCTTAAGGAAAAACAAGTAAAACTTGATGAAGTAACTGTTTCTGCCCCTGCCATTAGACAGCTTGGAGATACTATTAAATATAGATTGGGAGCTTATGCTTCAAAGAGAGATATTAATCTTGAAGATGCTATTAAAAAACTACCTGGTATTCAAGTATCTAAAACAGGTAATATTAGTTATCTGGGTAAGAATATTGATAAATTTACCATAGAAGGTATGGATCTTGTGGATGGTAGATATAAAATTGCTACTCAAAATCTTTCAAAAGATGCTGTGGGTTCCGTTGAAATTATGGAAAATCAACAGGATATAAAACAATTAAAAGGTATTGTTCATGATAATCAACTAGTCATGAATATTGTTTTAAATAAAAAGGGTAAGAATCGTATTAATGGACGATTGGACCTTGGTAGTGGTTACGAAAAAGATAATACTCTAGCTTATGCAGGTACTACAAGTATGCTTTTCAAAAAGAATACTCAAATTATTGGAACTGCTGCTTATAATAAATCTTTTAAAGAGAAACCTCAAGATAATATTCGTTTTATAGGTAAGGATATTAGCGACTATTTCCCACTTAATTCTGTTTTAAATTCTAATATGGGTAATAGACCTAATATTTCTGAAAAACAATATCTGTATAGAGAAGATTTTACTGCTAATTTAAATTTCATACATAGATTTAAAGATAAATCAAGTTTGAGAGTTTTTGCAGGCTATTCTGATCAACATGAAGATAATTCGTATAATACTATTAGAAGATATTTTTCGACTAATTCTAAGGATGTAAATATCTTTGAAGATATCAATCCTACTAATAGAGAAAAAATTCCTGAGGCTAATATTGAATATATTAAAAACACGAAATCAATTTTTATTAATGATAAATTAGTTTTTAAGGGAAATAATAGCGATTTGGATTATAATCTTAATAGTAATAAAAAGTCTATAAGACAGATCTCAAATAACGAATCTTTTTCTTTTGCTAATCTTTTTAGTATGGTTAAGTATTTTGACAATACTATATTGAATACTTCCTCTAAAATTCAAATGAGTAAATATCCCTCTAGAAGTTTGAGTGTTGATGGTAATAATCAAGAATTTTCTGGTAATACTTATTATGGAGATTTAAGTGTCTCAAGCTCTTGGAAGATTGCTAAGAACCTTAGATTTAGTTTGCCTTCTACTATAAGTGCAAAGCAAGACGAATTAGATCTTACCTCATCATGGGATACTAAATTGTTTTCTGAAAAGAATAAATCTAAACTCTTTAATATTAATATTAATCCTCGACTAGAGTGGGCTAAAATAGGATTCTATTCTTTTGTCCTTAATTTAAGATCTGAATATAATCATCTTAATATCGAGAAGATTAATACCAATAAGAACGATAATTTCAATAAAACTTTTTTTAATCCGAGTATGGTGGTTTATTATTCTTTCTCAAGTAGATTTAGATTGAATATGACTGCTTTCGTGAATAATGAAATTGGTAATATTAGTAATTTTATAAGTTCTCCTATTTTTCAAGATTATAGAAATAAACTTATTATGCCTAATATTCTTAGCCAAAATTCTTCTTACGGTTCTAATATTGATTTTAATTTTAGATATCCTTTACAAGAAATGTTTGCTAGGATAAACGCAGGATATACTAATTTAAAATCTAATTTGATTTTAAATGATAAGCCTTTAATTAGTTCTAACGAAATATCATATTCTGAGAAAGATAATAGATCTATCACTATTAATATTGGCGGTAATATCTCAAAATATTTTAGATTTATAAAAACAAAACTATCTCTTAGTGGTAATTATTCATATTCTAAAAATGAAGTCTTTAGAAATAATATTCTTACTCCTTTTAAAGCTAAAATAATTTCATACTCTACAGAATTGAGAAGTGATCCTTTGAAATGGTTAGAGTTTGCTTATTTATTTAGAGGAAGTAATTCTTTATTAATACCAGATGAAGGAAAATCAAGTAATTTATTCTCTTTCTATCAATCTGCAGAATTGAAAGCAAGTCCTATAGAAGGATGGGATATTTACGCTAATATTGAAAATATTAATAAAGAAATTATTGACGATAATAGAAGTAAGATATGGCTAATGGGACTTGGTTCAAAGTATAAATACAATAAATTCCATTTTACTTTAGACGTTGATAATATCTTTAACCAACACAATTATTCATATGCAATATTCAATGGTTTAAATCTTTATGAAATGAAATATTCATTAAGAGGTATTTCATTCAAATTAGGTGTAAGTTATTATTTTTAACACATTTACCCCTTGTCGTGTAAATATAATTATCGTACTTTTAATCATATATTTGTTATTTAAGTTGTTTTTTTGATGGGAAACGAATAACGCAACTGAAACCATAATATATGAAAAAGCTATTACTAATCATATCCATTCTCTTAGTCTCTTTCTATTATACAGCATGCGATAAGGAAAAAGAGAATGGAAGTAATAGCGAAAAAAATAAGTGTATTATTATTATCAAAAATTATAACGACAAAACAGTTTCAATCTATAAGAAACCTATTTATCGTTTTCATCAAGACAAAAAACATTTCTTTATAAAAAAGTCTCTTGATACTTTAAGTCTTTATTTAAAAGAAGGAGAAGAGATCTTTGCTAGCGTTGGTGGTGGCATTAAAGACTCTATTATTGCTTGCGCTGGCGATACTCTTTTCCTTTTATCTACAGAAAGTAAGCTTCAATTCAGAACTAAAGAAATTAATGAGATTGTAAAACTTAATTTGAAAACTTCTCTTATTGATTCTTTATTAAAAAACGAATATTCATTTTATTCTAATAAAAAATCTGTACAGAATAAGAAAAGTCTTTCTAATAAAAAAAATACGAGCTTAATACATTTTTCTAATATACTTATTAATAGATACCTTCATATAAATAATATATATGATACTCTTTCTTTTTATTCTCCTTACTTAATCTCTAGATATAAAATATTAAAAGATAATACTGCTTTTGAAGCATATAGCATTTTAACTTATCTCTATACTATTAGCAATGATTCTTATTTGAAAGATTTTATTAATAAATCCTTTTTTAGCAATCCAAATATTCTTGAAAACAGAAATGCATATAATATTATAGATTTATATATTAAGAACATTTTACTTTTAGGTAAAAAGAAAACATATGGATGTAGTTGCAATATCGATTATGTAGGAGCATTCTACAATATTGATAAGTGTTTGGAAAATAAAAAGATTATTGAATACGCTAAATTCTTATGCATAGATAAATCAAGAACTGAAGATTATTTTAAAACCAAATTAAGTGCTTTGATTGTTTCTTTTAAAAGATCGTTTCCTGAAAGTAAATTGAATGCTAGATTAAAAGAATTTGAAAAGATTTACAATATTAATCTTGACGATTATTATACAGATGATATTCAACTTATTGATAATAGAGACCAAAGTTTATACTTAAAAGATCTTATAAAAAAATATAAGGGTAAAGTAATCTATTTAGATATATGGGCTAGCTGGTGCACTCCTTGTAAAATGGAAATTCCTCACTCTTTAGAATTAAGTAAAGAATTTAAAAACAAGGATATAGTATTCATTTATTTATCAATCGATAGATATAAAGATAACTGGATACTTGCTTCTAAAAAACAGAACATTAATAATCGAATTTCGTTTCTAGCTATAAATTTTAAAAAATCAAACCTCTATAGAGATTTAAATATTAATACCATTCCTAGATTTATGATTTTTAATAAAATGGGTAAGATTAAATATGCCAATGCTCCCAGACCTAGTTCTAACGATATTAAACAAATCTTGAATAATTGCCTCTAATATCATTTTAACAAAAAAGTCCCTCTCTTATTAATTTAAGAGAGGAACTTTTTCTATAATCTTATGTGGTTCAAAGATTTTTGAATTTGTTAGTATAACAAAAATAATAAGTTTAATTATCTTTCCAAAATTTATGCTAACAATCTAAACTTTTTCACCATATTTTTTTATCTATAATAGATAATCTACTAATTTATCTTTAGGTATTTCTACTTTTATTATTCCCTGAGCATAACATGCTATTGTATAGTGATTATATGTGATTATAATTTTATCTTCAGAAATATTTATTGCATCTGCATTGTCTATACTTGGACTTTCAAAGAATTTAAAATCTTTCCCTAATAAATTTAATGTCTCTTCTTTAATAATTTTATTTAAACCTTCTCTACCCTCTTTTTTAAATATATCATCTTTTCCTAGTAGTTTGTTATCAGAAAGTCTGTAGTTGTACGATTTGATTATTGTGTTTGGATGAGCTCCCCCTGTATATATTAATTTATTTTGAAGAATACTTATATAATCTGATGACAAATTATATATTGTATCTGTTACATATAAATCGTATTTCCAATGCTGTTTGAAATCTTTTTCTTTTCTAAGATCTTTAAATAAACTTTCAGCATCTTTTTCCATTCTTACAGATAACGATTTTACACTATCTATTATTGATGTATTAAATATCTCTATTTGCTTATTTATTTTCTTCTTATTAGAATTAAATACGTGAATGTTTACACTCACTTTGATATTATCATTCTCTTTGGCATAAGTGTACTTCTTAGAATAAACCTTATAAGAATTTGAACATGAACAAATTACAAAAACCAAGATTAATAAATTGACTATTTTTTTCATACTATTTTATTTTTTTATATTAGTAATGCAAAGATATAAAATATGCTGCTTAACATTATTCATTGAGTATTTTATTTCATGAAAATACTATCTTTGCATCTTAAATTCATTAATTCAATTAAAACGTGGGAAGAAAAAAGAAGAAACCTCTTATTAAGGAAATACTTATTGAGAAATTAGCTGCTGAAGGTAAGGCTATTGCTCGTGTAGATGAGAAAGTCTTGTTTGTTACAAATGTTGTGCCTGGAGATATTGTAGATGTACAAGTTCGAAGTGTTAGAAAAAAATTCATGGAAGGAGAACCTGTTTTCTTTCATAAATATTCTGACCTAAGAGTAGAACCTTTCTGTGAACACTTTGGAATTTGCGGTGGATGTAAGTGGCAAAATATTCCTTATAATGAACAATTGAAGCTTAAACAACAGGAAGTTATTGATAATTTAACTCGTTTAGGACATCTTGATTTACCTGAAGTTGAACCTATAGTACCTTCTGAATTAACTGATCATTATAGAAATAAATTGGAATTTTCTTTTTCTGCTAAAAGATATTTAACTCTTGAAGAATTAAATGATAAGAGTATTATCAAGACTCCTGCTCTTGGTTTTCATGTTCCTAGATTCTTTGATAAAGTTGTTGATATTAATAATTGCTATCTACAAAAAGCACCTTCTAACGAAATTAGAAAGTGTATTAGAAAATATGTTGAAGAAAATGAAGTATCTCATTATAATTTAAATACTCAAGAAGGTTTCCTTCGTAATCTAATTATTCGTACTTCTTCTACAGGCGAGATTATGGTTATTATGTCTTTTGCTCACGAAGATATCGAAATTAGAGAAGCTCTTCTAAATCATATTTATACTAATTTCCCTGAAATAACTTCTTTAATGTATGTTATTAATGAGAAAGCAAATGATACTATTGGAGATCAAGATATTTTGGTTTTCAAAGGTCGTGACCACATTTTTGAAGAAATGGAAGGATTGAAATTTAAAATCGGTCCTAAATCGTTCTACCAAACTAATTCAGAACAAGCTTTTAATCTGTATAAAAAGACAAGAGAATTTGCTCAACTTACTGGAAATGAAATTGTATACGACCTTTATACAGGTACTGGTACTATAGCAAACTTCATTGCTAAAAAAGCTAAAAAGGTTATTGGTGTAGAGTATGTTCCTGAAGCAATTGAAGATGCTAAAGTTAATTCTGAAATTAACGATATTAATAATACTCTTTTCTTTGCTGGTGATATGAAAGATGTTCTTAATGATGAATTTATTAATGAACATGGAAAAGCAGATGTTATGATTGTAGATCCACCTAGAGCTGGAATGCATGCTGATGTTGTAGCTACTATTTTAAGAGCAGAACCTAAACGTGTTGTTTATGTAAGTTGTAATTCTGCTACACAAGCTAGAGATGTTGATATGATGCAAGAATTTTATGATGTGAAACGTGTTCAAGCTGTGGATATGTTCCCTCATACACACCATATCGAAAATATTGTACTTCTTGAAAGAAAGTAATTATTATAAATATATTTTAATGGGGTATCTATTATTTTAGATACCCCATTTATTATTTATTATTATTTTCTTCTTTTCTTTTTATTCTTATATAGTTCTATTCCTACTAATAATAGAATAAATGCTCCTACTAATAATTTCCCTAAAGGTAAATCTTTGCTGGATTTGTTTGCATCTTTAAAATAATTCTTTTTTAAATATTTACCTTCTTTTATTAGATCTAATGCCTTGTTCAATATGGCATCTCCATTAGTAAACATCAACTCGTCTTGAGTAAGTTCAACAGGATAGTCTGGCAATACTCCTCTTCCATATGGCACTCTTTCGTTTACTACATCGTCAAATACACCTTTTTCCATAGGAATTACTGTTACAATTTTAGTATTTGGTAGCTGTATTTGTGCAAAACGACCTGCTTTCATATAGTGATATGCTGTTTTAGTTTCACGTCCTACACTTACCCCTCTACTACTTCTTACTATAAGTGCAGGTAGTAATGTTGCTGCTGATATTGATTGTTCATTTGTTAACACATAAACTTTTCCTGAAAAATGTATAAGAGAATCAGGAGCATAATTTACAGGATTTTCTAAAATTAACCCCTTATCGCCTACATAATGATAATCAGAATACATTCCTTCTACAGTTTTGAAGTTTAAACAATATTTGAAAGATTGGTATGTATATTGATTCATTATTTTACTATAGCTATTAATTTTTATACTATCCTTAGCTATATATGAATATATTTTAGTAATAGCTTCTATATTACCTCCATTATTATTTCTAACGTCAATTATTAAGTGCTTCTTAGTTTTTTCGATCTCTTGTACGAATTTACCTATTTCTTCTAATTCTACTTCTGTTTGAGTAAAATCACTTAAAGCAAGATACGCAGTTGAATCATTAAGAATCTTTGTATTATATCTTTTACCATCATTATAATTCAAATAGTGATATTTTTTATAATTAGCATATAGAGACTTAGATTTTCCTCTTTTGTATATATATCCCTTTATAAGTTTTGTTTCTCCATTAGCAAATTTCACATTATAATCGTATTTGTTATTTCCATATGGAGGTATATCAAGATATACAAAACCTATTGTTTTTAATACGTAATCTTTATAAGATTTAACTTTTGCATCATAACCTCTTACACTATTGTCTACTATCTTTTTAAATTTATTGATATCACACCCATTGATCTCTTTTACTATTCGTCCTTCTAACTTTTTATCTAAAGCCATTGTTACTTTTAGAGTATCTTTATAAAGTCCAAAGAATATTGATGGTTGGTAGATTAGTTTGTCATTGTATTTATTGTCATCTATTTTGTAAATATGGGTATCATGACATGCAGCTAATAATCTATTAAGCTTCCTTGTAAAATCAATTAATTTTATCTTTTTTAATTTTTTAAGATCAGCTAGGACTTTATTTCTTAATGAATCTAACTTCTCTTCTTTTATTAATTCATAATAATCTGGATAAATTTCTTTAAATGAATTTACGTATACATTTATATCTTCCTTAGCTTGATTGTAAGTAAGATATTTTAATTGTTTTCTAGCTTTTGCTGGTATAAAACTAGTTTTTAAACCAAAAGGAGTCATTGGATCACTAGGTTTAGTATATTTACTAATTGAAACAAGAATATGAGGTTCTTTTATTTCTTTATATGCATAAATAGATTGACCTAGAATCTCCCCTCTTTTTAATTTCTGCCCTGTTTTATATTTTCTATTTCCAGTTATACCTGAAATATAAATTCTTACTCCTTTACCAACCTTAATCATTATAGATCCATTTATATATTTGGGATTAAATTTGGTATTATATTTAGATTCTTTGTCTTTCTTAATCTCTTCAATACTAGATGAAAAGGATTTATTTGATTTAAACCCTATCATACTGCTAAGAGATTTTCTATAACAAACACTAACATCTTCAACGACTCCATTAGCTGGACACAGAATATTAGTTCCTAATTTCACTTTGATGAATAATTCATCAAAGTTTAATTCTTTATTGATATACGATTGAGGAGATGAAATAATATCTTGTCCTGATTTTTTCCCTTCCACTGGCCACAGATAGGGCTTCACTGATTTTTGTGCAGAGACAGAGAATGAGCTAAAGCAGAATAAAATTACTGCTATAATTCTACTTGCCAATTTAAGTTTTCTATTCATTTTACATTGTTTTGTTTAAGATTTGTAAACAAATATAATTATTTATTATTAATCTAATATTAATATATACTAATAATGCTTGAATAATTATTCAATTTCCTGTAAATAGTCCTTATTTAAGGTATATTACATATATCAATTTCTTGTATTGCCTTTATTTTTATTGTAACTTGGCTTACATAAATTTTTCAAGTATGACACATTTAAAAGAAGGAGATAAAGCTCCAATTTTCAAAGGTTTAGATCAAGATGATAAAGAACTATCTCTTGACTCTTTTAAAGGGAAAAAGTTAATTCTATACTTTTATCCTAAGGATAATACAGCTGGTTGTACTGCAGAAGCTTGCAATCTAAATGATAATTACTCTCATTTAACTTCATTAGGTTTTGAAGTTGTGGGTGTTAGTCCTGATGACGCAAGTAAACATCAAAAGTTTATTGCTAAAAACAATTTAGCTTTTAATCTTATTGCTGACACTGAACACGAGATTTTAAATGCCTACGGAGTTTGGGGTGAGAAAAAAATGTACGGAAGAACATATATGGGAGTCAATAGAACAACTTTTATTATTAATTCTGAAGGTGTGATTGAGAAAATCTTTAAAAAAGTGAAAACTAAAGAACATACTAAACAAATTCTTGATGAATTGAATCTTTCATAAGTATTGTTCAAATATTAATATATCGATTTATAAATAGCTAATTATTATATAGTATGGCAGAAAAAAATGCAAATGCTGACAAACTAAAAGCATTAAAACTTACACTTGATAAAATAGAGAAAAATTACGGTAAAGGTAGTGTTATGAAACTAGGTGATACTGCTGTTGAAGATGTTCCTGCTATTCCTTCAGGATCTCTTTCTCTTGATATCGCTTTAGGTGTTGGTGGTTTCCCTAAAGGAAGAATAATAGAAATATATGGTCCAGAATCTTCTGGTAAAACTACTCTTGCTATTCATGCTATTGCTGAAGTTCAAAAACAAGGTGGTATTGCTGCTATTATTGATGCAGAACATGCTTTCGATAGATTTTATGCAGAAAAACTAGGCGTTGATATTGATAATTTATTTATCTCTCAACCAGACTGTGGTGAACAAGCTCTTGAAATTGCTGATCAACTTATTAGATCTTCTGCTCTTGATTTGATTGTTATTGACTCGGTTGCAGCTCTTACTCCTAAAGCAGAGATTGAAGGTGATATGGGTGATTCTCGTATGGGATTACAGGCTCGTTTGATGTCGCAAGCATTAAGAAAATTGACTGGTACTATTAGTAAAACAAATACTTGTTGTATGTTCATTAATCAACTTCGTGAGAAGATTGGTGTTATGTTCGGTAATCCAGAAACTACAACAGGTGGTAATGCCCTTAAATTTTATGCTTCTGTTCGTCTTGATATTCGTAGAATTGGACAAATAAAAGATGGAGATGATATTCAAGGTAACCACACTAGAGTTAAAGTTGTTAAAAATAAAGTTGCACCTCCTTTCCGTAAAGCAGAATTTGATATTATGTATGGAGAAGGTATCTCTAAAACTGGTGAAATTATTGACTTAGGCGTTGATTACGGTATTATTAAAAAAGCAGGTTCTTGGTTCTCTTATGGAGAAACTAAATTGGGACAAGGTCGTGAATCTGTAAAAAATATAATCCTTGATAATCCAGAATTATCTGAAGAATTAGAAAATAAAATCAGAGCTAAAATTAATGGCACTGAAGAAGATCAACCCGCTGAAGAGACTAAACAAGATAAATAATTATTAATAACAAAAATGAAGTATTTAAGTTTAATTGTTCTTGCTGCATGTGTCGCATGTACGGGACCTGGAAATGGAGCTAAAAAAGCCCATAATTACAAAACACCTGCCGATATGAAATTAAAATCGGATATTATGACTCCTGAAGTACTGTGGTCATTTGGTAGACTAGGTGGAGAATGTGTTTCTCCTGATGGAAAAACTGTTCTTTATGGTGTTACTTATTTTAATAAAGAAGAAAATAAGTCGTATAGAGATCTTTACACTGTACCTGTTGCTGGTGGTAAAGCTACCCAAATTACAGATACTCCTGAAAAGGAATTTGAAGCTTGTTGGATGAAAGATGGAAGCATTGCTTTCTTATCTGCTAAATCGGGTTCTGTTCAGTTGTATAAAATGAATGCTGATGGTTCTAATGTAAAACAAATTACAAATGTAAGTGGAGGTATTGAAGGTTTTAAATTCTCACCTGATGAGACTAAGCTTGTGTATATTAAAGGTGTTAAACTTGAACCTAATGTTCAAGACATGCATCCAGATTTAAAAAAAGCTGATGCTCGTATTATAAACAATCAATTCTATAGACACTGGGATCACTGGGTTGAAAAATACACTCACATCTTTGTTGCTAATCTTAATGCTGGAATAATTGAATTGGGTAAAGATATCATGAAAGGTGAAAAATGGGAATCTCCTGTTCGTCCTTGGGGTGGTATGGAACAAATTAATTGGACTGTAGATAGTAAAAACATTGCTTATACTTGTCGTAAGAAATACGGTGTAGAATATGCTATGTCTACTAATTCTGATATATACTTCTATAACCTTCAATCTGGTAAGACTAAGAATATGACTAAAGGTATGATGGGCTATGATAATAATATGGCTTTTTCTCCTGATGGTAAATATATGGCTTGGGAAAGTATGGAACGTGATGGTTATGAAGCTGATAAGATTAGACTTATGGTTAAAGATCTTAAATCGGAGAAAGTAACTTATTTCACAAAAGATTTTGATCAAAATGTTGGTGGCTTAACTTGGACTCCAGATTCTAAATCTCTTTATTTTACTTCTGGATGGCACGCAACAGTGAATATTTATAAAATGAATATCGCTGATGGTAAAATTAATAAAGTAACTGAAGGTATTCACGATTATCATTCTGTAGCGCTTGCTGGTAATAAATTAATTGGTTCTAGAGTTTCTATGAGTAAACCTGCTGAAATCTATAGAATAGATCCTAAAACAGGTAAACAAACTGAGATATCTTTCGTTAATAAAAACCTTCTAGACCAATTAAGTTTTGGTAAAGTTGAAAAACGTTGGATTAAAACTACAGATAATAAGAAGATGTTAACTTGGGTTATTTATCCTCCTCATTTCGATAAGAATAAAAAATATCCAGCTCTTCTTTATTGTGAAGGTGGTCCACAATCTACAGTTTCTCAATTCTGGAGTTATAGATGGAATTTCCAACAAATGGCTGCTAATGGATATATTGTTGTTGCTCCTAACCGTAGAGGTCTTCCTTCTTTCGGACAAGAGTGGAATGAACAAATATCTAAAGACTATGGTGGACAAAACCAAAAAGATTATATGTCTGCAATTGATGCTGTTAAGAAAGAGCCTTTTGTTGATGAAGATCGTTTAGGAGCTGTTGGTGCTTCTTATGGTGGTTTCTCTGTATATTGGATTGCAGGTCATCATAAAAAACGTTTCAAAGCGTTCATTGCTCATGATGGTATGTTTAACTTCGATGCTCAATATCTTGAAACTGAAGAAATGTGGTTTGTAAACTGGGATTTAGGTGGTCCTTTCTGGGATAAAAAGAATAAGGCTGCTCAAAGATCATTTGCTAATTCTCCTCATAGATTTGTTCAAAATTGGGACACTCCTATATTAGTTATTCATGGTGAAAAAGATTATAGAATTGTAGCTTCTCAAGGTATGCAAGCATTCAATGCAGCTAGATACAGAGGTATTCCTGCTCAATATCTATATTTCCCTGAAGAAAATCACTGGGTATTAGGATGTCAAAATGGTATTTTATGGCAACGTACTTTCAAAGCTTGGTTAGATAAGTGGTTGAAGAAATAAAATATTGTAATATTATATAAGAATAGGTGTTCAGTAATTTGAACACCTATTTTTTTATAATTTATAATCTAAATTAATTGCTTTAATATAAATCTAAGCTTGCTACTATATATAATCTTTCTATAGATTATTCTTATATAATATATAGAAATCTACAGTTTTGAAGACCAATAAAAACAATTATCAAATTTATCTTTTAAATCTACTGGATTATTGAAAATAGCAAATACAGTAGCTCCACTTCCTGTCATAGATGTGTATTCAGCTCCCAGATTATATAATTTATTTTTTATCTCTGATATTTGCTTATACTCTTTAAATACAGTCTTTTCAAAATCATTACAAACCTTATCTTTCCAATCTTTTATATTTATCTCATTTATTAATCTTAAATCAAATGTAGATTCTTTAGGTTGTATTCCTTTATATGCTAATGCTGTTGGCACCGATAATTGAGGTTTTACTAATACCATAAATTTACCTTCGATATTAAAAGATATATTTTCAAAAATTTCACCTCTTCCTGTGGCATAAACAGGTTGATTATTTATAAAGAAAGGACAATCACTTCCTAGTTCTAAAGCCATTGATTCTAAATCTTTTATTGAAATATTTAGAGAAAACAACTCATTTAAAAGTTTAAGCATAAAAGCCCCATCTGAGGAACCTCCTCCTAAACCTCCTCCATAAGGTATTGTTTTCTTGAAATGTATATCTATACCTGGGATTTCGTATCTACTATGTATAAGTTTATAAGCTTTTATAATGATATTATCTTCGATAGCACAATCAACTTCAATACCAATACTTTTATAAGTATACTCTCCATTAGATAGATTCTTATTCTCAACTACTTCTAGAACATCAGTCAAAGGAATAGGATAAAATATTGTTTCTATATCATGAAAACCATCTTCACGCTTATTAGTTACGTTAAGACCTATATTGAGTTTTGCATTTGGAAATACTATCACTTTATTTTGTTTTTATTGTTTTGTTTAAATGTATAAGAGATTCAGGACCTAGATTAAAAATTAGATCTAGAATACTTAAATTTTCTTGATATTCGAATTTATCACTGAAAACCTGAGTATAAGCTACTTCAGTATAATTCTCATCTTCTAGTCTTTTTGATTTCTTTGGATGAATACCTTCTCTCCAATCGATATAACCACTTGTATCTTTTATATAATCTGTAGTTCTTTCTATTTGAGGATTAATCTCTATGATTTCATTGACTATAGACATTATATGCTCATTCAAATCAATAAGATATTTGAAATCTTTATTAAAGATTGGCTCTATATCATCTATATAATATTCATAATATGGAGATTTTCTATAAGCTGACTCTATCCCTTGAAAATGAATCTTTTGCCAGTTCTCTACATATTCAATTTGAATATCTTTTGTGAGTATCTTTTTTCTTGCTCCTTTAAGTACAGGCACTGAAAGAGTTAACCTTCCATTAGCTCCCAATATATCACAACGATTTCTATATGACTGCTTTGCATAATTCTCAAAACATTCTATATATATAGGATTCTCTTGTACTAATTTTGAATAATATTGTATTGGTGGGAAATACGCTGTTGACAGTAATTGCATCTCTTTCTATTATTTTGTTTTAAATGCCTTGATTGCATCTTTAAGTACTATTTCATGATCAAATGCTAGACTAGGCAGTGATTTAATAGAGAACCATTTTGCTTGTTTTGCATCATCTTCTCCTTTAACAATAGAGTTGCTTTCATCTACTTGCCCATAATAAACAACAGAAATTGTTCTTCCTCTTGGATCTCTATCTATTGCATCATATACATTTAATCTTTTTAGTTCCACATTCTTAAGACATGTTTCTTCTTCTAATTCTCTTAATACAGCTTTATCTATTAATTCATCTATATCTACAAAACCTCCAGGAAGAGCCCAACAATCCTTATATGGATTATTTTTTCTTTCTATTAGTAATACATTAATTTCTCCCGATTTAATGCAAAAGACCACTGCATCAACTGTTAATGCTGGCCTTGGATATTCATATTCAAACATCTCTTATATTATTGTTTTAATTACTCTTAACTTATGAGTATATCTATGTATATCTATATTAAAGATTCCCTCTTGATCAATATTATCTACTCTAACCTTACCTGAAGCATGTATTATTCTATTATTATCCCAAATAATTCCTACATGAGTAATTCTTCCTTCTTCATCACCAAAGAAAGCCAAATCTCCTTTCTGTGCTTCTGCAACAAAAGATAATGATGTTCCTAATTTTACTTGTTGAGAAGCATCTCTAGGAATATCTATCCCAACTAGTTTATATACCATCTGAGATAAACCTGAACAATCTATTCCATAAGGAGTTCTCCCTCCCCACAAATATGGCGAGTTATAATACATAAATGCATATTTAAGAATATTCTCTCTAAGATTTTTATTCGAAATTTGCTCTTTGGGATCTGTTTTAAGCTCATAAGAAGTTTCTCCTACCGAAAACTGTTTTGTTTCTATATTGAAGAAAGGTAAACGCGAACCTAATGGTATTATTTTATCTCCCCAATCATCTTTCCTTATAACGAGATTCATTACATCACCAGTATAAAGAAAATTATTACCTGATAATCTTTCTTCACTAATTTCTGAATACATTTTATTATCTATCCAACCATAATAGCTATCGTGGAGCATACGGATATAAGACCAATTTTCTTTTATATCTATTATTTCAAACTCTTCTCCAAAAAGTACTTGACTAACCATTTCTGAACGTTCCGATGGCTCTTGTCTCATTGGAATTATACTTAATTCGGAAATTCCTACTCTCATTATTGGTTTTTATTAGTGACTATAATGGTCAAAGATAAATATAATATTCCTCTATGTGATTATTTTTTTATATTATTGCACTATCTTTTACTAAAGTACACAAAATGGATAAAATTATACACCTGATTTTTAACAATTTACCTGCAATTCTTATAGTTATACCTCTTTACTACCTTGTACATAAAAGGTCGTTAGACGTTATAAAGTTCATGGAAAAATTCATTAAATACTCCAAGAACAAACAAGAACAAAATGTTAATGTTCCAAGCGAAATTAAAATTCATGCTTGTGAAAGATTAATTTTATTGGTAGATAGACTAACTCCATCTTCTATTATTGATAGGATGAATAATCATCAAATGACAAATATGGAATTTGCAGCTTCATTAAAAGAATCTATTAAAACAGAATTTGATCACAATACAATTCAACAACTTTACGTAAGTAATCAAACTTGGACTGCTTGTGTTAGAGTTAAAGACAATATGATGGGATTAATAAATTCATCTCTATCTAAATGTGATATAAATGGAGATTCTTTAGAAATATCTAATATTATTCTTCAATCAGAGATGGTTGATAATATGGGTATTGATGAAGCTAAACTACTAATTAAAACAGAATTAAAATAATCTCACTAAATTCAGAAATATTATTAAATGGCGTTATTTACAGATTTAAAAATTAGCAAACCGATACTAAATGCTTTAGAAGAAGGCGGGTTTGAAACAACAACTCCAATTCAAGAAAAAAGTTTTTCTCCTATAAAATCAGGAAAAGATCTTATAGGTATTGCACAAACTGGAACGGGTAAAACATTTGCATATTTAATACCTATGTTAATGAAATTAAACTTTCAACAAGGTATATTTCCTAGAGCAATTGTTATTGTTCCTACAAGAGAGTTAGTATTACAAATTTGTGAGAGTGTAAATCTACTTACTCCATATATGGATATTAGATGCCACGCTATTTATGGAGGTGTGAATATTCGTACTCAAATGAATAAACTTCTGGATGAAGGAAGTGATTTGATTGTTGCTACTCCTGGACGATTTATGGATATCTATGTTAATGGAGTTATCAGAACTAAACAGGTAAGAACTCTTGTTGTTGATGAAGCTGATAAATTGATGGATCTAGGTTTTTATCCTCAACTAAAAGCCATAATTGATGTTGTTCCAGAGAACTCTCAAAAGATGCTTTTCTCTGCGACTTTTTCTGATACTATTGCCAAATTATCAGAAGACTTTCTTTTAAACCCAAATCGTATAGAAGTTGAAAGACAAGCTACTCCTGTTGCGCATATCGATCAATTAAAATATAAACTTCCTAATATTCTTACTAAAGTAAACTTCGTTAAATATCTTCTTAAGAATAATAAAGATATTAAGAAGGTTATAATATTTACTGAAACTAAGAAAAATGCTGATAGATTAATTGACTTTTTGAATGACGATTTCAAAGATGAAATGTCAGTTATTCACTCAAATAAAGCTCAAAATACTAGAATTAATGCACTAAAGGCTTTTAAAGATGGTGTTACTAGAATTATGGTTTCTTCTGATGTAGCTGCTAGAGGTATTGATATTGAAGGAATTACTCACGTAATTAATTTTGATATTCCAGATCTTCCTGAAGAATATGTACATAGAATTGGACGTACGGGACGAGCAGGACATTCTGGTGTTGCTATTTCTTTTATCTCTGAAAAGGAAGAAGAAAAATTCTCTGAGATTGAAACATTAATAGAACAAACTGTAGACGAAGTTGAACTTCCTGAGGATCTAGAAATTTCTACTGTGCTATTAGAAGATGAAATAGTTCAATCTAGAAATATTGCATATCAGAAGAAAGGGAAATTTACTGTAGGAGGTGCTTTCCATCAAAAGAAAAGTAAGAACACTAAAATAAACGGTAAGATTTATAAAAAGAAATTAGAAGCTAAAAAGCCTAAAAATAAAAGAAGAAAATAATAACGAACGAAACAAATATGAAAACAATTGCGATTTTGTGTGGTGGAGGACCTGCACCTGGTATTAATGCTGTAATCAGTAGTGTAAGTAAAGCCTTTTTAATGAAAGGTTATCGAGTTCTAGGTGTTCACAACGGCTATAGAGGACTATTATTAGAAAACACAGAAACTGTTGAAATATCATACGAGTGGGCTGACAGAATTTGTAATATTGGTGGCTCTGCTCTTAAAATGAGTCGATTTAAACCTAAAGATTCTGATTTCAGTACAACTTTATTTGAGAAAGAGAATATTGAACTTTTAGTTACTATTGGTGGAGATGATACTGCTTCTACTGCTAATAGAATTACTAAATATCTTAACGAGCACAAGATTGCTATTAAAAACATTCATGTTCCGAAAACTATTGATAACGATTTACCTCTTCCTGAAGGTGTTCCTACTTTTGGATTCCGTTCGGCTATTAGTGTTGGTTCTAAAATTGGTACTACAATCAAAACTGAATCTTTAACTACTAATAACTGGTATATTATTTCTTCAATGGGACGTGAAGCTGGTCATTTAGCTTATGAAATTGGTAAATCTATTCAAGCTTCTATGATCATTATCCCTGAAATGTTTAATAAAACTCAAATTACTATTGAGAAAATTGTAGACTTAATGATGTCTTCTATTATTAAACGTAGAACTATGGATATTCGTCCTGGAGTTATTGTTATTAGTGAAGGTGTATTCCACGATTTAACTGAAGAAGATATCAAAAATAGTGGTATAGTTTTCACTTATGATGATCATGGACACCCTGAATTAGGTAAGATTTCTAAAGCTCATATATTTAGTGCTCTTCTAGATAGAAAATTAGACGAAGTAGGTATGAGTGTTAAAAATAGACCTATGGAAATAGGATATTCTTTAAGATGCTGCGATCCTGTATCTTTCGACCTTTCTTATTGCTCTTCTCTTGGTTTTGGTGTTAAAAAACTATTTGATGAAGGTCATACAGGATGTATGGTTGCTATGGATCAACAAAAAAGAATTATTCCTATATATCTTAAAGATGTTGAAGATGAAAATGGTAAAATTCGTCCTAGATTAGTTGATATGGAAAATGAATCTGTTAAAACTGTATTTGATGATGTTCTTTACTATCTTACTGAAGATGACTATGAAGCTGCTAGAGAATGGCTAGCTGAACCAGAACAATTCGACTATAAAAAGATTCTTAATTGGTAAGATTCTTCTTAAATGATTATAAATAAAAAAAGGATGCTATTGTTATAGATAGCATCCTTTTTATATCTTATTACAATTCACATTATTACATATATAAATTGATCTATTTCTATAACTCACTATAATTAACTTATTAATATTATAAATCTATATAAAAAGAAAAGGTAGACTAAAAGTCTACCTTCGTGATCCAGCAGGGGATCGAACCCTGGACCCCAACATTAAGAGTGTCGTGCTCTACCAGCTGAGCTACTGAACCAATTTGAGCTATATGTTTATCTCAAATCCTCTGCAAATATATACTAATTATATAAAATAACAAAGATTTCTAATAAAAAAATAAATCACTACCTTTGTATTAGTAGAATATAAAAATTAGAATATGCGAAAGTTAATTTATCTAATATTAATAATAGGTCTTTGTAATATAGCTAAAGCTCAGGAAGTTTACAATCAGAAATATGATAAAACATATGACGGTAAATATGTAAAAGAAGTTAGAATTATTAATAAATATGGAAATATAAATATTCATCAAAGTGCTACAGACTCCATAATTTTTAAAGCAACGGTAAATATTTCTAACTATTTAGAGAAGATTGCTGAAAAGCAATTAGAAAATTTTAATGTCACATATCTAATTAAAGAAGATTATGTTGAAGCTTTAACTAGAATACCTGTAGATTTAAAAGCTAATATTAATTTCAGAATCGATTTTGATGTATATGTTCCAAAAAATAAAATAATAAAAGCTAGTAATAAATTTGGAGACATCTATTGTGATTCTCTAAATAACCATATCAATATTGATATAAGTTATGGAAATCTTAATATTAAAAATATTTCTCAAATGTCATTTAAAAATAGCATTAAACTATCTTATTCAAAAGCAGAAATAGGAAATATTGAAGATTGCTCTTTAAAATCTACTAATTCAAAGATTTTCATACAAAGTATAAATGCTATAGATATTAATAGTAAAAATTCTACTTATAAAATAGATAGCCTTTCATATTTTAAATCTAATAGTTATAACGACTATATGGTAATAAATAAAGCAAAAAAGATTACAATAGATAAAGCTGATTATTCAACATTTTTATTTAATACATATGTTGAAAATGCTAATATAAAAATGGTAAATGGTAATATTAAATTTCAACAAATTGAAGATTTTAACTATTTAAAATTAGATTTACTAAACACTAATATAAAGTTTTCTACCTTAGAGAATCTAGAATATTCTTTAGTTATGAGAATTAAAAATTGTGAATATATTACTAAAGATTTTGCTAAGATTATTGATACTAATCCTAAAGAAGAAAATGGATTCACATATATAACAAACAATGCTGATAATTATATTGAATCAAAAATCTTTATAAAAGCAAATGGAGGTAAAGTAGAAATCAAATAAATAAGATAAAGTAAAAGCTATATTAAATAGCTTTTACTTTTTTATAGCCCATATTCTTTAAAATATCTACTACTTTCAACTTAAAATCTCCTTGGATAATTATTTCTCCATCTTTAACAGATCCACCTGTTCCAAGTTTTCCTTTAAGCTTCTTTCCTAGAATTTTTAAATCTTCATCATCTCCTATAAAGCCAGTAACTAAAGTCACAACTTTACCTTTTCTCATCTTTCTATCTAGTATAACTCTCAAGCTTTGTGCATCAGGATCAAGTGTCTCTACAGTGTCATCAACATAATCATAGTCAAATGAATCACTAGTCGAATAAACTACCCCTACTCTATTTTTTTTACTTTTTCCCATATTTATATTTTTTTCACAAAGTTATAAAAAAAAGCACTTTTCTTATTTAGACTTAGTACAAATTAGATGTAATATATGAAAATACAGTATTTTAGGCATTAATACCATTTCTGTTTTATATTTTTGCTCCAATAATGTAAAACAAATTAGTCTTTAAGAATCTAAGGAAAAAATGAATAAGATTGTTTCAAAGGAGCAATTATCTAGTTGTGTATACAAATTAGAAATTGAGGCTCCTATCGTTGCAAAAGCACAAAAACCTGGAAATTTTGTAATCCTAAGAATAAAGGAAAAGGGAGAAAGAGTACCTTTTACTATCGTAGAATCTAATCCTTCAAAGGGAACTATTAGCATAGTTATTAGAAATATGGGAGTAACTCGTACTAAACTATGTAATCTAAATGTTGGTGATGAAATTAAAGACATTTTAGGACCACTAGGAAGACGTTCTGAAATATCAAATAAAGGAACTTTCTTAGCATGTGGAAATGGAATTCGTATAGCAGCTCTACTACCTATTGCGAGAGCAATGAAAGAAGCTGGTAATAAAGTTATCACTATCATTAGTGCAAAAACTAAAGATCTATTAATTCTTGAAGATGAAATGCGTGAAATTTCTGATGAAATTCATGTACTTACAGAAGATGGAACTCATGGTGAAAAAGGTAATTTTACTGATCCTATGAGAAAAGTTATAGAAAAAGAGAATATTGACTACTGTATGACAATAGGACCTGTTGATATGATGAGAGATTGCGCTAAAGTTACAAAAGAATACAATATTCCAACTAGAGCTTCTCTTTACTCTATTATGGTTGATGGTACAGGAATGTGTGGAGCTTGTAGAGTAAGTGTGAATGGAAGAACTAAATTCACATGCGTTGATGGACCTGAATTCGATGCTCATGCTATCGACTTTGATGGTTTATTACTACGTATTGATGGATACAGAAATGAAGAATCTAAAAAACTACAACATCTAAAATAGTTATGACTAAGGAAGAGTATAAAGAGATTTACAATCAAGAATGGAGAAAAGAAATTCGTAAATCTGTTAGTCCAAAAGAAAGAATGGCTATTCCTCGCGTGGTTATGCCAACAGTGCCTGTTGAAGAAAGAATTCACAGCCAAAGAATTGAAGTGAACAAAGGACTTTCACTTGAAGCAGCTCAATTAGAAGCTAAACGTTGTTTAGACTGTGCTGATCCTGGATGTATGAAAGGTTGTCCTGTTGGTATGCATATTCCTACTTTCATTAAAAACCTTGAAAGAGGAAACTTACTGGAAGCTGCAAAAACAGCTAAAAGTATTTCAGCACTTCCTGCTGTTTGTGGACGTGTATGTCCTCAAGAAAAACAATGTGAGGCTCAATGTATCTATCATTTGAAACTTAATAAACCAGCTGTTTCTATAGGTAATATCGAAAGATTTATTGCCGACTGGGAAAGAGAATCAGGTAATGCAATTATCCCTGAAATAACAGAGAAAAATGGTATCAAAATTGCTATCATTGGTTCTGGTCCTTCTGGCCTTGCATGTGCTGGTGATCTTGCTAAACTAGGTTATGATGTAACAGTTTTTGAAGCTTTACACGAAATTGGTGGTGTATTGAAATATGGAATACCTGAATTCTGTTTACCAAACTATGTAGTAGACGCTGAGATTGATAATCTTAAAGCTTTAGGAATTAAATTTGTTCCTAACTTTGTTGTTGGAGTTACAGCTACAATTGATGAATTAAGAGAAGAAGGATTTAAAGCTTTCTATGTAGCTACAGGCGCTGGAGTTCCTAAATTCATGAATATCCCAGGTGAAAACTATAATGGTATTTTATCAGCTAATGAGTATCTTATGAGAATCAACTTAATGGATGCTGATGATGAAAATGCTGACACTCCTATATTAACAGGTAAAAATGTTGTTGTTGTTGGAGGTGGAAACACTGCAATTGATGCTGTTCGTGCTGCTAAACGTTTAGGTGCTGAAAGATCAATTATTGTATATAGACGTTCTATGGATGAAATGCCAGCACGTTTAGAAGAAATTCACCACTCTCAAGATGAAGGAATTGAATTCTACAATCTTGCAAACCCTATTGAATATCTAGCTGATGAAACTGGTAGAGTTAATAAAGTTAGAGTTCAGATGATGGAATTAGGTGAACCAGATGAAAGTGGTAGACGTCGTCCTGTTGCAATAGAAGGAAATATCGAAGAAATTGACTGCTCTGTTGTAGTTGTTGCTATCGGTGTTGATCCAAACCCTATTATTCCTAATTCAGTTGAAGGATTAAAAACTAGTGATTGGGGAACTATTGAAGTAGATGATGAAAAACACTCTAGTGTAGATGACATCTTTGCTGGTGGAGATATTGTTCGTGGTGCAGCTACAGTTATCCTAGCAATGGGAGATGGTAGAGAAGCAGCAGCGAATATTGATAAGAAATTTAAATCTGAGAAATAGTAATATTATCTTATTATAATTAAAGTCGCTCTAAATTTAGAGCGACTTTTTTAATTCTGTTCATTATCAAAGTTGTTGTAAGTAAAGAAATTGTTTACTACTTTTGCTATAAATCATAATTAATAAATTAAATTTATAGACTAAAATCACGCACAATCATTGTTAATTCATCATAATAAACAAAACAAATGAAAATTAAAACAATTCTTATTTTACTAATTAGTTTCCATCTTTTCACACTCTCAGCCATTGGCCAAAATGTGATTCAGAAGTCAACTAAAATTGAAGTTATTGAAGGCAAAGCGTATTATATACACGTTATTCAGGCAAAACAAACATTATACTCTATTAGTAAATGTTACAATATGAAACCTGAAACAATACTTAAAATCAATAACAAGAAAGACAACAATCTTAAGATTGGAGAAAAAATTAAAATACCAGTTAAAGGCAATCTGCAAATTAATGCTTCTAGCATTGTTATTGAAGATACTATGTCCAAAGAAGTAGCTAAACTTATCCACGAAGAGAAACTAAAAGATTCCATATTAACTCTTAAGAAATCAGTTCAGGCTCTAATGGTACAACATCAAAGAGATAGTTTAACCAAACAAAAAGGCAAAACTAAAAAAGACACTCTTAAAAAGAATTTGGCTTTAAAAAAAGTAAATATCAAAAAGGATTCAGTTAAAAAAGATAGTTCTAAGAAAGTACTAAAGGTTTCAACTAATGGAGGTCCTAAAATTGAACTATATCAGAAAAAAGCTTTCTGTCCAAAGGATAAAAAAAAACTATTCGATAAGAAAAAAGATATAAAGATTGGTCTTTTCATTCCTTTCTACCTAGATAAGAATAAAGAGATAAATAAATCTGAAAATGATAGTATTAAGAAGCCTGCTACTAAGGTTTATAATAAGTCTGAGTTATTTATTAACTACTATCAAGGGATGCTGCTTGCTTGCCAAGATCTTAGAAAGACTCACGATTTGAATATAGATATAGACACTTTTGATAGTGCCAAAAATATCGACTCTGTAAAACACATACTTGACACAATAGACATTAACAAATACGATTTTATTGTAGGACCTCCATATGCTAAAACTTTAAAATTAGTATCAGATAAAGCAAAAGAGAATCATATACCTATAATATCTCCTCTTTCTGATAATTCTAACGCTATTAGAGACAATAAATATGCTTACCAGATAAATACTTCAAAAGAAAAAGTAATTAAAAAAACTGCTGATTATATATATAACAATTTTAAAAATGCAAACTACATTATAGTTAATCCTTCAGATACAACAAAAAACAATGAAATGTTATTAGTTGATGAATTAGAGAATAAACTATATTCAGATTCAGTTTTTGTAAATAACAAGAATATCACATTCGCTAGAGTTTCTTATAGTAAATTTAATTATTACGGTATCAAATATCTTCTTAAACATGAAATTGATAATATCATTATTGTACCAACTTCTAAAACTACAGATATTTATGAAATTATACCTAAGATAAATGCTTTAACAAAAAACAATAATCACATTAGAGTTATAGGTTTTCCTAGTTGGCAAAGATTAAAATCTTTAGATCCATCTACTTTATTCTCTTTAAACACTTTAATGCTTAATACATACTTTGTAGATTATAGAAATCAGAATGTAAAAACTTTCATTAAAGAATATAGAGAAAAATACAATGTTGAACCATCTACTTTCTCTTTTAGAGGTTATGATATTATTTCATACTTCACTATACTTACAGCTGAAGGGAACATTCTTCATGATGATGCTCCATTTCCAAATGTTAATTTACTTCAAGCTAACTATAAATTCTCTTTCAATATAGATGATTCTATTAGAGAAAATATTGGATTAAAGGTCATTAATTATAGTAAAGAATCTAAAATCGTTTCTTTATAAAACACAATTAAAAACACAATAAACAATTAACCTTTATCGCATTTATTATTTTTACTTGTTTTATTTATATTAGTTCTTCCCGATCTTAATTTACAATCAGAGCTACAACCTGAACATTTGTTTTCATTAGGATGGGTGAACTTTTTTATAATACTTCTTACTGCTAGAAATATTGAAACAAGTACTATTATTCCTACTATTATATTCTGAATCATAATAATAATATTCCTATATTATAAACCATAAAAGATACTATCCACGCAACAATTGTAGTATAAGCTGCCAAGAACAAAGCCCATTTTAAGCCTGCTTCTTTAGCTACTGCTACTACAACAGCAATACAAGGGAAATATATTAGAATAAAAAGCATAAAAACAAATGCAACTAAAGGAGTTACACTTTTAGATGTTTTTATCTTTTCTTGTAAATTAAATGCATCATCATCACTTGCATCAACCTGATAAAGAACCCCCATTGTACTCACTATCACCTCCTTAGCCACAACACCTGTCATTAGAGATACACTCATTTTCCAATCGAAACCTAAAGGTGATAATACTGGAGATACTGCTTCTCCTATTTTTCCAATATAAGAATTCTTTTGGTGCTCTTCTTGTTTTGAAGATTTTAATAATGCGATATTTCCTTTTTCTTTATTTATTCTTAAACTATCATTTAAAGATATTGCTTCTTTTAAATTACTTTCCGATTTAGATATAGATAAATCATAATCTTGAGTGTAATTTACTTCTCTTGGAAAATAGCCTAAAACCCATATTAAAATTGATGCTACCAATATAATTCCACCCATCTTCTTTAAATATTGAGAAGCTTTAGTCCACATATGTTTTATAACTACACGTGCTACTGGCATTCTATAAGGTGGTAGTTCCATTACAAAAGGAGCTTCCTCATTCTTAAACAATACTTTCTTGAATATCTTTGCAAACAAAACAGCCAAACATATTCCTATAAAATACATTGAAAACAATACCAATGCCGAATTCGTTGGGAAAAACGCACCTATAAACACTATATAAACTGGTAAACGAGCACTACACGACATAAAAGGACTAATAAGAATAGTTAAAATTCTATCATTCTTATTTTCAAGAGTTCTTGTTGCCATAACAGCAGGAACATTACATCCAAAGCCCATTATTAAAGGAATAAACGACTTTCCATGCAAACCTATCTTATGCATCACTCTGTCAACAATAAATGCAGCACGAGCCATATATCCTGTATCCTCCATCAATGAAATAAAAAGGAATAGTATAAGAATATTTGGTAAGAAAACAATAACTCCTCCAACACCACCAATAACTCCTTCAACAAGAAGATCTTTCAATGCTCCATTTGGCATGTATGAACTCACCAAATTACCAATAGCTCCTACTCCCGACTCTATCCATTCCATAGGATATTGTCCAAAAGCAAAAGTGCAATAGAATGTTATAAACATCAAAGAAATAAATATTGGAATTCCCCAAACCTTATGTGTTATAAACGAATCTATATAATCTGTATTCCGTCTTCGTTTAACAGTTGGTTCTGTAAAAGTTTCTTTTAAAGCTCCAGCAATAAAACCAAACTTAGCATCTGTCAAGATTGTTTCTGAATTATCATTATAAGAATTCTCTATTTTTTCTATTTCTTTATCTTGAAGAGCAAAAATATCATCTGCAGAATCACATTCCACTATAAATTCCTCAGCATCTGGACATTTTTCCAATAGTTTTATAGCTGCATATCTAGAAGAAACATAATCAGTAATTTTATACTCTTTATTTATTCTTTCCCTCAATCTAGAAATTGATTCCTCTATTATCTGCCCATAATTAATATGGATATGTCTAACACTAGGATCTCTATCTTCAAAAACATCTACTACTTTATCTAACAAATCCTCTAAACCAACTTTCTTAGAACCTATAGTAGGAATTATTGGTATCCCCAACATGGCTCCTAATTTCTTATAATCTAAGATAGCACCATTACTTTTTATCTCATCATACATATTTAAGGCCAAAACAACCTTAACATCCATATCAATAAGTTGAGAAGTTAAATAAAGATTTCTTTGAAGATTTGATGCATCAACAACATTTATAATTATATCTGGTTTATGATCTATTATATATTCTCTAACATATTTCTCCTCTTGAGAAAAAGATGTTAATGAATATGTTCCTGGTAAATCTACTAATTCAAATTTATAATCCTTAAAAGTAATATTAGCAACTTTTGCATCTACGGTTACTCCACTATAATTTCCAACATGCTCAGTAGAACCTGTTGCACCATTATATAATGTCGTCTTTCCACAATTTGGATTACCAACAAAAGCTACATGTATCTTTTTATCTTCCTTAGAATTTAATTTATTCTTTAATTTCTCATCATCTATAATTCCATAATATTCAGAATCATCATTAGAAATATTTTCTGTATCACATAGTATTACTAAAATATGAGCAGCCTCAGTCCTTCTCAAAGATATATCATATCCCATTATAGAATATTCTACAGGATCTTTTAAAGGTGCATTTTTAACAACGGTTACAACCTCTCCTCTTACGAAGCCCATTTCTGTAAGACGCTTTCTAAAAGCTCCATATCCAAGAACCTTTAATATCCTTACTTTATCTCCGTCTTTAAATTGGGCAAGTGTCATCTTTGAGTCAAGAGAAGCATTTCCTCTATTTTCGTGAAAACCCCTACGTTCGTGAGTTCTTCTACGTTTACAGCGAATATGTTTACCACAACCACCTGTCTCTTTTAAGTCTGACATATTCATATTTAGTTAATTTATTTATACCACATCTAAACTATTGAAGGCAAATGTAACAATTTTCTTTATATCCAATCTAAATAAAGATAGTTTTTTATCTAAAATTATTGCTATTCTTAATCAATTATTATAAGTTCGTCGCGTCAAACAAGAACACTAAAGAATCATATGAAAATAGAAGCAGAAGAAATTCAAAAAGTTCTATCTCATTTAGTATCAAAAGATTCTGAATCTGTAGAAATATTACAAGAACCTATTGATATCATAGCAAATCAAGAATTTGTTAAGTATCAAAAGGAACACAAAGAAGACTTATTAAATTCTACCGATAATGTCCTTAAACTTGAAGACAAACTATATCGAAATGAAACTAGCAATAGTAAAAAGAAAGAAATTATTGCTGCTCTATCATTAGAAGGGAGTACCAAAGCTTATAGAATTGTAGAAAAATTCCTATTAAAACAAGATGGAGAACTAAAAAAATGGGGACAAATTGCGAAACAACAACTCAAAATTAAAGTTGAACGCAGTTTAATGTATAAAAAGAAAGTATACGTATCTTCTGGTTTAGGAGGAAAAAACAACCTTATTAGATTATTTGGTGTTGCATATCTAAAATATGAGAAGATAGAGAATAATCAATATAAAGAATTTCAAAAGCAAATAGAAAAAAGATTTCAAAAGCTAAATGGTATTCTTGAAAAAATAGATATTCAAGAAAAGTATTTTACATTCAAGATCTTAGTTCCTGTAAATACGAATATTGACAATCTGCTTCAATCAATGAAAGAAAATTTTGAAGAATACAACAATCTTATTAGAGACGATATTCTTATTACTAATGTAAAGAAACTAAGTAAAAGCGAAATTGAAAGCCACTTAAAGACTATTGAATTAATAGATCTTAAAAAAGAATTTATGCTTAGTTAATACAATACTAAATTCTAAAATTAATTAAACAATAACCATTTACACACTTCTGAACTAGTGTAATATATTAAAACATAAAAAACGAGCATTAATAAGTATATTATTAATGCTCGCTATTTCTTAAATAAAATCTTCTATAATTTTTCAAGATCTTCAAACTCAACATCAACAAAAGCTTTAGTATCCATTTCTATACTTTCAATACTTGATTCACTTTCATGAGATTCATGATGTTGTTCAAACTGACTTCCTTTTAAAAGTTCTCTAATGTAAGCAACTGTTTCATCTAAACCATCTGCAAACTTCTCAAAATCTTCTTTATATAGAAAGACTTTGTGTTTCTCGTAATGATAACTTCCCTCTTTGTCAAAGCGTTTCTTACTTTCAGTAATAGTTAAATAGTAGTCGTTATTTCTTGTCGCTTTAACATCGAAGAAATATGTTCGTTTACCTGCTCTCACCGCTTTAGAAAAGATTTCATCCCTTCCATTCATCGTTTCTTCGTTATTTTCTAATCCTTCCATGTTTAAGTATTTATTATAGTTTGTAAGTTTTGTTTCAAAAATACTAAAATTCATACACATACTAAACAGAATCATTAAGATTTTTAGGCATTTTTTTTAAAACATTAATACAAAAATTGTAATATTGCAGTATCGCAATCAATTAAATAATCGAAAAATGAATACAAGTACTTTTTTTACTATTCTCGGTCTCGCTATCGCCCTTTGTGCAATAGCTTTCGTTGCTATGGCTATTAGAATTCTTATTAAAAAGAAAGGAAAATTCCCTAGCCTTCATATAAGTAAAAACAAAGAAATGAGGGAAAGAGGTATCACATGTGCTAGCTCTACTATGAAAAAAGATGAATCAAACTATAAAGCTGTTAATATTAAAGGAAGAGCAGAAGATTAATAAACACCTCATTATCTGATAAATACATATAAATAAAGATGAGATTAACAAAACGCTAATCTCATCTTTAATATATAATGTGATATTTCAATCTTTACTAATACATCTCTACAATATCCATTACCATCTTAGCGGATATCTTACCAGCATCTAAAAGAAATTCTCCAAAATCTTTATAATTACTCTCTTTTCCTGGTATATCTGAAATTGCTCTAATTACAACAAAAGGTGTATTTAACAAATAACAAGTCTGAGCTATTGAAGCTCCCTCCATCTCTACAGCAAGAACATCAGGGAAATAATCCTTAATCATTTCAGTTCGCTTAGGATCTGATATAAAAGAATCTCCACTACATATCAAACCAACAACACAATTCGATTCTTTAAAATTTCCTATTGCTTTCTTACTTACTTCTACCAAATTAGAATCTGCAGTATAACGCTCAGGCATTCTACACATCTGACCATATTTATAACCAAAAACAGTAGTATCTACATCATTATAAGCCAATTCACTAGAAACAACAACATCCAAAACATTTAATTTTGTATCCATTCCTCCTGCCGAACCAGAATTTATAATTGCATCTGGTGCAAATCTATTTATCATTAAAGATGTTCCAACTGCTGAACTAACTTTTCCTATACCACATTTAAGAAGCACTACAGATACACCTTTCAAACTTCCAATATAATATTCAAAATCTGCAATCTTAAATACTTCTTCATTTTTAAGATTCTCTCTTAGATGAAGCATTTCCTCATCCATTGCAGTTATTATTCCTAATCTTATTCCTTCTCTTTCAACCATAAAAATTGTACTTTTGATAAACTTGAACAAAGATACAATTTAAACAGTATAGAATGAACAATTTTCTTGAATCCGTTTCCGAAGATATTTATAATATAAATAAAGATATACTAAAAGACACTATTGTTGTCTTTCCAAATAAAAGATCTGGACTATTTTTCAAAAAACATCTTGGGAATATAAAAAATCAAACTACTTGGTTACCTAAAGTCACTACTCTTAGCGATTTTATAAACAATCTTAGTGGATATGAAACTGCTGATAATTTGACTCTTATATTCAAATTATATAATATCTATCAAAAATACATGCATTCTAAAGAAGATTTTGATAGCTTCTACTACTGGGGAGAAATGATTCTTAACGATTTTGATGATATTGATAAATATATCGTTAATCCTAAAGATATATTCTCTAATCTAAAAGATATTAAAACTATAGGAAATGAATTTCAATATTTAAGTGAAGATCAAATTAAAGTAATTAATAAATTCTGGAGTAGCTTCAAATTTGAAAAACTATCTGATGCACAAAACGATTTTATAAATCTATGGGACAATCTTTATAATATATACACCGATTTTAAGCAAGAACTTCAAAACGAAAACATATGCTACGAAGGTATGGCGTACAGAAGTATATATGAAAATCTAAAGAAAAATAAAATTCAACTTAATTGTAAGAAGATTATCATGGTCGGCTTCAATGCTTTAAATAAATGTGAGGAAGAAATATTCGATCATTTCCAAACTAAAGGTATTATTGACTTTTATTGGGATTACGACCAATTCTACATGAATAACTTTAGCAACGAAGCAGGATTCTATATGAGAAAGAATATTAAAAGATTCCCTAATAAACTTCCTGAAGAAGAATTTAATTCATTCAATAAAACTAAAAAGGATATAAATATCTACTCTATACCTTCAGATATAGGACAATGTAAAATTCTAGCTAGTAATCTAAAAGAAATTGACAACAATAGAAAAGAAAATACTGCTGTTGTACTTGGCGACGAAAGTCTTTTAATTCCTACTCTATATTCTATACCATCCAATATTGATGCTATAAATGTTACTATGGGATATCCAGCTCAAAACAGTACTATTACTGGTTTTATAAAATCTATTATTGAACTTCAAGACAGTATAAAGATAAACAAGAACGAATGCCTCTTCTTCTATAAGCCTCTTATAACCTTACTTAATCATCAATTCTTATGCGATGAAAACACTATTTCAGATATCAATGAAATACAAAAAGAAAACAAAATATATGTAGGTGAAAAAGATCTTAAATGCAAAAACAAGATAGAATCTATTCTTAAACATCCTAAAACAGGATATGAAGCTGGTAACTATCTTATATCTATTCTTCACGATATATTTCAACATATTAACATCATTTCTAGCGAAGAAAATAATATAAAACTTGAAAAAGAATATCTTTTCAATATTTACACTCAAATTAAAAGAATCAATTCTATTGTTGGAGAATATAATATCAATCTAAGACCTAAAACTTACTATAAAATCATAAGTAAAATAATTAAAGGTCTTACAATACCTTTCGAAGGAGAACCTCTTGCTGGACTTCAAGTTATGGGACTTATGGAAACCAGATTGCTCGACTTTAAATATTTAAATATACTATCATGTAACGAAGGAAAACTACCAAAAAGCTCTGCAGGACAATCTTATATACCTTATAATCTTAGAAAAGGATTTGGGCTTCCTACTTTAGAACATCAAGATTCTATGTTTGCTTACTATTTCTACAGACTTATACAAAGAGCAGATAATATAAACTTCTACTACAGTACAAGAAGAGATGGTATAAGAACTGGTGAAATGAGTAGATTCCTATATCAACTTAAATATGAATCTATTCACAATATAAAAGAATATAATATCACTAACGAAATTGGAACAATTAGTCCTGTTGAAATTTCAATAAAGAAAGATGATGAAATTATTAAAGAAATAGATAAAATCACTTCAAACGAAAAACGTCCTCTATCTCCCTCTGCAATAAACACATATAGAACATGTAAACTTAAATTCTATTTCCAATATATAAAACGTTTAAAAGAAAAAGATGAAATAATTGATAGTATTGACAACCGAATCTTTGGTCTAATATATCACGATAGTATGGAAAAAATATACAAACCATACATTGGTCAAGAACTTAAAAACGAAGATTTTGATAATATCATTAAAAATAAAACTATACTTCACAAACATTTATCTAAAGCTTTCTCCAATAACTATTTTGAAGATGGTAACTCCAAAGAACTAGAAGGTGAAGCTAAAATCCTATACAACGTAATCTTCAACTATATAATACAAACTTTAAAAAAGGACAAGACTTTATCTCCAATAAAAATTCTTGAAACAGAAAACAGACATAAAATCTGTTTAAATGTTCTAGATAAAAAAAGATATATAGGAGGAATCATTGATAGGGTTGATGAAACTGAACATTCTGTAAGAATAATAGACTACAAAACAGGATCTGATGAACTAAAAATAGACGATATTGAAACTTTCTTTACTAACGATTTTAAGAAAGAAAATAAAGCAGCTCTTCAAACTCTTATATATAGTTTCATTTACGATTGCAATAATCAACCAAATAAACAAATCACTCCTGGAATTTATAACCTTAAACAAATATTCAGTAAAGATTTTGATTCTAGATTCTTCTTTAAAGAAAAAAGAAATACAATCTATATTAATAACTTTAGAACATATAAAGGAGATATTGAAGATTTTATAAAAAACACCATTAAAGAACTTTTAGATATCAACACTAGGTTTGAACAATGCGAAATTGATAATAAAGCATGCACATATTGTTCCTATAAAGATATCTGTCACCGTTAGAAGCTGAAAGCTTTCTTCTAATATTTACACTCTATAATGGATATTGTGAAATAAAAAAGTCCTATATACTCATATGCATATAGGACTTTTTATAAGCTTCAAAAGATATAATTAATCTTCTAAATATTTCTCTATAGTTTTTTGAATTGCTCGTTTACAAACAGGACAAAATTCCTTTAAATTGTTCGATTTCATTACACAATCTTGAACTGGACTATAAACTCCCTTTGACACATATCCACCCCCTTCAAACATTCCAACAACATTCTTATATTTTTTAATTCTAGGAGTCGGAACTGGAATTCCAGATTTAATCATATCTTGCCATTTCGATTTAAAATCTACATTTGTCGTAATGTTTGGCTCCCAAGGTTCTACCTCCAAATTGTAAAAATTCTCTGTTGCAACACTAGAAGTATAATATTCATCTGCTAAACCTGCAAAACTATGTCCAAATTCATGAACCATAACTTGTTTTGATAATTTATGGTCTGAACTTCCTAGGGCATAATAATTATAAAAACCCCCTCCACCATATTTAGGAGTATTAACAATCACTATAACAGCATCGCAAGGAGCACAAGAAGCAGCATCCATTATAGCTATATGGTCTAAAGTAGTTAAATATCTTTCTATATTAAAAGTATAAAACGAAGAATTTAAAACTGTATTTCTGTACACTCCTTTACCTGGATTATCAGTACCTGATTCATGAGAAACAGACTCAACAGCCCAAATATTTATTCTATCAGCATAAGGCTTATAAACATCACGAGCAAGCATATATTTAGCAATTTTCTTAACATCGCTTCTAAACTTTCTCATTTCACTCTTTTTATAACCCTCTGCTATAAATGTTATATCTAAGTTCTTACGAGGCTTTCCACTATAATGAATCTTATTTACCTTATAATTTACTTTATTTTCTCTTCCTATAAGATAAGAATTAGGATCTAAATCATAAGAAAAAATCTCATGGAACTTACCTGTTTTATACATCCTTTGTTGAATCACAAACCTAACATTATTCTTAGGATAAGGCATACATAAAGCATGAGAAAACACTCTATTCACTTTCTTAGCTTCTGGAGTTGCTATCCACTCATTTAGTAAAGAACAAAAACCCTTTGAAAAGATTAACTCACCGCTCTTAGAATCGTATAAACAATAGCGATAAGCTCCCTTATCATTTTGACAACACAAATTCTTATGAGGTCCTGAATAGATTTTTTGTTCAGAAACTGTCTTTAAAAACACCTGAGTTTCTACTCGCCCTGCACCAAAGACAACATCAACTCTTAATGTTTTATTATAAAAATAATCTCTAAAAGTATTCTGCGCAGAAACAGAAATACATAAAGCTAACAATACGATAGCTATAAATACCTTTTTCATTAGTACTGATTTAATTTATTACTTAAGTTTAATATTTAGTCTTACCCCACAATAGTCCAGTTTTTCCTTATAAAAAGAAGAAACAAACTCAAGATCAAACATTAAGAATATATTTCTTATACCATAACCAACTTCCAAATAATTCTTAACATTCTCTGTTGTCACGTAATTTACAAATAAATCTTCAGTAATAAACATTTTATCATTTATCCATGGTAATCTTTTAATTAAAAACTTCTGCATTGTATAGTTCGTATTTATCTTAAGATAATAATCAGAAGATACTGCCCCATAATAAGATAAAGTCCTAAATTTTCTATAATCATTTGTTAATGAGACCTCTCCATCAAAACCACGTATATACTTATAGTCGTGAGCATACATATTTTTAGTATTAAAGAACTTTCCTCCTAATATTTGTGAACTAAACACATTTCCTCTTTTTGCATGATAAGTATATTTATAGAAAGCCTCAACACGCGAGAATTTAGAATCTCCACCCATTGTTTTAAAAGCCTGTTTAAACGAAAGCCCATAAGTTGGATAATTTGAATACAAATAAATCTTTCTATTATTCTTTATCTTATAATAATATCTTGGCGTATACTCCAAATAAAGCCCCAAATAAGCCATCTGATTAGTATTCAACTGCCAATCTTTAATTCCGTCAGTTTTCAAACTATTAGTAGAATACTCTCCTTTATTAATAATTTTCAGAGATGAATTATTATACAATCTCGATCTATCACTAAAACCTCCCGACAATTTCATATACAAGCCATTAGCTAAATACTGAGAATAAGCAATATTAACATCCTTATCCAAATAAAACTTCTTGAAATTATCTTGAACAAATAAAGAATAAAAAGCATTTTCCATGCTAGATTCACCATCTTCACCTTTAAAATCTTTAGACTCTATACCTCCATATAAAGATAATTTAGCATGATTAATTCCATTAAACACGTAAGCTGTTCCAATATTAAAATCTACAGCCTTACGAGATAAAGCATACATTACATTCGAATAGAAAGCATAAGAATGTCCTAATGTATCTCTTGTATTAATTCCAAAAGGTAATTTAAACTTAATACCATCTACTGTATTAAATTGAGTTTCTGTTAATTCTAAAATACCAGGAGTAGTTACACTAGTCTTCCAATTAAACTCTTCTCTATCATAATCATAAGTCTTTCCAAATAATAAAGACCAAGGTTTAAAACGAATACCTTCATAATAAAGAGAATCTTCATAATTAGGATTCTTTTTCTTCTTAAGAACTATTGAATCTAGAGCAGCAAAACTCTTCTTCTCATCACTAGACAATTTTATAGGTCGTATTTTATTCCAAAAACTAGAATCATTCTTCACATTCTCTTTCTTAACCTTAGGAAGATCTTTTATTTCAAGAGGTTTCTCCTTTTCTAGTTTTTCATTCTCCTTCTTCATCAATCTATTAACTCTCCTCATATCTCTATTCGAAAGTTCATCTTTAGAAAGAATCTTGTTTATCTTTTCTCTATTCTTAGAATATTTATTTCTAATCTTTTCCTTATCTACTCCCTTCGATTTAGAAAGCTCTTTACCTTCCTTAAGATAAGCTAATTCATTTGCAAGTATAGAATGGTCTACATTAGGATTCTTTACAACCTTATAATCAGAGATTGAAGCCTGATAAGATCCTCTTAAATTTATACCCATTATACCACCTTTAAACTTAAAAGATGAAGACGTTGGCATCCAAACACCCTCCTCAACAAAAGAATACATTTGCTTCATTTTCATTTCTCCTATTGGCAAAAGCATTTTAAGATTCAGTGAATGTACATTCCAATAATTATCTACAATATAGATATATCCAGAAAATACTCCCTTTTTACGTCCTCCTCGTGGGATTATTTTAATCTTATTTACAGTATTTCCTCTTTGATTAAACGTACCAACTAGCTTATATTTATAATTAGAAAAAGAATTAGTAGCTAAAGGAGATGCAACTCCATAACTATCTGAATTATAAATATTCTGAACCACCATATCCATAGGTGAAGTCCCCTTAGCCTGTTCACTAGAACGAATAGCTACAACTTCTTGCTTAATCTTATCAGGATATTCATAATGAACTTTATTAAAAGATTCTATAACTTGATATTTACCAATCTTTGCATTCTCTAAATCTTTTTTCCCCATCATCTTACGCATTATCCAAGGTATACTCTCTACCATAATGCTACCTTTTAGATAAACCTTACAGTCGTATTTTGAAAGTTGAGCAAGATAATATGGAGCAAAAGCAATAGCTTTCCTCATTATATAATATGCAGGATCTTCAGCCTTACTAGATACTCTAAGTTCTGGAAGCAAAACCACTTCCTCTTTCATGATAATCACAAAATTCTTAGAATAATTTAATTTATTAGGAAAATATGTCTGACTAGAATAGCCAATACATTCGAAAAACAATTGAGATTTTTTATTCTTAATACTTATTTCAAATTCACCATTTAAATTTGATAAAGTACCATTATTTTCTCCTACTTGATAAATACTTACATTTGGAATAGCCTTTCCTTTTTCATCTACAATAACACCTTTAAGACTTTGTGCATATGTATAAGATAACGAAATAAGGGTAATGACTAATAATAGAAAAAATCTTTTCATATGAGTTTTTTATGTTTGATTACGATATTTCAAATCTACAAATAAGAGATTGAAAACATTGTTAAAATCATTATAATAAAACTATAAATGAAAAGATTTTTATATAATATTTTAATCTAAAAGACTAATTATTAAAGACTTCTCTGACGAAGCACTTCATAAATCATAAGAGCAGTAGCTGTAGAAACATTCAACGACTCTATTTTACCCACAATAGGAATCTTAATCTTATCAGTAACAATTTCAAGTATTTCTTCTCTAATACCTTTATCCTCACTACCCATAATAATAGCAACCGATTCAGAGAAATCAGCTTCTGTATAAACCTTATCAGCTTTTTCTGTAGCAGCAACAATACTAAAACCATTAAACTTTAGATTCTTAACCACTTTTCTAAGATTCACAACCTTACAAACAGGAATATTATACAAAGCACCAGCAGAAGTTTTAATAGAATCAGGACATATCTTAGCAGAATGTTTATGAGGAATAATAATAGCATCAACACCAGCACATTCAGCACTTCTTGCAATACCACCAAAATTTCTAACATCAGTTATTCTATCCAAGATAAGGAAAACAGGCTTTTTACCTTCAGCCAATTTCAAATTCATAATCTCCTCAATATCTTGATATTCAATTGGAGAAACAAAAGCAACAACTCCCTGATTATTTCTTGTATCTAAAGCCTTCAATTTCTGATCTGGAACATGCTGAAAAGCAATATCTTTTTCACGAACTAATTGAAATAATTCTTGAAACAATTCACCTTTCAATCCCTGACGAATTAACACCTTATCTACTGCTTTCTCTTCCTTTATAGCCTCTATTACGGTACGAATACCATAAATCATTTCTTGTCTACTATTTGCCATATCTGTATTATATTAATCTCTTAGTTCTAACATCTCATCAAGTTCAATTGAAGATTCTTCCCAAGATTCTATTTCTATTTCTAATTGTTTTTTTGTCTCTTCGTATAAAGAATAAAATTTCTCATCCTCGCTGCCATCAGGATTAGCAAACTGCTTATCCATCTCTGCTATTTTCTCTTCTAAGTTAGCAACATTTTGCTCAGCTTTATCTACTTGAGTCTGAAGTTTTTTAATCTTTTTATTCAATTCCTTACGCTCTAAGAAATCTAATTTATTCGAAGAAGGTTCTTCTGCCTTCACATTCTCCTTCTTTTCTTTTGCTTTTATTTCTAATTCTCTTAAAGATGATAATTTTTTCTTCTCAAGAAACTCATAGATTCCTCCAATATGTTCCTTTATCTTTTTATTACCAAATTCAAACATCTTATCTACTAAACCATCAAGGAAATCCCTATCGTGAGATACTAAAACAACAGTACCATCAAAATTCTTAAGAGCTAATTTCAAAATATCCTTAGAACGTATATCTAAATGGTTAGTAGGCTCATCGAGTATTAAAACATTATAAGGCTCAAGCATCAACTTCACCATAGCCAACCTCGATCTTTCTCCTCCTGAAAGCACCTTCACTTTCTTATCAATCTCCTCACCTGCAAACATAAAGGCAGCTAAAATACTTTTCAACTTCACTCTAATATCTCCAACTGCAATATCGTCTACAACCTCCCAAACTGTCTTATTATCATCTAATTTTTGAGCTTGATTCTGAGCAAAATATCCAATCTTCACATTATGCCCTACCCTACATTCACCTTCATAATCCAACTCTCGCATAATCATTCTAACAAGAGTAGTCTTACCTTCACCATTTTTACCAATAAAGGCTACTTTCTCACCTCTATTAATTTCAAAATGTACATCATCTAATACAAGATGCTCACCAAATCTTTTCGTTAATTCCTTACCTTCAGCAACAATATCTCCTGTTCTAGCAGCAGGAGCAAAACGAATATTCAGTTTTCTAACATCCTCTTGGTCTACCTCTATTCTCTTTACCTTTTCTAATTGCTTAATTCTAGATTGAACCTGAACAGCCTTAGTAGCTTTATATCTATACTTTTCAATAAACTCCTCAGTATCCTTAATCATCTTTTGTTGATTCTCAAAAGCCTTCAACTGCTGCTCTCGTCTTTCTTTTCTCAACTGAATATACTGTGAATAAGGAACTTTATAATCGTTTATCTGACCTAAAGATATTTCAATTGTTCTATTAGTCACTCCATCCAAAAATGCCTTATCATGGGAAACTAGAATAACAGCTCCATTATAAGTCTTTAAAAAATCTTCTAACCACTGAATAGATTCAATATCTAAATGGTTAGTAGGCTCATCGAGTAAAAGGATATCTGGACGTTTAAGAAGAATCTTAACAAGCTCCAAACGCATACGCCATCCTCCAGAGAACTCGGAAGTATCTCTATCAAAATCTGAACGTAAAAAACCTAATCCCATAAGAGTCTTTTCAGCCTCTCCACGAATATTATCACCACCAAGGATATAATATCTATCGGAATATTCTGTCAATTTATTTATTAAATCGGTATATTCCTCCGATTCATAATCATTTCTTTCCCCTATCTCAACATTCAAAGCCTCAATATCTGCCTTTAATTTTAAAACCTCATCAAATGCAGTAAGAGCATCATCCATAAGAGTTTTATCATCGTTATACAGCATATGTTGAGGAAGATATCCTATTGTTAAATCAGAAGGACATGCAACATTACCATGTGTAGGTTCTTGTATATTGGCAAAAATCTTAAGCAAAGTAGACTTACCAGCTCCATTTTTCCCTGCTAAACCTATTCTATCTTTTTCGTTAACCTGAAAACTTACATTATCAAATAATATAAAATCTCCAAAATATACACTTAACTGGTTTACTGATATCATAAAATAAAATTTTTCCCAAAGATACACTATTTTACTATTTGTAAAAACATAGAACCAGCCAAGTCTTTCTTTTAATCAAAAAAGAGGCTAAATATTATTAGCCTCTTCTTTATAAATTTAAATTATAATCTGGAATTAATAGATTAACAGGTATTTTCAGAAAATCTCCTACATTTCGAATCATCTCCAAAGTCAGTTTTCTTTTCTTTCTAAATATTTTTGAAACTGATGTTTTATCTCCAATAACACCTATTAAATCTGATCGAAGAACTCCTCTTTGCTCTAAGTAAAATTCAATTACTTCAATTGGATCAACTGTAGGCAATTGGAAATTATTATCTTCATACAATTTAATTAAAACCATTAGCGTTTCTAGCTCATCACCTTCTGGAGTGTTAGGCTCTGCATCAAAAAGATTATCAAGTCTATCTAAAGCTCGATAATATTGTTCTTCCGTTTTAATAATTAATAATTTCTCCATATCCTTTAATTAAGTTTCAGATAATCATCATATTCAGGATGTGTTCCTATGAATAATATTCTACCTAAATTAAATTTGTAATTAAATTTTATTATCAGTCTATATTTATTACCTCCTACTCTAAATACTATTGTGTCTTTTCTATTTTTCATTACACTTGAGCGAGAAAATCTTTCAGTAACTTCTTTATTATTTTTAAAATCTTCTTCCTCTAAAGCATTATAAAGAGTAATAACAGCTGTAGCCCTTGAATGTTTTTTTTGAAATTTAACTACTTGGTCTTTTGATACTATTTTCATACCACCACACACTTATAATTTTAAATTTCACCAATTAATTAATAGCAATACACACACTTAAGAAATTACTATTACAATACAAATATACAAACAAAGTTGACAAAATAGCAACTATTCACCTAAAAGTTGACAAACAATCAACTAAAAAAAATAAAAACATATCTTGTATCATCCGAAAAACCTACAAAAACGCCATTATAAAAATTGCTCATTTCAAAAAGTTTTTTAAATTTGTAAACGAAGGTCAATTAATATAAAAAGAAATATAATTTCACTTCTACCCCCTAAATGAAACGAAGTATTATATAATCTCATTAATAAAGACCTAAACAATTTATTACTAACCCTAAATAAACTATTAATCATGGGAAAAGGACTTTTTAATGTACCCATTGCAAAATGTGAACCTGTAAAGAGCTATGCTCCAGGAAGTGAAGAAAGAGCAGAATTAAAAGCAATGCTTAAAGAATTACGTTCTAAAGAAATGGATATACCAATGTGTATTGGTGGTAAAGATGTTAGAACCGACGATAAAAAACTTATAGCCCCTCCACACGATCACCAACATGTATTAGGATACTATCACCAAGGTGGTAAAGAACACGTAAAAATGGCAATCGATGCAGCAATGGCAGCAAAAGAAGATTGGGAAAATATGGAATGGGAACACAGAGCTTCAATCTTCTTGAAAGCAGCAGAACTAATCTCAGGCCCATACAGAGCTCTTATTAATGCAGCTACCATGCTAGGACAATCAAAGAACGCATTTCAAGCAGAAATAGATGCAGCTTGCGAATTAGCAGACTTCTTTAGATTTAACGTTCAATATATGGTTGACATATACAAACAACAACCAGAGAACTCAAAAGGAATATGGAACAGAATAGAGCAACGTCCATTAGAAGGATTCATTTTTGCTCTAACACCATTCAACTTCACATCAATAGCAGGAAATCTTCCAGGAGCTCCAGCATTAATGGGAAATGTATGTGTATGGAAACCATCAAAAACAGCAGTATATTCAGCAAATGTTTTAATGAAGATATTTAAAGAAGCTGGACTACCTGACGGTGTAATAAATCTTGTATTTGTATCAGGTCCTACAGCATCAGATGTTATCTTTAAAGATGAGAACTTTGCAGGAATTCACTTTACTGGTTCTACAGGAGTATTCAACTCTATATGGAACGAAATAGCAACAAACTTACCTAAATACAAAGCATATCCAAGAATAGTTGGAGAAACAGGAGGTAAAGATTATATCTTTGCACATCCAACAGCAGATGCAAAAGAAGTAGCAACAGCAATCTCTAGAGGAGCTTTTGAATATCAAGGACAAAAATGTTCTGCAGCATCAAGAGCATATATCCCATCTAACCTTTGGAATGAAGTAAAAGAATATATTACTGAAGATATCAACAGTATGAAAGTTGGTCCTTCAGAAGATTTCAGAAACTTTGTAAATGCAGTTATAGATGAAACATCATTCGACAAACTAGCAGGAGCAATAGACGATGCAAAAGCCTCATCTGATGCCGACGTTATTTGTGGTGGTAAATACGATAAATCGAAAGGATATTTCATACATCCAACAATTATACAAGCATATAAACCAGATTACGATACAATGCTAGAAGAACTATTCGGCCCTGTAATGACAATCTATGTATACGACGAAGATAAGGTTGATGAAACAATGGATATTCTTGATGAATCTTCTACATATGCTCTAACAGGTGCTATCTTTAGTAAAGATAGATACGAAATAGAACGTATGACTAAACGATTAAGAAATACAGCTGGTAACTTCTATATTAATGATAAACCTACAGGTGCTGTTGTTAGTCAACAACCATTCGGTGGTGCTAGAGCTTCTGGTACTAACGATAAAGCAGGTTCTATGATTAATCTTTTACGTTGGGTATCTCCTCGTACAATAAAAGAAACTTTTGTTCCAGCAACGGATTATATGTATCCAAACTTCACTGAAGAATAATAATGTCATTCTTTATAAATTGATTATTGGTAAAGAGGCTGTTCAAATATTGAACAGCTTCTTTTTTATTTATACTCTTATAATCTATTAATTTCAATTCCTACAGTTATTTACCTCTATATTTAATTATATAGGTATTTTTTTGTTATATTCAATCTAATTAATATATTTGCTTTAATAATATTAATAAATATCATAAATATATAAACAAACAGTAGGAATCTATTATAAAAATTCATTTACTAAATAATTTATAAAAATCATGTACAAACTCAAAAACGTAAATAAACTAACGTTTATTCTAATCTCAGTTGTTTTATTATTTTCTTCGTGTAGCATAACAAAACCAAAAGTTATTAAGGTAAAAGAAAAATATTCAATAACAATACCATACAATTTCACGCAATCTAATAATATAAATTCTGAAGCTTCACTACAATATACTGATGCAAGAAAAGACTTTTTTGTTATTGTCATAGACGAATCACAAGAAGAATTCAAAAAGGCATTGGTAGATAATAACCTTATAGAACAATATCCTAATAATTTAGAAGGTTATGCTGGTTTATTGCTGCTTAGCATGAAACAGAACTTTAAATATGGTAAAATCTCCGAAATGAAAGATATTAAGATCAATAATATGAATGCGAAAATAGCAGAAGTTAATGAGAAAGTAAGTGGTTTTGATATATATTATAATATCGCTTTAGTAAAAGGTAAAAAGACATTCTATCAAATACTTACATGGACAAGAAGTAAACGTAAAATTGAATGTAAAAAAGAAATGGATATGATGATAAATTCTTTTAAAGAATTATAATATCTAATTTTCTTATTTGATATATAATAGAGTTCTACTAATTATAGTAGAACTCTATTTTTTTAATGAGATATTATAAAGATTATATTTAATTATATAGGTATTTTTTTGTTATATTCAATCTAATTAATATATTTGCCTTAATATTATTAATATTAATAGATTTCATAAATATATAAACAAACGGTATGAATCTATTATAAAAATTCATTTACTAAAAAATTTATAAACAATCATGTACAAACTCAAAAGCGTAAGTAAACTAACGTTAATTCTAATCTCAATTGTTCTATTATTTTCTTCATGTGGTATAACTGACCCTATTGTCGTTAAGGTTAAAGAAAAATATTCAATAGATCTACCATGGGGATCTATGCCTTCTAAAAACTTAAACTCTGCCGCTTCTCTAGAATATAGTCTTCCAGGAACTGACTATTTTATTTATGTTATAGACGAATCAAAAGAAGCATTCAAAAAAACATTAGTAGATAATAAAATAACAGAACAGTTTTCTAACAATTTAGAAGGTTATACAAGTTTGGCACTGCTAAATATAAAAAACAAATTAAAAGAAGCTAAAGTCTCTGAAATAAAAGATATTAAAATCAATAATTTAAATGCTAAAAAAGCAGAAATGAAAGGAAAAATAAATGGTGTTGATTTATATTATAGTATAACTTCTATACAAGGTAAAGATTCATATTACCAAATAATTTCTTGGAGAAAGGATAAATCTGATTTCGAAAGAAAAGAAATAATGGATAATACTATATTTACATTTAAAGAATTATAATATCTAATTTTCTTATTTGATATATAATAAAGTTCTACTAATTATAGTAGAACTTTATTTTTTACTGGGATATTATAAAGATTATATTTAATTATATAGGTATTCTTTTGTTATATTCTATCCAATTATTACATTTGCCTTAATATTATTAATATTAATAGATATCATAACTACAGACAAAAACAATATGAATCTATTATAAAAATTCATTTACTAAAAAATTTATAAACAATCATGTACAAACTCAAAAGCGTAAGTAAACTAACGTTAATTCTAATCTCAATTGTTCTATTATTTTCTTCATGTAATATAACTGACCCTCAAGTAATTAATGTAAAAGATAAATATTCAATAACACTACCATGGGGTTCAATGCCTTCTAAAAACCTAAACTCTTCTGCTTCACTACAATATACAACTTCAGGAAATGGCATTTTTGTTATTGTTATAGACGAAGCGAAAGAAGCATTCAAAAAGGCATTAATAGATAATAAAATTATAGAACAATTTCCTAACAGTTTAGAAGGTTATACAAGTATAGTGCTGTTTAACATGAAACAAAAGTTAAAAGAAGGTAAAATCTCTGAAACAAAAGATATTAAGATCAATAATATGGATGCTAAAGCAGCTGAAATTAATGCAAAAATAAGTGGTGTTAATTTATATTATAATATCGCTTTCGTAAAAGGTAGAGACACATACTATCAAATACTTACATGGACAAGAACTAAACGTAAAATTGAATGTAAAGAAGAAATGGATAAAATTATACATTCTTTTAAAGAATTATAATCTCTAATTTTCTTATTTGATATATAAGATATAAATAGAGTTCTACTATAATTAGTGGAACTCTATTTTTTTATCTTAAAAATATTTGATTCTCACTTATATCATATATTTCTCAATATTTCAACGAACCAATAACTAGTGGAGCATGAGTAGATACAATAAATTGAATATTTGGAAAAACTTGTTTAAGATCTGCTAGAATCTTCTTTTGCCAACTCGGATGTAAATGTAAATCTATTTCGTCAATTAAAACAACTCCACTTGTCTCCAAGGTTGCTTTTTCTCTAAGATGTGGATTTAATAAACAGCATCTATAAGTGATTTCCATAACCATTGCCAATGTACAACGAATTCCATCGGATAGAGAATAAAAAGGCATTGCGTCGTCTATTGACTTCAATTCAATAATCAACTCATCACGCTTTACATCGTGATATATCTTTCTACAATCATCAATACATTTAACAACTGCATTTGAAACAGCTTCTAATATTGGAGATTGTGTTCCATGCTGTAAATCGGAAAGAGTTTCTGTCTTTAACAGACTTAAAAAATATTTTATACTTGTCTTTAAATCTAAAGAATTATAATAACCTCTAAAACAACTTCCTTCTGGTTCTAATCCTATAGTTGATCCTTCTTTTTTGTATCTATCAGCAGAAAAATAAGCAACTAATGGAATATTTACTTCTTTTCTATCTTGTATTATTTCCTGAAGTGTTGAAGAAACTTTCTTCATTTCCTTAGCTTTAACTACTGTTGTTCGCCCTTTATATTTATCTTGACTTCTTTCCCAAGTAATTAACTCATTATTATTTAATTGATTACTAACAAAACATTCAGAATAAACGGATACAGGATATTGCATTTCTAAATGCTCTAATCTTACATCTCCATCTAAAAATCCTGGACTATATATCTTACTTGCAAACTTATGAACATTTAAAAATAAAGATCCTAAAGATATTCGCATAGCTTCTAATAAAGAAGACTTACCAGCTCCATTAATTCCTACTCATACATTAAAACTAGGATGGAGTTCTAATTCTAAATCCTTATAACATCTATAATTCTTTAATTTAATTGTCCTCAGTTTCATGTTTTTTTATTTAAATACCTAAATAGATTTATTAATTAGTTTTCCTAATACAAATGCATCCTCATCAACAACTTCAAACAGAATATTTGTATATGCTTTAATTACAACATTATTTTTAATTCTTAAAATCGCTTCTTCTCTATTAAGTTCTGTTTCTTCATCTAGTTTCTTCCATTTATTTGGATTTTCATTATACAGATTATTAGCTTCATCATCTTTAAGTTCTCTTACCTCAAAGTTAAGAGATTTTTTATACCAGTCATCTTTTGTTTTTATTTTCATTTTAAATGCAGAAGAAAAATCACAAACAACAACTGTATTTTGTAATTGATTATTATTCATTAAAATGATAGGTATACCTTTATAATCTCCTTCTTTTATTTCAGATATAGTATTACCATCACAATTTTTTGCATTGTTATTAACATAATTCAAATCTCTTTGAAAACTTTCATCATTATAAAAATATGTTATTGGTACAAAAATCAAATCCGTCGTATTATTGCACTCTTCAAGTCTATTAATTGCAGTATCAATAATTTCCTTTAAAGAATCTCTTTCAATAAAGTTATTTCTAGTATCAAGTAAATTATTAAAGAAATACCGATCTTCATTTTTTGCTAAACTACATCCTATATTTCCTAATCCCCCAACTTCTATATGATATTCATTATCTATGAATTTACATTTTAAATCATCAAAACGACCACGTATTCCAAGAATTTTTGTATTTTTTGTATTTAATTCTTCTATACGATTATACTCACTGAATATATTTCTAATAAATAAATTTTTAAACCAGATCTCTCCTATTTCTTCTCTAAATTGATTTATTTTTTCATTATCTAAATTTGAATTTGCAATATTTTTCAATTTTTCAATTTTCAAAGATTTTATTTTATCTTTTATGTTTTGACTTAATTTTTTCTTGTTTTCTATTAATTCTTTTTCAGTTTTCATCTTAAGAATTTCAATCCAGTCTTTATCAATACCATTTATAATACTAAGCATTGAATAGCACTCTGTAATACTAATATTATACGATTCTAAACTGAAGGATTTATTTCTTAATTTATCAATTATGAATCCAAAACGCAACCAATCTTTTACATATAGGATACTATATATTATGCCTGATTCCTTCACTTCATACTCTCTATTTCTCCAATTAAAAATTTCATTTCCTAATGTAGTATATTCCATAAATTCATTTAAAGAGAAATTAATAGTACAAAATCGTTTATCAATAATATCAAGAAATGAATTAAGATCTTCTTTGGTGTATTTATTTTTCTCAAATAGAAAGTATAACCAACATTTTATACCTATAATTACCTGTTTATAAGGTTTAATCTTACTACCAACACCTTCAATTATTGGAAATCTTTTATTTATAGGATTTTGTGGATATTTATTTATTAAATATGTGAAAGTATCTTGATCATGATTCATTATTGTGGTATATAATAATGAATCAATCCATGTAAGAACTTCATTAAAATATTTGTAAATTATAGCTTTATCTTCAGACGTATTTTTAATCTTATCATTCAATTGGTTTATTTGAAAAAAATATATATCAAGAAGATTCTTTAATTTAGCATTTAATTCAAAATTTGAAGAATATATTTCTTTATAAACAAAATAAGGTAATTTTATATAGTTATAAAAAATACTAAAATTATTACAATCTATTGCCGTATTTATAAGCCTATTAATAAATAGATTCAATTCCCAAACTATATCATTTTCTAATATAATAGCTTTACAAGTCGACTCAAATATAACATTATGTATCTTTGGAAGAACACTTTCTTTATTAACTTGATAAATAAAACTTAACTCATATATTCTTCTATAGTTATTCAATATTTGATCTAATAAATGAATTTTATTATACTTTACTACATCTATAATTAGATTATCTAAATAATAATCGATAGAAAGATCTCCTAAACATTTATACTTCTTATATATTACTAATTTCCTAAATATTTTTCCTCTTTTGATATCACCTATAATTGTATTCTCTATACTAAATTCTTTATTAATTGCTATATTTTGATTATAGTTCTTAATTTTATCATCATTCTTCTTTAACGATTTTAAATTCTTAAGATTTATATCATAGATTATTCTTTTTTTATTTGATTTAGTTTTTATTTCAGGATATCTTTCAAAAGAAAATGGATTATTTAAATAGGAAAAATCGTAATCATATTCTTTTAATCCACATTCTTCCATTTCTTCTTTGAATATTTCTTTACTCTTCTCTCGCAACAAATTTTCTTTCAACTCACATACATAATTATCTATATATTCTTTACCAATGGATTCATAAATAGAATCTTCACTTGTCATTCCAATAATATTCCTAAATAATTTTCCAATTAAAAACAATCCATATAAAGCTAAATAAGAAATTGCAAGAAATACTTTTGTAAAAATCACATTATCAATACTATCTCTTAAACTAGATAGAACAATTAAAGCTGCAATTAGAGATAAACAATAATAAACAACGAAATATATTTTCGCATTTTTAAATAGCAGTTTATAAGACACTGAATGCTTAATAGCTAAGCTATTTAATAAGAAACCTACAACTACAAGAGCAATACTAAATATTGCAGCAAGATCGCTAGTTCTCTGATTTACTAATTCTTTTGCTGTTTCGTATTTTATATCTATAATATTTAAAAATTCTAAATTTATAGGTGATATAAATATTAAAAATAATGATATTAATATAATTATAATCCACCAACCTTTACTTCCACATATATAGGATTTAATATATTTAGCTATACATAGCAATTTACCAATAGAAATAACAAATAACTTTTTATTATTTAAACATTTACAATACTTAAAAAGTAAACTATTCTCATAACAATCCTTATATTCCTTCTCAAACAAACCATTATGCTCTTCATTTATTCTAGCTATAGTCTTTTCTCTAAGCCAATTATTCCTTTTTCTTCTACGCAATCTCATAAAATATTTTTTACAACAAAATAAAACTATTGCAAAAATAATAATATAGGTATTCTTCTCCCTAAACAAATCATCCTTTTTTATTTTAAATAATCTCACAAAACTTCTCATAAAATTTCCTTTCTCCCTAAGCCAATTTTCCGTATATTTACTAAACAATCTCACAAAACATCTGTGACAACAAAACAAACCAACCACAAAAGTAATATTATAAGTATTCTTCCCCCTACCATCTCCCACCTTTGTCCATGGTTTGTCCATCCTTTGTCCATGCTTTCTCCATCATAGATTGTAAAAACCATGTACAATCCATGAGCAATTAATGAGCAAACAACAAAGATTGTAAGTAGAACTTCCCTATTTTGGCATTTAGTAATATCTTAGTACCTTTGTAGCAAGATAATACTAAGATGGAAGACACAGATAAAAAAAGCTTTTTTAGAAAATATTTTACTAACAAATACGTTGTTGTTGTATTTGTTTTCGCTATTTGGGTTACATTCCTAACCGATAAGAATCTTATTGACATTATGGAACTAAGATCCGACATTGAACAACTGAAAGAGCAGAGAGAGTATTACAAACAAAAGATTAAAGAAAATAAAGAAAAAATTCATCAGTTAAAGACTAATAAAGACAATCTTGAAAGATTTGCTAGAGAAGAGTATTTAATGAAAAAAGGAAATGAAGATATCTTTATTATAATGGATAAAAAAGAATAGTAGTGGCAAGAGTTTTAGCAATCGATTACGGAAGAAAAAAAGTTGGATTAGCAGTCACTGATCCTTTACAAATTATAGCAAACGGTTTAGAAACCGTCCCTACTCACACTTTATTAGACTACCTGAAAAAATATATTCAAAAAGAAGAAGTTGAAACTATTGTTGTGGGACACCCTAAACAAATGAATAATACAGATTCGGAAAGTATGACTTATATTAAGCCGTTCTTGAAGAAATTGAAAAAACTCTTCCCTGATATGAATATCGAGATGATGGATGAAAGATTTACTTCTAAAATTGCTTTCCAGACTATGATTGATGGTGGACTTAAGAAAAAAGCTAGACAAAATAAAGAATTAGTGGATACTATTAGTGCTACTATCATTCTTCAATCGTGGATGGAAAAACAAAAATTTAGTTTAAGATAATTATAAAGATTCAAATATATGGTTTTACCTATTTATACTTACGGTCACCCCGTTTTAAGAAAAATTGCTAAAGATATCGATAAGGATTTCCCTAATCTTGAAAAACTTATTAGCGATATGTGGCAAACTATGTACGAGACTGATGGCGTTGGTCTTGCTGCTCCTCAAATTGGTAAGAGTATCAGACTTTTTGTTATTGATGCTACTCCGTTTAAAGAAATTGATCCTGCTACTGACGGATTTAAAAAGGTGTTTATTAATGCCAAAATTACTGAAAGAAGCGGTGATGAATGGCCTATGGGAGAAGGTTGCCTGTCTATTCCTAATCTGAACGAAGATGTTTATAGAAAAGATAAGGTTACTATCGAGTATTACGATGAGAATTTTGAATTCCATACTGAAGAATACGATGGTTATAGAGCTAGAGTTATTCAACACGAATACGACCACCTAGAAGGTAAATTGTTTATCGATCACCTTTCTCTTCTTAGAAAGAAATTACTTAAAGGTAAACTTAACCAAATTGCTAAGGGAAAAGTTAGATCTTCGTATAGAACTGTCTCTGCTTAAGCAAATTAATACGCATTAATATCTGTTTTATATCACCTTATTTTTGTAAATTAGTGGTGGTGTAAATATAATTATTAATGCGTATTGATCTTTTATATTCTTTCTTCTCTAAGAACATTGTACTTTATAAGATTTTCCCAATCTTTGTTTTAGGTGTTCTTATAGCCTTTTATTCTCCTGTAAATCTTCTTCCCTTTATTTCTATACCTTTTTGTATTACAGGTATTCTATGCTTTATTAAGAAGTTCCGATTTCCTATATATTTCTTTTTCTTCCTCATCGGGATTCTCTTACAAGATTATTACGAATTACAACATTCTAGAATTATTAAAAGCAATTCGTTTATTCAGGCTAATGTGATTTCTAGTCCTAAAAGAGGTGATTGTTTCCAATCGTTTATCTGCCAAACAAAATCTAAACTTCGTATTGCATGCTTCACTAAAGATACTAGCAAGATAGTTCAACGTACCGATAATATTCTTTTAAAACCTGTTCTTATTCCTATTAAAAACAGACCTCATCAGTCTTTTGATTATAAAATGTATATGAGAACTAAATATTGTACTTTTTCTTGCAATATCGATTCTATTAGGTTCTCAAACAAAAATCTTTTGGGCTCTAAAATTCTAAGATATTCTCATTATGTACATAATAAGATAATTGAGATTTTTGATAATAGTAATATGTCTGAACTCTCTAAATCTATTATTAAGGCTATGCTTATTGGAGATAAATCGAATTTGAATGAAAATACTAAAGAGCATTATATTAGTGCTGGTAGTATTCATATTTTAGCTATATCGGGTCTGCATATTGGTATAATCTTCTTAATTGTTGATTATCTCTTTAATCTGTTTTCAAACAAGAGAAAACACTTCCTTCTATATATCTTTATAGTGAATTTTATTATATGGGGATTCGCTTTCATTTGTTATCTGCCTAATTCTTGCCTTAGAGCTTGTACTATTATTAGTCTTGTTTCTATTTCTAAAGCTCAATTTAGAAATACTTCTATTTTTAATATTATAGCTAGCTCTGCTCTTATTATTCTAATTTTTAACCCTACTGCTATTTTAGATGTTGGTTTCCAACTCTCTTTCCTAGCTTATACTTTTATTATTTATTTCTATCCTAAATTTAATAAAGCTCTTATTTTTAAGAATTCTTTCTTTGAAAAGATTAAAAGTTTGTTCCTGATTTCTTTAATTGCTCAAGTTGGAACTATTCCTATTAGTTTATATTATTTCCAGAAAATTGCTGTTTATTCCATTATTTCTAATGTTCTTGTTGGTGGTTTAATACCAATTATTATTGTAATTGGACTTATTTATCTTATCTTAGATATGAATTTCATAGGAATATTGCTAGATTTATGTATAACTGTCACATACAAAATCATTTATCATATCTCTAATATTCCTGGGGCAAGTATGGTTTATAGATTATCTCTTGAACAAACGATATTGTTGTATTTATTACTTATTACAACATTCTTGATGTTTTATTATAGAAAAAAACATATCATTTGGATTGTCTTTACTACTTGCATACTATATAATTTAACACTATTTTAAGTAAAATATAGAAATAAATTACTTATTATTAATTAAGCACTAAATTAAAAAATGTGAAATTAATAGTACAAAATGAATTATTTCATTTAATTTGCTGAATATTTTTAACCTAAATTAATGATATAACGAAATGGATATAGTTATTGCTGGAGCAGGAGCTGTTGGAACACATTTAGCTCATATGTTGAGTACTCAAGATCACAACATTATCCTTATGGATAGTGATGAGAATAAGATTGCTGCTATTGAAAGCCAATTGGATATTCTTACTATATTGGGTTCTTGTTCTTCTGTCGAAGATTTGAAATTAGCAAAAGTGAATAAAGCTGATTTATATATAGCGGTAACGCAAACGGAGGAAATTAATTTAACCTCTTCTATCATTGCAAAGAAGATTGGTGCAAAAAAAACTATTGCACGTATAGATAATAACGAATACTTACAAGAAGAAACTAAGAAATATTGGAAATCTATAGGTGTAGATCATATGATTTACCCCGAACGTTTAGCTGCTGAAGAGGTGATTGCTTCTTTAAAACTTACTGGTACTAGACAATTACACGAGTTCTCTGGTGGTAAAATTGTTCTTTATGGTATTAAACTTAGAGAAAATGCTAAAATATTAGACTATACTCTTAAAGATGCTATCTCTACTTTTAAAATGAAGGATACTCGTATCGTTGCTATTAATAGAAACAATAATACTATTATTCCTCATGGTAAGAATAGCTTCAGAAATGGAGATTTGATTTTTGTGATTACTAAACCTGAAGGTATAAACGAAACTCTTGCTCTTTGTGGTAAGAAACGTGTAGATATTAAGAATATTATTATTGTTGGTGGTTCTAGAATTGCTAAACGTACGGCTATGTTGCTTGAAAAACAATATAATGTGAAACTTATTGAAAGAGATAGAGATAAGTGCGAGAAGCTTAATGATGTGCTCGAAGATACTTTAGTGATTAATGGTGATGGTACCGATTTATCGCTTCTTAAATCTGAAGATATTGAATGTACTGATGCTTTTGTTTGCCTAACTGGTAATTCTGAAACTAATATTCTTGCTTGCCTTTTGGCTAAAAAACACAATGTGAAAAAAAGTGTTGCTGAAGTTGAACATATCGACTATATCGACCTTGCTTCTAATTTGGGAATTGGTACTCTTATTAATAAAAAGTTAATTGCTGCTAGTTATATCTATCGACATACAATGACTTCTAAAGTTGAACAATTTAAATGTCTTACTGCTTCAGATGCTGAGGTTTTTGAATTGATTGCTCAGCCTAATTCTAAGATTACAAAGAAGTGTATCGAGAATCTTCATCTTCCTAAAGAGGCCAATATCGGCGGTATCATTAGAGATGATGAAACTATTATTCCTAATGGACAGGATCAAATTCAAGCTGGTGATAGAGTAGTTGTTTTTACTCTTCCTTCTGCTATGCGTAAAGTTGAAAAATTCTTCATTTAAATATGTATAATAAAAAAACTATTTCAAAAATCTTTGGGAAACTTCTAATGATTGAGTGCCTTTTCTTAGTGATCACTCTTTTTGTTAGTCTTATTTATCGTGAAGATGATTATATGGCTTTCCTTTATACTGCAGGAATAACTTTCTCTGTTGCTTCTGGATTGCTGTTTTATTCAAGAAATTGTAGACCTGAATTAAAGAAAAGAGAAGGGTATATTGTTGTTAGTGTTGTTTGGATTATCTTTTCTATTTTTGGATGTCTACCTTATCTGTTTAGTGGTTCAATACCTGATATTTCTAATGCTTTTTTCGAAACTATGTCGGGATTTACTACCACAGGATCTAGTGTACTGAATAATATAGAGGAGATGTCGCACGGTATTCTTTTCTGGCGCTCACTTACTCAATGGTTAGGCGGTATGGGTATTATTGTTTTGTTTATTGCTGTACTTCCTAATATAGGTATTGGTAATAGAGAACTTTTTATTGCTGAGGTTCCTGGACCTGCTCCAGATAAACTTACCCCTAGTATTGCTGCTACTGCACAAAAACTATGGGGCTTATATGTTGCTTTTACTTTCCTTGAAACAGTTCTTCTGTGGATTGGTGGTATGTCGCTTTTCGATGCTGTTAACCATTCTTTCACTACTATGGCTACCGGAGGATATTCTACTAAGCAAGCTAGTATTGCTTTCTACGATTCTGCCTTTATTCAATATGTGATTACTGTGTTTATGCTTATTGCTGGTACCAATTTCAGCCTTTCTTATATGCTTGTTACTGGTAGACCAAGAAAGCTTTTTAAAGATGAAGAGTATAAGTTTTATATGACTATTGTTTTAGTGGTTTCTGCTCTTATTTCTATTGGATTGTTCTGGGAAGGTTCTGCTGTTGAAAAGGCTATTAGAGATTCTGTGTTTACTGTGGCTTCTATTATTACTACTACAGGTTATGCTACTGCAGATTATGAACTATGGTCGCATTTTCTTAAAATGCTTATCTTCTCTCTTATGTTTATAGGAGGATGTGCAGGTTCTACTGGTGGTGGTTTTAAAGTGGTTAGAATTCTTCTTTTAGTTAAAAATAGCTACCACGAAATAAAAAGAATGATTCACCCTAATGCTGTTATTAATATCAAATATAATAAGAGAAGAGTCCCTTCTAAGATTGTTGTTAATGTGATGGCTTTCTTAATTCTTTATATAGGTGTGTTTGCTATCTCTACTGTTATTATGTCGATTTGCTCAAATAATCTTGAGACTTCTATTAGTAGTGTTGCTACTACTCTAGGAAATATAGGTCCAGGATTTGGGGATATCGGACCTACAGAGAATTTTGCTTACTACCCTAGCTGGGCTAAATGGTTCTTGTCGTTCTTAATGCTTTTAGGAAGATTAGAATTGTTTACTGTACTTATTCTTTTCTCTAAGACTTTCTGGAAAAAATAAACAATTATATTTTAGCGTTCTAGTAGATTTTTATTCTACTAGAATGCTATTTCCTTGCCTCAATATTGTGTGCTCTCCTTCTGTGCAATCTACTATTGTTGATGCTACATTATCTCCATATCCTCCATCTACTATTACATCTACCAACTTACAGTATCTTTCGTATATTAATTCTGGATCGGTTAGGTATTCTGCTATATCATCACTCTCTTTTAATGATGTTACTACTAATGGACAACCTAATTCTTCTACTATTTTTATAGGTATTTCGTTACTAGGAATTCTTATACCTATGGTTTTCCTTTTGTAATTAAATAGTTTTGGTAGTTCGTTACTTCCATTTAATATGAAGGTGAATGCTCCTGGAAGATTTCGTTTTAAGAGTTTGAATATTGAATTGTCGAAACGTGCATATTTCGATATGTCTCTTAAACTATCACAAATTATGGAAAATTGTGATCTTTTGGAGTCTATACCTTTTATCCTTGCTATCTTAGTCATTGCTTTCTGACTGTTTAGACTGCATGCAAAGGCATAAACCGAGTCGGTTGGGATTATTGCAATCCCATTGTTTTCAATGATACTAACAATTTTCTTTACCTCTGAAATTGAAGTATCTTTTTCATACAATTTGATATACATAGTTTTAAGTATTTATGTTACAACAAATTGTATGAATTTTTTTTCATTTTACAAATTATTTTCTAAGAAAATTTTGACTTTTCTATGTACTTCTATTACCTCATCGGTTTTAGACATTGTTTCATAGATTGTATTTATATAATCTTTATCGTAGATTATCTTATACGATTTCTTGAAATTTATATCAAATACCCACGACATTTGTAATAATTTAAAGTCCGCTAGCGTTTCTAAATATTTATAGTTTACAGCTTTCTCTTTCATTAAAGAATCATATATCTTCTTTGTGATTGCTGGCTTATCTGGTAATTCAAGCTCTATACCTTGATTGGAATTCCTTTTAAGCTCTGTGTAGTATGATGTTACTACTCTATAAATATCTAATTTATCGGCATCTCTAAGAAGCTTTACTAATATCTCTTCGTCTGCATTCGATATCTTAGGTATCTCTAACATATTATGCTTCTCTATAGCCGATAGTATTAAAGCTTTTTCTTCTTCAGAATATTCTTTTAGAACATTCAATTCTTCAATAATCTCAACTCCCAGTAATGCATGATTTATTGTCTTACTGTCCGAAAAGCTATTATATCTTTTCACTTGCTCAAATCGACCTACATCGTGCAATATTGCACAACATTCAGCTAATTCTGAATTATCTTGGTCTAGATCGATACTTTTAGCTAGATTAATTATATTTTCTAGAACTAATAGAGTATGTTTCTTTTTAAGTAATACTTTAGCCGTAAAATCAGCTTCTTCTTTACAAAAAGACGCTACATACGACTCAAACCATTCTTTTATATTATCTATTCTACTCATATATGTTTTTTAATAGCTCACAAAAGTAAGATTTTTAATTTAGTATTAGAATTAAATTTTTCTAAAAAAATAGATTAATTAGACTATAAATGTGCATTTTAAAGGACATTTACACCACTTTACAATAATATACAATATTCTAAGTATTATTCCTCTTAGAAAAAAAATAGAACAATCCATCTGTGATGAATTGCTCTATATATTTTATGTAATTAACTTATTATGCTAATCTTTCTAAGATATCTACTAAGTGTTTCCAGAATTTATCTACTGTTTCGATATTAATTCTTTCTTCTGGTGAATGAACATCTCTTAATGTTGGTCCGAAAGATACCATATCCATATTTGGATATTTCTCTAAGAATAAACCACACTCTAATCCTGCGTGAATTGAACGTACAATAGGATCTTGGTTGAATAGTGCTTTATATGACTCAACTGATACATCTAATATTTTAGATTTTGGGTTAGGAGCCCATCCTGGGTAACCATCTGTATGCTCACATGTGAATCCTGCAAGTGATAATACACTCTCTACCATATGTGCTAGATTGTATTTCTCGCTATCTACATCTGAACGTTGAGCTGTTACTAATACTATCTTATCTTCTCCTTCGAATTTTACTGATGCAAGGTTTGTTGAAGTTTCTACCATTCCTGGCATTTTTGAACTCATTGCAAACACTCCGTGGAAACATCCGTAAATAGCATCAAATAGTCTATCTGAATCTGCTTTGATAAGCATTTCTTTTGGAGCTTCTACGCTGTCTAGTTCCATTGCTAAATTTGGTTCTGAAATTTCCCAAACTTTTTCCATTTCTGCTAGATATACGTTGAATTCTACTCTTAGTTGCTCTTTATGCTTTTTGTCTACTAATACAATTGCATGTGCTTCTCTAGGAATAGCATTTCTTAAGTTACCACCATCAAAATGTGCTAAACGAATACCATATTTTTTGTTGAAATCCCATAAGAATCTGTTAAGAATCTTATTTGAGTTTCCTCTACCTTTGTTAATCTCATCTCCTGAGTGACCTCCTTGAAGACCTTTTACATCGATACGAGCTGCAAATAAATCGTCTGTTACTGCCTCTTTTTGGTATGTTGTTGTTGCTATTGTGTCGATACCACCTGCACAACCAATGAAAATTTCTCCCTCGTCTTCTGAGTCAAGATTTAGTAAAATATCTCCTGAAATGAATCCTGGTTGTAATGCAAATGCTCCAGTTAATCCTGTTTCTTCATCTATTGTGAATAAACATTCAATTGGTCCGTGAGCGATATCTGTTGATTCTAGAATTGCTAATTCTGCTGCAACTCCAATACCGTCATCAGCTCCTAATGTTGTTCCTGTAGCTTTTACCCATTCTCCATCAATTCTTGGAATAATAGGATCTTTATCGAAATCGTGCTCTGTTCCGTTGTTTTTCTCACATACCATATCCATATGAGATTGTAGTACTACTGTTGGCACGTTTTCTTTACCAGGTGTTGCTGGCTTTTTAATTAATACGTTACCTGCTTCGTCTCTTTGTGTGTCAAGATTGTGTTTCTTACCCCAAGCAAGTAAATATTCTATAATTTTTTCCTCTTTTTTAGATGGTCTAGGCACTTCGCATATTTCCTCAAAAATATTCCAAACTGCCTGTGGTTTTAAATTAGATAAAATACCCATATCAATTATGTTTTTCTTTTGTTTAAAATTTCAATACTCCACAAATATAAAGAAATTAAATACAAATAATCCCATACTATTAAAAAACTGCTATATTTGTTTCATGGGAAAAAAACGATTTTTTATTTATATCTTAGTTTTAGCGTTTTCTTTGTGGAACTGCGGTTTTTCTTCTGATAAAGCCTCTAATTCGAATAAGAATTCTATAAGCAAAACAAATAAAATAACTAAAATTGAGTGTAAGAAGAATATTCACGATTTTGGGAAAATTTCTCAAGGAGATATTCTAGCATGTAATTTTTTTATTAAAAATACAGGTGATAATACTTTAGTTATTAACAAAATAGATGCTAGCTGTGGATGTACCACTCCTAAATGGAAATCAAGACCCGTACCTCCCGGAGAGAGTATTAAAATTGAAGTAGAATTCAATTCGGAAGGTAGATATGGAAGACAGTATAAAGTTATTAGTATCTTTGCTAATATACCTAATAAGATCTTCGAATTGATTATTATGGCCGAAATAAATTAGTATTAATAATAAAATAGAAAAAAAATGTCAAAAACATTATTCATAGCTTTAGCTGCAGGACAACCTAATGGAGGTATGTGGAATATTATATTCTTAGGTGGAATATTCGTTGTGTTCTATTTCTTCTTCATTAGACCACAAATGAAAAAACAAAAAGCTATCGCTAAATTTAGAGATGCTTTGAAAAAAGGTGATAAAGTGATTACTAACGGTGGTATCTACGGTAAAATTGCTGAGATGAAAGACACTACTATCATTCTTGAAGTAGAAGATGGTACTAAAATGAAGGTTGCAAAATCTGCTATTATTCAAGATATGACTGATCTTGCAAAATAAAAATTCACTATAGGTACGGCTACTTTTAAGCTGTACCTAAAGTTCTTACTTGATATGATTAAAAGAATAAAAGATTACATACATAATTTTAGTATAAAGGAAAAAAGTTCTAGAAATAAGAAGATTATTCGTTTTACCATTTTTGTTGGTATTGCTACTATCTTTTGGTTTCTTAATGCCTTGAGTAAAGATTATGTAACAACTGTTAGTTATCCTGTTAATTATGAGGATATTCCTAAGGATAAAGTTGTTACTAATGAACTACCTAATAAATTATCACTTGAAGTGAAAGGTTATGGTTTTGCTCTAATGCGTTATAAAATAACTACGGCTTTTCTACCTATTACTATTAATGTGACTAAATATTCTAAGGATAATGTTTCCGATAATAATGTTTTCCATTCTATTATTCATCTTAATGAAATTAAAAATAGAATTAATAAACAGTTGAGTAAGGATATACAACTTATTAGAGTTAGCCCAGATACTATTGGTTTGCATTTCTCTAAAATTATTAAAAAAAGATTGCCTATTGTTGCTAAAACAAAGGTTACTTATTCTAATCAATTTAACCAATGTGGCAAAATTACTACAGCTCCTGATTCTGTAGATGTTTATGCTGCTAGCGTTATTCTTGATACTCTGAAACATATTAATACCGAGGAAATTAGCTTTGAGAATCTTAACAAAACTGTTAAAAGAAATATTTCACTAGAAGAGATTAAAGGTGTTAGATATGGTAGAAAACGACTTATTGTTACTATACCTGTTGATCAGTTTATTAGTTCAGAAAAAGAAGTGAAAATTACAGTTGATAATCTTCCTGAGAATAAAAAACTTGTTCTTTTCCCTAGTAAGGTTAAGATTAAGTATAAGGTTGGTTTTAAAGATTTTAAGCATATCGATGCAAATCTTTTTAGAGTCTCTGTAGATTATAATAATACCTCGTCGTTGACTAATATCTTAAAAATTAATCTGGACTCTTACCCTGAAGCTGTTTCAAATATTGAGTTATCAAGTTCGAATGTTGAATATATTATCGAAAAAAATGAATAAAATAGCTATTACTGGAGGCATTGGCTCTGGTAAATCTACTGTTTGTAAAATCCTTGAAAATTATTTATTCCCTGTATATTATTCCGACGATAGAGCTAAGTTTCTTATGAATAATAATGAACAGGTTATTAATGATATTAAAGCTGTATTTGGTAATGATATCTACTCTAATAATAAACTAAATAAAAAGGCTTTAGCTAGTATTATTTTTAATGATAAGGATAGTTTAAAAACTATTAATTCAATTGTTCATCCTGCTGTTATTAAAGATTTTAATGATTGGTGTTTAAAACAGACTTCTAATACTGTTTTTTTTGAGTGTGCTATTTTGTTTGAAGCGAATTTAGAATCACATTTTTCAAAGGTCTTATGTGTGTTTGCTGATGATAATACTAGAATTGATAGGGTGATGAAAAGAGAAAATTGCTCTAAAGAATCGGTTGAAGAACGATTAAAGAATCAATTAAATCAAGATTATATAATTAGTAAATCGGACTTCTGTATTGATAATAGCAAAGACGCTTCTTTATTATCTCAAATAGATTTATTTGTTAATTCTTTGTAATTAAATCTGTATTTATAATTAATCTACTTTTATAAATTGGCACAAAAAAAACTGCCTACTAATTAACTTAGAGACAGTTTCTTATATTATTTATGATAGTATATTAACTAAAATATCCTTTCATTATTCCTCGCTTAGCATTCTTAACAAATAAGATGATTTCATCTCTTTCTTTTGATGCAACCATTTCTGCTTCTATTCTTTCGATAGCTTCATTGTTATTTAAACCTTGTTGATATAAGATTCTAAATACATCTTGGATTTCTCTTATCTGCTCGTTTGAATATCCTCTTCTTCTAAGACCAATAGAATTAACTCCAACATATTGAAGTGGTTCCCTTCCTGCTTTTACGTATGGAGGAACATCTTTTCTTACTAAAGATCCACCTGATATCATTACATGCTTACCAATGTTTACAAATTGGTGAACTGCTACAAGTCCTGAAAGTATAGCCCAATCATCTATAACAACCTCTCCTGCTACTTGTGTTGCGTTTCCAATTATACAATTGTCTCCTACACAACTATCGTGAGCAATATGAGCGTATGCCATTATTAAACAATTACTTCCAACTTTTGTTACACCTTTTGCTGCAGTACCTCTATTTACAGTAACACATTCTCTTAGTGTTGTATTGTCTCCAATAACACATGTAGTATCTTCACCCTTGAATTTTAAATCTTGAGGTATTGCTGATACTACCGCTCCTGGAAAAATTTTACAATTCTTACCTATCCTAGCACCTTCTAAAATTGTTACATTAGAGTATAAGTGAGTACCTTCTTCTATAACTACATTTTTATCTATCGTAACAAATGGTTCAATCACTACATTGTCTGCTATTTTTGCAGATGGATGAACATAAGCTAATGGTTGTTTCATTTAATCTCTTTTATAATTTTCTTCTACTATTTCAAGAAGATTTTTTTATTACACATTAATCGCAAATCTCGACAAATTTAGAAACATTTATTTATTTTTTGCTATTTGAGCCATAAATTCTGCTTCAGCAACAAGATTTTCACCTACATAGGCACGACCTTTCATGTGTGCTATTCCTCTTCTAATTGGACCTAAAAAGTCTAATCTGAAGATTAATGTGTCCCCTGGTACTACTTTTCTTCTAAACTTAATCTTATCTTGAGTCATGAAATATGTAGAGTATTTTTCTGGCTCATCTACCATACTTAATACTAATAATCCACCACATTGGGCCATTGCTTCTACTTGAAGTACTCCAGGCATTACAGGTTCTTCAGGAAAGTGACCGACAAAGAATGGTTCGTTCATTGTTACATTCTTTACACCAATTACTGAAGTTTCGTTCATTGTAAGAACTTTATCTACAAGCAAAAATGGAGGTCTGTGTGGAAGTAATGTCTTAATTTTATTTACATCCATCAAAGGCTCTGCATTTAAGTTTACTTTTGGTGCTCTGTCTTTACTGAAGTATTGCTTTATCTTTTTTCTTAATATTTTTGCTGTTGCTGTATTAGCTTTATGTCCAGGTTTTGTAGCTATTACTCTACCTCTAAAGAATTTACCACATAATGCTAAATCTCCTATCACATCTAGTAGTTTGTGACGCGCAGGCTCGTTATCGAAAGATAACTTAAGGTTGTTTAATACTCCTTGTTTTACCTCTACTTTATTGTGATTGAATAAGTCGGCTAATCTATCTAATTCGTCTTGAGTTACCTCTCTATCTACTATTACTATAGCATTTTCAAGATCTCCGCCTTTTATTAAATTGTTTGCATGTAGAAATTCTAATTCTCTTAAAAATACAAATGTTCTACATGTTGAAATTTCTTTTGAGTAGTTGATACTCTTGTCGAAACATGCATATTGATTGCTCAAATATGGTGAATCGTATGATATTAATACATTTACACTAAAATCGTCATCAGGTATTATTGTTAATTCTGTACCTGTTTCTTTGTCTTTATATGAGATCTTTTCATTTACTTCGTAGTACTCTCTTAACTCATCTTGCTCTTCTATTCCTACTTTTTCAATTTGCTCTACATATAATTTTGCACTACCGTCTAAAATTGGTAATTCACTAGTGTTAAGTTCTATTAAACAGTTATCTATTTCACAACCGTATAATGCAGATAAAGCATGCTCTAATGTGAAAATTTGTATTCCATCTTTTTCTAAACAACTTGCTCTATCTACGAATTTTACATAATCTGCATTCGCTGGAATAATAGGTTCACCTTCTATATCTACCCTTTTTATTACATAGCCTGTATTTGGCTCTGCTGGTTTAAATGTTGCTGTAGATTCAACACCTGTATGAAGTCCAACCCCAGATAATGTAAAAGCTTCTTTTATTGTTCTTTGTTTTACAACACCCATAATTATTCTATGATTTTAAATTTTTTAATTCTTTTTCTAATTCATCAATTTTATTCGCTAAAATATGCAATTTTCTGAAATGTACATAAGATTTTCTAAAATCTGAAATGTTAAATGCTGGAGTTCCTTGTAATATTTCATTCTCTTTTCTTATTGAAGATGCTACTCCTGTTTGTGCTGCCAACTTCACTCCATCTGCTACTGATAAATGTCCAGAAATTCCTACTTGACCACCAAACATACAGTCTTTTCCTATCTTAGTACTACCTGCTACTCCTGTTTGTGCTGCCATTACTGTATTAGATCCTATCTCTGAATTGTGAGCTACTTGAATTAAATTATCTAATTTTACTCCATGACGAATTATTGTTGATCCCATAGTCGCTCTATCTATACATGTATTTGCCCCTATTTCAACATTATCTTCTAATACAACATTACCAATTTGTGGTACTTTTTTGTAATCTTTATGATTACTTGGTGCAAAACCAAATCCGTCTGCCCCTATCACTGATCCTGCATGTATTACAACATTTTCTCCTAGTTTACAATCTCTATAGACTTTAACTCCAGGATAAATTGTTACATTATCTGCAATCTTTACATTATCTCCAATGTATACTTGTGGATAGATACTTACATTATTACCTATACTTACATTACTGCCTATATACGCAAATGCTCCTATATATATCTTCTCTCCTAACTTTGCTGATTTACTGATGAATGAAGGTTCCTCTATTCCTCTAGGCTTTGGACGCATTTCATCATACATTTGTAATAAAGATGCTACTGCTTGATATGCATCTTCTACTTTTATTAAAGTTGCTGATATTTTATCGCTTGGCTCAAAAGTATTGTTAACAAGTACTATACTTGCCTTTGTTTCATAAATATAATGCTCATATTTAGGATTGGCTAAAAATGCAATGGTTTGTGGCTGTCCTTCTTCTATTTTAGATACCCCAGAAACAACTGTATTTTCATCACCTACCACTTCACCTTGCAATAACTCAGCTATTTGACTCGCTTTAAATTCCATACTATATTTTTTTTGCAAAACTACAAATTAAATACAAAAAGTAAGATATTTAACCACATTATTTGGCAAACAACCTAATATTGAATTCCTTCTGTAATATATTAGAACTCACAATTTTGTATATCTCAATTATTTATATAAATTTGTAACGTGAAAAGGAGAGAGTAGAGTTAAGGGGACATAAAGTCCCCTTTATTTATACTTTTATATTTCATATTTTTAGCTTAATAACAATTGAAATTTTAGCGATATATGATTGATAACAAAACAGTTGAATCGATTGTTAAAGATTTAATAGCTGACACTGATCTTTTTATAGTTAGTATTAAAATTACTAAAAATAACTGTATTACTGTCTTAATCGACAGTATGAAAGGTGTCAACCTTGAAACTTGCATTATTTTAACTAAACAATTTACACAAAAACTTGATAGAGATATCGAAGACTACGAATTACAATTCGCTTCTGCTGGTATCGGTCAAGAATTTTTAGTTAGAAAACAATTTGAAAAAAATATCGGAAATCAAGTAGAAGTGCTTGATTCTGAAGGTAAAAAATACAGAGGAGAACTTAAAGAACTTTTTGAGGACGGCTTCAGTATTGAATTTGAAGAAAAAGAAAAACTTGAAGGACATAAAAGAAAAGTCCTTGTTACGAAAGTTGTGAATTTTAAAAACGAAAAAATAAAGTACATTAAAGATATAGTTTGCTTTTAATTACTGCTTATGGAAAATTTAAATCTAAAAGATTCATTTTCGGAATTTAAAGGTCTGAAAAATATTGATCAAGCTACTATGATGAGCGTATTAGAGGATGTATTCCGAAATATGGTTATTAAACAGTTTGGCTCAGATGAAAATTTTGATATCATCATTAATATTGAACAAGGTGACTTGGAAATGTGGAGAAACAGAACTATCGTTGCTGATGAAGAGTTCGAAAATGATGCTACTGAAATTAAATTATCAGACGCTAAGAAAATTGATAATGAATACGAAATCGGTGAAGATGTCTCTGACGAAGTTAAGTTAAACGACTTTGGTAGAAGACAAATCTTAGCTCTAAGACAAAATTTAGCTTCTAGAATTCTTGAATTAGAAAAAGATGCTATCTACAATAAATACAAAGACGTTGTTGGGCAAATTGTCTTTGGCGAAGTATATCAAATTTGGAAGAAGGAAATTCTTATTAGAGATGAAGAAGGCAACGACCTTATTCTTCCTCGTACAGAACAAATCCCTTCTGATTACTTTAATAAAGGTGAAACTATTAGAGCAGTAGTTTTAAGAGTTGAAATGAAAAATAATTCACCAATTATTTACGTTTCTAGAACTTCTCCTGTTTTCCTTGAAAGACTTCTTGAAAATGAAGTTCCAGAAATTTTTGATGGCTTAATCACTATTAAAAATATTGTAAGAATTCCTGGAGAAAGAGCTAAAGTTGCTGTTGAATCATATGACGACAGAATTGATCCTGTCGGAGCATGTGTTGGAATGAAAGGTGCTAGAATACATGGTATCGTTAGAGAATTAGGTAATGAAAATATTGATATTATCAACTTTACTAATAATACTGAATTGTATATTACTAGATCTTTAAATCCAGCTAAAATTAATTCTATCAAATTAGATAACGAAAATCTAAAAGCTGACGTGTATCTTGAGCCGGATCAAGTCTCTCTAGCTATTGGTAAAGGTGGTTTTAATATTAAATTAGCTAGTCAAATTACTGGTTACAATATTGATGTTTACCGCGAATTAGATTCATCATTTGTTGATGATGTTAGTCTTGATGAATTCACTGATGAAATTGAATCTTGGATTATTGAAGAATTCAGGAAAGTAGGTTGTGATACTGCTAAAACTGTTCTAGAACTTTCTGTTGAAGAACTAGAAAAAAGAACTGACTTAGAAGTTGAAACAATCGAAAATACGTTGAATATATTAAGGGCAGAGTTTGAATAATTACTGACACCTGACAATTCAGATACATTGCCGAGAAAAAATAAATAAAAGTCAAATATGGCAGACAAGAAAATAAGACTTAATAAAGTAGCTAGAGATTTTAATGTTGGGGTTTCTACTCTCGTAGATTTCTTGAAATCAGCTGGACATAAAGTTGATTCAAATCCAAACACTCAAATTACTGATGAACAATTGAATATTCTTAAAAAAGAATATAGTTCTGACATTAAAATTAAAAAAGAGGCTAAAAAAGTTGACCTTAAAAGCACTCGTGCTAAAAAGGAAACTGTTACTATAGAAAAAGAAAATAAAGAACAACCTACTGATATTGACAAAAAGAAAATTGAATCTAATATAAAAGTAGTTGGAAAGATTGAATTAGACAAAAAGAGTAGCACTAAGAAATCTGTTGCTAAGAAGGTTGATAAAGTTGAGAAAACTAAAAAGGTATTGAAAGTAGATAAAGTTGAGAATAAACCTAACAAGCAAGACGTGAGTAACAAAGAACAAAAGAAAGAAGAAAACTCGAATACAAACACTACTTCTATAGGTCATAAAATTAAAGATGAAGTAAAAGTTGTTGGTAAAATTGATTTAGATGCAATTAACCAACGTACTCGTCCTACACGTAAAACCAAAGCAGAGAAAGATAAAGAGAGAAAGAAAAAGGAACTTGACAAGAAGAAGAATAATAATGACCATTCTTCTGATGGACAAAAAAGAAAACGTAAACGTATTAATAAAAAAGACGAAAAAGTCGATATTAAATCTAACGTTGAAAAAGGTAAAGTAGAGCATAAAAAGAAAAAAAGAGTTAAAAAGAAACCTATTATAAAAGCTGAGGTTTCTGAAGAAGATGTTCAAAAACAAATTAAAGAAACTCTTGCTCGTTTAACATCTAAAGGAAAATCAAAAGGTTCTAGACATAGAAAAGATAAACGTGAAGCTTATTCTCAAAAACGTCAAGCAGAAGAGAAAAAAGCAGAACAAGAAAAACACGTACTAAAAATTGCTGAATTTGTTACTTGTAATGAATTAGCTAATATGATGGATGTACCTGTTAATGAAATTATTTCGGCATGTATGACTCTAGGTTTATTTGTTTCTATAAATCAACGTTTAGATGCTGAAACAATAAATCTTGTTGCAGATGAATTCGGATTCGAAGTGAGTTTTATTAACGCTGAAGAAGAAGAAGAAAATATTGAAGAAGAAGTTGTTGATGATCCAAGTTTACTAGAGGAGCGTCCTCCTATTATTACTGTTATGGGACACGTTGACCACGGTAAAACTTCTTTACTAGATTATATTAGACATGCTAATGTTATTGCTGGTGAAGCAGGTGGTATCACTCAACATATTGGAGCTTACAATGTAACTCTTAAAAGTGGTAAAAAAATAACATTCCTTGATACTCCTGGTCACGAAGCATTTACTGCTATGCGTGCTAGAGGTGCTCAAGTAACAGATATCGCGATTATTATTATTGCAGCTGATGATAATGTAATGCCACAAACTGTTGAAGCAATAAATCACGCTTCTGCTGCTGGTGTACCTATCGTATTTGCTATTAATAAAATAGATAAGCCAGGTGCTAACCCAGATAAAGTAAAAGAAGAATTAGCTAATATGAACTACCTAGTTGAAGATTGGGGTGGTAAATATCAATGTCAAGAAATTTCTGCAAAATCAGGTCTTAATGTTGAAGAATTAATGGAAAAAGTTCTTCTTGAAGCAGAACTTCTTGAAGTTAAAGCTAATCCTAATAAACCAGCTGTTGGTACTATTATTGAATCTTCTCTAGACAAAGGACGTGGTTATGTTACTACTGTTCTTGTTCAAGGAGGTACAATGAAAATTGGAGATGTTATGCTTGCTGGACAATATACAGGTCACGTAAAAGCAATGTTTAACGAAAGAAATAAGAAAATTACAGAAGTACACCCTGGTGAACCTGCAATTATCCTAGGTCTTAACGGTGCTCCACAAGCTGGTGATAAGTTTAAAATATACGAAAACGAAAAAGATGCTAGAGGTATAGCAAATAGAAGAGAACAAATTCAAAGAGAGCAGGGTATTAGAACTCAAAAACACATTACTCTTGATGAAATTGGTAGACGTATTGCTATTGGAAACTTCCAAGAATTAAATGTTATTGTTAAAGGTGACGTTGATGGTTCTATAGAAGCTTTATCAGATTCGTTAATTAAACTTTCAACAGAAGAAATTCAAGTAAATGTTATTCATAAAGCTGTAGGACAAATATCAGAAGGAGATGTTATGCTTGCAACTGCTTCAAATGCAATTATCATTGGTTTCCAAGTAAGACCATCGCTAGGAGCTAGAAGAATGGCTGAACATGAAGAAATAGATATTAGATTATACTCTATTATTTATGATGCTATTGAAGATGTTAAATCTGCAATGGAAGGTATGCTTTCTCCTGAAATAAAAGAAGAAATTACAGCCCAAATTGAAGTTCTTAATACATTCAAAATCTCTAAAGTTGGAACAATTGCTGGATGTCTTGTTAGAGAAGGTAAAATCAAAAGAAACAATAAGATTAGACTTATTAGAGATGGTATCGTAGTTTACTCTGGAGAACTAGGTGCTCTTAAACGTTTCAAAGATGATGTTAAAGAAGTTGCAACTGGATATGAATGTGGTATTAGTATTAATAACTACAATGATATTAAAGTAGGAGACTTTATTGAAGCCTTTGAAGAAGTAGAGGTTAAAAAGAAATTATAATCTTTTAAATTCTATATATAAAAGCAGATACATTTATTTAGTATCTGCTTTTTTTATTATTATATATTGCATTAAAACATTATTATTTCATAAGTCGATCTAAATCTCGATATCTTTCTAATAAAGTAAATACAGATTTATCTTTCACCTTTTCAGATAAAATTTTTAAAAGTTTATAAGATTCTTCAATCACCGAACTTTTTGGATATATAGTTCTTGATACAAAATTTAAATATTTCAATATCTTAAATATATTGAAGTACATATAAAATTTCATTCTAAAAGTTTCTAAACTAGAACAGTTTGAGTTTATTTGTTTTAAAGATTCAATAAAATTAATTTCTAAAAGGTATGATTTTAATGGTTCAGAAAATTTATCTATAACAAGTGTTTCCTTATAAAATTTATCTATATCATTAAATATTTCTTTTAAAGGTAAAATTGAATCAAAAGCAAAAGTTAGATAATCTATAGAAGATGAATTAATCATTTCATTTATAGACCTTCCTGTTCCAAAAGGAGTCCTCTCAGAAATTCTTGAAGAAGGATGTAAACAAGTAGTATTAATATATCCAAAATTTCCAATAGCTATAATCTTTTGTATAAAATAAAAGTCTTCACCAGCCTGTTTCTTATTCATTCCCCCTTGTGCTGCATAAACCGAGGCTCTTACAGCAAACGCAGAACCAATACAATGATAAGCATGCGGATGATTAAGGTATCTTAATAACATATTATAATATCTTAAATAAAGTTCATAATAAGCAGAAGCTAAATAAACCATTTCTGTATACTCTTTTCCTTCTATAGGGTGTTCAAAATAAATTGATGCACCATTTTTTCTTTTATCTGCAAAATATGATTCAATTGAAGTGAAATAATTCGTTTCACAAATAGTATCAGCATCGTATCCAACTATAATACCATCATAATTTTCTATGGAAACAAAACGTCTTAAAGCTTCATCCATACAAATTTTTCTAGCTAATCCAACTCCAGCATTTTTAGATGGAAGATTATTAATATGGAGTACATGAAAAGTTATAAAAGGTGAGTTTACTGTAGATATCCAAGATTTAATAGATTTATAAGATTGTTCATTTATTTCTAAAATTGTTTTATCTGATTCTGATTCAGAAGAATTTATTAATACAATAATCTCAACACTACCATCAATAGAATCACATTTTAAAAAAGAATTTAAACACTCTAATATATCTGGTTCATTATACGCTGGAATTGTAACTATTACTTTTAGATCCTTATTTGCTTCTTTAGAAATTAAAGAATCATATAAGGTATTTCTATTTAAATATCTTTCTACTGATTTCATATTATTCATTAAAAAAAAGGAATCCCATAAATGAGATTCCTTCATATATTAAAATAAATCTTACTATTTCTTATAACCTTTATTTAATCCTTTTAAGACATCATTAGTTATATTGTACCCCTGTTTTGCATAAAAAACAGTACCACCTTTGGTTGTACTTAAAATTATATCATATCCTTTTTGTTTATTATACACTTTCAAATAAGACATAATTTTGTCATACAATTTCTTATTCATTTCTGCTTGTTCTGATTGCGCTTTTAAACCATACTCTTCTTGTAATTTTTGTAGTTTATTACGCTTAATCATAAAGTTTCTCTGAGCTTGATTTTCTCTAGCTTGCGTTATAAAACCATGATTTTTGATCTTTTTCTGCAAAGCTATAGCTTCTTTTTCAAGAGCCTTTGCTTTAATATTAAGATTTGTTCTTCTTTCTTCTTGTTTTTTCAAGAAGGCTTCATTCAAATCTTTAGCCATATTATAATTCAATAATAAAGAATCTATATTCATATACACTACTGATTCACTTCCAGCAACTGCCTTCACTGGCTCTACAACATTTTTCTTTTGATTAAAGAATAATACATATAAAACTACTAAAGCTACAATTATTATTCCATTTAAAATTTGACTTGTTTTATTCATATCTTATTAATTTATTTTTACAAATATACACAATTATTTATTACTTCTTAACTTTAAAATAGTAAATCAAATTATAATATGATCTATATATTTCAAAGATAGGAACAAGGAAATTCATCCCTTTAATATCAAACATTTTCAAACAAATTCTTTTATAGATATACATTGATAGAGCATAAAAAAGAATCAAACCTGATAGTAACAGAACATATCTAGTATTTATGAAACAAATCAATAAAATTATATTCGTTGTAATAAAAATTGATGGGATTACACCAATCATAAATTTTATACTTGATGAATAATATTTAACAGACTTAAAATACAAAGTTTTATAATATGTCCACTCCTTTTTTATATCAATATAATCAACATAAATTTTTGAAGTTTTATTAACGACTATAGAAATATTTTTAGATTTTCTCAATCTAATAATAGGCAAAACATCTACACCTTCTTCTTTTAAAGCATCTCCTCCATAAGAATTCGTATTCAAAAATGCATTTCTTCTAAAAGCTAAATTTAAAAAATCTCCTCTAATTGCCTTATCAAAACAAGCAAAAGAAGAAAATCTTAAAAAGTTACACAATCTATCATAAATAATAAACTTACCTAAAAATGAATTGTTTGTAACAAAATTAGCATAAGAAATAACAATATCAATTCCTTCGACAAATCCTGCCTGAATATTATCAATCCACTTTTTCGAACAAGGGTAACAATTAGCATCTGTAAATATAACTATATCATTTTTAGCTGCCTTTAAACCAACATTAATAGCCAATTTTTTTGTATGCACAAATTTTTTGTCTGGACTAATACTTGTTAATCTCAATATTGGATATTTCTGCATGTATTTAGCTACTAGACTTGCAGTACCATCAAAAGATCCATCATCAACAACAATTACCTCAAAATTCTCATAAGCTTGATTCAAAAACAGTTCTAAATTATTTTCTAAGAATTTAGCATCATTTTTAGCTATAATAACTAAAGATACAGAATGCATACTTCCACTTAAAACCGATTTACACTTTGTCAACTTATAGATATAAATATATCTAATTGTTATAATAGATAATACTAATACAATCAATAAAATACCAATAACTAATTCAAGAGAACTTATATGTTTGAAAAATTCAATTAGCATATAAAAAGAATTAAATCATTGATTTCACAAAATTGATAACAGTTTCTGCCAAATCATTAGCTTCTTTTTCAGATGAACTTTCAGAATAAACTCTAATAATAGGTTCTGTATTAGATTTTCTAAGGTGTACCCACCCCTCAACAAAATCTATTTTCACACCATCAATGTCAGTAATATTTTCTTTAGCATATTTCGACTTAACACTTTCTAATATCGCATCCACATTAATCTCTGGAGTAAGTTCAATTTTATTCTTTGATATAAAATATTGAGGATATTCTTTTTTAAGCTCTGAGCACTTCATTTTACTTTTAGCTAAAAGAGTTAAAAACAATCCAACACCTACTAAAGCATCTCTACCATAATGAGATTCAGGATAAATAACTCCTCCATTACCCTCTCCTCCGATTACAGCATTAGTTTCCTTCATTTTAGCAACAACATTAACTTCACCAACTGCTGCAGCATTATACTCAGAACCATATTTATTAGTAACATCTCTCAAAGCTCTTGTTGAAGACAAGTTAGATACAGTATTTCCATTAGTATTAGATAAAATATAATCAGCAATAGAAACTAAAGTATATTCTTCACCAAACATTTCACCATTTTCACAAATTAGAGCAAGTCTATCTACATCAGGATCAACAACAATACCAAGATCAGCATTATTATCTCTAGTAGTTTTAGAAATATCAACTAAATTAGCTGGAATAGGTTCAGGATTATGAGCAAAATGCCCATTTGGTTCACAATTCAATTCAATAACTTTATTAACACCAAGTGCTTTTAAAAGATTAGGAATAGCAATACCTCCAACTGAATTCACAGCATCAACACTAACAGTAAAGTCTGCTTTTTTAATTAAATCTACATCAACTAATTCAAGATCAAGAACTTTTTTAATATGAATATCAGTATAATTATCAATATTAGTAACGGTTCCTAAATCGAAAACCTCAGCATAATTATACATGTCATTTTCAGCTAGATGAAGAACATCTTCTCCCTCTTCAGCATTTAAAAATTCACCATGATTATTTAGAAGTTTAAGAGCATTCCATTGAGTTGGATTATGAGAAGCAGTAATAATGATACCACCATCAGCTTTTTCATCTATAACAGCTATTTCAGTAGTTGGTGTAGAAGCTAAACCAATATTAATTACATCTATACCTAAACCGACAAGAGAATAAGTAATTATACTATCAACCATAGGACCAGAAATTCTAGCATCTCTACCTACAACTATTCTACATTTATCTTTTCCCGTATTCTTTTTTACCCAAGTACCAAAAGCAGAGGTAAACTTTACTATATCCAAAGGACTTAATCCCTCACCTGGCTTACCACCAATAGTACCTCTAATTCCTGAAATTGATTTTATTAATGTCATTGTATTTTATTTTAAGTCTTTTCAAAAATAATACTTATTTTCTTTATTAAGCACAAAAAAAAGGGCTTTCCTTAGAAAACCCTTCTATAAACTATTATTTATCTCTTTTACAAAATTGCTTTGTATTGCTCAGCAGATAATAGTGCGTCTAATTGAGATGCATCTTCGATTGAAATCTTAATCATCCATCCTTCACCATAAGGGTCAGAATTAACTGATTCTGGAGAATCCTCAAGAGCTTCGTTTACTTCAAGAACCTCACCAGAAACTGGCATCATTAAACTTGAAACTGTTTTTACAGCTTCAATAGTTCCGAACTCCTCATTTTGTGCAACTTCTTCACCTTCAGTTTCAATTTCCACGAAAACTATATCACCTAATTGTGATTGAGCAAAATCTGTAACACCAACATATGCTACGTCTCCTTCAACACGAACCCACTCGTGATCATTAGAGTACTTTAAATTTTCAGGTACATTCATCTTTACAATATTTATTTAAATAAATTATGCTTTTCTAAGCATCCCAAATTTACATTAAATTTTCAAAAACCAAAACTTATACAAAGATAATTATACCAATATTAAGGTTTCTTAATATCATTAAATGGTATCTCTTCGTTAGTAAGTATACGTCCTGGTATGCCATTTGAAATTTCTCTTACAAAAGCATCTTTATAACCTCTTCGTCTCATCAATCGCATACTCTTTTCAGCTAACTTAACTGTACTATATTGTTTATAAAGATATCTATAAATACCATCTTCACCTTGAACACATTCCACATAATCAGCATATTTACCAAAATATGAAACAAGTTTTTGCTTTCTTACAGCTAGTAACTGTATCACATACATCACATCATCGGTATTCGATTCAATAATAACGTCATTCACAACATTAGGATCTTCTGTAACCACAGGTTTATCAACAACCTTACTTACAGGTTCATCTTCTGGTTCAATAACTTTATTTATTGCATTAATAATATATAAAACAGCTTTATCTCCTCCAACAACAGGAATAGAAGAAGAATCCTCAAATCCCATGTACGATGAATCAATACTTAAATCGGTAGAATAATATTTTACAGCCTTATCATTCAAACGAATTGGATTTAAAGTCATAACACCATGATTCACATCATTATAATACTTATAAGGGAACATCATTTTAGTATACATTATTTCTTTACCCTCTGCCTCAAAATCTATATTATACTCTTTACCAGAATCTATAACAAACATAAATCTACCATCCTCTGGATTTACTTTCACTTCTCTAACACCCTCTCTTCTAGCTCTAATAGAAATCTTAGAATTAGCTAAATTTGAAGATTTAATGACACCACTAACAACAAATTGCTCATTAGCTTCCTTATCATTTCGAGTAACCATATAAATATCATTCAACCCTTGTCCTTCTGGTCTTCTAGCAGAAATATAAGCTCGTCTTCCATCCATAGTAACAGAATAGAATAAATCATCTCTTGTAGAATTTATAGGAAATCCTACATTAAACGAATTTCCCCAAGCACCATTTTGCAATTCCGATTTGAAAATATCAAAACCACCAATTGAATACTCATTATTTGAAGAAAAATACAATACTTTATTATTAGGATGTATAAAAGGACTTTTTTCATCATATTCTGTATTTATCGCATCACCTGCGTTAATAGCTTCACCCCAATCTCCATCTTCACCTATATTTGAATAATAAATATCAAAACCTCCCTTACCATCAGGACGATTACTAGAGAAATATATTCTTTTACCATCAGAAGATATAGTAGCTTGTCTTTCAGTATAATTAGAATTTATACAATCATCCATTTTCAACGGTTCAGTCCAATTATTATCTCTAAAATAAGAAATATAAATATCACCATTACCTTTATAATCATCCTTATACAAAAGCATAGTTTTACCATCAAAAGATAAAGATGTTACAGCCCAGTGCCCTCTTTCAATAGTTTGAAACAGTTCTTTCGCCTCTCCCCAATCATTTCCTACTTTTTCTGACACATAAATTCTTTCATAATAATACCCATCCATAGCCTTCAAATCACAAGTATTTTTTCTTCTAGAAGTAAAGAAAAGATAATGTTCATCAGCAGTAACATAAGGAGAATAATCCCCATATTCACTATTAATATTATTATTAAGCAATTTAAAACTAGCTTTAACTGGTCTAGCACAAACAGATTTAGCATAGTTTGTATGCTCCATCTTGGTGCTTATTTCTTCTAAACGTCTTCTATTACTAGGATTAATAAGCATCATTTCCTTTTGATACATAATTATCGCCTTATCGAACTCCTTATTAATATGATACGATTTAGCCAGATAATCTCTTATCTCAATTAGAAGCTTATGTCTTCTTGTTAGTTTAGAAGATTTCTCAAACTGTGAGATAGCTTTATTTATGTCGTTATTTGTATGAAAATAACAAATACCTAACATAAAGTTTAACTCTGCATTTTTCGGATCATCAGAAAGAAGTCCTTGAACTTTAATACTTGCATCCTTATAATTTTGTGACATCATAAGAGAATCTGCAACATGTCTATTCTTTACTGTATACCCTTTTACACTTAATGGTATAATTATCAAAAATGCTAGAATTAATTTTATAATGTTTCTTTTCATACCGTTGTTTATAAACATTTCGTACTTTTACCAAAATTCAAAGATAAGATATTATTACAAAAAAAACATCCAATAATCTCTTAAATTTAATATAATTATACAATCATAAATATTGAATAAGATATTATGTTATTAGCAACTTTTATATGAATACAAATAACTTACCTTCAGAACTATTAGAGAATGCAGTAAACCAATTTGCCAAATTGCCTGGTATTGGTAGAAAAACTGCATTACGTCTTGTTTTACATTTATTAAACGAAGATATTGAATCTGTAAAGAAATTTAGTAACAGCTTTATTGAACTAAAATCCAAAGTTAAATATTGTAAAATTTGTCATAATATTTCAGATAAAGAAATATGCCCAATTTGCTCTGATAAATCAAGAAATTCAAAATTAATCTGTGTTGTTGAGAACATTAAAGACGTAATGTCTATTGAAAATACTCAACAATATTTTGGAGTATATCATGTACTTGGAGGACTAATTTCACCAATGGAGGGATATGGACCTTCTAAATTAAATATCAATCCACTTATAGAAAAAGTGAAAAATGGTGAAGTTGAAGAAATAATATTCGCATTAAGTGCAACCATGGAAGGAGATATAACAAATTTCTACATCTATAAAAAGATAAAAGAATTTGATATCAAGATAAACACAATAGCAAGAGGAATTTCTGTTGGAAACGAACTAGAATATATCGACGAAGTAACTCTTGGAAGATCTATTATTAACAGAATGCCTTTCAAAGCACAATAAATAATAAAAAAAAGAGTTCTCAATAATTCAAAAATTAAGAGAACTCTTTTTATATATGTAAATTTATCTTTTACAGAAAATCAAGATTTATTCTTTATCTGTATTTTCTTTAACATGTTTCTTTACAATTTTCTTAGGCTCAGTACGTTCTGGCTTTGGTAATAAAACCTTACGAGAAAGTTTCAATTTCTTAGTCTTAGGATCAACACCAATCAATTTAACTTCTATCTCATCACCTACTTTCAATACATCTTCAACAGAATTTACTCTTTTGTGATCTATCTCAGAAATATGTAACAATCCATCTTTACCTGGTAATATTTCAACAAAAGCACCAAATGAAGCAAGATTCTTCACTTTACCTTTATAAACTTCACCAATCTCAGGTTGAACAACTATAGCATTTACTCTTTCAAGAGCCATATCAATAGCTTCTTTATTTGTTGCAGAAATATCAACAACACCATGTCCATCTTCCTCTTCAATAACTATTGTAGCACCTGAAACTTCTTGGATTTCTTGAATTACTTTTCCACCAGGACCAATAACAGCACCAATTAAATCTTTAGGAATTGTTAAACTTACAATTCTTGGAGCATTAGGCTTAAGATCTTCACGTGGAGCTTCAATAGTCTCAGCAATCTTACCTAAAATATGCATTCTACCTTCTTTTGCTTGCTCTAAAGCTTGCTCAAGAATCTCATATGGAAGACCATCAACTTTAATATCCATTTGAGTAGCAGTAATACCATCTTCTGTACCTGTTACCTTAAAGTCCATATCTCCTAAATGATCCTCATCACCAAGAATATCAGAAAGAACTGCATATCTCTTATTATCTGTAATCAATCCCATAGCAATACCAGAAACTGGCTTCTTCATAGGAACACCAGCATCCATAAGAGCTAGAGTACCAGCACAAACAGTAGCCATAGAAGACGAACCATTCGATTCTAAGATATCAGAAACAATTCTAATAATATAAGGATAATTATCTGGTAACATACGTTTTAAAGCTCTATGAGCTAAATTACCATGCCCCACCTCACGTCTACTTAAACCACGAGAAGCTCGTGCATCACCAGTAGAAAATGGAGGGAAATTATAGTGTAATAAAAATCTCTCTTTTCCTTTAAATTGAACATTATCAACAATCTTCTCATCAAGTTTTGTTCCTAAAGTAACAGTAGATAAAGATTGAGTTTCACCTCTTGTAAAGATTGAAGAACCATGAGCACCTGGTAAATAATCAATCTCCGACCATATTGGTCTAATTTCGTGAGTCTTACGACCATCCAAACGAACACCTTTATCTAATATCATATTACGAACTGCATCCTTATGGCAATCGTGATAATATTTGTGAACCAATCCAGCAACTTCAGCTCTTTCTTCTTCAGAATATTGAGATAAGAATTCCTCCTCAATAGCAGCAATCTTTTCTCCTCTTAAATGCTTATCAGCACAACCTTCTGAAACTGTCTCATATGTTTTATCATATAATTCATCCCAAACTTTTTGCTTCAATTCTGCATCATTCACTTCGTGGCAATATTCTCTTTTCACTGTAGAACCTACAGCTTCTGCTAAATCAAGTTGAGCTTGACATTGAACTTTAATAGCTTCATGTGCAAATTTAATAGAGTCAAGCATTTCACGCTCACTAACTTCATTAAATTCACCTTCAACCATCATAATATTATCCATGGTAGCAGCTACCATAATATCCATATCAGCCTTTTCTAGCTCAGAGAATGTTGGGTTAATTTTAAACTCACCATCTATTCTTGCTACACGACATTCTGATATTGGTTCTAGCAATGGAATATCTGAAACTGCAATAGCAGCAGAAGCAGCTAAACCTGCTAAAGCATCTGGCATAGACTCTTCATCAGCAGAATATAATGTTACATTAACAAATGTTTCAGCGTGATAATCTTCTGGAAATAATGGTCTTAAAGCTCTATCAACTAATCTTGAGATTAATATTTCATAATCAGAAGGTCTAGCCTCTCTCTTTAAAAAACCTCCAGGGAATCTACCCATTGCAGAAAATTTCTCTTTATAATCAACAGATAATGGCATAAAGTCAACATCTGGTTTTGCATCCGGTGCAGATACTACTGTTGCAAGCAACATAGTATTACCCATTTTCAACATAACAGCTCCATCAGCCTGCTTAGCTAATTTTCCTGTTTCTAATGTGATGGTTCTTCCATCAGCAAGAGTAATTGTTTTTTCAACTACATTCATAAAATTCTAATTTATTGTTTTTATCATCGTCATCCTGCTTCGTTAACTTATACGAAGCCATTAATCTACAGTAATATAGAGAAAATTATTTACTAACAACGTATTTTCTAAATAAAAAGAAAACAACCCCGCATAAAGCGAAGTTGTTTTTATTTTCTTGTCTAATTATCTTCTTAGTTTTAAAGCAGCAATAATTGAACGGTAACGCTCGATGTCGTTTTTCTTTAAATAATCTAATAAAGATCTACGCTTTCCTACTAATTTGATTAATGCTCTTTGTGTAGCAAAATCATGTTTGTTAGATTTCAAATGCTCTGTTAAATGAGCAATACGGTATGAAAATAAAGCGATTTGTCCTTCTGTTGAACCTGTGTCTTTATTAGACTTCCCGTACTTAGAAAAAAGCTCTTCCTTTTTTTCAGCTGTTAAGTAATTCATTTTCTTCAATATTTTATAATTAACTTTTACTCTCCTCTGAGAGTTTTGGCAAAAATACATAATTTATAGATACTTACAAGTCTTAATTTACTTTTTTTTCCTATTTAAAATACTACATATAAAGAATTAGTACAATTATTGTATATATTTGTGTATAAACCAAGGTCAAAGATAAACTTAAGAAAAATGAGAAGAATTATTCTATTAGCACTACTTGCATGCATAGCAAATTTAGGATTTGCTCAAAAAAAGTACTCATATATAAAGTTCAAAACATACAATAAATATTTGAATAATTATCAAGAAGAAAAAGGTCTTGCTACTGTAAGCTTTGAATTCACAAACACAGGAACTGGCCCTCTAATTATAACTGGGGCAAACACGTCTACATCAAGAATTAATATCTCATTTCCAAAACAACCGATATTACCTAATAAAAGTGAAAAAATAACTATAACATATAATCCCAAAAAGAAAAAAGGGAAATTTGCTAGAACAATAACAATCAAATCGAATGCAAAAAACAAAATTGCTATTCTTTATATAAGAGGTAATATAATTCCTCGTCCACTTAGTTTAGAAGAAAAATTCCCTACAAAAGCAGGAGTATTACGATTCAAAAAATATAGAAATAGACTATTTTTCAACGAAGTTACCGACAAACAAATAAAACTAGACACTGTTCAAATTCTTAACTACTCAGACAAAGAAACAGAATTAAGTTTCAGAAATATACCAAACCATATAATAATAACTCCTGAAAACATTAAACTTAAACCTAAAGAAATAGCTAAAATAACAATAGGTGTTAATGGAGAAATAAAAAAAGACTATGGTTATATGTATAATCGTTTAAAATTATACGTTAACAACAAACATTCATTTAAAAATGACATTATTGTAAATGCCACAATAACAGAAGATTTCACTAAACTAACACCTAAAGAATTAAAAAATGCTCCTAAAATAAAATTCGAAACAACTAAATTTAAATTTGGAACAATTAAAGAAGGTGAAAAAACTAGTAAAGATTTCATTTTTAAAAACGAAGGTAAAAACGAATTAATTATTCATAAAATCATAGCTAGTTGTGGATGTACTGCTGTATTTTCTAAAACAAAAAAGATAAAAGGTGGACAATCTGCAAAAATCAAAATAACTTTTAATGCAAAAAATAAAAGTGGTCGTCAACACAAATTTATAAACATAATAACAAACGACCCAAAACACCATTCTGTACGTTTAGAGGTTATTGGACAAGTTATATCTAACAAAAAGTAAACATCTAAAACCACATACACCTAATGCCCGAATTTTGAATTCAAATTCAAAAATTCGGGCATTTTGTTCATTGTAAATGTTTTTTTTTGTATCCTTGTGCGTTAAATGATAGTAAATTGCCCTAAAAAGCAAGCTACTAAAATATAAACCAAAGTAATTTTATATGTCTTTGAAAAATAACATTCTTGATTTAAGAAAAAGAAAAGAAAAAGCACAACTTGGTGGCGGAGAAAAAGCTATCCAGAAGCAAGTTGCCATGGGTAAACTTACTGCTAGAGAAAGAATCTTAGCTATCGTTGATGAAGACTCTTTCTGCGAGTATGATTTATTCGTTGAACATCAAGGTCGTGAGTTTGGAATGGACAAGAAAGTTCTTCAAGGAGATGGTGTTGTCATTGGTACAGGTACTATCTACGGTGAACCTATTTGTATCTATGCTCAAGATTTTACTGTTGCAGGTGGATCTCTTGGTCTTATGCATGCAAGAAAAATAACAAAGATTATGGATCACGCTCTTAAATTGCGTGTACCTTTGATTGGTATTAATGATTCGGGTGGTGCTCGTATCCAAGAAGGGGTTGATTCTCTTGCTGGATATGGAGAAATCTTCTTCAGAAATACATTAGCTTCAGGGGTTATTCCTCAATTATCTGTAATCTTAGGACCATGTGCTGGTGGTGCTGTATATTCTCCAGCTCTAACAGACTTCGTATTCGTAGTAAACAACATCTCTAAAATGTTTATTACTGGTCCTGGCGTTATTAAATCTGTGCTTGGCGAAGAAATCTCAATGGAAGAACTTGGCGGTGCTAAAGTTCACAGTGAAATCAACGGTAATGCTCATTTCTACGCTGAAACTGAGAACGAATGTTTCGAGCAAATTAAAAAACTTGTTACTTTCATTCCTTGGAGTTGCGACAAGAAAGCTAAGTCTTTCCCTGCTAAACCTCCAAAACCAGAGTACAAAATTGAAGAAGTGGTTCCTGAAGATCCTACAATTCCTTACGATATCAGAGACTGCATCAAATGTATTGCAGATGATTCTGATTTCTTTGAAATTCAAAAAGATTTCGCAGGTAATATCGTTATAGGTTTCGGTAGAATTAACGGTGAAACTATAGGTTTCGTTGCGAACCAACCTCTTGTTTTAGCTGGTGTTCTTGACTGCGACTCTTCTGATAAAGCTGCTAGATTCATTAGATTCTGTGATGCGTTCAACATCCCTATTTTAACTCTTGAAGATATGCCTGGATACCTTCCTGGTGTAGACCAAGAGCATGCTGGTGTTATCCGTCACGGTGCAAAAGTACTTTATGCTTATTCTGAAGCTACTGTACCAAAAATCACAGTTATTATCCGTAAAGCTTATGGTGGTGGTTACATCGCTATGAACTCTCGTCACCTAAGAGCTGACTTCATGTATGCACTTCCTACTGCAGAAATCGCTGTTATGGGACCTCAAGGTGCTGCAAACATTATCTTTAGAAAAGAAATAGCTGGTGCTGAAGATCCTGAAGCAATGAGAGTTGAGAAGGTTCAAGAGTACAAAGATAAATTTGCTAATCCTTACGTTGCTGCATCTAAAGGGTATATCGATTCTGTTATTGAACCAGAAGAAATTAGAAAAGTGTTAATCCATTCTTTCGAAGTTTCTAAAGGTAAAGTTGCATCTATGCCTAAAAAGAAACATGGAATTCCTCCATTTTAAAAAACGTAATTATGTGTACAGAAGATTATAGCGAAATTATAGTACATGATTGTACTTATAAGACGAAACTTACGACTAATTACAAAAATCGTAAGAAATGGGAAGCTAAAAACCCAAATCATATAATAGTTACTCTTCCAGGTACTATCAGAAAAATTGAGGTCGAAATAGGCCAAAAAGTTGAAGCTGGAGAAGAACTTTTGATATTAGAAGCAATGAAAATGTTAAATAAAATTGTTGCACCAAAAAGTGGAACAATCAAAAAAATTAACATCGAAGTTGATCAAGCTGTACCAAAAGACTACATTATGATTGAATTAGAAGACTAATTTTTATAGGCCTCATTATGTTTATGCATAATGAGGCCTTATTGTATAAACTAAAATACTATACCCAATGACATTTTTTGAAGCCATTAACATTGATAAAAACTATGCCAATCACAAGGCTCTAGATAAAGTTTCTATTTCTATTCCCAAAGGCTCAGTATATGGTTTATTAGGTCCAAATGGTGCTGGTAAAACTTCACTTATTAGAATAATAAACCAAATAACTGCTCCAGATTCTGGAGAAATTATATTTGACGGACAGCCCCTAAAACCGTCGGATGTAAATAGAATAGGATATCTACCAGAAGAAAGAGGACTATACAAAAAGATGAAAGTAGGCGATCAAGCTGTTTATCTTGCAACATTAAAAGGTTTATCAAAAACAGAAGCGAAAAAACGTTTAAAACACTGGTTTGATAAATTTGAAATCTCAACTTGGTGGGACAAAAAAGTTGAAGAACTTTCAAAAGGTATGGCACAAAAGATTCAATTCATAATTACTATTCTTCACGAACCAGAATTGTTAATTTTTGATGAACCTTTTAGTGGATTCGACCCTATCAATGCAAATCTTTTAAAAAATGAAATTCTAAACCTTAAAGATAATGGGACAACAATAATTTTTTCAACTCACAATATGTCGTCTGTTGAAGAAATTTGTACTGATATCGCTTTAATTAACAATTCTAAGAAAATTGTTGAAGGTACTGTTGAAGAAATTAGAATGAAACATAGCACAAACAAATTTGAAATATGCTATGAAGGAAATACAGACTGTCTTGAAGAACTTTCAAAACAATTTAATATTTCTAACCAACACTCTAATAACAATCAACACTTCTTTGATATTATTAAATCTAATGAAATAGAAACAAATCAATTAATCTCTAAGATTATTGAAAACAACAAACTTGTTTCTTTCCGTGAAATAATTCCTACTATGAATGATATTTTCATCCAACTTGTAGATAATAATAACAAAAAATAAAGCATACCGACATGAATAAAATACTAATAATTATAAAACGCGAATTTCTTACTCGCGCTAGAAAAAAAAGTTTTATTATACTTACACTTGCTGTACCTATTCTTTTTGCACTTTTCTATGCATTCCTTATCTTCATGATGGTTCACGATGATAAAGAAGTAAGAAATGTTGCTGTAATAAACGAATCAACAATAGAACAACCTGTTACATCTACAGAATACACTAAATATAAGTATCTTAAAGATGTAAATTTCGAGAAAGAGAAAAACAATCTTCTTGAAAAAGATTATTATGCTGTACTATATCTTCCAAAAGACATAATTGAGAAAAATGAAGCTGAACTTTTCTCTAAAATGCAAGTCCCTATGGAAGTTAAAAACAGAATATCTAAACAGGTATCTTTCAAAATTGAAAACCTTAAAAAGAATGCCATTCTAAGTAAAATTGGTATTCCAGACTTAGATAAACAACTTGCTGCTACTAAAACTAGAATAGAACTTAAAACACTTAAACTTGATGTTGAAAGTGGTACTGCTAAAGAAAGCTCTTCAGAAATTCTTTCTATACTTGGTATGGTTGGTGGATTCATAATCTACATGTTTATACTTATGTACTGTACTCAAGTTATGCGAGGTGTTATAGAGGAAAAAAGTAATAGAATTGTTGAGGTTATTATTTCGTCGGTTAAACCTTTCCAACTAATGATTGGTAAAATTATAGGTATTGCTCTTGTTGGACTTACTCAATTCCTTATATGGATTGTTTTTATTGGAATCTTATTTATTGTAGGACAGCTAATCCTTATGCCTAATATAGATATGGAAACCCTACGCCAAACAACAGATATGGCTCAACTTGCTCAAACTTCAGGAATGGATATTGAACAACTAAATATTGCTAGTTCCCTATCTAAAACTTTAGACCCTGGAATGCTTTCAAACTATGCTCTATACTTCCTATTTTTCTTTATTGGAGGATATCTTTTATATGCTTCTCTATTTGCTGCAATAGCTTCTGCTGTTGATAGTGAAACAGAAACTAACCAATTTATGACTCCTTTAATGATTATAATGGTTGCTGCATTATATATTGGTATAGCTGCTATGAAAAATCCTGAAAGTGCTCTTGCTTTTTGGGCTTCTGTAATTCCTTTCTCATCACCTATTGTAATGTTGGTAAGAATACCTTTTGGAGTACCTACATGGGAAATTATAGTCTCTATGGTGTCTCTTATTGCAACAGTAATAGCTCTTATTGCACTTTCTGCTAAAATATATCGTGTTGGTATATTAATGTATGGTAAGAAGGTAACATACAAAGAGTTATGGAAATGGTTAAGATACTAATTACATATACAGGTATATAGAAAGTATATAAATATTTAGGTTCGAAAACAAGAATTTACTATTTTTGATACTATAAGAGTAAATTAAATATTTAATTTTTACTCTCAAGATATTATAAAAACATTATAAAACCATTGTTATGAAAATTATCAAATACTTAATAGTATGTACGTTAGCAATTACAATAGCTAGCTGTGGTTCAAAAAAAGGACTAACTAAACAACAAGAAAATGCTCTAGGAACAGAAATCGTAACTCCTTGTGGAGATGCTGAATTTCATACAGACAAAATTGCCTTCAGAGCAACTGGTATTGGTACAAGTTTAGATCTTCAAACTTCGAAAAGAAAAGCAAATCTAGCTGCTTCAGCTAACCTTGCTGCTTCTATTAACAAGATTATCAAAAGATCGACTGAGCAATACACTAACGAAAGACAAATTTCTGATAAAATGAATTTTCAAGATAAATTTGAAAATTTAACTAAAGAACTTGTTAAACAAGAAATTAACAATCTTTCTGTTATATGTTCTAAAACTTACCAAAAGAATGGTAAATATGTAACTTATGTTGCTGTTGAAGTTGCTAAAGATGCTGTTTTAAATAAAATTAAAACAAACATTTCTAAAGAAGCTGCTTTAAGACAAGATTTTGAAGCTCACAAATTCAACGAAAAAATGGAAAAAGAAATGGAAAATTTCGGTAAGTAATTACATCCAAATAAAAAACTATTCTCTACATTCTATGTGGGAATAGTTTTTTTTATACCCTATAATTTAATAGAAATGGCTAAAATACTTGTTATAGACGATGAAAAAAGCATTCGCAATAGCTTAAAAGAAATACTTGAATACGAAAATCATTCAGTAGAACTAGCTGCAAATGGAATTGAAGGATTAGAGATTATACACAAATCGAACTTCGATCTTATCTTTTGTGATATAAAGATGCCTGAAATTGACGGTATTGAAGTCCTTAAAAAAATAAAACCCACAAATCAAACTCCTGTAATCATGATTTCTGGTCACGGCAATATCGACACTGCCGTAGAATCCATTAAACTAGGAGCTTTCGATTTTATTGAAAAACCTCTCGATTTAAATAGAATTATCCTAACCATTAAACATGCTACTGAAAAGGCTAGTCTACAAGAAACCACAAAACATCTTAGCGAATCTATCAGCAGTAAATATAAAATGATTGGGCATTCTAAAGCTCTAGAAAAAGTCAAAAACATCATTGATAAAGTAGCACCAACAGATGCTAGAGTTCTTATTACTGGAGATAATGGAACTGGTAAAGAGTTAGTTGCAAGACAGATACACGAAAACAGTACTAGAAAATTAAATCCTTTTATTGATGTCAACTGTGCTGCTATCCCATCTGAATTAATTGAAAGTGAACTCTTTGGACATGAAAAAGGAGCTTTCACTTCAGCTTACAAATCAAAGAAAGGTAAATTTGAACTAGCCAACAATGGAACACTATTTCTCGACGAAATAGGTGATATGAGTCTAGATACACAAGCAAAAATGCTTAGAACTCTTCAAGAAAACACAATATCAAAAGTTGGTGGAGATGGAAAAATTGATGTTAATGTAAGAGTTATTGCAGCCACAAATAAAAATCTTCAAAAAGAGATAGCCAAAGGACATTTCAGAGAAGATCTTTATCACCGATTAAGTGTTATTCTAATAAAAGTTCCATCTTTAAATGAAAGAATAGATGATATTGATGAACTTACATATCACTTTATTAATATCATTTGTAACGAAATGGCAATACCTAAGAAAGAAATTTCTAAAGCTGCTATTGAGAAACTAAAGGAAAGAAACTGGAAAGGGAATATACGAGAATTAAAAAATATAATTGAAAGATTAATTATTCTTTCAGATTCTTCAATATCAGAAGAAGATATCAACAACTACACCTAAAAACTAAAAACACACATAAATGAGTACTAAGGACAACAAACTTCACATTGGAATTTATGGAAAAAGAAATATGGGGAAAAGTTCTTTAATAAATTCCATTACAGGACAAGAAATAGCAATTGTTTCTGAAACTCCTGGAACAACAACCGATCCAGTTAAAAAATCATATGAAATTCTAGATTTTGCACCAGCTATACTAATTGACACTGCAGGTGTTGATGACAATGGCGATTTAGGTAAAGAAAGAATTAAGAAAACTCTTCACACTATATCCACTATCGATTTTGCTATACTTGTTATAAATAATAGTGAATTAACCGATTTTGACCAATCTATAATCAAAGAATTGAACTATAGAAAAGTTCCATATCTAGTAATTAATAATAAATCTGACATATGTCCTTTAAAAAAGGAAACAATAGAATATGTTAAGAATGAACTTAAAACAGAAGTTATTAATTATTCGGCTATAAATCCCAATCAAAATCTATTAATAGAAAAGATTAAAGAGCTAGCAAAAAATCTATCTCATAAGAATACTTCAGTTATAGGTGACCTTCTTAAAGAGGATGATATTGTGATGCTAATATGCCCAATCGACTCAGAAGCTCCTGTAGGTAGAATGATTCTTCCTCAAGTTCAGCTCATTAGAGACGTTTTAGACAACTATTGCACTAATATTGTAATACAACCCGAACAAGTTGAAAACTTCCTTAAAACGACTGGTATTAAGCCTAGATTAGTTATTACTGATAGTCAAATATTTAAAGAAGCAGATAAATTAATTCCTGAAGATATTGAACTAACAAGTTTTAGCACTGTTCTAGCTCGCTTCAAAGGAAACTTTAATGAATATATAAAAGGAACTCCTCAAATAGATAAACTTAAAGATGGAGATAGAGTATTAATCTTAGAGGCTTGTTCTCACCATGTTTCATGCGAAGATATTGGTAGAGTTAAACTTCCTAATTGGATGACTAAATACACTAAAAAAGATTTAAAATTTGAAGTTATATCAGGACTTTCAGAAATTAAAAGAGATATAAATGAATATGCTTTAATAATTCATTGTGGTGGATGTATGATTACAAGAAAACAACTTGAAAGCAGATTACAACCAGCAATTGAAGCAGGAATTCCTGTTGCAAATTACGGAATGATGATTGCGTATATACATGGTATTTTTAAAAGAGCGGTAGCTCCTTTTAGAGAGATAGACTAATTTTTAGACCTACCCTCTCCGTATCAAGTCCGTATTAAGTCCCATTTTAGACGGAGAAAGTACACCAAAAGTACATACCAAAAAGCCGAGATCTTTAATAAAGATCTCGGCTTTCATTTTATTATAAATAATTAATTATAATCTTGATTCTACAACCTCCCAATTAACGATTTCCCAGAATCTAGAAATAAAACTAGGACGAGCATTTCTATAATCAATATAGTAAGCATGCTCCCATACATCAATACACATTAAAGGTTTTAAATCTTCACGAATAGGAGTATCAGCATTAGATGTTTGCATAATATCTAATGATCCATCAGCATCAACAATTAACCAAGTCCAACCAGAACCAAAAAGAGTAGCAGCTTTAGCACTAAATTGCTCTTTAAACGATTCGAAGCAACCATATTTTTTATCAATCAACTTTAATAATTCACCACTAGGTCCTTCTTGACCATCGCGTCTTAAAGCTTCAAAAAAGAAAGTATGATTATAATATTGAGCTGCATTGTTAAATATCCCACCTTCAGACTTTTTGATTATCTCTTCAAGAGGAGCATTCTCAAATTCTGTTCCTTCTATCAACTTATTTAAATTATTTGTATAAGCTTGGTGGTGTTTACCATAGTGGTATTCTATTGTTTCTTTACTCATAAATGGTTCTAAACCATCAATTTCATAAGGTAATTTTGGTAATTCGAATTTCATAATAGTGTGTTTTATAAATTTAGGTAAAAGTTACAATAATTTTCCAATCTCAAAAACTAAATAATGTAAATAATTTAATGATTCTCATAAATTTTGAGATATTTGCACCATGAATAAGAAAATTCTAAAATTAGCAATACCAAATATAATAAGCAATATCAGTGTTCCAATAGCAGGAATGATTGATATGGCATTAGTTGGATACCTTAAAACAGAGGCTATTAACTATGTTTCAGCTATAGCTCTTGGTGGTATGATATTTAATTTCATATATATGTCGTTTGTCTTTTTGAGAATGACAACTACAGGATTTACAGCTCAAGCATATGGGAAAAGAAATTTTACCAAAAGTTTAACATGTCTATCTCATTCTTTGTTTGTAGCTATAACAGGAAGTTTACTTATTCTAGCTCTTCAAATTCCTATAGAGAAATTAGCTTTCTCTATTATACAAACAGAACCTGAAGTTAAAGAATTAGCTAAAGAGTATTTTTATATACGAATATGGGCTGCACCTGCAACAATAGGTTTGTATAGCCTTCTAGGATGGTTTATCGGAATGCAAAATGCTAAATCTCCGATGATTATATCCATATTAGTGAACATTCTAAATTTTGCGTTTTCAGCATTCTTTGTATTAGTATTAGGAATGAAATCTGAAGGTGTGGCTCTTGGAACTCTTCTTGCTCAATATACAGGATTTATTTGCGCAATATTTATACTCCTTAAATACTATAGAAAAACATTTAAATATTGGTCGCTATATCAAGTTCGAAAATTAAAAGATATATATAAATTCTTCAATGTTAGTAAAGATATATTTATTAGAACAATTTGTGTTATTAGTGTCTTTACATTTATAACTTATAAGTCGGCTTCTATAAGTAAAAATGTTCTTGCAATAAATAGTTTATTACTACAATTCCTACATATCTTTTCATATTTAATTGATGGATTTGCATACGCTGCTGAAGCTCTTGTGGGTCGATTTATTGGTGCAGGCGATTATAAATCACTAAAAATCTGCATAAAAAAACTATTAAAAATAGGTTTTATAATGTCATTAATATTCTCTATTGTATATTTAATATTCAAAGAGAATATCTTATACATATTAACCAACGACAAAGCATTAATAGAACAATCTAAAGAATATATATACTGGATAATTATACTACCAATAGCAGCATTTGGTGCTTTTATTTGGGATGGAATTTTTATAGGTGCTACTGCATCAATAGAAATGAGAAATTCAATGCTTATAGCTGCATTAGCAATCTTCTTCCCCGTATTATTTATAAGTTATCCTATAATTGGTAATCATAGTTTATGGCTATCTCTTATATTGTTTATGCTAACAAGAGGATTAGTTTTAATGATATTATCCCCTAGAGTAATCTACCGAGATTCTAAATAAAGATTGTATAGAAATGTGATTTTTTTATAAAAATATTTACCTTGCGACATTAAAGTTTTAAATATATGGAATTTACAATTAACAAACCAAATATGGGGTTTCAGAAAATTGAAAGATTTGATGATAATGCAACCCTAGACATGGCAAAACACTATAAAGAAATTATTAGCCTTGTTGGAGAAGACGCAGAAAGAGAAGGTCTTCAAAAAACTCCTTTAAGAGTAGCAAAAGCAATGCAATTTATGACTCAAGGATACAATATGGATCCAGAATCAATTTTGCGTTCTGCAATGTTTAAAGAAGATTATAGACAAATGGTTATAGTGAAGGATATTGATATTTTTTCTCTTTGTGAACATCATTTACTTCCTTTTTATGGTAAAGCCCATGTTGCTTATATCCCTAATGGACAAATTACAGGACTTAGTAAAATTGCGCGAGTAGTAGAAGCTTTCTCTCGACGTTTTCAAGTTCAAGAAAGATTAACAACTCAAATTAAAGAATGTATACAAGAGACTTTAGATCCTCTTGGAGTAGCCGTTGTTATTGAAGCTCAACATATGTGTATGATAATGAGAGGAGTTCAAAAACAAAATTCTGTTACTACAACATCAGACTTTAGTGGTGCGTTTAAAAACTTAGCTACTAGAGAAGAATTCATAAGACTTATTAGTAATAAAATGCATTAAGACATTTTATAATACAATAATTTAAACAAAATAATATGAAAGCATTTGTTTTTCCTGGACAAGGAGCACAATTCCCAGGTATGGGTAAAGATTTATATGAGAATTCAGAAATTGCCAAAGAATTATTTGAAAAAGCAAATGAAATCTTAGGTTTTGATATCACTGAAATCATGTTTAATGGTACAGACGAGGACTTGAGACAAACTAAAGTTACTCAACCTGCAATTTTCTTGCATTCTGTATTATTAGCAAAAACACTAAAAGATTTTACTCCTGAAGTAGTTGCTGGTCACTCATTAGGAGAATTTTCTGCATTAGTAGCTTGCGGAGCTTTAAACTTTGAAGATGGTCTTAAATTAGTATCTCAAAGAGCACAAGCAATGCAAAAAGCATGTGAAATAGAACAATCTACAATGGCTGCTATCATCGGTCTTGACGATAAGACTGTAGAAGATGTTTGTGAAAGCATTGAAGAAGTAGTTATTCCTGCTAATTACAACTGTCCTGGACAATTAGTGATTTCTGGAAGCATGAAAGGTATCGAATTAGCATGCGAAAAATTAAAAGAAGCTGGAGCTAAAAGAGCTCTTCCTTTAAAGGTTGGTGGAGCATTCCATTCTCCATTTATGGAGCCTGCAAGAGAAGAATTAGCTGAAGCTATCAAAAACACAACATTTAGTGTTCCAACATGTCCTATCTATCAAAACGTTGACGCTAAATCTACTACTGATCCTGAAATTATTAAGAAAAACTTAGTAGCTCAACTTACAGCACCAGTAAAATGGACTCAAATCATGACTAATATGATTGCTGACGGAACAACATCTTTCACTGAAGTTGGTCCTGGAAAAGTTCTTCAAGGTCTAGTTAAAAAAGTAGACAGAAAAATTGAAACTAATGGAGTTGATTCTTTCCAAGGATAATTTTATTAGACTTTAAGTTTTTAATGGTGTATCAAAATAATTGGTACACCATTATTTTTGGATAAAAAAAAATAGAACCCTTTTTCAAGGATTCTATTTTTAATTATATAGATTTAATATTATTTTGAACGTTTCTTATAGTTCTCAACTCCTTTTTTAAGGAATGCAACAAATTCATCTATGTTTAGGTTATGACCTCTAGATGGAGCTAATACTCCTGATTTTAAATTATTAGAATCAACTCTATAATCTAATAATATATAATTAGGTTGTGCGTTAGATTCGAAATTCTTAATTTGGAAATAAGAATTCTTAGATCCTAATTTTTTAAGAACTTTACCATCTTCTCTAGTAATCCAATCACTTTCTGGTATACTAGCTTTATCATCAACATATAGAGCACAAATTATATATTCTTCTTCAAGAATTTTCTTTACTCTAGGATTAGCCCAAACTGTTTGTTCCATTTCTCTACAGTTTACACATCCGTGACCTGTAAAATCAATAAATAATGGCTTATTAGCTTTTTTAGCAACTCTTACTGCTTGGTCATAATCGAAGTAACCTTCTAAACCGTGTGGTAAATGAAGGAATTCTCCATATTTTGGTGTTTCTGAAACATCAGCACTTCCATTTACACTAACACCTTTTTTAATAATTTCTTTGGCATTGTCTCTAACAATCTTATTTACATCAAAATCAATTGTTTCTTGAGGAGGCATATATCCAGCTAAAGCTTTTAAAGGAGCACCAATCATTCCAGGTATTAAATACACTACAAATGTAAATGTAGCAATAACACATAATAATCTGAAAACTCCAATATGTTTTACTTCGCTATCGTGAGCAAATTTAATTTTACCTAATAAATAGAATCCCATTAAAGTAAATACTACAATCCAGATAGCAATATAGATTTCTCTGTCTAAAATTCCTAAATGATAAGTTTGATCAATAACCATTAAGAATTTGAATCCTAATGCTACCTCTATGAATCCTAATACAACTTTCACTGAATTTAACCAACCACCTGATTTAGGTAATTTTTGTAATCTAGAAGGGAAGAATGCAAAGAATCCAAATGGAAGAGCTACTGCAAGAGAGAAACCAAACATACCAATAATTGGACGTAAAATAGCACCTCTAGCTGCTTCAACTAATATATTTCCAACAATAGGAGCTGTACAAGAGAAAGAAACAAGAACAAGAGTAAATGCCATAAAGAAAGCACCAATATATCCACCCTTATCTGCTTGCTTATCAGATTTGCTTACTATCCAACTTGGAAGTACAATTTCAAATGCTCCAAAGAATGATGCCGCAAATATCATAAAAATGATAAAGAATAATAAGTTTGGTACCCAGTTAGTACTTAACCAGTTTATGAAATCTGCACCTAAGACCATAGAAATAAATAATCCTAAAGCAGTATAAATAGCTATAATAGAGAAAGAAAAGAAAAGAGCTTTTGCACGAGCTTTTGCTTTATTACTATCACTATGCATAAAAAATGAAACAGTCATAGGAATCATAGGAAATACACATGGCATAATAACAGCTAATAAACCTCCAACAAATGCTAACCAAAAGAAAGCCCATATAGAAGAATCTTCTTTAGTATCTTCTTCATTAACTATCTTATTATCTTCTTTTTTTGGTGCTGCAGATTTAATCTCAGCTTTATCGCTACCTTTTACATTAAGAGTAAATTCAGGTTCGAAAACAACACATTTTCCATCTTGACATGCCTGATATGATAGAGATCCAGTAATTTGAAAATCTTTTTTTGAATGTACCTTAATCTTTTGCTTGATAATCATTTTACCTTCGTAGAAAAGAACATCTACACCAAAAATTTTATCATGCTCTTTATGAGGTTTAAGAGTTTCAACAGGTTTCCCTACAAGAGAATACAAATCAGATTTTTCTAATTCGAAAGATGCCTTCATTGGTCCTCCATCTGGAGTAAACATAGAATAGACATGCCAATTTGCTTCAATTGTTCCAGAGAATACTAATTCTCTTTCTAACTCACTGGTTTTTTTTACTGAGAATTTCCAAACAGCAGGCTGTTCGAATTGTGCTAGAGATGTAAGTGTTAGTGTGAACATACATACAATAGCTAGAATTAATTTCTTCATCAACTGTACTTTTAATTATAATTCGTTTCCATTATTTATGCTTAATAAGTGATAAGCTCACTCAATTAACATGAAACAAATATAAAAAAGTATAAGCAAATTTAACAGCAGTTACTTATTATTAACGTTTTTTTAGTGAATCTTTTGGATATTTTTTTAAGATTAAAACTCTACAGGATTACCTTTAGTATCTAAAATAGAATATTTATGAAGATCTAACATCATTGATTCTTCAACTTTTATCTTTATACCATATCTTACCTTTAATCTTCTACGTATAGAATAGAATCCTCTTGTAAGATAAGCCGCAATAAAAGGATGCATAACTATTTTAAGAGTTTTTATTTTTGAATGTCTAGAAAGATATTCAATATCTGTTTCCATCTTATCTACAATTTGGATAACTGGTTCAACATGACCAGTTCCTTTACAAAATGGACATTCTTCTTTTATATCAACAGAAACTTCAGAACGTACTCTTTGTCTAGTTATTTGCATTAAACCAAACTTCGTAAGTGGTAATATTGTGTGTTTAGCTGAATCGTCTTGCATTATTTCACGCATATACTCAAATAGCTTTTGTCTATTTTCATGCTGATGCATATCAATAAAGTCTATTACAATAATACCTCCCATATCTCTTAACCTTAACTGACGAGCAATTTCGTCTGCAGCAGCAAGATTAACTTCAATAGCATTACTTTCTTGGTCCACTTCTTTAGCTCTATTACCGCTATTTACATCAATAACGTGCAAAGCTTCTGTATGCTCAATAATTAAATAAGCACCACTTTTAAAAGTAACTGTTTTTCCAAAAGAAGATTTGATTTGACGAGTGACACCAAATTCTTCAAAAATTGGTTTTTCGTCGGTATAGAAATTTACTATGCTTTTTTTATCTGGAGAAATAGTAGATATATATTCTTTTATACCTTTATATAAGACACCATCGTTAACAAATATCTTTTCGAAATTCGAATTTAAAACATCTCTAACAATAGCTTCTGTTCTATCTATCTCACCTAATACAAGAGTTGGAGGTGTAATTTGTCTGAAATTAAGAAAAGCATCTTCAAATTTCTTTATCAATTCACTCAACTCAGTATCCAATTGTTCTACTGTAGCACCAACAGCAGCAGTTCTTATTATAACACCATAATTATTTGGTATTATACTTTGAAGCAATTTTTTTAATCGTTTCTTTTCTGCTAAATCTTTAATTTTAGTAGATATAGAAACTTTATTAGAAAATGGCATTAATACCATATTCCTTCCAGCAACAGATATTTCTGAAGTTAATCTAGGACCTTTTGTAGAAATTGGCTCTTTTGTTACTTGTACTAAAATCCACTGACCTGATGTTAATAGATCGCTAATTTTACCATTCTTCTCAATGTTCTCTTCCATTTCTATATCAGAAACAGACAATCCTTTACGTGAGGCTGTTTCTTGTTGGTATTTATGAAACGACTTGAATTGAGGTCCTAAATCTAAATAATGAAGGAATGCATCTTTTTCATAGCCTATATCAACAAACGAAGCATTTAATCCAGGCATAATTTTTTTCACTTTACCTAGGTATATATCTCCAACTGCAAAGCTGTTATTAACCTTGTGGTTAGTAAGTTCTATTAATTTTTTATCAGATAACATTGCTATGTCTATCTCATCTACCCTTACATCTATGATTAATTCTTTGTTCACTATAATAACTAATTTAAAATTCTGCTTCCTTTAACACAACAAACCTAAAGAGCTAAGCTCCTTAGGTTTATTTAATTCTTTCACTTAACGCTTAGAATAGACTATTTTTTCTTGTGTCTATTTTTTCTTAGTCTTTTCTTACGCTTGTGAGTAGCCATCTTATGTCTTTTTCTTTTTTTTCCGCTTGGCATAATTTAATCTCCTTTATTTATAATTATTACTTAACGTTATCTTTCACTTTAGCCACGAATGTTTTCGAAGGCTTGAAAGATGGGATGTTATGTTCTGGAATAACAATCGTTGTATTCTTTGATATATTACGAGCAGTCTTTTGAGCACGTTTTTTAACAACAAAACTACCAAATCCTCTTAGGTAAACATTTTTACCATCTTGTAAAGAATCCTTGATAGAATCCATAAACGCTTCGATTGTTCTTTGAACTGCAACTTTTTCTACACCTGTCTCTTTCGAGACTTCGTTTACAATATCAGCTTTTGTCATCTGTCTATTAATTATTTAATTTTCAATCATTTATATACACACCTTCTTTTTACAGCATGCAAATATAATTGTTTTAGACATTATACGAAAATGATAAAGACTTTTTTTTCTTAAATGTATCTATCTTACATTCAAAGAATAGCACAAAGATCAAGAATTTGTCATCCAAACTTGAAACAAATGTAACATTTTTTTGCAAATTAATTAGTTTTATTGGAAAAAAACAATATATTTACAAGTACATAATATTTATTCTAAAGTTTAATCTATTCAATTAAGAATAATGGTAAATAAAGTAATTTTACTTGGAAATGTTGGGGGAGACCCTGAAATTAAGCATTTTGACGATGGTAGTGAAAACGGAAGTGCTGTAGCTCGCTTCAGTTTGGCAACTAGTGAAAGCTATATGAATAAAAGTGGTGAACGTATTGTTCAAGAAGAATGGCATAGAATTGTAGCATGGCGAAATCTTGCAAAGTATTCTGAATATATTCACAAAGGAAGTTTAGTTTATGTAGAGGGACGTATAAGGACTAATTCATGGACAGATAAAGATAATGTTCAGAAATACTCAACAGAAATTCAAGCTGATAAAATTCAGATTTTGAGTAAAAAAGATAGTTCAAAACCTAATGAAACATCAATTAATACAACTAATACATCTAAAACTAAGGAAGAATCAGAAATAGAGGATCTACCATTTTAGATGAAATTATTATAGATAGGAGAGTATTTTTTTACTCTCTTATCTATACTTATAAAAAATATGCTTATTTTAGCAATAAAATAGATGTAGAATTAATTTTATAAAAATTGGAAGATATATTATTTATTGCGAACGCATTTCAACTCAGTGTTATTTTGAACCCCTTATCCCTTGTAATAATTGTTTGTTTATTTATTCTAGCTATTTTACTGATACTATCTGGTTTAGTATCTGGAAGTGAAACAGCTTTTTTTTCTTTATCACCTAAACAAATAAAAATCATTAAGGATATCGATAATAAGTACATCCTAAGATTATTATACAATCCGAATAAACTTCTTGCAACCATTTTAATATCAAATAATTTTATAAATATCGGAATTGTTATTCTGTCTACATTTATAACAAATGAAATGTTTGATTTTTCTCAAAGCCCTACTATGGGGTTTATTTTCCAAATTGTGGTTGTAACTTTCTTACTTCTTCTTTTTGGTGAGATAATTCCTAAGATTTTTGCTTCACAAAATGCTATTGCTTTATGTAAGGTGATGGCTATTCCGCTTAATCTTTTAAGTAAGGTTCTTAGTCCTTTTATATATGTACTAACTCATTCAACAGATTTTATTGATAAGAAATTCAATAAGAAGAATAACATTTCTCTAACAGAATTGTCTCAAGCTCTTGAATTAACATCTACAGATATTAAAGAAGAAAAAGAGATTTTAGAGGGTATTGTAAATTTTGGAAACATCTCTGCTGAAGAAGTAATGACTCCTCGTTTGAAGATATTAGCTATAGAAATGAATACTAATTTTGATATTCTTAAGCAAGAGATTATTGATTCAGGCTTTTCTAGACTTCCAGTATATACTAAAACATTAGATTCTATAAGAGGTATTCTTTATGTAAAAGATTTATTGCCACATATCAATAAACCAAAGAATTTTAAATGGCAAACATTAATAAGACCACCTTATTTTATTCCAGAATCTAAAAAAATAGATGATTTACTTGAAGATTTTCAAGAAAAGAAAAGTCATATGGCCTTTGTTGTTGATGAATATGGAGGTTGTTCTGGAATTGTTACTATGGAAGATGTTTTAGAAGAAATTGTTGGTGAATTTATAGATGAACTGGATGGAGAAGATAATAATTTCGTATTAGACAAAAATGGAGCTTATATTTTTGAAGCTGACACTCAATTAAACGATTTTTATAAAATTACTAAGGTAGATAATAATGTTTTCGATGATATAAAAGGTGAAGCTGATAGTATAGCTGGTCTAATTTTAGAGATAAAAGAAGAATTTCCTAAACTAATGGACATTGTTTACTATAGAAATTATAAATTTACCGTCCTTGAAATTGGAGATAGAAGAATAAAGAAAATAAAATTTGAAATACTACCTAATGAAAATTAATACATTATTAATAATAATCTGCACTGCATTCACTATACTTAGTTGTAATAATAAAGTTCAAACTCCTAAACCTCATGGCTTCCTTAGAATTGATGTTCCTGAACACAATTATGTGGAATATAATAACCACGAAACATTTAAATTTCTACGTTCTACAGCTTCAACAATAGAAAAAGATAATGAATATGATAGTCAGAAATATTGGATTAATATTGTATACCCATCTCTAAACGCTAAAATACATCTTAGCTATAAACGCATTAATAACAATTTTAGGAATTTATGTGATGACTCTCACAAAATAGCCTATAAACATTATATTAAAGCCGAAGCTATTAAGGAAGTAGAGTACCAAAATCCTAAAAATAATGTTTATGGTATTTTGTATCAAATTAAAGGAAATACAGCTTCTTCTGTTCAGTTTTTTGCAACAGATAGCACAAAACATTTCTTAAGAGGTTCTTTATATTTTAATTGTAAACCAAATAAAGATTCATTAAGACCTTTAATTAAGTATATAAATAAAGATATACAAGTTTTAGTTGAAAGTATAAAGTGGGAATAGCTATAAATCTATAGCTTCCCCTACACAGTTTTCTGTATTTCTTATTCCTAAAATCTTATATACTGTTGGCGCTATATCCAAAATTGATTTCTTTTCAGAATATTCTTTTGCTTCTATACCTTTACCATAAAGAATAAGAGGAACATTTGTTAAAGAAGAGTTTCTTGAAAAAGAAACTTCCCTATCGTATCTTTCTACTTTCCAATTGGGGTCTAGTATGTAGAAAATATCTCCAGAACGTTTCGAACAATATAAATTCGAAATATTATTAAGATCTTTACTATTCATAGATTTTTCGTGAAGCATATAAGAAGGATATACAGAATTAACTCCTGAAAAATCACTTAGAAAATCAACTATTATATCTTGTATCTTTTTTAAAGATTTCTCTCTTTTATTAATATAGTCTTTATTCAAATATATCTGATAAGAATCGTAACTAGATATCCAATCTCCTTTTCCTATCTTAATATTCAAATAAGATTTTAATAGAGAAATTACTCTAAAGGTATTAAATACTTTAGGTTTTAAATATGTATCGAAAATTTCTTGAGTGTAGTAGCGTTGAGGTTCTGCAAAAGTCAAAAGATAAACAACTTTATCCTCCCCTACTTTTTCATTTGTAAAGTCAATTAGTCGACCTATACTGTCATCTAGCCTTTTTAAAGCATCAAGTTTTTCAAGAGATGAAGGAGAAAAATCTTCTTCATTATTTCCCAATAAAGAATAAGATAAATTCACTATATCTACATCTTTATCTCTACCTAAATTTTCGTTTATAATAATCTTCTCAACTAAATCGGTAATTGCAACATTGGCAAAAGGTGTTTCAGTGAAAAAACGATATGAATTTTCTTTATCTATTGTAGCTTTTACGTCGTATTTAAAGGATTTATTATCTACCTTAGAATAATTGTTATAGTATCCACTGAATTTTGATTTCCAAGCTTCCTTAGTATAGTTATCAACAAATCGTGACTGATTGTGAACTTTTAACCATTCTGGATTAGTTTTCTTGTTTGTAGAAAATAAATTCCAATCTCCTGTTTTAATATTAAACCAATAAGATGCATCAGAAAAATGTCCACCACTTATAATGGAAGATTCTGGATTGATAGCAACACTATATACCCTGCTCATCCTATTTAGAATCTTAATTTTATCACCAATAGTATACGTTTTAAGATATTTTGATGTATACGATTTTATACTGTCTGATGGGTTTATATTTCCAATATTTGAAATTACTTTCTTCTTAATTCTATCATGCCACTTGTGAGAAATTATACCATGTTTATTTGGTGTCTTTCCTGTATATATAGTAGCATGGTCTACTCCTGTTTGAGAAAATGGATATGGGTACGAAACATTATTAAAATATGCTCCATTTGTCATCAATCTCTTAAATCCTTTTATCCATAAATCACTATAGTATATGTCTAAATAATCAGGACTCATATTTTCAATTACTATATTTACAAATAAAGTGGGTTTTTCTTTTATCTTTGCAAAAACAGAAGAGCAAAAAAACAAACTGATTGTAAGAATTATAACATTTTTTTTCATTTTAAATACAATTTACAATGTTTTTCAAAAATAGAAACATTGTTTTAAAATTGACAATAATTATTGTAATAATCTCTAATATTTAAGGATTATAAGGGTTTTAATCTTAAAATTCTTAAATTAATTATAAAATAGTCGTAATTTTATAGTCTAATGTGCTAAAACAATTTGAAATGGATCATAAGATTGTCCCTTTATTAATAAAAGCTAGAACTTTCCTTGCCAAATACGGAGTGAAAGATATTAGTTTAGATAAAATAAACGAAGAAGGATTTTCTCTAAAAGAAATGTTTAGAGAATTTAAAACTGTTGATGGATTTGTAGGAACAATTCTAGAATATGAGAGACAAAGTTTTCAAAGTATTTTTAAGAAATTTCCATTTGATATGTATAATGCTATTGACGCTTTAATACTAATCTGTAAAGAAATTAATAGTGATCTTTTTTATATTAATCCTTATATTACAAAAGGTCTTGAAGAATATTTCCCTGATATTTACAATAAACATGCAAAAATGAGAAATGAGTTTATAGTAAATAAAGTTGAAGAGAATATTAAAATTGGTATAGAACAGAACATATATAAAAAGAATATTGACCCTGTTTCTACTGCTCAACTTTTAGAAAATAAATTCAATGAATTATATGATATTGAAAGTAAAAATGGAGAAAATTTCTCTTTTACTTCAATAATGGAAAAAGTATTAGAACTATATATCAAAACTACTGCTAATGCAGATGGAATAAATTACTATAGAAATAGACGACAATTATATGGTGTTTTAGGTTTTGGTTGGTAAAATATTGCTATGAATAATAAACTTAATATAGACGAAACAGATAGAAAAATTCTTTCATATCTAATAAAAAATGCAAGAATGCCATTTTTAGAAATTGCTAGAGAATGTGGCATTTCTGGAGCAGCTATCCATCAAAGAGTAAAAAAGATGGAAGAAGCTGGTATTATTGCAGGTTCTCGATTTAATGTTAAACCTGAAGCTTTAGGATATAAAGTCTGTGCTTTTATAGGAATAACCCTCGACCATGCTCATAAATATAAAACAGTTGTAAAAGATATTGCTAAAATTCCTGAAGTTGTAGAATGTCACTTTATAACTGGGAATTATACTTTCTTATTAAAAATTCTATGTAAAAGTCATCAGCATCTGATGGATCTATTGATAAATACTCTACAAAATATACCTGGAATTTCTAAAACAGAATCTTTTATTGCTTTAGAACAACCTATAGACAAACAAGTTAATCTTGATATAGAATAAGATACAAAATCAAAAGATAATAGTTGTTAATACTATTATCTTTTGAAATCATTTATACTGCTCGTTCATCTCCAAATAGAATTATATGAAGACGATGAGTAAACCTCCAACCATTCTTTATAGAAATTTCTAAAGCTATTTTAGATGTTTTATTTAATTGTTCCATATTCGTTCCTGCAGGCATAACCATTATATCTGATTGCTTATAAGATGTGTAATCTGATAAAAATGCCTTTATTAAGTTATCATCACTTGTTTTAGAAACAACAAACTTTATCTGAAGATCTGTATCTCCATTTCTAGCCATATCTATATATTCTTGTACACAATATTCAGGTGTATTTCCAGAAGCTCTCAAAACCGCATTGTTGAGCTTTGGAGAAATACTAAATAAGTCGACTAAACCTTCAAATCCTTTTGGACTTATACTAGAATTGCTCTCTATTGTAATAATAAGATTAAATTGCTTTTTTATTTGATAGCATAAATCTATTAGAGCTTCTTTTTGTAATAAAGGTTCTCCCCCTGTGATAACAATATGCTTTATCGACCCAATATTATTTTTAATAATCTTAATTATATCCTCAACTTCTAAACATGTATTGTTTTCTGTTTCTTCGTTAGCATATGCTGTATCACATTCTGAAACAAAACCATCCTCACTAGTCCATTTGCATTTTAAATTACATCCCGCCAAACGAATAAACAAAGAGGGCTCTCCAATATATTTACCTTCACCTTGTACTGTTCCAGCAGTTGTTAAATTGGTCTTTAAATCTCTTTTTATAAATTCCCCATTAGCATCTTTAATAATTGGAAAGATACCATCAGATGATAGAATTAGTTTCTTAGACATAATTACGATAAAAATTGATTTATAAATTTCTTATCATTTAAAAGATCTTCCCACCAATCTTTATCTTTCCATTCTTCAACAATTGCTTCAGAAAAGATAATATCATTAAGAGTAAAATCAATTAAATCAAGATCTTCTCTATAAGCTTCAGCGTAACCTGTAGCAGTTTCATGAACTCTCACTGAAGACATCATAACGTTACCCTCTCCATTCGCAAATTCTGTATTCTTAATTATCTTATCTATTACAAAAGCAAACAAAAGCGCATATCCTTCAGCAGAAGGAGATATTGGCATTTCTGCTATTCTTTTATTATATTTTTGAATGAATTGCCTCATTTCTGCATCTTCAATATTCCAAAGAGAATATGAATGATCAAAACTATCTACGAAAGTCTTTACTTTATCTAATAAGGTAAAATCCATTACCATATACCCTTTATCAAGCTTATTCGATTTAATAAAGACTTCAACTATATAAGAATGCCCGTGGATATTCTCTTTACATCTTTTTGAAGAACAATTGCGTACAATATGTGCTCCCTCGAATTTAAATAATTTTCTTATAATCATAATCTATTTCATTAAAGGATCAACTAATCCAGCATCTTCAAAAGCCTTAATACGCAATAAACAAGAATCGCATTCTCCACAAGGTTTCTCATCTCCTTTATAACATGTCCAAGTATCACTAAAATCAACTCCTAATTCCATACCCAGTTGAATTTCTTCAGATTTAGTCATATTTATAAAAGGCGTATGTATTTTTATATGTTTCTTAGATTCAACTGCTAATTCTGTTCCTTTATTTATAGCATTTTCCATTGCCTCAATAAATTCACTTCGACAATCTACATATCCAGAATAATCAACCTCAGAAACTCCTATAAATATATTCTGAGCTTTTACCGCTTCAGCATATGAAGCTGCCACTGACAAGAATACCATATTTCTAGCTGGCACATATGTGTTAGGTATATCTTCTCTTTCTACATCTCCATGCTCTATATCCATATTATTATCTGTCAAAGAGCAACCTCCCCATGAATTTAAAGCAAGATTAATAATTTTATGCTCTACTACTCCTACTTTCTTGGCTATTTTCTTTGCACATTCTAATTCCTTTGTATGTTTCTGCCCATATGAAAAAGACAAAGCATAAACTTCATACCCCTTAGATTTTGCTAGATACAGTGCTACTGTTGAATCTAGACCACCTGATAATAATACAATTGCTTTCATTCTGATATATATTCGAAAATTTAACTTATTTTTTTCAAGTTATTAAAAAGTATTGATTTAATTGTAAAGCATGTCAATTTGCTTTTATCAATAGATTGACAAATATAATTATCTAGACTTTAGATTAATCTCTTTAGATCGTTTTTTTTATACTTATTAATAGCTCAATTATAAAAAAGGTCTAAGAATAAACTTAGACCTTTTGTCGGGGTACCAGGATTCGAACCTGGGACCCCCTGCTCCCAAAGCAGGTGCGCTAACCGGACTGCGCTACACCCCGATAATCTTTATTGCAATCTTCTCTTTTTCCCTGATTGCGATGCAAAGATAAATATCTTTAGTGTCTTTACAAACTTTTTAGACCTTTATTATTGTCTTTTTT
>SNAP01000075.1 GCA_022496785.1 Marinilabiliaceae bacterium JC040 | reverse complement strand
TCGACGGGTATGAGCTTCTAGGAGCCCTGCCTCCAACATCGCTTATTCTGCCTTGCCTCTCTTCTATGCTAATATGCTAAGTTTCTTTCTTCTTCAATCGATTCATAACCTTTCGAACACAACCAATATMTATTCGAACCCCCTTTACTYGTAGGAGTACATCKTGGATCTGTCGMTTRTGTTATGGMCGCAGTCCGACTCATGGTGAYCTGGTCGAATTGGGMGAAGCYGTAGGTATTATTGCAGGTCAATCTATTGGAGAACCCGGCACTCAATTAACATTAAGAACTTTTCATACYGGCGGGGTATTCACAGGRGGYACTGCAGAACATGTACGRGCCCCCTCTAATGGAAAAATTMAATTYAATGAAAATTTGGTTCATCCAACACGTACACGTCATGGGCATCCCGCTTTTCTATGTTCTATAGATTTGTATGTAACTATTGAAAGTGAAGATATTCTTCATAATGTGACTATTCCATCRAAAAGTTTTCTRTTAGTTMAAAATGATCAATATGTAGAATCAGAACAAGTAATTGCTGAGATTCGCGCGGGAACATCCACTTTTAATTTTAAAGAGAGAGTTAGAAAACATATTTATTCGGATTCAGAAGGAGAAATGCATT
>SNAP01000071.1 GCA_022496785.1 Marinilabiliaceae bacterium JC040 | reverse complement strand
AACTGAGTGCGCAGAACGACACGACAAAACATACCCGAGTGTCGATGAATCAATGAATTTTTTGTTCAAGTGGCAAAGCACAATTGTACTCATAAGTAGCAAGTGGCGCATAAGTATCAAAATAAGCCACTTGTTGTTGTTCTCTGCTGTGTATGCCATGTGTAAAACACACTCAAGTGCATAAGCCACTTGTTAGCAAAACAAGTTGTTACTTCTCCGTTCTGATCGTTGTGCTTTCGCTCTCCAAAAGCATAAGGCAGGCGACTGAGTAACAACAAGTAACAACACTTGATGTGCTGAGAGCAAGAGAGTAAGACAAAAAATTTAACTGAGTGCGCAGAACGACACGACAAAACATACCCGAGTGTCGATGAATCAATGAATTTTTTGTTCAAGTGGCAAAGCACAATTGTACTCATAAGTAGCAAGTGGCGCAGAACGACRTCATAAGTAGCAAGTGGCGCAGAACGACGTCATAAGTAGCAAGTGGCGCAGAACGACCTGAGTGCGCAGAACGACACGACCTGAGTGCGCAGAACGACACGACCTGAGTGCGCAGAACGACACGRCCTGAGTGCGCAGAACGACACGACCTGAGTGCGCAGAACGACATCATAAGTAGCAAGTGGCGCAGGACCTGAGTGCGCAGAA
>SNAP01000068.1 GCA_022496785.1 Marinilabiliaceae bacterium JC040 | reverse complement strand
ACGCCATAGATAGTTCGAACTGTATAGGCACAATAATCAATTTTAGCCCGAATGGTTTGTAGGGGAACCCTGCCTTCTCTGATCCATTCGACGCGTGCAATTTCTYTTCCATCAATGCGCCCTGCAATTTGTACTTGAATTCCTTTTGTATYYGCTTGTTCGGTTAATTCAATAGCCTTTTTCATTGCTTTGCGACAAGAAACTCTATTTTTTAATTGTCCGGCTATAAATTCTGCAAGAATAKTAGGATTTCCATAAGGCTTTGCAATTCTTGTGATAGWAATATTGAGTTTTCGGTTTACACAGTTWAACTCTTTTTGTAGATTCGTCTKTAATTCTTCGATTCCTYGYGGYCKATTTTCGATTAATAATTTAGGAAATCCCRTATAGATTATGACYTGGATYAGATCGATTCTTTTTTGAATCTCTATACGTGMAAYTCCCTCGATGCCRGAGGATATTCTCATATTYTTTTGTACATAATTTTTGATAMAATCTCTTATTTTTTTATCTTCTTCTAAAYCTTCGGAATAGTTTTTTGGTTGTGAAAACCAAACGGAATGATGKCTTTGGGTTRTACCAAGTCGGAAACCAAGTGGATTTMTTTTTTGCCCCATARTCCTCCGMGACTTTTATTATATACACTCTCATGTATCATCGTCATATATTCATCTTCATCTTCATCTAAAGAGATGTC
>SNAP01000008.1 GCA_022496785.1 Marinilabiliaceae bacterium JC040 | reverse complement strand
TAAAATCTTTTTTTCTTAGTTTTCTATTACAAATAAATAGATTTCCTTATTCAGGTCTCACTTATTCTTTTATTTCTTTGCTGCTATCAATATTTTAAAGAACTCTAAATAAACCAAAAGGCTTATTTCGCTTATTTTCAATCTGTTATCAACCGTAAAACGTCTGATTTTTCAGTGCGTTTATCTCTCGATTGCGTTGCAAAAGTAGTGCAAAATTTCGTATCTCCAAATCTTTTCACCTTTAATTTTTTCGCAAGGTTCTGTAAAGATAGCACAAAAGACTGATATAATGCAAGATAATCACAGAAAAAATTTTATAAAAAAATGAAAGATTTTAATCTATTAGGAAATCTTACCGTACATCTAAGTATATTCGTTCGATTGAAATGCGACTTAAGACGGACTTAATACGGACTTGATACGGAGAAGGTACCTAAAAATCGTATTTCACAACGTCGATTGATAGCTCTTCCTGCTTCAGTATTATTATTCGAAATAGGTTGAGACTTGCCATATCCCTTAAAAGTCAATCTAAGTTTAGAAATTCCTTTATTAATTAAATACTCATAAATAGTCTTAGCCCTTGCCGTAGATAAATTCATATTATATTCTTTTGAACCTATATTATCAGTATGTCCAGCAATTTCGAAACGCAGATTATCATTAATCTTTAAATATTCTACAAGAAGATTAAGAATTAGACTAGAGGACTTAATTAAAGAAGAAGAATTATATTCGAATTGAATATCTTTAATAATACTATTTTGATTCTTCTTACATTTAATCAGATTAACATCCTTCTTTATCCTACAATTAAATAAAGAATCTTTTAAAGATATATCTTCAACATAAAGAGAATAGCCCTTAGTTAAAACATATAACGAATATTTAAAACCAGCATTTAGGAATAAAGAAAAATCTTTAATTTGATTAGACTTCTTCAAAGATTTCATTTCTCTATTATAAAGATAGAAAGAACAATTAGGAAATTTAGAATCAGAACTAACGATATCACCATATCTATTTATAACAATAGGACATTTATCAATCTTTTTAAATTTAAAAGAATAGAGATCGAGAAGAGAATCTCTAGACGAAGCAAAAAACACCTCTCTCCCATCTTCTTTAAAAGTAATCCCCAGTTCATCTTTAGAAGAATTAATAAAACCACCCAGATTTACAGGTTTAGAAAGAGAATCATTATTAATAAACGACTTGAAGAAATCGAACCCTCCCATTCCAGGATAGCCGTTAGAAGAAAAGAATAGAATGTTTTCATCAGAACTTAAATAAGGAGACATTTCATCGAATTCAGTATTTATATTCAGCAAAATAGGATCGCTACATATAGGTCTATACCCATCAATCCACTTTAATATATAGCATTTATAAATATCAGCTCCCCCTTTTCCACCTGGTCTATTACTAACAAAATAGAATGATTTTCCATTAGGAGCAACAGTAATTTGGGAATCCCAATTTTTAGAATTAACTCTTTCACCTAAATTCATAGGACGAGTCCAATAGCCATCTTTAAAAGATGATACATATAAATCGAGGCTACCAAAACTATATTTTCTATTAGAAGAAAAGAAAACGTGCTTACCATCAGCAGTAGCCGAGATAGAACCTTCAAGATAAGGAGAATTAAAAGGTAATTCTTTATAAGTAGAATCTTTAGAATTAAACATCCATAAATTTTCATCTTTACCTCCAGATAAGTTTTGTCTGGTAAAAAGCAATGTAGATTGAAAGGTATTATAGAAAGGCCAATAGTTATGATGGAGAGAATCGATAATATGGATTTTCTTTACTTTATAAATATGATTGTATTTAGAATAAGATTCCGAATTAAGGAAAGATATTATAAAATTACAGTTCTTAATCTGCAAAAGAGCCTTCTTATAATGTTTATTAGAAGATAGAACATTATTTATAAAAAGATTGTAATACTTACGCGCTTCTTTATACTTAGATGAAGTAAAATATATATCAGCTAGATAATATGCAGAAGAAGGTGAAAATTTAATATTTCTATCTGCAATCTGCGCTAAGGCTTGTTTCTGATTTTGGATATTATTTTCACGTTTAGCAATTTGATATTTTAGTATATATACCTTGAGAAAAGAAGAATCTTTCTTCAATATTTTATCTAAGAATTTTTCAGCTTTGTTAAGTTTATTAGTTCTATAATACTTTAAAGCTTTAGAATATAAGTTCTTACTTCTAGGATTTGTCTTTTGTGCTACTCCTTGATTTGCAAACAATATAATAATCAAAAAAGGAATAAATAGTTTGTATATCTTTATATTACTCATAATACAAAGCAAAATAAAAGAAGATTAAATCACAAATTGTTTTAGAAAATACTTAATAAAATGCTTAAGGAAGTAAAAGAAAACTTAAGACTTATAAGATTAAAATTGTAAGAAATAAAATTAATAAAAACAAAATAGCCTATCTTAAGAAATTAAGATAGGCTATTTTGATATATAAAAACTAATTAATAGTTTTCTTTTCTTACTTCGAAATACGCTTTAGCGTGAAGACAAGCAGGGCAAGTTTCTGGAGCTTTAGTACCAACGTGAACATAGCCACAGTTTCTACAATACCATGCAGTAACTTCAGATTTTTCAAAAACACTACCATTATGGATGTTTTCGTATAAAGCCAAATATCTATCTTCGTGATTAGCTTCAACTTTAGCAATCATTTTATAAGCTACAGCAATTTCCTTAAAACCTTCTTCTTCAGCTATTCTAGCGAATTCAGGATATAATTCAGCCCACTCTTCTTTTTCACCAGCAGCAGATGCTAATAAATTTTCTTCAGTAGTACCAACAATACCAGCAGGATAAGTAGCAGTAATTTCTAGGTCACCACCTTCTAAGAATCTAAAGAATCTTTTAGCATGTTCTTTTTCTTGTTCGGCAGTCTCCATAAAAAGTCCTGCAATTTGTTCGTAACCTTCTTTTTTAGCTTGTTTAGCGAACATAGTGTATCTCATACGCGCTTGAGATTCTCCAGCAAAAGATTTTAATAGATTCTTTTCTGTTTGTGTTCCCTTAATAGATTTGCTCATAATAATATTATTTAAAATAGTTAGTGTTTGCAATATAGTATAACCCATAAAATCCCCAAAGGCACTACTATACTACAAAATTAAATTAATCTTCAACCTCTTTTTCAATTCCTTTAATATCTTCAACATTTAAATCCTGAGTGTGATTACTAGGAGTAATATCATATTTCTGCAAAGGATTTTTAGAAATCTTATGCGAAGTAATTCTATTGAAGAATATATCTTTAGCAAGATAAATAGCATTTCTCATAGCTTGTTCATCAGCTTTATTCAATCCCACTTTTCCATAAGAGACTCCATGAGCAGGAGCTGTTCTTACTTTAGGTAGTCCTACAGTATATGCAACACCAGTAAGTCCTTCAATAATTTTGAAAGGTATACTAGCTTGTTCATAATACATAGCTAAAACAGCATCATATTTTTTATACTCATCTGAAGCGAAGAATCCATCAGCAGAGAAAGGTCCAAAAGCCATAGTACCTTCTTCACGAGCATTTTCGATAGCAGGTCCAATAGCTTCAATTTCTTCATTTCCACATAATCCACTTTCTCCAGAATGAGGGTTTAATCCTAGGACTGCAATTCTAGGACGAGTAATCATAAAATCGTCAATTAAAGAATTATTCAATAATCTAATTTTCGACAGAACATTTTCGCTTGTAATAGCATCGGAAACATCATACATAGGTAGGTATCCAGCTACAGAAGCAATTTTTAGATTTTGCCCTACAAGAAGTTCCATAAGTCCTTGGTTAGGAAATTTCTGATTAAGGAAATCGGAATGTCCTAAGAAATCAGGGTGATTTTGATTAAGAGCAAACTTATTAATTGGTGCAGTGACAATAACATCAAGTTTATTGACAGAAAGATCGTCAACAGCTTTATCAAGAGCTAGAAAAGAAGATTCACCAGAGATGTCAGAATCTTTTCCTAGTTCAACTTTAATAGCATCATCAACACAATTAATCATATTTACCCTATCATGAAGAGCTTGAGTAGTATCATTAATAATATTCATATTAACGGCTTCAATTTTCAATGCTTTTCTATGATATGCAGCAACTTTAGGAGAACCATATACGATAGGCGTACATAATTCAGTTATTCTAGGATCTAGTAGAGTTTTTAAAATAACCTCATAACCTATTCCATTAATATCGCCATGAGTAATCCCTACTCTTATTTCATTTTCATTCATATATATAAAACTATATTACTTCAAGTATATTCACTTATATTACAAAGATAAATTTTTTAACGAAAAAGAAAAATCAATTTTAGTTTAGTATACACCTATCAAGGTATATACAAATGTAGTATAAATTCCTTATATAGAATTTATAATAAAAATGGGATTCTTTTTTAAGAATCCCAATACCTGATAACTTATAGATATATCTTAGTCTAGAATTTGAAAAACAACTTCAACTTTAGAACTTACTTTGATTTTTTTGAAATTAATAATTTTATTATTTTTCCGAGCCCCATACATCACAACTTCAACCATTTCTACTTCATCATCTTCATAATCGTCATAGCTATTATCTCTATAAGGATTATTTATACGTGAAGAAGTAGCACCAATAAATAATGGTTTACCTAGTTTCACTCCAAGAGTTGAAGTAAGATCCATTGCCTTACTCCTAGCGTCTTTAGTAGCCTCAATTAATGTTTTTCTTTTCACCTCCCTATATTTAGAAGATTCAACTTTAGAGATTGAAACATTAGGTATTTTAATCTCTCTTAAAGCTACAATCACTTTATTAGTAATATTGGGGTTACTTAATTTCAACTCATATTCTTTTTTTTCTTTTAAATCTGAACTCTTAAGTAAAAACTTCTTAATATTAGTAGAATATCTTACACATATAAGATTTTCTTTAATATTTATATTAAACTTCTCTAAGAGATCCATCATTGATTTTTCTAATTTTTTTAAGGATATCTTTTTATCTTGATTTTCATTTATAACAATATAAAGATAGAATTCATCTGGTTCAATTTTAGTTTCAAATTCCCCTTCTACAGTAATATATTTAACTTTCTTAGAAGTTAAATCGTTTTGAGCAAAACTTAAATTTGCTATTAACACTAACAGAATAATTAATAATTTTTTCATATCATATATTTTTGTTTTCTCAAATATAATAAATATTGTTTATATATAATATTAATTGTAAATTTTATAAACTATAAAAGCAAAAAAAAGGACTCAAAAAAATGAGTCCTCATAAAATATTTAATAATTATTAATCTTCAATCTTAAAAACTATCTCTACTTTAGATTCAATTTCAATATTCTCGAAATTTAAGACAGGAGTTTCTACAACCATTACTTCAGAAACTGAATAATCCATATTATATCTAGAATAAGAAGACATTTTCTTAGAATAAGGATTATCTACATTTAATGAAGTTTCTGCAATAAATAAAGGTTTTCCAAGCGTAACACCAAGAGTTTTTACCATTTCGTTAGCTTTTTGCTTAGCATTCTCTATAGCAGCGATAAGAGCTTTTCTTTTATAAGCATCATATTTTGTAGACCTCAATTTATCAACTGAAACATTTGGAATCTTAATATTTTTAAGAGCTAAAATAACTTTACTAGTAATTGTTGGATTTGTTAGCTTTAATTCATACTCCTTTTTCTGCTTTACATCTGAACTTTTGAAAAAATGTTTTTTTAAGTTTGTTGAATAATCCTTACAGATAAGATTATCATTAATATCGACTTTAAGTTCTCTTAATACGCGAAACATTGATTTTTCAAGTTTATTTAAAGAGATCTTTTTATCGTGATTCTCATTAATTACAATCTTTAGATATATTTCATCTGGCTCAACATTAAATATACTTTTCCCTTCAACTGTAATATAACTAACATCAACAAACGTTTTGTTAGTTTGTGCAAGAGTAATATTTGCAACTAATACAAGTAGTATAATAAAAAATTTTCTCATATATGATTTATTTAAGTTTTGTTCAAATATACTAATTTTTGTTAATTAATAAAATCTAAAAAATTCTATATACTTAAATTATATATACATATAAAAGAAAGTAGACCAAAAAAAAAGGACTCAAAAAAATGAGTCCTCATAAAATATTTAATAATTTTTAGTCTTCAATTTTAAATCTTACCTCTATTTTGCAATTAACGACAATCTTTTCAAAATTCAGAGATAATTGTTCTACCTCAACTTCATCTTCAGCGCTAGCATAAGACATTACTCTAGCATTAGTATATTTGCTTCTTCCATAAGGATTGTTAATATATGAAGAAGATTCACTTATAAAAAGTGGTTTCCCAAGACTTACACCAAGTTCACTAGTATAGTCCGTTGCTTTTAATTTAGCATTTCTAATAGCAGCAATTCTAGCTTTTCTTTTAAATTCTTCAAGCTTTGAAGATTTTACTTTTTCAATTGAAACTGTAGGTATTTTAGCATCTTTAAGAGCTCGAATTACTTTATTCGTAGTAATTTCACTATTAAGTTTCAATTGATATTCTTTTCTTTGTTTAACATCAGAACCTTTAAAGAAATGAGTCTTTAGGTTTGTAGAATAATCTTTACAGATAAGATTATCCTTAACATCAACGTTTAAAGATTTCAATATCTTAAACATAGATTTTTCTAGTTTTTTTAAAGATATCTTTTTGTCTTGATTCTCGTTAATAATTATATTAAGATAAAATTCATCAGGTTGAACTTCGATTTTTGCTTCACCTTGAACTGCAATATAATTAACATCTAGGTACGATTTATTATTTTGAGCAAACGACATATTTGCTATTAAGACTAGTAAAATAACGTAAAATTTTCTCATATGTTTATTTTTTGGTTTGTATCAAATATACTATTATTCGTTATAAAAAATGAATATAAAAGTACTTGTTAAATGTTATTTAAGATTAAATAACACGAAACTATTTATAATATGGAAGTTTGGTTTATTAGGAGAATTAGTTGGATTAAAGCATAAATAATCGGTATTAGAAACATCTCCTACCCAATTCTCTTCAATAGGCTTTTTATTTAGCACTGTTCTATAGAAATTCGCTTTTAGAAATTCACTGCTATTATAAGTAAATTTTCTAATCAGTTGCATAGGAATATCAATATAGCCAGCCCACGAGGAAGAATCACACTTCACATGATGTCTTAAATCTTTAACATGTTGATCTAGTAATCTATTTTTTTTACTTACACCACCAACAGAAGAAGGATTTATAATAAGTGATAGATATACAGCGTTATTAGGATTAATTTCAATTTCTAGATACTTAAAAGCTTTATTTTTAGTGGAGGAGAGAAAAATTTCAAAGACTTCTTGTTTAAATAATTCTTCATTGTTCTTGTGAAGATTATTGAACTTGATAAACTCATCGTCTTTGCATTCAAAAGAGACTCTAAGCGTATCATCTTTAATTAAAAGATTAACAAAAGTTCTACATTTTGATTTTATACTTCCAACAGAAGAATAAAAAATCCCATCCTGAGATAAATTAAGAATCTCGTTGCTTTTAAGATTAATCATAAGCACATATTTTATAAGATCATACCATTGTCATGAATGAAAAAATTTCATATATTTGGTAGTAGGTAGGCAAAAATACATTAATAAATTATATAAAGAAATAAAAGATATAATCGAAGAACATTAAGGCAATTGGCTTATATAGGTTTATAGTCAGTTTGTCACCTAATAGTTATAGTTGTTAATAGTTTAAAGGGTGTAATATTAATATTACACCCTTTTCCATTATAGTAAGATTCTATTTTCTAATTTAATTTCAAAAGTTCATCAATATGGTCTCTATTATTCCATAATCTAGGGACTTTATTCTGTCCTCCAAGTTTACCTTTATTTTTCAACCAATCGTAGAAAAGGTTTTTACGAGCAACATTAAGTTTCAATTTATTAAGAGTCATATTCTTATATCGTTTAGCCTCGTAATCTGAATTAACATTTTGAATTTCTTTATCTAAAATATCTCTAAAAGCTTCAATATCTTTAGGATGATTATCAAATTCAATTAACCATTCATGTCCCCCCTTATCTTTGTCATGAGAATAGATAGGAGCCACGGTATATTCGGAAACAGAAGCACCTGTTTGTCTACAAGCTTCGTTAAGAGCAGCACTAGCATTATCCATAATTAACTCTTCACCAAATACATTGATATACAATTTAGTACGTCCAGTAATTTTTATCTTAGCTGGAAGAAGAGAAGTAAACTTAATAGTATCCCCTATCATATATCTCCACAGTCCACCATTGGTAGTGATAATAAGAGCATAAGATTTTTCTAATTCCACTTCATCGATAGTCAAAGTTTTAGGATATTCTTTTCCTAATTCGGACATTGGCATAAACTCATAATAGACACCATAGTCGAGCATAAGAAGCATACTAGAATCATTAGGATCGTCTTGAATTCCAAAGAAACCTTCAGAAGCGTTATAAGTTTCTAGATAGTGCATACCTGGAAGAGGACACAATTTTTTGTATTGTTCACGATAAGGTTCGAAACTAACTCCACCGTGAATAAATAATTCTAGATTGGGCCATACTTCATGTAGATTGTTCTTACCAGTAGTTTCGAGAATCTTATTAATTAAAGTAAGGAACCACGAAGGTACACCAGCCAGACTAGTAACATTTTCATTAACAGTTGCAGCAACAATTTTCTCAAGCTTCTCTTCCCACTCACTCATAAGCATAATAGAAGAGTCTGGAGTTTTAGCAAATTTAGTCCAGAACGGTAGATTTTCAATTAGAATAGCTGATAAATCGCCATAATAACTATCATTATTAAATTTACAAACTTCGTGACTACCCCCAAGTCCGAGGCTTTTTCCTCTTAGCATATTATTATCTGGATAGTTTTTATTGTAAAGAGCAATAATATCCTTTCCACCTCTAAAATGACAATCTTCAAGAGCAGTTTTACTTACAGGTATAAATTTACTTTTAGCAGAAGTAGTACCTGAAGATTTAGCAAACCATTTAATTTTCTCAGCCCAAAAGATATTATCTTCACCTTTAAGACATCTTTCAATATATGGTTGAAAAGTTTCGTATGTATGAATAGGTACACGTTCCGCAAATTCTTTTCTCGATTTAATGGATTTAAAATCGTATTTATTCCCAAATTCTGTGTTAGCAGCCTTTTGCAATAATTCATAAAGGCAAGCCTTTTGCACATCAACAGGGTCTTTTTTAAAGAGTTGAATTTGCGATAGACGTCGCATATTTATTAAAGAAACTAGTGAATTTAGTACCATAAATCTACGTTTTTAATTTACGTAAAGGTAAAAATAATATCATAAAACAAAACATTTTATAATTAAGTCTTTTATGTATATCAATATTTCAGAGCATATTGTCAAAAAAGACAATTCATATATAAAAAAACTGATAAAAATCAGTTTTAAATAATCTTAAGTATTCTAGCTTTGTACTTTACTAAAATCAATCATCTCTATTCGAGATAAAAATCACTACAAATTTAAAAATTATAAAAAATGAAATTCAACAAATTGATTAATCTTATTTTGGTAAGCTTATTTATACTAAGTTGCTCAAATAAGAAAGAAAAAAAAGAAACTATTGAAGAAATTAAGACACAAGTAAATTTATTATCGAAAGATATAGACGTTTCATCAAAATCTGCAAGTAAGAAGTTTGAATTTTACTCTAATAAAGCATGGAAAGTTGAAGTTTCAAAAACAGAAGCATCGCAATGGTGCAGTGTATATCCTGAAGAAGGAGAAGCAGGTAAACATGTATTAACAATAGATGTAAACACAAACACAACTTTTGACAATCGCTCAGTATCAGTCAACATAAGTTCAAAAGATATTAGAAAAACATTCATTGTTAATCAAAAACAAAAAGATGCAATAATACTAAGTAAGGATGAATATCAGATAGATAAAACTGGTGGAAATATAGAACTTGTAGTAAAATCTAATATAGAATACAGTGCAGAAATTTCAGAGGGTTCTAAATCGTGGATATCAGAAATTAAAACTAAGGGTTTAACTAATTCAATACTTAATTTTAAAATTGCAAAGAACGAGGGATCAGGAAAAAGAGAAGGACATATAAGTATCAAAAATGGTGAAATTTCTGAGATAGTAACTATATATCAAATAGGTGAAAAAACCTTATTATTATCAAGTAATAGAAAAGATATTTCATCAGCAAAACAAGAGTTTTCTTTAACTGTTAATAGTAATACAGAATATAGAAAAGAAATTAATTGTACTTGGATAAAAGAGTTAGTGAATAAAGGAATGTCTAGTCATAAATTATTCTATATAGCAGAAGAAAATAAGACTGGAAGTAAAAGAGAAGGGAAAATTACCTTTAGAGATATTAATAATGACATTGAAGAAACTTTTACTTTAATACAAGATCAAAAGAATAGTATTATTATCTCTACAAAGGAAATAAATGCAAAAGCTGAAGGAGGAAATATTGAAACAACTATTAGTGCAAATGTTGATTACACAATAGAAATTCCTGAAGAAGCAAAAGAGTGGATTAGTGTTATAAAGACTAAAGGACTAAGTGAGTCTAAAGTTCAATTTATAATTAAGAAGAATGATACTTACGATAAAAGGAGTGCTAAGGTTTTATTTAAAAGCGGAAGCATAAGTGAGATTCTTACAATAAATCAAAATCAAAAAGATGGATTAATCTTATCATCAAAAGAAATAAATGTAAAATCTGAAGGAGAAAATATTGAAACAACTATTAGTGCAAATGTTGATTACACAATAGAAATTCCTGAAGAAGCAAAAGAATGGATTAGTATTATAAAGACAAAAGGACTAAGTGAATCAAAAGTTCAATTTATAATTAAGAAGAATGATACTTACAAAGCAAGAAGTGCTAAGATTATATTTAAAAGCGGGAAATTAGTAGATATTCTAACAGTAAATCAAAATCAAAAGAACGCATTAATCTTATCATCAAAAGAAATAAATGTCGATTCTGAAGGCGGAAATATTGAAACTAGTGTCAATTCTAATATTGATTTCACTATTGAAATACCTGAAGAAGCAAAAGCCTGGATTAGTGCTATAAAGACTAAAGGTCTTAAAGAAACAAAGATCCAATTCATTGTAAAACAGAATGAAACTTCGGATAAGAGAGAAGCAAAAATTGTTTTTAAAAGTGGAGAAATAACTGAGATTTTAAGCATCAAACAAAATCAGAAAGACGTTCTAACTCTTTCTACTAAAGAGATAAATGCAAAGGAAGAAGGAGAAAGTGTAGAAATAGAAGTTAGTTCAAATATTGAATATACAATTGAAACTCCTGAAAATGCAAAAGAATGGATTAACGTTATTAAAACAAAATCGATCAACGGAAATAAAGTTCAAATAATTATAAAAAAGAACGAATCTGCAAGTAAACGAAGTGCTAAACTTATCTTTAAAGGTAAGGGTATAGAGAGAATTTTAAATATAAATCAAGACTGCTCAAAGATATTAGAAATATTAGGAAAACACGATTTAGTTTCATTAGCTAAAGGGGAACTTAAGACAATAAATATAAGAGCTAATACAGAAATCGCAATTGATAAACCAGAATGGATTATCTCTGAAATAAAAGGTTCAGGAATTAATAAAACAATAAACTTAAGTATAAAATCAAATTTTGGAGGAGATATCCGATATGGAGTAATACTTATTAATTCAACTACAAATCCAGAGCTTAAAGAATCAATAAGAATGAAACAATCTGGAATTGATTATAATACTAATTCATATATTCTAAATGAAGATGGAAGTATACTTAAATATTGGGATGGGAATGAAGCAGAGATTGATTTTAATAAGGATATAAGACTTTCAAATATAAAAGAAATAGGAATTAAAGCTTTTAATGAAAGTAAAGAATCTCACATACGAATAGTATTACCAAAGGGATTAATAAAGATAAATGATAATGCATTTCAATTATGTGAAAATCTTGAATATGTTTCAATTCCTGAGAGCACAGACTATATAGGAGAATATGCATTCAATAGGTGTAGTAAATTAAAAACGATAAAACTTCCTGAAAACCTAAAGATCTTAGATAAAGAAGCTTTTAATGGATCAGGATTAGAAAAGATAACAATTCCTAATTCAATTATTACATTAGGAACTGGTGTATTTAAATATTGTAATAATTTAAAAGAAGTAATAATTGAAGATGGTATAACATATATCAGTTCAGAAACATTTCATTCTTGTTCTAAATTAAAATCTATAATTATTCCTGAAAGTGTTTCAAAGATTGACTCTGATGCATTTAAAAGTTGTACATCTTTAGAAGAAATTACAATACCAAATCAAGTAAAAGAAATTAAAGAAGGATGTTTTACTATGTGTAAGAACTTATCTAAAGTGATACTATCAGAAAATTTAACGCACATAAGAGATAGAGCTTTCTATAACTGTACAAAATTAGAAAACATTAAATTTCCAAATCGTATTATGCTAATTGGTGTTGGAGCTTTTGAGAATTGTTCAAATATAAAATCTATTTCATTACCAAAATCTTTAAGATTTATTGATAAACAAGCTTTTGCAAAATGTATAAACTTATCAAATATAGAATTCCCAGAAGAATTAAGATTCATAAATTCTGGATCATTTATAGGTTGTACAAGTTTAATTGAAATTAGTTTACCTAAGATGTTAACAGGAATTGGAGATTATGCTTTTGCAAAATGTACAAGTTTAAAACAAGTAAAATCATATATTGAAGATCTTACTAAAATAAAAATTGGGAAAGATATCTTTAATGGAACCTTAAAAGAGACATTAATTGTACCTGCTAGTCTTCACAATGAGTACAGTACAAAAGATCCATGGAAAGAATTTAAAAATATTATAGAAAGATAAAATAAAAAAGAGCTATCAAAATTAAGTTGATAGCTCTTTCTTTTAGAATAATTTCAATTGGGGTTCCACTAGTTTGAAAGATTTACGATGTAAAGGAGATATTCCATTTTGTTGTATAGCTTCTCTGTGATCCTTAGTTGGATAACCTTTATTTTTAGCCCAATTATATCCTGGATATTCTTTATCCATTTCAATCATATAATTGTCTCTATACGTTTTAGCAAGTATTGAAGCAGCAGCAATAGACATATATTTAGCATCACCTTTAACAATACATTCATGTTTAATTTTTTTATATTCCTTAAATCTATTACCATCAATAATTAGAAAATCAGGTTTAACAGATAAATTATCAATAGCTCTATGCATAGCTAGAAAAGAAGCATTTAAGATATTAATATCATCTATTTCATTATTATCGACAATACCTACAGCCCAAGCAATTGCCTCTTTTTCTATAATATCTTTAAGAAGATATCTTTTTTTCTCACTTAATTTTTTTGAATCATTAAGCATCTCATTAGAGAAATTATCAGGTAATAATACAGCAGCAGCAAAAACAGGTCCAGCTAAACATCCTCTACCAGCTTCATCGCATCCTACTTCGTTTTTAAAGGAAGAAAAATTATTTAATAACATATTACATTTATATAATTACTAATCAATAGTAACCGTTAAAATAGCTTTATTATTCACCATATCAATTTTATCAATTCTAATATGTGCAATCTTAATATGGAGTTTTTCTTGTAATTCTCTTTTAAGTTTAGATCTATTAGATTTATTTAGATTCTCGATATTATTATAAACCACTTTAAATTCTTTACGGCTACCTTTACGCGTACCTTCAATAATTAAAGGCATAACGACAAAGATAATATTTACAAGTCCTAATTCAAGACAAAGAGGAATAAGAGCGTTGATAAGTGATAGAGCAATCATTAAAAACAGGAAAGTCATTTCTCTTACAGGCATAGCATCTGTACGATATCTAATAATACCAAAGATAGCAAAAAGTCCAAGAGCCATTCCTAGTTGTAAATCTACACTAGAGAGGAAGAAACATAAGAAGAATATAATAGTAGCAATCATCATGAAAGAGAAATCATAACTCTTTGCCTGAGCTCTTCTAACGTAAACAACATATGTTATTAAAGCACACGAAATAACATTAATAGCAAAATGAATTACCAAACCAATAATTCCAGTATCAAGATTTACCATATACAAGTTTTTTTATTATCATATATTCATCAAATTTACGAAATTAAAGAGTATATGTATATATTAGTCTTGAAATCTTATATTTTTGTAAAAAAACGAATAGTATGTACACGAAAGAAGAAGAAAAAGATATAAAAAGAGAGTTTTGGGAGGAATTTAGACGCTATTGTAAGCAAAATAAGATACGCCGACGCTGGTTACTTAATCACATATCAGTTAGTTCATCACAGCTTAAATTTGATGCAAATAGAGAGAAAGCAGTTGTTGGTATACAAGTAGATCATAAAAAGATATCAAAGAAACATCTAATATTTTCTTATTGGGAAGCTTATAAAGTTATTATAGAAGATAGTATGGGGGAATCTTTAATTTGGGATAAGGAATATTTATCTAATGATAATCGTTTTGTATCTTTTGCATATTTTAAATTGGATGGTGTAAATTTTCTAAATAAGAATGATTGGGAAAAGATATTTAAATTCTTTGCAGAAAAGATGATAAAGATAGAAGATATGTATTATGAAGTTGGAGATAGTATTGTAGAGAGTATAAAAAATAAGAGCTAAAACAAAAAAGCCTTACCATTTAAATGGTAAGGCAAAATAAACTCGAAAACTGAAGATACTAATAAATAAACTCACCAAATTCTGATTTGATAGTTAATTTATTTTCTGCAGCTTCTTCGCATCTACCAATAATCTTGGCATCAACATTGAAGCTTTCAGAAATAGATATAATATCTTGAGCTATATCTTTAGGGACATAAATTTCAAAACGATGTCCCATATTAAATACTTTATACATTTCGTCCCAACTAGTATTTGATTGTTCTTTAATTAATTTGAAAAGAGGAGGAACGTCGAACATATTATCTTTAATAACATGAATGTTATTAACAAAGTTAAGAACTTTAGTTTGAGCACCACCAGAACAGTGTATCATACCAGATATTTGTTTTCTATATTTATCAAGAATTTTCTTAATAATTGGAGCATAAGTTCTTGTAGCTGAAAGAACTAATTTTCCAGCATCAATATCTAAGTCTTCAACTGCTTGAGTTAATTTACAATTACCAGAATAAACAAGTTCATCAGGAACAGAATTATCAAAACTTTCAGGGAATTTATCAGCTAAATAGTGAGCAAAAACATCATGTCTAGCAGAAGTTAAACCATTTGAGCCCATTCCACCATTATATTCATTTTCGTAAGATGCTTGACCGAAAGAAGAAAGCCCAACAATAACATCACCAGCTTTAATATTTTCAGCATTAATAACATCTTCTTTTTTCATTCTACAAGTAACAGTAGAGTCAACAATAATAGTTCTAACAAGGTCGCCGACATCAGCAGTTTCACCACCTGTAGAATAAATATTAACACCCATTTTTCTATATTCTTCAAGCCATTCTTCTGTTCCATTAATAACGGCAGAAATAACTTCACCTGGGATAAGGTTTTTATTACGACCTATAGTAGAAGAAAGTAGAATATTGTCAACAGCACCAACGCACAATAAATCGTCGATATTCATTGCAATAGCGTCTTGAGCTATACCTTTCCAAACAGAAAGATCACCAGTTTCTTTCCAATACATATATGCAAGAGATGATTTAGTACCTGCACCATCAGCATGCATAATATTACAATATTCATCGTCACCACATAGGTAGTCAGGAACAATTTTACAGAAAGCCTTTGGAAATAATCCTTTATCAATATTCTTAATGGCGTTGTGCACATCTTCTTTAGAGGCCGATACACCTCTCATGTTATACCTTGCGTCTTTTCTCATAGCTGAGTTATAATGTTTTGATTAAATTAAGCACAAATATAGTCTTTTTTAATTGTAGGAATAGATAATTACTAAGTAGTTTATTTAGAAATAACTATAAATTCTGTTCTACGATTAAGAGCATTACAAATTTCTTGTTTATTCTTATCTAAGGAATTAATAATCACAGGAGATAAAGATTTAATATTTTTAAGAAATGGATATTTCAATATAATTGATTTAGTAATTATACGGGGTTTCTTTTCTCCATAACCTTTAGGCTTAAGTCTATCTTTTCTTATACCTTTAGAAATAAGAAAATCGACAATAGATTGAGCTCTTTTCTGAGAGAGTAAAAGATTAGATTGGTCATCACCTATCATATCACTATGAGAAGATAATTCAATAGAAATATCGTTATTGATTTTCAATAGATTTACAAGTTTATTAAGTGCTGTAATAGATTTTTCACTAAGATTATATTTACCAAATTCAAAAAATATATCTGGAATCTCTATCGTAGCGTTGATTTTGTTTAATCTTACAAGTTCAGAATAAGACATATTATCTTTAAGATCGAAAGTAGAGAATGATATTTTATCTTTAAGGTAGCCTTTCTTATATACAAAGAAAGAGACTTCACTTTTATTAATCCAATCGAAAGAGACCTCTCCCTTTATATCTGTTTTTTTTTCACTAAATTCTCCATTAGAATCTATCATCCTAACAGTTGTTCTAGGTATAAATTCAGATGTTTGATTATCAACAACAACAATCTTCATAGAAAAACTTAATGGGCTATATGCAAAATAATAAATATCCAAATCGTCACCTTCACCTCTATTAGAAGAAAAGAATCCTTTATCTTGCCCTTTATAGTATGTAATGGCAAAATCATCTGCGTAAGAATTTATTGGTTCTGGTAGATGTTCAATTACGATTTTATTGTTTTTTTCAATCCTTTTATAGATATCGAAACCACCAAAACCTTCTCTACCATTAGAAGCAAAGAATAAATCTCCTTTACTATTAAAACTAGGGTACATATCATCACCTTGAGTATTAATTTCAGAGGCATTTACAGGTTCACTCCATTTACCTTTCATTTTAATAGAATACCAAATATCAGCACCACCTTTCCCTCCTTTCATCCTAGATACAAAATATAATCTTGTTCCATTTGGACTGATAGCAGGTTGTCCAATAGGTATAGAATCGTTAGTAATTTTTAATCTTGAAATATCTGAAAACAAGTCATCTTCTTGCTTAGTTCCTATAAATATTTTTGCAGGTAGATGCAATCCTTCCTCTTTACGAGAGCTAGTAAAATAGATATTCTTCTCATCGCTAGAAAAGCAGATAGCACCTTCTTCGGATGCTGTATTTATAATACTATCTCTTATATATAAAGGTTGTTGCCATCTAAGAGAATCGATATATTCTTTTTTTACTCTTCTTCTCTTTTTATTCTTAGAGTGAAAGACTTTAACTACTTCATCAGAATATTTAGCTAGGTATATATCTGATTTATTAGTTCCACTAACTTTAGATTTGTATTGTTTAAAAACACTTTTAAGATTACGATTTGATGTAATATATAATTTATCAGAATCATCACCTATAAGAATAGGACAGAAATCATCGTATCTTGAATTAAAGATATTAGCATTTTCTACTATATACCTAAGTTTATTTTCAGTTTTCGTTTGAGGATTGTACTCTAAATTATACTTTTCACAAGTTCTATCTATCTCCGCTTTGTTTCCAGATATATGAGCTACTTCTAAAAGTTTATAAACTCTTTGCATATTTGGTTTACGAGAGTAAGTTGATTTTTTATACCATCTAAGAGCTTTTCTATAATTAGCAATATCTTTATAATTATCACCAATTTGCTCAGCCATAGCTAAACGTTTTTCTCTATTGTTTTTAATCTTTTTATAAGCTATTTCATATTTCTGACAAGCTTCGAATGTTTTCCCCTGTTTCTTTAATTGGTTTCCTTGAGAAATATAAGTTGAAGCAGAACATGCTGTTAAGATTATTAGGATGACAAAAAATCCAATATTTCGTATTAACTTCATAGTGTAAGATATTGATTTATAAGAATTAGAAAGTATATAAATACTTATTACAAATATATACAATAAATGTAATAAAATAATCTTGATGAAACTTCTATCTTTGCATACCAAAGCTTATAAACTACAAATAGAATGAAAAAAGCAAGACCAACATTAGCAGCAGTACACGATATATCTGGCTACGGAAGAGCATCTCTTACCGTTGTAATTCCAATATTATCAAAAATGGGAATAAGGGTTTGTCCTTTACCTACAGCTGTTCTTTCAGCTCATTCAGAATATTCAAATTTTTATTGTGTAGATTTAACATCTCACCTTAGATCAATAATAAATCACTGGAAAGAATTAAACTTAGAATTTGATTCTATTTATAGTGGATATCTTGCAAACTATGAACAAATAGAAATAGTAAAGGATTTTATTAAAGATTTTAGAAAGAAAAAACAATTGGTGGTGGTTGATCCAGTGATGGGTGATGGAGGAGAGTTATATAGTGGGTTTGATGAAAAGATTGTTTCAGGAATGCAAAATTTAATACAAGAAGCAGATATAATTACTCCAAATCTTACAGAGGCCAGTTTTTTATCAGGTGTAGATATTAAAGATTTAAATAATGAAGATTCTATTCTTCAATGTGCAAAAAAATTATCTTTAAAAGGACCTGAATATGTTGTTATTACGTCAGTATTAATGAATAAGAATAAAGATTCTGGTGTACTTATTTATGAAAAATCTTCAAATACACATCATATAATTAGTAGAAAATATATTCATGCTTCTTATCCTGGAACAGGAGATGCATTTACATCTGTTTTAACAGGATCTATGTTACAGGGTAATTCTCTTATAGATTCTGTAAATACTGCTTGTGATTTTATTTTAAAGGGTATAGAATGTAGAATAAACAGTTCACATAATCCTTTGGATGGAATAAATCAAGAAGAAGTACTTCCCACTTTAAAATCAATATATGAAGAGTAGTTATTAACATTGTTAATAACTACTCTTCAATATATATATGTCTTATTCCATCTTTATCTTCTTCTATTCTTAGATTTAAACAATCATTAGGAAGAAGATTATCTATTTTTTCTGGCCACTCTACAAAGCACATATTCCCACTATAGAAATATTCTTCATAGCCAAAATCATAAGCTTCTTCAGGATCATTAATCCTATAAAAATCGAAATGATAGATAGTTTTTTCAGAACTATTATATTCATTAACGATAGCAAAACTAGGACTATTTACATCATCTTCCATATTAAGGTAGTCACAAATAGCTTTTACAAAAGTTGTTTTCCCAACTCCCATATTGCCATACATAGCAATTACTTTTTTATCTCCATATTTTTCAATGAAAGCAGCAGCTACTTCATTAATTTTATCCAACGATTCAATTACGAATTCCATATTATTTCAAATACCATTTATTAAAAACCAGTATGTATTTATCCACAATTTCTGGTCCTTTCAACAAGTTTTTATTATTCTCAGACACAACAAATGTAACATATTTCTTTCCTTTTACAGCTCTGAACAGTTTTTTATTTGTTAATACTGCTCTATAGTAAATCATAGCTTTCTTCTTATTAGACAAGTTACTGACTATTAACGCAGAATAGTCTTTATTAATTTTCTTAATCTCTACAGGAAGATTTCTATGGTTGTAAGATTTAAATGCCTTTTTGAGCTTCTCTTCATTAATTTTATTATGGTAGAATAATACAAAGAAATGATCTGAATTTGGTTTATATGAAAAGTTATTTTCGTCGTTATAATCTTCTTTTTCTATATTAGAATAATATCTTTTATAGAAAACTTGATATTCTTTTAAATGTTTCTCTTGAAACATATTACTATAGTTATTATCAGCAACCAATAATATATTAAGTCGTGACATATTAAAATCTGTAATTGATTTTAAGTAAGATTTAAGTCCCTCTACAAATGAAATTGCTTCGCTATATGAACCAATATTATCAATTATTACAGCATTTAAATCTGCATTATATCTTTTCTTATTTACCTCATAATCAGAATCGTAATTACTTACAAGTTTAGCAACATTCTTTCTTACTTTACTAGTTTGAAATAGAATAACACAACGATGATTAGCTTTTTTATGGAATTGATATAATAAGTCTATTCTATCTACTCTACCCATCATTCTCTTAGCATCATATTCAGATTTAAAATAGTTCTTTTTATAAAAGCTAATATAATCTTCAAGATCTTCTGATTTATATAAGACATTTAAGTTAGCATCTGAGATAGTGAACACTTTGTAATTAAATTCTTTTAAAGATTGAGACATATATTTATCTCTTAAGAGATATGAAATAAATTTAAGAGATTCATCTTTATTTTTGAAAGGACTAACAACAAATAGTTGGTTATATAGGCCTAATTTACGTTTTTGAACTTGAAGTATAGCATCATCTACAGCCTCTGAGCATATAAGATTTAAGCGATAAGTAAATTGATTAAGACTCTTTGCTGTTCTTGGCATAGATATTACTACAAAATGTTTAACTGATACATTCAATTTATAGTCAAGAATAATCTCGTTATTAATATTCGTTTTTGCATTAGAAGATGTATTTTTTGCTACTAATGAATTTTGAATATTAAGGAGTAATTTTCTTTGATTAGCATCAAGTTTCAATTTTAAAAGTTCTTCTATCTTGCTATTAGCATCTGTTTTTTTCAGTTTATTAAAGACACATAAAAATTGTAATATTTTAACTTTAAATTTTAGTTCAGAACTAGGATTTTCAATTAAAAGTAAATCACAAATTTCTTTAGTTTTATTTACCAGTCCTCTATCAAAATAATTAAATGCTAATTCGTATTTACTATTTAGATTCTTAACTTTTTTAGCATAATTCTGCTGATAATTTAAATCGTTAAGTATTTCAACGTATTTACTATTAGGATATTTCTTAATTAATTCATTTTTATAAAAATCCATTTTTTCATACTCATTGAGTGCTTTAGCCGATTTATAAGCATTGTAATATGTAAAATCTATTTTTTTATTATTTGGAAATCTATCAATTATATTTTCATAAGATTTAAGAGCTATATCGTAATTTCTAAGATTATTAAAAGCTATATCTCCAATTATTGATAAAGAGGCAAGTATTGAAGAGTCAACTTTAGCACGAGCTTCTTGGCTCAGAGGAATATTCTTTAAATAATATTCTTTTGTATTAGGTTTTAATTTTTTATCTTTTTTATCATCATCAATATCTAAAGAATCTGTATCATCATCATCATTATTCTCATCTATTATCGCCTTATTAATTCTATTCCAATTATCTTCAAGTTTTCTTCTTCCCCATATTCTAGAAAATTCAGATTTACCTGATGTAATCATATTAAAATTATAAAAGTACCATTTACCCTTAATTTGCTCATCTTCACCTATTAAATTCTTTTTTACAGAGATATTTGAATAAAAACTCTGATTAATAGATTCTTGATTCTCTTGAGCTTCTTGAAAGGCTATTTTGTCGTTATATTCCTGAATCTTCTTATTAATAATTTTATCTCTTTCTTTATCTGTTAATTTTGATAGATACACTAAACTATCCTGCTTTTGAACATTATAAATGCTATTAACAAATTTCTTAAGATAATTATATCTTCTACTCTCTTCTTTAAATTTGATTTTAACTTTTGAGTTATAGAAAAAACAACTATCATAAAACTTATAGGAATCAATATATTCCATTCTATCGTATAAAAGATCTGCGATATTCTTGAAAGTCCAAGCTCTTCTTGTATCATCTGAAGTTGAATATTTAAGAGATTTCTTAAAATACTCCATAGCTACACGTTTATTATTATTTTTCAAATGAATATCTCCCATAGTAAAATAAATCTGATCTTTAAATTTTCTATTTTTTCTACTCTTTAAAAGATTCTTATATTCGTTCAATAAATTTTCAGAAACATTTCCACTAGAAGCTTCAGCTTTACTTATTTTAGCATTAAACTTCATTACATAAGCACACTTCATTTTATCAATTTTATTAAAAGTGTTCAAAGCTTGATTGTTATTTTTGTTTAGAATATATAATTGAGCAAGCAAGTAAGTGTAGTATGGTTTATTTTTCTTTATAGAGCTTATATAATTCTTCATAAAGAAAATAGATCTTTCAAATTCTCCTATATGAAAATTATAATACGAAATTAATAGATTAACATTATTAAAAGATTTAGTTTTTGAATTTAGCTTTTCAATTTCTGCTAATTGCTCAGCAATTAAGGTAAAACGTTTTTGTTCTACTAAAGATCTAGTATAATATAATCTTGAATTCAGTAATATCTCTGGATCTTTAAAATTCTTAAAAACAAATTGAGATGCTCTTTCTACTTCTCCATATTTCTTATTATAAAAATCTGCTTTAATCTTTATAAGATAACAATCATCAATGAATATATTATATTCTTTTTTCTTTCTAAATTCTTTATACTTCTTAGATTTCTTATTTTTTCTTTTTGGTTTAACTGTAATAGAATGCAATTTAATAGCCTTCATAGCTTTAGCAGAACATCTATCCATATCAGAAAAAGCAGCAGCACGAGCCTTTTCATCATCTGATAAATAGAAATCTAATATCTCCGCATAGTTGTTTGTATGGGAATCTTTCATGCGTTCCATTCCCTTTTTATAACTAAGTTTAGCATTGTATAGCACATTAAACTTAGTTGTCATACCTTGATAAAAACGAGATAAAGCTGTATTCTTTTTAGTTGAACACGCAATAACAAGTAGAGAGATTATTATAATTAGATATTTTCTTTTCACTATATTTTTCTTTAATACTAAATAAAAATACGTCAAAAAAAGAAATAAATCAAAGTATGCATAATTAAAAGGCTTGTACATTGATAAATATACAAGCCTAAAATTATATTATATAGTGAAATTAATTATTTCAATTTCACTCTTTTTGTAGCATCAATATGTACAACTCTTTCTTCAAGAGAGTTCATAACATTCTCAGCAAGCTTCATAAATTCTATACCAGTAGCAGAATTTTCATCTAAAGCTACAGGACTTCCTTTATCTCCAGCTTCTCTAATACTTTGAACAATTGGAATTTGACCTAATAGATTAGTATTTTTTTCTTCGGCTAAACGTTTACAACCATCTTTACCAAAGATATAGTATTTGTTATTAGGAAGTTCAGCAGGAGTAAACCAAGCCATATTTTCAATAAGACCTAAAACTGGAACGTTTACACCTGGTCCTTCAAACATGTCAATACCTTTAATAGCATCAGCTAAAGCAACATCTTGAGGAGTAGAAACTACAATAGCACCAGTAACAGGAAGAGTTTGAACTAAAGTTAAATGTATATCAGATGTACCTGGAGGTAAATCGAATAATAAATAATCTAGCTCACCCCAATTTGCTTCTTCAATCATTTGTTTAAGAGCATTACCAGCCATAGGACCTCTCCATACTGTAGCCTCCTTAGGGTTTATAAAGAAACCAATAGATAGCATCTTAACACCATATTTTTCAATAGGAATTATTTTATTTTTTCCATCAATTTCTTGAATTAAAGGACGAGAATCTTCAACACCAAACATCTTAGGAATAGAAGGTCCAAAGATATCAGCATCAATTAATCCAACTTTAGCACCTGACTTAGCTAAAGCAACAGCAAGATTAGAAGCGACAGTAGATTTACCAACTCCTCCTTTTCCAGAAGCAACAGCGATAATATTTCTAACATCATCTAAACTTGTAGGATTTTCCATATCATGAACATTATCAGTGATAACTTCAACCTCAGCCTCTTCGCCTAAAGCATCTTGAACAAGTTTTAAACATTTTTTCTTTACAGCTAGTATAAATGGATCATTAGATCTTTGGAAAATTAATTTAAATCTTACCTTATTACCTTCAATCTTAATACCTTGCACCATATCTAAATCTAATATCTTCTTATTAGATCCAGGATATACAACATCAGCTAGTGCATCCGTTATTTGTTTTGGATAAAAGCTCATACTTTATTATTTTTTATTGTTTTTTACTTTTACGTTCCAAATGTAATAATTTTATTATCACATTATTAATTTTTAAGCTCTAATATTGAACTTTTGTTCATTATCTAATCATTACTAAAAGACAAATTTTACTTTTTACTTCTCGAATATGATCGATAATCGTCTTCAGGAATTTCAACATCAGGTTCCTCAAAAATAGTTTTACCTTCAAGACTAAAGCAGAAATATTTAATTTTCTTTCCTCTATCTAGCCATTGTTGTTCATAGAATGTTCTAATAGATAAAATGTCGGTAGCTAAATTTGAACTATATAAATCATCTGTATTAATCAAAACCTTAAGATCATTAGCTTTAGCCATCTCTACAGTATAAGTGTATAAGAAATTACTGTCAGTTTTTAGATGAATTTTACCATCTTCTTTCAGAACATTTTTATAAGATTTAAGAAATCTTGTTCCTGTAAGACGTTTTCTAGCTTTTTTCATTTGAGGATCAGCAAAAGTCACCCAAATTTCACTTAATTCTCCTTCTGCAAAAACTGATTCAATAAACTCTGCATAGGTTCTTAGAAAAATAACATTATCAAGTCCAAGTTGATTACTAGTAGTAGCTCCTGTCCACATTCTAGAACCTTTTATATCCATACCAATAAAATTCTTTTCTGGAAACATTTTAGCTAAACCAAGAGCATATTCACCTTTACCACAACCTATTTCAAGAACAATAGGATTATCGTTTTTGAAGACTTCTTTCGCCCACTTACCTTTGTATTTATATTCTGCATTAAAGACTTCCTCATGTCTAGGTTGAAAAACATTTGGTAAGCTGTCCATTTCAGCAAACTTTTTTAATTTATTCTTCGCCACAATCTATTATTTTATATTTTTTTCTATTAATAAACTAATCGTTTCTATCCCTTTTAGATTTAATTCTCTCATTCCGTGAATAAGTGAATATTTATTTCCTTTATTTAATTTAATGGTATCAAATAATATGATTTTTCTTTCATAATAATCTCCATTTTTCTTCCCCAACCATTTCCCATATTTATCCGAAAGCATACACATTATTGTATCTTTACGATAAACATCTTTAGATTTTTTACAAAGATAAAACCATAAATTATTTGTAGCAAAAGCATCTGTGTGTTTAATTTTAACAGACAGCTTATAAGTATCTTTATCTTGAAATTTATTAAGAACTTTAAGGTGTAATGTATCTTTTACAGACCAAATATGATTTTCTAAAACTTTGCTCTTTTCAATAAGAACATTTGAAGAACAAGAAGACATTATTAGAACTACTAATAGTAGTAAATACGATTTTTTCATTTATAATATTGTATAGAGAATTTTATAAGAAATCAAGAGAATATTCATTAGAATTTACTTCCAACTTAACATATGCTCCTAATATAATAGGCATATTCATATTTGAATGACCAGCAGGAAAATTATAAACAACAGGAAAATCATAATCTTTAACAGCGTCTTGAATTATTTCATATGCTGTTTTCCCAAAAGAAGGTTCACTATCTCGCATATTAAGCATATCTCCTACTATCAGACCTTTAAGATGTTCAAGTTTACCATCCAATTTAAGATTTTGCATCATTCTATCTAAATGATATAGGTTTTCGTTTAAATCCTCAATAAATAGAATCTTATTCATTTTACTCCACTCTAAATCTACTCCTCTTAAACTATATAGTACAGATAAATTTCCACCTACAAGTTCACCTTCTACACTTCCTTGTCTATTCATCTTATCTGAAGGGAATTTATACTCAGGAACATCACCTTCTAATAAAGATCTAAAAGTCTTAATATCAGAAGCATCATCACTTTTATCTAGCATTGTTTTAGGCATATCAGCATGCAAAGTCTCTATCCCTAATACATTTAATTTTGCATGAATAACAGATATATCACTAAAACCAACAATCCATTTAGGGTTACCTTGAAATATTGAATAATCAAGCCTATCTAATATTCTAATTGAACCATATCCTCCTCTTGCACAAATTATAGCACGAATATCTTCACTATCTAAAGCTTTTTGAAGATCGTCAGCTCTCTCGCCATCTGTTCCAGAAAAGATATTATAATCTCTATAGATATTTTCTCCTAATACAACCTCATATCCCCAATTTGTAAAACGTTCAATAGCAGATTCTACAGATTCTTTATTAACACATCCAGCAGGGGCAACAATAATAATTTTATCTCCTTTTTGTAAATATGGTGGTCGTATCATAATCTTAGTCATTTTAATACATCAAATGTATATAAAAATAGCAAAACAAGCCATATATATAAATATAAAAGTACTCAAGAAGCTATATCATTGTGAACTACAAGATTTTATTAAGATGTTTTATTCAATTATTCAAGAAATAATTATCTTTGTTGGCTAATAAAGAATTTAAAACTAAATCATTACATTATAAATATGAGCAAGTATAAGAGAACCTTAGTTACTACAGCACTTCCTTACGCAAATGGTCCTGTACATATTGGACATTTGGCTGGAGTATATATTCCTGCAGACATTTACGTAAGATACCTAAGATTAAAAGGTAAAGAAGTTGCATTCATAGGTGGATCTGACGAGCATGGTGTACCAATCACTATTAAAGCAAAAAAAGAGGGAATAACTCCTCAAGATGTAGTTGATAGATATCACAATATAATCAAAAAGTCATTCTCTGAACTAGGGATTTCTTTTGATATATATTCTCGTACAAGTTCTGACACTCACGCTGAAATGGCATCTGACTTTTTTAAACATCTTTATAAAGAAGGTAAATTCATAGAACAAACATCAATGCAGTACTATGATGAAGAAGCAAAACAATTTTTAGCAGATAGATATATAACTGGTACTTGTCCTCATTGTAATAATGAGAATGCATATGGAGATCAATGTGAAGCTTGTGGAACATCTTTAAATGCAACTGATTTAATTAATCCTGTATCTGCAATAACAGGAAATAAACCTATACAAAAAGAAACAAAACACTGGTTTTTACCTCTTAATGAGTATGAAACATGGCTAAAAGAGTGGATTCTTGATAGTCATAAAGAATGGAAACCAAATGTTTATGGACAATGTAAATCATGGATAGATGGAGGATTACATCCTAGAGCTGTAACCAGAGATTTAGACTGGGGAGTTCCTGTTCCTGTTGAAGGTGCTGATGGAAAAGTCCTTTATGTATGGTTTGATGCACCAATAGGATATATTTCTGCTACAAAAGATTTAACTCCTGATTGGGAAAAATGGTGGAAAGATCAAGAAACTAAACTTGTTCATTTTATAGGAAAAGATAATATTGTTTTCCACTGTATTATATTCCCTAGTATGCTTAAAGCAGAAGGTTCTTATATACTACCAGAAAATGTACCTGCAAACGAGTTCTTAAATCTTGAAGGAGATAAAATCTCTACTTCTAGAAATTGGGCAGTATGGTTACATGAATATTTAGTAGATTTTCCTGATAAACAGGATGTATTAAGGTATGTTCTTACTGCAAATGCTCCTGAAACAAAAGATAACGACTTTACTTGGAAAGATTTTCAAGCTAGAAATAATAATGAATTAGTTGCTATATATGGTAACTTCATTAACAGAACTCTTGTTCTAACTCATAAATACTATAAAGGAATAGTTCCTGAAAGAGGAGAATTAAGTGATTTTGATAAAGAAATCTTAAGTGAGATTCCTAAAATTAAAGCTTCTTTAGAAAGAAATATAGAAAATTATCATTTCCGCGAAGCTCTAAAAGATGCTATGAACTTAGCTCGTTTAGGAAATAAATATCTAGCTGATACTGAACCTTGGAAATTAATAAAAACAGATGAAGAAAGAGTGAAAACTATTATGAATATATGTATTCAAATAGCAACTAATCTTTCAATAATTACAGAACCCTTTATCCCTTTCTCTGCTCAAAAATTAAGAGATATGCTTAATATTGAGAAGCTTGAATGGGAAGAAATGGGAGATAATTTAATAAAAGCTGGACACTGTATAAATAAAGCTTCTCTTCTTTTTGAAAAGATTGAAGATAAAGAAATAGAAAATCAAGTTAATAAATTACTAGAAACTAAGAAAGCTAACTCTCTTGCCAATATTGAAGCAGAACCTGCTAAAGAAAACTGCAATTTTGATGATTTCTCTAAAATGGATATCAGAGTGGGAACAATCCTTGAAGCAGAGAAAGTTAAGAAAACTAAGAAACTTTTAAAACTAACTGTCGACACAGGTATTGATAAAAGAACTATAGTTTCTGGTATTGCAGAATTCTTTAAACCAGAAGATATTATTGGTAAAAAAGTTTCTGTATTAGTTAATTTAGCTCCTAAATCTTTAAAAGGTATAGAATCTCAAGGTATGATTCTTATGGCTGAGAACTTAGATGGTAGTCTTTCTTTTGTATCTCCTGAAGATAAAGAAATTCTTACAGGTTCTACAATTTGCTAAAACATTATCAACTTATTATATTTACGGGTAGTATTACTAAAATACTATCCGTTTTTTTATTTAAATTAAGATATGAAGAAAATACTTGTTACATATAATATACCTAAGGATTTCACTAGGAAATATATAAATGAATATGAATTCATTTTTCCTGAAAACGATTTCTTCTCAAAAGAGGAAATTATTAATAATATAAAAGATTGTGAAATATTACTTTCTATTTTCTCTTTACCTGTAGACAAGGAAATAATAGATGCAGGAGAAAAACTGGAAATTATTTCAAATTATGGTGTTGGATATAACAATATAGATATAGAATATGCAAAGAAAAACAATATTAGAGTTTGTAATACTCCCGAATCTGTTTGCTATCCTACAGCTGAACTATCTATCGGATTAATGCTCTCTTTAAGTCGAAGAATTGCTGAATGTAATCATAAACTTAGAGTGGATAATAATTTCAAATGGGGAGTAATGGAAAACCTAGGTTCTTCTTTAAGAGGAAAAACTCTTGGAATTGTTGGTTGTGGTAAAATAGGAAAAGAAGTAGCTAAATTAGCACAATGTTTTGGTATGAATATCATATATACAAAAAGGAATAAATTAGAAGATAGTATAGAAAAAGAATATAATATGGAATATCATTCTTTTAATTCACTTATAACTAATTCAGACATAATAAGTATTCATACACCTTTGAATAAAGATACCAAATATATAATTTCTAAAAAAGAGTTTTCTAAAATGAAAACTAATGCACTTATTATTAATACAGCTAGGGGTGGTGTTATTAATGAAGAAGATCTTATAGAAGCTATCAATACAAAAACAATCTCAGGAGCAGCACTTGACGTTTTTGAAAATGAACCAAATATAAATCCTGCATTAAAAACACTAGACAATGTCATAATTGTTCCTCATATAGGAACGGCTTCTATTGATGCTAGAATTGAAATGGGAAATGAAGCTATGGAAAATATTAATCAATACTTCAGAAAATCACCACAGAATATTATAGTATAATACAATATATATAAAAATAGGTTGCCAGAAGGCAACCTATTTAATTTGAAAAAACAATTAGTATTATCCACATTTAGAGGAACCACAAGTTGTACAAATAAGACAACCTTCTTGGTATATTACAGATTCAGAACCACAATTTGTGCATTTCACACCATTTGCTTTTGTTCCGTTCACTATATATTTCTTTAGAGCTCTTTCAACTCCATTCTTCCATGTATTAATATTTTCACTATCTAATTGAAGATCTGCAATTAGTTTCACAACCTGCTCTACTGGCATTCCTTGTCTCAATACACCTGATATTAATTTTGCATAATTCCAGAATTCTTTATTGAATTTATAAGATAAACCTTCTACTGTTGTTTTAAAACCTCTTTTATTACAGAATTGAAAATCGTAACGAGAATGTCCATCCGAATCAACATTCTTTATTATATGACCTGTACTAACTGATTTTGGCAATGAGATACCTTCATCATCATCTTGAATACCAGTAAAAATCTCATAAGGTTTGCCAGCATAAAGACCAATAAAAGCAATCCATTTCTCTTTGTTATTTTGGAATCTAACAACCTCAGCTTCTAATTCTTTAGGACGCTTTGCTGGAAATCTATTTAACTCTTCATCATTGTCATCCTTTGAAATCAAAACACCAGATCTAGAACCATCTCTATAAACAGTAACTCCTTTACAACCTGATTTCCATGCCTCTACATATAATTCTCCAACTAATTCCTCGCTTACATTATTTGGAAGATTAACTGTTACTGAAATTGAATGATCTACCCATTTTTGAATTTCACCTTGCATATGTACTTTTGCTACCCAGTCAATATCGTTAGATGTTGCCTTATAATAAGGAGATTTAGCTACCAATTCATCAATCTCTTCATTAGAATATCTTTTATTAGTATCGTATCCATTAGCTTCCATCCAAGTTACAAATCTATGATGGAAAACTATGTATTCTTCAAAAGAATCACCTACTTCATCAACAAAATCAACTCTTACATTCTTATCATTAGGATTTACCTTTCTTCTTCTTTTGTAAACAGGCATAAACACAGGTTCAATTCCTGAAGTTGTTTGAGTCATTAAAGAAGTTGTTCCTGTTGGAGCGATAGTTAAACAAGCTATATTTCTACGACCATATTTTTCTAATAATTCTCCGAATTCTTTGTCAACGCTCTTAAGTCTATTTAAAAATGGATTATTCTTTTCTTTATTTGGATCAAAGATTCCAAATGCACCTCTATCTTTAGCAAGATAACACGATGATTTATATGCTTCTACAGCTATATTTTTATGTACTTCAACAGCAAAACTTGTAGCTTCATCACTTCCATATCTTAATCCAAGTGCTGCTAACATATCTCCTTCTGCAGTTATTCCTACACCTGTACGACGACCTTCAACAGCTTTTTGTTTGATATTCTCCCAAAGTTTTCTTTCCACTCTTTTAATTTCTGAATCTTCAGGATCTTTAGAAACTTTAGCTAAGATTGCATCAATTTTTTCTAATTCTAAATCAATAATATCATCCATTATTCTCTGAGCGTAATGAATATGCTCTTTAAATAAAGTAAAATTGAATTTAGCTTTATCTGTAAATGGATTCTCTACATATGAATATAAATTAATGGCTAATAATCTACAACTATCATAAGGACATAATGGAATCTCTCCACATGGATTTGTAGATACTGTCTTATAACCAAGATCTGCATAACAGTCTGGTACTGACTCTCTAATTATTGTATCCCAAAATAAAATACCTGGTTCAGCAGATTTCCATGCATTATGAACAATTTTCTGCCATAATTTTCTAGCATTAATATCTTTCTTTAAAGAAGGATTTTCAGATTCAATAGGATATTGTTGAGTATATTTATCATTATCAACTACAGATTGCATAAAATCATCATCTATTTTTACAGAAACATTTGCTCCTGTAACTTTGCCCTCCTCCATCTTCGCATCAATGAAATCTTCTGAATCTGGATGTTTTATTGCAACACTTAACATTAAAGCACCTCTACGACCATCTTGAGCAACTTCTCTTGTTGAATTAGAATATCTTTCCATAAATGGAACAATACCTGTCGATGTTAATGCTGAATTCTTAACTGGAGATCCTGAAGGTCGAATATGAGATAAATCATGCCCAACACCACCTCTTCTTTTCATTAGTTGAACCTGTTCTTGGTCTATCTTAAGTATACCACCATAAGAATCTGATTTACCATCATTTCCTATTACAAAACAGTTTGAAAGAGATGCAACTTGATATTCATTCCCTATTCCTGTCATTGGTCCACCTTGAGGAACTATATACTTAAAGTCCTTAAGTAATGAATATAATTTTTCTTCTGAAATTGGGTTAGGATATTTAGACTCAATTCTATATATTTCTTTTGATAATCTTTTATGCATATCATCTGGAGTCTTTTCAAAGATATTTCCATACGAATCTTTTAATGCATATTTATTAACCCAAACACGAGCTGCAAGTTCGTCACCTTTAAAATATTCTGACGCTGCTTCAAAGGCAATTTCTGTCGAATAAACTTCACTTTTTAATTCCTGATTTTTCTCAACTTCTTTCATACTAGTGATATAGCTTTAGTTTAATTAGTATTTTTCTACTGTGCAATGTATGAATATTTTCAATACTCGTGTTAATAATTTCTGAAGAAGTTATTAACAACGACCAATCTTATTACACAAATTAAAGTAAATGTTTTCCATTTATTTTTATAAAACCCTTATTTTGTGATCGTTACAATTTCACAAAACTAAAAAAGTTATCCAAAATATAAATCAATTGTATTTTTAGAATATATTAAAACTAAAAAAAGTAAATTCTAAGACTTTTTTATTAACATGTTAATAACGGATAAAAAAAGCATTATTAAAATATCTTGAATTACAATAAAAAATTTAACTTTATGGAAACAAAAATTCAATATAAACAATAACAAACCTAAACATGAACATAAAAAAGCAATTAAAAAAAAATGAGACTTCAGAACAAATTGAAGCAAGAATGCTAGACTTCGTTAGACTAGAGACTTTCTTAAATTCTAGTAAACATAACAGATTTACAGATCTAAATAAGCTTGTTACATCTAAAACATTTATTGAAAATAAAAAAAGAATAGAATCTTTATCATATAAGAAAAGTGATTTAAGAAAGACTGAAAAACAACATCAAAAACTTTCTAAAAAGAAAGATATTAAGAAATACCTTGTTGATAACACACATACAGTAAAAAATCAAAATTTATTAAACAATTTCATAGAATTAGATAATAAGATTAAATCTACTGAATTTATTAATGAGAAGAATTTCTTAATCAATAAAAACAGATTTCAAACAACAGAAGATTATCAAAAACTTCAAGAATACAATCAACTTATTCAAGACAACGAAGTAATAGCTTTTCGTAAATACAATAACGATTCAAGATATCAAGAATTTAGATCTCTAAATTCAAAAATAAGTGAGGATTTTTCGTCTAACTCTATAGACACTAATTTATGGACACATACTGAAGATAGAACAAATGGATTATTAAATAAGAATGTTGGAAATAATAATTCTAGATTCTATTTCACTAACGGAGAAAATGTAAGAATAAATAACAATCGTATATCTCTAAACACTAAAAAAGAATCAACAAAAGGAATATACCTTGATCCTGTTGTAGGATTTAAAGAAAAAGTATTTGAATATTCTTCTGCATATCTTTCAACATTCAATAAATTCTCTCTACAATATGGAAAAATTGAAGCTAAAATAAAAGTTGGTTCTATGGATATAAACCAAGTATTTGGCTTAAGAGATTCTAAATCTAATTCACATATAGATATCATAAGGACTATTGATACTAAAAAAGCTGAATGTGGTATCTTTCATAATAACAAATCACAATCTGAACAGATAAAGAAAGTTGCTCTAAACGAGAATTTCTACATATACTCATTAATATGGACTGCTAATAAACTTGAATGGAGAATTAACGATGTCACTGTTTTTTCTACTACAAATAACATTCCTACAAACCCAATGTTCATTTGCTTATATAATTCTATAAACGAGAAAACAAAATCAACAAATACAGATACTGTTATAGATTGGATTAAAATTTATGCTCCAAAAGAGCAATAAAACTTCTTTATATCTTCGACTATCTCGAAAGGTACTAGATGAGAAAAATCTTTACCACTTTTAGCTAAATCTCTAATTTGTGTTGAAGAAATATCATTAAGCTTTGCATTAAGCTTAATGATATTTTCATATTTACTAGAATCTGCATTAAAATCTGGCCTTGGATATACAATAATTTTATAATCTCTTATAATAGAATCATACGATCTCCATTTAGGAAGTATTTCAAGATTATCCTCCCCCATTATCAAATAAAATTCAGTTTCTTGATATTTATTCTTTAAGTAATCTAGAGTCTTATAGGTATATGATGGTTTACTTAGAAAAAATTCTACATCAGACACTCTCATATTCTCAACATTGTTAATAACTTTTTTTGCCATTAACAATCTTGAAGATTCATCCAATAAAACACTTGATGATTTTAATGGATTCTTTGGTGAAACAATAAACCAAACTTCATCAGTTATTTTTTCATCTATAATATACTTAGATATAGCTAAATGACCGTTATGCAAAGGATTAAACGACCCAAAAAACAAAGCAACTCGTTTCATTAATTCTCAATAAAATCTTTTATCAATTCATTAACACATAAAACAGCCTTATCTAAAGAATCATTCACAACTACAGAATCAAACTTATTAGAATATGATAATTCAAACTCTGCTCTTGCAATTCTTTCTTCAATAACTTCAGGAGCGTCAGTTCCTCTACTCTCTAATCGTTTCTTTAACTCTTCTATTGATGGTGGTTGAATAAAAACAGCTATTGCCTTATCTCCAAACATCTTCTTTATATTACAACCTCCCAACACATCAACATCGAAAACTACATTATTACCTTTCTTAGTAATTCTCTCTACTTCACTCTTTAGCGTTCCGTAATATCTATCTTTATATACTTCTTCCCACTCAACAAACTGTTCATCCTTTATCTTATCTCTAAATTCTTCTGCAGAAAAGAAATAATACTCTACACCATTTTTCTCTTCACCTCTAGGTTCACGGCTAGTTGCAGATATAGAAAACTCCATTCTTAAAGATTCATCTTTTAGAAGTTCACCTATTATTGTTGACTTACCCGAACCACTTGGCGCAGAAAATATTATTAATTTACCCTCTTTCATCTTATAGTATATTTAGAATCTGTTCCTTTATCTTTTCTAACTCATCTTTCATCTGAATAACAAGCTTTTGAATATCTGTATCATTTGCCTTTGAACCTAATGTATTTATCTCTCTACCTATTTCTTGAGTGATAAAACCTAATTTTTTACCTGGCATATCTTCAGATTCTACAGTTTCAATAAAATACTTACAATGTTGAGCTAATCTCACTTTCTCTTCTGTTATATCTAATTTCTCTAAAAAGTAAATTAACTCTTGTTCAAAACGGTTATTATCAATATTCACATCCTGAATTTCCTCAAGCTTTTCATGAATTCTTGCTTTTATAACTTCTATTCGTTTCTTCTCAAAAGGAACAACTTGTAAAGATAATGATTCAATATTATGAATTCGTTTTGTAATATCCTCTTCTAAAGCTACACCCTCTTCCTCACGATATTTTTTTAAAGATTCTAAAGCAGTAAGTACTCCTTCATTTATCGACAACCATTCTGATTCGTCTAATTCTGCATATTCAACTTTTAAAACATCTGGTAAACGCATTACCGTCTGCAACATTGAATCTTCATTTATGCTGCAATCAGAACATACTTCTTTTAGTTGATTATAATATTCTTTTACAATTGGTAAATTTATTCTTACATCTTTCTCTTTTCCAACTGATTCAATGAATATTGAAAGATCTACTTTACCTCTATATAAAGCTTTCTTAACTTGATTTCTAACTATCAACTCTTTCTCTTTATACAAACCAGGTATACGTGTTGATAAATCTAACTGTTTACTATTTAAAGATTTTACCTCAATTGTAATTTTTTTATTCTCTAATTCTACAATAGCTTTTCCAAAGCCTGTCATTGATTTCAACATAGCTGTAAATATTTTTTGATATGAATCATTTAAGTCCAAAAGTAAGAAAATTAAATGATTCCTTTATTTTTCCACTTACCAGATTTATAATAAATTAATGTAGCAATAACTCCAACTGTCCATCCCATAGGTATTGACCACCATATTCCCTCTTCTCCCATTATATTTGACAATATTGCTGCAATAGGAACTCTAACTCCCCATAAAGCAATAATAGAAATAAACATAGGTACCAATGTTGCTCCTGCACCTTTAAATAATCCATGGGTTGCAAACATTACTGAAGCTATTATATAAAAAGAACTTATAATTATAAGATAATGCTCTCCTATTTCTATTACTTCTTTATCTGTCGTAAAGATATTCATTATAAATGAACCAAATAGTATTATAACAAGCGTTATTATAACACAATATATCAATGACAACAATAATGTGGCTCTATAACCTTTATGCACTCTATCCTCTCTCCTTGCTCCTATATTCTGCCCCACAAAAGAAGAAAGTGCTTGAGAAAAACTCATACTTGGCAATATTGCCAAAGAATCTATTCTACTTCCCACAGTATAAGCAGCTATAACATTTGTCCCAAATTTATTTACTATACTCATTACAGCTACCATCCCTACAGCAATAAAAGTTTGCTGTATCCCTGTTGGTAAACCTATCCTAATGGCATGGTAAAATATATCCTTATCGAATTTTAAATTTATAAATCTGAATCTTATTAAAGAATGATGTTTATTTATATATAATACTGCATGAATAAAAATAAACATATGCGACAACATAGTTGCCAAAGCTGCTCCTGCAATTCCCATATCAAAGAATACTATTAGAATAATATCTAATACTATATTAGTAATTGTAGATTCTATTAGAAATTTTAATGGAGTCTTTGAATCTCCTACCCCTCTTAAAGTCGACCTTATAGTATTAAATCCACATACGAATAATGTTCCCGATAAATATATATTCAAATACAATGTAGCATCTGGAATTAGATTCTCAGGAAGCCCTAATAACTTAAATATATGCGTACTTCCAAAAATCCCTATACCTGTTAATATTATAGAAAAGACACCTAAACTTATTGTCATAGTATCAATAGAACTATTGAACTTATCCATCTGTTTAGAACCAAAAAATTGAGAAATAATTACTGAAAAACCGCTACCTATACCTATTATCAGTGCAACTATAACAAATATTACAGGGAAACTTGCTCCAACGGCTGCTAGAGCTTCTTTTCCAACAAACCTGCCAACTATAATACTATCAACAATATTATACAATTGTTGAAACATATTTCCAGCTAACATGGGTAAAGAAAACTTTACAATCTGATTTAATACTTTGCCCTTTGTAAAATCCTGCATACTATTCTACTTAATGCGACAAAGGTACTATTATTTGCTACACAATAAGCAATCAGTCAAAATTTATTGACTTTATAGGACTTATCTTACTAATTATCATAGACGGTATTACTAACATTAAAATTGTAATAAACATAGTCCCTATATTTAATAAAAGTACATCCAAAATATTCAAACTTATTGGCACAGCATCCAAATAATAAGAATCAGGATTTAAACTTATCAACTTAAAATACTTCTGAATAATACAAAGTGATATACCTATAAGATTCCCCCACAACAATCCTTTACCTACTAATTTGGCACTCAAATAAATAAAAATCTTTCTAACATTTACACTCGATTGACCTAATGATTTTAATATCCCTATCATATTTGTCTTTTCAATAATTAGAATAATCAAACTTGAAACCATATTAAAACCAGCAACAAGGCACATTAGAACTAAAATTATCCATATATTAATATCCAACATTGCTAGCCAATCAAAAATAAAACTAAACCTATCTTCTACACGAACAGCTCTTAACATTCTACCTTTTCTTGAATTAAGCACCGAATGCTGACGAATCTTCTCATACACAAAATCTCTATCTACTCCATCATCTAAAAACAACTCCATACCACTATACTCATCCTTCCTCCACGAATTCAGCTTCTGAATATGTCTAATATCACAATAAACTATAATATCATCCAATTCCTTTAATCCTGTAGAATAAATCCCAACTACTTTAAATCTTCTTGCTCGTGGTGGCTGTTGAATAAACCAAAAATCAACTTTATCACCCACACCTACATTTAGCATCTTTGAGATATTCTTCGAAATCACACATTCATTAGATTTCTTATTTGGAAGATATTTATAGAATTTCCCTTCTTCAAGATGTTTAGAAATAAAAGATCTATCGAAATTTTTTGATGTTCCGTGCATTACAACACCATGAATTTTATTATCTATTTTTAAAATTCCTGGCTTTGTTGAAAAAAATTGAGCTAGTTTAACTCCAGGTATATCATTATAAGATTGCTTTAAAGAATCTGAAAGCTGTATACCTGTTGTCTCATAAGAAAGATTGTTATCAAAATTTGTTACCTGAACATCAGCTGCAAATCCAACCATCTTACTACTAACTTCTTTCTTATAACCTCTTACTATAGCTACAGAAAGCAACATCACAACAAAACCTAAAACAATACCAATTATTGCTATACGCACAATAGGAGCTGAAATATTTCCAACACCACTCTTTTTAGAGCCAATTCGTTTTGATATAAATAATTCTAGGTTCACTTTTATTTTGTTTAGAGAAACAAATTTAGTTAATTAGTACCTAAGAATAAAACAAAATAGAAAATGAAAATACTAAAACTAATAACATTAGCTCTTCTTATTAGCATAACGTCTGTTAATGCACAAATCCAAACAGGAGCAGAGAACACTGAAACCTACATTCCAATGCTTAAGAATCAAAGAGTTGGAGTTCTTGCCAATCAAACATCTACAATTGGCAAAACACATCTAATAGATTCTCTATTGGCAAGACAAATTAAAGTAAGTAAAATATTTATCCCTGAACATGGATTAAGAGGTGACTATGAAACTGGTAAACTTATTAACAATAGTATCGATAAAAAAACTGGTATTCCTATTTATTCTCTATATGGAAAGCATAAAAAACCAACAATGAGTGATTTTAATGATATAGACGTTCTACTATTCGACCTTCAAGATGTTGGATGTAGATTCTATACTTATATTAACACTCTTCACTACGTAATCGAAGCATGTAGTCAATTCCACGTTAAACTTATTGTTTTAGATAGACCAAATCCTAATGCATATTTTGTTGATGGACCTGTTCTTGAAAATAAAACTAAATCTTTTGTTGGAATGCAAAATATACCTATTGTATATGGACTTACAATTGGAGAATTGGCTATGTTTATTTATAAAGAATATACAGAAAAAGAATTTGGGAAATGCGACCTTACAGTCATAAAATTGAAAGGATGGAATCATAATTCTAAATATAAACTTCCTATTGCCCCATCTCCTAACTTACCCAATCATACTTCAATAATTTTATACCCTTCCCTTTGTCTTTTCGAAGGAACTGTTGTTAGCGTTGGACGTGGTACCGATTTCCCTTTTCAAGTCTTTGGTGCTCCATATCTACCAAACAAGAAATTCTCTTTCACACCACATCCAGTTAAAGGAGCAGCTTCAAATCCTAAACACAACAATAAATTGTGTGGTGGTATCGACTTAAGAGATACAGCTGAAAAATATCAAGAAGAAGGTAAATTAAATCTTTCGTACTTAATCTATGCATACAAACACTATCCGTTTAAAGATGCTTTCTTCAATAAATATTTCACAAAATTAGCTGGTACTGAAGAATTAGAACAACAAATAAGATCTGGATGGACTGAAGAAGAAATAAGATATTCTTGGAAAGAAAAATTAGATAAATATAAAGAAAAGAGAAAAAAGTATTTACTATACGATTAATCTTAAAAAATAGCATAAAAAAAAGCCAAGTTCTTAAAGGACTTGGCTTTTTTATAATAGTATAACAATTACATCATTCCTGGCATTCCACCTCCCATACCTGCTGGTGCAGCTGGCATTGGCATTTCTTCTGGTATATCAGAAATAACACACTCAGTTGTCAAGAACATTCCTGCTATCGATGCAGCATTCTCTAAAGCAACTCTTGTTACCTTAGCTGGATCAATAACTCCTGCTGATAATAAGTTCTCATAAACTTCTTTTCTAGCATTATATCCGAAATCATCTTTACCCGATTTCACTTTATCTATTACTACAGCTCCCTCGCCTCCAGCATTTGTTACTATCTGACGAAGTGGTGCTTCAATAGCTTTTTTTACAATCTCTATTCCTAGAGTCTCATCATCATTCTCTCCTTCTAATCCATCTAAAGTTTCAATTGCTCTAATATAAGCAACACCACCACCAGGAACAATTCCTTCTTCTACAGCAGCACGTGTAGCACTTAAAGCATCATCTACTCTATCTTTCTTCTCTTTCATCTCTACCTCTGAAGATGCTCCTACATAAAGAACCGCAACTCCACCAGCTAATTTAGCTAATCTCTCTTGCAATTTCTCTTTATCGTAATCAGATGTTGTATTAGAAATTAAAGTTCTTATCTGATCTACTCTCTCCTCTATTGTTTCTTTATTTCCAGAACCATTTACAATTGTTGTATTCTCTTTGTCAATAGTAATCTTCTCTGCTTGACCTAACATCTCAATTGTAGCTTGCTCCAATCTTATTCCTTTTTCTTCAGAAATAACCTCAGCACCAGTTAGAATTGCTATATCTTGAAGCATATCTTTTCTTCTATCACCAAAACCTGGAGCTTTTACAGCTGCAACTTTTAACGAACCTCTTAATCTATTTACAACAAGTGTAGATAAAGCCTCTCCATCAACATCTTCTGCTATAATAACTAATGGTCTTCCAGATTGAGCTACTGGCTCTAATACTGGCATTAAATCTTTCATTGTAGATATTTTCTTATCATACAATAAGATATATGGAGATTCCATATCTGCTTCCATTTTATCTGAATTTGTGATAAAATATGGTGAGATATATCCTCTATCAAATTGCATTCCCTCTACGGTCTTAACCTCTGTTTCAATACCTTTTGCTTCCTCTACAGTTATTACACCATCTTTAGTCACAGCTTGGAATGCTTCTGCTATTAATGAACCTATTTTCTCATCGTTATTAGCAGAAATTTGAGCTACTTGCTTAATCTTATCTGAATTCTCTCCTACTTGCTCTGATTGATCTTTAATAGAAGCAACAACTCTTTCAACAGCTTTATCAATACCTCTCTTAAGATCCATTGGATTTGCTCCTGCTGTTACATTCTTTAAACCTACATTTATTATTGATTGTGCCAATACTGTAGCTGTTGTTGTTCCATCTCCTGCGTCATCACCTGTTTTAGATGCAACTTCTTTAACCATTTGAGCACCCATATTCTCTATACCGTCTGCCAATTCAATTTCTTTAGCAACACTTACACCGTCTTTTGTTATATGAGGAGCACCAAACTTCTTATCTATTACAACATTTCTTCCCTTAGGTCCTAATGTTACTTTAACTGCATTAGCTAATTTATCAACTCCTTGTTTTAGTTGATCTCTAGCTTCAATATTAAATGTTAATTCTTTTGCCATTTTAATTCCTTTTTAAAATTTAATTATAAAATCACCAAAACATCAGACTGTTTCATAATAAGATACTTGTTCGACTCTATCTCTACTTCCGATCCCGCATATTTACTATATAATACAGTATCCCCAACTTTAACCTCCATAGATTCGTCTGCCTTACCAGTACCTACTGCAACTACTTTTCCTTGTTGTGGTTTCTCTTGAGCTGAGTCTGGAATTATTATTCCACTTGCAGTCTTCTTAACTGCCTCAACTGGCTCAACTATAATCTTATCAAGAACTGTTTTAAAAGCCATTTTATTAATTTTTAAAGTTTACTTATTTATGTTATCAATTAACGATTTACTATGATACAAAATACGTGCCATAATATCTAAAAACATACATAGTAAATCTATAAGTATTTATCAATCAATCTTTAGTATTTAGACATGAAATATATAGACAAAAAAAGAGTGACAGTAAACTGCCACTCTGACATTATAGAATTAATCTATTATTATTTCTTTTCTGAACCACCTTTTTTATCTTGCTTAGCACCATTACTTGTTGGTATCATTGGAGCTGTAGAACTAGGTGTAGACTTAACTTGTTGTTCAATTTGTGATTTATTAGCTGCATTATCTCTTGGAATTGTCATCGCAGCTCCTAAACACAATACTAATAACGAAACAGCTAAAGTCCAAGTAGCTTTAGACAAAAAGTCGTTAGTCTTTCTTACTCCCATTATTTGATTCGAAGACGCAAAGTTAGAAGCTAAACCTCCTCCTTTTGAATTTTGTACTAATACTATTAATACTAATAGCACACATACAATAACTACTAAAATTGAAATTAAAATATACATTTTTTATTATTTATCGTTAATTATTTTCTTTATTTCATCTATACGGCTTACAAAGTAAGTAAATTTTTGTGGATTTTTCAAACTTAATTTCTCATAAACTGCTATGGCTTTTTTATATAGCTTCTGCTTTATATATATTTTTGCCAATGTCTCTGTTAAACATTCTTCGTCTGAATTTTCTTCTCCTTCTTCTGATATTTCTTCTTCATCTATAGAAATATCCCCAATTGATGAAGTATTCTTACTTATAAAATTATCTATAATATCAACTCCTTCATCAGAATCTTCTTTAATTTCACTAATAGGATAATCTATTATTTGATAATTCAATTGATTTGAATATTTAAACACTTCTGCATTTTCATTACTAAATCTACCAGAATATTCTTCTCCTATTTCATCTCTTAATACTTGTAAATACTTCTTTTTATCAGGTATATGAAGAACTCCAGAAGATAATTCAGCATCATACTTATCCACATTGTTAATAAATAAATATTTTAGATATAAAACATGAGCTAAATGAAAATATGGATAAGAATCAAGTACATTCACCAATGCCTCAAAATCATCTATTTTCATGTCTTTAGGACTCAATATAAATTTATTTATATCTTTTATATTCATCTTATTTCTACCAATTTACAAATGCTTTATTATAAATCTTTTCTAAAATTACTTTCGTAATATCTTTTATTAATTGTTCCTCATATGAATCTAAAGATCTTTCATTTGAGAAATCTATATAATGAGAAAATGTTGTATCAAAACTATCTTTCTTATTATATGGATTTGTGTATTTAACCCTTACCGTAATTGTTAATCTTGTTCGAGCTGCTGTCTCATTTCTCTGAATATCAACTGGCTTTAAATCATAACCAACAATCTGACCTTCAAAAGTTAAATCACCTCCCATATCAGTAATCTCATCTAAAGATGTCTGGTCTCTCAATTTGTTCTTTAATTCCTCTGTAAAATAAGAACTAAGATAAGGAACAACAATAGGTGCCTTATTTTGAAAGAAATCTACTGAAAAAGTCTTGGCCTCTGCAGGTATTGTACCCCCAGTCATTGTATAACTAACACTTCGTAATTTACACGACGAAAATAATATCGTAGTCAAAAGTATTGTCAAACATATTGCTTTTCTCATATCTCAAAGTTAATATAATAGAATCAATTTATCAATAATATTTATTCTATTTGTTTATATTGTATTCTTTTATTTTTCTATAAAGAGTCCTTTCTGATATTCCTAACTCCTTTGCAGCATCTTTTCTCTTCCCTTGATACTTTTCCAATGCCTTTAATATTAATTCTTTCTCTTTGTCTTCCAAAGATAAGGATTCTTCAATAACTTCCTCAGTATCCATAATTCTATGATCCTCTATATGAGAATTATGTGTCTTAGATGGAAACTTTTCTGCTGAAGGTATTATATTTACATTTCCCTCTTTACTTAATTTCTGAAGAATAACTGAACGTGTTTGTTCATCTACATCACCATCTTTTTCTTTATCTATGAAATCGAATACCAATTGCTTCAATTCATTCATATCCTTTTTCATATCAAAAAGAACTTTATACAGAACCTCCCTTTCTGAAGAAAACGTCTTATCTTCTTCCGATTTTGGGCTTATCATAGGTAATAGTGATGCATCTGTCGGAATATATTTATTAATTACATCCAAACTAATCTCTCTATCTTTTTCAAGTACAGATATTTGCTCAGTTACATTTTTCAATTGCCTTACATTCCCTGGCCATCTATAATTTGCCAATGCCACTTCAGTCTCTGGTGCTAATCGCATTATTGGCATTCTATATTTCTCTGCTACGTCCATAGCAAACTTTCTAAATAATAGCTTTATATCATCTTTTCTCTCCCTTAAAGGTGGAACAGATATTGGAATAGTATTCAATCTATAATATAAATCTTCTCTAAATTTACCCTCTTTTATTGCTTTAAGTAAGTTCACATTCGTAGCCCCAACAACTCTTACATTTACTTTCTGTGGACTTGATGAACCTACCCTTATTATTTCCCCTACTTCTAATACACGAAGCAATCTAACTTGAGTTGACAAAGGTAACTCTCCTATCTCATCTAGGAATATAGTACCTCCATTGGCCTCTTCAAAATAACCTTTTCTATCTGAAAGAGCACCTGTAAAAGATCCTTTTTCATGTCCAAAAAGTTCTGAATCTATCGTACCCTCGGGTATCGCTCCACAGTTTACGGCTATATATTGTCCATGTTTTCTTGCACTATTTGAATGAATAATCTGTGGAAAAACTTCTTTACCTGTACCACTCTCTCCAGTTATCAAAACAGATAAATCAGTAGGAGCAACCTGAATAGCCACATCTATTGCCCTATTTAAATCGTTTGAATTTCCTATTATTCCAAATTTCTGTTTTATAGCTTGTATCTCCATTTACTTATTTTTACTGACTTTATTGCAGAATATTCATGACAAAATTACAAATTATATACAAATTAAAAGAGTTTTATATAGAATTCATATATTTGTCAATAATATTAGGAATTTAAAAGGAAACAACAATACAACACATAGCAATTATATTTTTTTTAAAATAATAATTCAATAAAAAACTAAACATGAATACACAAGAGTGGGTAAAACAAGTTATTAAGCAAGAAGAAATTGACAAATACCTTGTTAACGGAGAGGATTTTATTAATGAAGATCTTATTTGGGACGTTATTAATAAAAATCAAGAACCAACAAAAGAACAAATTCAAAAGATATTAGAAAAATCTCTAAGAATTGAAAGATTAGAACCTGATGAAGTAGCAGCTCTTATGGCTGTTAAAGATGAAGAATTGTGGAAAGAGATGAGAAAAGCTGCTCTTGAAGTAAAGAAAAAAGTTTACGACAATAGAATAGTTTTCTTCGCTCCTCTATATTGTTCTAGCTACTGTGTAAATAGCTGTAAATACTGCGGTTTCAGATGTGAAAATAAAGATGAAAAACGCATCCTTCTTGAAATGAATCAAGTGAAACAAGAAACAGAAGCTGTTATCGACGAAGGACATAAAAGAATGATTGTCGTATTTGGAGAACACAACAAATCTGATGTCGACTATATGGCCGAATGTATTCAAAACATATATAGTGTAAAAACTCCTGCTAAGAACGGTAAAGGATTCAATAGCATAAGAAGAGTTAACGTTAATGCTGCTCCTCTTAGCATTGGAAACTTAAAAAAACTTTGGAGAGCAGGTATTGGTACTTATCAAGTTTTCCAAGAAACTTACGACAAAAAGATATACGAAGAAGTTCATCCTAAAGAAACTATCAAAGGTAATTACAGATGGAGATTATACGCACTTCACAGAGCTATGGAAGCTGGTATCGATGATGTTGCTATTGGTGCTTTATTTGGACTTGCAGATTGGAGATTCGATGTTATGGGATTAATATATCACACTATCGATTTAGAAAAACATTTTGGTATTGGACCTCATACTATATCTTTCCCTAGACTTCAACCAGCACCTGGTTCATACATCTCTGAACATTCAAAATATCTTGTAGATGATGAAAACTTCAAGAAAATTGTTACTGTTCTTAGACTTGCTGTTCCATACACTGGATTAATTGTTACTGCTAGAGAAGATAAAGATATTAAAAGAGAAGTGCTTTCTTATGGATGTACACAAACTGACGCTTCTACAAAAATTGGTGTAGGTGCATATACAGAAGCTAAAAAACAAGAAGATAATGAAGATGCTGTACAATTTATGCTTGGCGACCAACGTTCTCTAGACGAGGTTATTGCTGAACTTATCGACGACGGATATATTACTTCTTTCTGTACTGCTGGGTATAGATGTGGTAGAACTGGTGATAAAATTATGGGACTACTTAAAACTGGTCTTGAAGGTAAATTCTGTAAACTTAATGCTATACTAACTTTTAGAGAATATCTTAACGATTATGCCTCTGAAGAGACTAGACGTAAAGGTGAAATTCTTATAGAAAAAGAAATGAAAGAAATTGAAGAATCTGACTTCTTTAAAGACAAAAAACTTATAAATACATTTAAACTTTACTACGATAAAATTAAAAATGGAGAAAGAGATTTATACATTTAATCTGCCTTTCAACATTAATTATTGACAAATAAAGAAATTATACGTATTTTTGAATTAGTATGAATGTAATTGTAAAATATATAAACGAACTTTTAAGTTTTCAGGACTGTATTATCATACCCAATTTCGGTGGTATTATATGTAATACTTCTCCTGCTCACTTTAGTAAAGATATGAAAATGATTTTCCCTCCTAAAAAGGAATTGTCATTCAATAGAAATCTATACAAAAGTGATGGACTTTTAGAAAATCACATAGCTAATAAAGAAAATATCCCATACGATAAAGCTGCTAAAATGATTAGCCTTTTTGTTGATGATATTAAAGTTAAACTTCTAAAAGATAAAACTATAAGTCTAGATAATATTGGAGCTTTTACTCTTGATAAAAAAAGAAGTCTTCTTTTTGAACCTAGCAATCACAATTTCCTAGCTGATGCAATGGGAATGAATGAAATAGCTATTATTAAAAATAGATTTGTTATCAAACAGTATCTAAATAGAAATAAAAAAATTAAAATTTCTATTGCTGCTGCATGTATAGCTTCTCTTATGTTTGTTTCAGGATTACAAGTCAACAACAAACCCAAACCTACTACTTTAAAAGCTTCTATTGGAGTTGAAAACATCTTCAAATCTGATCAAGCTAAAGCAGAAATATCTCCTGACGACGAGATTATTAAAGTAGAATTTCTAGATTAAATTATTAATTTATAATATTCTTTAAAGAGCGAATTTCAAATGAAATTCGCTCTTTTTATATTAAACAATTACTAAAAGTTCTTTTTAGGTTTGTTGAATTTAGTTTTAATTATAGTTTTGCAAACTATAATAATTATTAAACCTAGATATTAATGAAAACTAAACTAAGTATTATATTCATATTGTTGTGCCAAATTATATACGCACAAAACAAAGGATATTATATAACGAACAACGGTGAAAAACATACTTGCATAATCAAAGGATATTTCCTGAATGACAAATCCGAAGCGTTTAAATATAGCACTCCTAATAATCCAGAAGAATTCTCAATTTTTAACATAAGCAAGATTAAAGAATTCGGTATTAAAAACAAATTTAAATTCAAACGTTTCGATGTGAAAGTTGAATTCATAGATAATAGTATCTCTAATTTAGAAAATACATTAAAAACAAATCTAAAACACAAAACTCTATACTTAAAACAAATTGTTGAAGGAGAAATAAATATATTCTCATGTACAAAAAAATCAAGAACAATATTATTTATTTCTAAAGGGGAAAATACTCCCGAGCAACTATATTATAAAATTTTTGCTGTAGGTAAAAAAGATAAAAGTAAGGCATATGGTACAATTGAACACTTTTGCAGATATAAACATCAATTAAACTATTATGCAAACAATGATGAATTCATGTATAATAGAACAAAACGACTTAGGTATAGTCAAAATGATATTGTAAAACTTGTTACAAAATATAATAGATATAAAAATCAATCTGGATGGTCTGAAAAGAATCTATGGCCACAATGGTTATATTTCAATATTGAAACAGGACTTTCAAAATCAAAATTGTATCTAGAAAATATGAATTATGCAAACACTAATCCTTATGACCTTTCATTAAGTCTTGGCATAGAATGCTCTTTTAAAAGTCTAAAAAATCTAAACCTTATTGCAAATCTAACATATAGAGATATGTGTTTTGATTATTATTTTATAAATAAAAATATTAAATATCCTCTTTATGTAATATATCGAGGGTTGGATTTGAATATTGGAGGAAGATATTATCATAAACTTTCAAAAAAATCAAAAATATTTATTGAATTTACTATTCAAACAATGCATGCTGGAACTATTGAAAAAACAAATAATGTATTTGATTCTTTACAAGATTATATAGAAGATTCTTCTCAAAATAAAACGTATAATAAAAACGTATATGGTCAATTACTCTTAGATAATGCAATTGGTGTAGGAATTGGATACATCTTTAATGACACATATTATTGCAAAGTAAAGTATAATTATTTCAACGAAAATTTAATGTTGGAACACGATCGTTTCTCTATGCAAAATATAGAATTTTCTCTAGGTATTAGATTATAATTTAAAGCTTACACTTAAATCCAAAACATATAAGTAGAGAAGTATTTCACTTTTCTACTTTTTTTTTTACTAAAAACTATAAAAAATGTTTTAAGTATATATCTTTGCTTCATTGTTAAACAAAGAGAATAAAAGGATATGAATAGTACACATACATGGTTCGAATGTAAAGTAAAATACTTAAAAACAGGACCTAACGGTAAAGAAGTTAAAATTAATGAATCATACCTTATAGATGCTGTTTCTTATACTGAAGCTGAAGCTAGAATTTTTGCTGAACTTGAAACTTTCATCCAAGGACCTTTCATTATCGATTCAATTAAGAAATCTAATGTTTCTGAAGTTATACCTTCTAATGTTGAAAGCGATGATAAATGGTTTAAAGGTAAAATTGCTCTTCTTGACGCGGATGAAGTTACAGGACAAGAAAAAAGAACTAATCAATATGTTCTTGTATCTGCAAAAGATATTCACACTGCCCTTGAACATCTTGTTGAAAGTTTCAGTACTTACGTAATACCTTACGAAATATCACAAATTGCTGATACTAAAATTATGGATGTTTACCCATATTTCAAAGGCGATGGTGAAGAAGAAATTCCTGAGAATCTTAAACCTATCTCAGAACTTGAATAAAAACAAATAGTTTAAAGATGTAAATAAGTGATTCTTAATTACATCTTTTTTCATTTTAAATGAATATTATTTCACTTTTCTTCGTCTTTTGATTTGCCTTTTATAACTTTGAGAACTTTTAAAAAAAGATATATAATCTATCAATTAAATATTTTACGAATATGAAAACTCGTATAGAACATGACTTGCTAGGAAACAAAGAAGTTCCTGCAGATGCATACTACGGAGTACAAACTCTACGTGCAGTTGAAAATTTTGAAAATATTAGCAGTGTAGTTTTAGGACAATACCCTCACTACATTAACGCTCTTGCAGTTGTAAAAGAAGCTGCTGCTGAAGCGAACCACGACCTAGGTCTACTTTCTGACGAAGTTTACAATGCTATCAAAAAAGCTTGTAAAGAAGTCTTTGAAGGTAAATTTTACGATCAATTCCCTGTGGATATGATTCAAGGTGGTGCCGGAACTTCAACAAACATGAACGCTAACGAGGTAATTGCTAACCGTGCTCTTGAAATCATGGGTAAAGAAAAAGGTGAATACGATTTTTGTCACCCTAACAACCATGTAAACTTATCTCAATCAACTAATGATGCTTACCCTACTGGTATTAAATTAGCTCTTGTTTATATGAACAAAGAATTAGTTGGTGATTTAAAAGTATTAGTTGACGCTTTCAGAGCTAAAGCTGTTGAATTCAAAGACGTTATTAAAATGGGTCGTACTCAGCTACAAGATGCTGTACCTATGACTATCGGTCAAGAATTTGAAGCTTACGCTGTTTCTTTAGAAACTGAAATCGCTAAACTAAACGATGCTGCTTCTTTATTCCTTGAAGTGAATATGGGTGCTACTGCTATCGGTACTGGTATTAACTCAGAACCTGAATACTCAGCAAAATGTGTTAAAGCTTTAGCTGAAATTTCTGGTGAACCTTTCGTTCTTTCTGCTAACTTAATCGAAGCTACTCCTGACACTAGTTCTTACGTTTCTTATTCTTCTGCCGTTAAACGTCTTGCTATCAAATTATCTAAGATTTGTAACGACTTAAGATTAATGGGATCAGGTCCTAGATGTGGTTTAGGTGAAATTAATTTACCTCCTATGCAACCAGGTTCTTCTATTATGCCAGGAAAAGTTAATCCTGTTATTCCTGAAGTTGTTAACCAAATTTGTTTCAAAGTTATTGGTAACGATTTAACTATCTCTTTCGCTGCTGAAGCTGGACAATTAGAATTAAACGTTATGGAGCCTGTTATCGTTGAATCTTTATTCTCTTCTATGAAGATGTTACAAAGAGCTTTCGATAGATTAAAAGTTCTTTGCGTTGATGGTATCACTGCTAACGCTGACAGATGTAAAGAAATGGTTCTTAACTCTATCGGTATCGTTACTGCTCTTAACCCTACTTTAGGTTACGAAAAATCTTCTAAAGTTGCTAAAAGAGCTTTAGCTGAAAACAGAAGTGTTTACGATTTAGTTATTGAAGAAGGTTTCTTAACTAAGGATGAATTAGACGAATTATTACGTCCTGAAAATATGATTCACCCAAATAAATTCTACAAAAAATAATTTGTAATTTATTATATATTTGAAAAGGGGCTTTTAAGCCCCTTTTTATTTTTAATTAAACATACCAGAATCTGTATCTGAATTATTGATACTTCTATTGCTGGCTTTATATCCTTTTCCTAAACTAAATCTATAGCTTAATCCTATTGTAAACATACTCTTATTATCATTAATGTTGTTTAATGACGTATAATCAACAATACTATTAGGAATAGTATTTGTTTTATACTCTGTATCTACTAAAAAGAAAATTGATCTAATAGACAGACTAAGGTTTTTATGAGAATAACTTAAATTAATAATTGAAATCTTTTCATTACGGTTTACATAAGGACCATTCAAATTCTTTGATCTAATATTTCCCCCATAAGACAAAAGGAACCTTCCCTTTTTTAGCTCTATATTATAATCTAAAGGAGAAGTATAATAAGTATAAGTTCCTATTTTAGGACTTTTTGTCTTAATTGCTTTATAAGATCCTGCTATTTTTATTTTTAATAAATTATTTTTAAATGGATTTAAAATAAATAAACCTTGGACCCCATATTCATTTTGATATTCAGCATTTTCATATCTCAAACTAATAATATCTTTTTTATCTTGTATAAAATATGAATTAATTGCATTTCTAGAATTTTCATATGCAAATCCCCCTTTAAAATCTATTATAGGATTTTGATATGAATATAATAAAGCGACTCCATTTGATATAGAATTTCTTAAACTAGGATTACCTTCTTTTATTATTTCGTTTGTTATTAATACTTTATTTGCACTTATTTGTCCAAGAGATGGCTGACTTATATCTTTAACATAGATCAGATTTAGCATCGATTTTTTATTTAACTTATAAACAAACATAAGTCTTGGCTCAATCGTCCACAGATTATAACTATCTGAATTTGTAGAATTATAATAATAATTAGCTCCTAAAGTGAATCTATACATAAAACTACCAAACGCACCTGATAATTCACAATAAGTTTTATTTATTATTACTTTCGTTTCATAATTAAACTCTTTATTATTGTTTAAAACATTCGATTCAAGTAGACCATAGTAATTATAATTTCCAACTGATAAATTTAAAAATCCAAAATTCTTATTATAATTTATCTGATTAATTAGAGATTTCTTTTTGTTATCTTGATCTAATACTTGACCTAAAAGCAATTTTTTATTATTATCATATTCAAATCTTGTATCTTTCTGATTAGCATCACTATAAGTCCCATGGATATTATAAACAATATCTTGCTTATTAGGTAGATATATCTTTGTATATAAATCTAATGAAGGAGTGAATTGATGTGTTCTTAATTTATAAATACCATTTCGCTTGCTTACTATTTTATCTACCTTCTGAATAATATCTAAATCTCCATCTATATGTGTATTCTGAAAATTTGGAGAAAACTTAACCTGTAAATCATATTTATCCTTAACATTTTTAGTATAAGTTAGACTTAAATAATTATCATCATAACCAAATTTTCTATCTTGATACTCCGATCTTTCGAACTTTACTTTAGAAATTGAATATTTATATGAATTTGTATAATCTATATCACTATAATCCCTAAGATTGGTGTATCCATTAAAAGATAATTTATTGTTTCCCCAATTATACTGCATATACAATCCATCATTCCCAAAAGTAGTTGTGAGTGCATGCTGAATATTTACACTTGAATAAAAACCATCATTAGTATGCTTTGTTTTAACATCTATAAGTCTTGAAGCTCCAATATATCTTGCAGGTGGGAAATCGTAATAATCTATGCTTTTAATGTTTTTAGGATCTATAGACATTAATTCTTGTGGACTAGCATTGATTCCATCAATCAAAACTTTCACAGCACCACCTCCTAAAGCAACAACTTTTTGATTGGTTTTATCAAAATTTAATTCAGGAATTTTACTTACGAGTTCTGCTCCTGAATAATATTTCTTAATATCAGATCGGCTTATAAAATAAGTCGTTTTACCCAAAGTCTGCTTTGAACCAACTCCCCTTACATTCACTTCATTTAGAGCTACACTCGATTGCTCTAATAAATAATGTTTATTCAAAACCTTACCGATACTTGGATAATTTATACGAATATTCTTACTTATATTTTTATACCCAAGCATAGATATTGATATTCTATACCTTCCTATTTTTAATTTCTTAAAAACAAATTCACCTTTTGTATCACTTATACTTGATGCTAATACTTTTAAAGTATCTTTAGTAGAAGTTAATACTACTGAAGCAAAATCAACAGGTTTTAATTTTCCATTTATTTTTGTTTCTATTTTTCCTTTAAAACAAACCTGTGAACTAGCATTTAAACATAAGAAGAATACAACAAACAGAATTACTAATCTTTTCATATCTATTTATATAATTCTACTGGTACAAAATCAAGTTTCCCTCCTGCTTGAGTTGGCTGCATTAATACAACATTCACTACAGCTGGATATTTTGAATTTTCCACTTTTTTTAAATCATAATATTCAATCTTCTCAATATACATATTAGACAAGTTTCTAAGCATTTCATATTTATTCTTAGGAATAGAATATCCACATCCCAATATTTTTATTTTTTCATCATCTTTCGTATAATATGAACCATTTTTAAATGTCACTTCAGGAAGTAAAGAAACAATTTCAAAAATATTTTTAGATTCCATTTCAAGATCTGTAGCTAAATATGTTTTTTTAGAATATTCGATATCATTTTTCTTTTTCATACTAAAATGTAGAGTGTATGGACCTTCTAATGAATTAGGTAACTTATTTACATTTTTCCCAATACTTTTATAACCAGGAGCAGATATTTTAACGTAGTAATCTCTTACTTCAATATTTTTACCAAGATCATACACTCCCGACATATCAGTAAAAGCAACATATTTTACATCATCATGATTCATACTATCGCAATAATATACACTTGCGAAAGGGATAGGGTAAAGATCTTTTCCTTCTTTATTAAATATTACACCATTTATCCATATACTCTGAGCTAAAAGTGTATAGCAAAGAGATAGCATTAAAAACATTAATAAGATTAACTTCTTTTTCATTTTATTTATTTGTTTTAAATTACATAATTTATAATTGGATACAAATAAACTTAAAACAATTATTTCTTACAAATATTTAATTATATATTTCTCCAACCTTTCATAAAATAAATAACACATCCTAAATACACCGATTATGATCAATAAAAAAATCTATACTCTTACACAACTCACACAGAGTCATATAAAAGCATAGATTTAAACAATAACATAGTAATAGCGTACTAGCTATTATAATAATTCTCAATTAATTATTTTGGAACTATTTCTCCAGTAGGTGAATATTTATAATCAGAATTTATTAAATTAGACCAATTAGCATTCATGATATTAAAAATGTCAGATGTTAAATTAACAACTTTCTCACATCTATTATTAGAACTAGATACATTTAAATAAGCATCACCTTGTGTGAAATAATTAGATGACAAAGCCGTAGGTTCTTCTATGTTATATGCAATACCATAATTAACATCTCCACTACTATAACAGCTATATATCTTAGCATATTGTGAATTATCACATGAAATTCCTGCACCCGAATCAGCATATGAAATTGTTCCAGTATTATAACAACCTATAATCATTCCAACATGATCAACTGAAATTCCGCCCACCTTAAAATTAGAACTTAAATTTCCTGTATTAAAGCATCCTACTACATTGTTTTCTAATTTAGTTGAATAAACAATTCCTGCAATTGATGTTTCCTCTCTGTTTGAATTTATATTAGCTGTATTAGAACATTTCGTAATTGAAGAATTATTTGCCATATCAACCACTAAACCTGCTACCTTTGCATTTCTTGAATCAATAGTAATATTACCAGAAACATTACAATTCTTAACCTGAGTGTATTGTATTAATTTAGCAAGTAGTGCAAATGAATGCTCTTTAGATATTATATCAACACATGAAAAATTTATATTTTCTAACTTACCATGATTTACACTTTCAAATAAAGCTCTATCTAAATTTTTAATCGTATGGTTTCCTCCATCAAGATATCCTCTGAAAGCTATATTCTCATCTCCTATAGATTTCCATTCTTTTCCTGATAAATCTATATCTTGGCTTATTCTATAATATTTACCTGTAGATTCTGATACTGTACTTATTAACCTAGCTAATTGCTCTGGTGTTGAAATTTCAAAAGGTGAAGCCTGACTTCCATCTCCACTTGCAAAACTCGAAGATGCAAAGTCTTCCCAATATGAAGCTGAAATATTTCCACTAGGATTGTCATTTGCAATTGTCCATGGTTTAGCTGTTAAACCCACTGAAACAATGCTATTATTGTCACCCATCACTAATTTAAACTCATATATTTTATTAGCTTCTATATTCATACTTGTAGTGAAATCTCTTTCTTGAATATCACTTCCTACTTTTACAGAAAAGAGTTTAAAGTTCACTAGAGAAGTTGGTATCACCATACCAGTGTATTTTTTTATACAATCAATATCATTCTCTTCTAGTGGATTTATTCTGATTGGAGTATTTATGCTTTCATTCACTGAAGTCTTTGGAGAATATATATGAGCTTCTTTTAATTCTCCTTTAGAATCTGCTTCTTGTTTAACTATCTTTATTACAATCTTTGATAATTTATGTGTAAATGTCAAATTGATACCTTTATCTGAAGGTATTGATGTATAAGATTGTGATTGAGCTGTCATATAATCAGCTTCTTTTAATTTAGATGTACTTGACTGATCAACTAATAAAGTATAATTATTAAAGTTGCAATTCTCTACTACTGGATACCATGCATAGAAAATTTTTCCTGAATTAACATCTCCCCAATATGTAGAGTGAACAGACTCCCACGAAGTTCCATTATAATTGTATACACCAGATGAAACAGGTTCTTTCTTATCAGATACACCTATTCTATCATTAGCGGTAAAATAAACACTTGAAGCACTAGCTTTTGTTTTAATTAAAGATGACTCTAAAGATGTTTTATTAATTCTTAATTCATCACTTGATTTTCTTGTCAATGATTCTTCTTTACTACACGAACTTAATATTAATAAAGAACATGATAGTATCACGCAATATTTTGCTCTATTTATTATCTCTTTCATTATTTTCTTGTATTAGAATTCCACTCCTCTTTCACTACCTTAACTTCAATACCCTCTGACGATTTATTCTTTGTTATTGCTAATTCAAGATTTAAGTTATTTTCTTTATTTGCAACAAATTCATAATCCGCACTTAACTTATAGTTATAACGTATTCCATTATATAAAATCTGTATAAAATTTTCTCCCGATTTTATTGTTTGTGGAACCATATAACATATATATTTCCCTGAACTCTCTTTATTTACTATAAATTCTCCTCTATCGTAATCATCAAGTTTCTGAATTCCTGTTCGTAAATCTATCTCTAAAGTATTATGTCTAAATACTTTTAAAGTATTAGAAGTACAATCTGCACCATTAATCTTCACAGAAACATTTACTTTATTAAGTAAATGATCAAGAGGTCCAAAATCTATCATTCCATCAGAATTTAGTAAAGATGCAATACTGCTTGTTCGTGTTTTATTAAGCATCTTGAATTTTACATCCTCTACTCCATCACTAACTTTCAAATTGAAAGAACTTATATGTTTATAAGGCGAAACTACTGATATTACAGCTTTATCTGTTTTATCTTCCCAAGTCTTACCTAATTCCCAATTATTAATATCCCCAAGCATATAAGAAGAAATATCTGTATACTCATCTTTTTCATAATCAACAAAAAATGCTGCGTCAGCACTATCTGCATCCAAAGGAATTGTTTGTATATCACTTATATTTGCCGAATTTCTAACAGTAGCAGACCAATCAGATACGCTAATATTGTTTATTTTAACAGCATCATTTAATGATAAATTGAACCAATATCTTTTACCTAATTCAAAGTGATTAACACCATTTTTTGCGATTATTAAGTCAGTATTTAAAGTTTTAGATTCATATGTTCTTAAATTACTTCCATCAGCATTAGAAACATCCAATTTAAATTTCAAGTCATTTCCCGACATATCTTCCATTCCAGGTATGAAAGGAAGAAAGGAATCACAAGATTCTCCTGGAGCTAATATAACATTCTTCATCTCTAAAAATAAATCATACTCGCCACTTGGTATAAAATTCATCTTTTCTGAATCTATATTATATCTTACCTCTGCATTTAAATATGCAAAACGTTTAGCAGATTGAATATTTACCTGCTGAACTTTTATACTTGTTGAATTTGAATTGGTAATTGTAAAACGAAACAATGATGTTAAATGCTTAAAACGAATATCTGGCATAATTCCATCTTCAATTTTATTAAATGAATACATATGTACTCCCTTAGAAAGATTGTTAATATTTCTTCCATCTTGAACAGCACTATTCGAAGGCATATTATATCTAAAAGAAAAATCTTTTCCAATTCTATCATACTGAACTAAAGATAACATATTAGGATCATTAAAAGATTCTCCATAAATATTAGCCATCACTTGCTTACTTCCTACAATAAAACCATCTGAAGTAAATTCTCCATTTTTTGAACCGACTCCATTTGTAATATTAAACTCGCTAGGAGTAGGTCCCATCATGTTAAACATTGTATTAATAGAATAAGCGTAAAAACTCTCTCCAGATTCCCAAATAAATCCCTCTCCATCTTCAGGATTCTTTCCTATAGAAATACTAGCTTTTGTTTTTGGATTTTCATTTCCTACTGAACATTTTACGACTACTTTTTTCAATTCTGGTTTTAGATTTGAATCATCTAAAACATCTTTAGAACTACATGCGGTAATTAGTATTAGGCATACCACACCTAGATATAAACGTATACTTCTCATTACAATATATTAGTTTAAGTTAATGTTATCTACCAACTACCTCCATCTCCCCAGTCTGAACCTCCGGTTCCACTACCCGACAAAATTGGAGTCTCTAATTCCACTGTAACAATCTCACATTGAGGACTTTCATACTGATCTCTTTCAATATTTTCCTCAGTAATTTTTTCTTTTGATTTCATAGCTATATAATTTGTATTGATGAGTCTTCTGCACGTGAACGCAAATTAATCATTTATAATTATTCATCAAAACTGAAAGTAAAAAACTACATTATAAATTATTATTTTGATTTTAGATTCTAAATATCATCCCCTATAATTTCACATATATAAGACATCCATTAGACATGCTTATTACAAGATAGGTTGGAGAAAGGATGGACAGACCATGGACAAAGCATGGACAAAGTACGGAGAGGGTACAATAAGAATACGAAAAGGATAGAAAGACAAGATAGAAACATCTTTAATTCGGTACATCTAATTTATTAACAAATTAGACGATATAAAAATATTTATCTCACTAATATATATTCAAAACGATATATTAAAGCACAAAAAAATAGCTGTCTGAAAATCCAGACAGCTATTTGAAATATTTTAAACTTTAAAAAGCTTATTTTTTCTTTTTAGCTACTACAGCATTTACTTTGTTTGAAGTATCGTAAGCTATAGGAGTTGCAATAAATAATGATGAATATGTACCAACAACAACACCAATTAATAATGCAAATGTGAATCCTTGGATAGATGTACCACCAAAGATAAAGATTGCTAATAACACAACTAAGGTTGAAAGCGATGTACTAAATGTACGTCTTAATGTTGAGTTAAGTGCCTCATTAGTTATTTCGCTAGTCTTTCTCTTAGGATGTAATCCAAGATACTCTCTAATACGGTCGAATACAACCACTGTATCATTAATAGAATAACCAACCACTGTTAATATCGCAGCAATAAATGCTTGGTCAATTTCTAGTGAGAATGGTAATATTCCATACAACATTGAGAATAATCCTAATACAATAATAGTATCATGAGCTAGGGCTACAACAGCACCTAAACCATATTGCCATCTAGAGAATCTTATTCTAATGTAGATAAAGATAACTAATAATGCTAGTAAGATAGACCATACTGCTGCCTGACGAATATCATCTGCAATTGTTGGACCTACTTTTTGAGACATCTTAATACCATCTTCAATAAATGCTTTTTCATTCATATTTGCTGGTAAATAAGGCTTAAGACCTTTATATAATAAAGCTTCTACCTCGTCGTCTACTTCGTTTCCTTTATCGTTGATTTTATATTTAGTAGCGATCTTCACTTGATTTGCTTTACCAAAAGTTTTAACCTCTGGAGCTGAACCAAATTGTGTTGCTAATGCTGATGCTACCTTTTCTACTGATGAATCTTTTTCTAATTGTACAACATATGTTCTACCTCCTGTAAAGTCGATACCTTGGTTTAGACCTCTTGTTGTTAAGAAACCTATACTGATAATTAACATTACACCAGAGATGATATAACATGTTTTTCTTGCACCTATGAAATTGATATTTGTATTTCTTAACCAATTTGCTGTAAATCCTGTTGTGAAAGAAGGATTCTTACCTTTACCTAATTTTCTATCAAGAATTAATCTTGTAATGAAAATAGCACAGAAAAGAGATGAGAAAATACCAATGATTAATGTAGTAGCAAAACCTTTAATAGGACCTTCACCGAAAATGTAAAGAATGATACCTGTTAATAAAGTAGTGATGTTACCATCAATAATTGCTGAATATGCATTATTATATCCTTCTTTTATTGCTAATTGATATCCTTTTCCTGATTTCAATTCTTCTTGAATACGTTCAAAAATAAGCACGTTAGCATCCACCGACATACCAATTGTTAATACAATACCTGCAATACCAGGAAGTGTTAATACAGCTCCTAATGATGCTAAAATACCGAAGATAAAGAATAAGTTGGTAATCAATGCCAAGTTAGCTGCAAGACCAGCACCTGAAGAATAGAAGAATAACATATATGCAAGTACTAAACCAAAGGCAATGATAAACGACCACATACCTGATTGAATAGACTCTTGTCCTAGTGAAGGACCAACGATTTCTTCTGATATAATTTTCGCTGGAGCTGGAAGTTTACCAGATTTAAGAATGTTTGCAAGGTCTTTTGCCTCGTTCACTGTTTCTTGTCCAGAGATTTCTGATCTACCACCTGTAATTTCTGAATTTACGTGAGGAGATGAATATACATAGTTATCAAGAACGATTGCTATACAACGTCCTTTGTTCTCTTTTGTTAATCTAGCCCAAATTTTAGCACCTTTACCATTCATAGTCATAGATACTGTAGGATCTGCTTGAGAATCTCCAAAAGTTTGACGAGCATCAACAACAACATCTCCATCTAGAGGTGCTTGACGATTACGAGTCTTAATTTTTATTGCATGTAAACGAACTAAATCGCCATCCTTAGCCCATCTTGGAGGTTTTACATCCCAAAGTAATTTACAGTCTCTAGGTAATAAAGCTTTTACTTTAGGCATTGCTAAAATCTTATTTACTTTAGCTGTGTCTTTTAAAAACGCAAAACCAACTGCTGAACCTGGAGCTAAAGAATTTCCTCTCTCATTTGGTTTTAATACACTAAATAGAGGATATCTTTTTGCAATCTCTTTTTTTGAAAGTTGCTCTTTTTTAGCTGCTTTTTCAGATTTTGCTACTGCTTCTGAAACTTTATTCTTTTTAGAATCTTTTGCTTCTTCTTTTTTAGCTTTTGTTTCTTTATCTGAATCAAGCTTAGTATTAGCTTCGTTAAGTACTATTAATTCTTGATTAATTTTTTCAAGATATGGATAGAATTCTTGATTCTCATAAGTTTCCCAGAACTCTAAAGCTGCTGTTCCCTGTAATAATTTACGAACACGCTTTGGATCTTTAATACCAGGAAGCTCGATAACTATTCTACCAGAGATATCTGCTTTTGTAATATTTGGTTGTGATACTCCGAAACGGTCGATACGAGTACGTAAAATATTAAATGTATTATCAATAGCTATATCTGCTTCGTGCTTAATAACTTTTAATACTTGATCGTTTGAGTCACCTAATTTAATCTTGTCTTTTAATTGAATATTACCAAAGATGTCTGGAGATGATAGTTGTGCACTAGGATCAACTTCTTCAAAAGCTTTACCAAAAAGACTTACAAAGTCGTCTTGACTGTCTAATTGCATCTTTTTAGCTCTTTCGATAGCTTTATTGAATGTTGGATCTGTTGAGTGATTAGCTAAAGACTTAATCAAATCAACAACGTCAACTTCCATAGTAACGTTCATACCACCTTTTAGGTCAAGACCTAAATTTAATTCTAACTCCTTACACTCTTTGTAAGTAAACTTTGTAATACCAAAGAAATTGTAAACAGGTTGATCGGCAATACTATCTAAGTAGGCTGCTTCTTTAACAGCACTTCCTTTTCCATACTGACGAGCGTCTGCTTCAACACTTCTTGTCTTGTACGTGAAATACAACTGATACAAACTCACCAACGCAAATAGTATGGCAAGTAACCTTATCGCTCCTTTATTCTGCATGTTGTAAATTGGTTTATTATTATTATGTTCTTTTTTTTGTTAAAAAATGCTAAATACAGGACAAATATATAAAAATAATTACAAAATCTTGTCCCATTTACTTATGTGAATTACACTTTTCTTTCTTACAAACAAACGATTATGCCTTAAAAGTAATCACTTTTCTTCCATAATCAATAATTGCATTATATTTATAAAGCAAATCGCTACCCAATAATGCAGCAATTTCCCTATTACACTCTTGCATATATAATTCGTTTATTGAACTTAAGTCTATCACTGCAAGTCTAATATTCTCGAAAGAAATTCCTCCTATTTTTATAAATTCAGGCTCTCCTATTTGGGTATCTGAGATTGCCCCTCCAAGACCTCCAGATTTGATATCTGATTCGTTTTCTAAGACTTTTACAGTATCATCAACAAATTGAGAATCAATAACTGTCTTTGAGGCTCCTGTATCAATAACCATATTACCTGTCTTTCCCGAAGGCAACTCTATCTGACAAAGTATATGAAAACTATTATCTTCAAGTTCTAATAGTTCAAAAGGGATTTCAAAATCGTTCATATTTTAGAAATTTTTATCAAAAATAAAAAAAGATGTCACTAAAAGCGACATCTTTCTAATATTTTAAGTTTATGAAAAGTTAATTTTTAGAATAATTTCATATTATCTAATACTTCCATAACAGATTTTACTGATTTTGCTGAATCTTCTAAAAGAGCTCTTTCGTCTTCTTTTAAGTCAATTTCAATAATTCTTTCAATACCTTCTTTTCCTAATACAACAGGAACTCCTAAATAGATATCTTTAAATCCATACTCTCCGTCTAAGTAAGCACATACTGGGAAAATACGTTTTTGATCTCTTACAATAGCTTCTACCATTTGAGCTGCTGCTGCACCTGGAGCGTACCATGCTGAAGTTCCCATAAGTTTAACTAATTCACCACCACCGAATTTTGTTCTTTCGATAATTTCGTTTAGTCTATCTTCTTTAATTAATTCTGTTACAGGGATACCTCCTACAGTAGTATAACGTGGAAGTGGAACCATTGTATCACCATGACCACCTAATAGAAGAGCTTGAATATCTTTTGGAGATACGTTTAATTCTGCTGCTATAAATGATCTATAACGAGCTGTATCTAATACTCCTGCCATACCGAATACTTTATTTCTGCATTTCTTAGATGCTAATAAAGCGCAATATGTCATTACGTCTAATGGGTTAGAAACAATAATAATTATTGCATCTGGAGAATATTTAATTACTTGTTCTGTTACAGATTTAACGATACCAGCATTTGTAGAAATTAAATCGTCTCTACTCATTCCTGGTTTACGTGGAAGCCCTGAAGTAATTACAACAACTTCTGAATCTTTTGTTAATTCATAGTTTCCTGTAGTACCAGTCACACGTGTATCATAATAGTTAATAGGAGAAGTCTCCCACATATCTAAAGCTTTACCTTCTGATACACCTTCTTTAATGTCAACTAAGACAACTTCGTTTGCAAGCTCTTTTTGAGCGATGCAATTTGCACAAGTAGCACCTACGTTACCTGCTCCAACAACTGTAATTTTCATCTTATATCAAATTTTATATCGTTCTGTAATATATTCTATATAATAAAAATCATTTTATAGACTTTCTCCAACAAATATAATCAGTTTTTTCAATCATAAAATTTTTATACAAAGTATTAGCGGAAAAATCATCGAAAACGTTTGCATACGCTATTTGTTAATAATATCAAATCTTTTTAGAAGACTAGGTATGATATACCTTTCTTTTTAAAAGCATTTTTACTAATATTATAGAGTAATAAATTAATATGATATGAGCGAAATAAAAATTAGTAAAATATATAAAAGGAAGAAAAACGATAGAGACATTTTTCAAGATTTAATGCCTTTTAAAGTAAGAGAAATTCTTTTAGTTGCGACTTACTATGATGCATATACTATAGTTAGAGAAGGTCAGTTTTCAGATAAAATTAGAGGGGAATATCTTCAGTTAAATTTATATTCTGCACCTCGATTCACAAGTGTTTCATCTAAGGAGGAAGCTATTAAACTTATGAGCAATAGACATTTCGATATGGTTATTGTGATGGCAGGCCTTGATAAGAAAGCACCTATCGACACTAGTGAGATGATTAAAGAGAAACATCCTCATACTCCTATCTTAATGTTAGTGAATAACAATTCAGATTTAACATATTTCACTAGTCTTCAAGATAAACTAGACAATATTGTTGAAAAGATTTTCGTATGGAATGGTTCTACTCAAGTATTTATGGCAATGTCGAAATATATTGAGGATAAAATGAATCTTGAAAGTGATGTTAAGGAAGGAGATGTTAGAATTATATTACTTGCAGAAGACTCTGTTAAGTATTATTCAAGATATCTTCCTATTTTATATACTGCTATAATGCAACAGACCCAAAATGTTATAAATGAAGAACATATGGGTAATGATATGGCTATTGTACTTGCTATGAGAGTAAGACCAAAGATTATTCTTGTTAGTAATTATGAAGAAGCTATTAACATTGTTGATAAGTATAGAAATAATATAATTTGTGCTATATCTGATGTTAGATTCTATAAAGAAGGTAAACTTTATGATGACGCTGGAGTTGAACTAATTAACTACGTAAATCAGAAAGATGAACAATTAAGAATACCTTGTCTTTTACAATCTCATGATGCTGAAAATGCCTTACGTGCAGCTAAAATAGATGCTGATTTTATTAACAAGAATTCTGACACTTTAGCTCACGATATAAATTTATATATACACGATAAATTAGGTTTTGGTGATTTTATCTTCAAGAATCAATTGGGACAAGAAATTGACATTGCCCATTCTGTTGATGAATTTGAAGAAAAGTTAGAAACAATTCCTAATGAATCACTTCTTTTTCATGCTAGCAGAAATGGTATTTCAACATGGTTAATGGCTCGTGGTGAAGTTAATCTGGCAAAAAGATTAAGACGTTTTAGAATTAATGATTTCGACTCTGTTAGCGAACTTAGGAAATTCTGCTTAGATATGTTTAAAGCTGCTCAGCTGAAAAAACTAAGAGGACGAATAATAAACTTTAAACCTCATTTAGCTAATTCTAACAGATATATCACTCGAATGGGTAAAGGATCTTTAGGTGGTAAAGGTAGAGGTATGGCATTCTTATGTAATTTTATAGAAAACACATATTTTAAAAGGATTATCAATGGATTGAATATACAAATTCCACAAACTGCTATTATTGGAGTTATAGAATTTGATAAATTTATTGAAGAAAATAATCTTGCAGAGAAATCGTATAGAATAACAGACCATGAGAAGATAAAAAGTATGTTTCTAAAAGCTCGTTTGAGTGAAAATCTTGAAAAGAGATTGATGAAATATATTAAAATAATGAAGAAGCCTTTAGCTGTTCGTTCTTCTGGTTTGTTTGAAGATTCTCTTACTCAACCTTTCGCAGGTGTATATGAAACTTTTATTATTCCTAACAACCATAAAGATGAGATTGTAAGATTTAAACAATTAACTGATGCCATTAAACTTGTATATGCTTCTATCTTTACAAAATCTGCTAGAGACTATTTTAATGCTGTAGATTATAAAATTGAAGAAGAAAAAATGGCTGTTGTTCTTCAAGAGGTTGTGGGTACTGAGGTTAATCAAAGATACTATCCTCATATTAGTGGAGTAGCTCAATCGTACAACTATTACCCTTTCTCGTATATGAAACCTGAGGATGGATTTGCTGTTATAGCTCTTGGTTTAGGAATGTATGTTGTTGGAGGAGAGAAAACATTCCGATTCTGTCCTAAATACCCTAAACTACAACTTTCTAGTATGCAAGATCAAATTAAAAATAGTCAGAAAGACTTATATGCTCTTGATATGACTCATTCTGAATTTGATTTAAGAACTCATGGAGAAGAGGCTGCTATTAAGAAAATTAATATAAAAGATGTTGAAGAAGATGGTAAACTAACTCATTGTGCTTCTGTATTTGATTATCAAAATGATGTTTTAGATCCTACCTTATTTAAGAAAGGTCCTAGAGTGGTGGATTTTGGTAGCATTATAAAGTATAATAAAATTCCATTAGCTAAATCTTTAGAGGTCCTTCTTGATATCTTCCAACAAGCAATGGGTTCACCTGTTGAAATTGAATATTCTCTTGATATGACTCCAGATAAAAAAGGAGTTCCTACTTTGTATCTACTACAAATAAAACCTCTAATAAGAAGAGAAAATGAAGTTGATATAAACAATCTAGAAATCGACGAAGATAAAATTCTTTTAAAAGCAACTAAAGGAATGGGTAATGGATCGATAGATCATATTACTGATGTTATTATAGTAGACAACAAAGCTTTTGATAGAACAAAAACAGAAATTATAGCTGAAGAGATAAATAAGCTTAATACTATAATGAAAGAACAAAATAGAGAATATATCTTAATAGGACCAGGAAGGTGGGGTACTAGAGATAAATTTACTGGTGTTCCTGTTCTTTGGTCACAAATCTCAAAAGCAAAAGTAATTGTTGAACAAGGATTAAAAGATTTCCCTTTAGATGCATCTTTAGGTTCTCACTTTTTCCACAATGTTACATCTATGAATGTAGGTTATTTTGCAATACCTTTTGAAACAGAAGAAGCAAAAGTAAATATGGAAAAGATATATGAACAGAAAGAATTGTATAGCAGTAAATTTGTTAAACATTTCAGATTTAGAAATCCATTGAAGGTATATATGGATGGCAAGAAACAAACAGCCATCATAACTGAAGCATAAATATTGATAAGCAATTAACTTTCTAAAAACCAAACACTAAATAACAAAATACCTTCTGTTATTTAGTGTTTATTTTGAATATTTATGTTGGTTTATGCATAATTTTTTCTTATATTCAAAGTATTAAAATTTACTACCTAAATTTAATATCTATGAATAAAAGAATCACATTTAACGAACTAAGAAAGATTAAAGACTCTTTGCCAGATGGAAGTATGTCGATAATCGCAGACAAGTTAGGCCTTGACGAAGAGACCGTCAGAAATTACTTTGGTGGTACTCATTATGATTACGGTAGCAGTGCTGGGATTCATATAGAACAAGGTCCCAATGGAGGTATAGTTGAACTAGATGATACGGAAATACTTGAATGCGCGATGAGTTTATTAGAAGAGAGTTAATTCAAAAGATAAAAAAGAGCTATCTATAATATTATAGATGGCTCTTTTTAATTATTATTCTCGTTCTTTAATTTATTCAATAGAGATGCAATATTAGAATACATAGTTGTATGTTCTACAATGATACCTTCGTGAACTTGAAGTTTTGTAGGTGTAAAATTCCAAATTGCTTTAATTCCCCAAGCAACCATTAAATCGGCAACTGCTTGAGCAACATCAACAGGAGTTGTTATTATTCCAATTTCCACTTCTTTTTCTTCAGCAAGATGTCGAAATTGATCCATATGTTCAATCTTTATATTATTAATTTCTTTACCCACTTTATCAACATCTGTATCAAAAGCAGTATCAATAATTAATCCATAATTTGATATACCCTTATCGTGCAATAAAGCAGAACCTAAAGATCCAGCTCCAACCAAAAAAGCTTTGTTTGTGATATTAAAACTTAGAAAGTCTGTTAATATTTCAATAAAGCTATCAACTTGATAACCGACTCTTGTTTTTCCAATAATCTCTGTATATGCTAAATCTTTTGTAATTTGAGAAGGATCGATATGCATATAATCTGCTATCATTTTAGACGATACATATTCTTCTCCCTTTTTCTTAAGACCTTTTACATATGCAAGATAATAGGGCATCCTTTTAATTGCAGGCGTTGGAACTATCTTATTATTATTTCTAGACATTACTTTCTATAAAGTTGATTCTTACAAATATAGTAAAATATTAAAATTCTACCATATTAAAAAGTCTTTAGTAAATGTTAAGAAAATTGTAAGACTATACTTTTACATGAATTAAACAACTTCTGCCACTATAAAAGTACTGCCTCCAATATATAAAAGGTCGTTATTTCCCATTTGTAGTAATGCTGCTATTTTAGCATCTTCTACATTAGAATAAACATTACCTTTTAAACCATATTCAGAAGCCATTTCTTTCAATGTTTGTTCATCTTGTGCCCTAGGTATATTTGCTTTTGTGAAATAGTATTTAGCATCTTTTGGCATCATTGATAATACTTTATCAATACTTTTGTCGTTTACCATACCAAAAACTATATGTAATTTCTCGTAAGGAATTTCTTTAATTTGTTCTAGAACGTAAGAAATACCTGCTTCATTATGAGCTGTATCACAAACAACAAGTGGTTTATCTTGAAGAATTTGCCAACGTCCCATTATTCCTGTATTTTCAACAACTTTATTAAGACCTTCAGAGATATTTTCATCACTAATATCTACCCCTAAAGTTTTAATATAGTCTATACAAGCAATACAAGTCAGAATGTTTTTTTCTTGATATACTCCAACAAGACCAGAAACTAAATCTTTAAAACGTATATCTTTATCTTTTATAATATCTACAATACGATGATTTATATTGAATCTAGAGTTCTGTATTTCATATTTTTTATCTGCAACAATTAAATTTGCAACTTGTTCTTTAGCTCGTTTTTCAAAGATATCAATAGTCTCTTTATCATACTCTCCTATAATTACAGGTGTATCTTTTTTTATTATACCAGCCTTTTCAATTGCTATAAGTTCTTTTGTATTTCCTAAAAGAGCTGTATGGTCGAAACTTATATTTGTAATAACAGAAGCTATTGGGGAAATAATATTAGTTGAATCTAAACGACCTCCCAAACCTGTTTCGATAATAGCATAATCTACATCTTCTTTTGAAAAATATTCAAATGCCATTGCTACTGTCATTTCAAAAAAGGAAGGACTTAAAGTTGAAAAATAATCTTTGTTTGAATTAATAAAATTCACAACGAAGTCTTGATCGATATTCTCTCCATTAATTTTAATTCTTTCTCTAAAATCTTTTAAATGTGGAGATGTATATAGACCTACCTTATATCCTGCTTCCTGTAGACATGAAGCTAAGAAATGTGAAACAGAACCTTTTCCATTAGTTCCTGCAATATGAATGGTTTTGTAATTTTTATGCGGATGATTAAAATGCTCGTCAAGCGCTAAAGTATTATTTAAATTTGCTTTATAAGCAGCTTTTCCCTTACGTTGAAACATTGGTAGTTGCTGAAACATCCAATCTAAAGTCTCTTGATAATTCATACTATGATATAATTATAAAATTGATCCTCAAAAGTAATAAAATGTAGATATAAAATTTAACTTTGTGTATATGCATTTTAAAACTTACAAATATGAGTTCAAATAGTAAACACCCAGAGAATAGTGATAAATATAAAGGACTTAATGTGAATAAAGGAATTGAGGCTCCACCAACAGTAAATCCTAATATTGCTAATCGCTTAAAAAATATAAAAAGACATCATCATAATGTTGATGACTATGTTAATGGCATTTTAAAAGGAGATATTAGTCTTCTTGCTCAAGCAATAACCATGGTTGAAAGTTCTAAACGTGAACATCAAGAAATAGCTCAAAAAATTATTGAAAGATGCCTTCCAGAATCAGGACGCTCTGTAAGAATAGGTATAACAGGGGTTCCTGGCGCAGGTAAAAGTACTTTTATAGAAGCTTTTGGTAACCATCTTTGCAATAATCAACACAAAGTAGCTGTACTTGCTATCGATCCTAGTAGTGAATTATCTAAAGGAAGTATTCTTGGAGATAAAACGCGTATGGAGACTTTAAGTAATAAAGAAAATGCTTTCATTCGTCCTAGTCCATCAGCAGGAACTTTAGGTGGTGTCGCTAGAAAAACTAGAGAGAGCATGATTTTGTGTGAAGCTGCTGGTTTCGATATTATTATAGTTGAAACAGTTGGTGTTGGACAATCAGAAACTGCTGTTAAGTCGATGGTAGACTTCTTCTTATTACTTAAAATTGCTGGTGCAGGTGATGAACTTCAAGGTATAAAAAGAGGTATAATGGAAATGGCCGACGCTATAGCTATTAATAAGGCAGATGGAAACAATATTCCTAAAGCTCAATTGGCAAAAGCTCAATTCCAAAATGCTCTTCATCTTTTTCCTCCTCATGAATCAGGTTGGGATCCTAAAGTTCTTCTTTGCTCTTCTATTGAAGAAACAGGAATTGAAGATATTTGGAAGTGTGTTACAGAATACACTGAGAAAACAAACAAATCGAATTATTTTGAAGTTAATAGAAGAGAACAAGCAAAATATTGGATGTATGAGACAATAAATGAAAGATTAAAAAGTGATTTTTACAATGATAATGTAGTAAAATCGGCACTTTCAGAAACAGAAAAGAATGTTTTAGAAGATAAAATAAGTTCATTTATAGCAGCTCAGAAACTACTTGATTCTTATTATTCTAAGATCAATTAAAACAAAAAATGTTATCCTACCGTTAAATAAATCAAAAACTTAAAGTCAGGACATTTATTTTGAAAGTAATTGTATATATTTGTTAACGATAGAATTTATTAATCATTAATTTTTAAACATGAAAAAGATACTTCTAGCAGTAGCTGGTTTAGCTACAATGCTATCTTCGTGTGATAATACTCCTAAGTATGATATCAACGTAAATTTAAAGAATTCAAATGCAAAAATGGTATACCTTAAGGTTTTACAAGACAACAAACCTGTATCTATTGACTCTGCAAGTGTAAAAGAAGGTAAAGCTGTTATCGAAGGTAATATTAAAGAAGCTAAAATGGCTTATTTATTTGCTGGAAAAGAAAGACGTCCACTAGCTAGTTTCTATGTTGAGAACACTAAGATGAACGTGAATATCGATACAAAAGATTATGCTAAAACAAGTGTTACTGGTGGTAAATTACAAACAGTAAATAATAAATTCATTGCTATAGGTAAAGATTTCCAAAAGACTATTGAGCCTCTTAACAAAGAGTATATGGAAATCAAAAAGAATGAAGCTACTTTAGGTGATAAAGCTAAAGAACAAATGAAAGCTCTTCAAGATAAATATGGAGAACTATATAAAGCAATGAATCAAGATGTTATTGCTTTAATTAAAACTAATTTAGATTCTCCAGTAGCAGTAGACCAATTTGCTCGTCAATATGGAAATATGGAAGAGAAAGATGCTTCAGCTCTTTTTAAATCTTTCAAAGGAGAAGCTACTAAATGTAAAACTTATAAAACTCTTGCAGATCTTTTCAAAAAGAAAGCTGCTGTTGCTGTAGGTAAAATGGCTCCAGATTTTGAATTAAATACTCCAGAAGGTAAACCATTTAAATTATCTGCATTAAAAGGTAATATTGTTATTATTGACTTTTGGGCTTCATGGTGTGGACCATGTAGAAGAGAATTACCTCACGTAGTTAAAATCTACAAAAAATATCACGCTAAAGGTTTAGAAATTTTAGGTGTATCTCTAGATAAAGACAAAGAAAACTGGTTAAAAGCTATTAAAGACGATGGTCTTGTATGGCACCATGTTTCTGACTTGAAAGGTTGGGATTGTTCAGCTGCTAAACTATATGCTGTAAGAGGAATTCCTCATACTGTAGTTTTAGACAAAGAAGGAAAAATTGTTGCTAAAAACTTAAGAGGTGAAGAATTGGAAGCTAAAGTAAAAGAATTACTAAAGTAAGACATATTTATACACTATTATGCTTGGATAGATTTTCTATCCAAGCTTTTTTTTTATAGTTTAGTTACTAATTATTAAACTATAAATATGAGAAACTATATTACCTTCTTAGCACATATTACCATTGTGTGCTTTTTTTCTTTATCACTATGTGCTAAACCCCTAGCAGAAAGCCACAATAACAACCTTATTATAAATAAAATAGGTGTTTCTACATCGGATACAAAAGAAGGTTTTAAATCGAAAATCAATAATAAAAGAAAACAAAACTCATATATAAAAAATAATTCTTGGGCGTATACTAATCTTAAATCTCTTAGCTTAGAAGAAAAGATTGCCCAATTGTTTATGATTTCTGCATATTCTAATAAGGATAAAAGATATGAAAATAATATTATTCGATTAATAAAGAAATATAAACCTGGAGGAATAATTTTCTTCCAAGGTAGCCCAGATAGACAAAAGCATCTTACAGAATCTTTCCAAAATATTTCAGATATTCCACTTTTTATAGGTTTAGATGCAGAAACAGGCTTAGGCGCAAGACTATCAAATAGTATTCAATTTCCTAAACAAATGACTTTAGGAGCAATACAAAATGATTCACTAATATATGAGATGGGTAGAGAGATTGGGCGAGAATTAAGATACCTAGGCGTGCATATCAATTTTGCTCCTGTAGTGGATATAAATAACAATCCAGATAATCCAGTTATAAATACAAGATCTTTTGGAGATAATAAGGATATAGTTGCTAGAAAATGTATTGCTTATATGGATGGATTACAAAAAGAAGGTATTATAGCAGTTGGTAAGCATTTTCCTGGGCACGGAGAAACTAGTAAGGATTCTCATATAGAATTACCTGTTTTAATGAGAAGTAAAGAGTATTTATTAAAGAATGAATTATCGACTTTTAAGAGTATTATTGATAGAGGTATTAAAGGTATTATGACTGGGCATATAAGTGTTCCTTTGGTAGATAGATCTGGTATTCCCTCTACACTTTCTTACGAAGTAGTTACCAAACTCTTAAAGAAGAAATTAAACTTTAAGGGTCTTTGCTTTACAGACGCAATGAATATGAAAGCTGTAAATAATTCAAATCGAAACAGAAATATTTTAAAAGCTTTTAAAGCAGGAAACGACATTATATTAATGCCCACTAATATTTATACTGCAATTCATACAATAAAAAATGCTGTATTAAAAGGAGAGATTTCTATAAATGAAATAAATAGACGTTGTGAGAAAATTCTTCTAGCAAAAAGTAAAATATCAGAAATTAGGAGTAGGCTTCCATATCTTTATGGGATAAATAAGTATAAAGCTCAGGCTTTAAAAGAAAAGCTTGTAATGAATTCTATAACTCTTATTAAAAATAGAAATAATCTGATACCTCTAAAACATCTAGAAAATCTTAAAATTGCATCTCTTTCTCTAGGTGTAAAAAAGACTACTGAATTTCAAAAAACTTTAGAATTATACACAAAAGTGGATCATTATAATGATTCATGTCTAGGAAAATTAATACAGAATCTTAATAAATATAATTTGGTAATTATATGCGTACATGAAAATCTAACAAAGTATAAAATCCAATTTATAAATAGAATTGCAAAACAAAAACATGTAATTTTGAATCATCTCCATATACCTTATTCTTTAAAAGATTATAATTTGAAGAAGGTGAATTCAATACTACTATCTTATAATAGTTCAAAGGAATATCAATCTTTCGCAGCTCAAGGTATCTTTGGAGGAATTAGTTTAAAAGGCAAATTACCAGTAAATATATGTAATGTATATAAAGAAGGATTAGGATTAAATACGAATAAAATTCGTTTAGGCTATGTTTCTCCTGAACTTGTAGGTGTAAATAGTAGAGTTTTAAAAGATTCTATAAATAAAATTGTAAAAGAAGGTTTTAAGAAGAAAGCTATGCCTGGCTGTCAAATAACTTTAGCCAAAAAGGGATATGTTTTTTATAGAAAATCTTTTGGATACTATACTTATAGAAGGAAACACAAGGTTACAAATAATACAATATACGATATTGCTTCAATAACAAAAATTGTGAGTACTACTCCATTAATCATGCAATTATATGAAGAAAACAAGATTAGTTTGAAAGATAAAATTTCTAAATATTTAGAAATAGATAAGAAAAGTAGTTTGGCAGATGTGAGTATTAAAGATCTTCTTTTACATGAATCTGGACTTAAATCGAGTATTTCTATCTTTTCGGATATTATTGAAAGTAGATATAGAACTAATCTCTTTTCAAGAAGGAAAGATAAGTATCATAAAATAAAAATCGGAGAAAATTTATACTTCAGAAATTACTATAGATACAAAAAAGACATTTTTAAAACATATCGAAATAAAAGGTTCTCTATTAAAATATGTAGTAATAAATATCTAAATATAAAATACCAAAACTATATTGAGGAAGCTATTCTAAATTCAAAAGTTTATAAAGATAAATCATATAGATATAGTGATTTAGGATATATTCTTTTGGGTAATATTATTGAACAGATATATGGAAAATGTTTGGATACTCTTTCTGAGAATATCTACAACAGCTTAGGTGCTAACTATACAGGCTACAATCCATATAAGAAATTTCCAATAACATATATTAGTCCTTCTTCTGTTGATAAAATGTACAGAAAAAAGATGATTCAAGCATATACTCACGATCCATTGGCTGCATTTAAGGGAGGTATAAGTGGTAATGCAGGAGTCTTTTCTACTTCTAATGATTTAGCTAAAATAATGCAAATGTTACTACAAAATGGAGAATACGGTGACTCTTCTTTTTATAACCCTTCTACAATTAAGCTATTTACAGAGAAACAAAATATATACAATAGAAGAGGTTTAGGTTTTGATAAGCCTAATTTTGAAGATTTACACAATAGTCCTGCTAGTGTATATGCATCTCCCGACAGTTATGGACATTCTGGCTTTACCGGTACTTTAGCTTGGGCTGATCCTGTAAATAGTACAATCTGCATTTTTCTTTCTAATAGAACCTTCCCCTCGGATTATAATAATGCTCTTTCGGAATTAAATATTAGAACTAGAATTCATTCAGTCCTGTATAATAATTATTAACATATTTGTTAAAATTTACCTAAGACTTTAATATCATATTTATTCAAGCTAGAGAGTAAAACATGTTGTAGATACATGTTTTTTTGATGTAAAAAAGTGTATTTAAAGATTAAATTTAGACTAAATGCATATAACCATCTATTTATTAATTACTTATATTTGATAATAAATATGCATAAATATTTGCTTGGTAGAACCTAAAAACTACCTTTACCAAATACGATTCATAAAAATACACATATTTCTCTATAAACATAATAGAGGAATTATAATACATAGATATTAATCTAAAAGATTAACACATGAGTTCACAAAAAGAAATCATTAAAATGGATGAAGTTGTCATTCGATTTTCTGGCGATTCAGGAGATGGAATGCAATTAACAGGAACACAATTTTCTGATACATCCGCACTATTTGGAAATGAAGTCTCTACATTTCCCGACTACCCAGCAGAAATTAGAGCACCTCAAGGTACAGTAGGTGGTGTTTCTGGTTTTCAAGTTCATTTCGGAAGAAAAGAAATTCTTACACCTGGAGATTACTGTGACGTTCTTGTCGCAATGAATCCTGCAGCTTTAAAGGCTAATCTTCAGTGGGTTAAACCAACAGGGACAATTATTGTTAATATTGATAGTTTCGATGAAAAGAACATTAAGAAAGCTGGATACACAGCAGATCCTTTAGAGGATAATGAGAATTGGTCTTATAAACTAGTAAAAGCAAATATTACAAATATGACTAAGGAAACTTTGAAAGATTCAGGTCTGGATCAAAAAAGTATCGTTAGAAGTAAAAATATGTTTGCTCTTGGTATCGTTTATTGGATGTTTGATAGACCTCTTGATCATACCATTGAATTCCTTGATAAGAAATTTGGAAAAATCCCTGAAATTGCTGAAGCTAATAAGAAAGTTCTAAAAGCAGGTTTTGACTTTGCTCATAATATTCAAGCTCTTGCCTATCACTACGAAATTAACCCTGCTCATATCGAAAAAGGAACTTACAGAAACATTACTGGTAATAAAGCAACTGCTTGGGGACTAATGGCAGCAGCAGAAAAAGCTAACCTACCTCTATTTTGCGGTTCTTATCCTATTACTCCTGCAACTGAAATTCTTCAAGAACTTGCTTTAAGAAGAGATTTAGGAGTTAAAACTATGCAAGCAGAGGATGAAATAGCTGGTATTTGTACTGCAATTGGTGCTAGTTATGTTGGGAATATAGGTGTTACAACTACATCAGGACCTGGATTAGCGCTTAAATCTGAAGCAATAAACTTAGCTGTTATAACAGAACTTCCTCTTGTTATTGTAGATGTTCAAAGAGGAGGACCTTCTACTGGTTTGCCAACAAAGACAGAACAATCAGATTTGAATCAAGCTCTATTTGGTAGAAATGGTGAAAGCCCTATGCCAATTGTTGCTGCTAGTACAAGTGGTAACTGCTTTAAATTTGCATATGAAGCAACTCGTATAGCTCTTGAGCATATGACTCCAGTAATTCTACTAACAGATGGATATCTTGCTAATGGAGCTCAACCATGGAGAATTCCTTCAATGGAGGATCTACCATCAATAACTCCACCTATAGTATCTTCAGATGAAAAAGATTATCTACCATATAAAAGAGATGCTAAAACTCTTGTAAGGAAATGGGCTGTTCCTGGAACTAAAGGATTGGAACATAGAATTGGTGGACTTGAGAAACTTGATGGTAAAGGATCAATTTCATATATTCCTGAAAATCATGAATTGATGTGTGAATACAGAAGAGATAAAATACAATTAATTTCTAATAATATTCCAGAACAAGAAATCTTTGGAGATAAAGATGGTGGAGAAATTCTTGTTATTGGTTGGGGAGGAACTTACGGTCATTTATCAACAGCTGTTAGCGAATTAAGAGAAGAAGGTAAAAATGTAAGTTTAGCTCAATTTAACTATATCAACCCTCTTCCAAAAAACACTAAAGATATCTTCTCAAGATTCAAAAAACATATTGTATTTGAACTTAACCTAGGGCAATTTGTAAATTACCTTAGAAATGAGCAACCTGAATTCAATTATTTACAATATAATAAAGTTCAAGGTCTACCATTTACAATAGAAGAGATTAAAAATAGAATTAATGATTTATTAAAGGAGAAATAGTATGTGTGATAAAAAATATACTCCTGCAGATTTCAAAAGTGATCAAGAGATAAGATGGTGTCCCGGATGTGGAGACCATGCTATTATTGCTTCTGTTCAGAGAGCAATGGCAGAAATTAATATTCCAAAAGAAGATTGGGCTGTTATCTCTGGTATTGGATGTTCTTCTCGTTTTCCTTATTATATGAATACATATGGTTTTCATACAATACACGGAAGAGCTGCTGCTATAGCAACTGGAGTAAAATGTGCCAATAGTAAGTTAAAAGTTATACAAATTTCTGGAGATGGAGATGCTACAGCTATTGGTGGAAATCATTTTATCCATGCTTTAAGAAGAAATATTGATCTTACAATGTTACTTTTTAATAATAAGATTTATGGATTAACAAAAGGACAATATTCTCCTACTTCTGAATATGGAAAAAAGACTAAGACCTCTCCTTACGGTACATTTGAAAAACCTTTTAAACCTTTACAGCTAGCTTTAGGAGCTCAAGCACGATTTATTGCAAGATCAATAGATACTAGTATAAATCTTACTAAAGATATTATTATTGAAGCAAACAAGCACAAAGGGACTTCTTTAGTTGAAATTCTACAGAATTGTGTAATATATAATGATGGAGCTCATAAATATGTTACCGATAGAGAAAATGCTAGAGATAGACAAATTATTCTTAAACATGGAAAACCAATGCTTTTTGGTAAGAATAATGATAAAGGTCTTATTCTAAATTCTAAAGGAAAATTAACTGTCGTAGAAATTGGTAAACATGGAGTTAAATTAAGTGATATACTTGTACATGACGCTCATTGTTTAGATCCACATATTCACTGGCTTTTAACTAATATGGAAGCTCCAGCTCTTCCTGTTGCTTTAGGTGTTATTAGAAGTGTGGAAGACAATGCATACAATGAAGAATTAGAAAAACAAATAGTAAATGTAAAACAATCTTCAAAAATAAAATGTATGAATGATTTACTTCATCAAGGAGATACTTGGGAAGTAAAATAGTACACAAACACTCTTTTACAAAGAATATTAAATATAAAAATAAGGCAATATTAAAATATTGCCTTATTTTACTAATTTAGTATGTCTTTTATAAGCTGGAATATCTTCTATTCTACTAATATCTTCTTCTTTCATATATGGATGCATATAAACATCTTGAAATGAAACTGGAAGAATTTCTTGACCGCTTTCTTCTTCTTCTTTATTTTCGATAATAGTTGGCTCTTCTTTCTTTATTATATGTTCTGTATTTTTTAGATGAGATTCTTGTGGTCTAGTATCTTTAATTTCTACAATAGATTGATCTTCCTTATTCGTATTCTTAGAAGTTACAATATCTTCATTAACAATATTAATTTCTTCTTTTGATTTATATTCTACATGTTCTTTTTTACTTGTAGTCTTTTCTTCATGAGAAATATCTTCTTTTTTAGATTTTATATCTTCATTGAAATTCTCATCAACATCATTATTATTAGATAGCATTTCAAAACCAAATATATTATCTTGATCTTGTACATCAAAATTTGTTGCAATAACAACAACTGAAATATTTTCTCCTACAACATTATCGTAAGTTACTCCGTAAATAATATCAACTTCTGTCTCTACTTTATCTCTAATATAGTAGATTATATCATATATTTCATCTAAAGTAACTTCTGATTCTCCCAAAGAAGAAACAACATTCACTACAACATGTTTTGCTCCTTTTATCAATGAATTCTTTAAAAGTGGTGAATTTAATATATCTTTCACCACAATAATAGATCTATCTTCACCTCCAGCAGAAGATGTACCCATTAAACAAACACCACTATCTTTAAGAACGTGCTTTATATCTTCAAAATCAAGATTTGTTTTCCCTGGTAAAATAATTAATTCAGCAACTCCTTTTACTGCATTATACATTACTTCATCAGATTTTGTAACAGCCTGAGAATATATCAAATCAGGATACAAATCCATTATTCTTTCATTATCAATAATAATAAGAGAATCAACATACTTATGTAATTCTTTTACCCCCTCACGAGCTTGATTTTCTCTTAATTTCCCGGTATAACGAAATGGTAATGTTACTACAGCAACTGTAAGAACTTCCATCTTACGTAATTCTTCTGCAATAACTGCAACAGCACCTGTTCCTGTTCCTCCCCCCATTCCTGCAGCAAGAAAAACCATTTTAGTTTGTTTAGGAATAGCATCAATTATATCATCAATACTATCTTTAGCAGCTTTCTTACCATTATCAGGATTATTACCAGCTCCTAAACCATCTAACATAGCAGAACCTAATTGAATTTTGTTTGGAATTGGAGATCGACTCATCTCACGAATATCAGTATTACAAACAAGATAATTAACTGCATTAAATCCATTTATATATAAATAATTTGCTGCAGCTGAACCTCCTCCACCCACACCAATAACAGTTATTATTCTATCATTAACATCACTATTCAAATCGAATTTAATTATTTCATCCATCTTCTTATATCAATTAGATTACATCTTCTTATCTTTACTTGTAAAGAATCGTCCTACTTTACTTTCTAGCCATTTTGATTCTTTATCAATACTTTGTGCTATATTATGATGCACATTTTCATTTATAGTTGACCCTGTATTTCCAATATTCACATAAGGTTCTACAGTAGGATTATCATCTAATTGAAAATTATCTTCTGGTTCATTCTCATTTTTATATACCTGCTCTACATTTGACGGATCAACAATATCAAAAGGAACATTAACATTAATTTCCTCTTTAATTGTATCTTTAGTTGGTAGAATATTCTTCTCAAAACGTGTTGCAATAATAATAACACGGACTTTATCTCCTAAGCTTGGATCATGTCCATAACCAGGAAGAACATCTGGACGTGAACCTACTTTCTTTTCTAGAGCAATATACATTTCTTTTATTTCTCTAGCTGTAGGCTCAGATTCACCATGTAAAATTGTAACTAATATTTTACTAGCTCCCTCTACATTATTTTTATTTAAAAGAGGTGAAATTAAGGCTTGTTCTAAAGCAACAAGACATTTATTACTGCCTTCACCTTCTCCAGATCCCATAACTGCTAAACCTGCATCTTTAACAATACTTACAACATCATTAAAATCGACATTATGGCTCTGAATTTTTGTAATAATTTCAGCCATACTTGCAGCAGCATTTGTTAAAACTGAATCTGCTTTTTCATATGCTTCAGAGAACTTTATATTTCCACCATATATTTCTCTTATCTTATGATTATTAATAATCAATAATGCATCAACATTTTCAAATAATTTATCTATTCCTTCAAGAGCTCTTTCTAGACGTTGCCTACCTTCAAATAAGAAAGGTAAGGTAACTATAGCAACAGTAAGAATTCCCAGTTCCTTTGCTTTTGCTGCAACAATAGGGGCTGAACCTGTTCCTGTTCCACCTCCCATTCCAGCTGTTATGAATATTAATTTTGTATTATTTTTTAAAATAGTTTCAATACAATGAATATTCTCTTGAACTGCAGCTGCACCCTTCTCTGGATTATTACCAGTACCTAACCCCTCATTTCCAATAGGTACAACATTCTCTACATTCTTACATCTTCTTAGAGATTGCTTATCAGTGTCACAAACAATTAAATCAACATCAGCAATATTTTTTTTCTGAAGATAATTAACTGCATTTGTTCCACATCCCCCTAATCCAATAACTTTTATAATAGCAGGAGCTTCTTTATTATCCATTATAAATTCCACTTTAATTTATTTTAAATTTATAAACTATTTTTCAAAAAGAGACTTAAACATTTTGTTAGATAACCCCTTTACCATTTTCTTTATACTTGGTTTTTCCTCTTGATCCTCCTTTATCATTGACGCTACAGCTGTCATGATATCAACATCTTCCATTTTTGTATTATTTCTAGAAAATAATTCATTTATAAATAAAGATTTATCAAGCTTTGCTTTGTGTACATCTACACCAAATTTACTCTTAATTAATTTATCAATATTTTTTAATTTAGAACCACCACCCGTAATTACAATCTTACTTATATCTGGTAATAAATTATCTTTCTGCAATTGATATTTAATTCCATCTAAAATCTCCTCTAAACGATATTGAACTACTGTTGCTAACTCTTTATTTTGAATATCTTTCTTTTCATTATTGATTTCAGCAATAAAATATTTATCTGAAATAAGAGAAGCATAAGCCTCTCCATGTTGAAATTTCATCAGAGCTGCATCCTTTATGGAACATTGATATTTATAAGAAATATCCTTTGCAATCGTTAATGCTCCAAATGGAAGTTGTCCCACATTTTCTAGCACATTATTACGATAAGCAGCAAATCCTGTAGTTCCCTCTCCAAAATCAATAAAAAGGACACCATCTTTCTTATCCTCCTTAGTTAAAACTAATTTAGAAACAGTTTCAGGTTTATATTGTAATGATGAGATTTTCAAAGAACACTCATTCATTATCTCTTTATATATTTCTACAGAATTAACAGGCCCATAAACTTTATGAAATAAAGCAGTAAACTTTTTACCATAAATTCCTTTAGGGAAATTGGCAAAAGAATCTTTATCTATTCTTATTCCAGATAATACAACAAGATAATCAACTTCGTGATTATCTTTTAAAGCTTTAGTCATATTAGCTTGTAATTCCTTAACTATATCATGTGTAAATTCAGTTTCAACATTTTTTGTAATCGTTGTATTTCTATCAGTCCGTATTTTAGTATTACTACCACCTATACAAATAGAAACAGAATGAGGGATTTCATAACCTCTATCTTTAAATGCTTTAAGTATCTTTTTTAGCCCTCTAACTACAGCTCTTTTATCAATAATTTCTCCTCTTAACACTCCAAATGACTGCCCTCCAACAATATCAACTATCTCCCATTGCCCAATTTCAGTTTTTCGACCTAAGACAGCTACTATCCTATATGTTCCAATATCAATTCCTAGTTTATATTTATCAGCCATAATTATCTCTTTACGCAGACTATCTGTTTTTTATATTTCAAATTTAATGATTTATATTTTCCCCATACAGCATTTTTATCAGATGATTTTAAAAATAAACGTAATTTTTCTAACTTCGACCTAAATTCTTTAGTACTCCCCATTACAATTGAATAGTCTCCAACAGTAGGGATTATTATTACGTTATTATTATCTTTTATATATAGCTGTGATACATAATTTTTAAAAAAATCATCATTATTTATAAATTTACATAATTCATACAATTTTGAGAGTGCAAAGTTAATAGAGAATTTCCCTGTAACAATTAAAACTCTTTTAGTATATGCTTTACTAAGAGGAAAAACCTCTCCTTTTATATCAACATAATACCCATTTTTAGAAAAGACTCTAAACAAAGGTGTTCTTTGCCAGACCTTTACCTTAATCTCATTATTAGTTAACAGATATACTTCCGATTTTAAAATATATGAATTATTATTGACAAAATTTTCTAAACCTTGTCTATTTATTTGATTTATATTTAATATTTCCTTCTTTTTTAAGTATTTTCTAATTTTTGTAATCACAAAATCAGAATTAACAAAACGATTCTCTAAACTATCTACTATTTCAATATTTATTTTTGAAACTTTAGAATGATCTCTTCCACTGTTTACAGATACAAGATATATTATAAACACTATAGAGATGCAAAAAACTATTAAATATACTTTTTTTATCATTGTTTCTTTAGACGATTTGCTATAGGTTCAACCAATCTATCAATATCTCCAGCACCTAAAGTTAATAATACATCAAAATCATCTTTTTCAATAGCATCAAGTAGTTCAGATTTAGAAATAACAATAGCTCCTTTATCTATTTTTGTTGATAAGAAAGATGAATTTATTCCTTTTATAGGTAATTCTCTAGCAGGATATATATCAAGCAAATATACCTTATCCAGTAAATTTAGAGCTTTTCCAAAAGCTGTAGAGAAATCTCTAGTTCTCGTATATAAATGTGGTTGAAAAATACCACAAACAAATTTATTAGGATATAATTCCTTTACGGAAGAAATTATTGCATTTAATTCATCAGGATGATGGGCATAATCATCAATAAACACTAATTCTTTTGTATCTATCTGTACATCAAATCTCCTTTTAACACCAGAAAAAGAAGCAATTGAAGATTTTAATTCATTAGGTAAAACACCAGCACATAAAGAAGCAGCAGCTGCTGCAACTGAATTTTCTAAATTTATCTTTCCTGGATATTTAGCTATTATCTGTGAAATCTCTCCAAAAGGAGTGTGTAAATTGTAAATATACTTTCCATTTTCGATCTTTAAATCACTAATATAGAAATCTGATTCTTCATTATCATACGAATAAGTATAAGATTTAATCTTATCGCAATTAATATCCAATCCATACTTAAATATAAGAATTCCATTTTCCCTTATCTGTCCAATATATTGATTAAAAGCTTTCTGAAGTTCTTCTTTTGAACCATAAATATCTAAATGATCAGCTTCAATAGAAGTAATTACAGCAATATCTGGATATAACTGAAGAAAAGAACGATCAAATTCATCAGCTTCCATTACTGTAGTTTGCGTATTATTATTCTTTGGTAAAATTAAATTGCTAGAATAATTTTTAGAAATTCCTCCTAAAAAAGCAGAACAATCTACATTTGAATTCTTTATATTATGAGCAACCATAGTAGAAACAGTAGTTTTACCATGAGTACCAGCCACTCCTACCAATTTCTTATTACTAGCAATTAATCCTAATATTTCTGATCTTTTCTTAATTACTAAACCAGAATTCTTAAAAGATTCTAAAATCTTATTAGTCTTAGGAATAGCAGGTGTATATACAATTAAAGATGATTCTTTATTCTCAAATTGCTTAGGAATACTATCAATATCATCATCATAAACAATACTAATTCCTTCTTCTTCTAAAGATGTTGATATAGGAGAACAAACTCTATCATATCCATACACTGAAATACCAATTGAATTGAAATATCGAGCTATAGCACTCATTCCAATTCCACCTATTCCAACAAAAAATACTTGTTTTATATCTGATAAGTTTAACTTCATCACTTAATTTCGTTTATTATTATTTCTGATATTTCCTTTGCAGAATCCTTCATTGCAAACTCTTTTATTTTAGTCGACAATGAGATTAATTTATCTTCATCTAGAACTGTTTCAATTGCTGTTGATATTAATTGCTCTTTTGCATCAGAATCTTTTATTAATATCGCAGCTCCCTTAGAACTTAATGCAGTAGCATTCTTAGTTTGATGATCTTCAGAAACATTTGGAGATGGTACTAATATTGCAGATTTCTCTATTAAAGCCAATTCTGAAATAGAACATGCACCTGCTCTTGAAACAATTAAATCGGAAGCTTTATACACAAGATCCATTCTATCAAGATACTTATACACATGCAAATTAGGTATATTCATATTAGACATGCGCTCAGTAATTTCATTATAATAGTAACTTCCTGTTTGCCATATTATATGAATATCTTTATTCTTTCCAATTAAATCTATCGCAGCTAAAACACTTTCATTTAAAGATCTAGCTCCTAAACTACCTCCAATAATACTTATAATCTTTTTATCAGCTTCAATATCAAAATATTTCTTTGCATCTTCCTTATTTTGCTCAATATGCAATAAATCTTGTCTTATAGGATTTCCTGTAAGCACAAGTTTCTTTTCTTCAAAGAATCTCTCCATATCGTTATAAGCGACACATATTTTTTTAGCTCTCTTAGATAAGATCTTATTTGTAATACCAGGATAAGAATTTTGCTCTTGTAAGATAACTGGTATATTCTTTAAAGAAGCAATATAAGATATAGGAGCACTAGCATAACCACCAACTCCAACAACTGCAGATGGCTTAAATTTATTAATCAATCTATAAGATTTAATCAAACTTATAAACAATTGCCATATAGTTATAAAATTTCTAAATGTTATTTTTCTTTGCAAACCTCTTACAGGCAATCCTACAATATCGTAACCTGCCTTAGGAACAATTTGCATTTCCATCTTCTCCTTTGCACCAACAAATAATATCTCTAAATCTGGATTTTGTCTCTTTAATTCGTTTGCAATTGCAATGGCAGGATAGATATGTCCCCCTGTTCCACCACCACTTATAATTATTCTATTTTTCATAATTGTTTATTGTCTTCTTCATTAATACTCGGATCATTAGAATCCTCTTTACCTAATGAATAGGTAATATTTAAAATCATACCTAAGGAAAAACATGTTGCTAATAAAGATGATCCTCCCTTACTTACTAAAGGTAAAGGTTGTCCAGTTATAGGTACAACACCTAAAGAAACACCAATATTTACAAAAGCCTGAAATACTATTCCTATCATTAAACCAAGAGTTAATAAAGCAGGAAAAACCCATGAACTTTTCTTCACTAATATCCCAGCTCTATACATTAAAATAACATATAAAATTATAACTCCTATACCAACTAACATTCCAAATTCTTCAATAATTGCTGCATAAACAAAATCAGAAAAAGGCAATGGAAGAAAATTTCTCTGTACACTATTCCCTGGACCTCTTCCAGTATATCCTCCTGTAACAATTGCTATTTTTGATTGTTCTATCTGATAATTATAAGTACTTTCTGATTCTTTATTTTCATTATTACCAGTAAAACTCATCATTCTGTTTTGAATAGTAGCCAAACGTCCTGGTAGTTTTACAGGAAGTATTGTTATAGCTACGGCAAAAACAAGACCCGACGCAATAATAATCCCATAATACTTCAATAACAAAGCTTTCCTTACTCTACCAACATAACACAAAATAAAGATAGTAATATAAAGCAATACAGATGTTGAAAAGTCACTATATGCAATAGATGCACAAACAAAATTACTTATCCAAAATATAGCTTTAAATCCTCTATCCGAACAACCTAAATCAGTCTGATACAAAGATAAGAATCTACAAACCGTCATAATAAGTCCCACCTTCACAAATTCTGAAGGTTGAATAGTAAACCCAAGTATAACAATCCATCTTTTCGATCCATTTATAGAAGTTCCACCAAAATAAACTATTAATAATAAGACAAAAGAAGCAACTAAAATAATACCAGACAATCTAGTAAAGAAAGCATAATTAATATTGGACAATATCAACATTCCTCCTAAACATACACATGCCAAAATAGCTCTTTTAATAGCAAAACTAGCTGCGCTATGAGTTTGAAGATACGATATTGTACTCGATGTACTATAAATACTTAATATCGAAAGCATTAATAGTAAACCAACCACAAACCATATAATTACATCTCCTTTAAAATATTTTAGGATTTCTTTCATTATTTTTTATTCTTTTGAATTAAATCTTTAAACTGATTTCCTCTATCAATATACGAAGTAAATAAATCAAAACTAGCACAACAAGGAGACAATAAAACAACATCTCCTTCCTCTCCCTCGTTAAGACAAACATCCATCAGTGAATCTAAATTTGGAATCTTATATATTTTAGGAACAATATCTTTAAAAGCAGAATCTAATTTCTCATAATACTCTCCTAAACATATTAGAACCTTAACTTTTTCTTCAACTAAATCTGCTATCAAAGAATAGTCATTACCCTTATCAACACCTCCAGCAATCCATATTACAGGTTTATTCATAGCATCCAAAGCATACCAACAAGAATCTACATTAGTAGCTTTAGAATCATTTATAAATTCTATACCATTTATATAATCTACCGATTCCAAACGATGAGCTATTGGCATAAACGATAGTAAAGATTCTTTCAATAAATCGTCCTCAATCCCTAAAAACAATGAAGCATAAATTGCAACAGTATAATTGTAAAGATTATGTTTTCCCTTTAAAGGAAGATATCTCTTATCAATACTAAAATCTCTATTATTATAAGTAACTTTCAATGCATCCTCACTATCAATTTTAAAAGCTATAGTTTCAGGACTTCCAGAAATATAATTAAGATTCTCTGCCGACAATTTATTTTCTGAACTATACAAAAATAAATCATCTTCTTTCATATTTCTTGAAATTCTAAATTTAGATCTTGTATATAAATTGATATCGTATTCATATCTATCTAAATGATCTGGAGTAATATTCATTATAGCAGCAAAATCAGCTTTAAAAGAAAACATTCTATCTAATTGGAAACTACTTAATTCAACAACATAATAGTCATAATCATTTTCTGCTACTTGCAAAGCTAAACTCTTACCAATATTACCTGCATAAGAAACATTCAAACCTGCATATTTCAATATATGAAATATTAATGAAACTGTAGTAGTTTTTCCATTACTTCCTGTTATACAAATTAATTTTGCATTAGTATATCGAGAAGCAAACTCTATTTCATCTATTAATTCAATATCTAAATCAACAATCTTCTTTATTATTTCAGCTTTCTCAGGTATACCAGGACTCTTTATAATAATATCTGCATCAAGAATCTTTGGATAAGAATGACTTCCTTCTTCCCAAGAAATATCATACGATACCAATAATTTTTTATAATTTTTCTTAATCTCAGAAGAATCAGATACAAACACTTTAAAACCTTGTTTCTTAGCTAAAACAGCTGCACCACAACCACTTTCACCTCCTCCTAATATTACAATCTTCTTCATTACTATCTAATTTTTAGAGTCACAATTGTTAAAACAGCCAAGATTATAGCTATAATCCAAAATCGAGTAACAATCTTTGCCTCTGGATATCCTAATAATTGATAATGGTGGTGAATAGGAGTCATTTTAAAGATTCGTCTACCCTCGCCAAATTTATTCTTTGTATACTTAAACCAAGATACTTGCATAATCACAGAAATACTTTCTATAAAATAGATACCACATAAAATTGGTATTAGTAATTCTTTATGTATTATTATAGCTAATACAGCAATAATACCTCCTAAAGTTAAACTTCCTGTATCTCCCATAAACACTTGAGCTGGATATGAATTATACCACAAGAAACCAACAGTCGATCCCACAAAAGCTGCTAAAAATATAACAAGCTCTCCTGAATTTGGTATATACATTATATTTAAATAATCAGCATAAACATAGTGTCCCGACAAATAAGCTAAAATACCTAAAGTAACACCAATAATTGCGGAGGTTCCTGTTGCTAATCCATCTAAACCATCTGTTAAATTTGCTCCATTAGAAACTGCAGAAATAATAAATATTGTAATTAAAATAAAGATAACCCAAGAAAGAACATCTGTATATTGACCAGCAAAACCAACTAACGATTTATAATCAAATTCATTATTCTTAAAGAAAGGTATAGTTGTTTTTGTAGATTTAATATCTTTCAAATAAACATTATCCACACTATCATAACCTTCATCAACAACCTCTGTCTTTTGAGATTCTGGTATTGCTTTTATATTTTCTCTAATAACAACATCGTCACTTAAATAAAGAGTTAATCCAACAATTAAACCCAGACCAATCTGACCAAGAATCTTAAACTTTCCCTTTAATCCTTTCTTATTACCTTTAAAAACTTTTATATAATCATCAATAAAACCAATCAGACCTAACCAAATAGTTGAGACAATCATTATTATTATATAAATATTATCTAATCTTGCCAATAGTAAAACTGGAACCAAAATTGATATTAATATAATAATACCTCCCATAGTTGGAGTTCCTTTTTTTTCTAACTGTCCTTCTAAACCTAAATTCCTTACTTCCTCACCAATTTGTTTCCTTTGGAGAAAACGTATTATCCTTTTTCCAAAAATGGTAGAAATCATTAATGATAATATTACTGCTACAGAAGCTCGGAATGAAATATATTCAAACATTCCCGCTCCGGGAAAATCTAATGTGTTTAGATACTTAAATAAATGGTAAAACATATAGCCTAGTTGTTAAAAATTTCTTTTAATGTCTCTTTATCGTCAAAATGAGTTTTCACTCCGTTAATATCTTGGTAATTTTCATGTCCTTTTCCTGCTATCAAAATTATATCTCCTTTATTGGATAATAAATAACTTGTTTTAATAGCAGTATATCTATCCGAGATTGTTAAAGTATTTACTTTCTGATCGTCAGATAAACCAGATTCCATATCTTTTAGAATTTCATTAGGATCTTCTGTTCGTGGATTATCTGAAGTCAATATTAAACGATCGCTATATTTTGCACCTATCTCTGCCATCTCTGGTCGTTTCGACTTATCTCTATCTCCTCCACAACCAACAACAGTTATTATTTGTTGATTTTTACTCTTAAGATCTTGAATATTCTCTAAAACATTTTTCAAAGCATCAGGAGTATGAGCATAATCAACTATCCCTAATACACCATTCTTAGAAATTAATCTATCCATACGTCCATCAACAGAATACAACTTACTAATATTAATAAGAATCTCCATTTTATCCATACCTAAAGAGTCTGCTGCTGCATATACTGCTAATAAATTACTAGCATTATAGTCGCCAATCAAACTTGTCATCACTTCACTACCTGCAAAATCGATTAACATTCCTTCAAAACCTCTTTCAATTACCTTAGCCTTATAATCTGCCATTCCCTTTATAGAGAAAGTCTTCTTTACAGCCAAAGAATTTTGTAGCATAGTCATTCCATTTTTATCATCTAAATTCACTATTGCTACGCTATTTTTACTTAGATTATCAAAGAATTTCTTTTTAGCTTTTATATAAGCAGCAAAAGTCTTATGATAATCCAAATGATCATGAGTTATATTTGTAAAGATAGCAACATCAAAATCTAAATTAGCTACTCTATTTTGACATATTCCGTGTGAACTTACCTCCATAAAGCAATACTCACAACCAGATTCTACCATCTCACTTAGTAAAGAGTTTATCGATAATACATCAGGAGTTGTATGATCTGCTTTTATATCTATCTCGTTAATCTTATTAACAACTGTCGACATTAAACCAACTTTATATCCAGCATTTCTAAAAAGCTGAAAAAGCAAACTAGCAATTGTAGTCTTACCATTAGTACCTGTAACCCCTACCAATTTTATCTTTGAAGATGGATTACAATAATAATTTGAACTTATTATAGATAAAGCAATTGAAGAATCTTCTACTAAAATATAAGTAATCTCTTCATTAATATTATTTGGCAATATCTCACATACTACAGCCTTAGCTCCATTAGAAATTGCTGAATCAATATAATTATGACCATCAACTTCAACACCCGAGATAGCAACAAAAACATCCCCATCTTCTATTTTTCTTGAATCAAAAGAAATCTTATTAATTTCTATTGAAGAATCTCCACATATTTTTAATGCAGAAACCCCTTTTATCAAGTCTTCTAATATCATAATAACTACTTTAAGTCTATTTTTACAAACATGCCTTTTTTAACCTTCGCTCCTGCTATAATAGATTGGCTAAATACTTTTCCTACACCAGTGTAACTAACTTTCATTCCCATATTTTCCAAAATATAAATAGCATCTTTCAGTGTTAAGCCAGTTAAATTAGGCATTATATATTTACTTATTTTCTTTTTATAGAATTTGTATTTCTTACTGCTTGTTACACGAATCCAGCTATCATCCTTAATATCACGAGGATAGTGAAAATTAAAGAAATCCGATAATTCTTCTAAATCTCTAGATTTATTAACAGCAAAAGGGATTAAAGCCTTTTTATTACTTACCCCCTTATTTTTATGCAAAGAATACGTTTGAGCATAAACTTCATCAGATAAAATTCTAAATAATGGAGCTGCAACTTTAGAACCATAATATCCTTTTTTCTTATTTGGATTTTTTATAACAACAATACAAGAATACATTGGATTATCTGCTGGGAAATATCCAGCGAAACTTCCAAAATATTTTTTATTTGAATACCCCTGCTTTCCTTCAGAAATTAAAGCTGTTCCTGTCTTTCCAGCTATCTTATAATCATTACTTCTAATACCTATTCCTGTACCTCTTTCAACCACTCCAACAAGCATACTTTGAATAATACCTAAAGTTTTATTAGAACATAATTTAGGAAGAATAATTTCAGTATCCATTTTCTTTATTACTCTATTTCTTGAACGAATCTCTTCTACAAACCTTGGTTTCACCATCACTCCATTATTAGCAACAGCATTATACAATGTTAACATTTGCAATGGAGTAATTTGAACCTCATAACCTATTGAAGTCCATGCCAAGGTAGTACCATACCAATCCTTATCTCCTGGAAATTTAATTCTAGGTTTTCCCTCACCATGAATACTTATATTCAATTTCTTATTTAAACACATTGAATATAAACGTTCAATAAAATCTTTAGGATGTTTTTTATAATTATTATTAATCATCTTACCAAATCCCACATTAGATGATTTCTCAAAAACTTCTTGAACTGATAATTTCCCAAATCCTCCTCTATGAGCATCTGTTAATATTCTGTCATAAAGTTTCCATCTTCCGTTTCCAGTATCAATAATGTCTGTTGGTGAAACATACCCATCCTCTAAGATAGCAATCATTGTTGCTAATTTAAAGATAGATCCATATTCATTAGCTTCTCCTATAGCTCTATTGTAATCTTCATAATAATTCCCATCCTTAGACAATCCTAAATTAGCAATAGCTCTTATAGCACCTGTCTTCACCTCCATTAAAATAACTACACCCGCTTCAGCTTCAAACTTTCTTAATTGTTTTTCTAGAGATTCTTGAGCTATATCCTGAAAATTAACATCTATGGTTGAAATAATATCATTACCATCTTTAGGAGATTTTGATTCAAAAGGGATCCATGATCCCATCATCTTTCTCTGAATTGCCAAACCTTTCTCACCTCTAAGATCTCTCTCGAAAGCTGCTTCAAGTCCCACTTGCCCCTCAAGACCAGAAAACTTAGTCTCTCTAACTATTCCAATAGTTCTACTAGCAAGATTACCGAAAGGTTGTACACGCTTACCAATTTTATTAGCAATAAAACCTCCTCTATATCTCGATTCTCTAAAAATTGGAAACTTTTTAAAATCTGATAATTCAGAATAAGTTAATTGTTTATTTGTGAATTTTAGATATTTATTACCCTTTCTTCTTTCCTTTTTAAAAAGATTAGAATAATAATTTGAAGTATTTTCTCCAAGATATTTACTTAAACATATAGCTAAAGAATCAACTTTATTTTTAAATAATGTATCACTTGCTAGAGTACAATCAAATCTTATATGGTACATAGGTAAAGAACAAGACAACAAACGACCATCCTTTGCACATATATTTCCTCTATCTGCAGGAATACTCACTCTTCTATTTTTGTTCTCTTCTGCTTTATCCAGATATTTCTTACCGCTTACAACCTTGAGCAATACCAATGATAATATTAAATATAATCCTATTATAAAAACAAGTATAAAAACCCATCTAGTCTTATTTAATATATCTTTCTTTATTGACATTATTCTTTATATATTTTTATTGGTGGCTCTTTAGATACTTTTAAACCTAAACTTTCTTTTTGGACTCTCTTTTTTACTTCCGATTGCTTTCCTATAAACATTAAATCAGCATCAACGGATATCGATTCATACCTTAAATCTTTAACCTCTTTCGACAATTTAAGTCTCATATTATAGGATTCTTCTGCATAATTCCTAAGCGTTATATACACTAAACAGAGAATAAAAATTAAAACAATTACTAACATTTGCTTACGAAATAATGGACCTATTAAAATACTTCCATCTATAATTTCTTTAAAAGATATTGAAGATTCTTCTTTGTATTTTTTCTTTTCTTCTTCAATACTTTCTAATTCTTTATATTTCTTTCGCCATAGTTTCATATTTTTTCAACTATTCTAAGTTTAGCACTTCTTGCTCTATTATTCAATTTCAATTCTTCTTCACTAGGAGTTATTACTTTCTTATTAATTAATTTAAAACAAGTTTGAACATTTCCATAAAAATCCTTCTCCACTTTACCCTCGAAATTACCCGATTTAAAGAAATTCTTTACTAACCTATCTTCTAAAGAATGGTAAGTTATTACAGACAAGCGTCCTCCTTTTTTCAATAAATCTGCTGCTTGCTCCAACATTTCTTTTAGTGCATCTAATTCAGAATTAACTTCTATTCTCAATGCTTGATATACTTGGGCAAGATATCTATTTTCTTTATTTTTAGGAATACAAGAATCTATCACTTCTCTAAAATCTTGAGTAGTTTCAATTCTATTTTCTTCTCTATGACTAACAATTAACTTTACTAACTTGCCAGTATTCTTTATTTCGCCATAATTTCTAAAGATATAGTATAGATCTTCATCACTATATTCATTTAAAATATCAGAAGCTTTAAATTTAATATTTCTATTCATTCTCATATCCAAATCTGCATCGAAACGAAAAGAAAAACCCCTTTCACCTTCATCAAACTCATGAGAAGAAACTCCTAAATCTGCTAATAATCCATCAATTTTTTCTTCATTATGATATCTAATAAAATTACTCAAATATCTAAAATTGTGATGAATTAATTGTAGTCTACTATCTTGTATTTTATTTTCTAAAGCATCTTCATCCTGATCAAAAGCAAACAATCTTCCTCCTTCTAATCTTCTTAAGATTTCAGCAGAATGACCTCCGCCTCCAAAAGTAACATCTACATATACTCCACCCTTCTTGATATTTAAACCATCTATACTTTCGTTTAATAAAACTGGGATATGATACTCACTCATCTACTATCAATTTATTTTATATAATCAGATTTATCCTATTCTCTATAAATCTATAATTTTAATAATCTCTTGTAAGGAAAATTATTTATATACTCTAAATACAAAACAGTAATGTTTATATCTATTAATACTTTTTAATTTTTGCAATATATATTTTTATAACTATCTATTTATATTGAAGTTATAGATTATCCCTTAACTACGTAAAGTTATAAAAAAATAAAGCACTATCAACCATTATATATCTCTTTTTGATAACATATTAATAGAAAAAAATCCTTTCTTTTATAAGAAAGGATTATTAAACTTTTCGTACTCTATTGTTGTATCTGGACCATGCCCAGTATATACTTTCACTTTCCCTGGCAAAGTTAATAATTTTGTCTTAATACCATTTAATAATTGCTCTCTACTTCCACCTGGTAAATCGGTTCTTCCTATACTTCCTTCAAAAAGAGTATCACCTGAAAACAAGACAGCAGATTCTTTATTATAATAACACATTCCACCTGGTGAGTGCCCTGGTGTAGAAATAGCTTTAAGTTCTGAATTCCCAAATTTAATAATATCGCCATCATTAATATATTCTTCTATTGCTGGTGGCTCAGAAATCTTTTGTAAACCCAACACTTCTGAATATCTTGGTGCTTCTGCCAATAGATATTCATCCAATTTACTAGCACAAGTAGAAAATCCATATTCTTCTTTTATATATCTAATTCCGAATATATGGTCTATATGTAAATGTGTATTCAACAATTTCACCAATTTCAAACCATTGTCTGATATATAATTGAATATCTTCTCTATTTCATTATCTCTATAGCAACCACAATCTATCAATACAGCTTCTTTCGTTTCATCATACAATAGATATGTATTCTCTTGCCAAGGATTATTAACAAATAATTCTACTTTCATAATCTTAGTTTTCTATTAATTACTCTATTGAGCTAAAGTAAATCTTAAACTCACGCCAAAATTAGAATTTGTTGTCCTAAATGCCAAAGATACGTATGGATCATTCACCACTCTATCATAAAACAAACGTATATTAAAGACATTATTCAATGTGTAATCTGCTGATATTTTTAAAGATAAGACTTCCTGACCAGAAGTTAATTGACTAATATTTTCTTGAATCATTCTTAAAATTGCATTATTTTTTCTCATAGAAAAATCACATCTCAAATTCAAACTATTATTAATTTGTGTTTGTTTTATTATCAAAGGAATATGCTTAAATCGGTAACCTATTCCTATTACAAATTCATTAGAAGATATCTCACTAACTTGAGAATTTGCTAAACTCAAACTAACAGTTCTCTTTCTATTCATTTCAAATCTTGTAGTAAAACTACTTTTCCACAACATATCAACATTAATTAAAGGACTGAAACGTTCCTCAATAGAAACTCCTGAAACATCATATCTTGGATAATAATTACTAGTTATTGTATTATAAGCACCATAATTCATATTTGTATTATAACCAATAACATTATAAATACATGAATAAGAATGATTTATATTAAAAGTCTGGAAATACCTTGCTATTAAATCTATTTTCTTTAAACCTGTATATCTAATGCTCCAATTAGGAAGCAAAGACAATATATTAGGAAATAGCTTTTTAGAACTAACACCTCCGTAGGTTTCTAAAAAAGAAGGTATTAAAACATCTTGTGAAGATGGTAAATAACCATCATAAAAAGCAGGAAACTTAGCACTCTTATGATTCACATAATCACTTCCCCATCTCTCTTTAGCTAATCTAGTTGAATGAACTTCTCTTTTAGAAAGAAAATCGTTAAACACATCTTTCGAAGCTTCAATATTGTTTGATATATCAAAGAAAGAAGAACTCAAACCAATACAAGACATTGAGAATCTACCTGAAGTTATTTTATTTATATTGTTATAAGCACCATTTTCATATACAATATTCTCACTATAATCGCTATAGAAATTTCTTTTAAAAGTAAGATTCACTCGTAAATCTCTAAGAGGTTCAATCATTATCCTTCCATTAAAAATCTTCATTTTATTAACAATAAAAGGAGATTGTTGAAGATTACTCTTACTTATCCAACCCTTAGATGCAGCATACATACCATATTCTTCACCCGTATTACCTATTATATAATCAAAACCTGGATAATTATTAAACACCCCTACACCTTCTGTAAATCCAGGTAGAGTACTTGAGTTGGTCTCAGAATATGTAAAAGATATATTTCTCACACTCATCAACAATCTTGCTAAAAGTCCTATACTTTCCATTCCTGCAGACGATTTATCATATATATTTCCTGATATCAGCAAGCTCGATCTTTTAGCACTTCTCAGAGGTACTATTTTTACATATTTCTTACCCTTTTTCTCTATTTTATACTCAATATTTTTTCTTGACTTATCATAAAATCTAATCTTAATATTTTTAGTATTCAGATTATGATTTATCGTTATAGGTTTTCCTTTCTTTATATCACTTAATCGTCTTGCGAACTTCACAACCTTTTTCTTGTTCTTTCTAACTTTTCTACCGCTATATCGCCTATTCACATTTCTCAGCCAAGAAGATTTATTATATAGAGATAGTAAATTCAATCGTCCATTAAGTTCTTTAACCCCTGAATTCTTAATTACATTTCCTACTTCTACATTAGTATTAAACAAAGGAGAAGCTTGCCAATCGTAAGCTCCTTGATATCTTGCGTTAGCAGAAACCCAAGACAAAAATGGGATCTTATTTATTGGTAATCTATAATTCAAAGAAAAACCATGATTATAATGCAAAGCTCTTCCTCCTGCTAGAATATTATTTATAACAGTATCTTTCCATCTTTTATAAGCATCAGGCTCTCTATCCTTATCCACTATACCCTCAATCTCATCTATTCTAGAATTTGAAGATGCACTAAAGTCAAAAGCTAAACTTTTAGACAAATCGAATTTCAAATCATAATACCTATTCCAAGAAAAATCTTTATCAACAGAAGGTTTAATCAAAAAGTCAGGATTGTCAATATTCCTACCCTCTATCTCATGATATCGTCTTATCATATCTGTCCTTATAGAAATCTGTGAAGGCATATAAAAGAAATTGAAATCTCTTATCAACTTAAGATACTTCGATTTTAAGAAACCAATATTTCTAAAAGGAGACACATTCTTTGGTCTTCCAGAATACACATAACTCAAAGCTCCTCTATAAGTCTTTTCTATATCTCTAGTTGTTTTAATATCATGTTTCTTAATTTCATTATAAGAATACGAAACAGAGAAATTAGACAATTTTAATAAACCATTCTTTCCTGTAGGTTCAACTCCAACATTAGTAAAATTAATACTCTTTCTACCTACATATTTTTCTGCATTTCTTTTAACAGAATCTCGTTTACTACCAGAGAATCTATCCATCTTATCGCTTAACTTAATGTCAGTATCCACAGGATCATACTCTGGAAGAACAGTAGTCTCAGATAAAGAATAATACATAGGGAATCTTACTTTCCATTTCTTAGGGAAAAATTTTCCTAATTGTACATTAGTAGAAACATCATACTGTGTATAATCATCTCTACTCAATTGACTAGCTCTTTGGTCGATATTACCAAAACCAGGAGATAACTTTCTACCAGAAACACTCAATGTTGCAAAATCTGCTAAACGTGCATTCATTCTAACATTAGCAGCCCAACCTCCACTCTCATCAAAATCAGATAAACGAAGTTCATTCACCCATATCTCGGCAGATTTTTCTATTCCATCATTTTTAGGATTTCTAACCCCAATCATTATTGTTTTAATCTCTGCAAGAGAAGGATTACCTTTTACTGTTACCCTATTATTTGCATTTACACCATTATTACTATTAATAATCTGAGAAACAATTTTGGTATATCTATTATTATAATCTACACCTGAAGTACCTGCTCTTCTTGCATCATTTCTAAGTAATTTTATATTTTGGAAATATGATAAAGGGAAATCAAACATATTAGCTTCAGGCCAAACAATTCTTCTATCATCTTCCGAATTAGTATAATTACCAGCTGGTGTAAGTTTCAAAGGGATCTCATACTCATAATAATTATTCAAATAGTCCGATCCTATTCTTATAAATATCCTTAAATCGTCATCCATTATTCCTCCATTCACAGCCTCGGCATGAACATCCATTTTGATGCGTTTATACTTAAGCATATCAACAGCCACATTCTTAAACACCTGTCTTGAATAACCATCTTGAAGCTCTTTAATCTTCAAAACCATAGCTCTCTCATTCATTCTAGTATATTGTGTACTAGAAGTATTCACTTCTCTAGATATTCCTGGAGGAAGGACATAGTTCACTGGTGTCTTCTGTGAATTTTCTTCTATACTTACAGCAGAAAGAGAAATATTACCTTTAGGAGATGATTCTTCTAAGATAGTACTTGCTTCTTCAAAACTTTTAGGATGTATTCTCCACTTATCACGTATTAAGCCAAGACTCGCGAATCTCAAATTAACAGTCTGTTTACAATCCTTTAAAAGTAATCTTATATATCTAATAGATCTAAATCCGTCAATATTACCAAATTTAGTGTAATCAGTAAGAGGAACTCTATACTGATACCATTTCACCTTTTCTCTTTTACCATTTGGCAAAGACACTTCACTCTCTCTAATATCAGAAATATACGAATTAACACCTACATTAATAGCATCTCTATCTTGATTATGATAATTTTTTAACTCACTTAAATCTACAATATATCTGTAAAACGATTCAACTTCAGACAGTGTATTATCCAGATTTATATCTTCGTTATCTGGCTTAGAAGTCGCTGCAGTAGAATAAGTCTCATTCGACATTTCACTTGTTGGAGAGTTTCCATCAGGATTATTATAATACTTATATCTATTTCTAATATCTAATTGTTGAGAATCGTAATCTGAACCTCTAAAAAAATGAAAATCATCACCTGAAGGGTCTTCAAAAGCTTTCTTATATGCTTTAGAATTACTTCCATATTTTGTCTTTAATTTCTCCACATAATTTTTCATAGTAGAGAAATTTCTTTCTTGGCTAGAAGATAATCCATCATAACCAACATCTTGATACTTTCTAGCACTTGCCTTATTTGAGAATCCATTCACAATAGATTGAACATTAGGAATAACTCCCCAAACAGTCTTGTCTAAGCTAGAAATATTACCATCAGCAGGTAAACCATTTTCAAAAGCTTTTCTACCATCCTTTAAAACATCTTCAGAAATAGCTCCCAAATCGAAACACAGTTTTCCTGTCTCCTTTAAAGAATCATCCATAAATGGATCCATTAGCCAGAACTCAATATATTGAATATTTGAAGCTTCAAAATCACTATTAGAGATCTTTCGCATTATACCTCCCCACGATTTCTCTGGATTATTCAACTCACCATCCTTAGTTAATTCATCTACATTATAATTATAAGGACCTCTTTCAGAAGGATAAAAAGCAATATTCATTGCAGAAAGAATATTTGAAGTACCAACAGCAACATCCTTATTAGGAAACAATTCTGTTTGTCTTATCTCTCTGGTAAAATGATCTGAACGCAAATCTCTATCATTCTTAATATGAGATGGCATTGCTGGATCCTCTGTTCTATAAAATAAAGGATCTACAGTATACCATGCAATTTTAGCTCTTCTATATCCTATTTTTATATCATTCTTAAGATTGGCATTAGAGATAACACCATCTTCAGGAACACTCGACAAATGCCACAATAATGGACTTTTAAGACTAATAGTTATCTTACTACCCTCAAAATCATCAATATATGCATTACCTACTCTTCCTATATTTTTATTGTGTCCTGGAATCAATTGAGCAAATTCTGCTTCAATATCAATTCTCGATTTAGCTTTAGTATCAATAAAAGGAATAGCATCAACCAATTTTGTTAAGAGAGGAAATTCCGAAGAATAAGAACCATTAACACCCCAAACAGTATTTGAAATTGGTTCATGTCCAAACTGTACTTTTTCTGTCAAAGGACTTTCTGATAAATGCATTACTGTAGCTCCTAAATGGAAATCATCTGTTATTCTATAATCTAAATGAGTTCCAATAAGAGTTTTTGTTTGCATAGAAAATAAAGAATTACTTTCTGAAGATATTTGAATTGGAGTTCCAGATTCCAATATTCCTTGATTTAATATCTTAACCAATCCCATAGCATAATCCACTACATAATCGATATTTTCTGTTAATACTCTACTTCCTGCAACAACCTTCACACCTCCAGGACGAATATTTGGATTATTTAAATGAATCTCATTACTATTGGTAGATTTATAATGCCCCTTAAGAATATATTTGTCTTGCTGAGAATTAAGAATTGCAGTAGACTGAGGTTTAGTATAAATATCCTCGAATAGATATTTAGGATCAATACTACTCTTATATTTTTTCTGAACAATATCCTTTAACGATTTACCAAAAGGTTCAAGTAAAGGAAAGATTACTCTACCTTTAGTTGGTAAAATGGTAATACCTTCTATATAATCAAATTGTCCATCAGAACCAGCATCTAATCTTCTATTCAGATTATCTAAATTCAATAAAGACAAAAGAATTTTCTCCGTTCTACCTTTCGAACCAACGTTGTCAATAACTGTTATATAATTTAATTCTGTACCTACAACATCATCCTTGAAAAGAACATTTAAAACAAAATCTTCTGGTTTTGCACCATAAGAACCAATATTATAAACATTCTTCATCATCAATCTCCAATGAGGCATCTTCTCACTAAGGACAGTAGATTTCAACATCTTTAAATACAAAACACTTGGAGAACTTGGTCCATCTGTGGTTAATTCACCTACTCTTTTTATAGTTCCATCTCTCAAAGTATATTCATAAGCTACAGCCAAAACTTCATCTGCATTAAGTGCTGTATTTAATGATATAAATCCCAATCTATCATTAAACACATACTCTGTTTGGTCTAGCATTCTAGCACTTTCCACTTTCTCAAAATCGTAGATTGCATTATATCCCAACGATTGCATAACAGCATTCACTTGTTGAATATCACGCAAAGAAGAATTAGATTCTATACTTGAATAAAGATTATTTGAATTATTATCAGGTAGGTTATATATATTATTAACAGAATTCTTACTTTCACCTAAATTAGTTAATGCAAGAATATTTCTAGCTTTATCGAATTTTGAATTCTTATTAGTCACCCAGACCTCTAGTTTTGTAATCTTGATATCAGAATTCACAAGAGGTAATTGAGACAGAGAAGTCTCAAACTTATCAACAAAATAATTTGAAAGGAAGAAATGTCTATTAGCATCATACTTAGAAGCATACAGTTCAAACTCCTTTTGTTGAGCACCCTTTTCAAGATTAATTACAGAAGTCTCTCCTTTTTGTTGAGAAAACAAAGTCGTTATATTAAGATCTCCGAATTTAAGTCTTGTTTTAAAACCAAAAAGATTCTGCCCACCTCTTATTAAAGTTCCAGACAAAGGCATAGAAACATTACCAGCTTCAATACTTTGAATTATATCATCATCCTTAGAATCGTATGAAAGTTTCACATTGTTCTCAACATCAAAAGTCGCTTGGGTATTGTAATTTATATCTAATTTCAATCTATCACCAATCGACCCCACAACATTCATTTGTAGATTCTCGTGGAAATCCATCAAGACACTCTTTCTTAAACTCTCTGGTAGTGTAGGATTCTCAACATTAATAATCTTCACACCCAGACTTAATTCAGCAGTACCTCTAGGATGAATTACAATTTTATTAGAACCGAATAGAGCATCAAATAGTTTAGTACCAAAAGTCTTACTTGCAAATTTATTATTATTAACAGACAGTCCAGATTCTTCAATACTTTTATTTCTCCAATAATTACTTAAAGTAATACCATTACCTTTTTTCAGATAATTTGTTAGACTTAAAATTTCTACTTTTCTAAGACTTAAATTAGGATTGATTCTCGATTCGGAATAGAACAATCTATCTTTATAATTATACTTACTTTCCTTTTTATATAAAGATTTATTTGAGAAAAGATACGATTTTCTCTTATTCGAAGTATCTCTCTTAATAAATTTTTCTAAAACCGATTTTTTATAAAGATCCTCAGAATCATTAGACTTTCTAATAGTGTCTTCTTGTATTTTTTCACAATAATTCTTTGCTCCTTTAACATTTACCGAAAAAAGAGTCATAATGAATATATATGTGATTAATCTATACAATAATAAAACTATTTTATAATTGTTTCAATGATAATTTTACCAATTCACCTACCGAATTCACATCTTCTTTCGATAGTATTTTTGTTATAACTTTTTTAACATCATTTTTAGTAAAACCTAGCATAATCAATGCAGCCTCAGCTTCCTCCTTATAAGGATTATCTGTTTTAAGCTCTACTTTGATATTAGTATCTTTATTTATTTTATCTTTTAATTCAATTATAACCTTTTGAGCTGTTTTAATACCGATTCCCTTAACCGATTTAATAGCATTCACATTATCTGTACTAATAGCTAAAACAACTTCATCTGGAGACATTGAAGATAGAATCATTCTTGCCGTATTAGCACCTATACCCGACACAGTTATCAATTGCCTAAACAATTCTCTCTCTCTAGTCTCTTTAAAACCGAAGAACGAATGTGCATCATCTTTAATAATCTGATGCACATATAGTTTTATTCTTGGTTCTTTAGTATCTTGAATTTTAGAATAGGTTGTTAAAGATATATTTAAAATATATCCTATACCATTACAATCTATCACTACATAAGTAGGAGATAATTCTTCAATTTTTCCTGTAATATATTCGTACACTATTTAAAACCTATTACTTTTCTAACTAATTTTAAAGTCTCTTGAGCACTTTCTCTAGCTTTCTCAGCACCCTCTTTAGCAATTCTATCAAGAAGAGCATCATTATTAGAATAATATTCTATACCCTCTCTAATAGGAGCACAATATTTATTAATATCTTCAGCTAATTGCTTTTTCATATCACCATAACGGATTTCACAAGAATTCCATTTATCATTAAAATATTCAAAAGTATCAGGGCTAGATACAATTTCCATAAAGGTAAATAAATTTTGAATCACTTCAGGTTTTTCAGAATTCAAAGAAGAAGGTCCACCATCAGTTACAGCTTTCATAACTTTTTTCTTAATAGTTTTTTCATCATCTTTAAGATAGATACAATTACCTTCCGACTTACCCATTTTACCTGAACCATCTAAACCTGGAATTTTAATCATTTCTCCAGAGAAAGAGAAAGATTGAGGTATTGGGAAAATTTCTTCACCATAAGTATGATTGAAACGTTTAGCAAATTTTCTAGCCATCTCCATATTTTGCTCTTGATCTTTACCCACAGGCACTTTTTCTGCTCTATGAATTAAGATATCAGCAGCCATCAGAGTAGGATAAGTTAACAAACCTGCATTAACATTATTAGGTTGTTTTCTAGCTTTATCCTTAAAAGAAGTTGTTCTTTCCAATTCTCCTAAATAAGCATTCATATTTAAGAAAAGATATAACTCTAGAACTTCCTTAACATCCGATTGGATATAAATAGGAGACAATTCTGGTTTCAAGCCACAAGCTAAATATTCAGCTAAAATTATTCTTGCATTCTTTTGAATATTCTCTGGATTTGGATGAGTTGTAAGAGAATGCCAGTCAGCAATAAAAAACATACTATCATAATCTTCTTGCATACGAAGAAAATTCTTTACTGCTCCAAAATAATTACCTAGATGTAAATTCCCAGTAGGTCTTATTCCACTTATTACTTTTTCCATTTCCTTTATATTTTAGTATTTGTACAAATTTATAATACAAAAATACCATTTTAAAGATTCTTATTATACTTTTGACTACATTTTTTATATTCTTAATGCACTAATATTAAGCATTAAAAATAAAGATGAATTGTTTTTTGTAAATTTGCTCCAACAATTATTTAATACTATTACTATGACTGAAAATAAAGATACAAAATTTAAACCTATTGTCATTAAGAATCTTTTCTTAAAAAAGAATCCTTCTTTAGCAAAAAAAATACCAGGCTTTATTTATTCATATTTAAACAAGGTTACCCATATCGACGAAGTTAACTATTTCTTCTCTACATATGACCATCTTAAAGGAGTTGATTTTGCACAACAAGTACTAAAGTATCTTAATATAAAAGTCAAAATAAAAAATCCAGAAAATATTCTAACAGATGGACGATTTGTATTTGCCTCAAACCATCCATTAGGAGGAGCAGATGGAATAATTCTTATAGCTTTATTAGGGAAAAAATTCGATTTAGCATTTCCAGTAAACGACATATTACTAAATGTAAAGAATTTAAATAATATATTCACACCAATAAACAAACATGGTGCACAAGCAAAGGATGCAGCAGAATCACTAAATAACGCATTCAATTCGGATAAGCAAATAATAATCTTTCCAGCAGGCTTAGTATCAAGAAGAAAAAAAGGAAAGATAGAAGATCTTGAATGGAAAAAGACATTTATAACAAAAGCAAAAAGTTCAAATCGAGACATTATACCAGTTCATGTAAGTGGTAGGAACTCAAACTTTTTTTACAATCTTGCAAACATACGTAAGCTATTAGGAATAAAGGCAAATATTGAAATGTTATATCTAATAGCTGAATTTTCTAAACACAGAAACAAAACATTTGAAATAACATTTGGAGAAAAGATATCAATTGAATCAATTGATAAATCTAAGTCGCATAAAAAATGGGCACAAACTATTAAAAACATTGTACACTCTTTAAACATTTAAATATGAAAGCTGTTGCTAGACCAACAAAGAAAGAAGATATTATTGGTGAATTAACTTCTGATATTTTTGTTAGAAAAACGAATAAAGGAGGAAACGAGATATACTGTTTTACTGCTAAACAATCACCTATTCTTATGCAAGAAGTTGGAAGACTGAGAGAACTTACTTTCAGATCAGCAGGTGGAGGTACAGGTAAAGATGTAGATATTGACAAATTTGACACAGCCGACATTCCATACGAACAACTTATTGTTTGGGATCCTAAAGATCAAAACATAATTGGAGGATATAGATTCTTTAACGCTAGTAAAGTAAATAAAGATCAAATAGATTATCTTGCTACAAGTAGATTATTTGAATTCTCTGATAAATTTAAAGACATATATTTAAACAAGACTATTGAACTTGGACGTTCATTTGTTCAACCAATGTATCAATCTCGTGATATGGGACGTAAAAGTCTTTATGCACTAGACAACCTATGGGATGGATTAGGAGCTTTAACGGTAGACAATCCCGATATAGAGTATTTCTTTGGTAAAGTCACTATGTACACAAGCTTTAATATAGAAGCAAGGGATTTAATTTTATACTTTATGAAATTATATTTCAACGATCCTGATAATCTACTTAAGCCATATAATCCTATCAATTTAAACATTGATGAGAATGCAATAAAACATCATTTCCGTGGTAATGATTATAAAGCAGATTATAAAATATTATCTAGATTAGTAAGAGATAAAGGGGAAAATATTCCTCCTTTAGTAAATGCTTATATGAATTTATCTCCATCTATGAGAACATTTGGAACCGCACTTAACTCTTTCTTTGGAAATGTAGAAGAGACTGGAATAATGATTAAATTAGATGAGATATATGAAACTAAAAAGGCAAGACATATTGCAACATATCTACCTCATATAAAAATCAAGAAACTTCCAATTATTAATAAAATTGAGAAAGTTATTCACAAAAATAAAAAGTAAGACTTTAAAATAATCTTTAACCCCCTAAATACTAATTGTATTTAGGGGGTTTGTTTTTAGAAATCTTTATTGGATTGCATTTTACATATCACAACTAATAATTCTTTATATTTCAAAATATCTAACTCTTAACTCCATTAGGTAATATTGATTTAGAACATTTCATCAGTAATAATGTTTTACTAATAATAACTCTCAAAACATTTCAAATCATTCTCCTTTACTTTTTGTTTTAAAGGTTCAAAATCACTAGAATTAGGTATATAGTACATATCTGTCAAATCTGAAGTAATATTAATAACCATATAAGGATTTACTGTTACGAACCATAAGATATGTTCTTTTTTTAAAGATGATAAAATATAATTATACAATTTCTCCTTTTCTATTTCATACAAGATGTGAGAATCATCATACTTATCAGTATCATAAAGGTAAATTTCTGGGAAACTAGATAATAGCTTAGCTCTATTTTCAAGATCTTTTATATCTTGGTTATCAAACATATCTAATTTCTCATAATATTCTTCATAACTTAACCAATGATCAAAAGTTCCAACTGCTAATGTTCTATATCCCAACTCTAATCGAGGAATCTCCAATTCTAATACGTCATATAAATTGTCAAAAGGACTCAAAATTTCCTTAACCTTTTCTTCTTCTAATTTTTTCATTTATTCATTACCTTTGCGGGATCTTTTTAGTCCCCCTATTTGCATTTACAGAATTATCTCTTAATGACTTTTTATTATATCGTCTATCATTTTCCAAAAATTATAAGCTTTTTCAGAATGCATATAATTATTTTTTTTAGAATACTTATCTTTTTTTATTCAAACATCACGTCAGAAATATTCGGTTTCACTGTACTATACCTAATTCTAACCGAATCCCCAACTTTGACTTTGAAACCACTTGGGATTATAGAATACCCAGAATATATCTTATTTTGAGATGAAAATCTAAAATAACATCCTTTATTTCCAATTCGACTTCCTCCAGAATATCCAACTCTTGTAACTATTCCAATACATACATCGGACGTTTTCATATAATGATTCTTTCGAATTGCTGCAATAGCAAGTAGAGTAATAATACTAAAAAATATTAATACATTTAAAACTGATTTTTTATTATCTTTTTTATTATGTTTTTTCATCTTCTTTTTTAATCATTCTTGCTGTTGTCGTACCTATCGCTGTTGATATTACATTTGAATTCACTTTACCAACTGTTTTATTTAATCCTTTAGTTAATGACAAATGCATTTTAGCATCATCAAATTTCTTGAAAGCTTCCATAGGAAGTTTTGACTTAGACTTTAAATTAGAACTTTTAACAGAATTATTTGCTTTAGTTAAATTCTTACTCTTAGCAATATCCCAATTTACCTGAAGATTGATAATTATCATAAACCTGTAAACAATAATCAAAAGCAGCACCTACTACAGCCCATACTCATTCTTCATCTACATTACTAATTGGATTATTCTTACAATATCCATAATGAAGACAAAAAGTACTATTGATTAAGAGTACTTTTCTATATGTAAAAGCATCTAAGTCTTAATAAGATTAGGTAATATTGATTTAAAACTTTTCATTAGTAGTAATATTTTATTAACGATAATTCTCAAAACATTTCAAATTATTTTCCTTTACTTTTTGTTTTAAAGCTTCAAAATCACTTGAATTAGGTATAAAGTACATATCTGTCAAATCTGGAGAGATATTAATGATCATATAAGGATTTACTGTTATAAACCATAATATGTATCCTTTTTTTAGAGATGATAAAATATAATTATATGAATTTTCCATTTCATATAAAACATCTCTATAATCATCATCTCTATCTGATTCATACAGGTAAATTTCTGGGAAACTAGATAATAGTTTAGCTCTATTCTCAAGATCTTTTATATCCTGGTTATCAAACATATCTAATTTCTCATCATATTCTTCATGACTTAACCAATGATCAAAAGTTCCAACTGCTAATGTTCTATATCCCAACTCTAATCGAGGAATCTCCAATTCTAATATGTCATCTAAATTGTCAAAAGGACTCAAAATTTCCTTAACCTTTTCTGCTTCTAATTTTTTCATTTATTTATAAAATTAAGAAAGTTATTTACTAAAATAAATAGTAAAACTTTAAATCATATTTATCATCCTAAAAACGAACGGTATTTAGAGGTGGAGAGTTTTTAGAAATCTTTATTAGACATCATTTTACCTATCACAACTAAAACTTATGATGTTGATCTAATTTAGCTCCACATTTCCCAGCTTTAAAAGAATT
>SNAP01000065.1 GCA_022496785.1 Marinilabiliaceae bacterium JC040 | reverse complement strand
AAATTTACCTAAGGAGATATTAATACAGAATCAGCGGATTCGTTATATGTATAGTTCAGGAGGGGAGAAATTACAGAATATATTGCCAAGTAAGACTTTGACTTATAGCAATGGTTTTGTTTATGAAAATGGTTCTCTCTCTTATATCTTGACAAGTGTAGGTCGTTATGTAGTGAATGGTTCATCAAGTAAGTATGAGTATAATATATGTGACCATTTAGGTAATGTACGAGCAGTTGTAGATGATTCAGGCGAATTACTTCAGCAGAATGATTATTATCCTTTTGGAGGAGTGATGTCTAGCTTTGGTGGTTCAGATAATAAGTACTTGTATAATGGTAAGGAGTTGCAGGAGGGTACTGATTGGTTGGACTATGGAGCTCGGATGTATGATGGTTATTTGGGGCGTTTCTTTTGTGTTGATGCTCATGCAGAAAATTATTTAAGTTGTACACCTTATAATTATGTGGGTAATAATCCATTATTATTTATAGATCCAGATGGAATGGATTGGTATAAGCATTCAAAAACAGGTTCAATAGCATGGCATGAAGGGAATAAAAAAATAGAAGGTTATACTAATATTGGAGCAAGTTATACTGAGAATTTAGGTGGAGGAGTTTCAATGACTTATACTCAACAAGATTTAACCTCTATAACATTTACAACATTATCAAATAGTGATTGGGAAACTCAAGCATATATAGATGCTAATGGTAAA
>SNAP01000063.1 GCA_022496785.1 Marinilabiliaceae bacterium JC040 | reverse complement strand
TACTATCCTCGATACCCTTAATCTCGACTAAATCCGTACCCTCATCATCAGAAATCTCCTCGATAATCATCGCGGCTCTATCAAAACCCTCGTTATTCGGCTCCATATGAATGCACAATTGCTGACCATCACAAGAWAGAATGACCTCGTCRCGRCTAWAATMWATGCAAGCTCTAGAGGTGGCTAGGAAAKGTGTCCCTAAWATGACTGGACTAACCATGTCTCGATGTGAGYGCACRGGYGTATCCATCACAAGAAAGTCTACGGGAAATAACAGGTCACCTATCCGGCAAGCAATACTCTCCGCTATWCCTAAAGGTTGTCGCGCATACTCTGATGTGGCTAACAATAAAGTACCATCGTACGGCTTAAGGTTTTCRTTCGGTCCTAAGGTCAAAGTCTGAAAAACTGAATARGGCATAATGTTGACTGTCGAACCTGAATCTAGCAATACTTTCGGYRTCTCCTTCGTACCTATGGTCATATCGATAATGGGTGGTCCTARTGGTGGTCGCATTGYGGCTATGGGTAAAGCTAAAAATCTCCTCATGTACTCCGGYGAATGAAYGGGCACTCCATATCTAATAACTCTCGGATCTACMATACCATCCTCGTARCTCCTATCGATCGGCAGTTCGGTCCKATCAACCTCACTAGTGCATAAACTCTCTAAAGTCCTTTGTCGAACATAGGGTCTAAGAATAGGTGGTATTTTGGCATTTGGTTTTGTGTGAGGGATTCTAGGGTCTCGGTT
>SNAP01000057.1 GCA_022496785.1 Marinilabiliaceae bacterium JC040 | reverse complement strand
GCCTCAATTCCCGTGCGATCGCACCAAAAACGCGAGTTCCTTTAGGATTTCCTTCTTGATCAATGACAACTGCGGCWTTGTCATCATATCGTATTAGCWTACCRTTGTCGCGTTKAAGTTCTTTGCAGGTACGTACAATTACAGCTCTGACCACTTCTGATCKTTCTMGGGGCATRTTTGGTACTGCTTCTTTAAYCACAGCAACAATMACGTCACCGATATAAGCATATCGGCGRTTACTAGCTCCTATGATTCGAATACACATCAATTCTCGAGCCCCACTGTTATCTGCTACATTCAAAYGTGTCTGGGGTTGAATCATTTTTTTATTTGTTCTTTCAATGCAAAGGGCGAAGAAAAARAAAGAAATATTTTTTGTCAAAAAAAAAAAATAAACCTTRYATTTTTCATTCCCAGGATTTATTTTCTTTGATTCTACATTCTTATCCCAAMATAATAAATTGAGTTTTGATAGGCATTTTGGAYGCTGCTATTGAAATKGCYTTTCTGGCTATATTTTCTGCGACYCCACCCATTTCATAAAGTATTCGACCYGGTTTAACAACAGCTACCCAATATTCWGGAGAGCCTTTACCYGAACCCATACGTGTTTCTGTGGGTCTTMCTGTAACTGGTTTGTCGGGAAATATASGTACCCATATTTTTCCACCMCGACGYGCATTTCGTGTCATTGCCCGKCGCCCCGCTTCTATTTGTCTAGATGTGATCCAAGCGGGTTCAAGCGCTTGAAGAGCATATTTACCGAAACTAAYATGATTACCTCGATAAGACATTCCCTTCATTCGTCCTCTATGTTGTT
>SNAP01000007.1 GCA_022496785.1 Marinilabiliaceae bacterium JC040 | reverse complement strand
GATAAAACAGTAAAGATTCTTCATAATAAGATAAAATGGCGAGGGAAGAAATATCGTATTAGTAGAAGTGATTTATAAATTATGCATATTTGTAAAAAGGAAAAGAGTAAAATATGACTAATTACTTTAATTTGAAGTTGGTACTATATGTATGAATTATCTAAATAAAGTTAATAAGATTGAGAATAAATAATCTGATTAAAAATTTCCACCTCTATATGCAATAATATATAGAGGTGTTTTTTTAGCAATCCTTTGCTTAAAATCTATTAGAAAGGTTTAGTCTGTTAGTTTGTATTATCTAAACTAGGTTATGACTATTTTTATAATTCAAATTGAAACATTATATCTAATGAAAATATGTATATTGGTAAAATAGGATATAATTTATTAAATTTACATAAAGGTATAATAATACAGATTTTTCAATGCAGTAACTAAAGCTTGGCTTATAGGTATAAAAAATGAGGTAAATATTTATATAATCAATTATGCGAAAAAAAGAATTAATAATAATTAGCTTTTTCCTACTGATGTGTTCTTGTACACCAGTTCTAAAAATAGGGATTCCTTATCATGCAAAGGCATATCAACTTGATAAAATTATCTTTAATAAAGATTCAAGTTTTTTATCAGAATATATGCTCGGATATAGATTATATTATTATGCTGGACAATGGATTCGTGATTCTATAAATAATAGATTAATTTTAAAGGATAAGGATATTATAGAAATGCCAATGAATGTAGAAGAAAAAACTATTTCTAATGAAAAAAGAAAAATAGACATAATGATAACTGGAGTAGAATTTCTTACTACTAAACTTGATAGCATATTTGATAATTTGTATTATATAACATTAGTAATCAATAATAAATATAGATATAAATTAGGATATACGAAAGCTATATTTCTGCCAGATACATTAATGCGTAGTAACAGAAAGTATCATAAGATGGGATTTGTTAACTCATTTAATGTTCCAGATAGTATAGATGTAAAAGAAATACAGATACTGATAGATTCTAGAAATAATTATCATCGTGTTGTAAATAATGATATACCTACGCGAGTTTATAAGTTAAAAGATACATCCTCAAATTATATTAATATTAATCTACCTATAAATGAAAGTCCATATCTGTTCTACTATAAAAAACCAAAAGAAGAAAATAAAACAGTAAAGATTCTTCATAATAAGATAAAATGGCGAGGGAAGAAATATCGTATTAGTAGAAGTGATTTATAAATTATGCATATTTGTAAAAAGGAAAAGAGTAAAATATGACTAATTACTTTAATTTGAAGTGGGTACTATATGTATGAATTATCTAAATTAAGTTAATAAGATTGAGAATAAATAATCTGATTAAAAATTTCCACCTCTATATGCAATAACATATAGAGGTGTTTTTTTAGCAATCCTTTGCTTAAAATCTATTAGAAAGGTTTAGTCTGTTAGTTTGTATTATCTAAACGAGGTTATGACTATTTTTTTAATTCAAATTGAAACATTATATCTAATGAAAATATGTATATTGGTAAAATAGGATATAATTTATTAAATTTACATAAGGGTTTAATAATATAGATTTTTCAATGCAGTAACTAAAGCTTGGCTTATAGGTATAAAAATGGAGTTAAATATTTATATAATCAATTATGCGAAAAAAAGAATTAATAATAATTAGCTTTTTCCTACTGATGTGTTCTTGTACACCAGTTTTAAAAATAGGAATTCCTTATCATGCAAAGGCCTATCAACTTGATGAAATTATATTTAATAAAGATTCAAGTTTTTTATCTGAATATATGCTTGGATATAGAGCATATCATCATGCCGGACAGTGGATTCGTGATTCTATAAATAATAGATTAATTTTAAAGGATAAGGATATTATAGAAATGCCAATGAATGTAGAAGAAAAAACTCTTTCTAATGAAAAAAGAAAAATAGACATAATGATAACTGGAGTAGAATTTCTTACTACTAAACTTGATAGCATATTTGATAGTTTGTATTATATAACATTAGTAATTAATAATAAACATAGATATAAATTAGGATATGCAAAAGCTATCTTTCTGCCAGATACATTAATGCGTAGTAATATAAAGTATCATAAGATGGGATTTATTAACTCATTTAATGTTCCAGATAGTATAAATGTAAAAGAAATACAGATACTGATAGATTCTAGAAATAATTATCATCGTGTTGTAAATAATGATATACCTACACGAGTATATAAGTTAAAAGATACATCCTCAAATTATATTAATATTAATTTACCTATAAATGATAGTCTATATCTGTTCTACTACAAGAAACTAAAAGAAGAAGATAAAACAGTAAAGATTCTTCATAATAAGATGAAATGGCGAGGGAAGAAATATCGTATTAGTAGAAGTGATTTATAAATTATGCATATTTGTAAAAAGGAAAAGAGTAAAATATGACTAATTACTTTAATTTGAAGTAGAAGTTGGTACTATATTATGTAGATTATGAGCTAGAAACTCCATTTAAAATAGATTACAATAATTTTAAGAAGATATTTAGTGATGAGATTAATTATATAACTATAACAGATTCATCTACAATGAATATAATAAAAGAACATATTGATGAGGTAAGAAATATAAAAGGAGAAAGTTTACCTGATGTTCGACAGATCATTAAAATAAGCTATATGGTTAGTAATGAGTTGAATATTATATGTTTAGATGGGGAATCATCAATTTCAATAAATGGTAAATCCGTTATTTTTTGCAAGAAATTCCAAAAGTTTATAAATAGTATAACTTATAAAAGAAGAAAAAATAAGATTTCAAAAAGGTAATGGTTTAATATTAGGTACTGTTGCTTCTGGTTCTGTAGTAGGAACAACAAAACTAGTAAAAAAATATGATGAGAAAAACAAATAAAGTAGAATCAAATATAGGTATTATAATAGGAGGAGTTCTTTTAATAATTGGGGCTTTTTTAGGTCCTTTAGATGATGTATTATATGCAACATGTTTTGGAGTACTTCTTCTAAGTAGTATTGTTAATTTTCATACGGTTCGTTTATGGTTAGATATTGGCAAAGAAATTTTTAGAAGAGATATAAGAAAATGGTGGGCTTTAATGTTTTTGATTAATATTGCATTTTTGATATTTTCGTTTTGTATATCTGCTATTGAAGTAATGATGACAGTCTTTGGAATTATAAATATCCTATTCATAGTTCCATACACTCTATACGTTTTAATAAAAAAACTAATTAAGAAACGTTTCTAAAAATAAACCCCTAAATACAATTAGTGTTTAGGGGATTTAAATATTATTTAGAATCTTATATTTAATTCTTTTTGGAATAATGTTTATAATCAAACTCCATGTGTATAAAATAATAAGTTATGAGAATATTTTTGATATGTATAGTTATGTTGATTATGGGTTGTGAATCTTCTGTACAAAAAGTTGATTTTACTGGCAAGTATTGGATTCCTAAAATTATTGATTGGAAGTCTCCAAAGTCAGGAATTCCAGAGATTGATAGACGAAAGATAGAAGGATTTAAAACTATATATTTTGCTTCTGATAGTTTATTCTATTTTGTATCAAGTGAACAAGAATTATTAGATAACGACTCTTTAGTATATTGTGTAGAACCTGGTTATAAGATTTATAAAGGGAATTATCTAATAAAGGGTAATGAGATGTTTATTGAGTATTGTCAGATTTATGGAACTTTCTTTGTTGATAACAAAATCGTAAAAGATACAATTATAATTTGTAATGATAAATTACCAACTTTATTAATAGAGAATAGGTTTTATATTTATACTAGCAAATATACTAGTTGTAGTAAGTATAAAATTAACGGTCAGATAAAAATGATAGAAGATAAATGCTTTTAGTAAGAAAACACTAAAAATGAGACAATCTATGCAGAAGAAAGTCAAGAATCAAAAGAAGGAGTTTAATGCTAATAAGAATAAATTTAATTCAAAAATAGGAAGTTTTAATGCTAGTTTAGGTGTAGGAATTTATAACAGATTAAAAGAATATTATAAAAAAGAGGATAGGATTAAGTTCACCATAAGATTTATAATAATATTAATTCTTCTCATAATAATAGCTATTCTTAGTTCTTTGTACTATGCATTAATAATTATGTGTATTATGGTTGGTAGTGCTAGTTTTTGGATAAATTTTTATACGGTTTATTTATGGTTAGATATTGGTAAAGAAATTTTTAGAAGAGATATACTAAAATGGTGGACTTTAATGTTTTTGATAAATATTGGGTTTTTTATATTTTCGTTCTGTTTATCTATCACTGAAGTTATGATGACTCTTTTTGGATTTATAAATGTAATATTTATCGTTCTATACATTTTATACGTTTTAATAAAAAAACTAATTAAGAAACGATTCTAAAAATAAAACCCCTAAATACAATTAGTAATTAGGGGTTCTTCTATGATTAGAAATCTAATTTTAAAGATATTATTTAAAGCAAAAAGCACCTGGTATAATACCAACTTTAAATCTATCAACTTCTTTTCCAGAGGCTGTATATCTATAAACGACTCCTTTCTGAACATAGTCGATTGCATCAGCTAAATAGACTTCACTAGTAACAGGATCGACTGTTAGACCATAGAATTTTGTCTTTTTAAATGGAATAAATGGTTTCTTGGGAAACTCATTAGCTTTTACATTTAAACGCCATACCGATTTGTTTATAAAATATAAAGTATCTCGTGCACCATTTAAACAAACTTCAGAAGGCCAATCACCAAATTCGAATGTGAATTTCTTTTCTATTTTTCTTGTTTCTGCATCTATTCGCAATAGAGATGGAGCTTCGTGTCCATATGGGCTACCTTCGTAACCACCATCTGTTACAGTCCATATTTTGTTGTATTTGTCTATAGCTAAAGATGTAGGTTGAATAGGTACTGTAATTTCATCTACTACCTTATCGGTATTGGTATCTAAAACAAGTATTTTATTGTCGTATGACCAACAGTTTATAAATAAGAAATTCTTATACTGTACCATCTGTTCCGTAGGGTGTTGATTAATTCCAGGAACCTTTACATCTATTTTCTTTGTTATTGCAAATGTCTTAGGATTAATTACTGTTATTGCAAATTCATATAAATCGGTAACATATGCTTTGGTATCACTTACAAAATGTATGTATCTTGGTGATATTAACCCTGTTATCATACCTTTTAATTCACATGTGTTTGGGTCTATTCCAAATATTACATTTGAATTGTTTACAACTATATATGCTATACCATTGTGAATTGTCATAGATTGAGCAACATCTCCTAATGGAATACCATTTACAGAATAGAATACGTCATTCTCTACTTTCTTTTCTTTGATATTATAGTATGATAATGAAGCAGAACCATACATGAAATTTCCTTCATTTGTAATAAATAATCCTCTTGAACTGGAATCTATTTTTTTCTGATATCTAACAATTTCATCCATGCAAGATGTCATGCTTATTAGACAAATAAAGAGTATTAATATATATCTTAAACTTTTCATTATAATTGAATTGAAATTAATAAATTGTAGTTCCTAAGTGGCATAGGTCTTTTTAAAACAGATTGATATTGTTCGTCAAATAGATTGTTTATTATACAACTTACATCTAAATTTATTTTCTTTATTTTAAATGATCTACCTATTGTTAGGTTGTTCATGATGAATGGAAGTACATCGTCTCTTTCTGTTATATCGTTACTCGATGTTGTGAATCTTCTACTATAGTGGTAATATTTATGAGAGATGAAATATTTCTTGTATTGTATTCTTGTCATTAAGCTTGAAGAGTATTTAGGAACATAAATCAATTGTTTACCAACAGATTCATCTCCCCAAGAGGTAGGATCTCCGTGATTTGTTGATATTGTTTGTCCCCATGTTCCACTGGAATAGATTTTCCAATCTCCAATCTCTTTTTGGAAAGTCATTTTTAATTCTATCCCTTTAGCTATAACTTTTCTTACGTTTTTAGGTTCCCAAAATCCTTTGAATGTTGGAATCCAAACAATCCAGTTTTTTATATCTGAATAGTAGTATGTTGCTGATCCTGATATTAATCCTTTTTCTAGAGGTTTAGAAAATTCTAAGCCTACATCTACAGTTTTACCATCTTCTGTTTTTAAATTGGGATTACCCCCAGGTATAAAGTATAAGTCGTTTAAAGTGGGTATATGATAGTTTTTAACTATTGAAGATTTTAAAATTAGATTGTATTTTTTCCATATTAGAAAGTCTGTTAAGAATGCATTTATTAGGGGAGAGGTGATGTCGTTGTTGAATGTCTTTCTTACATTATAAGATAAACCCCAAAATCCAAATGCTTTATATCTGATAGCTAAATATGTTGATAACTCTGATCTGTATTTTATGTATCCTGTTCTCTTTTTAGATTCATAGGAATCTACATTGAAAAGATTGTAGTTTATTTTTCCAGTGATTTTAAAATCTTTAATAGGGTAGTAGCTTGAGTTTATTTCTGAGTAGATATTCTTTACTTTACTACGTGAGTTTATGGCTATATTTGTGCCGTTTGTTACTTTGTTTTTAAGAAGATAGTTTAATTCGTTATATGAATACCCTAATCTTCCTAATATGTCGTATTTCTCTTTGGTATGTTTCCAACTGAAAACAGATCGTATTCCTAAATCTTCTTGTTTATTAGTATTTAGTTTATCAAGATCGCTCCAATTTACTGTAAGGGTGGGTAGACTTCTATCTGAATGATATAGCCAACTTATAAATGAGAATTTGTTGAAATTATCTAGTTTGTAGTATACTTCTTGAAGATAGTGGCTATTTTGAAATTCTCCATTCTTGTTGTAATCTTTTGGAGCATCTTCAACAGTTTTATATTTTCTTCCCTTGCTATCAATTTGCCATTCTAAGGATTTATCTAGATTTCTATATGAAAAATCATTCTTTGATTGAACATGATATAGTCTTGAAGAAAAATACCATTTACCAAGTGAATAATTAAACTTTAAGTATGAATCGTAGGTATTATAACTTGCAATTCCTTGTATGAAATGAAGTTTATATTTTTCTTTAATCTTTTTGTTTGTTAATACAATTGCTCCCCCTAATGCTCCATCGCTTACATCTACAGATCCTGCTCCGTGTAGTAGGGTTAAATCGTCGATAAAATATGATGGTATAAGTGAGAAGTCGACCATTCCAAGCATAGGTGAGTTTAGTTTCATTCCGTTCCAACTGACTTGAGTGTGGGATGGTGCTGTTCCTCTAAATGAGGCTGTTGACATAGAACCTCTACCGTAACTTTTTATGTAAATTGTTGTGTTTTGAGATAGAACTTCTGTTAGTGTATTGCAAATTGATGATTTAAGTACTGTTGAATCAACTTTTGTTCGTGTTACTCCAATTTGTTCTATCTTTCTTTTACCAAAGATTGTGACTTCATGTAGCTTTACCGTATCTTTTAAATTGTAAATCTGTCCATTTACTTCAGTAAAGAGCAGAAATGATATAATGATACTAAATGATATTTTTAAGATTAATTTCATTATTAATTCTTTTTTATAAAAAAACCTCAAGTTCTAAATACTAAACCCAATAGAAAAAGTCTTTCTTTAGAACTTTGAGATTTTATTATATTATTTTTTTATAGGTAAATCTTCAATAACAAAGATTTCTGTAGAGTTTTCCCCTAACCATCCAGCTTTTACATTTACACCTGTGTATACTTTAACAAAATCTATAAATCCTAATTTTACTGGATTTCCATGTTTGTCAATAGCATTACTTATTTCAAATGTATTACCTCCGTATGATGATTCATTATTTATATCATTGATGTCTTCATCTGCTTGTATTTCATAATTGTCTACATATCCTTTTTCAAACATCATATTTGACCAAAAACCTGTACTAGGATCTTGTACAGTTCTAGCTTTTAATCTAGTTCCTTTAAGAGTATATGAATCTTCTGCTATCCATAATGGATAATAGTATGGCTGAGAATGGAACATTCCTAAGTAATCGATACATCCTTCATTTCCTTGGTTGTCTTTCCATTTTACATTTTGACTTGGAGATTCTGGTCTGAAGTATGTGATTTCATATTCTTTGATTGTTGTTGCATCATCATAGTTTTCTCCTTTTAGTTCGTACCATTCGTCATCTGGTAGACCATTACCATTTGTGTCTTGCATTACTTCTACAATTCCTGGTTCGCAACTACATCCACTAGGACCTGTAAATGAATTTCCTTTAATTAGTACATCTTTTCCTTCTCTATCTATTATGCTATGATCGAATCCCATTACTACATATCCTCCAAAACCTCCTAGAGATAGGTACATGTTTTTATCATGTAGAGCTTTTAATGCGAATTCATTTGCTTCTTCCATTGTATTACATGTGTAACTTTCGTTTACAAATTGTCCTGGAGCTGGTCTGAATTCGTACACTTTATTAACTTGTAGTGATGAAGATTCAGTGATGGCTCTATATCCTACTATTAGGTTTAAATTGTAGCTATTTGATCCTGCATTATTAGTGACTTCGTAGGTAAGAAGTGTACAACCATTTTTATTTGGTATGTATGTTAAATCTTTTACTTTTGAATAAATAACACCATCTATTAACCATTTATATGTTGTTTCTCCTTCTGTTTTTACAGTAGGTTTAATTACCAAACTTTTATTTCTTTCTCCATAGAATATTTTTTTGTCTCCAAATGTGGCAGTTGGCTTTTCTGTTGTTACAACATTAATAGTGATTTCTTTTTCTGCTGAACCTCCTATGTTTGTAACTTTTAATTTTAGTTTGTGTTCTTTTACTTCTTTTGATTTGTAATTAAGAATTAGTTCGTTTGAAATGACTTTATCTCCTTCTTTCCATTCGTATTTACATTCTTTTATTGAAGTAATTTTAGCTTCAATCTTTAAAGTCTTTTCTTTAGCAATTTCGAATCCTGTAGATGGAACTTTTATTTCAATTACAGGTTTGTCTACTTTTTTAATTGTGATGTTTATTGTTTCTTCTGTTTTTCCATCATCGTTTGTTGCTATATATTTGATGATGTGTACTCCAGGTTTTAAACTTTTATATTTAAGAGTAGCTTCTCTTGATATTACTTTCTCTAATTCAATCCATTCGTGAGTAACACCACTTTTACTTTCTACTGTTGGTTTAATGATGATTTCATCTCCCATATAGGCGTTGTAACCTTCTACTGGGATTTCAAAACTTACTTTTGCTGGTGCTATATCTTCATCTTTACATGATGAAACACATAAGCAAAGTCCTAAGATTCCTATTAGAATCTTTAATGATAATTGTTTCATTTTTAATGCTTTTTATTTAAATCTATAATATGAGTCTATTCCTGATGGACTACCACTATTGATGAAATAGTAATTGTCTATTTTATTATCTTGATCTTTATCCATTTGTAGATATCTGATATCTTTTCTTTTTCCTGTCTTAGAATCTATTACAATAATTTTTGTACTTAAGTAGTTTGTTGTTCCTATGTATAAATTGTTTTTATTATCTGTACCTACATATCCATATACTGTATAACCACTTAAATCTTCTTCATTTTCTATATTTATAAGTTCTTTTATTAATCCTGTGTTTATATCATATCTGTATACAGAATAAGCTTTAAAAGGACCATTCCAGAAAAAGATTGCATTCTCTGTATAGCTAGCACTCATTCCGATTGAAGGAGTCCATGTGGCAACAGGGAAATTCATGCCAGAAGGAAGATTTACAGTTTTGATAATATTATATGTTGTAGGATTGATTCCTACTATTGTAGATGGACTTGTGTAGGTAGTTCCCCAATTTTGGTTTCCTGTATATGTACCAGCTATAGTCATCCATATATTACCATCATGACCTTTTACTATTCCTTTTATTTGTTTCTTAAAAGATATTCTTTTAATTATTTTATCTGTTTTTGTATCAATAATGCATAAATCATGTCCACAAGGAGCAAATACTTTATTATTATATAATACCATTCTTATTTTTGTTGAGCCAGAGACAGTAAATGCTCCTCTTGTTCCATTTATATCTTCACTAGATAATTTTCCACTTTTAAAATTGAAGATTCTTATTCCAGATGATTTTTCAAGATCGGATGTTGAGTATCTTATGTAGGCTTTGTCTTTATTAATAACAGTGATGTGTTGTGGCCATATTTTAGAATCATTAATGCCTGAACCAGAATAAATTTTTTCTCGTTTCATTGTTTTTGCATCTGCAACAACAAATCTTCCATCTCCACCATTCTTACTTCCATTTTGTGTAATCATATATATCTTGTTGTCGTATACATATACATCTTGTAGAACATTGCCAACATACGTTTTATTCGCACTAAAATATATTGAAGGATGAATTTTACCTGAATTATCTATAAATGACAGACTACCATTTTGATCAGACATATTGCCTTCCATAACTACATATACTCCATTTTTGTAATCTATTGGAAGGTTGTTAGAAATAGTTGAAAGTTTAATGTTGTTGCTTTCAAATAGTGGTTCGTTATCTGAAAGATATGAATCTTCAGAACAAGAATATACTAGAAATAGAAGTAGTATAAACTTTAGACTTAAACTTAATTTTTTCTTCATAATGTGTTTAGTTTTTTTGTTCGTAATAATACGTTTCTTAAGTAAAATATTGGGAATTAAAATTTAGGACATAATTGTTTTATGTCCTAAATTGTTTTTTATTTAAAATCTTCAGTGAAATAGCATGAAGTATGAAAATGAGTACAGTTTTTATGCGTTTGTACTAATGTCTTATCAGGAGCAATAACATATAAGAAATTAATAAGATAATCGGCTCCATATCCTTTAATTAGATCGATATAAATATTTCCTGTTACAGGGTGAACAGCAACTTCACCGTATGTGATATTAGAATCGGTATATTCTTTCTTAAAATCAATAAACAGTTCTGCTTTTTCAGTAGAAGCATCAAACTTATATAGGTATGCTTTACCCCAAGATGATGATTTCCAATATACAATATCTTCTTGTTTACTAGCACATAATCCATTAGAAGGAATGAAACCAGCTTTCATTGAGAATTCTGTAGGAATTGAATATCTTTTTATGATTGCATCTGTAGTTGTATTAATCTTATAAAGACTGTTATTGTTTGTAGATACCCATATACATTGATCTTTTCCTTCTTTTATTCCAGAAGTTATTTTAGCATCTAGCTCTATTGTTTTTATTACTTTATCTGTTTCTGGGTTAATAATGTTGATAATATTTTCTCCTCCAACATATACTTTACCTTTGATATAGTCCATTATTTGTTTATTTGCTTTGCAAATTACTTCTGTGTGAGGAGTGATTTCTCCGCTAATATCTACAGCATGAAGTCCAGAATTGTCTCTAACATATGCTCTAGAATTGCTTGCAACAACAATATGTGTAGGCCAACTTAGTTTACCATCTTTAGTATAAGATTTCTCTTTTACTAATGTTTGAGCATTTGCAACTGTTATTTGTTCAGGTCCATTTTGAGCAACAAAGTATGCTTTACCATTTGCTAACCACATATCTTGTATTACGTTACCTAATTGAGTTCCTGAATTAGCATTCTTGTATGCATAATCGATTCTACTTCCGTTTGGATATATAAAATTAACGAATCCACTTTCGCTAGTCATATTACCTTCGTTTAGAACAAAAACTCCATTAGCAAAGTAGTTTGAAGTTTCAACTTTAATCACCTTTTCTGTAGAACCACTAGAGTTTGTTGCTATAAGTTTAAGATTGAAAGTTCCTTCTTTTTTGAAAGTGTATTTTAGAATTTTTTCTGTTGAAAGAGTTTCTTCGTTTAAAACCCATTTGTAAGTTACATTTCTTATACTTTTAATAGTAGGAGTAATGGTTGTTTCGCTATGTATTTTAGCGTTTACCTTGCCATCTTTATTTGGAATTTCAACAGTAGGAAGAGGTATTGCCTTTACATTTACAGTATAGTCAATTTTAGATTCTCCACCGTCATTTATTACTGTTAGACTTATTGTGTGTTCTTTTACTTCTTTTGAAGTGTATACCAAAATAGGTTCTTTTGATATTTCTTTTTCATCTTCTACCCATTTATAAGTAGATTCTCCTTCTGAAGTAACTTTAGGTTCTATACTTACGCTTTCGTCAGTATAAATTTCAAACGCTGTTTTAGAGTTTTCTATAAGAGGTTTTGGAATTGTGTCGTCTTTTTTACAAGAAGATACTGCTAAGGCTAAACCTAAAAAAGCCCAAATTAAATGTTTAACGTAATTTTTCATTTTACTTATCTATTGTGTATTATTGTATTACAAATACAGCCACAGGGAATTAAGTAAAAAGAAATATTATATAATAGTATTTCATTATACTTGCTTTAACTCCCGAAAGCTTGAATAATATATTTTGTGGCAGGTCTTCTGACTTACTCCCTTTATGTTTACCTTCCCGTTATTTTATAACAGTGGTTTTTGATTTCCATAAAGTTATTGGAGCTTACAGCTGCGGGTACAGTCCTCGATTTTCACGAGATTCCCTATTAAGTTGCTAGTTTGCACTAGCTACACCAACGGATACAAAAGTAAAATTTTTTTTATTATTTCAAATAAATATAATGAAAAAACAATTAATGTGTATTGTAGATGTTTAAATACATTAGATTTCTTATTTTATTGAGAATATGAATCTTATCAATTTGTTTATTTATCATTAGTTTCATTTCTATCTGATTATAATCTTTCTTATATGGAGGTTGATAATATTCGAAATCCATTAAATGAAACCCCAGTCTTTTATAGAAGTTTATACGCCTAATAGCAATTTTTGAATTAGGAATTTCTACTTCTAGTACTATTGTTTTATTATTTAATATTGTTTGTTGTATATGGGATAAACAGGCTTCTCCTAGACCTTTATTTCTGTGTTCTGAAGATATGGCAAAATGTTCTATATAGAAATATTCTTCTAATTGCCAGTAATGAAATATTCCTATAGGTTTCTTATCTAGTAAAATAGTTTTAGGGTAGAATATACTTTTATTTTGTATGTATTGCTTTAATACTTTTAAGTCTCTATATTCTTCTTTTGGGAAACTTTTTTGTAGTAGATCGATATTGAATTTTTCTAAATCGATATCTGAACTTATATCTTTTAATTCTATCATATATCTTAAAATTGATATGTTTATGCAAATATAATGATTTAGGAATTGGATATTTTATTATTTTTAGATTCTAAATATTAACTGATTAAATTTATAAAATGGGAAAAATGATTACTAAAAGATTATCTCTATTTGTTGTATTAATATTCTTGTGTACTTTAAGTTCTGTAGCACAGAAAAAAGTTTATAATGAAAAAGCTGATGCTCAAAAAGAATTGAATGTTGCTATTAAGAAAGCAAAAGGTGAGAATAAGAATGTATTTGTGAAAATAGGAGGAAATTGGTGCCCTTGGTGTATAATGTTTCATAATTATACTAAGGAAAATAAGCGTGTTCATAAGGTCTTAAAGAACAATTATATTGAAGTTCTTGTTAGTGCAAGAGAAAATAAAGAGCTTATGAAGAAACTTGGAAATCCTGGACGATTTGGGTATCCTGTTTTTGTTATTTTGAATAAAAAGGGAAAAGTTATCCATATTCAAGATAGTGGATTACTTGAAAAGGGTAGAGGATATGATGAAAAGAAAGTTGTAGGCTTTCTGAAAAATTGGTCTCCTAAGGCTACAAAATATACTCTTTAAGAAGAGTATCTATACAAAAAAAAGAGATTGTCAATTAAGACAATCTCTTTTTTGTTGGCGGTCTGGACGAGACTCGAACTCGCGACCCCATGCGTGACAGGCATGTATTCTAACCAACTGAACTACCAGACCAGTGTTTATCTCCTTTTGAAGACAGTGCAAATATAAGTGAAGTTTTTAGTAATACAATAGAAATAGTGAAAAAAATACTAGTAAAATATACTATAATATTATAAATATCTAAGAATCAGAATATATCTGTATGGTTTTTTTTTAACGTGATATTAACAAAATCATATAATTTATAAGTTTTTTCTATAAAAAATAGAATATACTTTTGCTCAGGATAATTATTAAACTATTTATAGATGAAAAAATTTATTGCAATTGCGTTATTATTATTGTCTTTTGGTTTGCAAGCTCAGGAGAAATATACAATTAGCGGTATTGTTAAAGAAGCAAGTTCTGGTGAGGCACTTATTGGAGCAACAGTATACGATGAAACTACCAAAGCAGGTATTTCTACAAATGTTTATGGTTTCTATTCTTTAACATTACCTAAAGGAAAACATACTATATCATTCTCTTTTGTAGGATATAATACTGTTATTAAGGAAATAGATCTTTCAAAAGATTTGAAAATAAATATTGAATTAGGGGGTGTTGTTGAATTAGAAGAAGTTGTTGTTTCAGCAAATTCTGTAAGCAAAAAGGTTGAAAGTTCTCAAATGAGTCTTACAAATATTAATGTTGAGAAGATTAAATCGTTGCCAGCTTTTATGGGGGAGAGTGACGTTATTAAAACTATTCAATTGCTTCCAGGTATACAATCAGGTTCGGAAGGTTCAAGTGGTATTTATGTTAGAGGTGGAGGACCAGACCAAAATCTTTTAATGTTAGATGGTGTTCCTGTTTATAATGCAAACCATTTATTTGGATTCTTTTCTGTATTTAATCCAGATGCTGTTCATTATGTTGATGTTTATAAAGGAGGATTTCCAGCACGTTTTGGAGGTAGATTGTCTTCTGTAATTGATATAAGAATGAAAGAAGGTAATATGAAAGAATATCATGGAAGTGTCTCTGTAGGGATTATATCTTCAAAGATAAATTTTGAAGGACCTATTATAAAAGATAGAACATCTTTTAATATTTCTGCTAGAAGAACATATATCGATCTTTTAATAAAGCCTTTTCAAAAATCAGATAAGTTTGGTTATTATTTCTATGATTTGAATGCCAAAATAAACCATAAATTTTCAGATAAGAGTCGTTTGTTTCTTTCTGCATATTTAGGTTCTGATAAAGGAGGAGGAGAGAGTAATGATAAGGAAACTATTGATGATAGTTCTAGAAAAGAGATTAAGAAAGATAAATCAAATAACAATTTTGATTGGGGTAATAAAACTTTAGCTCTTAGATGGAATTATATTTTCTCGCCTAAATTATTTTCTAATACAACTGTTACTTATAGTAAATATGATTTTGGATTAGATTTTGATTCTTCTGAAGAGAGATATCTAAAATATTCAACTTCTTCTAGTGTTGATGAGGATTATAAGGAAAGAACTAAATTTAAGTATACTTCTGGAATTTATGATTTTGCTTATAAATTCGATTTGGATTATCTTCCTAATCCAAACCATTCAATTAAAATAGGAGCATCTTATATATATCATTCTTTTATTCCTGGAGAAAATATTATTAGTGTTTCTAAAACAGATAATCTAAAACCTAAAGGGGCAGGAAATGAGGATGTTACTTATAATTATGGTAATAAAAATATTTATGCACATGAAGGAGCTGCTTATATTGAAGATGATTATAAAATATCAGAATCTTTGAAAGCAAATGTAGGTCTACATTATTCTTTGTTTAATGTTCAGAAAAATACTTACCAATCGTTTGAACCTCGTTTAGCTGTTAGATATCTTGTTAATGAAGATTTATCGCTTAAGTTGGCGTATTCTAAAATGCAACAGTATATTCATCTTTTATCTAATTCAACTATTAGTATGCCAACAGATTTATGGCTTCCAGTAACAAAACGTATTAAGCCTATGAAGTCGACTCAGTATGCTTTGGGTGCTGCTTATAATTTAGGTAATGGTTACGATTTTACTGTTGAAGGTTTTTATAAAGAAATGGATAATCTTATAGAATATAAGGATGGAACGACTTTCTTTTCTTATAATTCAAAGTGGGAAGATCTTGTTGAAATGGGTAAAGGTAAAGCTTATGGAATAGAGTTGCAGTTTAATAAAACTGTTGGAAAGACAACAGGTTGGATAGGTTATACTTTATCTAAAACGGATAGAGATTTCCCAACAATTAACTACGGAAAGACATTTGCTGCTAAATACGACAGACGACATGATGTGAGTATTGTAATAACTCATAAGCCTTCAAAGAAGATAGACTTTGGAATGACTTGGGTTTATGGTACTGGAAATTCTTTAACAATGTCTACAAGAAATATGGATCTTTATCTTGATAAATTTATAGTAAATGATTCTTATACATATACTGATAAATCGAATATGAAGATTCCTATTCCAGAGGGAAGGAATAATTATCGTGCACCAGCATATCATAGATTGGATTTTAGTGTGAATTTCCATAAAAAGAAGAAGTATGGAACAAGAACTTGGAATATAAGTGTTTATAATGTTTATAATAGATCGAATCCTTTTTATCTTCATTTCTCAAATAAAGGAGATCATAAAGTGTTGAAACAAACAAGTTTATTTACTATTATTCCATCAGTGTCTTACATTTTTACTTTTTAAATTATGAAAAATATATTCTTATTATTAATTATTTGTCTTTCAATTTGTAGTTGTAAGGATAAAGAAATAGAATTTACTGGGGATGAGGCTAAAACATTATTGGTGCTTTCATCTAATTTCTCGACTGATTCTATTATTAAAATTCATGTGTCAAAATCGTATTCGGTAATTAAATCAAAGCCAAAGAATGACATTAATGATTCTAATACAACGATTACTCTTAAAGATGCTAAGGGAAATTTAATTCCTTTATCATATTCAGAGAAATCTAATGCATTTGTTTCAACAGAGAAACCTAAACAAGGGCAGAAATTTACTATAGAGGCTTCGTCTAAAGGTGTAGATTCAGCTAGTGCTAGTGTAGAAATACCAGAAGAGGTTGCAATTCAAAATGTTGCTATGAGTGCTGGTTCTAGTGATGATTATTCTGATAGAACCGAGATTAAGATATCTTTTATAGATCCTAAAGAAAACAATTATTATAAATTAACTTTATACAAAAAGTCAGAACTTGTAAGTGGTGGTTATTTGGCTGTGGAATATAAATCTAAAGATCAAATTTTTAGAAGTTCATATTCAGGGATAGGTAATATAAGAGAGGACGAAGAGATTAAAGTAGGAGTTTTTAATGACGAAATGTTTAGTGGTAAGGAAAAATCTATTTCTATAAATTGTGCTTCTTATGATTTAAACTTTTCATTTGATAAAGTTTATATAAAATTGGAAACAATAAGTAAAGATTATTTTTTATTCCTAAAATCATTTTCTCAATATCTTGAAACAGATGATTCTCCTTTTACTGAGCCAGTGCAAATTTGGTCTAATGTAATAAATGGAGCTGGAATTGTTGGAGCTAGTACTCCTTTTATTGTCGAAATTAAAGAGAAATAGGATATTCTCTGATTTTAATAAGGGTTTAGTATATGTACTAGACCCTTATTTATATTTTAAAGACTAATCTTTTTTGAGTTTTTATAGATATTATATTTATGAATTATAATTGTGCAAACTCGTATTTCATTGGAATTTCTATTTCTCTTTTATCCCTATATTTTTCAATTCTATTTATTGAAATATCTCCTTGTTCTTTTACTCTTTTGAATAGTTCTGTATAGTCTTTAAAAACTTGAGTACTTGTATATTGTTCCCTTTTAAGTATAGGATTTTTTGAAATAATATTCCAGCTAAGGGTTGCTTTTTCTATTTCATTTCCAATATATGCCCATTCAGATTCGATATTATGATCGCTTATGATAATATCATTGGATAAACTTTTTGCATGATCAATCATTTTCTGATGGTTAGTCATCTCATGTAGACAAAATTCAAAAAATACTACATCTGATTTTATATCTATATCCATAAAATCGGAATGTATTAGTGTGAATTTATTTTCTAAATTTTGTTCTTTAATCTTTTTAGAAAGAATTTGAAGGGCTTTTTTATCGTTATCTACAGCTATTACATGTTTTGCTATTTTAGCATATGCAATAAATTGACCACCTCCAGCTCCTACAGAAAGGAGAGTTTTATTTTCAAAATTATAGAAATGTAATAAATTCTCTATAATTTGTTTAATATCTTTAATCATATTATGAAATTAAAAAAGGTTGTCAAGAATGACAACCTTATATGGATTTATTTATTTATTACTGTTGTAAATATCTATAATCTCAGCTTCGTTTAGAGTTCGATTATATATTCTAATATTATCTAGTTTTCCAGTGTAATATCCTTCGGTTTCAGATTTGTGACTTCCTGCACCAACAGTAAAAGGTGTATCTGTAGTTTCTTTAAATGATTCAGTGAAGTTTGTTTCTTTTACAATACTACCATCTATATATAGATATATATTAGCACCATCACTTTTAACACAAACATGATGCCATTCGTTTGTTAATATTTCAGATTTTAGAATGCTTTTAGATCCATTATTAAATGATACAATAGATTTACCTTCTGCTTTTTCTATTGAAATAGAATAAGATTCTAAATCTTTACATATTAGATATTGCTTATTTGACGATTTATCTTCATTAGAATATTCGTACCATAAAGATATTGAAAACTTATTTTCAAGTTTATAGGCTCCCTTATTATATAAAATAGAGTCGTAACCATCAAAGAAATAAGCTGTCTTGCTATATGTAGTATTGTTTTTACCAGCTATATAGTTCCCTTCTTTTATACCTTTATTGCAATTTGTAATATAATCTTCTTGACTTTCGTTAAAAGGGATATAGCATATGATATTACTATCATATTCAAAAGATTCTGTTATCCATTCAGAGTGAGTGCCATTTTTTTGTATAAAAGCAATCTCCCAAGTATAAGTTTTTCCGTTTTCTAAGATAGTATTAAGTGTATATGAAGGTTCTTGAAGTGTTTTATCTTCTTCTATTAGAGTATGATTTTCATCATAAATTTTGAAATGGTAATACTCTCCATCAATACATTTAAAATCTTTCCATTTAAAGATTGGTTTGTTAGATTTTGTAATAGTTAATGGATTATACAATTCCATATGAGGTATTTCTAATTTAAAACTTTCTTTAGTCCAATTGAAACATGCACCATTAACGTCTTTTGTTCTAATTCTTACATAGTAGTTTCTGTTATATTCTAGATCTCCTTTTATTGTGTAATTTTCTGTTTTTACATTATCTCTATCTATAATTATATTCCTAAAGTTTCTATCGCTAGCAATTTGAATTTGGAAGTTTTTAATGTAGAAACTACCTGCAGCCCATTCTAATTTAATTTCTCTATTTTCTCCTTGTTGACAGAAAATGTATGAAATATCGTCTATAGACAGATTAATAGATGTTTCTTTCCAATTTCCTTTGATACCATTTTCATCAACTATTGCTACTCTCCAATAATAATTTTTATATGGTTCTAATGCTTTATCAGATTGATATTCTGCTTTTTTTAAACCTTCTTTTTCTTCTAATATATTTTTAAAATCTTTATCAGAAGATAGTTGAAATGTATAGCTTCCATTAATATTTTTGTTTGTAAACCATGTGAATGTAGGTCTACTATCCCAAATGTTTCCACTTGGATTAAGAGATGTTATTTCACCTATATTAATTTTAAAAGAGGCTTTATTCCATTCTCCAGCTACATTATTCTTTTCTACTATAGAAATTCTCCAATAATAGTTTCTATTTAAATCTAAAGCGTTTTTAATTTGATATGTATTTTCTCTTAGATTATTTTCATCTAATACTATATCTTTAAAATTTTCATCTTTTGCTATTTGTAGGTGATAGTGAAAAGCATCTTTTAAATATTGATCTACGTAGTGAGACCATGAAAATAGTGGTTTAGTATTTGAAATTTCAGAGGTAGGACTAATTATATTTATTTCGCCAAATGTGATTTTAAAACTAGAAGTATCCCATTCTTTTTTAATTCCATTCTCAATTGCTGCAATTCTCCAATAGTATTGTTTATTATACTTAAATACCTTTGAACTTGTATATTCGTTTTTCTCTGTTTCTTTATTTTCTTCGATTATGTTTTTAAACTCTTTATCTTCAGATATTTGAATTATGTATTTGATATCTTTTTTATTTAAACGAGTCCATTTAAATGTTGGTTTTGCTGTTAATATATCTCCTTTAGGGAAGGTACATGTACAATCATACTGATTTATAATACCATCACCATCTGAATCAATAAAATTTTCGAAATATGGTATTTCTACATCAAGATTCAATTTATGATATCTTAATTTTAAATTGTTTAATATTTCCTTAAGATGTAAGGTCTGGCTGTTGTAGTCTATAGCGTTTATTAATGTTTTATCTGTAAGTTTACCAGTGTCTTGTATATTATCTTTTATTTTTGATATAAATTCAGATAATTCACCAGCAGTGTTATTATTTTGTAGAATACATGAAATAGCAAGTAGGATAGCATTATTATTTCCCTTTTTACTTATATCCATATTTTCGAAATTACTTATTTTATCTATAAACTCTTGTGGTATATTAAATATCTTAAGTATTTCTTCTTGAGCTTGTTTTTTAGCTTCTTTATAAGTTTTTTTCCCTGAATTTATAAGTTGTATAATTCTGTTCTTAGCTAAAGTTGTTAGAATATTAATATTAAGATTCTTTTCTTCAAGATTACTTATTGTTCTAAGACTTATTGGACCATCAATTTTACCAGTTATTTCGTTAAAATAATATCCTTTAGCAATAATTTCTACGTATTTTGAATTTACTTTTATGTCAGTATCAAAAGAACCAAAATCGTCTTTTGTTTCTGTACTATAAGTCTTTCCTATAGGTTGAAATTTAGCATCTAATTCTTGTATTATTATTTCGGAACCTTGAGTAAATGGTCCTTTTTGTACAAAGCAATCAGATATAGCAAACTTATGAGGTTGCTGTTTCTTTTTTGAATCTAGATTTTCGTCAGATTTCTTACATCCTATTAATACAAGTAATATTAATAAAGTTAGTAATGTGTTTTTCTTCATAAAGTGTAATAGTTTTCGTTTTAATTTTTAGAAATACTAAAATACACTAAAACGATATTACACATATATGATTATACTTCGTTTTTAAATTGCTTCGTTTTGTTTTTAATATTAGCAGAGATGTAATTATGAATCTGTATTTGTAATCATAATTTAACCTTGTGTATAAATTTAAGCATTAAATCTAAATATACACAAGGTTAAATTGTATTTTTGGGGTGTGAATTATATAATTAATTGAAGATCTTATAATTATAATGTCTTTGATAGAGATTATGGATTATTATTTGTTATAGAATTATTATTGTTAATTTTATAATCCTTTAACTTATATTTAACATTTAACAATTTGAAAATAAATACAATAAAAAGCTTTCAGTTAATATTATATTTATAATTTCCACACATTTGTTACTATTATCTCAGCTTTCTCAATACACTTAAGTGTATTAATTGCATCTAAATCATTTTTAGAAAGAATAATGTAATCTTTTTCTTTTAAAGAAATATTGTTTAAATAGCACTCTCCTTTATAAATGTATAGAGATAATGTTTCAATTGTATTTTTACTTAATAAGTCTTTAATATTTATATCAATATCATTTTTTACAATTATACCTTTAATATCTCCATCGTAATTTTTTGAAGTCATAAGGTTGAAATCTGTAACTTTTCCTATAGATTTAGTCTTCCAACTTCCATGAAAACTATCTGTATCAAATTTATCTAATTGAATATCGTAATGATTCTCATGGTATAAATGCATTGAGCCTTCAAGTGTCATTATTTTTCTCGCATATGCATTAAGTGAAGTAAATTCTGATTCATCTATAGCTACTATAGCACTACTTATTCTATATTCGAAATTTCTTTCTTGATATATTGAATTTTCAGGAAAGATATATAATTCTGTGGTTGTGCCACCAGACCAATTACCTGTATTTTGGTTTTCTTTTCTAATTATCTTCATTTTCTTCTACGATTGTGCTTAAATATGAATTATAGTATTTTTTAATCCCTGTAACTTCTTTTCCAAGCCACTGAGGTTTAGTAAATGTTTCATCCTCACTTTCAAGCTCTATTTCAGCAATTATAAGACCTTGAAGTTTACCCTTAAATACATCTACTTCAAATGTCTTACCTTTATAATGTACTATATTTCTTGTTTTTTCTATTTGCCCTTTTTCACAAAGAGGGAATAAGAGTTTTGCTTCTTCTAGGCTTATTTCTTTTTCTATTTCTAAACGACTTAGGCCTGATTTATTTCCAATACCTTTTATTGTAATGAAAGCTTTATTTCCATACTGCCTAATCCTAATAGTTTTTTTAGGATCTTTTAAAAGATATGCTTGAATAATATCTATTTCTTCTACAACATCGTTTGAAAAATCTCCTGAAACAAGAAATTTTCTTTCTATTTCTATATTCATATTTTTAAAAATAAGATAGGGATAAATTTATATAAGAATATTCTCATACAATCTATCCCTAATATATGTTGAATTTCCCAATAATCAAACAATTCCTGCAAATCCCATAAAAGCCATTGCTAGTAGTCCTGCTGTAACAAGAGCAATTGGTGTACCTTTCATACCTTTTGGAATTCTCATTAGATCGAGATGTTCTCTTAAACCTGCAAATAAAACTAATGCAAGAGCAAATCCAATTGCTGTTGCTGCTGCAAAGATTAGAGACTCTAGTAAGTTATAATTTTTTTGAATAACCATAATTGCAACCCCTAAAACTGCACAATTGGTAGTGATTAGAGGAAGGAAAACTCCTAAAGCTTGATATAATGATGGACTCGCTTTTTTTAATATTATTTCTAACATTTGGACTAATGATGCAATTACAAGTATATATGTGATTGTTTGCATATATTGTATACCAAAAGTATCTAATATTTCTTTTTGAATTAAATAAGTCACTAAGGTAGCTAAAGTCATTACAAATGTAACAGCACCACCCATACCAACAGCTGTTGAGACTTTCTTTGAAACTCCTAAGAATGGACATATTCCTAGGAATTGAGTCAAAACTATATTGTTTACAAATATAGCCGATATGATAATTAATAAATATTCCATAACTTATGAGATTGCTTTTTTAATTTTATTAATAATGGCAATAATATAACCAAGAGCTAAGAATCCTCCTGGTGCTAGAACAAATACTAGCATTCCATATTGATCGTTAAATACTTCAAAATTAAAGATCTTTCCACTACCAAGGATTTCTCTTATACTACCTAATAATGTTAAAGCAAAAGAGAATCCTAACCCCATACTTAAACCATCAATTGCAGATGGAATTAATGAGTTTTTAGATGCAAAAGATTCAGCTCTACCAAGTACAATACAGTTTACCACAATTAATGGAATAAACAGTCCTAGTGATTCGTGCAGAGATGGTAAATATGCTGCAATAGTCATATCTACTATTGTAACAAATGAAGCAATAATAACTATAAATCCAGGTATTCTAATTTTATCTGGTATTAGATTTGCAACAAGAGAGATTACCATATTTGACATGATTAATACAAAAGTTGTTGCTAGTCCCATTCCTAATCCATTTATAGCGGATGTTGTTGTTCCTAATGTTGGACACATTCCAAGTAAAAGGACAAATACTGGGTTTTCCCTTAGAAAACCTTTTGTGAGATTATTAAGTTGACTCATTTCTATATGGTTTTTCTATTTGTTTTGTTTTATAAATGCTTTGTATCCTCTTTCTACAGCATCTAAGAATGCTCTAGAACTTATAGTTGCTGCAGTAATAGCATCAATATCTCCACCATCTTTTGAAACAGTAAATTTTGTTGTTGATGGATTTTTATTTATAATAGATTTTTTCCCTTTTTCTTTGAACCATACATCCATCTTAGAACCTAATCCTGGAGTTTCTTTATGTTCTAGTATAGAATAATTGATAATAGTTCCATCAGGTTTAAATCCTACCATAATCCAAAATTCACCTCCAAAAGCTTTTTGAGTATATGTTTTAACGGCTGCACCTATTAGTTCACCATTCTTTTTTGCAGGAAATATTACAATTGTATGTTTATCATCTACTTTTATATTTATTTTTTCCTTAAAAGGATTATTAGTAAAAGGAGGAACAACATCTTTAATTGCTTGTATCTGTTTATTTAATTTAGCTTTTGCAATAGGCTCTTTTGTTAATTGATATACATAAGCTACTGTTGCTGACGCTATAAGTGTTACACTAAATAACACTAATACCATGTTTTTAAAACTAGATTTTATTTTTTTACTCATTTTTTGCCTCCTTTCTTAGCAATTCCAAAACGTTTTGGCTTGAAATATTTATTAATTAGAGGAGTAAATGCGTTCATTATTAAAATAGCAAAAGACATACCCTCTGGGTAAGAACCCCATATTCTTATAATTACAGTTAATAATCCAATTCCAACCCCATATACAAGCATACCTTTTTTACTCATAGGCGATGTTACGTAGTCTGTAGCCATAAATACAGCTCCAAGTAAAAGACCTCCTGTTAATAAATGAAATAATGGATCGGCATATGTATCTGGAGAACATAAATTAAGAATTCCTGTAAATGCAGCTACAGTAAGTATTATTGCTGTAGGTATATGCCAAGTAATTATTTTTCTTACTAACATGAAGATAAGGCCAGCTATTATAGCAATTGCAGCAACTTCACCAAGAGAACCACCTATATTTCCTAATAGCATATCTTGATAAGTTGGAAAATTGTTCTGTTCCATGATACTTGAAACAGATTGTCCGCTTTGAATTCCTTCTTGTAACATAGCTAGTGGGGTTGCTCCTGTGAAAGAGTCAATCATATCAGGATTTATTTTCTCACTTAATCTAGTTGTTGGTATAGGCCAAGAAGTCATCTGCGCTGGGAAAGATATTAATAAAAATACTCTTCCTACTAAAGCAGGATTAAAAACGTTATTTCCTAAACCTCCATAGCTTAATTTACCAATACCAATGGCAACTAAAGCACCAATAACAATTATCCATAAAGGAAGACTTGAAGGTACGTTAAAAGCTAATAGAATCCCTGTTATTATAGCAGATCCGTCTGTTATACTTGATTCTTCTTTTAAAAGGAATTTCTTAATTAAATATTCAAATAATATACAAGAAAGAACTGCTGTTAAAGTGGCAAACAAAGCATTTATTCCAAAATATACAAATGAAAGTATCATAGCAGGTACCATTGCAATAACAACTCCCCACATGTTTTTCTTTATAGAATCACCAGAATGAATATGTGGTGACGGTGATACAAATATCTTATTCATCTTTTTGTATTATCTTTTTAATTATTTTCTATTTCTTATCATTTGACCTGTTCTACCTTTTCCTAATCTTATATAATCCAAGATAGCTCTATTTGCAGGACAAGTGTAAGAACATGATCCACATTCAATACAGTCCATTATGCGTTCTTCTTCTAATCTTTCAAGATTATTGTTTTCAGCTAAACTCATTAATAAATAAGGTTCTAAGCCCATAGGACATACATTTATACATTTTGCACAACGTATACAGTCGTTTTGTTCTTTACGTTTAGATTCTTTTATATCAAGTAGTAAAACTCCAGAACTTCCTTTAGTTATTGGTGTGTCAGTATTTATAAGGGCTTTTCCCATCATAGGGCCACCATTTATAATTTTACCTGTATCTTCAGGTAAACCTCCTGCAGCTTCAATAAGATTACCAATAGGAGTACCTATTCTACATAAATAATTACCTGGTTTGTTGATCTTTTTACCTGTTACAGTTACAACTCTTTCAAAAAGAGGTTTATTTTTCTGTACAGCTTCATATATTGCTAAGACAGTACCAACATTTTGAACTATTGCTCCTACAGCTATAGGTAATGCACCAGAAGGAACTTCTCTGCCTGTAGTTGCTTTTATAAGTTGTTTTTCACCACCTTGAGGATATTTCATTTTAAGAGGACATACTTCAATATTAGAATAAGTTGAAGCAATATTCTCAAATAATTTTATAGCATCAGGCTTATTGTTTTCTATTCCAATTATTGCCTTTTTAACACCTGTAGCTTTTATAATAATATTAATACCTACTATAATTTCTTTAGCTCTTTTAAGCATTATAGAATGGTCGGCAGTTAAATAAGGTTCACATTCAACAGCATTTATTATTAGAAATTCTGAATTAGATCCAGGAGGAGGCATTAATTTTACATTAGTAGGGAAAGTAGCTCCACCTAAACCAACAATACCTGCTGCTTCTACTCGTTTAACAATTTCTTCTTTTTCATACGAAATTGTTTCAATTAAATTATCATCTTTTATTATGGATTCATCCCATTCATCTCCATCAACTTTTATATGAATTGCTGGTTTAGGATATCCACTAGCATCTTTAATGTCTGCAATTTTTTCTACAGTTCCAGATACTGATGAATGTATATTTGCTGATATAAATCCTCCTTTTTCTGCAATTAATTGACCAACCTTTACACTATCTCCTTTTTTTACAAGTATTTTTGCTGGAGCTCCAATATGTTGTCCAAGTGGTATTATTACTTTTTCTGGTATTGGAAGAATCTCGATAGGTTTATCTTTAGAAAGTTTATTTTCTGGTGGATGAATTCCTCCTAGTTTAAATGTCTTTAACACGATTTATTCCTCCTTTTTTTCAGTTTTATTTATTGCTTTTTCTTTATCTATATCTTTTTTTACACTTACTTTCGGTTTTGGTTTCGGTGTTGGAGTAGGAAAATTTACAGCTTGTATTGCTCCAGTTGGGCATACAGCAACACATTTTCTACATAGTTTACATTTATCAGGATCAATATACGATAAATTATTTTTGACTGTAATAGCGTCAAATGGGCATTCTTTTACACATTTCATACAACCGATACAAGCAGTATTACAAGCTTTCTTTGCAATACCTCCTTTATCTTCGTTTTTACATGCTACGTATACTCTTCTGTCTTTAGGTCCTTTGTTCCTTAATTCAATAATATCTTTTGGACATGCACTAACGCAAGCTCCACAAGCCACACAGGTATCTTGGTCTACAATTGGAAGACCATTTTCTCCCATATGTATAGCATCAAATTGACATGCCGAAACACAATCACCACAACCGAGACAACCAAATTGGCAATCTGTTTCACCTCCATAAAGATTAGATTGTATTGCACATGATAATGCTCCGTCATAAGTGTTTTTTCTAGGACGATTTTCACATGTACCATTACATCTTACAACTGCAATCTTAGGTGCTTGTTCTTTAACTTCTTTCCCTAAAATTGAAGCAACATCTTTCATGGTATCTGTTCCTCCTACGGGACAAAATAGAGAGTCTAAATCTTCTGCTTTAACACAAGCTTCAGCCATACCTCTACATCCAGGGAATCCACATCCACCGCAATTAGCTCCTGGTAGTGCTTCCTCTACTTGATCAATACGTGGATCTTCATCAACTTTGAATTTTTGAGCTACGAAATATAAGATTATTGCAGCTGCAATTCCAATAGCACATAATGAAATAATTGTCAGTAAAAAAGTAAAATACATTTTTCTTAATTTATTTGTTCTATTCTAAACGTAAATCGTTTCTTAAGTTTTTTCCTAAATAGAAATAGTGTTATATAATATGGTATTAAAATACATAGTGAAATAAAGCCAGCTAAACCTTCTTTATACCCTAATTTTAATAGTAAAATAATACTTGTAAATATTAGTATAGTTGGTAATACGTATGCCCAAAATATAGCAATAAAACCTAAATCCTGGTCACAAACTATTTTAACAACCTCACCAATTTTATAATTGTCATTTGGATTCCTATCAATATCAATTAATTTTTCTTTAACATCAGCCATACTACATGCTCCACGAGCATGGCATCCAGCACATGCTGATTGATTTTGAATTTTAACAACAATAGTATTGTCATTAATATGTTCAATTTTTCCTATGTGGTTAATTGTTTTTGTATCGTTCATGCTCTTTTTGATTATGGACTCGAACAAAGTTACTAGAAAATGAATATAATAAAAGATTGAGAAATAGACTAATCTAAAGTCTTGTAAATCAGTAAGATATTTTTGTTGGATTTTTTATTATTGATATGTTTCATCATTGTAAAATATTGGTAGTTAGTGTTTTAGTTTATATGTCTAGTATTATTTATGCGTATAATTTAAACCCTTTATAAATAAACCTTATTGTTAGCTATCTAATTGCGTGTTTATATCAATTTTACAAGGGTCGAAAATACGGATTTTTTTCTTTAATACAATTCTACAATGTTAAATTCTTCATTATTTTAAGAAAATCTTAGTATTTAACTTATAAATCTCCATGAAACCTGACTTTTACTAGCTCTTTTTAATTGTTCATTAAGTAAGTAGTTTTTGTCAAGTTCTAATAGAGGATCTTCTTCTAGAATTTCATCTGCTATACCTCTTACATATTGTAATATTTGGGAATCTTTACCTAAATGTGCAATCTTTAAGTTATATGAAATACCTGATTGTAGTGTTCCATCAATGTCTCCAAATCCTCTTAATTTCAAATCTGCTTCTGCAATTTCAAAACCATCATTTGTGCCTACCATAGTTTCAACTCTCTGTTTAGATTCATTAGATAATTTATAACCTGTAGATAAAATACAAAAAGATTGTTCAGCTCCTCTACCAACTCTGCCTCTTAATTGATGAAGTTGTGCTAAACCAAATCTTTCAGAATTCTCTATTAGCATAACTGATGCGTTAGGAACATTTACTCCAACTTCTATAACTGTAGTTGCAACAAGTATATGAGATTTATGATCTGCAAATTCTTGCATGGCATAGTCTTTCTCTTTAGGTTTCATTTTACCATGTAGCATTGATAGATTATAGCCAAGAGGACTAAAATAATCGAATAATTCCTGATATCCAGATTCGAGATCTTTGATATCTAATTTCTCAGATTCACTAATTAATGGATACACTATATATATTTGTCGTCCTTTATCTAGTTCTTTTTGCATGAACTTATATACAGATTGTTTGTCTTTTTGGTAAACATGAATTGTATTTATAGGTTTTCTACCTGGAGGAAGTTCGTCTATAATAGAAACATCCAAATCTCCATATAAAGTCATCGCTAATGTTCGTGGAATAGGTGTTGCAGTCATAACTAAAACGTGGGGAGGATTTATATTCTTTTTCCATAATTTAGATCTCTGAACAACTCCAAATCGATGTTGTTCATCTATAACTACAAGTCCTAAATTCTTAAATACTACATTATCTTCTATTAGCGCATGAGTCCCTATTAGGATATTTAGTTTACCACTTCTTAATTCTTCATCAATTATATTTCTTTCAGATTTTTTACTTGAACCTGTAAGTAGAGAAACTTTTATATTCATTCCATCTAGAAATTCAGATATAGTTTCAAAATGTTGGTTAGCAAGAATCTCTGTTGGTGCCATAATACATGCTTGATACTCATTGTCAACAGCTAAAAGCATACTCATTAATGCAACAAGAGTTTTCCCACTTCCTACATCTCCTTGTAAGAGTCTGTTCATTTGTTTACCAGATCCACAATCTTTTCTTATTTCTTTTAACACTCGTTTTTGTGCTCCAGTTAAATCGAAAGGAAGTTTATTGTTGTAGAAAGTATTAAAAGATTCACCAACAGTTTTAAAAATCATTCCTCTAAAGGCTAATTTTGTTTTAGCTTTTCTTTTTAGAGTACTTAATTGTATATAAAAGAGTTCTTCAAATTTTAATCTGTATTCAGATTTTTGTAATAAATCTGTACTTTGTGGAAAATGTAAATTAAAAAGAGAATCATGAAGATTTAGAAGCCTATATTTATCTAGGAACCATTTAGGTAAAGTTTCTGGAAAGCGTCCTTTGAAACCTTTAAAAATATGTTCTTGTAATCGAGATATCAATTTAGAATTAATATAAGCTTTTTTCATTTTCTCTGTAGTATGATATACGGCTTGCATACCTGATACTATAGAATCTTCTTTTTTCTCTGAATCTTCTATTTCTGGATGTATGATGTTTAATCTTCCATTAAAAATTGAAGGTTTACCAAAAATGATATACTCAGTTCTTTTTTTTATATTTTTTACAATAAATTTGATACCTCTAAACCATATTAACTCAATAACTCCTGATTTATCGGCAAAAGATGCAACTAAACGTTCTCCTTTTCCTTCGCCAATCTTCTCCATAGAAACAAATATTCCTTTTATCTGTACATATGGTAGATTAGCTTTTAAATCTTTTATTTCATAAATCTTTGATTTGTCTATGTATTTATACGGAAAATAGTATAACATATCTTCAAAACTATGAATATTAATTTCATTGTTAAGAATAATAGCCCTTTTAGGACCTACTTCATTTAGATATTTTATATCTTTACCTGACAATTCTGACATATAGCTTAAGCATTTTGTGTAAAAATACAATCTTGTATAATGCTAGTCAATATTTTTAATTAGAGTTTGTATTTTTAATGAAAGATTTTTTAAAATATCAATTGTTAAGATTGAAGTATTTTTTTAGAATAAGAAAAAGTAGAGGTTTCGGTATACATTCGCCATTTGTTTTCCACTTAGTTACTCACGTTATAAAAAGTAAATGTCTTTTTTATGTTTTCGATTTATTAGAAGATGAGTTTAAAAAGTATGATTTAAGAGATGTAAAGTATGCTAAGATAATGTATCGAATAGTTACAGAGTTAAATATCCGTTCTGTTTTTTGTATTTCTCCAGAGTTTAAATGTGATAATTTAATATTTGAAAAAGATGTATGTAAATATGATTTTCATACAAATCTAGAAGATATTAAACATGATACAGATGATTATAAAATCATTTATGCAGATGAAACTGTAGTTGAAGAGCTTATGGATAAAGCCTATATAAAAGCTCTTAAAACAGGAAAAACAATTATAGTTGTGAGAGAAATGTATAGAAACGATAAAATACTAAATGCTTATAGAGTATTGAAAGAAGAAAGTAATATGAGTATAGATATGTTTTACAGAGGTTTGTTATTCTTTGATGAAAAACTACAAAATGGAGCGTATTCTATAAAAGTTTAATCATAAAATTAATATCATGGGAGTTGTATATACTAAAACTGGTGATAAAGGTAAAACAGGTTTAATAGGAGGTAAAAGAGTTGAAAAGCACAATTTAAGGTTAGAAGCTTATGGAACAATTGACGAATTAAACTCTTATATTGGTTTAATACGTTCTTTTGATATTGATACTACTATTAGAAAGATTTTAGAAGAGGTACAGGCTAAACTTTTCACAGTTGGAGCTCATTTAGCTGTTGATGAGGATCATGAAGAATTGAAAGAGAAATTTACCTGTTCTGAAAATGAGATTAATATTCTTGAGAATGAAATTGATAGAATAAACAGTAAACTACCAGATATGAATTCTTTTATACTTCCTGGTGGAAATCAACTAGTTAGTTATACTCATATAGCAAGAACTGTTTGTAGAAGAGCTGAAAGAAGAATTTCTGCATTGATGGAAATAGTAGAAATATCTCCTAATATTCTAAAATATGTAAATAGACTTTCTGATTACCTGTTTGTTGTAGCTCGTAAATTTGCTATTGATACAAAGGCTGAAGAGGTAGAGTGGAAAGCTTAATATTATGAATAATAACTTTTTTATAAATATTTTTACAAAACTATTTGTTTTGTATTTGAATTATTTTATATTCGCAAGACATTAATAAGTTACAAACATAAAAAATAGATATATGTATTGGACATTAGAGTTAGCTTCAAAATTAGAAGACGCACCTTGGCCAGCAACCAAAGAAGAGTTGATTGACTTCGGAATACGTTCTGGAGCTCCTTTGGAGGTAATAGAGAATCTTCAGGAACTAGAAGATGAAGAGGAAGTATACGAAAGTATAGAGGATATTTGGCCAGACTATCCTAGTAAGGATGATTTCTTTTTTAATGAGGATGAGTATTAATAAAAATAAAAGAGTCTATTTAATTTAAATAGACTCTTTTGGTATTTTATAATCTGCACTATTTGTGAAATAATGATTGTTATTTCTTCTTTTGACTAGGACTAAGCATTATTCTTTCTTGTCTTCTTTCTTGAGAATCTTCAAGTTTCATTCTCCCAATACTTTTTCTATTAGTATTCTTAAGTGTTGATATATTCTTATCAGCTATTTTATCTATAAATTTAATAGACTTAGCAGTCTTTATATAGAAATCTCTAATGATATCTTTTTTGTTCTTAGGTCTCTTATCATCATCCCATCTAAATTCTTTTAATTTCAGTTCTTTAGCTTCTATTTTATTTAGAGGATAGATATTGCCATTGGGACTTGCTTTAAATATAATTCTATCAAGTTTTCTTTTTTTGATATAAATTCTAATATTAGAACTAACAGTTTTATAAACTCCAGAAATTACACCTTTATCTATAGGAAAATATATTAATTGACTGCTACTTAGTACATCTAAATAATTCAAGAAATTATTTTTAAAATAGCCAATCATATTTTTACCTTTTATTTGATTGTATTTGTTATCATTAGTTGAAGATACAATTAAAGCCTTGTTATATACAAAAAACTTTTTCATTGCCTTACCACCATTCTGAAGTTTAATAGTGTCACCAGTAATTTGTTGACCGTTAACCCATAATATTGGATTAGTATATAGGCTAGTTAAAGAATCTTTCATACTAAAAGATAAACTATCACATATTCCCTGTAGATTCTTCTTATAAAATCTAATATTGTGAAAAGAATTGATTTTAGTGTTTAGAGAATCTTTTCTTAGTGTAATAGTATCTCCTCGCATAAATAAACTATCTCGGTTTTTATCTATATAGATGAGATGACTCTTTTCGGTTGCAATAGCAAACTGTTCTTTATTAAAAGCTTTAATATTGTGAGCTTTTAGAATAATATTATTTACTGTATCTTTTAAAACTCCATTATTCCTTATAACTGCTGTTTGTTTAATATTATCAAGAAAGATATTGTCTCCATAACAAAAGTATGACTCTCTATGGGCTTTATTGTTTTTTGATAATTGAACTTGTTTCTTAAGTGTGTTATACCAACCTTCTTCTGAATAGATAGTATCTTTTTTTCCTACAATATATGTTGGTCCTTCAATATTAACAATTTTAGATAATGTATTGTAATTCAAAGTGTCTGAGTATAATTTATAATCAGGATTTGTAACTTCAACCTTCTTTTTGAAACTTACTCTATTTGTTTTAGCGTAATATTGCCCAATAATACTTGTCAGATGATTAATACTATCAAGTAATACACCAGAGTAGTTATAATAAGCTATATTCTTTTCTGAATCATAATCTAAAGAATCTGTTTTAAGAGTTAGTTTTCTATCTTTTAAAACAACATTCTTTCTAACTTTAGCAAAACGAGTTTTAGTATAATAAGTTAATTCATCTCCATAAAGATGTAAGGTATCGCTTTGAACAATATGTATATGTCCAAAAGCTTTTACAATATTAGTTTTACTACTTAAATAGGCAGAATCACAAAACATAGTAACATCTTTATGTTGTAATACAACATTATCAATTAGTTTTTGATGATTTTTACCCCTTATAAATTTATCAGCATGTTTAATAGATACCTTTTTCTTTTCTTGAGCATTCACATTATAATTAATGCTACAGAAAAAGATACCAAGCACGATATATGCAATATATTTCATTATTGAATATTAATCTATTAATAAAAAATCTGGATTAAATTATTTAATCCAGTTTTTATATTTAAAATCAGTCTTTTGATACGATTTATCAATATGGATATAAGTATCTTTTATATGTTTCTTAATCCATTCATCAAGAATCTTTTTCTTTTTCTTCATGATAAGTAAATCTCTAAATACACTCCAATCTTCATTTAGATTAGCTTTATGTGCTGGGTGAATTTTTGAAATTCTTAAAATCTTATATACTGTTTTGCCTTTTGCGAGATCTTTAAAAGGCTCTGAGATTTGTCCTATTTTCATCTTTTCAACAAGAGATGCTGTAGTAGGAGATAACTGAGATAGTGTATTAAGAGTAATTCTAGAACTTCCGTTTCTAGGGTTAATAATTAAACCTCCATTTTGTCTAGTTTCTTTATCCTCAGAAAAATATGCAGCAGCTTTATCAAATTCCATTTTATTAATTCTAACATTTTTAGTTATAGAATCTAATACACTAATACATTTTTCTTCAGATTTAGCACTTATTTTTGGTTTAATAAGAATATGTCTAACATTAATTCTTTCACCTTTTCTATCTATTAATTGAATAATATGGTAACCATATTCAGTCTTTACAATTTTAGAAATTTTATCTGTTTTAAGATTAAAAGCAACATTAGCAAATTCTGGTAGTAGTTTAGATCTAGGAGTATATCCTAATTCTCCTCCTCTTGAAGCTGAACCTGGATCGTCAGAATATAATACTGCTAGAGTGGCAAAACTTTCTCCATTATTAATTCTTTTTCTAAAATTTCTTAGTTTTTCAATTATTTTAGCTTCTTCTTTATCATCGACAATTGGAATTCTTACAATTTGCTGAATTTCCAATTCCTCAGGCATCATTTGAATACTATCTTTATCAATTTTGTTATAAAAACGTCTAATTTCTGCTGGAGTAGTTGTTATTTTGCTAGTTATAGAATTTTTCATCTGTTCTGTAATCATCATATCTCTGATATCAGAACGAAATTCACTTTTTAATTCTATAATTGTCTTTTTAAAATATTTCTCTAACTTTTCTTTAGAACCTATTTTGTTTATGTACTGATCGATTCTTGCATTTAGTTGATTTTCTACTTGAGAATCACTAACATTAATACTATCCCTCTTAGCTTGAGCTAAAAGTAATTTCTGAATAAGTAATTCTTCAAAAATCTCAGATTTAAAATCTTTAGACCCAGACAACATACCCATTGATTGAAATCTAATAAATTCGTTCTCTATATCGGATTTAAGAATAGGTTTATTTCCAACGATAGCTATTACTTGATCAACAACATTACCTTGGGCTTTAGCACCTAGTATTGATAATAGTATTAGTGATATGGTCAATAGTCTCTTCATCATTATTAAAGCGTTTAATTATAAATATTTAGTAACGTTTGAATATATTTTTTTCTTCAGCTTCCTTATACAAGTCTTTTTCTAATTTGTTTTCAAAATTAATTCTCATTTTATTATTGAAAATCTGTATAATGTCATTCTTTATATATTCGAATGGAGCTTGAGTAAGTTTAGCTTGAAAATCAATTATTTTCACAAAGTAAATATATTCCTCGTCTTTAACCTTTATATGTTTATATTTTTTTAGATTTTTTCTCAAATTTTTATCTTCATGAGGAAGATGGCTTAAAATAGTGTTTAAATCAATCCATTTAGAATCAAACTTATCGTAATTTGTTGCATTAAGAAGACAATAATTTTTCAATTCCTCTTTTTCTTTCTCATTATTTGAATTGTAGATAAGTTCTATTCTTTTAATTCCAGGTGCGTTTGCAGGAATTTTTATATACATACCCTTCACGATATCATAACTAAGAATAAAATTGCTTTTATATTTGTTATAATACTCTTTTAAAGTGTCATCTGTATGTTTTATTTCTAATTTTTGATCAATTAATTTTTCAATATACCTATGAGTAAGTATTGAGGCTCTATATGCTTCTATTAATTTCTGAATATCTTTTTCTTCTGTATTTAAATTAGATTCAGCCTTATGCAGTAATAATTGCTTTATAATCCATTGTTTTATGTATTTATTAGCTATTAGAGTACTATCTTGTTCAGATGCATTATCTGGAATAATCTTTTGAATTTCATTTTTGAAAAGATGTTTTTGATATATGCTAGCTACTGGAATACCACTTTCATGTTTATTGTTATTACAACTGATTAAGGCAAAAAATAATATTAATCCTAAATATAAGTACTTTTTATTCATAGCACGAAAATACAAAAAAAGATGTATATATATATCATTTATCTCTTAATGACTGTTATAATTACACAAAATCAGTACTTTTGTTATATTAGTATATAAAAATATAACAAAAATAATTTGTCAGCAGAATTTATAAAAATACTTAAAAAATATTGGGGTTATGATAGTTTTAGACCCCTACAATTAGAGATTATAGAATCGATATATAATAATATTGATACTTTAGCTTTAATGCCTACAGGTGGTGGAAAGTCTATTACATTTCAAGTACCTGCTCTTGCAAAAGAGGGATGTTGTTTAGTAATTACTCCTCTTATTGCTCTAATGAAGGATCAGGTTGAGAATCTTCGAGAAAGGGGAATTTGTGCTGAAGCTTTATATTCAGGAATGTCTTTTAAAGATCAAGAGCAAGCTATAAATAATATCATTTATGGTGGAGGTAAGTTCCTATATATTTCTCCCGAAAGATTGTTGACAAGAAATTTTATGTCATATTTGGATTATATCAATATTTCTATGCTTGCTGTTGATGAAGCTCACTGTATCTCTCAGTGGGGATACGATTTTAGACCTTCTTATCTACGAATAATAGAGTTAAGAGAAAAATTTCCTAAAGTACCAATACTAGCTTTAACAGCAACTGCAACCCCTTCAGTGGTAAAGGATATACAGAAGAAGTTAGGATTTTCGAAAAAGAATGTATTCAAAAAATCTTTTGAACGTAAAAATCTAATATATAGGGTAAGATTCTCAGAAAATAAAGATGCAGATTTACTATCTCTTGTAAATTGTTGTAAGGGGTCGATGATAGTTTATGTAAGAAGTAGAAGAAGATGTGTGGAAATATCTAACTATTTAACAATTAAAGGTATAAAATCAACTTACTATCATGCAGGATTAAGTCCCCAAAAACGTGAAGAAGCTCAAGCTTTATGGATGTCAAATAAAGTAAGACTTGTGGTCGCAACAAATGCATTTGGAATGGGTATTGACAAACCAGACGTAAGATTAGTAATACATTTGGATATACCAGATAATATAGAATCATATTTTCAAGAAGCAGGAAGGGCTGGAAGAGATGAGAAAAAATCTTTTGCAGTTTTAATATATAATAATACAGATATAAAGAATTTAAAGAAAAGAATATCAGATAATTATCCACCTAAAGATCTTATAAGAAAATGTTATGAGAGCGTGTGTAACTATTTCCAATTAGCTGTGGGAACAGGAGAGGGGCAGATATTTCCTTTCGATTTAATAGACTTTTGTGATAAGTTTAAATTTAATGCTATTCAAGCATATAGTAGCCTTAAAATTCTTCAATCTTGTGGATATATAGAACTAACTGATGAATTAAATAATAGTTCTAAATTAACATTCACAATGGATAGAGACGATTTGTATAGATTTAGAATACAAAATCAAGAAGTGAATGATATCATTTTATTTCTTTTAAGAAATTATACTGGAATTTTTACAACATATTCTAGAATAAATGAAAAAGAAATTGCTAGAAAATTAAATATAACGCCTAAAGAAGTTTATGATATCTTAGTTGATTTATCAAAAAGGAAAATTGTATCCTATATACCTAGAAAAAAGACTCCATATCTCATTTTCACAACAGTTCGTCACCCTAAGTCGTATCTTAAGATAAAAAAAGAAGTATATTCAAAAAGAAAAGAGCTTTTTAAGAGAAAAATAGATTACATAATATCTTATGCAACCTCAGAACATGAATGTAGGTCTATATTTTTGATTAAATATTTCGGACAAAAGGATATAAAAAAATGTGGAGAATGTGACGTGTGTAGGCTGAAAAATAAGGGCTTAGACGAATCTAGTCTACTCTATCTGAAATTAGAAAAAGATAAAATTCAGTATAATTCTTTCGGTGAAATAGGTGAAAAAAAAGATAAGTGTTAACTTTGCCACCAAATTATCGCCTATGTCAGAGAAATTAGATCATGTTGTATATTCTAAAGAAGTTGTGGAATTCGTTACTGTAGCTAAAGAATTTTGCATCTTTGTAGAGAGTTTTAGTGAAATATCAGTTCAAGATTTTTTCGAGAAATTAAGAAAATTCCTTCCTCTAATATACCTTAAAGGTAGTCTATTGCCAAAAGTAGAGAGTGATGGATACTCAGAAGTTGAAAGATTTATATCTGAAGACGACTGGAACTATCTAAGAGAAAATTTAAAAGAAAAGTTTGCTCAATATGATGAATACGTAGGAGTATTTGAAGATAGAACATATGATGAAGATGAAGCAGATGTTCACAGTCTATCTGAAGATATTACAGATATATATAATGCTTTAAAAGATTTTATAATATGCTATAGGAATGGACTTGTAGATGTTGTAAATGAAGCATTGTGGGATTTGAAAGAAGCTTTTGATGAATATTGGGGAAAATCATCAGTTAATGCTCTTCAAATTATACACAATTTATTGTTGAACGAAATTGTTGTAGACGATTTACATGCAAAAAATCATAATCGAGATATGAAAGACTCATTTATAAGTAGACGACAAGCTGAATTGAGGGGGGAGAATGATTAACTACAAAAGTGAAATATCAAAAGAAGAACTGGCAGAATTGCCAATGATAGCTTTTCAAGGAGATATTATATGTGTAGATAAGGAAGAAGATATAAAGGAAGCTGTTGAATACTTAAAACAATTTGAAATATTAGGATTTGATACAGAGACAAAACCTTCATTTAAAAAAGGCGTATCAAATAATGTTTGTTTATTACAGTTATCCACAGAGGAAAGAGCTTATCTATTCCGTTTACATATCACAGGTTTTACAGATGAAATTAAATATCTTTTAGAATCTGATGATATTAGAAAAGTAGGTGTAGGAGTGCACGAAGATATAGTAGGTCTGAATAAATTAAGAAAATTCAAACATAGAAATTTTTTCGAATTACAGACTTTTGCTAAAAGTTTTGGTATAGAGAATATATCATTAAAAAAACTTTGTGGCATAGTGCTAGATTCTACAATTTCAAAAAGACAGCAAGTATCTAATTGGGAAAAAGAGGATCTAACACCAGCTCAACAAAGGTATGCAGCAACAGATGCATGGACTTCATTGAAGATTCATGACACTTTACGCGCCAACTACTACCTCGATTAAATTATCGATTTTAAGATATTTATTTGAAAGATTCATAATATCTTCAGCTTGTATATTCTTTATAATATCTAAAGAATCTTGAAGATAATCTTCTTCTATTTCGAAGAAAAGATTTTGATTTACTAAATCAGATACCGAAAAAGGGCCATCTAAAGATCTTAGTAACTCACTAATCATATAGTTTTTAACAAGTTGTAATTCGGCCTCAGAGATTTTTTCTTCTTGAAGTATTTTAATTTCTTTATATATTTCTTGAATTGCTAAGTCTCTGATGTCGTTATTTACATCTGTTACTATACAAAAGAAACCAGTTTTAGGAAGACTTGCTAAACCTGAATTTATCCCATAAGTATATCCTTTATCTTCTCTAATATTACTCATTAATCTCGATCCAAAATAACCTCCTAGAATAGTGTTTACAATTGTAAGTCCAACAAAATCTTTATGATTTTTGTTTATACTAATACAACCTATTCTTATTGAAGATTGAGCAGCTTCTTCTTTCTTTATAAAGAATTTTCTTTTTTCATTGGTATCAATAGATAGTTTTCTTTCTTCTCTTAAATTATTACATCCATATTCTATGTCAAAATATTTCTTGATACTATCAATATGTTCATCTTCTACTTTACCACAAATAACAATATTGCACGATTCAGATGAATAATTTTTAGAATGAAAATCAACTAAGTCTTCAATTTTTAGTTTATCAAAATCATCACTATCAACAATATTTGCATATGAATGATTAATTCCAAATAAATTCTTTAAGAAATGTTTTCTTGCAATTGTAGAAGTCTTTTCCGATTCAGTAATAAAAGAGTTCTTTCTGTTTTCACGTATAGTATCAAATTCTTTTTTAGGGAATTGAGGTCTTAGAATCATATCTTGAACAATCTCTAAAAGATCATCTAAATCTTTTGTAAGGCAAATTACAGAAACAATACCTTTATGATTACTAATTGAAGTATTAATATATGCGCCTCTATAATCAAAACTTTCAGCAATCTCGAAAGCAGAATACTTCTTAGAGCCTTCATTAAGCATAGCACTAGTCATAGAAGCTACAACAGGTTTTTCTTGTTGGAAAGTACCAGCATTATATACAAAATCAATTTTCAAGATATCTTGACTTCCACCTTTAACAATATGGAGTTTAGTCTTGTTTTTTAAAGAGATTTTTTCGATTATAGGATTCTCAATTTCGTCTATATCAAATATTGGAGGTTGAATATTTCTATTAAGTGTCATATTATCTTTTCTTTAAATAGTGAATGGTAGAACAATTTGTATCATTCAAAATATTTTTTGCAATATTTTGGATATCATCTTTACTTACTCTTTTATATTGCTCTGCTTGTTGATTAATTTGTTCGGCATTACCTAATAGTTCATAATGACAAAGGTTAAGGGCTTTGTTCATATAGCTAACTTCAGAATAAATTAAATTAGAAATAACTTTATTTTTTACTTTCTCAAGTTCATACTCAGAAATCACTTCTTCTCGAATCATATTTATTTCTTTTTGAAGTTCTTTTTCCGCTAATTCAATATCAATATTTGGAGCAAGTTTTCCGCTAAAAATAAATAATCCTTCATCAACTTCTCCAGATAGATATGCATCAATAGATTGGAAAATTTGTTTTTCTTTTACAAGATTCTGGTATAATCTAGAAGATTCTCCATTAGATAAAACATCTGATAATAAATCTGTTGCAAAGAATTCTTTATTGTTTTTATCACACATATGATAAGCCTTATATATTGCATCTAAAGGAATATCTCTTTCCAGTTTAAGGAATCTAGCTTCTTTCTGTTTTGGTTCTTTCTTAATATCCTTTACAGATAATTTTCTTCTAGGAATGTCTCCAAACCATTTCTCACTTAGGCTTTTAATATTCTCTGTTTCTACATTACCAGACACACACATAATAGCATTATTTGGAGCATAATGACTGAAGAAAAAATCTTTAACATTATCAAGATTTGCATCTGCAATATGTTCTGTTTTTTTACCAATAACTGGCCATTGATATGGATGCTCTTTATAAGCTAATGGTCTTAAATACAACCATACGTCTCCATAAGGTTGATTAAAATAGCGTTGTTTAAACTCTTCAATCACTACATTTTTTTGAGTATCTAAACTTTTTTGATTGAAATCTAAAGAAAGCATTCTGTCTGATTCTAACCAAAAAGCAGTTTCAATATTTTCTTTTGGTAGATTTAAATAGTAGTTTGTGAAATCTGAAGTTGTAAAAGCATTATTATCTCCACCTGCAACCTGAAGTGGACTATCATAGTCTGGAATATTTGTAGAACCTCCAAACATTAAATGTTCGAATAAATGAGCAAAACCTGTTCTTTCAGGATTTTCATGAATAGCACCTACTTTATATAGTATATTCATACAAACAAAAGGGGTACTTTTATCTTGATGTACAATAACAGTTAAACCATTATCTAGTACGAATTTATCGTATTTTATCATAATCTCGTATGTTTAAAAATTACTGTCAAAGATAGCCCTTTAATTCTTATAATATTAAAAAGGTATATCGAATTTCCTAATATTCAGAATATCAATCAATTGTTAAAATTTGTTATATCGGATATAAAAACATACATTTGTACCCTGAATTGTAATTATTTAATATCAAATTCAGACATATGAATCAATTATCACCGATTAAGCGCACGTTAGTAGGTGTGCAATTTCTATTCGTCGCATTTGGAGCGACGGTTCTAGTTCCTTTATTAACAGGTATTCAACCGGCAGTAGCACTATTCACAGCAGGAGTTGGTACATTTCTTTTTCACCTTATCACAAAAGGAAAAGTCCCAGTTTACTTAGGTAGTAGTTTTGCATTTGTAGCTCCTATTATTGCTTGTACAGCTCAATATGGATTGCCTGCAACATTTTCTGGACTTATGGCTGTTGGAGTAGTATATGCTATATTCTCAGCAATAATAAAGATTAATGGTTTAAAGATTATTGAAAAACTTTTCCCATCTGTAGTGGTTGGGCCAGTAATTGTATTGATAGGATTGTCTCTTGCACCAGCAGGAATAAATATGATACAGATAGATCCAGCAGCTAATCCAGGTATTACAGTAGCAGCAAATTGGTGTATAGCTTTAAGTGCTCTAGCAACAGCGGTTATAATAACAACAGCAGCAAAGGGAATGTTAAAATTAATACCTATTTTTTGTGGAATTATAGTAGGTTATGTAGTTGCAATTTTCTTTGGATATGTAGACTTTACTAAAATATCAGAAGCAGCTTGGTTTGAAATGCCAAAATTTGTAAGACCAGAATTTAGTTGGGGAGCAATTGTGTATATGATACCAGTAGCAATAGCACCATTAATTGAGCATGTTGGTGATATGTATGCAATTAGTGCAGTTGCAGATAAAGATTTTGTAAAAGAACCAGGACTACATAGAACTCTTTTAGGTGATGGAATAGCAACAGCATTAGCTGGTCTATTTGGTGGACCACCTAACACAACATATTCAGAAGTAACAGGAGCAATTTCTTTAACAAAAGTTACAGATCCTGGAGTTTTAAGAATAACAGCAGGAACTGCAATCATATTTGCTTTTTGTGGTAAGATAAATGGATTTCTTCAATCTATACCACCTGCGGTATTAGGAGGAATTATGATTTTATTATTTGGTATGATAGCAAGTGTTGGAATAAAGACTCTTGTAGATTCAAAGACAGATATAAATATGACAAGAAATCAAGTGATAATATCAATTGTACTATGTGTTGGAATTGGAGGGGCAAAATTTGTTTGGGGAGACTTTACAATGGCAGGGATAGGTTTAGCTTCTGTAGTAGGAGTTTTACTTAATTTAGTACTACCTAAAGAATCAAAACCAGTTCATATAAACAAATAAAAAGAACTTAAAATAAGTTAAAAAATATATAGGGGTAGAAATATTTATTTCTACCCCTTTTTTCTTCTTGTATTGACTATTAAGTTTTTGTATTATTGTGTTGTAAAAAAGTAAAATAGACTATGAAGAAAGAACTTCTTGTAATTATAAATCCAATATCAGGAACAGGAAAGCAAAAAGGTATAGACAGTAAAATTGGAGATATATTAGATAAGTCAAAATTTAATATAGAAATAATAAAGACTGAATATGCTGGTCATGCAAGTGAAATAGCCGAAAGAGCAATAAGCGATAAAAAAGATATTATTGTTGTTATAGGAGGTGATGGAACCGTTAACGAAGTAGCCAAAATACTTGTAAATAGTAATGTGGCAATGGCAATAGTTCCTTGTGGTTCAGGTAATGGATTAGCTCGTCATTTAGGAATATCAATGAAACCTATTAAAGCTTTAGAGCAAATAAATAAATTTGAAGCAAGAGAAATAGATTGTATAGATATTAATGGAGAGAAATGTTTTAATGTTGCAGGAGTAGGTTTCGATGCTTTAGTGAGTTATCAATTTGCTAATATGAATTCAAGAGGATTCTTTTCATATCTTAAATCAGTTCTAAATTCTTATTTTTCTTATAAAAATCAAGGTTATACAATAGAGACGGAAACTGGTATTGTAAAAGAAAAAGCATTTCTATTTAGTATAGCCAATTCATGTCAATATGGAAATAACGCATATATAAACCCTCAAGCAAAGATAAATGATGGTAAATGCGAAATAGTATCTTTAAGAAAGCCATCATTGTTAGCATTACCAATTGTTGGAATACGTTTTTTAAATAAAACACTTCACAAATCATCGTATTGTAATATTTATTCAGGTAGTAATTTTAAAATTCATCAGGGAGATGAAATATCTCATATTGATGGGGAACCATTAGAACTATCGAAAGATTTAGAAATCAAAGTATTGCCTAAATCATTAAAAGTGTATATCGATTCAAAAATAAAAATATAACTAATATGAATTTAAAAAATTTATTACCTAAAAGATATAATGGTATACTACTGTTTATCGTTCTGTTCGTATCAATATCGTTTGTTATACGAACAGTATTAATGTTTTATGATTTCTCAAGTTTAGATATGAGTTTCATGAAATTAATAAAAATATATTTTAATGGACTTTTCTACGATTTGGTAGCTTGTTCATATTTTCTGATACCATTTGTGATATATACATTCATCCTTCCTGATAAAATATTCAACTCTAGAATTAATAAAATAATCTCTTATTTCTTTTTTATTCTATCTATAGGAATACTTGTATTTTCATCAGTTAGTGAGTGGTTCTTTTGGGAAGAATTTCAAGTAAGATTTAATTTTATTGCTGTAGATTATTTAGTGTATACAACTGAGGTAATTTCAAATATTCAAGAATCTTATCCAATGCCTTTAATATTTGCTGGAATTATATCAGTAGCAACATTTATATTCTTGTTTGTATGGAAATATTTTATAACATCTTTCTATGGACGTTCTTTTTTCTTTCAAAGACTAAGAGCAACGGTCATTTTCTTATCAATACCATTAATATCTTGGTATACAGTAACAGATAGAACACTAGAGGTAGAGGGAAATACATATTGTAATGAGTTAGGACACAATGGAATATATCAAATATTTTCTGCGTTCTTAAATAATGAATTAGACTACGATACATTCTACGAAACAAAATCTATAGATTCAGTATTTAAATCTGTAAGAGAATCGGTATATACTGATGATGCTAAATTTGTAAATGAAAATTCATTAGATATCACAAGAGACATAATTTCAGAAGGAGAAGAGAATCATTATAATATAATGATGATTACTGTAGAGAGTCTTTCTGCTCGTTTTATGGAGAGATTTGGAAATAAAAAACATATAACACCATTTTTAGATTCTCTATCTAAGAAATGTTTATTCTTCCCTAATTTCTATGCAAATGGAACAAGAACAGTTAGAGGAATGGAGGCACTAACACTTAGTGTACCACCAACACCAGGATATTCAATAGTAAAGCGTCCTGATAACGAGGATATGCATTCTTTAGGAAATGTATTAAAGACTAAAGGTTATATAAACAATTTCATATATGCAGGATATGGATATTTCGATAATATGAACTATTTCTTTGGAAATAATGGTTATTCAACTGTCGATTTATCTGATTTCACAAAAGAGGAAATTACATTTAAGAATGCTTGGGGAGTATGCGATGAGGATTTATTTGATAAAGCTCTAAAAGTGGCTGATAATGTATATAAAACAGGAAAGCCATTCCATAATTTTATAATGACAACATCAAACCATAGACCATTTACATATCCAGAAGGTAAGATAGATATACCATCACATACAGGAAGAAGTGGAGCAGTAAAATATACTGATTATGCTATTAAATCTTTCATAGAGAAAGCTAAGAAACATCCTTGGTTTGATAAAACGATATTTGTAATAGTAGCAGATCACTGTGCTGGAAGTGCAGGAGAAACATCTCTACCTGTAAAACAATATCATATACCATTGTTTATATATGCTCCTAAGATAATAGAACCTAGAGAAATTAATTATTTATGTGGACAAATTGATTTTGCTCCAACAGTACTAGGGCTATTAAATTTATCGTATCGTTCTAAATTTTACGGTAAAAACTTATTAAAATACAATCCAAATAGAGCATTGATAGGAACATACCAAAAAATAGGTTTGTTAAAAGGGAACAACTTAACAGTACAATATCCTGTGAAAAGGGTAGAAAGTTTCACTATAACAAAAGGTAAACAGAAGTCTAGTAGTTTAATAGATAAAGATTTAGAGGAATCGATAGGATATTATCAATCGGCAAGTTATCTTTATAAAAATAGGAAGTTAAACTTCGAAGAAAAGTAAAAGATATTGTTAATAATAAGACCTAATAATAATCATCAAATGATGTAGTTAGGTCTTTTTTTTGGCTTTATATTAACATACAAAAGCTTTAGAAATATATAAAAAGTATTATCTTTGCGTGTCGTGTTAAAAAAATATAGACAATTTAGAAATCAATAATTATAGTTTTATGACAGATCAAATTAGACAATCATTGCGAGATTCAAAAGCAATGAGATGGACGGCATTAATATTGTTAGCGCTGTCAATGTTTTTCGGTTACATTTTCGTGGATATATTATCACCACTACAAGAGTTATTAGCAAAACCAATTGCTGAAGGAGGTAGAGCATGGGATCCAAATGCATATGGACACTTTGCAGGTTCAGAAACATTCTTGAATGTATTTGTATTCTTCTTAATCTTTGCAGGTATTATCTTAGATAAAATGGGTGTACGTTTCACTGCTATTTTATCAGGAGCTGTAATGGTTATTGGTGGTGCTTTAAAATGGTATGCAGTATCTGACGCATTTATGGGTAGTGCAACAGAATCATTTTTAAATGATTGGTTAAATTTACCATTAACAGCTTGGAACATTACTCCATTTTATGCAGGAATGCCAGCATCTGCTAAATTAGCAGCTATCGGATTCATGTTATTCGGATGTGGTGTTGAAATGGGTGGTATCACAGTATCACGTGGTATTGTAAAATGGTTTAAAGGAAAAGAGTTAGCATTAGCTATGGGAACAGAGATGGCAATTGCACGTTGTGGTGTAGCTGTTGTTATGGTAGGTTCTCCATTTATCTCTAAATTAGGAGGTCATATTAGTGTTTCTCGTCCAGTAGCATTTTCAGTATTATTAATGATAATCGGATTTTTCAGTTTAATTGTTTACTGTTTCATGGATAAGAAATTAGAGAATGAAGGAGTTGTTGATGAGGCTGATCCAGAGGAAGAATTTAAATTATCTGATCTTGGAAAAATCTTCTCATTAAAAGTATTCTGGATGGTAGCTTTACTATGTGTATTATACTATTCTGCAATATTCCCATTCCAAAAATATGCTATTAACATGCTTCAATGTAACTTAGGATACTCAGCAGAAGATGCTGGTTTCGTATTCTTTGTATTCCCATTAGGAGCTGCAGCTATTACACCTATCTTAGGTAACTTCCTTGATAGAAAAGGTAAAGGAGCTACAATGCTTATTTTAGGAGCTATGTTAGTAATTGCTTGTCACTTAGTATTTGCTTTTGTATTACCAATGTTTAAAGGAACATGGGCTGCACCAGTAATTGCATATTCAGCAATTGTATTATTAGGAATTTCATTCTCATTAGTACCAGCAACATTATGGCCATCAGTACCAAAATTAGTTGATGAAAAACTATTAGGTTCTGCATATGCTTTAATTTTCTGGATTCAAAATATGGGACTATATGCATTCCCAATGATTATTGGAGCTGCATTAGCTGCAACAAATAAAGGAGTAACAAACCCATTGGAATACAATTATACATTACCAATGTGTATCTTTGCTGGTCTTGGAGCAATCGCTATGTTAATAGGTTTAGCTCTTAAGATTGAAGATAAGCGTAAAGGATATGGTTTAGAGTTACCAAATATCGAAGAGAAATAAGATATATAATACTTTATAATATTGAAAGGCTACATTTATTAGAATGTAGCCTTTTCTTTTTATAGATATTAATGGAATAATAAAAGGGAATTATTACAAGAATAATTCCCTAAATTGAAAATAATTATAAATCAATTAATAGATTATTTCAGTTTAACAGAAATTTCCATACCCGGTTTTAAAGCCTTAGAATAAGGGCAAATAGAATGAGCGTGTTTCAATAGCTTTTCTGCATCTTTTCTTAAAATACCTTGAATATCAGCAACAACATCAGCTCTTAAATTTAAAGAAGAGTTTTCTGCAGCATCAACATGAATTTCAACAGTTGTTTCAGAAGTAACTTCGTAATTATTTAGTCCTGCAGCAAATCCAATAGCACCATCGAAGCAAGTAGCATAGGCACAAGCAAATAGCTGTTCAGGGTTAGTGTAATCGTTATTTTCACCTCCCATTTCTTTAGGAAGTCTAGTTTCGAATTTTAATAATTCATTTTCAGTTTGAACTTTTCCATTTCTACCACCGCTAGCTGTAGCTTTTGTAGAATAAATTGTATTTTTTTCCATTTTTCTTATAATTAAGGTTGATTGACTACAAAATTGAAATCATTACAAATATATATCAATTATTCATTTCTGCAAGACCAGATAATAAAAAATTACCAAATATTTTTCTATTATATTGTAAAATCCATTGATAATTAGATTATTAAGTTATTAATTTTTTTTTGAATGAGTGAACATTATATACATATATTTTCAATAATGATTTGATTAAAAGGTCAAAAATGTTTTACTTTGGAGGGAAATCAGATACAAATTACTAAACAAATAAACAAAACAAAATGCGATACTTAGGTCTAAAGATCTTTGCTGGGCTAATTATATTAGTTGCAGCACTTTTCATTTGGAAATGGAATACATGGTTTAAAAAATATCCAGAGGCAGATTATATATGTCCGAACAGTCCAAATAGAATAATTCAATCACTAGGAGCAAATGCAGATTATGATAGAGCTATATCATGGCGTTGTGATTCAGTGCCCCATAAATCATTTCTAGAGCTATACGATGTAGAAAATGGCGTAAAGAAGATATTACCAGCCAAGCACAAGAAAGTATCTACTATGGGAGGTAAGAATGTCTTTTACAGAGTAGATCTAAAAAATCTACAAGCTAAAAATTATAAATATCGTGTACAGACAGGAGATAAGTATTCTAAATGGTATAAACTATCTTTAAACAAGGTTAATAATAAGGTAAGATTTGCATATTTAGGAGATATACAAGATTTAGTAGGAGGAGTTTCCGATACTATATTTAGACATATAAATAGAAGATTTCCAAAATTAGATTTCTGGATGTTTGGAGGAGATTGTGTTGAGCGTCCTATGGATAAATATTGGAATGAATTTATTTTAGCTGGTGATTCAATATTTCAGAATAAACCAGTAATTGCTTGTACTGGAAATCATGAATACATAAAAGCATTATTCAAGATATTAGATAAGAGATGGAAGTATTATTGGCCTTTACCAAAGAATGGAGCAAAACTATTTAAAGGGAGAGTTGCACACTGGGAGATTGAAGATGCGTGTATTGTATCTCTAGATACTGATGGAGTTCAAGGACTAGCTACTTATTTCAGTCAATATTATTGGGCAAAAAGAATCTTTAAAGAGACAGATAAGAAATGGAAAATAATATTTATGCACCATCCGATAAAATCTGCAGGAAAAGGAAGAAGTACTATAATAATGAGTACTCTATTTGCGAATATGTTGGAAGAAATGAAAGTAGATTTAATACTTCAAGGTCACGATCATTCATATAGCAGATATATTACAAAAGAAGATGGGAAATTAAGTACACCAGTATATGTAGAATCATCATGTTCTAGAAAGTTCTATGATGTTGTAATTGATGAAGAAGCAGATAGGTTAGGTTCTTCAATTAAATTATTCCAAATATTAGATATATCTAAAGATACTCTACAATATAAATCGTATAAATTGAACGACGAGATATATGATTCCTTTAAAATAATTAAAACAGATAAAGGAATAAAAGTTATAGATGAAAATCCAAAGACAAAAGAACATTTAGTTCCTACTCACAGAATAAAAAGAAAGAAGACAAAATTAGAAGAATATCTAAAGGAAGCTTCAAATCGAAATAAGCTAAAGTATTCATTATAGAATACTTTAGCTAAATACTTTATTCAGAAAGTTTATTATCAATCATTCTTGAGTTATACTCTTGAATGATTGCTTTTATTTTATTTTCAAGTTTATTTTGAACTTCAGGAAGACTTCCTAATAGGTTTGTTTCTAGATATCTTTCCTTAATATCATATAAACCTATAGACTTCTTACCATCAAATTGAAGAAGATATCCATCCATAGTAATATTATAAGCACCACCTTGATAGCTAACAGCAAAATGATCTTTATTAGGATCTAGTATATCATTACCAAAACAAATACATTTACCTTCATACCCCACCATATTAAGAAGAGTAGGTAGAACGTCTGCTTGTTGAATTACCTTATTAGGATCGTATTTCACAAAATTCTCATCTCCTGGTTTATATATAATTATAGGTATAGCCTTACGACCTCTTGTATTCCTATATTCTTTAAGATATGGAGAAATAGAATGATCTGCTTGAATAATAAAAACAGTATTCTTATACCAATCCATTTTAGAGGCTGTAGCAAAGAATTTTCTTATAGCATTATCGGTATATCCAATTGCCTTTTGAACAGGTAGATGTCCCTTAGGGAAAACTCCTTTATATTTTTCTGGAACTTTATAAGGATGATGAGATGATAAAGTAAACACAGTACTTACGAAAGGTTGTTTAAAAGAGTCCATAGTATTAGCAAAATACTGTAAGAAAGGTTCATCCCATATACCCCACATTCCATCAAAATCCTTATCGTTATTATATTCTGTTTTACCAAAATAAGCATCATAGCCAGCTTGTTTAATAAAAGCATCAAATCCCATAGAGCCATTTGGAGCACCATGGAAGAAAGCAGAATAATAACCATCTTTTTTAAGCAAGCTACCAATTGAATTAATTTTATTACCTGAATAATTACTTAAAATAAAAGCATCTTTAAAAGATGGAATAGAGCAAAGAGTGGAAGGAAGTGCATTAATAGATTTATTAGCATTAGCATATGATTCCTGACACACATATGCATGATTACACAAAGAATCAAGGAAAGGTGTATACCCTTTATATCCCTCTATATTCTTATTATAAAAACCCAAATGTTCTTTAGCCATACTTTCAACAACAAGTACAACAATATTCAATTTTTTATCTGTAGAATCTTTAGTAAAAGTTTGTTCAGCATTAAAAATAGCTTTCGCTTCCTCTTCAGGGAAATAGTGCATTTTTTTAAGTTTTACACTATTTGCCGATCTGATCATAGCAAAAGGAGTATTTAAAACGATAGCTCTTTCCTGTGGTTTATTAATATATTTAGAAGCATTACTTAAAGTAATAGGTCGTGTAGAATGTTTAAATCCTCCTCTTATTCCAGCCACACAAAGACCAGCTACAACCACCATCATCACAGTATGGAAAAGAAAATAAAGATTCTTATTCAGAATATAAGTCTTTTCAATCTTAGTCTTTCTATATAGAAATATAATAATAGCAAAAACTACAATACCAAAAGCAGAAGCATACCAATAGTCAAAAATGAAATTAGACAGCAGTTTAAATATATTAGTATTACTACCAAACTCTTTAAAAAGTCCAAGAGTAGTTCTTTTAAAAGTGAACTTATAATAAATAAAATCCGACATATTAAAAGTAAGAGCAATAAAATTGAAGATATAGAAAATCCACATAAGTAATTTCTGATACAATTTCTTCTCTCTAAACCTAAAAGGCAGAATATGCAGAACAATAAATAGAAGATTGGTATAAATTATAGCAGATATATCGAATTTAAGTCCCCCAAGCATCATATAAGAAAGTTGAGCAAAAGTGAGATGACCGAAAGCATCTAAATTGTAGAGGTAGAAACCAATTCTACAAACAGAATACATCACTAGAATAATCATCAGTCGTTTAAACAAAACGAAATGGACAGAGCCATTTAAAAATCTCAATAAATTCTTCATACTATAATCTTTTTGACCGATGACAAATATATAAAAATTATATAGTGAATTTTGTTACTTTTGTTATAATAAGATATTAAATAATGGATAAAAACTAATATAGAGATGATAAATAAACCAAGTTTAATAGTAGATAAAGAGAAATGTATTAGAAATATCAGAAAGATGAAGGCAAAAGCGGATAAAGCTAATGTTTTGTTTCGTCCTCATTTTAAGACTCATCAATCTGCAAGTATAGGAAAGTGGTTCAGAGAAGAAGGAGTAGAGGCAATAACAGTATCTTCAATATCTATGGCAAAATATTTTGCAGATAATGGATGGAAAGATATATCAGTAGCCTTTCCATTGAATATACTTGAAATGGAAGAGATAAATGCTCTTGCAGAGAGAATTACATTAAACTTATTAGTAGAATCTGTTGGTTCAGTAAGATTCTTGAAGCATTATTTATCATCTAATATAAATTTGTATATAAAGATTGATACAGGTTATCATCGTACAGGTATATGGTGTGAGAATATAGAAGAGATTCAAAATGTTGTAGATGAGATAAAAGGAACAGAAAAGACTGAATTTATAGGATTCCTAACGCATTCTGGTCAGAATTATCACGCTAAAGATGAAGAAGAAATCCGTAATAATCATGGAGAAGTATTAAGAATAATGTCGGAATTGAAAGATTATTTCAAAAAAGACAATCCAAATATTATTTCATCAATAGGTGATACGCCATCTTGCTCTATAGTAGAAGAATATTATGGTATAGATGAATTACGTCCTGGTAATTTTGTGTTTTACGATTTAGACGGATTTATACAAGGAAGATGTGACGACGATGAAGTTGCTGTTACAATGGCATGTCCTGTTGTTGCAAAGCACGATGAAAGAAAAGAAATTATAATTTATGGTGGTGGAGTACATTTTTCTAAAGAGTATATTGATACTGGAGATGGAAATAAATTGTATGGAAGTATTGTGAAATTTGATGGAGAAGAATGGACTCCAATTATAGCAGGCGGATATTTAGCTTCTTTATCTCAAGAACATGGTGTATTGAAAGTGAGTGAAGAATTGTTTAAGGAGATAGAAATAGGGGAGTTGTTAGGAATTGTTCCAGTACATTCGTGTATGGCAGTGAGTTGCATTTCAGATATGTTTACTACTAAGGGAGAAAAATTGGATTTGTTTAAATAGAGGTCGAAAATTATTTAAGTTTACATAAGTCGTTGAGAGGGTATGTCGTTTGTATGATGTACCCTCTCTGTATATTTGACCATTTTAGTGGGGGTTAATACGGACTTGATACGGAGAGGGTAGGGAGAAATTAGGTGTAATTTATTGTTGGGTGGAGTGGGATTATTTTTACCTGTTTAATCTAATGTTAGAATTTAAATCCCAATACAAATCCCAAATTAAATAATGAGTTTTCTCTATCATGTCTGATATACATGATTTTTGTACCCCAGTAAAAATGTTTTTTAAGATCATTTATAAATTTCAATCCTATAAACATGACTTCTTGTCTTTTGGTGAAACGTTTTTCATTTAAGCCATTAGCTACACCAAATCCAAAAGATGGAATAAATCTTGCGCATTTGATTTTTTGATCAATTTCAAGTCCCATTAATAGATACTTAGTATTTTCTTCTTTTGAATCGATTTTGATATTCTCAGATATTGCACCTTCAACGTATATAGAAATATCATCAATAATTGTGTAACCAAGATTTAATGCTCCAATATAATAAGTATCATTATCTAGAGAGAAATAGTTAATAACGTCAATTTCAAATTTCTTGTTTTTCTTTTTAGACTCTTGAGCTTCTACTTTTGAGATATTAAATACTAGTACGGCTAAAATACTTAGTAATAAATAAAGTTTTTTCATTTTGTTTTATTTAGGTTAATGATGTGGTTTTTAGTTGTTTATAAATTTATTAAGAAATTTAATAAAAGTCCACAGTATTTCTATTAAAAATATAATTATGAAGGAAAATCTATATTTTAAAAAATGAATCTTAATAAAACTGTAACAATCGCTTAAGCAAAGAGTAACATCTATTATTGATTTTTGTATAAAAATATTTAACTAATAAAAATCATAATAATGAAAACTAAATTACGCTTAATAAGCATCGTGTATTTAATTTTACTATTTGTTTCTTGTAAAAAAGAAGAAAGTACTGTTGAGGTTCAAAAATTAGATAATCTTAAAATAGCAGTCTTTTCAGATCCTCACTATATGGATCCATCTTTAATAAAAAAAGATGGTAAAGCATTAGAAAAATATCTTGATGAGGATAGAAAATTATTGAAAGAATCTCCATATATAATTGAGGAATTAGTAAAAAGAGTAAAAGCAGAAAATCCCGATATTGTACTTATTCCTGGTGATTTAACAAAGGATGGAGAATATGTTTCTAATAAGAATTTCGCTGATAAATATCTTAAAGATCTTGAGGCTAGTGGAATTAAGGTTTATGTTGTTCCGGGTAATCATGATGTGAATAATCCACATTCTGTGATATATAATGGAGATGAAATGCAAAGAACAAAGACTACTAGTAAAGATGAATTTGCTCAGATTTATAAGGATTATGGCTATGGAGAAGCTATAGCTAGGGATGAACATTCTCTGTCGTATGTTGCTGAATTATCTCCTAAATTGAGACTCTTGGCTTTAGATGTATGTAAATATGAACTTAATGATTATGAAAAGAATACTTGTATAACAGGTGGAAGGATTAAGCCTGAAACTATGTTATTTATTGAAAAACAGGCAGCTGAAGCGAAATCAAAAGGTATTAGATTGTTTGTTATGCAGCATCATGGATTGATAGAGCATTTCCCAAATCAATCTGTAGTTATGCCTGAATATCTTATTGATAATTGGAGAATGAGTGCTAATAAATTTATTGAATTAGGTATTAATATAGTATTTACAGGACACTTCCATGCTCAGGATATTGTTAGGTATTCTAATGGAGGAGAAGATCTTTATGATATAGAAACTGGTTCCACAGTTACGTATCCGTGTCCTTTTAGAATAATGAATTACGATGGAAAAGTTTTGTCGATTAAGAGTAAAAAGATAGAGCATATAAACTATAGTATTACAGATGCAAAAGATTTTCAAACTTACGCAAAGAACTATGTAGAGAGAGGTTTGTCGGGTATAGTTTCTTCATATGCTAATGAACTTCCAGAAGAATATAAGAATCAAGAACTATTGGGACTTGTAGGTAGAATGGCAACTGATGCTTTTGTTGCACATTATAAAGGAGACGAAAGTATTAGTTCTAATCAGCAGAAGAATATTGATATGTATAATGTTATTGCAGATAAATATACTATTCCAAATCAGTTGAGAACGGTTATTAATGTTGTGAATAGCGTATGGACAGATTTAGCTCCAGAAGATAATTCAGTTGATATTTCATTTAGGTAGTATTTAGTAAATAGATGAATTAACATTTTGTTTTTGTTTAATTATTACCCACTTCCCTTTTGGGGGAGTGGGTTTTTGTGTAAATAGTATTGATATAATTGTAAAATATATACAATAGTTTTAATTTTGTGAGTTATAAATTAATATATGATAGTAATGAAAGATTTTAGAAAAGAGTTTATAGAAAAATTAAAACCATTGTATTCAGATTTAATTGATAATTATTCTAAGAAAGGTGATTCTGTCTTTTCGGTTCAATGGGGTGAAAAATTTCCTAAAACTAATAATTCAGGAATAATGTTTGTTGGAAAGTGTTTAAATGGTTCGGATAATGGTTCATTAAATTTGAATGTATTATTTGGAAATACTAAAAATAGTTTAGTTTCTAAGAAAGAACAATTACGTTGGGTCGTTGAATGTGAAGGTAATACTGAAGGTTATAATACAAATAAATCTGCATTCTGGAGATTAATAAAAAACATATCTCAAGAAATATATCATACTAATGAAGAAGAGTGGTATAGAAAAATAGCTTGGAATAATTTGTATAAACTTTCTCCTAAAAAAGGTGGAAATACTTCAGAATCAACTAAATCTTTACAATTTGAAACTTGTGCTAAAATATTAAAAAAAGAGATATCAATAATGTCTCCAAAGTATGTGATTTTTTTTACCTCTGATTGGGAAGATGATTTTCTAACTTATTTAAATAATGGAGAAAAATTGAAATATATTGATAAGGCATCATGGGGTGAATATAAAACAAAAGTGTGTAAAATTAAATCAAAATATTATATAATATCTAAACATCCGCAATGTAAGGATGAATTCAAACATAGTAGAGCTATTACAAAGTTGATTAATAAAATTGAAGATATAGATTAAAAATTAACGGCTATAGAATCTAATGAAATTATTAAAGCCCAATTTAATATCAGGAGAGGTTTTAACTCTTATTGAAGAAGCAAAAAAAGAAGTAGTACTAGTTTCACCATATGTAAAGATTAGTAAATGGTTTAGATTAGTAGATAAATTAAAAGAAGCTATAAAAAGAGGAGTTAAGATTACATTTTATGTAAGAGAAGGTGAAAAAGAAACAGTAAAAGAAGTTGAGAAACTAGGGCTTATACCTTTGCAAATAAAGAATTTACACAGTAAAATTTATTTCAATGAAAAATATGCAGTAGTAAGTTCTTTAAACCTTCTTTTAAGTTCTGAAATTAATTCTTTGGAAATAGCATACAAAACCTCTAACATTAGAGAATATAATGAATTATGTGAGTATAAGTCTACATATTTGAAAACAAATATAGAAAAAGAAAAAATTGCTAAACGTTCTAAAGAAGTAGAGAAAAGGTTAATTGAAGATGACAGTTTTGTTTTTAAAGCAAAAACATATTCTACTAAATGGAAGAACGATATTTGTGATGAATTATCTATGTTTCTTAGTAGAAAGGTTGACGTTATCTATAGAGAGGAATATTGTGTTGAAACAAATAATATATATCAATTTGCTATAGATAAGAGAACAAGAGTTTTAAAAATCTCTGGTATTTTTACACAAAAAGAATTTCATAAGGCTAAAACTCAAAAAGAAGCTTTTATTGATGAGACAGGAATGGATATATCTTTCTTTTATGGAAATTATCAAGCTTATAATACAATTATAGGAAAATCGGATTCATGTTTCTCTGATGTAAGTATAAATAATATGTATAAATATGAACAAGATGAAATTGTTAATACTATAGTATTATTTGTAAAAGCAGTAGAAAGATTTAAAAAGAATAATTCATAGAATCAAAATAAAAAAGGGGAGCAAAAGCTCCCCTTTTGGATATTTAGAACATATATTATTTAGTAGGAACGTTCTTAAGAGTTTCTTTAAAGAAATCCCAGAATTTACCTACAGATGCAATATTTACTCTTTCGTCTGGTGAGTGAGGAGATTGGATTGTTGGTCCGAAAGAAATCATATCCCAGTTAGGGTAAGTATGACCTAGAAGACCGCACTCTAAACCAGCGTGAATTGCTTTAATTTCAGGTACAGAACCAAACATTTTATTGTAAGTTTCTTGCATTGTTTTAAGGATAGGTGATTCCATATTTGGTTGCCATCCTGGATATTCTCCTGTGAAATCGATAGTATCTGCTTGTGCCATTTCGAATACAGAAGTCATAACTTCTACAAGAGCAAGTTTTGCAGAATCTACAGCAGAACGAAGTAGACAGCTAATAGTGATAACACCATCTTTGCTTTCTACAAATGCAAGGTTGTTTGAAGTTTCAACAAGTCCTTCCATAGCATCACTCATTCTCATTACACCATTAGGACAAGCTAATACTGCATTGATAAGGTTTAATTGAACTTTTTCTTCAATCATTTGAGATGGAGTGTCGCATGCTTCAAGTTTAAATTCTAAATCTGGTTCAACAGCTTTAAATTCACTTTTGAAGATTGCTTCAAATTCTTCTTTTAATGCTACAAATGCTTCTACATTAGCTTCTGGTACAACAACTGTTGCCATAGACTCACGAGGAATAGCATTTCTAAGAGAACCACCATTAACAGATACTAATCTAGCACCTAATTCTCTATATGCTTTTTTAATGAAACGGAATAATAGTTTGTTAGAGTTTCCTCTTCCTAAAATAATATCCATTCCTGAGTGACCACCTTTAAGACCTTTAATCTCTACATTACATGCTTTTACTCCTGCAGGAACATCAACATTTTTGTAGTTGAAAGTGAAGTTACCATCAATACCTCCTGCACATCCTACATATAATTCTCCTTCTGTTTCAGAATCAAGATTTAATAAGATATCTCCTTTAAGAACACCTGGTTTTAGATTTTCTGCTCCATCCATTCCAGTTTCTTCTGTTGCTGTAATAAGTACTTCAATAGGTCCGTGAGGTATATCTGTTGATTCTAGTAAAGCCATTCCTGCTGCTACACCCATACCGTTGTCAGCTCCAAGAGTTGTTCCTCTTGCAGTAACCCATTCTCCTTCTACGTATGCATCAATAGGATCTTTTTCAAAGTCGTGTACTGTATCATTGTTCTTTTGTGGAACCATGTCTAAGTGACCTTGTAAAATACAACCCATTCTGTCTTCCATTCCTGGAGTAGCTGCTTTTCTAATTATAATGTTTCCTGTTTCATCTATTTCAGCATCGAAATTACGTTCTTTTGCCCAGTTCATTACTGCTTCTCTTGCCTTCTCTTCGTGGTTTGAAGGACGTGGACACTGTGTTAATAGATAGAAGTTTTCCCAAACTTCTTTTGGTTCTAGATTTTTTATTTCTTCGCTCATAATATTTACCTCCGCTTTATTTTTACTTTGATAATTTAAACTTTGCATTAAAAGTACATTATAATTTTATCGATTGCAAACAATTAAAAGTTATTGGATGTTATTTTTTCATCATTTTATTAAGGCTAATACATATTTTGTAGTTTTTACAAATGAGATGTTAAAAAACTGTTAATTTATCTAAATTTTAATGTAAAGAAAAGTTAAAATACTTAATCTAATTGTAACATAAAGTTAGTCTTTGTATAATTAATAAGAAATATTGTTAATTTTGTCTACTTAAATGAAAGAAATTATGAAAAAACTAATAATTGTAGGTTTATTAATTATGATGAGTTCTTTTTTGTTTGCTCAAAAAAGTGTTCCAAGTGTAAGATTAAAGAAATTCAATGGTGAGACTGTTGATATAAAAGAAGTTGTTAAAAAAGATAAAATTGTTATTCTTTCTTTTTGGGCAACTTGGTGTAAACCATGTATTGCAGAATTGACTGCTGTTGCTGATCTGTTAGACGATTGGAAGGAGGAAACAGGAGTTAAATTTATTGCTGTTTCTATAGACGATTCAAGAAGCTCTTCAAGAGTGAAATCTTTTGTAAAGGGTAGAGATTGGCAGTATGATATATATTTAGATGATAATCAAAATTTGAAAAGAGCATTAGGTATTAATTTAATTCCTCATGTGTTTATAATTAAGAATGGAAAGATAGTTTGGGAGCATTCATCATATGTTGCTGGTGATGAGGATGTTGTTTATGAAAAGTTGTTGGAGGTGAAAAATGAAAAATAGATTTTTACTTAGTATAGGACTTCTATTTATTCTAATATCTTCAGTATCAGCTCAAGAATATGGACAATTAAGTGGAAGTTTTGAATCTAATTCTAATTATTATTTTAAAGATAATAAATTGGGAATTAAGACTTTGGATGATAGATTTGCTAGTAATAATTATCTTACATGTAAATATACTTTTAAGAATTTTACTGCTGGATTAAGATATGAATCGTATTTACCTGCTTTGATTGGGTATGATAGAAATATGTATAAGGGGTCGGATATTGCTAATAGATATATATCCTTCAACTCTAAAGATTTGTTTATTACAGTAGGTAATTTTTATGAACAATTTGGTTCTGGTTTAATATTGAGATCTTTTGAAGAAAGACAGTTAGGTATTGATAATTCTCTAGATGGTGTAAAACTTGCTTATAATTTTAAAGATATTGTTCGACTTAAAGGTGTAGCAGGTCAGCATCGTTTTGGTTTTGAAAGAGGTGTTGGAAAAGTAAGAGGTGCCGATTTCGATATATCTTTGAAAAAAGTGCTTTTTGAGAAATCTTCATATAATATTGTTTTTGGAGGATCGTTTGTAAGTCGTTTTCAAGATTATTCAGGACCAGTAGATAATGTTCCTACTGCTGTTGATGCTTATTCTGCAAGATGTGATTTTGAAAGTGAAAATGCTAATATATCTGTCGAATATGTCGAGAAGGGAAAAGATTTTAATGAAGATTTGAGAATTATCATCCCTAAGGGCAAAGCTCTTTTGGTAAATGGTTCTTCTTATTTTAAAGGTTTAACTTTTAATTATATATTTAGATGTGTTGATCATATGACTTATTCAAGTCAGAGAAATTCAATTCCTCCATATCTTTCTCTTAACTATATTCCTGTACTAGTGAAACAACATTCTTATTCTTTAAGCAATATTTATGTTTATGCAAGTCAGACAGATAGTGAGATTGGAGCACAGTTCGATTTAATGTATAAATTTAAAAGGAATTCTTTTTTAGGTGGTAAATATGGTACTCAATTAGCTTTTAATTGTTCAATATTAAATGCTTTAGAAGAGAAAAAAGGAAAGCAAGAATTTTTGTCTTTTAATGGTACTAATTATTATAAAGATTTTAGTTTTGAAATGACTAAGAAATGGAATAAGAAATTTAAAACAATTTTTACTTACCATTTTCAAGAATATAATAAAGGAGTTTTAGAGCATACTAAGAAGTTTATTGTGAAACCTCAGGTTTGCATTCTAGATATGACTTATAAAATGGCAAGAAGAAAATCTCTACGAGTTGAACTACAACATCTATATGCTGATAACGATATGCGTTCGTGGATGGCTGCTTTAGTAGAATTGTCTTTCGCTCCTCGTTTCTCTTTTTATGTGGGTGATGATTATAATTATGGTAATGAAAATTCTAAAATTCATTATTATTCTGCTGGAGCAACTTATTCTCATGGAGCAACAAAATTGATAGCTAGCTATGGAAGACAAAGAGGAGGAATTACTTGTGTAGGAGGTGTTTGTAGAATGATTCCATCTATGAATGCTTTTAGTTTGAGTATTTCTACTCGATTCTAAATATGGCATAATAAACTAAACTAATAATAAAATGAAAAAACTATTGTATGTATTAGGCTTTATAAGTCTAATAGCTATTGTTTCATGTTCAAAAGGAACAAGTAATTCTGTAAAAGAAGATGAGAAGAATAATGATCCAAAGGATGATAATAAAACAACTGTTATCAGATCTGAAGATATTCAACACAAAGTGATTGTTGAATTTTATACTTCTACAATGTGTGGAGTGAGTCTTAGAGCTATAGAGTATATTGAGAAATATTCTAAGAATGATAATTTCATTCCTATTTCTCTTTATCAGAATGATAACTTAGAAGTTGATGCTGGTAAGAATTTATACAAAGATTTTTCAATTGATGGACTTCCTACAATCATTTTTAATAGATGTGAAGGTAAGGAGTGGATGTGTGAAGATCCTAGTAAAGATACTTCTGATGAAGTAAGTTTAGGAATCTCATTAAAGACTAAAGTAGAAGGTAGTACTGCAAATGTGGATGTGGAATTAGCTTTTGCAGAATCGTATGAAAGACCTTTAAAATTAGTTGTATTGCTTCTAGAAAATAAAGTTATTGGACGACAACAAAACGATTATTCTAATAATGTATTCTATAAGGATAGTAAGTATTACGATATGCCGAATGATATTAAGAATTATTCTCATATGCATGTTTTAAGAAAGAATCTTACAAATATATTAGGCGAAACAATAAGCAGTGATCTTACTAAAAAAGGAAGGTTAGTTAGAAAAAACTTTAAGGTTTCAGTAGAAGATTATAAAGTGGAAAATTGTGAACTTGTAGCTTTTGTAATTTATGGAGATGATTTGAAGAATGGAGCTGTGAATGCACAAAGAGTAAAATTGGGAGAAACAATATCTTATTAAAATAATATAAAATTAAATCAAATCGTATGAAAAAAATGAAACTAATATTGGGAATATTATTCTCAATAGCAATCTTTGCCTCTTGCTCTAGTGGTGTGGGGGATAATGAAGAAAAAGAGAAAGATTCTGGAAGTATAAAATTGACTGTTGATAAGGCTATTTTATATATTGCAGAAAGTAAAGTTGCTACTTTTACAGTTAAAGATGCTTCGGGTAATGATATTACTTCTGAGTCAAAGTTTTTTGTAAATGATAAAGAAATTACAGGAAATACTTATACGTCGGATGTGAAAGGAGATTTTTTGGTTTATGCAAAATATAAAACAAGTAAATCCTCTACTATTACAATAGAATATGTTGATGAAAATGTATTTGTTCATAAAGTGTTTATTGAGGACGTAACTGCAACTTGGTGTGGATGGTGTCCATATGTAATGGAACCATTAGAGAAATATTCAGAAAATGAAAATTTCTTTGCAATTGCTGTTCATGCAAATGACGGTCTTTCATGTAAAGAAGCTACATCTTTTGTTTCAACAGTAGGAGGAGTTCCTTCTGTTTTCTTTAATAGAACTAATTTTAAATATGAAAAAGGGAAAGGTTATAGTATTTATGATAATCCAATAAAGAAAATTAAGGATAAATCTGAAGTATCTTTAGGTTTAAAAACTAAAGTTAGTGGAACTGAAGCTAAAGTTGATCTTAAATTAAGATTTTCTAATAGTTTTGACAGACCTTTAAAGCTTGTTGTAATGCTACTTGAAAATAAATTAATGGGAAGTCAAGCTAATTATTTATCCAATAATGAGGATTTCAAGACATCAAAATTCTTTTCATTACCTAGAAAAATTGAATCTTTTGAGCATAATCACGTTCTAAGAAAAGTAGCAACAAATTTTATGGGTGATCTTATCCCAGAAGAATTTCCAAAGGAAGCAAAAACATATACTAAATCGTTTACAATAGATATAAGTTCTTATAAAAAAGAAAATTGTGATATAGTAGCTTTTGTAGTGTATGGTGATAATATTAAAGATGGAGCTATAAATGCCCAAAAAGTAAAACTAGGAAGTTCTATCTTTTATTAAGATTTAACTTATTTAATACTTAAATTTTATAAAAAAACGTAGTCTTTGAATTATAGACTACGTTTTTATTGTTTAAATATTTTCACTATCATCATACCATGAAGCATACATAGCATAAGAGTTAGTGATTCGATGAATTTCTCCTTCAAGAAGTTCAGGACCTACATCTTTTATTCGTTTAGCAGGTGTACCTGCATAAACTCCTCCAGATGTTAATAGAGAATTTTTTGTTACAACAGCTCCTGCAGCAATAATAACATTGCTTTCTACAACAGCTCCATCAAGTACAACAGCGCCCATTCCAATTAGGACATTATCGTTTATAGTGCATCCGTGAACTACAGCATTGTGAGCTATTGATACATTATTACCTATATTTGTAGGGTGTTTTTTATAGGTAGCATGTATTGTTGCATTGTCTTGAACATTTACTTTATTACCTAATTTAATATAATGAACATCCCCTCTAAGTACAGCTCCAAACCATATACTACAGTCGTCTCCCATTTCTACTTGACCTATAACACATGAATTATCGGCAAAGAAACAGTTTTTCCCATATTTAGGAGTATTTCCTTGTAATGTTTTAATTATTGCCATAACATTCTTTTTTTTTCGTTGTTTCGATAGTTAACCTTCAAATATACGATATTTTATACTAATAATAAGTAAAATCTGCTACCAAGTATTAATAAATGTTAAAAAATAATTGCAACTAATGCGTAATAGTAGTAAATTCGTCCTGTTATATAAACTAATGTTTAATTCAAATAATTATAAAATGAACAAACGACTATTATTAACGCTTTTATGTTTTGGTGCCATTTTGCAATTGGTGGCTCAAAATGCTAATGATAAAGGCAACCGTTTTGGTCTTATTGAAATTAATGATTCAAATAGAGCAAAAGCTGAAAAAGCAAAAGCAAAGATTCCTCATGCCTATATTGGTCTTGTAGAGACTATAAACGGTAAACAAAGATGTGGTGATGTGGCATTACCAAAATTTATTAATAATGCTACTTCTAAATTTATGCCTCCAGTTATTAACCAATTTTCTGGTTCTTGCGGATGTGCTTCAAATGTACACTACATTTTTGCATACGAGGTAAATAGAAAATACGATAGAGATGGTAAACTTAGAGAAAATATCTATGATTATATAGCTTCATGGAATTTTCTTAATAAAGGGGAAGAAAAAGGTACTATGACTTGGGACGTTCACAATATGCTTAAAGCAATGGGAGCTATTCCATTAACTTTTAGTGCTATTACTGATGAATACGGCCCTTACGCAAGTGATGATCCTGCACATATTAAGAAAGCATTATTATGGCCTAGTGGTTTTAATAAATATAAAGCTGGTTTTAATTATAAATTGAAAGATGCTAAATATTTTGATTCTTCTGTAGCTGCTGATTTAATTGCTATGAAAAGATTTTTAGTTGATCATGGAGGCGATGGTTTACCAGGTGGTGGTTTTATTCAGTTTTCTGCTTATGCTCACCCTTTTGACCCAACTCCTTATAATGGTCCTTCAGAAACAGGAATTACTTATTTTATTCCAGCTTTTGGTACTTCAGGAATGCACTCTATGACTATCGTTGGTTATGATGATACTGTTTGGCATGATTATAATGGTAATAATGCAAAAGACGCTGATGAGTTAGGAGCTTTTATTTGTGTGAATTCTTGGGGTAAAACTTGGGGAGATGAAGGATTTTTCTACGCTCCTTATAAGACTTTTACTACAATGAAACAAGGTAAAGGTGGTACTGGAAACGGTGGTAAAGAATGTTACGTAATTAATGTTGAGAAGTCAGAACCTAAATTGGCTTTTTATATGAAAGTTAGTAGTGATTCAAGAAATGATTTATCTTTTAAAGTAGGTTATTCAAGCGATATAAAAGCGGACCAAGCTGATCCAGCTACAGAGCAAATTTTTTATCCTATGAATTATGCAGGGGGAGATTTCTCTATGCAGGGTACTTCTGCTACTAAAGATAAACAAGCTTCTTCTCTTGAATTTGGTATTGATTTAACACAATATGCAAAAGGTCTTCCTGGTAATGGAAAAGTTGCATTCTTTGTTTCAACTTACCCTAGAAAAATGGGAAAACTTTTTGGAACTAGTAAATTAGAAAATGCTCTTTTAATAGATATTGAAAAAGATAGTGCTTTTTCTGGTGAAACTTATACTCGTTTTGGTGTAACAAAAGATTATAAATTATATACTACAAGTATAACTAAAATTATCTACGATAAATCAAAAGTTTCTAATGATCCTACTAAAGATTTAAATGGAGGACAATTTTCGATTACTCAAGATGGGGCAAATGTAAATATCTTTTGTAATTTAAGAATAGATGTCTTACTTTCTGCTGATATAATAGATGCAAAAGGAAATATTGTAAAGCCAGCCGAAAACTTCTTTATTAATAAAGAAATGAGAGCAGGATGGACAAATCTAACTTCTTCTATTGCAGGTTTGAAAGGTGTTTACACTGTAAGAATCTTTACAGATAATCAAGTTTATACTAAAACTATAGAATTTAAATAAGAATAAAAATGAAAAAGATATTTACAATATTATTCCTTGCTACTTTATTATTTGCTTCATGTAGTGAAGATGAAGTATCATCTGTAAAAAAAGTTGGGGATAAGGTTTTTAATTTACCTGAATTGACAAGTAGTGTTGGTGTTATTAAGGTTGATTTAGAGAATAGTTTTACTTCTGTAGTTCAAGAAGGAAATGGAAATAGTGTTGTTTTAAAAGCAAAATCACCAAAAAACAATAAAGTTGTTTTTACGGAATTAGTAATTGTTTTAAGTACTAATGAAGCTAAAGAAGTACAATCTTGTAATGTATGTTATAAATTAGTTGATGGTTTAACATCTTCTAATAAGGCAAGTATCTTAAAGATATTTAAAGAACGTACAAAATTTAAACACACTAAGTAGTAGTATTCTTTTTATACAGGAATATAATTTTAATAGATTAATAAAATGTTAAGAAACATATATAGAATATTTGTGATAGGTCTTTTATCTTTAGCACTTTTTTCTTGTTCTAAAGATAATGACGATAAAGTTGATGTTATTAAAGTGAAAGAGATTAGACTTTCGCTAGATAAATTGACATTAAAAGTTGGAGCTTCTCAAAAGGTTGCTATTTCTATAGTACCTGAAAAAGCAACTTATCCTTTAGTTACTCTTGTAAGTAGTAATCCTTTAATAGCAACAGCTGATGCTGAAGGAAATATTACAGCTATATCAAAAGGAACAGCAGTTTTAACAGCAGTTTGTGAAGATAATGTTACAGCTAAAATTACAGTTACAGTAACTAGTGCTTCATCTGGAGATGAAGGTGGAGATGTTGACAATAATAATTTTGAGATTCCTGATTTTATGATAGGGGTAGCAAAACCGTATCATTTTTATCTTAAAAGTTTATCACGTAGAACATTGTATAATGAAGCTATGATAAAAAAATATTTGCTTGATGATTCAATGAGTGATGAACAAAAACAAAATTGGGTAAATGGTCAGAAAACAGAATTGACTTATACTATAAATGCAGATAAGACAATTATTTGTACTGTGCCTTTAAGTGGGGGAGCTTCAAGAGATGTAAATGGAGTAATTAAGAAATTATCTGATAATCAGTATGTAGCAGTTTTTGACGTTGAAGCAGCTAATATTGCTGATATTGATAATTTAAAAGAACAATTTATTTCTATTGATGCAGCAAAATATGGTGCTTCAACATTTTCAATAACAAAACCTTTTAATACTTCTTTTGATTCTATTATTCTTTATAATAATATCGTGAAGTAGTATTTTTACAATATTTTAGAATAAAGGCTATTCATTATGAATAGCCTTTATTTATTATAAATTTTTAAGTTTCTCAATAGTATCTGAAGGGGATTCTGATTTAAAGACAAATGAACCAGCAACTAAAGCATTAGCTCCAGCTTCGATTAATTTACTACCAGTTTCAAGATTTACACCTCCGTCAATTTCTATAATAGCATGAGATGCTTTATCTTCAATAAGTTGTTTAAGTCTTTTTGTCTTATCAACAGTGTTTTCTATAAAAGATTGTCCTCCAAAACCTGGATTAACAGACATAAGTAGTACAAGATCTAAATCTTTAATTATATCTTCTAATACAGAAATAGGAGTATGAGGATTAAGAGAAACACCAGCTTTCATTCCATTAGCTTTGATATTTTGAATAGTACGGTGTAAGTGAGTGCAAGCTTCGTAGTGAACAGTTAGATAGTCTGCCCCAGCATCAGCAAAATTCTTTACATATCTATCAGGATCTACAATCATAAGATGTACATCAAGAGGTTTTTCAGCTTTTTTGTTTATTTGTTCAATAACAGGAAGTCCATAAGAGATATTAGGAACAAAGACTCCATCCATAATATCTAAATGAAACCAATCTGCTTTACTTTTGTTTAGCATTTCAACATCTCTTCCAAGATTAAGGAAATCTGCTGATAATAATGAAGGTGATACAATTACACTCATAGTAGTATTTTATTATTATAATTTGCTACAAATATAAATAACTTGTACTAATAATTAGAATTAATTATTTTTCAATCTTAGGATTTAGAAATATCTATTAGTTTTTTTACTTGACTCTCTCTGCTCTTTTCTATCAATAATTGATATTTCTTTGTAAAGATTACTTCCTGGTTTTATAGTATATGGATTAATTATTTTTCTTTTTTTATCTATTAGAAAGTATGAAGGACAGTCTAATATTCCAATTCTTTTTATATGTTCTTCAAAATTATCTATTAATAGTAATTTAGATTGAAGATTAAAGATTCTCATTACTTTTTGAGCATATTCTTTTCTGTTTTTATCGCATATTAATAGAATCTCTAAATATTTTCTATTATTTAATCTCTGTAGGATTTCTAAGTCTTTAGACATTAGTTTAGTAATATTTCTAAAGAAAAATAAATAGCAAAATTTATCATTGTATTGTTTAAGTGATTTTTTCTTTCCTTGTATGTTTTCTCCTATAATATTAGGGAATGTATATCCTTTTATTAATTGTTTAGATGTTTTTTTAATTTCTAGATAATATGGTTTTAAGTAATTATCGTTAGCGCATATTATTCGTAATGATTTTGTGAATATAGATTTATCAATTACAGGGTGAAATGAATTTTTATAAAAGCTAATAGCTAAAATGTAGTTTTGTAGTCGTTTATTTGTAATACCTGTTTTTCTTAATTGTTTTCTTTGAATAGCTATTAGTTTATTTGGACTAATATTCTTGTCATTCTTAAATTGAGAATAAGAAAGAGTATTTATTACACTATTTTTAATTAGATTAGTGTATTCTGGATGTTCTAGATAAATGTTTCTAAAGTGTTTTTTTATGAATTTATCTTGAATCTCTGTATATATAGGTAGTAAGTTTTGTGCTATTTTATATTTTTTATAGATGTTGAAATATTTATTCTTTGATTTATATTTATTGTTTAGAGTATCTTCTACAATTTCAATTAGTTTGGTTTTATGTTTTATGATATCAGAAAATTTATCTTGAATCAATCTTTCTAAATCGTTATCAAATTGGAGAATCTTATTGTTTAGTTCACTTGAAGGAGAATCTTTTATAAGAGCTGGAAGTTCTACTTGTTGAAAGTATATATCTCCTTTTGGTTTAGTTATATATTTAGGTAGTATTATAGTCTTGTTGAAATTAGGATACACATATATATATGCTTTGAAGTAATCAGCATCTATATATATCTTTTCAATTTTATTAGTTTTATATCTAAAAGAAAAATCTCCAGTTTTAGATATTTGTATCTTCTTTATTATTTTTTTGATATCCAAGATAGGATTATTTATTTTATAGAAAGTGATATTTTTTCCAGCATAAGTTTTAGCTACACCTTTGATATGAACATTTTGTCCTATTGTAATAGAGCTTATTAATAGAGAGAATAGTAGAAGTCTTATTTTCATTTTAATTGTTTATTATAGAATCGTTTAGTATGATATTATTTATATATTTGAGAATTAATCTTTGAAAATAATAAAAAAAATATAATGAGACTATTTAAAACAATTCTATTGGCATTTATGTGTATGGTTTTAACAGTAAATGTAAGTTCAGCAAAAGAGAAAAAGGGTATATTATTAGTTTCCTTTGGAACAAGTGTAAAGAAAGCTCAAAGAAGTTTTGACAATATTGAGAAAGAGGTCAGAAAATCTTTTCCTAATACTAAAATATATTGGGCATTTACCTCAAAATTTATAAGACATAAATTACTTAAAAGAGGTAAAAGAGTTATGTCTCCATCTGAAGCATTAGCAATGATGGGTGAAAAGGGTTATACTCATGTTGCTGTTCAGTCTTTACACATGATTCCAGGTTTGGAATATGATAATTTACTGAAAACTGTTGAAGCTTTTAATAATATGCCTAAAGGTACTAAGGTGGTATTGTGTGGTAAACCTTTAATGTATAAACATTCGGATATGAAATTGTTTTCTAAGAAAATCTTAGAAATTAATACTGAGGCTTTAAATAAGTATGATGCAATAGTTTATATGGGACATGGAACACATCATTCTTCTAATATATATTATTCAGGTTTACAATATTATTTCTCAAATAATTCAAATAAATTATTTATAGCTACTGTAGAAGGTTTTCCAGTTTTGGATGATGTAGTTTATAGGTTAGAAAAGATAAAGGCAAAGAAGGTGCTTTTAATCCCTCTTATGACTGTTGCTGGAGATCATGCAATAAATGATATGGCAGGTAATGCTAAAGATTCTTGGAAATCAATTTTAGAATCTAAAGGTTATAAAGTTGATTGTTTGTTGAAGGGGCTAGCTGAGTATGATGAATTAGTTGAAATTTGGATAAAGCATTTAAAGAAAGTTTATTCAGAATTATAAAAAAATAATCATTCAAGAGTTTTTGGATTAAGACTCTTGAATGATGTATATAGGTTTATAATAAATCTTTAAGACTGATATTAGTAGGTAAGTATTTTTCAATATCGTAGTTGTGGCTATTTAAGTCTCTAAGAACAGAAGAAGATATAGCAGAATTATCAGGAGATGTTATAAAGAATATTGTTTCAATATTTTCATCTATATCTTTATTGATTTGATCAATAGCTTTCTCATATTCAAAATCCAAAGAGTTCCTTAATCCTCTAATAATATATTTGGCACCTATTTCTTTACAATAATTAATTGTTAATCCCGAGTAAGCTTTCACAGATATTTTAGGATTATTTTTGAAGACCTTATTAATAATTTTAATACGTTTCTCAATAGACAACATATTGTTTTTATTTGAGTTTTCTCCAATGGCAATAATTACTTTATCAAATAGAGGTAGACTTCTATATACAATGTCTTCGTGTCCCAAAGTAAAAGGATCAAATGATCCAGGAAATACAGCAATTTTCTCCATAGTAAATCTTTTATTATTTGAAATCTTTAAATCAAAGATATTATCTATATCTTTATTCTTAATAGATATATAAGTATAAAAGTACATAAAAATAGGAAAGATATAAATATATGAAAGTACATTTTATTGCAATAGGAGGAAGTGCAATGCACAATTTAGCAATAGCTCTTCATAAGAAAGGCATAGAAGTTTCAGGTTCTGATGATGAGATTTTTGATCCATCTTATTCTCATTTAAAAAAATATGATTTGTTACCTAGTAGTTGGGGATGGGATATAAGTAAGATTAATAAAGATTTAGATGCCGTAATTTTAGGTATGCATGCAAGAGAAGATAATCCAGAATTACAGAAGGCAAAAGATTTAGGATTGAAAATATATTCTTATCCTGAGTATATATATGAGCAGACAAAAGATAAGATAAGAATTGTTGTAGGAGGTTCTCATGGAAAGACAAGTACAACTTCAATGATAATGCATGTTTTAAAAGATTTAGACATTGATTTTGATTATATGGTAGGAGCCGATTTGGATGGGTTTGATACTATGGTTAGATTGTCTGAAGATGCAAAATATGTAGTTTTAGAAGGAGATGAATATTTAAGTTCACCAATAGATTTGAGACCTAAATTTCATTTATATCATCCAAATATTGCAGTAATAACAGGTATTGCTTGGGATCACATAAATGTTTTTCCAACATTTGATAATTATTTAAGTCAGTTTGAGAAATTTTCAAATATGATATCTGAATCTGGTAGTTTGATTTACTATAGAGAGGATGAAAATTTACGAAAAATAGCATCAAATTTGAGATCAGACATTAAAAGTATTGGTTATGTAGAATTTAATTCAATATTTGAAAATGATAGGGTGTTTTTAGTGGATGAAGGTAAAAAGTATCCTTTAAGGATTTTTGGTTCTCATAATCTTCAAAATATTTCTGCAGCATATTACGTATGTAAAGAAATAGGTATTTCAAAGAATCAATTTTGTGAATCGATGAGTACTTTTACAGGAGCTTCAAAGCGTTTGCAAGTATTGGATGAAACTAATGATTATATAGCTTTTCAAGATTTCGCACATTCTCCTTCGAAATTGAAAGCAACAGTAAAAGCAGTAAGAGAACAATACCCTAATAGACAATTGATAGCTTGTATGGAATTACATACTTTTTCTAGTTTGAAGAAAGAGTTTTTACCACAATATAAAGATAGTCTTAAAGAAGCTGATATTGCTTGTATATATTATAATCCAGAAGTTGTTAAGCATAAACATTTATCTCCTTTTTCGGAAGAAGATGTAAAGCATGCTTTTGGTAAAGAAGGTTTGAATGTTTTTACAAAATCTGAAGATTTAGTTAATAGTCTAAATGATTTAAATTATAAAAATACAGTTCTATTACTAATGAGTTCTGGAACTTTTGGTGGTTTAGATTTGGAAGAAATTGCTAAAAGTATGAATAAATAAGATCGAATAGTCCAATAAACTTTATAGATAATATAAATAAAAAACAAATCATTATATATCTTAGGATATTGGATCCCCAATTAACAATAAATCTGGAAGCTATAAATGCGCCTAGCATATTGCCGATAGCAAGTGTTAGGCCTATTTTCCATATAATCATATCATTATAGATAAAAACGAAAAGGGATAATAGCATATAACAAAGTACTATAAAAAGCTTTATAGCATTTGCTTTTACTAGGTTAAAACCTCCTCGAGTTACACAACCTGTTATTAGCATAAATCCAACACCTAGTTGAATGAATCCACCATACATTCCAATTATCGAGAATATAATAAAGTCTATTATTTTATCCTTTAAAGTTTTATTAATAGTTTTTGTTTCAGTCCATGATTTCTTTTTTGTTATCATAGATAGAAAAAGAATTAGAAAAACAAATCCAAGTATTCTTTCAAATATAAGGTCATTAATATTTACAGCAAATAGAGCACCTATAACAGCTCCAAGAGTTGCTGGTAGAGCAAAATATAGACCTTCTTTCCATGTGAAAATCTTTTGTTGTTTGTAACTACTTGTAGCTACTATATTTTGCAAGAATATAGCTATTCTAACAGTACCGTTTGCAATTCCTGCAGGTATACCAGTTAGCATTAAAGCAGATACAGAAATTGTAGAGCCAGCACCTGCTAAGGTGTTTATAATACCTGAAATGAATCCTATACCAATTAAACTTGCAATACCTAAATTATAATTTTCCATTCTTATGTGGTAAAAAAAAGCTGTCCTTCTTTTGGACAGCTTTAATTATTTTATTCTGTAAAGTGTCTACCAAGCAAACATTGCTCTGTCAGACATCATTTCGTTAACTTCTTTACGAACTTTTGCTATTACTTCTTCGCTATCAATATTAGAAATAACTTCGTCGATTAGAGCTACGATAGTTTTCATATCTTCAGCTTTAAGACCTCTAGTAGTGATTGCAGAAGTACCAACTCTTAATCCAGATGTTGAGAAAGGAGAACGAGTATCAAAAGGAACCATGTTCTTATTGATAGTAATATCTGCTTTTACTAAAGTGTTTTCAACTTTTTTACCTGATATTTCTGGGAATTTAGTTCTTAAGTCGATAAGCATAGAGTGGTTATCTGTACCATCAGAGATAACTTTATAACCTTTGTCGATAAATGCTTGAGCCATAACAGCAGCATTTTCTTTAACAGCAGTCATATATTCTTTCCATTCTGGTTGAAGAATTTCACCAAAAGCTACAGCTTTAGCAGCAATAGTGTGTTCAAGTGGTCCACCTTGTAATCCTGGGAATACAGAGAAGTTCATCATTTGAGACATCTTCTTAACTACTCCTTTAGGAGTTTTTTCTCCCCATGGGTTTTCAAAATCTTTACCCATAAGAATAAGACCACCTCTAGGTCCTCTTAATGTCTTGTGAGTTGTTGTTGTAACAACGTGACAATATTTAACAGGATTTTCTAGAAGACCAGCAGCAATAAGACCAGCAGGGTGAGACATATCGCAAAGTAAGAAAGCACCTACTTTATCAGCAATTTCTCTCATTCTTTTGTAATCCCATTCTCTAGAATATGCAGAAGCTCCAGAAACAATTAATTTTGGTTTATGCTCGATAGCTAATTGTTCCATTTCTTCATAGTCAACAGTACCAGTTTCTTGTTTAACATGGTAGTGTACAGGATTGTATAAAGTACCTGACATGTTAACAGGAGAACCATGAGAAAGGTGACCACCATGAGCTAAATCAAGACCTAAGAAAGTATCACCAGGTTTCATTAAGCAATAGAAAACAGCAGCATTAGCTTGAGCTCCAGAGTGAGGTTGAACATTTGCATATTCAGCACCAAAGATTTCACATGCTCTGTCTATAGCTAATTGTTCAGTTTGGTCAACAATTTGACAACCTCCGTAATATCTTGCACCAGGGTATCCTTCAGCATATTTATTAGTTAAACAAGACCCTTGAGCTTCCATTACTTGTTCTGATACAAAGTTCTCAGAAGCAATTAACTCAATTCCATTTTTCTGACGATCATGTTCTTGAGCTATTAAATCAAATATTTGATTATCTCTTTTCATATCTATAGTATATTAATGTATTTTTTTATCTAGCATTCAAATTTATAGTTTTATAAATATTTTAAACAATTTTATTGTAGTTTTTTTTCATTAGTAGGATATTTTACCCTTTTTGAATTATTATGAATAAATCTTTTGGTTTGGATATTTATTAAAATTTTGTGAATGTTTAGAAATATAGAATAAATTATGATTTTTTTCGTAATTTAGAACAACTAAATGTATAAAACTAACATAAAACAAATGGAAACTTATAATTCTGAAGGTACAAATGTATCTTCGCAACAGGTAAAGAAACCAGGTGGTTTAATTTTTGCAGGAATATTGTCGATACTTAATGCTATTTTTACAATAATAGGAGGTATAGGCATGATATTGGTTACTCAACCTAATATTAAAGAATTTCTTTATGATTTAATTGAAGAGGCTGGTCAAGTTATACCAACAAGTTTTGAGCAAGCACTAAACTGTGGTGTAACTTCAGGATCAATTGCTATTATTGGTGCAATAATTTCTTTTATTGGTGTAGTAGGAATCTTAATGCTTAAGAGAAATGGATTTTATATATATGTATTTGCTCAAGTTGGGTTGATAGTAGCTCCTATTATACTTGGCATCCCTAATTCTGTATCAATTTGGGGAATATTATTAACTGCACTATTTATAGGAATATATGCATCTTTTTGGAAACTTTATAAATAAGTCTGACTAAAATTATTTATGAATATAAAAAAGCTAGATATTAATATCTAGCTTTTTTTATATCTGAGAATTAATGATTTTATTTCATAATGAAGACATATGTGATTGTACCTTTCTGAACTCCAGGAGCTCTTAAGTTGCTATTGAATTTTGTATCCTTTGCAGCTTTAACTGCTAATTTGTGTAGCTGTATGTCTTGAGTTGTTGTTCCTCTTGCTCCAGCATTAGCTCTTGTAACATTACCTTTTTTATCTACATATATAGTAACTACTACAGTACCTGTTTTTTGAAAATTAGAAGATGGTCTTGCAATATATGTAGCAGATCGACCAGAAAGACTATATGAAATACCTTTTTTACTTAAACCAGTACCAGTATAATTTCCTTTAATGTTCTTTCCTTTGCCTACTTTATTGCTATCATCGCTATTACCATTACTATTTTTCTTTCCAAAAAGACCTTTTGTCTTTTTATTAATATTAGCAATTTTTGCTTTTCTAGCATTTTCTTTGGCAATACGTTCTTTTTCTAATCTTTCTTTTTCAGCTTTCTCTTTAGCAATTCTTTCTTGTTCTTTTCTTCTTTTTTCTTGTAATTCTCTTTCTTTTCTTAGTTTTTCTCTTTTCTCCTTAAGTCTTTTTTCCCTTTCTATTTTTTGTTTACGAATTTTCTCTTCTCGTAATTTTCTTTCTTTCTCAATGCGTTCCTTTCTTCTTTTTTCAAGTAAAGGATCTTTCTTTTTTTTCTTTTTTACAGTTTTCTTTTTTGTGCTCTTTATAACAGGAGCTTTTTCAAAGTTTTGAGTTAGAATTTTCTTACCATTGTTTTTTTCAACTTTAGGTTTAACTGTTTTCTTTGGTTTTGGGACAACTTTTGGAGTTGGTTTAGGTTTGAATCTAGCTTGTATCTGTTTTAGTTCAGCTTTGTTCTTTGCAAAGGCAATAATAATACCTTCCCCTTCTTTAGGTTTTGGCATTCTAGTGAATCCACAAAATAGAAGGATAATAAAAAGTATGATATGAAAAGTCATACTTCCTATAAAACCATATAATCTATATTTATCGTCTTTCATTTATTCGGGACTCGTTGCTAGAATTAGTTTATATTTATTGTTTTTTGCAATATTCATTACTTTTACAACTTGTTCCATAGGAACAGATTTATCAACAAAAAGAGATATACAAGGTTTATTTTTATTCTTTAATCGTTGTACAAGTTTACTCTCTAATTTAGAGAATGCAACTCTTTCTCCTTCTAAATAGAAGTGATAGTTTTTTGTAATAGAGACAGAAGTGTATGCTTTCTCTGAAGTTTGATTACTACTTCTAGGTAAAAGTAAATTTAAAGCATTAGGATTTACCATAGTAGAAGTAATCATGAAGAAAATTAAAAGTAAGAATACAATATCTGTCATTGACGACATACTGAAACTTGCATTTATTTTATTTGCTTTTTTTAGTGCCATAGTAATTATTTTGCAGGTTCATTTAATAAATCCATAAAATCAGTTGTGTGAGTTTCCATTTTAAAAATTACTTTTTGTACTCTAGAAACTAAAATATTATATGCGAAATATGCAATAATACCTACAACTAATCCAGCTACTGTTGTAACCATAGCAGTGTATATACCACCAGATAAATTTGATATATCGATATTGTTTCCTGCTTTAGACATATCGTAGAATGCTTGAATCATACCTATAACAGTTCCTAAGAAACCAATCATTGGCGCACCTCCAGCTACAGAAGCTAAAACATTAAGACCTTTTTCAAGCTTAGAGATTTCCATATTACCAACATTTTCAATAGCAGCATTAACATCATTAAGAGGACGTCCTATGCGATTAATACCCTTACCTATCATACGTGCAACAGGAGAATCTGTTTGATCGCATAACGATCTTGCTGCTTCAATTCTTCCTTCTTTGATATAATCTCTAATCATATTCATGAAATTTCTATCAATTTTATTGGCTTTTCTGATAGCAAAATATCTTTCAAAAAAGATCCATATTGCTATAAATGATAGTATAGCTAATGGAGCCATAATCCATCCACCTTTCATAGCCATATCCATAAATCCCATAGTCTCTTCTTCTGCATTTTGAACTAATGTAGTTGCATTTCCTGTTACAAGATTATTCGCTTGTATTAATAACATATTCATATCCATATTTCTAAAACTTTATATATTTGTTCTACTTAAATTAATTCTATTAACCAAAAGACTAGAGCTCCTGACAAATAACCTATCAATGATATAAAAGTAAAGTTTTTAAAGTACCATCCAAAGTTTATTTTTTCTAGTCCCATTGCTGCTACTCCTGCAGCAGATCCTATAATTAGCATACTACCACCTGTTCCAGCGCAGTATGCAAGAAATTCCCAAAAGATACCATCTTGAATAAAAAAGTGAGAGTATCCTGTAACTGTAGAAGGTTCAATAGGGTACATACCCATAGCACCAGCCACTAGAGGAACATTATCAACTATTGAAGAAATAGCTCCAATAGCTAAATTTATAATGTATACATTGTGAATGTTTGAATCTAACCATTTTGAAAGAATACTTAAATGTCCAGCAGATTGTAATGCTGCTACAGCAGTAAGAATTCCCATGAAAAATAGAATGGTAGATGTGTCAATTTTTCTAATGATGTTTGTTGCTGCAAATTCACTCTTAATAAATTGACTTTTGTTTTTGTGCATAACATCTGTAATCATCCATAGTATTCCAAGAGCAAAAAGCATTCCTACGTAAGGAGGTAGATGTGTATATGTTTTAAATATAGGTACAAAAAGTAAACAACTGATACCAACTATTAGTATACCCAATCTTTCCTTATAAGAGAAATGCATTATATCAGAATCGTCTACTAAAGGTCGGTGAGTTTCAGCTTTTTTCATCTTATGAGTTATAAGTATAAGAGGAACAATCATCGCAATTAAACTTGGTAGTAGCAGTTTTAATACAATACTTTTTGTAGTAACCTCTCCTCCAATCCAAAGCATTATGGTTGTTACATCTCCAATAGGTGACCAAGCTCCACCTGCATTTGCTGAAATTATAATCATAGATGCAAAAACCCATCTATTAATTTTATCTGAAATTAACTTTCTACATAAAGTAACCATTACTATTGTTGTTGTAAGGTTATCAAGTACTGCTGAAAGAAAAAAGGTTAAAATACAGATTATCCAAAGTAGTTTGGCTTTATTTTTGGTCGTTATATTTTTAGTTATAATATTGAAGCCTTGATGCCTATCAATAATTTCAACAATTGTCATTGCTCCTATTAAGAAGAAAAGAATTGAACAAGTTTCCGCTAAGTGTTTGTACAGTTGATTGTCACCAATAAAGTGTATTATGCTTTGTGTGAATTTGTTATGACTTAGGGTTTGAATGATTTCATTCCATTCAGAATTGTGTCCCAGATTAAGAATTTCTGATCCCCCCATTATATATATTGTCCAAAGTAGCATTCCAGTAATTAGTGCTGTAGCTGCTTTATCTATTTTGATATTGTGTTCTAATGCTATTGAGACATAGCCTAATATAAACACTATTATCATTAAAGTAAAGTACATCTGTTATGTTTTTTTATTTGCGAAACAAAAATATAAAAAAATAAAAACAATAAATTATAAAGTCTCATAATAATTTGTACATTTAAGGGGATAAAATGAAACAAAGTGTATAATCGTTTAATAATAATTTTACAATGAACGATAAGTTAAATATAATTACGGAGAAACTCTATGCCGATGGAGTTGAGAAAGCTAAAGAAGAATCTAATAAAATGATTCTTGATGCAAAAAATCAAGCGCAGATAATACTTGAAAAAGCTAATAGTGAAGCAGATGAGATTCTTACAAAAGCTAAAAAAGAAGCTGATGATTTGGAAAGAAAAGTATTAACAGATTTGAGATTAGGAGGAGCTCAGGCAGTGACTTCAGTAAAGCAAACAATCGAATCTTTGATTTCTGATTCTTTATCTAAAGATATTAGTTCTAGTGTTTTTGATAGTAATGATTTTATTGAAAAATTAGTTCTAGAAGTTGTAGATAAGTGGAAAGATGAGAAAGATGTATCTGATCTTAATCTTGTTATGTCTCCAGAGATGAAGCAATCTTTTGATAATGGTCTCAAATTAAAAATGAAATCTCTTTTAGATAAGGGAGTTGATATTAAATTTGATAATATTGACGGTAAAGGATTTGAAATAATTCCTAATAATGGATCATACAAAATTGACTTTACTGATGAGTTATTTGCAAAATATTTTGCAGATTATTTGAGAGGATTCACAAAAGAGCTACTCTTTGAAAATAAGTAACTTATGTTTGAAAATAAGTATTATTGCTTGATCGCAGGTCTACCGGATATAGTGCGGGATGATACAAAAGTTCCTGTAATGATAGAAGAATTTAAAAAAGAATTAAATCTTCATTTATCGAATAAGGATATGAGATTGGTTAATCTGTTTTTTCTTGAAAGAGATAATAAATCTCTTATATCCCTATTAAGGAATGAAAGTCCTGTAGCTGATGTCTTGGCAAACTATTCTATTGATTTTCTAGAATCCCAGATTTCGTCTCTTGATAGTATACCTCCTTATATGAAATCTTTTATTTTAGATTATAAGGATATGGCAGATATGAGTTTGGCTTCCCAAGAGAATAAATTAGCGTCTTATTTCTTTGATTTTTTACTTTCTACAGGGAATGGTTTTGTGAGTGATTATTTTGAATTTGAAATGAATTTGAGAAATCTATCAATAGCTCTTAATTGTAGAAAATATAATAGAGAAATTGCTTCTGAAATTGTAGGAGATAATTCTTTTGCAATAGCTCTTAAATCTAGTAAATTAAAAGATTTTGGACTTGGAGATTCTTACCCATATGTAGAGAAAGTTGTTTCTTTTTTTGATAATTTATCTTTAACAGATAAGGAAAGAGAATTTGATTCTTTACGTTGGGAGTTCTTAGAAGAAAAAATAACATTTAAATATTTTACTATTGAAGTTGTGGTGTCTTATTTAGTTAAGCTTTTAATAATTGAGCGTTGGTCTAAATTAGATTCTACAAGAGGTAAGGAAATATTTAATGATTTAATAAAAGAGCTTAAAAATAGTTTTGAGTTTACTGAAGAGTATAGTGTGTAATTAAAGAATTTTATGATATGAATAAAAAAGGTGCAATAGGGAAAGTTTATAGTATTGTTGCTAACCTTGTTGTTGTGAAGTTTGAAGGTGCAGTTTCTCAAAATGAAATTGCCTTTATAAAACTTGATGGAGTGGATCTGATGGCTGAGGTTATTAAAGTTGTTGGAGATTTTGCTTATGTACAAGTGTTTGAGAGTACTAGAGGGCTAAAACCTGGAACAGAAGTTTCGTTTGAAGGGCATATGCTTGAAGTAACATTAGGTCCTGGTATTTTATCTAAGAATTATGATGGTTTACAGAATGATCTAGATAAAATGGATGGGATTTTTCTTAAAAGAGGAAATTATACAAATCCTTTAGATGATGATAAAGAATGGGATTTTACTCCATTAGCAGAAGTAGGAGATAAGGTTGCAGCTGCTGATTGGTTGGGGTCAGTAATAGAAAATTGGCTTAACCATAAAATTATGGTCCCTTTTAAGTTTGAAGGAAAGTATACTGTTAAATCTGTAGTCCCAGAAGGAAAGTATAAAATTAATGATACTATCGCAATTATTACTGATGAGAAAGGTAATGATTATAATATAACAATGGTTCAGAAGTGGCCTGTAAAGAAAGCTATTGAGGTTTTTAAATCGAAGCCGCGACCAATGATTCAATTGGAAACAGGAGTACGTGTTATTGATACTTTAAATCCAATCTTAGAAGGAGGTACTGGTTTTATTCCTGGACCTTTCGGTACTGGAAAAACAGTGTTGCAACATGCTATCTCAAAACAAGCGGCAGCTGATGTTATTATTGTAGCTGCTTGTGGAGAGAGAGCCAATGAGGTTGTGGAAATCTTTTCAGAATTTCCAGAGTTAGATGACCCAAGAACAGGTAGAAAACTAATTGAAAGAACAACAATTATTGCAAATACTTCTAATATGCCAGTAGCAGCGCGTGAAGCTTCTGTTTATACAGCAATGACATTGGGAGAATATTATAGAGCAATGGGATTAAAAGTTCTATTGTTAGCAGATTCAACTTCTCGTTGGGCACAAGCTCTACGTGAAATGTCTAACCGTCTTGAAGAATTACCTGGTCCTGATGCTTTCCCAATGGATATTTCGGCTATTATTGCAGCATTTTATGCTAGAGCTGGTTATGTGTATTTAAATAATGGAGAAACAGGTTCTGTTACTTTTATTGGTACAGTTTCTCCTGCAGGAGGTAACTTAAAAGAGCCAGTTACAGAATCAACTAAAAAAGCTGCTAGATGTTTTTATGCTTTATCTCAAGAAAGAGCCGATTCAAAAAGATATCCTGCAATTGATGCTTTAGATTCATATTCAAAATATTTAGATTATCCTGAATTTGTTAAGTATGCATACGAAAATATTTCTGATACTTGGATTGATAAAGTACATGAAGCAAGAAATATTCTAATTAGGGGTAAAGAAACATATGAGCAAATAAATATATTGGGTGATGATGGTGTGCCATTAGAATACCATAAAATATTTTGGCGTTCAGAATTAGTTGATTTTATTATACTTCAACAAGATGCTTTTGATAATATTGATGCTAATACATCTATGGATAGACAAGAGTATATGTTAGATTTAGTTTTGGATATTGTTCGTAAGGATTTTAATTTCTCTTCTTATGAAGAAGTTAATCCTTATTATAAAAAAATAATTAATATACTTAAGCAAATGAATTATTCAGATTTTAAATCTGATAAATTTAATTCTTATTATAAGAGTCTTGAAACAACTATTGCTGAACGATTTGATGCTTAATATATTAGATTTTTTAATTTGTAATTGATGTAAAATGGAAAAAAAGGCTTTTCAAAAAGTATATACCAAAATAAAAAACATTACTAAGGCAACTTGTACTCTAAATGTGTCGGGTGTTGGTAATGAAGAGATCGCATTGGTTCAGGGACGAATGGCTCAGGTTGTTAAAATTGTTGGGGAAGAGGTGACTTTACAGGTTTTTGCTGGTACAGAAGGAATATCTACTGATGCAGAAGTTGTTTTCCTTGGTGAAGCTCCTACAATAAAAGTTAGTGATCAATTATGTGGTCGTTTTTTTAATGGTTTTGGTGATCCTATTGATGGTGGTCCTAATATCGATGGAGAAAAAAGAGAAATTGGTGGACCATCTGTTAACCCAGTAAGAAGAAAACAACCTTCTGAATTGATTGCAACAGGAATTGCAGGTATTGATTTAAATAATACCCTGGTTTCAGGTCAAAAGATACCTTTCTTTGCAGATCCAGATCAACCTTTTAATGAGGTAATGGCAAATGTTGCTTTACGTGCTAAGGCTGATAGAATTGTATTAGGTGGAATGGGATTAACAAATGATGATTATTTGTATTTCAAAAATCTTTTCGACGCAGCTGGAGCATTAGATAAAATTGTGAGTTTTGTAAATACAACTATGCAACCGCCAGTTCAGCGTTTATTAATTCCAGATATGGCTCTTTCTGCAGCAGAATATTTTGCTGTTGATAAAAATGAAGATGTTTTAGTTTTGTTGACAGATATGACTCTTTATGCAGATGCTTTGAGTATTGTTTCTAATAGAATGGATCAAATTCCATCTAAAGATTCAATGCCTGGCTCTTTATATTCTGATCTTGCAAAATTATATGAGAAAGCTGTTCAATTTCCAGAAGGGGGTTCAATAACTATTGTTGCTGTAACAACTTTATCTGGTGGAGATATTACTCATGCTATTCCTGATAATACAGGATATATTACTGAAGGTCAGTTGTTCTTACGTAAAGATGTGGAAATTGGAAAAGTTATAGTAGATCCTTTCCGTTCCCTTTCTCGTTTAAAACAGTTAGTTATAGGTAAAAAAACAAGAGAAGATCATCCGCAAGTTATGAATGCTGCGATTCGTTTGTATTCAGATGCAGCAAATGCAAGAACTAAAATGGAAAATGGTTTTGACTTGACAGATTATGACCAACGTACTCTTGATTATGCTAAAGATTATTCTGAAAAATTATTAGCAATAGATGTAAATGTAGATATAGATGAAATGCTTTCTACTGCATGGAAATTATTTGCTAAATATTTCTCAAAAGAAGAATTAGGAATAAAAGAGAATTTGGTAAATAAATATTGGGAATAAGATTCGTAAATATTAGTTATTTTAATAAAATAAATTTTAAAAGTGGCAATAAAGTTTCAATATAACAAGACAGCTCTTCAATCGTTAGATAAACAATTGAAGGTGCGAGTGCGTGCATTGCCTACTATTAAGAATAAAGAATCAGCCTTAAGAGTTGAAGTGAAGAAAGCTAGAATTGTAGCTGAAGATTTTGATAAAAAATTGGTTGATGTTATTAATGCTCAAGAAAAAGAATTAGCGTTATGGAATGAATATTCTGGAAATATATTATCTATATCGAATGTTGAACTTGGCATAAAAAAAATAGCAGGAGTTAAAGTTCCTATTCTTAATAATATAGATTTCGATATAGCAGATTTTAGTATGTTTAATAGCCCACAATGGTTCTTAGATGGAATCGAGGAACTAAAGAAACTAGTCGAAATAGCTATAGAAAGGGAGGTTTTTATCCGTAAAATGGAATTATTAAATAAAGCTCGTAAGAAAACGACTCAAAAAGTAAATTTATACGAGAAAGTTCAAATTCCAGGATATGAAAATGCAATTTTGAAGATTAAGCGTTTTTTAGAGGATAGTGAGAATTTATCTAAATCATCTCAAAAAATAGTTAAAACACGAAAATTAATGGAGGATATGTCATGATAGTACCAATGAGAAAATTAACAGCGCTAGTTTTCTATAAGGATTATCCTTTATTCCTTGAAAAATTAAGAGATTTAGGTGTTTTACATATATTCACAAAGAAGAATATTAATCTTGAAAATAAAGAGATTAATAATCAAATGAATACACTGAAAGCTTATAATGATAATATTAAATTCATTAAAAAGTTTTCTGGTTCTAATAGTGGATCTATTGATGAGGATGGGAAAAGTATATTTCTTAAAATTATAAATTATAGAAAAGAACTAGATTCTATAAGTTTAAAACTATCAAATATCTCTAAAAGAAAAGATTTGTTAATGCCTTGGGGTAAATTTGATATTTCAAAATTAGAATTATTAAAAGAAGCAGGGGTTAATTTAAATTTTTATACATGTGCTTCTAATAAATATAGTGACAAATGGAATGATTTGTATAACGCTATTGAAATTGAAGAAAGTAATGGTGTAACATATTTTATAACGATTACTAGTGATAAGAAAATCAATATTGACGCTGAATACTTTGATTTTGGATTAGACTCTATTAGTTCTTTAAAACTAAAAGAAAAAGAAATACTAGAGAGAAAAGAAGAAATTAAAAGATATTTTGAAAAGGTTGCAAATTCAATTTCTATTTTAGAAAATGAAAGATCAAATATCAAGGAAGATTTAGATTATCAGAAAATTTTTAAGAGTACTAATTATGCTATTGAAGAGAAACTTATAGGTCTTGAAGCATGGCTACCCTTGGAAAATGAGAAGGAAATTTCTGAATGGATAAAAGATAAGGATGTATACTATCTAATAGAAAAACCGAATGTAGAAGATAATGTTCCTGTAAAGCTTAAGAACAATAGATTTACGAGTTTGTTTGAAATGATAGGAAAATTATATTCTCTTCCTAATTATAATGAAATAGACCTAACTCCTTTTTTTGCACCATTTTATTTATTGTTTTTCGGTTTATGTCTTGGTGATTGTGGATACGGTTTATTGATATTAGGTGGAGCTACATTTTATAAAAGAAAAGTTGATAAGAAGATGAAACCTGTAATTACTTTATTACAGTGGTTAGGTTTTTCAACTGTTTTGATGGGATTGTTAGTAGGTACTTTTTTTGGAATAAATTTAATTAATGCAGATATTTCTTTTCTTGATGGAATTAGAGATTATATGTTAGATTCTAATAAATTATTTACATTTTCACTTATATTAGGTGCAATTCAAGTAGTTTTTGGAATGTTCCTAAAAGTTGCAAATTCTGTAAAGCAATTTGGCTGGGGAGCTGCTTTATCTACAATAGGATGGATTGTATTAATATTTGGATCTGCAGTGTCATATTATCTAAAAGATAGAGGAGTATCTTATTATAATATTGTTCAAAATGGAACATTGATAATAAGTGGAATTTTAATATTATTACTTAATAATCCGAAACGTAATCTTTTTATTAATCTTGGCTCTGGTTTATGGGATACTTATAGTATGGTAACTGGGCTAGTAGGTGATTTATTATCGTATATTAGAATTTTTGCTCTAGGTGTTTGTTCTGGAGTATTAGGTTTAGTTTTTAATGATATAGCAATTAATTTATCCAGTGGAATGCCTCCAGTAATTAGTCAATTATTTATGGTAATAATACTTGTGTTTGGACATGGAATTAATATATTTATGTCTGGCTTAGGTTCAATGGTTCATCCAATGAGATTAACTTTTGTTGAATTTTATAAAAATGCTGGTTTTTCAGGTGGAGGTAAGGATTATATTCCTTTTAAAAAAATAGAAAGAATTTAGAGAATATTAATAATTATTTAGAAAATCAAATAAAAAAATAAGAATTATGAGTGCAATTATTTTAGCTTATGTAGGAGTTATATTAATGATTGGTCTATCTGGAATAGGTAGTGCTTTTGGTGTAACTATAGCAGGAAATGCAGCTGTAGGAGCATTAAAGAAAAATGATGAGGCTTTTGGTAATTTTATGGTGTTATCTGCTTTACCAGGGTCTCAAGGTTTATATGGTTTTGGAGGATATTTCTTTATCAAGACTTTTTTAACACCAGAAATTACAATGGTACAGGCAGCAGCTGTTTTTGCTGCAGGTTTCTTTCTAGGAATGGTGTCTCTTTTCTCTGCAATTCGACAAGGACAGATTTGTGCTAATGGTATTGTTGGGATAGGTTCTGGTTATGATTTATTCGGAAAAACAATGATTTTAGCTGTTTTCCCAGAATTATATGCAATTGTAGCTTTAGGTGCAACTTTCATGATAAGTACAGCTATCTAGTTATATTAGATATAGAAATAATAAAAGAGGTATATTTTTATATACCTCTTTTTATTTGTTATTATTTGATAAAAGTATTATTACTCTTTAATAAAATCGTTAAGAGAATTAATATCAAATTCTTTTATATATTTTGTATATCCTTCAACTTTAGATTCACCGTATTTAATGAATGTTTTAGCATTAACAAGATATTTTTCATCTCTTTGAGAATCAAGTAGAAGTAAGTATCCGTGAATAATATATCCAGCAGATTCAACTAATCTTCTTGCATGAAAATCTAAGTAATCATTTGAGTCTTGAGAATCATTTACATCATGAACAAGTTTACAAGCTTCTTCATATTTTGCAGTCATCTCAATTAATACATTCTTAAGATATTGATGTTTTGGATTAATATCTTCAGCTTCATATACCTCTTTAATATGTTTAAGATATTGTCCTGTTGTAACACCTCTTACAGCAGCAACTACTTGAAGTTGAGAAGTTCCTTCATAAATATTAGTAATACGAGCGTCTCTAACTAATCTTTCAATAGCATAATCCTTCATATATCCAGATCCACCATGAATTTGTAAAGAATCGTATGCTACTTCGTTTGAATATTCAGAAGCGAATAGTTTTAATAAAGGAGTATAAATATCAGCAAGTTTAGTATACTTCTTCATTTCAGTTCTTTCCTCTTTAGAAAGAGATCTTTCTTGAGCTATATGTGTGTATGTTTTATAAATATCTACAAAGCGAGAAGTTTCATAAAGCATAGAGCGTGAAGCTTTAACTTTAGCATCCATATTTGTAAGCATTTCATATACAGCAGGGAATTTGATAATTGGTTTACCAAATTGAGCTCTTTCTTTTGCATATTCAATAGCTTCTCTATATGCAGCTTCAGCAATACCTACTGATTGAGCACCAACGCCAAGTCTAGCTCCGTTCATTAAAGACATTACATATTTTATAAGTCCTAATTTTCTTGAACCAACAAGTTCAGCAGGAGCATTTTTAAATACTAATTCACATGTAGGTGATCCTTTAATACCTAGTTTGTTTTCTATACGTCTAACAGTAACAGCATCATTGCTTCTGTCATATATGAACATAGATAAACCTCTACCGTCATTAGTTCCATCTTCAGATCTAGCAAGAACTAATGCAATATGAGCATCTCCATTGGTAATAAAACGCTTTACACCGTTTAGATACCATTTCCCATCTTCTTCGTTAAATGTAGCTTTTAATTGAACAGCTTGTAAGTCAGAACCTGCATCAGGTTCTGTTAAGTCCATAGCATATGTATCACCTTTAGCAGCTCTTGTTAAATATTGTTGTTTTTGTTCTTCGCTTGCAAATTCATGTATTGTTTCTGCACAGTCTTGTAGTCCCCAAATGTTAGCAAAACCACTATCACCACGAGAAACTAATTCAGCAGCCATTACATAAGGAACAATTGGGAAATTTAATCCGTTATATTCTCTTGGTAAAGACATACCATAAAGACCTGCTTGAGTTAAGACATCATGATTTTCTTGAGTTCCTCTTGCATATTTAACATGTCCATCAATTACTTCAGGACCTTCATGATCAACTTCTTCAGCATTTTCCCAAAGTACATCACCACATATTTCTCCTACAATTTCCAATACCTTATCGTAATTGTCCATTGCATCTTCAAAGTTACGTGGAGCATAATCATACTTGTCTTTATCTGCAAAATTACGTTCTTTAAGTTCAACGATTTTTTGCATTAGAGGATGTTGTAAATGAAATTTTATATCCTCATTATCTGTATAAAAATTTGCCATCTTTTAGAATTTTATTTTATTATTCTGTGGTGATTATTTAGAGTTATTTTTGTAGTAATTAATTAATTTAGGTATTACTACATTTAAATCTCCTGTAATAACATAATCAGCAATTTGGTTTATTGGAGCATTTTCATCGTTATTAATAGCAATAACAATAGCAGCATCTTCCATTCCAGCTGTATGTTGAATTTGACCAGAGATACCACAAGCTATATACAATTTAGGTCTAACAGTTACACCTGTTTGTCCAATTTGTCTTTCATGTTCGCAGTAACCTGCATCAACGGCAGCACGTGAAGCACCAACTTCTCCACCTAAAACTTCTGCTAGATCATATAAAAGTTGGAAATTTTCTTTTGAACCAACTCCGTATCCTCCGGCAACAACGATAGGTGCACCTTTAATATTGATTTTAGATTTCTCAATATGTCTATCAATTACACTAATAACAAAATCTTCGCTATTAGTAAAATTATTGACATCAATAGATTTAATTTCTGCTGAATAGTTAGCATCTACAATCTCTTTTTTCATTACTCCTTCTCTAACTGTAGCCATTTGAGGTCTACAATCAGGGTTAACAATAGTGGCAACGATATTTCCACCAAATGCTGGACGAATTTGATAAAGTAGATTTTCGTATTCTTTTTTATTCTTTTTATCCTCGAAATCTCCAATTACAAGAGAAGTACAATCTGCTGTTAATCCAGAGTGTAAAGAAGAAGAAAGTCTTGGACCTAAATCTCTACCAATTGAAGTTGCTCCCATAAATGCAATTTGAGGTTGTTCTTGTTTAAACAAGTTTACCAAAATTGAATTATGTGGAAGGGTAGTGTATGGATATAATCTTTCATCATCAGCAATCCATATAGTATCAGCTCCGTAAGGTGCAATTTGTTTTTCGATACCAGATAAATTAGAACCAATAACAACAGCTTCTAATTTACAATTTAATTCATTTGCTAAAGTGCGACCTTTTGTTAGTAATTCTAAACTAACATCAGCTATAATTCCATCTTCTATTTCGCAATATACAAAAACGTTATTCATATCTTTTTGATTTTGAATTCTTTAAATAAATTTGATAATCTTTTAACCGATTGTGTGATTTGCAAATAGATCCTTAATAAGTTCGTCTATTTCTTCATCAGAAGTTCCAAGTTTTTTAGATTCTTTTGCTTGGAATACAACATTTTCGATAGATTTTACTTTAGTTGGAGAACCACTTAATCCTAATTCTTCAGCCTTACATTCAATATCGTTAACATTCCATTCTGTTATTTGAAGATATGGACGTTGTTCAATTAATGCTTTTTCTTCATCAGTAGCATTTTTAGCTATTTCTGTTTTAGCTTTAGCATGTTTGTATTTCATGACAAAGCGAGCATTTCTTGGTCTGCATTCTGGAGCGGAAGCATTAACAGTTATAACACAAGGAAGTGGGCATTCTACAACTTCGAATCCTCTTTCTAGTCTACGTTTAATAGTAGCAATACCGTTTTCTACTTTAATAATTTCTTCAGCATAAGTAACCTGAGGAAGATTTAATTTTTCAGCGATTTGAGGTCCTACTTGAGCGGTATCTCCATCAATAGCCTGACGACCACAGATGATCATATCGTACTCTAAGTTTTTAGCGGCACAAGAAAGTGCGTATGAAGTTGCTAAAGTATCTGAACCAGCAAAAGCTCTATCTGATAATAAATATCCTCCATCAGCTCCTCTGTACATACCTTCACGTATAACTTCGGCAGCTCTATCTGGTCCCATAGTTAGTAAATTAACTTTACTTCCTTCATTATTATCTTTAAGTCTTAATGCTTGTTCTAACGCATTTAAATCCTCTGGATTAAAGATAGCTGGTAATGCAGCTCTATTTACTGTACCATCAGCTTTCATAGCGTCCTTACCTACATTGCGAGTATCTGGTACTTGCTTAGCAAGAACAACAATTTTTAAACCTTTCATAAGATTTGTATTTATTATTAATGAATATTTTTTACAATTTCTGCAAATGCAAATATACCTTTTTAAGCCACATATGCAAAATTTTATGACATACTAGATGTCTAACTTACAGGCTTAAAATGCATTTGATATATAATAAAGGGCCATTCTAACTAAATAGAATAGCCCTTTAAAATAAGTATGAATTATATTCTCTTATTTATTATCCTCTGCAAATTTTCTTCCAGCATGTAAGGCTTTAATATTCATATTTACAATATCTTCACCTTTTTTTAAGAAAAGAGCTCTAATACCATCTTCAAGATATTCGAATGGGATATCAATAAATGGAGAAGCAGCTCCAAGCATTACAAAATTGAATGCTCTACCGTTACCAACTTCTTCTTTTGCAATTTTATCTGCATCAATTAGCACATAATTAGGTAAAGCTTTAATACTTGCTTCTAATTCCTCAATTTCAGGATAATTAGGGATATTAATAAATGGAGTTTTATTTGTAACAACATATCCACCTTCTTTTAAATAAGGAAGATATCTTAAACATTCCATAGGTTCTACTGATAATATTAAGTCAGCACCTTTTTTAGGTATTAAATCAGAAAAGATTTCTTCATCAGAAATTCTCATAAAAGATTGAACATCACCACCTCTTTGACTCATTCCATGAGTTTCTGCTTGTTTCATGTTCAAATTGTTATCAAGGGCTGCTTTACCTAGAGCAGCAGCTATTGATAAAATACCTTGGCCACCTACACCTGCTAAAATTATATCTGTTTTCATTTTTTAGATTTTAAATTTGATTATTATTTTCCAGCTTTTGCTCTAGCAACACGTGCTTTTTTAGCATCTCTAGCTGCTTTTTGTATACAAACTCTACGTGGAATGATTACAGAAACACCTTTGTATTCAACTTCTTCTTTAATTACAGCGCAAAGCTCATCATGATTTTTAGGTACAGGCATAAGAACTCTAATATGATCTTTTTCAACACCTAAACCTTCGCAGATAGATTCAATTCTACCCTTAGCTGAAGATTCTTGACCACCAGTCATAGAAATTGATTCATTATCTGAAATAATAACAGTGATTGGAGTCTTTTCGTTTACAGCATCTAGTAAACCAGTCATTCCTGAATGAGTAAATGTTGAATCTCCAATAACAGATACAGAAGGGAATAAACCAGCATCAGTAGCGCCTTTAGCCATTGTTATAGAAGCTCCCATATCTACAGTAGTATAAATAGATTCATAAGGAGGTAATGCTCCTAAAGTATAGCATCCTATATCAGAAAATACACGACCTTTACCATAAGTGTTAATGACTTCATTTAAGGCAGTATATACATCTCTGTGGCTACATCCTTCACATAATGCAGGAGGACGAGGGGCAACTAATTCAGGAGTTGGAGCATCTGTATGACAAGAGAATCCTAAGGCAGCTCTAACCATATCAGGGTTTAATTCACCATCTCTAGAAAGAGTACCATCAAGTCTACCGATAATATTTTCTTTTTCTAGATAACCTTTAATAAATTCTTCTATAACAGGATAACCTTCTTCAAGTACTAATAATTTATCGCATTCTTCTGCTAATTTATTAATCATTTTTCGAGGAAGAGGATACTGACTAACTTTTACAACAGAGTAAGGACATTCTTCAGATGAGAAATTCTCCATTAAATAGTTATAACCAATACCACAAGCAATAATACCTAATGATTTATCTTTTCCTTCGAAGTATTTATTAAATCCAGTATTTTCACTAGCTTCTTCAAATTTTTCTTGTTTGTTTAAAAGTAATCTATATTGTTTTCTAGCAATAGCAGGCAATAATATAAATTGTTTAGGATTAGAAGGTAAATGTAATTCATTTTCAAGTTTTGCTTCACCAACTTCAACACCTGCTCTTGAGTGAGCTAAACGAGTAGTAATTCTCATTAAAACAGGAGTTCCTAGAGTCTCAGATAATTCAAATGCATATTTAGCACATTCGTAAGCTTCTTGTTGATTAGAAGGTTCTAAAACAGGAATCTGAGCAAATTTACCATATACTCTAGAATCTTGTTCATTTTGAGAAGAGTGCATTGATGGATCATCAGCAACAGTAACAACGATACCTCCGTTAGAACCTGTTACAGCAGAGTTCATAAAACAGTCTGCAGCAACGTTTAATCCAACGTGTTTCATACAAACTAAAGATCTTTTACCAGCATAAGACATACCCAATGCAGATTCCATAGCAGTTTTTTCATTTGCTGCCCATCTTCTATGAATATCTCTTTTGTTTGCTATTTTAGATTCTTGAATATACTCTGTTATTTCTGTAGAAGGAGTACCTGGATAGGCATAAACTCCAGAAATACCTGCATCTATAGCTCCCTGAGCAATAGCTTCTACCCCTAACAATAAATGTTTTTGCATAGTAATATTATGTTTTTGTTAATATTTAACTGTTTTCTTAATGTTATCTTGATTGAATTGCTAAATATTAGCGATAAATGAATTGTCGTTATATTAGCATGTTGAAAAGTTCTATTATGAAAATATAATAGAATAGGAGGTGACAAATTACAATCCCCAAAGGAATTTTAATATCCCAATAAGGTATGCAAGTACGAAATAATATTGTATACTTGAATATTCGGTCATTTAGTAAGTAATTTGTCCATTAATGACCGCCAAATTACAATTAACTTATATAAAATACAAAACTCAACTATTATTTTTTGAATAATTATTCCAAATATAATAAGATCTTTCAGCTTGTAAGTATAACATTTCCAAGCCGTTTTTAGTGTTGGCACCCATAAGATTACCTTTTTCCAAAAAGCTTGTATTTATAGGATTATAAACAAGATCATATAGATAGTGTTGTTCTCCAAGTTCATCATAGCAGATAGGGGGAAAGGTATCAACGTTAGGGAACATTCCTAAAGGAGTACAATTAATAATTATTCTAAATTCGTTTATATATTTTATTGTTTCTTGATAAGAAATTTGTTGGTCATTAGGATATCTAGATACTTCCAAGAATTCAATATTCAATTTATTAAGTACAAATTTTACTGCTTTAGAAGCTCCTCCTGTACCAAGAATTAAAGCTTTATATTTGTTTTCCTTAAGATCTGGAATAAATGCATTTAAACTATGTTCAAAGCCGTATACATCGGTATTATAACCTGTAGTTAAAATATTTCCATTAATATCTCTATCAATTTTAATAGAATTTACAGCTCCAATTTCTTTAGCTTCTTTTGAAATATGGGACAAATATTTCATAATACTTTCCTTGTAAGGTATAGTAACACATAGTCCTCTTAAAGATGTATTATTTTTAATAATTTCTTTAAAATCAGAAATATTATCTATCTCAAAATTTCTAAATTCTCCCTTTATATTTTCATTCTTAAATTTTTTTTCAAAATAATCTTTAGAGAATGAATGTCCCAAAGGGTATCCAATTAAACCATATAAATCAAGCATCTTTATTAGTTGTTTTTTCAATAAAAAGAATAAAAAAGAAACCTATAAGGCATAAAGATATAGCCCAAAAAATATAAGAAGGTTCATTATTTATTTCGTTATAACGATTAGGCAAAATATTACTTTCAAGTAAAGGTTTCATATTTCCATGTCTATCAATATATGTTTTTATAGTTTCTTTCCAAGGCCAGACTTTATTTAAAGATCCAAGCATAAATCCAGTTAAAACACCAATTGTAATATTGTGATATTTTTTAAGAAGGAAGTGTAAAACATTTGAAAAAGAAATTAAACCTATTGCTGCTCCTGCTAAGAAAGTTAATATTGTTACAATTTTAAATTCACTTAAAGCACTTATTATAAATTGGTATTTCCCAAGAATAAGTAGAATAAAAGCACCAGAAATACCAGGAAGAATCATAGCACAGATTGCTATTGCTCCAGAAAGAAAGACAAACCAATTTGCATCAGGGCTTGTGGTTGGACTTATAGAAGTAATAATAACAGCAATAATAACACCTATTATAATGGCAATAATATTGCTTATTTTTTTGATATCAATACTTTTACTAACAATTATAGTAGAAGCTAATATTAATCCAAAAAAGAAAGACCAAACATGAATAGGGAAATTAAGAAGAAGATATTTAAGTAAGTGAGCAACACTTAAAACACTAATTAATACACCACTAAAAACAGATAGTAGAAATTTAAAATTTATAGCATCACTGAATTGCTTAAATTTAAATTGAAAAAGCAATTTTAATGATGCTATATTTATACTTTTTATAGAATTTATTAAATCTTCATAAATACCTGTAATGAAAGCTATTGTCCCTCCTGAAACTCCAGGAACAACATCTGCAGCTCCCATTCCCATACCTTTTAAGACTAGTGAAAAATATTCTTTATTGAAAAAACTCATTCTTTATTATTGTTTTGTTTGTTAATATAAAGAACAAATTTAATAATAATTTACAGTATATTTCGATGTTCTATCTTAAATAAATCTTGTACAGTTTTAACAGGAGAAAAAGTTTCAGAAGGCACTTCAACAAAAATAGTATTCCAATAAGCCATACTACCATTCCATAATCCTGGAAGTTCCTGTATTGTTATTTTCTCTCCTTTATATGTTTTTGTACTAATAAATCCTGTTTCTGGATTAATAAACTTAGAAAGATCATAATGTTTACCTTTTTCATTTTTAGTTCCGCAAACAATATCAACAGGATTAAAATGTGTTGAAGCTTCAAGAATCTTTTTTTGTTCAGGATTTGATGTGTCTATTTGTGATTTCTCAATAATTTGTAATGATACAGACATATCTTTATTCTTAACCCAAAAAGGACCTCCACCAGGTTCTCCCTCATTTAAAACCATACCACAAACACGAATTGGTCTATCTAAGACACCAATAAGATACTTAACAAGGGTTTCTGTACCATAGTGATATACTTCTTTAGGGTGTTTTACAAATAATTTTGTATTACAAAAATCAAGAATCTCATTCAGTTTATTAGGTGTTTGTATGTTGCTCTTTTTTAATGTTCTTAAATGTGTAAATACTTTTTCTTGAATATTTATAAGTAAACCAGCTAAAGCTTTTTTATATCTATATGTTTCAGGTTTATATCTATCAGGAAGAACATTGTCGATATTTTTAATAAAAGTAATATCAGATTTAATGCTATTAAGATTCATTAGCAAAGCTCCATGTCCACTAGGGCGTAACAAAGGTAAACCTTCTTCATCTCTCACAACATTCCTATCTATATCTAGAGCAATGCAATCTGTCGATTTATTTTGTACACTTAAACTAATTTTGAATTTAGTATGGTGTTTCTTTTCATATTTTTTTCTATTCTCTTTAAGATATTTTTTTGCCATTTTTAAATACTCTTCAGAGACTGTGAAATTTATATGTGATACTCCTTTATTTGATTTACAATAATGTGCAGCTTCTACCAAGTGTTCTTCTAGTGGAGTCATTGCACTTTCTATATGAGAGTGAAATTTTATTAGAGCTTTAGGAAGTTCACCATAGTTAAGTCCATCCCTGTTCAAAAGACTTTCAAGTATAAATTTGTATTCACATTTTTCAATTAATTTATCCAAGAAATAACCTCTCAATAAAAGATGATCTTTTAAATCCTTATAAAAAGGAAGTTTATGGATATTTTGAAAAAAGTAATTCATTCCATCCTCACTCTTATCAGCAATTAATTGAAGATACTGTTCATGACTACCATCATATTCTTCTAAGAAATCGTATAATTTAGCAAACATTCTTGTAGCAGCTCCCGAAGCAGGAACAAATTTAGTAATGCTGTATCTACTTTTTTTATAATCGAAATCACTAACCCATCTATTTATTTGTTCTTCAGAAGGTAATATTATTCCATCATCGACTAATGCAGGGGTTTCTAATTCTATTTTAGGAAAGCCATTCTTAAAATTTATCATTTGTTGTTTTATATCTTCAAGAGATATTTTATGGCTTTTTATATATTTTTTGTCCTTTGCTGTAAACATGTTTTATTAGATTTGTGTATTGCTAATTTAAGAAATCTTTACATTTAATGAAATTATTTTGATATTATTTGTTGATTGATATCTATTTAACTAGTATAATTTCTTATACTTTTGATACTTTTTAATACTTTTGAGAGAATATAAAATCATAAAACAATTATACATACAAAATGAGGAATTTTCTATTAATGATTTCAGTCTTTTGTTTAATTTCTTCTGCTAGTGCTCAGGATATTAACAAGATATTGAAGAAGGTGAAAGGAAAGTATTCTAGTGCAGATTATTTTACTGTATTTGATTCTACTTTTCTAAACATGAAAGAGTCTGGTATTACATTTGCAAAAATCCATTACCTTAAAAAAATTAATTCATCAAAGGCTACTGTAGATTTGAAAAATATTATTTTGGACTATGATCCTCAATCTGCAGCAGTAGAATTCACAAAAGTTTCTATTTGGAAAAAAGATGGGACAGAAAAAGTAATTAATCTTAAAAATGTAATCGATTATCCTGCTTATACTCATTTAATTTATTGGGGAGCAAGACAAAAGATGATAGATTTAGGAAAATTAGAAAAGGGTGATGCAATAGAGGTAAAATATAAAAGAAAAGGTTTTACTTATGCTCTTTTAGGAGATGATAATTCAAAATTTATACCTCCTATGAGAGGTCATTTTTATGATATAGTAAATTTCTTCGATAAAGCTCCAATTTATAAAAAGTATTACGAATTAAAGACTCCTAATACTAAGAATATAAAATATAAAATCTTTAATACAAGAAAGATAAAAGAAGAAAAGAAATCAAAAAATAGTATAAATATCTACACCTTTTCTGCTAAGAACATACTTCCGATAAAAAAAGAATATTGGATGGAATCTATACTTAATGTTTCACCCAAGTTAATAATAACTACGGCTGCAGACTGGTATCAAAAAGCAGCATGGTTTAATAAGGTAAACAAGGATTACGGTTCATTCGATTCGTTCCCAAGCCTAGATAGAAAAGTAAAATCTATTATAAAAGATGCAAAAACAGAATTTGATACTATTAGAAAATTAACTCATTGGGTTGCTAATAATATGAGATACTGTGGTGTAAGTATGGGAAAAGGAGAGGGATTTACTCTTCATAACGCCAAAATGAACTTCCGTGATAGGGCTGGGGTGTGTAAAGATAAAGCTTCATTACTGATTGCTATGTTAAGATCGGCAGGTTTAGAATCATATCCTGCAATGACTATGGCAGGTTCACGTATCGAAGATATTCCTGCAGATCAATTTAATCATTGTGTTGCCTTAGTTAAAAGTAAAGATGGTTACTACAAAATTTTAGATCCTACATGGGTACCATTCTGCAGAGAAACTTGGTCTAGTGCAGAACAACAACAGAACTATTTACCAGGTATTCCTGGTGGAGCAGATTTACAAATAACACCAATATCTTCTCCTGACAATCATTTTATTAATCTTAATGTTGAATCTTCAATATCAAAAGATGGAAATCTTAAAGCATCTTTAAAACTTGAAGCAGAGGGACAGTCAGACAGAAGCTTCCGTTCTCCTTTTACAAGAACAGAGAAAGCAAACTGGGATTATGTATCACGATCGCTTATATCTTCTAATATATCTGGAATTAATGTAAAATCGTATAAATTAAATACAAATCCTTACGATGTTGAAAAAAGAATGAATATAGAATCTGAAATAGAGGTTAATAAATATATCATTCAAAATAGTACAAATATAATAGTACATCCTATTGTTACTCAATTGTTTAAAACTAAATATTATCACTTAAGACATCAATCTAGTACAAAATATAAGAAATATGGATTTAAAGATAGTTGTAGTCGTTTAATAAATCTACATGAAGAAATTAAACTTCCATACGATGTAGAAATACTCGATTATCCTCAAATAAAAGAGATAAAAACAGATGTTGCTAGTTTTTCTGCATCATATAGAATTGTAAATCGTAAATTAATAATTGATGCATCAATACGTTTTGAGAAAAGAGTATACAAAGCAAAAGATTGGAAAGATTATAGAAACGTATTAGAAGCTCATGAAAGAATTATTAATGCACCAATAATTTTAAAAATTAAATAAAATGAAATTACTATATAAATTTACTATCTTTTTTTGTTTGATAGGTCTTGTTGCGTGTCATTCAAATCAAAGTATAAAAGATGAATATAAAGATGCCGATGCAGTATATTTATCTTTGCAGAAAGAATACACTCTTAATATGGATGGATCTGAAGTTTATAAATACAGCAAAAAAATGAAACTTCAATCATATGCTGCATTTAACAATCTTTATGGAGATTCGCATATTATATATAATTCTAAATATCAAAATGTTATAGTTAATAAATCTACAACTAAAAATACTGTTGAATCAGTAGAAAGTGGTGATAATGCTATTAATGATATATATCCATTTAGTCATAATCATTCAGCATTCTATTCAAGTTTAAGAGATAAAGTAGTGTCTCATTTAGGAACAGAATTGGGATGTACTATCGATTTCGATTACACATTAAATACAAGTAATGAGATGCGTTCAGAAATGTATGAAAATATACTTATTCCTCAAGATGCACCTTCAAGTAATACAAAAATAATTATCAATATACCTTCAAATGCAGATCTGAATTATCAGCTTTTCAATTCAGATGTAGCTCCTACGATTGTTGAAAACGAAGGAGTTAAAACATATACTTGGGTATTCAAAAATGTTGATGCTATTGTAAAAGAACCAAATATATCTAAGTTTAGAAAAGATCTTCCTCGTCTTGTCTTTTCTACTTATACCGATAAATCGATAACAGATGATATATGTTCACATATAAAATCGGATACTTCGAATTTTGCTCAATCTATTTGTGAAAAATATAAATTAAAAAATACGAATGATGTATATAATTATGTATTAAACAATATAGCTTTAAATTCGTTTAATTTAAAAACAGCTTCATACACAATTAGAGATCCAAAAGAAATTCTTAAAGTAGGAGATGCAACAGCTTATGAGAAAGCTTTTTTGATGCAAGCTTTATTAAAAGGTATAAATATAAATTCAGATGTACTAGTTTCATTCAACAATCAAATGTCATCTTTTGCAAAGCAGAATGCTGATGTTTGGGAGAATGTATATATTTCTATTAATAAAAATAATAAAAACCTATTATTAAGCCTTGATTCGTATACAAAAACAAATGAATTATATAATTTAGAAGGAGATATTTTACTTAATCTTCAAACAGGAGTAATTTCAAAACCAAATATTCCATCTTCATCATTAGAAGGAACTTTTAATATAAATCTTATAAATAAAGCTAGTATTTATGTAGAAAGTACTATAGATATGAGGGGAGAGTATACTGATGGATTGAATGCAAAATCAGATAATTATTTAAAAAAGATATTTAGAAATACTCATAAAGTAAGAACTTTAAGTGATACAACTTTCTCATATTCTATAATTAGTAGAAATAATCTTACAGCGGGTCAATTCTTTAGATTTTTATTACCTGAAACAAATAAAAGTACTAATCTTAAACATATCGATTTAGTACTAGAGAATCGTAAATTAGATTTAGATATTAATAAACCAATAAAAGAAGAATATTCATATAAGATATTCCCTAGTAAATGGTACAATATTGTGAATAGAGATACATCTTTTATTATTTCTAATTCTATAGGTGAAATGAAGTATTCTTTAAAGACATCTAGAGATAGATCAATCTCTATAGAAAAGAGTATTATCCTAAATAGCAAAACAATAAAACCTGAAGATTATGATGGTTTAAAAGAAATAATTAATGCTTGGAATAATAAAAACACAAAAGAATTATGGTTCAATTTCTAATAAATAGAAAAGGCTATAAATTGTTTTTATGAATATAAATCACAAATAAAATTCATAATAAAAAAAGGAGTTCAATTAATTAATTGAACTCCTTTTCATTTAAATATAGCTAATTAAAAATGTATACCTAAATTTACTTGGAAGAAGAATTTCTCTTGATGAGGATTAAATGTTAATCCAGCAGATAAAGGGAAAGAGAAAGTATCTGTAAGTTGAATTTCTTTACCAATCTTCATACCCATATTTACAATATAAAAAGCACCATCCCAATATTTTTTAATTCCATTCTCGTCAAATGTTCTTGAATATCTTGAATGTCCTGGAGCACCACCTAATGAATAAGTTATATCTAAATCTTTATATTTAGCAGCATAACTCAATTCAATATAAGTAGAAATCTTATCAAGAGATCCAGTAGGCATACCTTGAATATTTGCATCATTATTATAATCTGCTTCAGCTTCACTCCATGTACCAGCAGCCATAATAGTAAGAGGTAAATCTTCACTTATAGTATAACTGGCAGTAAAGTCTAACATATGAACATTCTTAGATTTTGTATAATCATAAAAGTCAGGAGACATATCATTAGGAGTATAGAAATCATATAAAACAAAATTGAAATTTCCTACTTTATAACCAACATATAAATCTATTTCATTATATGAATTATCAAAAGTGTAAATTCCAAAAGCACCGAAAGTAAAATTATTCCATAGATACTCTAGGTTTGGTTTAATACTTATTCTATCTGCAGTTTGTCCACCTCTCCACATATGTCTGTTAGAGATTTCAGCAGAAAAATTGATTTTAGAAGACTCATTTTCTTCTTGAGAAAAAGCTCCAAAGTTTAATGTTAGCAATAGAATTGCTATTGCAAATAAGTTTTTTTTCATTTTAATTTTGTTATAGTTATTAGTTAAAGTTTATTTCATTTTAACGCATATTTGCCCATTAATTAAAGATTTTGTCTTTAACTAACGGGCAATTTTATAATTTATAGAAGTCCTTCTTATGAATTTTCTTCTTCGTCGTAAAGATCTTCTTGATTATCTAATTCGTCTTCAAGAAAAGCTTCAACTTCATCTAGTAAGTCATCTAATTCCTCTTCATTTTCTATTTTTGGATCTATCCAATGAATTTCTTGATTTTCTCTAAAATCATCAACATCAAATTCAATAATAAACTTAGGATACTCTGTGTGTACTATAAATAAAGTATCAGGTACCTCTTGTGAATTGTCGGCTAATAAGAATTTTGGTAACATATTTTATAACGTTTAGTTTTAGCAAATATATAAATAAGTTTTAATTCTAGTGTTTTAAATTATTTAAAAACTGATTTTAATCAATCATTTATTTCATTAAAGCTCATACTTTTGTTTTTATATTTCCTATTACGTATTCTTTATTTTTAAAACTGATTTATGTCAGTTTATAATTCGTTAAAGAGAGTAAATTTGCAGTTAATTAATAACTAACATACATTTTGTCTTAAACTAATTTAGAATGTTAAAATTTAAAACAATTACAAATAGTAATTTTATAAAGCAAAGAAGATACGAAGCAATCGTATTTATCATTCTTTTCTTTGCTGTTTTTGGATATTTGGGTAGTGTTATGGGAGTTTCTCATATGGTAAAAACTATAATGGAAACTTCATACGATCTTCTTATGAAGACAGTATTATATCTAATGGCCATAATGGTTGTAACAAGTGCCTTAGGAAATCTCTTTGTTGAGTTCGGTGTTGTTCGTTTATTAGAACTAATACTTGCACCATTAATGAAACCTCTTTTCAATTTACCTGGGGTTAGTGCTCTAGCTGGTTTACTAACTTTTTTATCAGATAATCCTGCTATCATTAGTTTAGCAAATGATAAAAACTTTAGTAGTTACTTCAAGAAATATCAACTTGTTTCTTTAACAAATTTTGGTACAGCTTTTGGGATGGGATTAATAGTTATCACATTTATGGGAGCAAGAACAAGTGCTACTGGTGAATCATATTTTAATGCAGCCTTAGTTGGTCTAGCTGGTGCTGTAGTAGGATCAATAATCTCAACAAGATTAATGCAATTCTTTGTAAAAAGATCATTACCAGATGCTCATGAAATGGTTAGTGTTAAAAAAACTTCTTCAGAAGAACATATATCTATGAAATCAGATGGTGGATTATTTCTACGATTCTTAAACTCAATTCTTGATGGAGGAAAATCTGGTGTTAAATTAGGAGTTGCTATCATCCCAGGAGTTTTAATTATATCTACTATGGTTATGATGCTTACATTTGGACCTAAAGATCCTAGTGTTGGATATCAAGGTCTTCCATACGAGGGAGTACCTATTCTTCCTAAATTAGCTGATCATATAGGATGGTTCTTTAAATATCTATTTGGTTTTGAAGATACAAGATTAATAGCTTTCCCTATAACAGCATTAGGTGCTGTAGGAGCTGCTCTATCTTTAGTTGATACATTCATCAAAGAAAATTTAATTAATGGAAATGCTATTGCAGTATTCACAGCAATGGGAATGTGTTGGAGTGGTTATTTCAGTACACATTGTGCAATGCTTGATACTTTAGGATATCGTCAATTAACATCAAAAGCATTAATTTCTCATACAATTGGAGGTTTAATGGCAGGATGTTTTGCCCATTATTTATATATAATACTATATTAAAATATATTATTTTAAGTATAAAAAAGAGATTATCATTATTGATAATCTCTTTTTTTATTTCTATTAGATTCTATATTAGAAAACTTCTTTACCTAATTCGATAGCCTCATAATCTGTTTCATCTACTTGAATAGGAAGTATAGATATATAATTATTATCAATAGCCCAATAATCGGTATCAGTAGATTCTGGTTCTTCATTAATATAATTACCATGCAACCAGTGTTGCTTATTTCCGTTTTCGTCTTCAGTAATTTTGTAATATTCCTTCCAATATCCTACTGTTTGTCGACAAAATTTATAACCTTTAATCTCTCCAATATTAGGAATATTTACATTTAAACATACTGGCCTATTAGTGAAATTCTCAAGTGTCTTTTCAATTATTTCAAGAATATACTCATCAGCTCTTCTATAGTTAGGTTCTCCTCCTTGTTCTGTATAAAGTGAAAGTCCTATAGATGGTATTCCATACATATATCCTTCTCTAGCTGCTCCTATAGTACCAGAATATATAGAAGAGATACTAGCATTTACACCTCTATTAATACCTGAAATCACTAAATCAGGTCTATCATTATCATCAATAATACAGTGCATTCCTAATTTCATGCAATCAACAGGAGTTCCATCAATAGAAAATTTTCGATCAACATTATCTTTCGGATACTCTTTAATAACAAGACCTCTATTTCCAGTTAATGAATGAGATTTTCCAGATTGGTGACTTGCAGGAGCAATTATTGTAAGACGATATTTTCCTTTAAGTAAATCTATTAAATCTTTGATACCTTCAGCATCAATACCGTCGTCATTTGTTACTAATATATGTTTAGTCATTCTTTGCATTTTTATATTGAGATATAATATACTTCCCAAAATCAGATACTCCTCCAATTTTCCAGTATGCTTTGTTGTTTAATAAAACAACAGGATAGTGAATACTTCTTACAGGATCTTTCGATTGTTTATTACAAATTTTTCTCATAAGTTGAGCATTCTTAAATATCTTCAATTCATATTCTATAAAAGGAATATTATTTTTTCTTAATTGATTTACTAAGCTTGTACATCTACCACATTCTTTATTTCCAAAAATAGTAATCTCCATTTGTCCCTTCTTAAGTTCAGGATATTTGTTTTTAAGGATTAAAGATATTTTATCAAACCTTTGTTTTGATGGATTTTTCTGAGCACATGATAATAGGCTAGTAAATACCAATATACTTAATAGTGTAATTCTAATAATTTTCATTGTTTTTTATTGCAATATATAAAAAATCCGTATGACTGAGAATAGTCATACGGATTAATAATATATTAGATATTAATATCTATTTTTTCTTATTTGCTTGTTGTTGAGCAGCTTGTTTCTGAAGTTTCTCTATTCTTTCTTGAAACTTAGATTTCTTAACAACTTTTCTTTTTGAATTTTCTTCAATTCTAGCTAAAATTTTATCATCATTAATAGTCTTTCTAATAATAATAGTTTGAAGCACTGTTATTAATGTAGAAATGAAATAGTAATATGAAAGTCCAGCAGAATAATTATTGAAGATGAATAAGAACATGATAGGCATGAAATACATCATTGTTTGCATTCCTTTCATCTGATCATTTTGAGCTTGGTTCTTATTATTCATTCTCATATATAGAATATTCACTACTGTCATTAATAAACAGAATAAACTTACGTGATTTCCGTAGAATGGAATAGTGAATGGTAAGCTCATTATTGAATCGTAAGACGATAAATCTGTTGCCCATAAGAAACTTTGTCCTCTTAATTCTATTGAAGAAGGGAAGAAGTAGAAAAGAGCAATCAATATAGGCATTTGTAAAAGCATAGGTAAACATCCACCCATAGGGTTAATACCTGCTTTCTTATATAAAGCCATTGTTGCTTTTTGTTTCTCCATTGCTTTATCCTTACCAGGATATTTCTTTGAGATCTCATCAATTTGAGGTTTTACTAATCTCATTTTAGCAGAAGATACATACGATTTCCATGTTAATGGGAATAATACAAGTTTTACTAAAAGAGTTAATATTAAAATAATAATACCATAATTAGCAATGAAACCTTCTAACCAGTTGAATAAGTATATAACAACCCATCTGTTGAACCAAGAAACCATCGACCAACCAAGGTTTATCAATTTAGTAAGCTCTAAATCTTCTTTCTCACCATATTTCTTAAGAGTTAAGTAGTGGTTAGGACCAAAATAAAAGTCCATATCATAAGTTTCAATATTCTTACCCTCATATGGTAAAGCAGCAATAGCACCAACTTCTTTTAAGTAATCAGTTTTTTGAGTTTTTGAATCTACTAAAGTCTTAGATGTAACTTCAACACCTGTAAAAGCTTTATTACCTATTAAAGCAGAAGAAAAGAATTGTTGTTTAAAAGCTATCCATTTTACTGGAGTTTCTAAAACTTCTTTATCATCCGACGACATTGATAAATAATCAACATCATCTTTATCAAACTTATAGTATAATCCTGTATATCTATTTTCAAAAGAAGCAGATTTCTCATATTGAGATAATTTACCTTTCCAGTAGAAATCTAAATTTACTGTCCTTCTAGGAATAATATTTTCTAATCCAACAACTTTAATATCGTAACCTACTTTATAACTATCAGGAGATAATGTGTAAGTAAATTCAATATATTGATTGGCACTATAATTTAATCTTAGATTTATTGATTTTGCTTTATCACTTACAACTTGGTGAATTTCACTAGATGTAGGAGTAAAATATAAATCAGCTGTATTTACATTCTTATTTTGAGCATAAAATTTTAAACCAAATTCTTTATCATTATTCCAAAGATTTAATGGAAGAGAATCTTGTGCGTAGTATTTCTTTAGATTTACTTTTTTCAGCATTCCACCTTTAGATGAAATAATTACTTTTAAAAGATTATTCTCAATTGTATACTCTTTATTTTGTATTGCTGAATCTTGATGAAATACTGTTAAAGCATTACTTACTTCATTAGATTTTTGTGTCTTTATTTTAGCTATTCTATTTTCACGTGCAGCGTCTTCTTTTGCAGACTTTTGTACGTAAGCTATAGAATCTAGCTTTCTTTGTTTTGCTTGAGCTGCTAATTCCTCTTCCGATGGTCTATTCAAATACGAGAAACCAATCATCATAGCAACTATCAGTACTATTCCTATTACGGTATTTTTATCCATACTTTTGTATTTTATTATATCGTTTCTTTATTCTTCTATTGTTGCTTTTATAAATGCAATAAAAAGTGGATGTGGATTTACCACAGTACTTTTGTATTCTGGATGGAATTGAGCTCCAACATACCACTTATGTTTTGGTATCTCTACTATCTCAACCAAATCCGTTTTAGGATTTCTACCAGTAGCAATCATTCCAGATTTTTCGAATTTTTCTAAATACTCATTATTAAATTCATATCTATGACGGTGTCTTTCAGATATATCTTTCTTTCCATAGGCTTTATAAGAATTTGTTCCCTTTTTAAGTTCACACTTATAAGCTCCTAAACGCATTGTTCCGCCCATTTCAGAAATATTCTTTTGCTCTTCCATTAAATTGATAACAGGATCTGGTGTTCTATCATCCATTTCTAATGAATCAGCAAATTCTAATCCTAGTACATTTCTAGCAAATTCTATTACTGCTATTTGCATACCTAGACAAATTCCTAAGAAAGGAACGTTATTTTCTCTAGCGTATTGTGCTGCAAATAATTTACCATCTATACCTCTTACACCAAAACCTGGTCCAACTAAAATACCTTTAAGTCCTTTTAATTTTTCCTTATAGTTAGTAGCTGTTAATTGTCCTGAATGTATCCATCTGATATTTACTTTCACATGATTGGCAGCACCAGCATGAATAAAACTTTCTACTATAGATTTATATGCATCATGAAGTTCAACATATTTACCTACTAAACCAATTTCAACTTCTTTACTTGGATGTTTCAAGTTGTGTATGAAATCGTTCCATGGTTTCAATTCAGGTTTACCTTCAATTGGTAAATCTAATTTCTTAAGAACTACTTGGTCTAAACCTTCCTCTTGCATTTTGATAGGTACCTCATAAATTGTAGATACATCAAGAGATTGCATAACAGCGTCAGGTGTAACATTACAGAATAATGCAACTTTTTTTCTTATATCTTCTGGTAGATTATGCTCTGTTCTTAAAACTAGAACATCAGGTTGTACACCAGTTTCTAATAATTGTTTTACTGAGTGTTGAGTTGGTTTTGTTTTTAACTCTCCAGAGGCTGCTAGATATGGAACTAAAGTTAAATGAATAACCATAGCATCATTTCCTAATTCCCATTTCAATTGTCTTACAGCTTCTACATATGGTAAAGATTCGATATCTCCTATAGTACCACCTATCTCTGTAATAACAAAATCGTAATCACCGCTATTACCAAGGATTTTAACATTTCTCTTAATCTCATCTGTAATATGAGGAATAATTTGAACTGTTTTTCCTAGATAATCACCTCTTCTCTCTTTATTGATTACATTTTGGTAGATACGACCAGTTGTAATATTGTTTGCTTGAGATGTTGGGATATTGGTAAATCTTTCGTAATGACCTAAATCCAAATCAGTCTCAGCTCCATCTTCAGTCACATAGCACTCTCCATGTTCGTAAGGATTCAATGTTCCTGGATCGATATTAATATATGGATCTAGTTTCTGATTCGTTACTGAATAGCCTCTAGCTTGAAGTAATTTTGCTAGTGATGATGCTATAATTCCTTTTCCTAGAGAGGATGCAACTCCCCCTGTTACAAATACATATTTAGTTGACACAATATTAAAACTTTTAATAATAAGTAATACTTTACAAATTTACATGAAAGTACAAAATTAGAAATTTAATTACTTAAATGAAATCTATCTTAGAAAAAATCCTGCCGAAGCAGGATTATTATTTCTTTATAAGCTTTTTATAAGTTTATTTACTTCTTTAAGTTTAGCTTTTAGCAAGATTAGCTTATCCTCTGATATTTTTATTTTTTCATGAATACTATCTAATAAAGAATTATTCTTGCTAGTATTTAAGAAACCTATATTATTCTCTAGAGTTAATCTTTCTTGTTCTATACTCTTAATTTTATTTATAAGTTTTTCTCTCTCTGTATAAATCTTATCTTCTACCTTATCTGTATGTAGGTATGAATTCAATTTAGCTTTAAATCGTTCTACATTCAATTGTACAGAATCTAATTCCAGTTTGTCAAACTCAATATTTAAAATATTATTGAAAGTTTCATTAACTTCAGTTTTATTTTTTCTTGGAACATATCCAATTTCCATCCATTTATTTTGGATTTCTGTAAGTCTATTTATCGTGTCATTAGTATCTTCTGATGGAGAAAAACTTCTCAATTCTTCTATTAAAGATAGTTTCTTCTCAAGATTTTTCTCAAATTGAGCTTCCTCTTCAGATTGTCTATTATCTCTAGCATTAAAGAAAGTATCGCAAGCTGCTCTAAATCTTAACCAAATTTTTTCTGATTGTTTTCTAGCTACAGGACCAACTTCTTTCCACTGTCTTTGAAGATTTATTAGTTTATCGGTAGTAGATTTCCAATCTGAATTATTTTGTAATTCCTCAGCTCTTTCACACAATTCTACTTTCTTTTTATAATTATCTTCTTGAGACATTTTTATATCGAAGTAGAATTTTTGTTTTTTCTCAAAATACAAATCACAAGCTTTTCTAAAACGCTTATATATTCTTTCTCTATATTTCTTTGGTGCAGCTCCAACAGTTTTCCATTCTTTTTGAAGCTTTAATATATTTTCAGTGCTTTTATTCCAATGTTTATGGTTGGTATGTTCAAGATTTGCAATTTCTTCTGCTTTAATGCAAATTTTCTCTTTTTCTTCAAGATTCTTTTTCTGCTCTTCTTTCAAAGAAATATAATATTCATGATTTCTTTTATTAACTTTCTCTGTTGCAGTCTTAAAACGTTGCCATAAATCTTCTTTAATATCCTTATCTACAGGACCAATTTCTCTCCATTTTTCATGATAAGTTTGAAGTAGGGATGAAGCTTCTTTAATATCTTCCATCACAAGTAAACTCTCTGCAGCTTCACAAAGTTTTGTTTTCTCTTCAAGATTCTTTTTAAGATCTAATTCTTTAAGTTCTTTATTTAGATTTACGTAATCATAAAAGTTTTCTACATGGTGATGGTAATTATTCCATAATTCTTTAAGTTTGTTTTTAGGAACCATTCCAACATCTTTCCACGACTTTTGTAATCTTCTAAATGTATTAAAAGTCTCTGTTAAAGATTCTTGTTTATTGATTAGTTCTTTAAGTTCTTCTATTATAGCTAACTTAAGGCTAAGATTCTTTTGTTTTTCCTCTTCAATAGCAGATGATTGTTCTTTAAGTTTCTGATAATATATACTTTCAATAAGTTTTATCTGATCTAAAGTTTCATCTACAAAAACAAAATCTTCTTCATTTTGATTCCCTTCTTTAAATTTATTAAAAGATGCAATCTCGTCTTTCTCAACAAGTCTATTATAAGCTTTTATTCCTGCTAAATAGGTATCATTTATATGGATAATATCATATTTATTTAAAAGGCTATTTAGAATTACTATTATTTCATGCTTTTCTTTAGAAGAAAAATCTATTCCTTGTAGATAATCATTTATTGATGTGGAGGAATTTTCAGTCTCATTCTTGTTTATACTTACGTCTTTTCCTGTTTCTTCAACAGAAGATGTTTCTACATTCTCAGAAGATATTTCAATATTTTCTTCTTCTTGTTTTAGATTTTCTTTTTCAGCTTCCATAATATTATTGCGTATCAAAGGATTTATGTTTTGCAATATACAAAAAAAAGGCCACCCTAAAAAGGGAGACCTTTATATATTTTAAAAATATTATATTATTAAAATTGTGAGTTTATAAGCTCATCATCAGCGAAATTAGGAACTGTAACTTTTAAATCAGGATTTAATTCCATAGCACGCTTAATAGCGAATACGGCTCCTTCATTTCTAGCCCAACTTCTTCTTGAAATTCCATTATTTACATCCCAGAATAACATAGATTTTAATCTTCTGTCAGAGTCGTCTGTTCCGTCAAGCATCATACCGAATCCTCCGTTGATAACTTCACCCCATCCAACACCACCACCGTTGTGGATTGAAACCCATGTAGCACCTCTAAATGAATCACCGATTACATTTTGAATTGCCATATCAGCTGTAAATTGAGAACCATCATATATGTTTGAAGTCTCTCTATAAGGAGAGTCAGTACCAGAAACATCATGGTGGTCACGACCAAGAATAACAGGAGCAGAAAGTTCACCTGAAGCGATAGCTTTATTGAAAGCTTCAGCAATCTTAATTCTACCTTCAGCGTCAGCATAAAGAATTCTAGCTTGAGAACCAACAACTAAATGATTTTCTTGAGCTCCTTTAATCCATTGGATATTATCAGCCATTTGTTGTTGAATTTCTTCTGGAGAATTTTTGCGAATTTCTTCTAATACTCTACAAGCAATTTCATCAGTCTTAGCTAAATCTTTAGGATCACCACTAGAACAAACCCAACGGAAAGGACCAAATCCATAATCAAAGCACATAGGGCCCATAATATCTTGTACATAAGAAGGATATTTAAAATCTTTTCCATTTTCAGCCATAATATCAGCTCCAGCTCTAGAAGATTCTAATAGGAAAGCATTACCATAGTCGAAGAAATATGTACCAAATTTCTCAACACATTTGTTTATAGCAGCAACATGACGACGAAGAGTATCTTGAACTTTCTCTTTAAATAATTCTGGCTCTTCTGCCATCATTCTGTTCGATTCTTCATAAGAAATACCTGCTGGGTAGTAACCACCAGCCCATGGGTTGTGTAGTGAAGTTTGGTCAGAACCTAAATCTACAGCGATATCACCTTCTGCAAATTTCTCCCATACATCAACAATATTTCCTTGGTAAGCTATAGATACAGTTTCTTTATTAGCTTTTGCTTCTTTAACTCTAGCAATAAGTTCATCTAAATCAGCAATCTTTTCTTTAACCCATCCTTGCTCGTATCTCTTATTTGAAGCTTTATCATTAACCTCAGCAGTAATAGAAATAACACCTGCAATATCAGCAGCTTTTGGTTGAGCACCAGACATACCACCTAAACCAGCAGTAATAAATACCTTACCTGTTAAATCTTCACCATGTTTAGAGATTTTTCTTCCTGCATTTAATACAGTAATTGTAGTTCCGTGAACGATACCTTGAGGTCCAATATACATGAAAGAACCAGCAGTCATTTGACCATATTGAGAAACTCCAAGAGCATTGAATTTTTCCCAATCATCAGGTTTAGAATAATTAGGTATAACCATACCATTTGTAACAACAACTCTAGGAGCATCTTTATGCGATGGATAAAGTCCCATTGGGTGACCAGAATACAAAACAAGAGTTTGTTCATCTGTCATTGTTGCAAGATATTTACAAGCTAATCTGTATTGTGCCCAGTTTTGGAATACAGCTCCGTTACCTCCGTAAGTAATTAATTCTTGTGGATGTTGAGCCACTGCATTATCCAAATTGTTTTGAAGCATTAGCATGATTCCTGCAGCCTGTTTAGACTTATATGGGTAATCTTCTATGTTTCTAGCATAAATTGGATAATCAGGACGTAAACGATACATATAAATTCTACCGTAAGTCTCTAACTCTTCAACGAATTCAGGAACTAATTCCTCATGTTGCTCTTTTGGAAAATATCTTAATGCATTTCTTAATGCTAATCTTTTTTCTTCTTGGTTAAGAATATGCTTCCTCTTTGGCGCATGGTTAACGTCTTTATCATATGCCTTTTTCTTAGGCAAAATACTTGGAATCCCTTCAAGTATTGACTGTTGAAATTCTTCTCTTGTCATATAATATCGTTTATATTGATTATTTTTTATTTGCTGCTAAGTTAGTATTTCAATAATGATTTTTGAAAATTATTAATAGCTTTTTTCGTCTGATTTTTAATCATTTTGTTATATTTTTGTTAAAAATTTTATATTATGGATATTAAAAGAGGTGATAAGGTTAGATTCCTTTCTCAAGTGGGGGAAGCTAAGGTGATAAAAATTATAGATAAGAATACAGTATTAGTACTTGACGATAACGATTTTGAAGTCCCTTGCGACATTTCCGATCTTGTTGTAATAAAGAGCGATCTAGTAATTGAAGGAGATTCTATGGTGTCTGAACATATTGAGCCAGAAGAAGTTGAAAAGAAAAAAGAATTTAAAAATAAAGTCTTTTTAGCTTTTGTAAGTAAAAATCCAGGAAGTGATGGAGCAGATCTTGATGCCTTTATAGTTAATGATACTTGCGATACAATATACTTTACATTCTATAAAAACTTCAATGGTTCTGATATAGCAGTAGGTGCAGGTGAGATTCTGTCGGGTAGAGTAGAGGCTTTAGAAAATTATAAAGCTTCACAATTAAATGATATATCTTCATTCACTCTACAATATCTTCGTTTTAGTTCTGAGGGGAAAATTTATGAGCCTAATATGTCTAAGATGGAAGTAAAACACGTGAAGTTCTTCAAATCTCATTCTTTTAAATCAAACGATTACTTCGATAGTCCTGCAATTCTATGCGACTCTTTAAAGAGTGAAATAGGAGCTTATAAATTAAACGACCTTTCTCCTTCAGAGGAAAAGCATATTAAAGCTGTAAAGAAAGTAAAGAATAACAAATCTATATTTGTAGTAAACACATCTGAAGAAGTACTTGAAATAGACCTACACATTAACAAACTTATCGATTCAGTAGTTGGTCTTTCAAATAGAGATATTCTACAATATCAAATAGATAAATTTGAAGAAACAATTAATAATAATATCAATAAGAAAGGTAAAAAGATTGTTTTTATACACGGTATAGGGAATGGTACTTTGAAGAAAAAATTACTAACTTTATTAAGTACTAAATATAAAAAACTAAACTATCAAGATGCTTCTTTCCAAAAATATGGACCAGGGGCAACTATGGTTGTAATTTAAAAATACTATTGTGGATTTCCGTTTAAAGGTCTTTATTTCTGTTGCTCAAAATAAGAGTTTTACAAAAGCTGCTAAAGATTTATTGATTAGTCAGCCAGCTGTTTCTAAACATATACATGAATTAGAATCTCTATATAATATTGCTCTATTTGAAAGACAGAAAGGAGATATAAAACTTACTGAAGCTGGTAAATTATTGTTCTCTCATGCCGAGAAAATAAACGATATGTATCAGCGTTTACAGTACGAAATGAATCTATTAACGGAAAACTATTCAGGAGAATTAAGAATAGGAGCAAGTACAAGTATTACTCAATACGTACTTCCTCCTATCTTAGCTCATTTTACAAAGAAGTTCCCAGAAATCAAATTAACCATCTTTAATGGTAATAGTCTAGAAATAGAAAATCTACTACATAAAGGTAAAATATCACTAGGAATGGTTGAAGGTAATAGTCATCAGCCTTCTCTTCATTATCAATCTTTTATGAAAGATGAATTAGTTCTTGTTTCTAATAATACAGGTATATATTCAAAAATAGAAGAAATTGATGTTAAAGATTTAAAATCAATGCCTCTTGTTCTAAGAGAGAATGGTTCTGGAACTTTAGATATTATAGAAGCAGCTCTTCTATCTCGTAATATTAAACTATCGGATTTACAAATAGTATTACAATTAGGAAGTACAGAAAGCATTAAAAATTTTATTGAAAATTCAGATGCTTTAGCAATTATTTCTATACAAGGACTTATGAAAGAATTAGTAAACGGACAACTAAAAGTTATAGAAATAAATGATCTAGATTTAAATAGAAAGTTCTCTTTTGTATATAAACAGGGCAATCTAGGAGGATTAGATGAATCCTTTATTAATTTCACATCTAGATATTTAAGTTCAAATTAAGTCAGTGTTATAACTTGAAGTTATAATACATTACTTTTTTGTATTAGTGAAGCTCAAATTACCAACATAGTTTTGTTGTGAATTTAAAACTAATACAAAAATGAAAAAAGAAGACTTTCTTAATTATTCTAAAAAAGAGATACTTTTCATTCTCCTTTTTATTGCTTCACTTATTTTTAATGTTTCACCTGCAATATGCTTATTCACGGGACTAACATTTGCGATATGTTTTGGACAAGTTTTCCCAAAAACATGTTCTAAGGTTTCAAAATACCTATTGCAAGCATCTGTTGTTGGTTTAGGTTTTGGAATGAACCTTTATAAAGCTCTAGAATCTGGTAAAGATGGTATGATGTTTACAATCTTTTCTGTAGTTTCAGTAATAATTCTTGGTGTAATAATTGGTAGAATATTAAAAGTAAACAAGAAAAGTGCTTTTCTAATTTCTGCAGGAACAGCAATCTGTGGAGGTAGTGCTATAGCTGCAGTAGCTCCTGTAGTAAAAGCAAAAAACAATGAAATATTAATAGCATTAGGGACAATATTCACTCTTAATGCAATAGCTTTATTTATTTTTCCTCCTATAGGACATTTCTTTCATATGACACAAAAAGAATTTGGTATGTGGGCCGCTATTGCTATTCACGATACAAGTTCTGTTGTAGGTGCTGGTTCTGCATATGGAGAAAAAGCCCTTGAAGTAGCTACTATGGTTAAATTAACAAGAGCATTATGGATAATCCCATTGTCATTAGTTAGTATGAGAATCTTTAGAGAAAAATCAAGTAAAATATCTATTCCTTGGTTTATCTTCATCTTTATAATTGCAGTATGTGTTAATACTTTCTTCCCATTAGGTAAGTTTGGCGATTTCATCTATTTCTTGTCTAAGAAAGGATTGAGTGCAACATTGTTTATTATAGGAGGTAGTCTTTCTATTTCTGTATTAAAAACTGTAGGAGTAAAACCTTTTATTCAAGGTGTTATTCTATGGATTTTTATTGCTATTATGAGCTTCTCGGTAATAATGTTGATTGAATAATTATATAAAAAATGAATGAGTTGTATATGAAAACAACTCATTCATGTATCAATTGTGAATTTTAAAATATGAAAATATTTGCAAGACTATAAATTAATCTTATATCAAATATACTAAATATTATCATATTAATTCAATCTTTTCTGGATTGATTTTTATTAAACCTTTTTTATATAAGTGTCCAGCAGCTTTTTTAAACTGCTTTTTACTAATTCCAAATTCCATATATATTTGTTCAGAAGGACTTTTATCCCCTAGATGTAATATACCAGAATTGTTTTTCAATTTATCAAGTATAATATCTGCTACATCTTGAGATCCCTCTAATCCCTTTTTATGGAAATATAAATCAATCTTATCGTCTTCTCTAATTTTCTTTATATAAGCTGAAGTTTCTTGTCCAAAATGTAAATCATCAAATATCTCATTTTGGTATATAATACCTCTGTGTAAGTTATTAATTATACAATTATAACCTAAGTCGGTATATCCATATACTAAAATATCTACTTTCTCATCAATAGCGTAAGTAGGGGGTACATTGTCAAGGAATTTCTCAATCTTAGCAGAACCAACAATTCTTTCTGTTTCAGTATCGATATAAATATGTACAATATATCTATTCCCAACTTCCATTTTTAGTTTTTGTTCTCTAAAAGGAATAAATAAATCTTTTATCAATCCCCAATCAAGAAAAGCACCGTATTGATTAGTGTCCACCACTTCTAAACATGCGAAATCTCCTACCTGTGCAAAAGGTCTTTCCTTAGTAGCAATAGGTCTATCATCTGTATCTTTATAAACAAAAACTTCTACTTCATCACCTACAGAAACATGTTCTTCGACATATTTATGCGGCATTAGAATTTCTCCTTGCTCTTCACCGTCTAGATAGGCACCGTGTTCTAATATCTTAACTACTATTAGTTTGTTGTATTTACCAAATTCAATCATTTTTCTATTTTTCCTCAAAGGTATAAAATATTACTTAAGTAGCAGTAGGTAAATATTCACTCTTATTATTTGGAATTCTACGTTTTTTTTGATTTAATTTGTACGTTTAATCGGATATAATGTTAAAAACAGAATAAAATGAGTGATAATAAATTTTCTATGTCTCCAGATACATTAGTGAGACAATTACAAAAAACAAGAAATGAGTTCACTAAAGAAGATATAATTACTTTCGCAGAAGCTAATTGTATCGAAATGGTAAATTTCAGATATCTTGCTGAAGATGGTAAATTAAAAGTTTTAAATTTCGTAATTACTTCTAAAGAACATCTTGAGAATATTTTAAATTGCGGTGAAAGAGTTGACGGTTCAAGTCTTTTCTCTTTTATCAGCGCTGGTTCTTCTGATTTATATGTTGTTCCTCGTTTTAGAACAGCTTTCTTAAATCCTTTTGAAGAAATTCCTACACTTGATATTTTCTGTTCATTCTACGATGCTGAAGGTAAGCCTCTTGCTTCTTCTCCAGAGAATATCTTAAAGAAAGCTCACAACGATTTAAAAGAAAAAACTGGTTATTCTTTCAAATGTATGGGTGAGTTAGAATATTATATTTCAGCTCCTACAGAAGGAATTTACAGAGCTCCAGAACAAAAAGGTTACCACGAATCATCACCTTTCATCAAATGGGAAGGTCTTCGTAGAGAAGCTTTAATGTTAATGGCTGAATGTGGTTGTATTATCAAATATGGTCATACTGAAGTTGGTTCTTTCGAATCAAACGGAATGAGCTATGAGCAACACGAAATTGAATTTATGCCTGTTGATCCAGAAGATGCAGTTGTAAATCTTTTAATTGGTAAATGGATTATTCGTAAACTAGCTGCTCGTGATAACGCACTTGTAAGTTGGGCTCCAAAAATTATTCAAGGTAATGCTGGTTCAGGTTTACATATCCACATGTTATTAGAAAAAGATGGTAAAAATATCTGTCTTGATGACAATTTAAAACTATCTGATCCTACAAGAAAAGCTATTGCTGGTGTATTAGATGTTGCTACAGGTCTTACTGCTTTCGGTAATACTATTCCAACTTCTTATTTAAGATTAGTTCCTCACCAAGAAGCTCCTACTTATGTATGTTGGGGTGATAGAAACCGTTCTGTTCTAGTACGTGTACCTCTTGGATGGACTTCAGGTGTTGATATGGTTAAAGATGCTAACCCATTTGACGGTGCTTCTAAACCAGCTTTTGGTAAACAAACTTTCGAATTCCGTGTACCTGATGGTTCTGCTGATTTATATTTATTAATTGCAGGTCTTATGGTTGGATGTCGTCATGGTTTACTTAAAGATAACGCTCTTGATGCTGCTGAAAAACTTTATGCTCCTGTTGATATCTTCTCTGATGAGTATAAAGATAAAATTGAAGCTCTTGAACAACTTCCAGGATCATGTTTCGAATCTGCAGATTGTTTAAATGAGAAACGTGCTATTTTCGAAGAAGATGGTATTTTCCCTGCTGGAATTATTGATGCAGTTATTGAGCACCTTAAATCATTCAACGATAAAGGTCTTAATGAAAAACTTCTTGGTAAAACAGATGAAACTCTTGAAGTAGTTAATAAATTTATGCATTGTCAATAGTCTTTAGACAATTAGAATATAAAATTAAAGGATAGTCTTTATTGACTATCCTTTTATTATATCTAGAAATAATATAGACTTATTCTTCTAATATTTTATTTATATATCTAGAATTAATGGCTCTTAAAGTTCCCATATAATCCATTTTAAATTCTAGAATATCTCCAACCTTATATTTATTTAGATTTTCTCCTAGGTCTATAACCAACATATCTGAACTAGCTCCAACAAATTTTATATTTTCATCTATAGGTTCAATATGTGATTCATCTACATCTAGTAAACCTAAATCGATAATAGCTCTATATGTTTTTTGTCCTATCAATTCTTCATCGAATTCAAATTCATTACCCTCTACATTTGTACCAAATTCTCCTGTTGGAACTTGAGGCTTTTCTATTAATTCAATAATTGTTGAATACAATTTGAAAACATCGGAATGCATAAACTCAAAAGTATCGTTGCTATATACATTAGTACCTAGAAATAAAGTCTCTCCAACTCTAAAATGATTTATGCCTTTTGGGAGGATGTTTTGAGATATTAATGGTATCGTAACTGAAGATCCTCCAGATACATACATTATCTGTTTGTTAAATTTTGCTTCAATTAATTGTTCATACAAACATAATTGTATTAGTTTGTCGGGACTAGGTAAAACACCGTAAAGGCAAGATAAATTAGCACCAATACCAACAACTTCAATATTCTTTAATCTAAAGACTTCTTCATAGAAATCAATAAAATCGTCACGCATGATACCTTCTCTAAGTTCTCCAAGTTCTATCATTATAATAATCTTGTGATTCTTCTTTTGTAGAACTGCTTCTTTAGATAGTAAACGAATAGTTGCTCTTTGAGTATTTACACTAATATCAGCATATTTAATTATATCTGGTACGGTATCCTTTGCTGGTGGTTTAATATAAATTGTTGTTATATCTGGGTTAATCTTTTTTATAGATTTTAAATTTACAACTCTAGAATCGCATATCTGTTTAATATCTAACTTTAATAATTCAGATAAGTATAGAGTATTTCCACTAAGCATCTTAGAAACAACGGCCCATCTTATTCCATTGTGTTTAAATAGTTTATTAAGATACCTAAAATTGTCTTTTAATTTTTTTGTATTTAGAGTTATATAAGCCATACTATTTAATATACCTCATTTCTAAATATTTATTAGTAAATCCAACTTTCTCGTATAAATTCTTTGCTCTATTATCTGCCTCTACATGAAGAGCTACATTTCCCTTGCTCATTGATAAAGCTTCTTCTAATAGTTTTTTACCTAAGCCTTTACCTCTCTCATCATTGTGTACTGCAATGTATACTAAAATATTTTCTGGAATATAATCTTTCATTCCAGTTTTATTTACTACTACAGCTCCAACTAAAGTGTCGTTATGTTCTAGGCATAATACAAAACCACCAAAACTTTCTACTTCTTTTAAAGCATAATCTATAGCTTTAGAAATATCTGCTTTTGGGTCTCCAAATTTGTCAAGATGAGTAAATAGAAAATCAATAATCTTTGATTTATATGTTTTACTAGGTTTAAATTCGGAATTAAAAATTTTAAAATCTTCCATAATTAATAATTTAAGGTGTGTTTGATTAAATACTGTATTTGATTAAAGTTTAGTGTTGTTATTGTAATACTTGTTTAAGGATTTATATAAACTATAGCACATTATAACGATTACTATAGCAAAGGGAACTCCAGATAGTATGGTAGCCGTTTGCAATGCCGTTAAACCTCCACCGATTAAAAGAATTATTGCTATTAATCCTTCCATAGATGCCCAGAAAATTTTCTGACCTTTAGGAGCATCATGTCTTCCTCCCGATGTAAGAGTATCTACTACAAAAGAGCCTGAATCTGATGAAGTTACGAAAAAACTACCAACTAATATAATTGTAAGTACAGAAGTTATAGATGTAAAAGGATATTGTTCTAATAAATAGAAGATAGCAGTAGCTATATTTTTATCAACAGCTTGGGTAATACTGTCATTTCCTATTAGTTCTTGATATATTGCACTATCTCCAAAGACTGTAAACCATAAAAGAGTTAGTATAGTTGGTACTAGCATAACTCCCAATATAAATTCTTGAACAGTTCTACCTTTAGAAATTCTTGCTATAAAGATACCTACAAAAGGAGACCACGATAGCCACCATGCCCAATAGAATATTGTCCATGAATTTTGCCATTGAGAATCAGAATTAACTCCTTTATATGCATTAGACCAGAAACTTAATTCAAAGAAATTGTTTATGTAGAAACCAATATTTTGTACAAACGATTTAAAAATGAAAAGTGTTGGACCTATTATTAGAATGAATAGCAATAAGAAAAGAGCTAATTTCATATTCCATTCACTAAGTTTACGTATACCTTTGTCAAGTCCTAATATTAATGATAAAGTGGCAAGTATAGTAATAAATACAATTAAGATTATTTGAACACTTATACCAGAAGGTATATCGAAGAGATATTCAATACCTGCATTCATTTGTTGAACTCCAAAACCAAGTGAAGTTGCTAATCCAAATAGTGTTGCGATAACTGATACTATATCAATAATATCACCTATTGGACCATAAATCTTTTCTCCTAAAAGAGGATAAAATACAGATCGTACTGTTAATGGCAATTTCTTATTAAAAGTAAAGAATGCAAGTGCTAATCCAACAATAGCATATAATGCCCAAGCGTGTATTCCCCAGTGAAGAAACGAAATGCCCATTGCTGTTTGTGCAGATTCAGCTAAATCTGTTGGACTGCCTGATAGTGGATTTGAATTGAAATGTTTAATAGGCTCTGAAACTCCCCAAAAGAGTAAACCGATACCCATACCTGCGCTAAATAGCATTGCAAACCATCCTACTTTTGAGAATTCAGTTTTTGCATCAGGACCACCAATTTTAATTTTTTTAAATTTTCCAAATCCTAGGTATATTGCAAAGAATAATATACAGTTTATTATTAGAATAAACATCCATCCTATACTATCTGCAACATAGTTTTGTGTTTCTTTAAACCAATTTTCTATTGGTTTTCCTACTACTAGAGTTGTTATTATGAGTGTAAATATCAATACCAAGGAGGAGATAAATACTGGCCCATTTGCTTTGATTCCTAAAAATGTTTTCTTGTCGCTACGAATTTTTTTCCGACTCATAAATTGTACTCTTTCTTTTTGTTTATCTTGTTATTATTTTTTGTTTATATTGTTATTGTTCGTGTTTAAAATATCTTGTTTGGAAATTATGCATAGACAATCAATATATGACTATTAGCATATATTGAGTTTATATATAGATTTATGTTAGGTTAAAATGCAGGAGGGATGAATTGCAATGATTGATTTCTGAAAATCAAAAATAGAAAGCTGTAAACTCTAATGTTCTGTATTTTGTATAACTTAGATTTCTGCATATATTACGAAGATAGTATTTTTATTTTAAATTAAAGAATTTCATTTTTATGTATTAGCCTTTCTATATTGCTTTTATGTCGGAAAATTATAAAAGCACCCACTAATAATAAGTAAAATAGATCAAGATTAATACCTTTAATTAGATATTCAGAAAGAGGAAGAGATATGCCAATAAAAATAGAACCCAATGAAACATATTTAAATAAAAGTTTCACAATATAGTATATGGCTACTGAAATTAGTACAGGATATGGATTTAACAAAAGACTAGCCCCAAGGCTTGTATTCACGCCTTTACCACCTTTAAAATTTATAAAGATACTATAATTGTGTCCTATTATAGTGCTTAATGCTATTGAATATATTAATAATTGATGAGGTGTATATATATTTGTTCTATCTAAAATTATTAGTACAAATATTGGTAAAATTCCTTTTAACATATCAAGCAGTTGTGTAAGTACAGACATTTTTCTTCCTGCTATTCGTCTTACATTTGTAGAACCAATATTTTTACTTCCAAATTCTAGAATATTCTTTCCAGTCTTCTTTTTTGTTATAATATATCCATATGGAATAGACCCCCATAGATATGTAATTAGAATTAGAAATATTTCTATTATCATTCCAATCCTTTTAATATTCTAAGGGCTTCACTTATATGTTTTTCTGGTTTTAGTTGAGATTTAAATCTATGTACTACTTTCCCTTTTTTATCTATAATGAATGTTACTCTTCCTGGGAATAAGCCAAACAAATCACCTTTAACTCCAAAAAATCTTTGAACTCTTTTTTCACTATCGCTTAACAATAAATATTTCAATCTATATTTTTTCGCAAAAGCTAAATGAGTTTTAGGGGATTGAGGGTTAATGCCAATAATAATAGCATCTTCTTTATCAAATACAGAAAAGTTATCTCTAAAACTGCATGCTTGCTTAGTACAACCAGGACTATCATCTTTAGGGTAGAAGAAAATTACTAAATTCTTTTTCCCAATTACAGACTCAATATTAAAATCATTACCAAATTGGTCTTTTAAAGTGAAAATTGGTACGTCACTTCCTATTTCTAATTTTTTCATCTTTTGTGTATTTTGAGTTTCTTTATTATTTCCAAAAGCAATATATCCACCAAATAGCATAAAATAGATTATCAAATATGTGGAATAGAAGCGTCTAAATCTTAGATAATTTCTATTCTTTGGATAAATCTTCTTCATTAAAGCTCTTATTTCTTTCATAAACACTGGTTTTATATTTATAGTCCAACTATCTGTTTTATATACAATTTTTCTAAATTTACTTCTGTAATAGGTAAGGGGAAGACCCCAAATAAAAAAGAGGATAAACCAAATATGTTCCTTAATGAAGCTCATTATTCTCTTTATGTTTTTTAGGAAACCAAGGAATGAAAGCATTAGTTTCTGCTATATATGCTGCATAATCTTTCTTCTTTTCTACTAAAGACTTTTCTAATAGAGATACTCCAGAGACTTTCAAAAGTAAGATAGTCATAACAATTGAACCGATAATTGGCCAATACACTCCAGAAGCCATACAGAAGAATCCGTATGCCCACCAAATAAGAGAATCTCCAAAATAATTTGGATGTCTAGTATATTTCCATAGACCTTTTTGTAGAACCTTTCCAGAATTCTCAGGATTAAGTCTAAATTTAGCTAATTGAATATCACTAATAGTCTCAAATGATATACCAACTACCCAAAGTAGAATAGCTATATAATCTAGAATTGATATTGAATTATCAATAGTATAATAGTTAATACCTAAAAGAGGAAGAGATACTATCATTATTAAGATTCCTTGAAGTATAAAGACTTGAAAATAGCTTATCCACCAATAATGTTTCTTTCCATACTTTTTTCTAAATTCTTGATATCTAAAATCTTCTTCTTTATCTCCATTCCTCCATGTAAGATATGTAGTTAAACGTAAACCCCATATTGCTACCAGTAGTAGTATAAGTAACTTTCTAGTATAAAAATCTCCATGCATGAAGCAGTAATATGTGTTTACTACTACAAATCCAAAACCCCAGTAGATATCAACAATACTTACGTTCTTTATGAAAACACTAGCTATCCATAGAATTGATAAAAGAACGAGTGTTAGTATACAAGCATTTATAAATAGAGACATCATAGCTTTTAGTTTTAATTATACATTAAAGATATAGAAACAGCACCTTGTCCAGCATGCATGCCTATAACAGGAGATATATCAACTACAGAAACAGCTTTTTTTCCGCATATTTCCTCCATATCGTGTTCAGCTTTCTCAGCTCCTAATTCGTTATGAGCGTGAAGAATTATATAATTCCATATTTTATGGTGTTTTTGAGCTTTTCTAATTTGTTGTTCAATTTTCTTCAAACTATTTTTTTGTCCGAAAGAAACACCATATAGTAAGGAATCTCCTTTAAGATTCATAGATACTATAGGGTTAATACCTATGCTATTAGCAATAAAACCACGAGGTCGAGATACTCTTCCTCCTCGAATCATAGACTTCATATCCTTGACACTTACATATATTCTAGTCATTTTTATTTCTCTATGTAATGAGTCTAATATTTTATCTAAATTATCTCCAGCTTCAATATCCTTTGCTGTTTTATATACCAATAATCCTAGTCCACCAGAAAGGTTTTTAGAATCTATAACTTCTATTCTTGTTCCTAATTCCTTACTTATTTTCTCACCAGCTTTTTTACTATTAGCATAAGTTCCAGAGAATTTGCTGCTTAAATGAATAGCTATAATCTCGTCATAATGATTTGATAGTTGAGAGTAAAGACTAGTAAAAGAAGCTTCATTTATTTGAGAAGATTGAGGAAAATCAACATCTTTCTCTAATAAGTCGTAGAATTGTTTAGGATTAATAGTCAATTTATCTAGATAAGAATCATCTCCAAAATTAATATTCATAGGTAATACATTTATCTGATATTCGTCTATTAGCTCTTGAGATAAATCGCATGTTGAATCAGTGACAATAGCAATATTCCATTTCCTATGATTTACAATATCTTGTTGGTGTTTTATATCTTCTACTTTTTGAGAAACTATATATCCTACTTTTTGAAGTTCTTTAAATAAATCTGCTGGTTTATTAGTATGAACATGAACGCTACACATTTCATTAGAACCAGCAATAAGAGAAGAATTACCATATTCTTCAAGAATTTCTTTTAATCTATAGAATTTCACGAATACATCTTGCATTTTAGCTTCAGCACAATATCTATATTTTATATCTTCATCAGCTTTAAAATGGTCTTCATGTTGAGGAATATTATTTTTCTTATTTACACTTTCTAATAAATCTCTAACATTTGTATCGCTTAAGAAATCTGCAATACCTTTAATAAAGACAACAAAACCTTTCGCACCAGCATCTACAACACCATATTTCCCTAGTTCTTTCAATTTGCTAGTTGTCTCTGATAGAGATTTCTCTAGAATACTTAAAGAATTTGTAAATAAATCTTTAAAGTCATTAATAATATTTTTCTGAGAATTTAAATAGTCGGACCAATCTTTAATAACAGTAAGCATAGTCCCTTCTACAGGATTTGAAATAGCATTATAAAGATAGGGGATGGAGCGTTTTACACTATCAGTAAAATCTGAGATATTAATACTTGCTTTATCTATAGTTTCACAACTTAGTCCATATAGAAATTGGGCAAAAATAACTCCTGAATTACCTCTAGCACCCTCAAGTGCGGCATTAGCAATCAATCCTACGGTTTCTTTATAAGATTTATTAGGGATTGTATTATTTATTACCGACTTGATTGTTGATGCTAAATTACTACCAGTATCTTTATCTCTGACAGGAAAGACATTTATATCATTCAGTGAAATTTGATTATTAATGATTTCTTTCCCTCCAGAGATAAAGGCATAGTACAAATATTTTCCGTTTATATTCTGTGGTTTGTTAGTGTTCATAAAATCTAATTTTCATATCAATATATATAAATTTTATGAAAAAATCAATATAAACAGAATCAAATATTTTTCTATTTATCTAATTTATAGCATACTATGGCTAGTATCCTTTTGCAAGAGATACCCTATGTAGTATATCTTCATCCTTTTGCATTCTTATATAATTTTCACTTATAGTCTTTGATGCAGATTCCACATTAGTAATTCCAGCAATATGTGGAGTGATAGTAACAGTAGGATAATCCCATAATTTATCATCAGCGTCTAAAGGTTCATTTCTAAAAACATCTAAACTCGCTCCGTATAAATGTTCTTCATCAATAAGTTTCAATAAATCTTTCTCTACTAAATGTTCTCCTCTTCCAATATTAATTAAAAAACCACCTTTGTTTAGTTTAGATAGAAGATTATAATCAAGAATGTCTTTTGTCTCTTCTGTTACTGGAAGGATATTTACAAGTATATCGCAATTTTCTATTGCATTATAAAGATTATCTTTTCCATAGAATGAATTAATTCCCTTAATATCTTTTTTACTTTTAGACCACCCATTAATATTAAAACCTATTTCTGCTAATCTTTTACCAACATAAGATCCAATTTCTCCTAATCCAAGTATGCAAATTTTAGTCTCGTTAATACGCTTATAATATTTTGGTTTCCAATCTTTTTTACACTTATTAATACTATAATAATTTACATCTTTAATATATGCCATAACTGCTGTTAATGTATATTCGAACATATCATTAGTTAGATAGGTGTCTACTATTTTAGATATAATAATATTATCATCTATCTCTTGAGTCTCGGTTATATGATCTACAGCAGCACCAACAGATTGTACTACTTTTAAATTTGGGAATTCTTTTAAGATGTTTTTTTCTGGTTTCCAACATATTGCAAACTCAATATCTTCTTTGTTTTTAATATTTGGATATACCTCAATAATTTCATTAGGCAGTAGTTTTGCTAATTCTTTCTCCCAAGGTATTGAATTTCTTTTGTTAAAAATGATAACTATACTCATGTTTTTATTCTTTTTAGTTAGATTATTAATTATAAATGTAAGAAAATTATTAGACTGTGAAAATACTCTTTTTTAATCAAGCTATTTTATTGTTAACTTCTGTTATTTGAACTTTTTTATAAAAATTATAACATTTTGCTATTCTCATTTATTAGAAAATATACTAAATTTGAATACCAAAAATTAATAGAGCAAAATATGTACATAAATTCTGTAGGTCACTATATTCCTGAAAAAGTGGTCGATAACAAGTATTTTGAACAACTACATGGGTTTGATGATAATTGGTTATTCAAAAGAACAGGAATACTAGAGAGAAGACGCGCAACAAGTGAAGATATAAATGTAATGGCAATAAATGCAGTGATTTCTGCAAAAGGAAAAATACCATATGATATATCAGAGGTTGATACAATAGTAGGAGCAACGTATTCATATAAGGATACATTAAATACCATAGCACATCAAGTGCAACATGAATTCGAAATAAAAGATACTCGTGCATTAACAGTTTCTTCGGCTTGTTCATCTTTAATAAATGCACTAGAAGTAGCCCAAGCATATATAATATCTGGGAAATCTAAGAAAGCAATAGTAGTAGCATCAGAGCATAATTCAGCATATAGTGATGATTCAGATAAAGTTTCTGGACACTTATGGGGAGATGGAGCCGTAGCTTTTTTTATATCTAAAGAAAGATTATCAGAAAACGATATAGAAATAAAAGATATAAAGACAAAAGGATTAGCCACAGTAGGGAGATCGATAGAAGGGGTGAAGTTGGAACCAGCGAAAGATGGAATAACAATGCCTTTCGGAAGAGATGTATTTAATTGGGCATGTAAATATATGACTGAAATAGTAAAAGATGTTGTTGAAGAGAATCATTATAAAGAAGAAGATATTGATTATGTGATACCCCATCAGGCAAATGTTCGTATAATAGAAAATGTTAGAAAACAATTAGGTTTTTCTAATGAGCAAGTTCTAACTAATATAGAAAAATGTGGAAATACAGGTTGTGCTAGTGTAGGTATTGTTTTTTCACAAAATCAAGAGAAATTTAGAAAAGGAAATAAGATAGCATTAACAGTCTTTGGTGGAGGTTACTCTTGTGGAGCTGTATTAATGGAAAAATAAGAACAATTATTTATCAATTATATTAATAGAGGTACTGTATATATGGTATCTCTATTTTTTTATTAATATATTTATCTTTTCAAAAATATTAATTTTCAAAAATGGAAGATAATAGATTAATTTGTTTGTCGGGTACGAATATATATAAGGAAAATATTTGTTGTGCACTTGGTAGTAAAAAAAATATAGAGGGTGTAGATGCAAAAAAATCATGGTTAATTGAAAGGTTCGAGGAAGGTTTAAAGTTTATAAAACTAAATATTAGGGGAAAGATTTTTATAGAATATTTACCTGCAGATAAAGCTTGGGTGCCAATTGTAGCAGATGGGTATACATTTATTAATTGTCATTGGGTTTCTGGATCTAATAAAGGGAAAGGATATGGAAAACAATTATTAGATAAATGTGAAGAAGATTCAAAAGATACTAATGGGATTGTTCTTATTGTAGGTTCTAAGAAAAAACCATTTCTCTCAGACAAATCATTTTATATAAAGAATGGTTATGAGGTGTGTGATGAATGTAAACCATATTTTCAATTATTAGTAAAAAGGTTCAATGATGAGGTAGATATGCCTAAATTTAAAGAATGTGCAAGTAAAGGTTTAGATAAAGATACAGAAGGGATAGATATTTACTACACTAAACAATGTCCTTTTACTATTCCATATACAAATGTTCTTGAACCTATAATAAAAGAATCGTCTATTCCTGTTAGGATACATGAAATTGATACTAGAGTGAAAGCTCAGAATCATAAATGTCCAATAACTACATATAGTGTTTTTGTAAATGGTGCTTTTTATACAAATGAAATATTGACATCATCAAAATTGGAAAAATTAGTAAATAAGATTAGTAAATAAAAAAATAAGGATACATCTAGCCATGTATCCTTAAATTCCCCTAAACGAAACAATTTGCTTTTACTAATTAAGCAAAGAACAAAAAATATATCAAAACTGTGTATAAAAAAACCAATATTAATAACCAGAACCTAATTATATGAAAAAATTCTACAAGTATATTTTTTGTGCCTCACTATCAAATATACGATAAGAATTTCTAATAATCAAATATTTATGCACATTAATCAAAGAAAATTGCATATTTATCCAAATAATCTAATATTTTATAGATCTGTGGATAGTAATTTATTTCATTCATCTACCTACCCTCTCCGTATCAAGTCCGTTATAAGTTCGAAAAATATGAAGCAAATAAGGGAGAGGGATACTACTACTATCATTTGAGAAGATAAATTTTTATTCAAAAGCGTTTTTAATTTTTTTATCTAAATTTCATATTTCTAGCTACTTAAATCTAATGACCATAAAAAAAGTTCATTTTTTTTCTTGAAAAATTTGGAGATAAGAAAATTTGCACTACTTTTGCATTCGCAATCGAGAGATAAACGCTTTGAAAAGTCAGACGTTTTACGGTTGTTAACAGATTGAAAATAAGCGAAATAAGCCTTTTAGGTTTATTRGAGTTCTTTAAAATATTGATAGCAGCAAAGAAATAAAAGAATAAGTGAGACCTGAATAAGGAAATCTATTTATTTGTAATAGAAAACTAARWWAAAAAGATTTTATTACAATGAAGAGTTTGATCCTGGCTCAGGATGAACGCTA
>SNAP01000056.1 GCA_022496785.1 Marinilabiliaceae bacterium JC040 | reverse complement strand
TATAGTACCAACTTCAAATTAAAGTAATTAGTCATATTTTACTCTTTTCCTTTTTACAAATATGCATAATTTATAAATCACTTCTACTAATACGATATTTCTTCCCTCGCCATTTTATCTTATTATGAAGAATCTTTACTGTTTTATCTTCTTCTTTTGGTTTTTTATAGTAGAACAGATATGGACTTTCATTTATAGGTAAATTAATATTAATATAATTTGAGGATGTATCTTTTAACTTATAAACTCGCGTAGGTATATCATTATTTACAACACGATGATAATTATTTCTAGAATCTATCAGTATCTGTATTTCTTTTACATTTATACTATCTGGAACATTAAATGAGTTAACAAATCCCATCTTAGGATATTTTCTGTTGTTAAGCAGTAATGTATCTGGCAGAAAGATTGCTTTTGCATATCCTAATTTATATCTATGTTTATTATTAATTACTAATGTTATATAATACAAACTATCAAATATGCTATCAAGTTTAGTAGTAAGAAATTCTACTCCTGTTATCATTATATCTATTTTTCTTTTTTCATTAGAAAGAGTTTTTTCTTCTACATTCATTGGCATTTCTATAATATCCTTATCCTTTAAAATTAATCTATTATTTATAGAATCACTAATCCATTGTCCAGCATAATAATATAATCTATATCCAAGTACATATTCTGATAAAAAACTTGAATCTTTATTAAATATAATTCTATCACGTTGATATGCCTTTGCATAATAATGTATTCCTGTTCTTAGAACTGGTGTACAAGAACACATCAGTAGGAAAAAGCTAATTATTATTAATTCTTTTCTTTGCATAATTGATT
>SNAP01000055.1 GCA_022496785.1 Marinilabiliaceae bacterium JC040 | reverse complement strand
ACTTACCACGAATTGCAGACGCTTAGAGTGGTGAAATTTCGAACGCATAGCACCAACTGGGCCTCCAGTTGGTACGTCTGGTTCAGGGTTGTTTAACTCAATGCCTTAGGCTTMTCTTCGGAGAGTCTTCGGCTTGTCGGGCAACATTAGTGAGCTGAGATTCGCGTCTCGGCATACTGATCTTGTCCTAGTCCAGAAGCATCACAAGTCAAGACAGAGCTTCACCGTTCTGTCTTGTAATGTGACGCGCTACTCTTATATCGGAGGAGCTGCCAAATGGCGTCCGACTTGACTCGGCTGATCATCAAGACGTGTTTAACTGCGTGTCTTATGATGTGAAGCTACTGCATCTATGTCAGAATGTGTCGTCGCTCCTTTCGAATACTGGGATTCGTCTAGTCTCGTGTGTGTGTTGATATCGAATTAATTTTCGATTGATGCGGCGCTGAGAAGAGAGACGGTGCGTGTCTTGCTAATCTCAACCTGAACTCAGTCGTGATTACCCGCTGAACTTAAGCATATCATTTAGCGGAGGAAAAGAAACTAAAAAGGATTCCCTTAGTAACGGCGAGTGAAACGGGAAGAGCCCAGCGCCGAATCGATCAGTCTTTKGCTGCTTCGAAATGTGGCGTATAGGTGTAAGTTTCCAGYAGTGTCGTATGTCCGAAGTCCTTACGATTGAGGCCATAAACCAGAGAGGGTGCGAGCCCCGTTCTGGATAGCGGCACTGTTGGTTCGCTTGCTCCTTGGAGTCGGGTTGCTTGAAAGTGCAGCCTAAAGTGGGTGATAAACTTCATCTAAGGCTAAATATCGACTCGATTGCGATAGCGAACAAGTACCGTGAGGGAAAGTT
>SNAP01000054.1 GCA_022496785.1 Marinilabiliaceae bacterium JC040 | reverse complement strand
AAAAGGGGTTCTTTTTCTTTTGGATATTTCCAATTATTGKTGTWAATTCTTTCCGTTTTARAGTTTCTRCAATTATATGGATTATACCGATTTACAGAAATACCTTGCCGAGTCCCACTCGTTAATATATAKAGTCCCATAAGCATATCTTGAGTTGGTACRGAAATGGGATCACCAATAGCCGGAGACAAAAGATKAATATGAGAAAACATAAGTAAACGCGCCTCYGCTTGAGCCTCCAAAGATAAAGGTACATGAACAGCCATTTGATCCCCGTCAAAGTCTGCATTGAATCCCTTACAWACTAATGGATGTAAACAAATAGCACGYCCTTCCACTAARATGGGCTGGAATGCCTGTATGCCCAATCTATGCAGAGTAGGTGCTCTATTTAACAAAACAGGATGCCCCTGCATAACTTCYTGAAGTATTTGCCATACAAYCKGCTCTTTTTCCCGAATTTTACTCTTCGCAACYCCTATATTGGAAGCAAGATGTTGTCTAATTAGACCCCGAATTACAAATGTCTGGAAAAGCTCTATTGCYATTTCGCGAGGCAATCCACATCGATGTAATGAAAGGGAAGGRCCYACGACAATGACGGAACGCCCCGAATAATCRACCCGTTTRCCAAGTAGAGTCTCACGAAATCTCCCCTCTTTGCCTTCAATTACATCTGAAAATGACTTGTAAACTTTATTATGACCGTCCCTCRTTGGTTGYCCSCGGATTCCATTATCMARAAGTGTATCCACRGCTTCTTGTACYAATTTCTCCTGACACATTACTAATTCTCCMGGCGTAGATCKRCTTGTTGTTAAKAGATCGGTAAGAGTRTTRTTMCGATAGATAMCTCTTCTATAGAGTTCATTAATATCCGAGCTCATTA
>SNAP01000053.1 GCA_022496785.1 Marinilabiliaceae bacterium JC040 | reverse complement strand
AATCAATTATGCAAAGAAAAGAATTAATAATAATTAGCTTTTTCCTACTGATGTGTTCTTGTACACCAGTTCTAAGAACAGGAATACATTATTATGCAAAGGCATATCAACGTGATAGAATTATATTTAATAAAGATTCAAGTTTTTTCTCAGAATATAGACTAGGATATAGATTATATCATCATGCCGGACAATGGATTCGTGATTCTATAAATAATAGATTAATTTTAAAGGATAAGGATATTATAGAAATGCCAATGAATGTAGAAGAAAAAACTATTTCTAATGAAAAAAGAAAAATAGACATAATGATAACTGGAGTAGAATTTCTTCGTACTAAACTTAAAAGCATATTTGATCGTTTATATTATATAACATTAGTAATCAATAATAAACATAGATATAAATTAGGATATGCAAAAGCTATCTTTCTGCCAGATACATTACTGCTTAGCAACATAAAATATCCAAAGATGGGATTTGTTAACTCATTTAATGTTCCAGATAGTATAAATGTAAAAGAAATACAGATACTGATAGATTCTAGAAACAATTATAATCGTGTTGTTAATAATGATATACCTACACGAGTATATAAGTTAAAAGATACATCCTCAAATTATATTAATATTAATTTACCTATAAATGATAGTCTATATTTGTTCTTCTATAAAAAACTAAAAGAAGAAGATAAAACAGTAAAGATTCTTCATAATAAGATAAAATGGCGAGGGAAGAAATATCGTATTAGTAGAAGTGATTTATAAATTATGCATATTTGTAAAAAGGAAAAGAGTAAAATATGATATCTAATAAAAATAAGTATATTGGTAAAATAGGATATAATTTATTAAATTTACATAAGGGTCTAATAATATAGATTTTTCAATGCAGTA
>SNAP01000052.1 GCA_022496785.1 Marinilabiliaceae bacterium JC040 | reverse complement strand
AGCAGCCGCAGTGCTGGTGGAGAGGGGGACACACCACCAAAGTCTCAAAATGATAGAAAATTTTGTGCAAGCGGCCGAGGTCTCCAGAGAGACGGCTGAGAAAAACGGTGTCTCGAGGAAGGGGGTCGGTGTGGTGGGGGGTAGTGCGCGCGTTGTCTGCCGTCTCTCAAATTGCACACTGCCGGCTTTCCGTGGTTTTTATAATACTCCCTCCCCGCACACTCCTATATGTGTCAGGGGGGTGACAGTTGGTCTGAGACGTGATGTCTCAGGGGGCTGTGTTGGTGATGGTAGTGTGTGTCTCGCGGCGCATAGTACTAGTGCCGGCACTGGCAGGCTGTGTTTACACCCGAATGATTCTAGCAATGGTGTAGTGCTCGCGGTGCGAGTTCTTTATATCATTGCGCCGATCCATAGATATTGCTGATGATTCGCGTCGAGGCGCTTGAGTCTGAAGCTTTGGAAGTTTCGGTTGTTGCATCTCTACTTTTRAGATACTAATGATGTTGCGGTATTGGKCTTGTTGTCGTGGGACTTGTTTACGAGAATAAACCCCTGTATGAGTGTCCCATCTCACGATTAGACATTCTTAGGAAAACTTCTCGCTAGACTATATGTCTGCGTAATACCTGATTGATTCTGTCAGCGCGATATGCTCAAGTAAAAGATTAAGCCATGCATGCTTTGATTCATCAATGAAATTGCGTACGGCTCATTAGAGCAGATATCACCTTATCCGGGATCCTCATATGGATAACTGCGGAAATACTGGAGCTAATACATGCAACTATACCCCAACGCAAGGCGGGGTGCAATTATTAGAACAGACCAAACGTTTTCGGACGTTGTTTGTTGACTCTGAATAAAGCAGTTTACTGTCAGTTTCGACTGACTCTATCCGGAAAGGGTGTCTGCCCTT
>SNAP01000049.1 GCA_022496785.1 Marinilabiliaceae bacterium JC040 | reverse complement strand
AAATACTAAGAAATTCGAAAATCGGTTCATCCATGTTGGAGAACGGTCCATTCGAAAATATGTGGAGATGAGGGAGCATGGCTGTCCGTATGTGGAGATGTGGGAAGGTGATGATATTGATTGGGGGACGGGATCCCCGATCTAAATATGATGTTGCCCTCCAGCTCATCTACACTCTTCAAAAGTGCTTTTCATTCTTGCTACTGGTACATACATATATGGAAATAGTCTATGTGATGCAAAAAAATTATAGATTCTAATGTATGGGTGCCGTGCGCTCCTCAACTGAAAAATGCAATTGTTCTCAAAAATTTTCAAAAGAACCTAAATTTTTCATGTTCCAAAAATCGACCCGACACATCCAGTATAATCAATATTCACTCATTAGGTACACGCAATAAAGTCCAAMACATCACACACCTAAAAAAAATAGCAGTCTCTTAATTACACTCGAAAATACGACTCTCCAGAAGTGTCATTTTGGCTGGGGAAAAATTTTTTGAAAATTATTTTAAAATCGTTTCTAATTCATATGATGTTGCAACAAAAACAAATTTTTTTAGTCATTCTRAAAAAATGCAAAAAGCTTACAACATCCAGGATTCCCAGGCCGTCTCCGATCCAAGTACTAACTGGACTCAACGTTGCTTAACTTGCCAGATCGGACGGGATGGCGTGCATTCAACGTGATATGGTCGTAAGCGTCTATGGACAAGTSCCATGTCAGTTACAAACCCCCCACCACCCGACTAGGCCTCTACCCCTTCGTCAGTGCTACTGGCTGGCTGTGTGTTGTGTGGAGAGGGGGGTTGCCGATCGTAGACCTCGCTCGCTGTCTGCTGTAGGTTGGTGTTAGGCGCAGAGACGCGCCGTTCAAGTCGGTTTAATTACCCAAGTTTGAGGTAAACATTGAAACTGACCCAAAGAAATTTGGCGTTAGCTATAAATTTTGGAACGTCTCCTCTCGGGGAGACAAAAATACTAAGAAATTCGAAAAT
>SNAP01000006.1 GCA_022496785.1 Marinilabiliaceae bacterium JC040 | reverse complement strand
TATCAACCTTATCATCATCAACACTACCCAATACAAATTTCTGACTAATGCGTTCACATGGTAAAATCTTTCCATTAACTGTTACAAACATCTTCTTTCCAAAGGGAGAACAAGTTCCTGTTGGTCTAACTTTATTACTATTTATATCCAGAAATAGTTCGATATAAGTTTTATAGAAATAACTTGTGTAGCGAGTTAATATCTTTCCAAATTCGATAAAAAAAGGAGTCTGAATAAAATAATCTTTATTCATTTGTGAATCTTTATCTGATTCAGAAAAGGCTTCGATTATATCGTTATACATTGAATTGAACCTAGCTATACTGCCTTCCTTTATTCCTGAATTACTCAAAGGACTTAGATTTGTTGTTTTTCCTAGATTTTCTTGAAAAAAACTATATAAACCAGAAACGGTATTTTTGTCATGAAGAACAGAATTAAAATTCACATGTTCTTCATAAAATTCAGGATATGTCTCTTTTACTTTCAGWATATTTGCATATACTATATCAAAAGAGGGGTGTTTTGATTTTGTTAATCTATATCCTGATCCTTTCTTATCTCCATCTAAACTTATAAGAATATTAAATTCTTTATTCACCAAATAATCTATRTGTTTATCCAATAGCATWCCATTCGTRGTCATTGAATATTCWATTTTTCGATTTACATCTGAATTTTCAATATATTCAATTATATCTTTAATCAATTGCATTTTTAAAAGAGGTTCTCCTCCATAAAAACTTATATACATTGATTGATCATTAGTGAAATTYACCGAAGACCATTTTTCAAATAGATAGTCCAAGATATTTTTTGCTTTTGCTAAAGATAAACCACTTCCYAAACGTCTATCGTAGCCTTCATACATATCGCCATAAGCACAATACGTACAGTTTAAATTACAATCATCTGTAACTTCAAAAGTTAATTGCTTYAAATTTATAATATCAGATTCTATTTGAGATGCTTTAATATCTGTAATAAAAGTATATTCATTTTTTCTATTTGAAAAGAAACCATTTTCTAATAGATATTTATGTTTTTTCTCTTGATACTTATATTCATATGTATCTAAATCTAATAAATCATCCCTCTTAAATATTACATTTTCTAAGTCAGGTTTTATATATTGAAATTTTCTTTTTGATATATTAACCAAATAGGATAGACCTTGCGAGGTATTAACCACGATTGCATTATTTTCCATAATTATAGTTGTATATTATTAATTCACATAAACAAAGAAAAACCAAAATAATTAGTTTATATTTTCTACTGTTTACTTAATGAAAGTATACGAATTTATACGTTTATTATGTATTTGTATATTTAAACATGTATTTTAACATTCTTTTAACATTTAATTAACACAAGCAGCTATATATCTACTATTTAGAGTATTTTAAATCTTAACAATTCAATTATATGAGTTTGGAATTGATTCCATAATATGATTATTATAATTCCATGATTATGTATTATAGATAGATATTAAAAAAGCAAGACATCAAAAAAAATGTCAAGTAGATATTTCTACTTAACATTTAATTAATCATTTATAGAATCTAAAAATTCGACACTATACTATTTATCTAATATACTTATGATTATATGTATACAGCTACATACAAGAATAAAGTCTAAGATCGGATTCTATAAAGTATAATAACAGGATTAGATTCCTCATCTATTTTTCCTAAAACAGATTTCAATTTAGATTTGTACTTATCTGAACACTTATCAGATTTTAAAGATTTTTCTGCTAATTCAATAAATTTATCTGCATTGAATTTTTTGTAGAAGTACTTATTATTAATAACACTAGTAAAATCTACATTACCTAAATCATCTATATCTTGATTAATTTTTACACATCTCAACTTATCTTCAACTTTATCATAAATGTACTCTAAACCATCTAAAGAACTTAAGAACATATACCTTCTACTTTCATTTACAACTATTGAATAACTATTCTTTGTAATAATCTCGCGTATCTTATGAAATTTTTTTGTAGGGTTATTCGCTTTAATATTATAAAACATTTCTGCCTTCAATTTTGTTCTGAATTCTTTATTATTTAAAATAACTTTAGGATGTAATTTGTTATTCTTATATTCAAATAAAGTATCATTAAACATTTCACTTACCATTATTCTGCTATCATTGTAGATATACATATTTGACATATTATATACATATGAACATTTATCTATCATATTAAAATTCTTACATGTAAAATTTCTACTATGAATAACATTGCCAAAATCACCTAGCTTATTTACTTCTGATATTAATATTTGATTTCCGTCAACACCACATTCTTTTCTTGAAAAAATGTAATACATACTTGTATTCACAAATGTATTCTTATGATGATTATAATATGTTTGATAACATGCATAAGTATTTGATTCCTTTGGAAAAGATTTCAAAAATTCACCACCATAGGTATATTTATATCTTTTTTTTCTATAAATAGCTGAAGGATAGATTATCTTATTTCTTTTATCTATACTAAAACGTCCACAGACATATTCTCCTGGACCTCTACCTGTTTTTCCATATTGATTTATAAATTTGCCACTTATATCAAAACGGAAAAGACTCCAACCTGATTTAATAAAGATATTTTGATTATCTATTTCTATTTGATTTAAACGAGTCAATAAACAATTCTTTTTTGTTTCCAAAGGAATATAAATAACAGAATCACAAATATCACTTAAATTTATATCTACCTTTTTATCCTTAGCACTTTTCAGATCTAAATACAGTATACCATCCTTCTTATAAGAATATGATGTAGTATCGCTCTGGAGTTTTTTTGTTTGCACTTTACTTACTCCATTTCCACATGAAAATAAAAGTAATAAAAGTAAATTCATTATAAATGTATGTTTCATTTTTATAGATTTAATATTGATATCCTACCATTAGTAATGGTATATCCTTTTCTCTTTACATTTTTTGAATGAAATCCTTTTTCCAAATTATCTTTATCGTTATTTACGTAATCGATAAATCAGTAAGACAGGATTCGATTCATCTGTAATATTTTTTCTTATACTTTGAATTTGCTTGAAGAATATTCCTTGATGCTTCTTAATTACTTCAATTGTAGTATCTGTTTTCTCTAGAAATTTATCAGCAGAAAGAAGTCTCATAAAATATTTATTTGCATAAACTTTGTCTATAGGAACAGAACCTATACAATCAAAATATTTAGAGTTAAAAATACATTTACGAAGTTTATTATCTTTTCTATTATAGATATATACCGAATTAGATTTAATATTCCTTATAAATATAAATCTATTATTTCCTCCAAGACAGAACCAATATGGATCTTTATCAAATTTTATATCTTTAGATCTTTTACAACTACTGCTAACTTTAAACCTAGATATAAAATCTTTATTATTCAGTACTATTCTAGGTATTAATGAATTATTCTTATATTCAAATAAAGTATCATTTGAAAATTCTTGAACCATTATATGTGAATCATCCAATAAAAATAATTTATTAAAAGAAAAAACTATAGATAGATTATCATATATTTTCAAACCTGCACCATTTGGAAAATATTTACTTTGTATTGAATGTATTAATTTACCTTTATTGTTATATTCTTCTATTATATTATAATAGGGAGATTCTCCTCCTTTTCTGTGCGTACTATATTTCGAAGTCGCTACTATATTATTTTTACTCGAATCATATATATTTCTTATTTGTTTCTAAAGGCACATAAATTGCTGAATCACAAATCTTATTGAAAGATAACTTTTCAATATTCTTTTTAAGTCCTTTTAAATCTAGATATGCAACACCACCTCTATTAACAACAAAAGAGGAATCTTCTTTATTTATTTTTGATTTTTCATTCTTTTTTACTATTACATGAGATTAATAGTAAAAAAGAAAACAATAGTATTTTGCTGTTCATCTAAATATTTCTATCTAAGATCTGATTCTATAAAGTAAAACAACAGGATTAGAATCTTCATTTAATTTAGATTGTAGGTCTGATAATTTTCTTTTAACATCAATAGAGCACGATGGATCTTTCAAGGCTATACTTATACGTTCCAATACTTCAGAAGCTGGTTTTACAATATACAGATACTTATTATTGATAATACGAATAGTTATACCTATATCGTCTATTCCATCTATATCGTTTTTAAAATATCTCCAATTATTTCTTACTTTTACAGCTTGCAGCTTTTTGAGTTTTTTATCATATAAATAACATTCTGCTTGAGATATAAAAATATACCTAGAAGATTCTCCACTAACCACATTATACATCTTATCCCTGTCTAATTGAAGCTTCTCTCCAAATAAATCTATTGTGAATTTAGGCTTGTAAGCTTTATTATTCATTACTAAACGAGGAATCATTTTAGCTCCTTTATATTCAAATAAAGTATCATTAGAACATTCCTGAAGATATGAAACACTATCTTTATAAGTATAATGCTTATTGAAACCGACAGTAACTAGAACATCAGATATTTTTATACCAAATTTATGTGGAAAATATTTACTCTTTACAGAATCTATACAATTACCTTTTAGATTATGTACTGAAAACATTAACTCTGGCTTAGTTGGTTTATGCCTATAAGTACATTTAATATCACGCAAGTTGAATATGATCTTTTGTTTATTATTATATAATAAACCTCCATATAAACTTCCAGTTTTTATCATACTTATCAATTCCCCACTATATGAATATTTGAATAATTTTCCTTTATAATTAGCATATAAATATATTTTCTTATCTGCTTTATCAACAAAAAAATTGGTACATATTAATTCTCCTGGACCTCTACCTACCTTCCCTATCTGACCAAGAAATTTACCTTCTAAATTAAAATGAAAACATCCTAAATCATACATATAAAATAAATCATTACCATCTATCAAAATGTTTTCAGATTCCTCAATAATATTCTTTTTTGTAGTCTCTAAAGGTATATAAATAACAGAATCACAAATTTCACTTAAATTTATACCTACCGCATTTTCTTTAGCAGATTTTAAGTCCAAATGCAAAATTCCATTCTTCATATAAGAATATGATGCAGTATCGTTTTTAATTTTTTTTGTTTGATTTTTGTTTACTTTATTTCCACATGAAAACATAATAATAAGCAAACAATATATTGATATAATTTTTACCATTTTGATTATTTTACATTGTATATTTTGTGTGATTTATTCTTCATCTTAATATTATCAATTCAAACACAGATTATATTTGCCTTGAACTAATTCATAAATTGAAATTTGAGGAAACAAATAAGGATATTCACAATCCTTACATACTGATACTTTATCTCTTGTCAACCTCAAAGATTCACCATTTATAATTTCTTAATGAAGTACATCTAAAAGTGAATCTTTAAATATATTTTTTACCATAGTTTTTCACCCAATAGATCTATTGTAAATTAAGAATACCATTTTAACATTTCTCTTTTTTACAGTCTATTTAATTTAATTTTTCTCATCTTTTATATTTTTTAATTAATTAATATATAATACTACGATTTTGTAGTATTTACTATTCATATTTATTTACGAATTCTATATAAAATAACAACAGGATTTGAATCCTCATTTAATTTAGATTGTAGATCTGATAATTTTCTTTTAACGTCAATAGAGCACGATGGATCTTTCAAGGCTATACTTATACGTTCCAATACTTCAGAAGCTCCATTTACCACACACAAATACTTATTGTTTATAATGCTGATACCATAAATATCCTCTATTCCATCTATATCGTTTTTAAAATATCTCCACTTCTTTCCGACTCTTACAGCCTGTAGTTTTTTGAGTTTTTTATCATATAAATAACATTCTGCTTGAGATATAAAAATATACCTAGAAGATTCTCCTCTAACCCAATTATACATTTGATTTCTATGTAATCTATATTCTTCATTAAATAAATCTATTTTGAATTTAGGTTTGTAAGTTTTATTGTTCATTACTAAACGAGGAATCATTTTAGTTCCTTTATATTCAAATAAAGTATCATTAGAACATTCCTGAAAATATGAAACACTATCTTTATAAGTATAATACTTATTGAAAGCGACAGTAAGTAGAACATCAGATATTTTTATACCAAATTTATGTGGAAAATATTTACTCTTTACAGAATCTATACAATTACCCTTTAAATTAAGTACTGAAAACATTAACTCTGACTTAGTTGGTTTATGCATATGGATACATTCTATAGGACACAAGTTGAATATTTTCTTTTGTTTATTATTATAAAATAAACCTCCATATAAACTTCCAGTTTTTATCATACTTATCAATTCCCCACTATATGAATATTTGAATAATCTCCTTTTATAATTAGCATATAAATATATTTTCTTATCTGCTTTATCAATAAAAAAACTTGTACATGTTAATTCTCCTGGACCTCTACCTACCTTCCCTATCTGGCCAAGAAATTTACCTTCTAAATTAAAATGATAACATCCCCAATCATACATATAAAATAAATCATTACCATCTATTAAGATGTATTCAGATTCTTGAATAAGATTCTTTTTTGTTGTCTCTAAAGGTATATAAATAGCAGAATCACAAATTTCACTTAAATTTATAGCTACCGCATTTTCTTTTGCAGATTTTAGGTCCAAATGCAAAATACCATTCTTCATATAAGAATATGATGCAGTATCGTGTTTAAATTTCTTTATTTGAATTTTATTTACTTTATTTCCACATGAAACTAAAAGTAAGAAAAGCAAATTCATTATAAACGTATATCTCATTTTTATAAATTATGTATTAATATTAGATAAAATCAAATTTGTTATTTTATATTTTCTATTGTTTACTTTATAAAGATGTATGAATTTATACATTTATTATGTATTTATATATTTAAACACAAACCTTAACATTCTTTTAACATACATGTAAGATTTAATACTATATATCAGTATTTTAGGCTTTTTAAATCTAAATATCTATAAGCTCACAATAGAACAACAAGAATCATCTCATTATCACAAAGTTTTATTTATATATTACTTATAAATGTGAAATTTTCTGTGTGCAATATTTATTTGATTCGGACTTGATTCCATCTGTCAGAAGTACAATTGGAAGCGAAACATTTTGGTAATTATAAATATTGTAATACAATAGAGCTCTACAAAGTAGTGTTGAAGCTGGCATTAAAAGAGCAATATCCAATATCTAATTTTGAGTGTCTTTATCTTCTATGAAATGTATTTATGCAGCAATCTAAAAGGAATCTTCGTCAATGTTGGTAGAAATTTATAGATATAATTTAATATACACTATCCTGTTTTAGAGAGAACCACTTTTATTCTTAACAGATTAAAACCAGTTTTTCCATACATTTGCCTTTTAATGTTTTTAAGTCTATTTACATTTCCTTCAGCTAATCCATTATTAGCATCTAATTCTACAGCTGCTTTTACTGCGTCAATATCATTATTAAGTCCTTTAACGAAAGTTTTTAATTTTTGAAACTCTGTTTTCACTACTTTATCAATCCATTTATTTAACTTTATTGATAATTTTATCAGTTTAGAATTATCATTTTTTAGACTCTCATAATAAGAGATTTCTAAAGGTGATAGTATATTTTATAATTATTATTAGTCAAATATATAGACATTTTTTAGGTGATATATTTAAATTATTTGATATTAATAAAGAAATAGATCTTTTTTGTCTTTATCTCTTTGATTTTTAAATATAGAACTAAAACGTTGTGTTAATTCTCGGACTTCCATTAAAACCCTTATTTTTAATATCTTTATAAATATCACTTATACATTCCCTTTTGTAATATCATTTACATATAGAGAATAATTATTTCTAGATGAACGACCTGTATTAATTTGAGATTCTTCATTATTTATATATTTAGCTACAGTTCTTTTTATGTATCCCAAGTAATTAAGCTATTTTCGAATATGAGATATTCTTGCTGTATATCCATAATACCTCCATATTTAGCACGAGCGACTACTAATATACATAATTTACTTTCACTAAACCTATAGTTGGTTCTTAAAATAAAAATCTTTTATATAGAAATCTTAAAAGAGTTATAATTATTTAATTTTTTCTTTTACTTTCTCAATATCGCTTTCATTAATGAAAATTAATGGTTCTCCATTTGTATTATTTGTAGGTATAAACAATAAAATATAATCCCCTAATTTTTTAATGACGTATATGTCTGTAGAGTTTTCAAAATGTGGAAATTTACTTAACATTACTTTATCTTTTGAAACAAAATTATATGTTACCATATACTTATCATTGCTTGCATTTTTAAAAGTTAATGTACCATCTGTATTAAACGCAGAATTATAATGTTCTTCAATATTTATTCTAGTGTACACATTTTTTAAAAGTTCTTCAACATTACCTGATGTATAGTTCTCATAAAAATAATTGCTTTCTCCGTTAAACATGTAGGTAGAATACGAATAAAAGACCTTGTTTCTGTATTCTATACTAAAATCATCTTCAATATCTTCTTTTTCTTTATCACAACCTGTTAATAAAAAACCTACAGTTATGATTACTCCAACCAAAGCTTTTATCGTATTATATTTTGTTCTAATTTTAAATTCTCTTGTGAAATGTTTATTTAGTTTCAGTTTTTTCATTCTTTAGTAATAATTTTCAAGTTTAAAATAGATTTACAAAGTCATTATTTAATCATTTTTGAATTATGTATGCTAACCAATGCAAATCAGTTATATTGTTATTATTTCTACTATATTTTTTTCAAAAGGGATTGTTAGCATGCTAATATCAGATATTAACAACACCCTCCTATTATGAATTATTTAAAATATCATCTAATTAATTTTACATAAATTCTCATTCGAAACATGTGTATATATTTCAGCTGTTTTAATTACAATTATTTAAATTTCTTCAAGTAATTACCAATCCTATCTACATAATTAAAAGTATTCAACACAACCTTTTGATTGCGATACATATCTAAAGTTAAATATTTTTTTCCTTCATAACAATTTAATTGTTTGTCACAAAAATAGAAAAAACAATCTTATTTAGCAAATATAAATTATAATTAAATACTATATAACTTAAAATACAGAAAGAACCTTTCATTTGAATCTAGATCTAATAATTAATCTCTATTCAACACCAAATTTTCTAAACTCGAATTTATATATTGAAATTTCATTTTTGATATATTAACCAAATAGGACAATTTCTGCTAGGTATTAATAGCAATGACATTATTTTCATATCAACTACTATTTACGCAATCTATAAATCAACAATACAGGATTTGATTCCTCTGTAAGATTCTTTCTTATGCTCTGAATCCTATTAGAAAATACTCCTATACTATTATTAATTTTTTTATTCACATTCTTTGTATTTTCTATAAACCTATTTGCAGAAATAACACTAAGTAAGAAATTATTATCATAAACATTTCCAATTGGAGCAACATTTATACAATCAAAATATTTTGAAGTTATTTGGACTCTATTAAATTCACTATTTTTTTTATCGTAAATATAGACCTGATTCTTTTCTCCTCGAATAATAAGAAATCTTGAAGATTCTCCACGAATAACAGCATAATTACTTGTTTCTAAATTATTAATCAAATCCTTATAAGTATTGACATTATTTATAGAAAATCGTTTATTAAATTCTCTATTATTTGTAATTATACGAGGTACAAGCTTCTTATTTTTATATTCAAATAATGTATCATTAGAAAATTCCTGAACCATTATTCGAGAATCTGACATTGTATAGATCTTATTATCATTAAAAGCTAAAGATACATCGAATAATTTATTTGAATCTGTTCCTTTTCCATAGTAGTTACTTGAGATTTTATTTTTTAGAACTCCATTTTTGTCATAATCTTCTATGATATTATAAGTTGGATTTTTCAATATTTTACTTGGAGTATAGTATGAAGAACAACTAACGAATCCGTTTGTTTTTGAATTAAATATCAAATTACGGCAATAACTCCCAAGATAAATAGATGATATAAACTTACCATCATATGAATATTTATATATCTTCTGGCTATAATTTCCAAACGCATATACATACTTACCTTTCTTATCTACACAAAATCCATTACAACAATATTCCCCTGGTCCTCTTCCTTTTTTTCCATATTGATTTATGAATTTACCATTAATGTCAAAATGATATAAAGATAGACTATTACAGATAAATATATCATCGCCATCCTTTACAACAGTAGTAGGTATATTAGCATTAATTATACAATTTCTTCTAGTTTCTAAAGGAACATATATAGCTGTATCGCAAAGATCATTATACTTAATCTTCTTTACTTTATCTTTAGCTCTTTTTAGGTCTAAATAAATTATTCCATTATTTTTACTAATAAAAGAATTTGTACTCTTTTTTATTTTTGATTTTTCATTCTTTTTTACTATTACATGAGATTAATAGTAAAAAAGAAAATAATAATATTTTATTCATCACTTAACTTTATATATTTATATCCTAATATCTGATTCTATATAATACAATAATTGGGTTTGATTCCTCATTAAGATTTTTTAGAATAAAACGAATTCTCGCCTTAAACTTTGATGAGTATTTATCAGATTTTATAGATTTATTAGCTTTTTCAATAAAATCTTCTGGAGAAATAATTGAATAGTAATATTTCCCTTCCAAAATTTTTGTCAATTTAGGACTCTTAAAACAATTCATATCTTGAACTATTTTATTTACACATTGTAAAGTTTTACTTTTCTTATTATATAAATATTTTAAACCATCATATGATGATAGAGATATATACCTAGAAGATTCAGATTTACACATCGAATAAGAATTCTTTTTTTTCAATTTTCTTATTTCATTGATTTTTGTACGAAAATCATAAGATTGCAATTCTTTAGGTATTTTGAATCTATTTCTAAACAAATAATTATTCAAGATTATTCTAGGTATTAATTTCCCTTTTTTATATTCATACAGAGTATCATTGGAAAATTCTTGGAACATTATTTTATTATTATATTTATATAATGAATTTAATCCAGATGAATAACTACCAGATTGTACTTTTAGACATCCTGATTTCTTAGGAAAATAATTGCTCTTAATCTTTTTTATAGCTTTGGTTTTTAAATCATATTCTGCTATTCTATTATATGGATCATAATAATGACTATCTATAACTAAATGATTAATACAATTGTATATCAATTTATTATTATGATATAGATAGTTTTTAAAATTACTATTTACTTGAGATCTTTTGGTTGAAGAAATGAATCTTCCCGAATAATCATATATAAATTGTTTATTCCTATAATTTGAGGTAAGAAATATTCTTTTATTTATTTCATCAATTGCTCCTCCTGTACACATTAATTCTCCTGGACCTCTTCCTATTCTACCTATCTGTCCTAAATAATTTCCATTGATGCCAAAGTGATAAACACCAAAAGAATAAAAATAAAATAAATCATTTTTATCTTTTAAAATTCTCCCTCTTGAATCTATTAAACAATTTTTGTTGATTTGTAATGGTATATAAATCACAGAATCACAAATTTCACTTAAATTTACATCTACTTTTTTTTCAGTAGCAGCTTTCAAATCTAAATACAGTATACTATCTTTCTCATTAGAATAAGATGCAGTACTATTTTTAAATTTATTTCTTTGCTTTTTAGTTTGACCATTTCCACATGAAACTAAAATCAATAAAAAAACAATTATTAAACTATACAATCTTATATTTTTCATACTCAATATTGTTTACGTAATCTATAAATCAATAATACAGGATTTGATTCATCTGCAAGATTTTTGATTAAATACATATAAAATCTAAAATGTGTTTATTATTATTAAATACAAATTTATGATTATTTACTATAATTACAATTTTTATTTATGGTATTTTTAAAAAAACTATTTAAATTTGTATTATCAATCCTATACCTCCTATTAATAAGACTTTATGAGAAATATTATTTAAATCTATATTTACTCAGAAGATTAATATTGTTGATCCTCTAAAAACATATAATACTAAATCAAAAAAAAGATTGTATTTCCATTTAATAAAACGGAAACACAATCTTAAGAATATGATAAATCACCTAATCTAAAACATTGGTAATTGCCATATAAAACCAATTGAAACTCTATTAGTATCTTTCATCATATTGGCCATCATTGCTTTATTTGTATAATCGTATGAACGTCCAACATAAGTCAAAAAGAAATGCAGATTATTATCTTCCATTGGATAATATTCTATTCCTGCATAATATCCATATGAAGTTCTATATTTACCAGTTTCAATATTTTTTGCATTATCATTATCAGATATAGATGCTGTTTCATACATACCCTTTATAAATCCATTCCATCTTGAATTTATTCTATATCCAAGTTTCATAATAATTGATAAATATTCAGCATCCATTGCAACATGACTATTATAATCTTTCTTGCCAACTATATTTGTAATAATTCCCTTTCTATCTAAACCTTCTTTTGAATACATAAAATCTAAGAAACTATTAAACTTACCAAATTGAAATTGGTTACCTAAAGCAAAATAATACATCTTTTCATCATCTGACTGATTCATAATAGAAGCCGACCATCTTGTTTTAAATACATCTCCCATATTTCCATTCCAATTTAAAGTGAATAGCATTGGTAAATCTGTCTCTTTAATATTCGGTCCGTATGTTTCTTCTAAACTTCCATTTCTTGCATCTAGAACTTGAAATTGCAATTGGTGGTGATCGTTAATTTGATAAGATAGATTTATTCCTGTCAAGAAATTACTCATATACTCTATCATATCTGAGTATTCATAAACCTCTATTGGATTCACATCAAACTCTATACCACCATATACAGTACATTGCTTTCCTGCAAATATCGACCATTTATCATTTAATTGTAAACCTATACCTGCTATATCTATAGAGGTAGGAAGATTATCAATATTTCCATTTCCTATATTCCCTCTATTTAACCTCTGTCTCCACCTATAAAATATTCTATCTGTAATATGTCCTTTTGCTTCTAATCGCAATTGACGCATATAAAAACGACTTGCTGGAGTATTATCTATACCATCGTCAATATAATCTCCACTTCCATTCATATTTAAAAATAGATTGAATTTATCTGTTTTCTTACTCACTTTTGTAAGTTTTTCCCATACAGATTCTTCAGATTGAGCTTTAGCAAATTGTATAAAACTACATAAACCCAATATTAGTATTAATGAAATTATCTTTTTCATATGTATTTATATTTTATAATACATTAATATTCCATGAAATATCTCTGAATCTTCTTCCAATTTTTAGTCTTAGTTAATGCTAACATTAGTAAGATTCTTGCTTTTTGAGGATTTAGTTCTTGAGAGGCTACAAAATTGTATTTAGCATCATCAACTTCTGCATCTAATGTAGTTGGACCTGTTGGTACTCTCGACGAACGAACAACCTGTATTCCTTGTTCTTGAGCTTTAATTAATACAGGAAATACATTTCTATGTATGTTTCCATTTCCAACTCCTGCATGAACTATTCCTTGATAACCATTCTTCAATAGTGGCTCCACTATATCTGCCTCTACATTTGAATAACTATATACTATTCCAACTTTTGGTAGCATATCTAAATCTGAAACATCAAATACAGAATTAGTTGTATGTTTCTTTGTAGGATTTAATGTGTAGTATACTTTCCCATTAAAGACTTCTCCTATTTGTCCTGAATTTGGAGCTTTAAATGTCTCAACACTTATAGTATTTGTCTTTAATACATTATGGGCACCAAACAATTTACCATCCATACATACCAATACTCCTTTATCTCTAGATTTAGAGGAAGCGGCTGCAACAACTGCATTATATAAATTTAATGGTCCATCTGCACTTAATGCTGTTGAAGGTCTCATAGCTCCTACTAATACAACAGGCTTATTGCTTTTCACTGTAAGGTTTAAGAAAAAAGCTGTTTCTTCCATAGTATCAGTACCATGAGTTATTACTATTCCATCTACTTCTTCACTTGAAAGAAGTTTATTAATTCGCTTTGCAAGAATCAACCAAACCCTATCTGTCATATCTTGAGAACCAATACGAACGACTTGCTCTCCTGTAACATTAGCAATATTTTCAATTTCTGGAACAGCTTGTAAAAGAGTTCCAATAGCTACTTGACCTGCTTTATATTGTGTCTGAACTTTTGAAGCTCCAGAACCTGCAATTGTTCCACCTGTAGCAAGTATATGAATATTAGGCTTCTGAGCAAAAGATACACTCGCCATAAATAAGCATACCATAAAGCATACTATAAATCTAAACTTTTTCATAAATGTATAATTTAAAATTAGTTAGTTAATTCTGTTTTAATGTTTTACCAATAAAGATTTACTAAAAGATAACCTGTTAATAACCCCACTACTGTGGCTATCATTCCAGGCTGCATAAAAGAGTGATTTAAGACATATTTACCTATACGAGTAGTCCCTGTTCTATCAAAATTAATTGCTGCTACCACTGTTGGATAATTTGGAATAAAGAAGTATCCATTTACTGCTGGGAATAATGCAATTAATAAATAAGGAGAAATTCCTAGGGCTATTCCTAAAGGTACTATTGCTCTTACTGTAGCTGCTTGACTATATAATAGTATCGACATTACAAATAATGCAACACCAAATAGCCAAGGCATTTCTGTAACTATACCTTCTATATTTTGTGTTATTTCAACTAAATTTCCTTTTAAAAAAGTATCACCCATCCAAGCAATACCAAAAATTGCTATTACAGCCTGCATTCCTGCTATAAATACAGAACCTGTTGCTGCTTCTATACCATTTGTTTTAGTAAATAATAGAATTAACGCTGCTGTAGATAGCATTAATATTTCAATTATATATGGCATATTTAATACTGTAGTCTTTCCATCTATAACAAATTCAGGACGTAAAGAAGAAAAAGAACCTAATATCACAATAAGTATAGTTGATAAAATAAAGATTGCAACAGAAAGTCTAGCATAAACAATATTCTTTATTGATTTCATTTCCAATTTTTCGTCCTTGATTAAGCCTGCTTCAAGTCTTTTGTTATACTCTGGATCATCGTCTAAATTCTTACCTTGACGCATAGAAAATAAAGCCGCTACTATTACACCTGTTAATGTAGCAGGAATAGATACCTTTAATATATCAAATAAACTTAAATCAAAACCAGATAACATTCCTAATAATGCTACGGTTGCTGCTGAAATAGGACTTGCCGTAATTGCTTGTTGTGATGCTATTACAGATATTCCTAATGGACGTTCTGGACGTATTTTTGTCTCTCGGGCAACCTCAGAGATAACTGGTAAAATAGAGTAAGCTACATGACCTGTTCCTGCTACAAAGGTGAAAAGATATGCTATTATTGGACTTAAAATAGTAACATATTGAGGATGCTTTCTTAATAATCGCTCTGCTAATAGTACTAAATAGTCTAAACCTCCAGCTGCTTGCATAGCTGCTGCTGCCGCTATAACGGATACTATCATTAACATTACATCTATAGGTGGAGATGTTGGCTCTAGACCAAAAACAAAGACCAGTATAGCTAGTCCTAAACCTCCTGTTACCCCTAGTCCTACTCCACCTAACCTAGCTCCTAGGATGATGGCTGCAATTACGATTATAAGCTGTATTATCATTGTATCTAAGTAAGTTAAGTGAACGTTACTATCAAATATATGAAAAATACTAATACACGACCTGTACCATCCTTCATTCAAATGCGACTTAATACGGACTTGATACGGAGAGGGTAGGTCAAAATCACATATAATCTTATATAGATTTTAAAAATTTATAGAATAATAAGAGACTAGGTAAAAGACTTTCTTCATCTATGTCAAAATTAGGAGAATGATGTTTTAATTCTTTACCTTTTATCCCTGCACCTATTCCTATAAAACAAGCCTTACCTCCCCTTTCTTGTACTCTATTCATCATACTTGTAAAATCTTCTGACCCTCTATTCTCCTCATCGGATAATTGAATATTATTAAAAAAAGATATTTCTTGAGATAAATTATAAATTGTTCTTGCTATGGATTCATTTCCTACTGCTCCAATTGCTTCTCCTTTAATTGATATTTTTAATTCACAATCATAGGATTTGACTGTTTTATTAATAATTTCTATAACATTATTAGCAAATTCTTTTTCGATATTTTTATCTTTAGCCCTTACTTCCATTTCAAATTTTGTGTAATCTGATATTATATTACGCCCTTGTCCACCAATAATGGTTCCAACATTCAATTTTATTGAAGGTGAAGATTGCTTTTGAAGATCGTATAAAGCACATATAGTTCTTGATGCTGATAATATTGCATTTCTCCCTTTCTCGGGACATATACCTGCATGTGCAGATTTTCCAAAAATTTCAATATCATATTTATGAGTAGAAAGTGTCCCATTCTGAGAACAAACAATCTTTCCTTTAGGCATAACACTCCATTGATGATGAGCTAACAAGATATCTACATTATCAAGAATCCCTGATTCTACAATAGCTTTCGCTCCTCTAACTCCCTCCTCTGCTGGTTGAAATATTAGTATTACATTATAATGTAGTTTATCTTTATTTTCTGAAATCAATTTCGATAATGCTAACCCTATAGCAGTATGAAAATCATGTCCACATGAATGCATAATGCCTTTTGTTTTACTTGAAAATCCTTTTTTGAATGGGAAATGTGAGCTGTCATCAGATTCTTTAATAGGTAGAGCATCTATATCAAAACGAATAGCTACAGTCTTTTCTTTATATAAATTCATCTTTGCCACTAGAGCTGTTCTATTATCCTTGAATAATTTTAAAGATTCTGAAGAGCATTCTAATAGGGCTTCTTTATATGCTAAATCGTTTGTTTCTTTATTGGGTAAACCCATAGCATACGACATATCAAGAATCTTATCTCCTGTTAATATTTCATAACCTAAATCCTTTATCTCATTGTATATAAAGTCTATAGTTTTATACTCCAACCAAGCTGTCTCTGGCATAGAATGTAAATGTCTTCTTGTATTATTTAGGTATTTTTTAAGAGAATTTAAATCTAGTTCTTTCATCATTTTAGGTATTTTAACACTCATTACTTTGGATATGTACTAAATATAACACTACATTTGTACGTTTTTAATCCATTTTAAAAACATAATAAAATCAATCAAAAATTACACTATTATGAAACTGAAATTATTAATTGTAAATATAATCATTCTTACCCTCTCATGCTCCTCTTTTGCTCAAAATAAGCTTAAGATACACGGTATTGTTAGGGATTCTAAAACCAATGAACCTATTCCTTTTGCTGATGTAATGATTAAAAACACTAATATCGGAACATCAACAAGTACAAAAGGGCGTTTTAAACTTCAAATAACAAAAAACATAAAAGATACTTTAATAATTTCTTTTCTTGGATATTACGACTATCAAATTCCTTTCAGTAAAATAAATCCTAAGAGAAACATTAAAGTGTGGTTAAGTCCTGAATTCACTGAATTAGATGAAGTTGTTATAAAACCTGGAGAGAATCCTGCACATCCTATACTTAGAAATATTATTAAAAACAGAAAAATTAATAATCCTAGACGTTCTAAGAATATTACTTATAATCAATATAACAAGCATTTAATTTTTATAAAAGATATTGATACTAGTATTTATAAATCAAAACTATTTAAGCAATACAAGAAACTCTTTCTAAAACAAAAGAATAAAAAACTAAGTATACCTATATACTTCTCGGAAAAGAATACAAAACATATTAGAACAAGAAAATTCAAAAAAGATACTTGCATAAATCAAAAGGTAAATAATATATCTTTCTTAGATATAGATGAGATAAAAGGTTATAAAGAAGATATCAGTCAAGATATTGATATATATAAGAATCAATTTAATATCCTTAGCCGTGGATATATTTCTCCTATATCTTCAATGGGCTTACTACATTATAAGTACTATCTAACAGATAGTATACCTACAAAAGATGGAATCTTATATAAAATAAAATTCAAACCTAAGAATGCTAAAGATCCTGTTTTTAAAGGGTATTTTATTACAAGCAAGAAATATTGGGATATAAAAGAAATTAAAGCAGAATTAGGAAAAACAGCTAATGTGAATTTCTTGAGTAAATTGAAACTATCATATAAATATGACAGAACGTCTCAACACACCAATTTCTTTAAAGAAAAAGATATTGAAGTGGAATTTATATATAATAAAAAGAAAGTTGGTAAACAGACTTCGGTTTCAATTAGGGATGTTTCGATATTTGATAATTTAAAAGATGTAACAATAAAAACAGATAGAATTGATGTTAGTTCTTTAGATTTAGCACCTATTAAAATTCATAAACTAAATGAATTAGAATTAAAATCTAAATCAATAATTGATTCACTAAACAATTCTACACTAGTAAAAGTTGCTGACAAAGCTTATAATGCCTTTATAAGTGGATTTATTGATGTTGGCAAATTTGGTTTTGGACCATATTTAGAGATGGTAAAGAAAAATAAATTAGAAGGTGTAAAAATAAATTTAGGACTTAGAACTAATGAGAAGTTTGCAAAAAATTATATGCTATTTGGAAATATAGGTTATGGATTTAAAAATAAAGGAATAACATTTTCAGGATCAGCTCTATATAAGTTTAATAATAAAAAGAGACGAACTCTTACCATAAGTGGTAAAAAAGATGTTATTCGTTTAAGTGAAAACGATAATATTTTCTTGATAAAAGAGAATATGATAACGACAGCCAAGGATAATATTTTTGCAGCACTATTTAAAAGAAGTAGTGCAGATTTGCTTTATTTAGAAAAGAAGATATCTGCAAAATATAGTCATGAATGGAATTCCGATTTTACAACTAATATAAATTCACATTATAGAATTATTGAACCTACAAAGTATGGAGACTTAGCTAAAGATGGGGTAAATCACAATTTACAATCTATAGAAATAGGGATGGACAATCGATTTTCTCATGATGAGAGAATAATGGATAATTTTGTTAGACGCTATTATCTAGGAAGTTCCAATCCAATAAGTCATATACTTACAAAAGCAGGATACTGGAAATATGGCAGCAAAAGTGGATATTACTTAAAAGTTGGAGCTCTTGTAAAACAAAGAGTATATATTGGATTAACAAAATTGAAATATGTATTCGAAGCCAGTCATACTTTTGGGAATGTGCCTTACCCTCTTCTTGATATTAATAGAAGTAATCAAACACGAGGATATGCAAAATATTCTTTCAATCTTATGGAAAATTGTGAATATATAAATACTTCTTATATAAGTTTTATGCCAGAGCTACATTTAAATGGATTAATTTTCAACAGATTACCTTTAATTAAACATTTAAATATTAGAGAAGTTATAAGTAGTAAATTAGCATGGGGTAATTTAAATAAGAATAATACAACAATTATCGATTTACCATCATTTTCAAAAGGTATGAATAAACCATATTGCGAGGTAGGTTTTGGTATAGAAAATATTTTTAAATATGGTAGAATAGATGCTATTTGGAGATTATCTGACAATAAAAATATAAAAACAAGTAGTTTTGGAATATTCTTTAGTGTACATATTATGCTATAAACAAAAATTAAAATATAAAATCCTCTATAAATAGAGGATTTTATATTTAAATAAGATTCTTAGATTAATAATCTAAAAGTTAAAACCAATATTGATGAATATAGAAGCAAGGTGATTTAAACTAGACCACATAGGTGAAATTTCTATTGGACCAATAGGACTTCTATATGCATAAGTTAATGCTATTCCTGTTTCAAAATCTCTACTTGGTAATTTAAAACCAGTAGTTTGCCCCATAACATTAGCAGCAAGAATAATATAATTATCTTTCCAAAACTCCCATTGTAAATCGAATCTACCAACATATAAATTATTATCTACTGCAACATTCTCTTTTAATCCCACAAATGGAATATGATTATTCATTATACTAGATTTAAGGTTATTCATACCTATAAAAGTATTTCCATATATTGTTTTATTAAATCGAGTAACACAACCAGAGAAATAGAAAGATGGAATAAGTGTAAAATTTTGAGTAATTGCAAAAGGTTTCTTCAATTTGATAACAGTATTTAGGTAATCTATTTTATTATCGTAAGAAAAACCATTATTAGTAGTATACATTAATTCTGCAAAGAAACTAATACCCCTTCTTGGATATAAAGTTTTTTCATGAGTATCCATTCTAATTTGTGCATAATAATTGAATAAAGGTTCTTTTTCTCCATCTTCAACAAGGGCAATATCTTTACCTTCAGAAATAGATTGATATCTTCCAGAACCGTATCTTTTTTCAAAAGAAAAGAATTCAGGTCTCACTCCAAGACTATAAGAATATGATTGAGAAAGCAGTCCATTTATATTTGCATCAAATCTGAATAATTTAGCACCATATAATAGTTTTTCATCATTATAATATTGAGCAAAATTAAAAGAAGCAGCATCGAAATGTAATCTAAATCCAAATCTCCATCCCCTACTATATGAATAAGTAGCACCCAGATAGGGATATTCTGCAAGTTTTAGATCTACAGATAGACGTCTTGATTTACCAAGTACATTATTAAACGTTGTATTCATTAATAAACTCACACCTTTCCAAGAATTATAATTTAGACCTATATTAAATCTATTTTGAATTTTTTCCATTATATAGATATTTAATACAGTATTGTCTTTTCCTGAAAAAATGTATCGAACCATTTTAAGATTTAGAGCAGCATAAGCTCTATTTATAGATTCTTCAAGTTTTGAAATAGTGATATAAGAATGCTCTTTTATATTTAAACGTCCTAAAAGAGAACGCTTACTAATAGTTTTTAATCCTATAATATTAAGTTTTGATACATATAAAGAATCTTTATCTCTAAGAGGTTTTAGATTTTGCATCTTAGGATGTGCAGGTCCAATAAGATTTTTAAGACTATCTAATTTACCTACAATTTCTGAGGCTGCAATATATCCTCTTTTTATTAATGTATCTGCTTTATTAAAATCGGTAATTGAATAGTCTCCTACTTTAGGTCTGACGTAAACATCTACCATTTTCTTATTCTTATAATATTTCTCTAATCCTAAATAAGATAAACCTTGGTCGAAAATAGAATACATATTATCGAGAGTTTCGTAGGTCTTATTTTCTTGTTGAAGATCGACTCCAATAATTATTTTAGCTCCCATACGTTTTGCAACATCAACGGGGAAATTGTTTCTCATTCCACCATCAATAAGCATTTGTTTATTTTTCGCCATAGGGACAAAGAATGTTGGTATAGACATACTAGAACGTAATGCAAATACTATATCACCAGAATTCATTACAACTTCTTCACCATTAACAATATTTGCAGCAACGCAAGCAAAAGGTATTGGATATTTATCAAAATTCTTTTGTTTATGATAAGGGAGAGTGTATCTACTTAATAATTTAGTAATATTTTGCCCAGCTGATATACCTTTTGGTAGACTTACACTTTTCCCTCTTATAGGGAAAGAAATTGTATATCTATCATGTTCATGTTTTAAATATAAAGGAATATACTTTCTATCCACATAATCGGATAATATAGTAGTCCAATCTTGTGCAAGAACCATTTTTTCAATTTCATCAGGACTGTATCCAATAGCATATAGGCCACCAATAATAGCTCCCATACTAGTACCGACAATATAATCTATAGGTATATTTTTCTCTTCAAGGACTCTTAACACACCAATATGAGCAAAGCCTCTTGCCCCTCCTCCACTAAGCACAAGTCCTATTTTAGGTCGTTTAAAAACACGCTTTTTTTTATAGGCAGAAGAAGAAAAACAGATAAACAAAGAAATAAACAAAAGAAATACTCTCATTTAATTAGTCAATTTTTAATAGTTACTTAATCAATTATAAAACACCTTAACAATATAGAATCAAAGGTATAATTTAAATTCTATAAAATTAGAAAAGAAAAGCTTATATTTTATAAATGCACATATATTCTTATTTTTGTAGAAAATTAGAAAAGAAATGAGAATAGATATATTAAGTGCAGTACCTGAATTATTAGAAAGTCCTCTAAATCATTCAATAATAAAAAGAGCAAAAGAAAAATCTATAGTAGAAATACATATACACAATATACGAGATTGGTCTAAAGATAAATATAAACGTATAGATGATTATTCTTTTGGTCCTGACGCTGGTATGGTTCTACAAATTGAACCTATATATGATGCTATAACAGAATTATGTTCTGCTAGAAAATACGATCATGTAATTTACACATCTCCTGATGGAGAGAGATTGAATCAGAAGATGAGTAACACACTATCTTTAAGTGGTAATATTATTATTCTTTGTGGTCATTATAAAGGTATAGATCAAAGGATAAGAGATTTTCTTATAACTAAAGAAATATCTATAGGAGACTATGTGTTGACTGGTGGTGAATTAGCTGCAGCAGTAATAATAGACAGTGTAGTAAGATTGTTACCTGGAGCAATGTCCGACGAGACATCAGCATTAACAGATACCTTTCAAGATGATTTATTAGCTCCTCCAATATATACAAGGCCAGCAGATTTTAAAGGTTGGAAAGTTCCAGATATCTTAATTTCTGGAGACCATAAAAAGATAAAAGATTGGCAGGAAGCAGAAGCATATAAACGCACAAAGCTATTACGTCCTGATTTATTGGAAGAAAACGAATAAAAAAGGCTATTATTTTTGTGGTTCTCAAGTATTTATCTAATTTTGCAAGCGAATTTAAATAAAATAAAGTCTAACTCATTAATTAACAGAAATTAAGATGTCTGAAGAATTAAACAAAGAAGAAGCGAAAGCTAAAGATTATCCAATTATTAATAAAGATCCTATCGAAGATTTTGATTGGGAAGTTTATGAAAGTTGCGATACTTACGGTAGCGAAAGATCTGCCTTAGAAGAAAAATATGCAACAACATTATCAACAGTTGCAGAAAAAGAAGTTATTGATGGTACTGTTATCTCTATGAACAAAAGAGAAGTTGTAATCAACATTGGTTACAAATCAGACGGTATTGTTTCATTAAACGAATTCAGATATAACCCAGACTTAAAAGTTGGTGATACTGTAGAAGTTTATGTTGAAAGTCAAGAAGACAAAAAAGGACAATTAGTTCTTTCACACAAAAAAGCACGTGCATTACGTTCTTGGGATAGAGTAAATGTAGCTCTAGAAAAAGAAGAGATTGTACAAGGTTACATTAAGTGTAGAACAAAAGGTGGTATGATTGTAGATGTATTCGGTATCGAAGCATTCTTACCAGGTTCACAAATTGATGTTAAACCAATTAGAGACTACGATGTATTCGTAGGAAAAACTATTGATTTCAAAGTTGTTAAAATTAATCAAGAATTCAGAAACGTTGTTGTTTCTCATAAAGCACTTATCGAAGCTGAACTTGAGCAACAGAAAAAAGAAATCATCGCTAAACTTGAAAAAGGACAAGTACTTGAAGGTACTGTTAAGAATATCACATCATACGGTGTATTCATCGACCTTGGTGGCGTAGATGGTCTTATCCACATTACAGACTTATCTTGGGGTAGAGTTTCTCATCCAAGCGAGATTGTAGAGTTAGATCAAAAATTAAATGTTGTAATCTTAGACTTCGATAACGATAAGAAACGTATCGCATTAGGTCTTAAACAACTTACTCCACATCCATGGGATGCATTAGATTCAGAACTTAAAGTAAGTGATAAAGTTAAAGGTAAAGTTGTAGTTATGGCTGACTACGGTGCATTCGTAGAGATTGCTCCAGGAGTAGAAGGTTTAATTCACGTATCTGAAATGTCTTGGTCACAACACTTAAGATCTGCACAAGATTTCATGAAAGTTGGTGATGAAGTAGAAGCAGTTATCTTAACTTTAGATAGAGAAGAAAGAAAGATGTCTCTTGGTATCAAACAATTAAAAGAAGATCCATGGGCTAACATCGTAACTGAATTCCCTGTAGGTTCTAAACACGGAGCTAAAGTTAGAAACTTCACTAATTTCGGTGTATTCGTTGAAATTAAAGAAGGTGTTGACGGATTAATTCACATTTCTGATTTATCTTGGACTAAGAAAATTAAACATCCTGCAGAATTCACTCAAATTGGAGCTGAAATCGAAGTTGTTGTTTTAGAAATAGATCAAGAAAACAGAAGATTAAGCTTAGGTCACAAACAATTAGAAGAAAATCCATGGGATGTATTCGAAACTGTTTTCACTGTAGACTCAATCCACGAAGGAACTATCACAGAATTATTTGACAAAGGTGCAGTAATCGCATTACCATATGGTGTTGAAGGATTTGCTACTCCACGTCACTTAGTTAAAGAAGATGGATCACAAGCTAAATTAGAAGAAAAACTTGATTTCAAAGTAATCGAATTCAACAAAGGAGCTAAGAGAATTATTCTTTCTCACTCTAGAATTTACGAAGATGAAAACAAGAAAGAAGCTAAAGCTGAAAGCAAAGCAACTGCAAAAGCTGTTAAGAAAGTAAAAGAGAACGTAGAGAAAACTACTCTAGGTGATATCACTGAATTAGCTGCACTTAAAGACAAAATGAATCAATAATATATGATTATGGAATTTGAACTATCTATCCTTGGAAGTAGTTCTGCTGTTCCTACATCTTTAAGAAATACAACCGCTCAAGTGCTTAAAGCATTTGAGCGGTTTTTTCTTATAGATTGTGGAGAGGGAACTCAAAGGCAAATGAGAATATATAAAATTCCTTTCGAAAGGATTAATAATATTTTCATATCACATCTACATGGAGATCACTGCTACGGATTAATAGCTTTGATTAGTTCTCTGGGCTTAAAAAACAGAACAAGTCCTCTACACATCTATGCACATAGAAAATTAGAAAAGATAATTAATTGTCAACTTGATTTACTAAATGTAAGGTTACCTTACGAGATTGTTTTTCATGAAATAGACAATACAAAAACAGAAGTGATATATGAAGACAAAAGAATATATGTCACTGCATTTCCTTTAAAACATAGAGACATACCAACATCGGGATTTTTATTTAAAGAAAAAGAACACTTACTGAATCTTAAAAAAGATATAGTTGAAGCTTTGGAAATCCCAATAGCATGGAGACCTAGAATTGCAAGAGGTGAAGATTATATAGATTCTGATGGTAAGGTTTATGAAAACAATATTCTAACTCATACTCGTAAACATAGTAAGAGTTTTGCTTTTTGTTCAGACACTGCTTTTACTGAGAAATTTATTGATACTATTAAAGATGTTGATCTGCTATATCATGAAGCAACATACGCTAACGACAATAAAGATTTAGCAAAGAAATACTACCATTCTACAGCAGAACAAGCAGCTATAATAGCAAAGAAAGCTGGTGCTAAGAAATTGATAATGGGACACTTCTCTACTAGATACAAAAAGACTAAAATGTTTGAAGATGATGCTAGAGCTATCTTTAAAGAGAGTTATGCTGTAAACGATGGGGATAAATTTAGTTTTTAAAAAAGCATTCATTAATAAATAATGAACGCTTTTAAATGATAATTAAATATTACAAGGATAAGTACAACCCTACAAGTATATTTCTAGGACGTATTGAATAGTTACAATACGTAGAGCTTAAAGCACTATAAGTTTTATATTTATATGATGTATTATCAAAAAGATTAGTAGCCTTAGCAAATATTTCAATCTTCTTAGATACAGAATATGTAAGATAAAGATTAGCAAGGAATAGTTGTTTACTTAAATCTTTTGATAATTCATTATAATAATGTTCTCCTACTAGACTGATATTTAGCTTCTCTATTGGTGAGTAATCGAGACTTAAAGAATGCATAAATGAATTGGTATTAGATAAACTTTTATTGTTTTCATTCATCAATTTATAATGCTTATAATTCATTGAATAATAAATATCTACATTATTAAAGATACTGGCATTAATTTTTGGATTAATATTCCATGTTTCTGTTTTATAAGGACTTAATTCTCCATTTTGATACATATTACTATTAATTTTATTAAAAGCTGTATTAAGAGAAAAACGACCATTCACAAAATCTAAACCTTTACTGATTCCCATACTAAATGATAAACTATTATAATCATTTTCAAGAATCTTAGTATTTGATATTGTATAATTAGAAGAAACAATTTGATTTAATATACTAGCATTATCTACATGTGTATAATTCACAGAACCATTAATAAATAATGAATTTATTGGATCTTTATAGTTTATATATCCATTTATATATTGAGATTCCACATTAAGATATTCTTGATTCCCTACACTAAAGGATCTATAATTTTGCATTATCACACCTTTATACATATTAGCTGTACCCACAGGATTTTTTGAATATCCCAAAATTGAAGATAATTTCAACATAGGAGATAAAGAATATTGCATATACAAAGAAGGAGAATATAAAATCTGATTATTAATCAAGTCTTTTTTATCAATATTGTTTTTTAAAGATGTATATGAATAATTTGTAGATAGAGATAATACTGCTTTGAATTTATAATTAGTGTATGTAAACGAAGGATTTATATATAATTTTGAATCATACAATTTTGAATCTGTTTTGTTATTATCGTATAAACCCAAACTAGATAAACCATTAATAATATCGTTAGCTCCTTTTAAATGAGAATTAAAATCTTGATTAAGAAATTTTATTCCTCCCTTTAAAGAAAATCTAATATCTCCTAGATAGAATCCATAAGAAGCTGAAGTATGAGAAAAGAATGAACTTGTAGTAATATCTTGATTTCTTAAAAGATTTTTACCATCAGAAACATTAAGAGAATGAGGACTTCTTTTGTATTCGTTATAAGAATTAAACTCCACAATTCTTCTGTTCATCTTCTGGGTATACTTAAGATTATTCTTTATATCAATAGTATTAATTTCTCCAACTTGAGTATTAGCATTATTTCCACTAATATTTTTATCTATTGAAAACCAATTAAGTTGTGCATTAAGGTTATTCTTCAAATAGAAATTATCAGTATTTGCTAATAATTCTGCTTTAAGATTTGCCGTATTAGATATAGAATTTGCTTTTGAATTTTCTTTTATAGACATATTTCTATCTTTCAGAAAATAAGTAGTTTCACTAAACTTATTATAATCTAAGCTTTCGTTTAAATAACTAGCTTTTACATTTAACTGATAATCTTTAGGAAGTTTATAAGTCGACATTGTACTTGCGTAATATGATTTATTGAAACGAGTTCTTTCACTATTCAAAGGAGCAGAAGATGTTCCAACATTCATAAAAGTAGGATGAGAAAAACTATTATTCATTGCATTAAAACGAGAATCTCCTGAAAAGGAATAATCTTCTATACCTATAGTTGAACCAATATTATTCGATTTGATAGTATTCATACTTTGAAATTTCTTTCCAATACTCATAGCAAAAAGACTAGCATCCCATAGTAAAGGTTTTCCACCCATACCAGCTTTTATTTTCCACAACCATTTAGATTTAGCATTATCTTTTAATTTGATATTTAAAGCCGCATTTTCAGAATTAGAAATATCTCGTAATGCTTTTACTGGTTCATGATTTTCTAGCACCTGAAGAGCTTTTACATCATTAGGATCGATATTATTAGTTGCCATAGTATAATTACCTCCTAACATGTCTGTTCCTTCGATATAACACTTATTAATTTCCCTTCCCTGATATTTAATTTTTCCAGATTTTTCAACTTCCATACCTGGCATTTTCTTTATGATATCAGCAATATTTTTATCTTTAGCACTAGTAAAAGATGCTGTATTATAAGTTATTGTATCTCCACGCGATGTTATTCGTGGAGCTTTAACTCTTACCTCTTTTAATAGAAATTCTTTAGTCTTAATAAAAAGATTAAATTTTGATTTATTAGCAATCTTAACTTTTAAATCGTCGTATCCCATTATAGAAATCTTCAAATAGAAATCTGAGGATATTTTATTATTTCCAATTTTAAACTTTCCATTTTTATTGGTTGTTGTATATTCTTGAAGAACATTATTGGAATCGTATAAAGATACAATAGCACCAACAACAACTTCTTTTGTAGTATTATCTTTTACTGTTCCAGATAGATTATACTTTTGTGCGAATGCATGAGAGCAAATAGAGAACAGAAAGATACTTAATATTATAAACTTTCTCATACCTTATAATTCTCGTTCTATATATTGGTTCTTATTTTCAAATTTAATTTTCTCAACATTTTTGCCATTAATTTTCTTTAGACTTGAACCATCTTTACCTGTTATCTTAATTTTTGCACTTGAACCAACAACTCCTTTGATAAAAGCAATAGGATTTTCATTGAATTTTGTTTTTACTTTTTGAAATTTCTTGATACTTGTATTTAGATATTGCTTCTTAGGAAAACTTATAGGTGTATCTTTTAATTTACGAATTCCAACAATAGTGAATTGGAAATGGTTTTCAGAATCCACAACTTTCATTATTAAGCCAGGTAGTCCATGAAATTTCCATGGTCCGTTATTAATTGGTAAATTCTTAGTAAACCAAGCAGTATATTCTCTCCCTCTAAATTTGCAAGTTGCTTTTTGACATTCATATCCCAATATTTTAGAATACTCTCCTTTAATATTCCATTTAAAATCGGGAATTTCTTCAGTACATTTATAGTCTGTCATAAAAATCTTATCAACAAATGATACTTTATTCTTTTTAAAGTTCTTATAAATAGTACTTGTGACAGTTGTTTTGAATTTTTTAATTTTAAGAAGCTTTTCTTCAGTTGAAATATTTGATCGCATTATTGAATCGATAAGAAGATTTGTATAACTGAAATATTTTGATCTGTTTTTACCTATCTGTAGAATCATTCTATCTTCTGTTCTCTCTTTAGGTTTTGAGATATCAGATAAGAATGAATAATTATACTGACATTCTAGAAATGCTTTATCAATAATTTCTTTATCTACTTTAGATCCACCTCCTACAATATTTACACTAACTTGAGCATTTAAGGCTGAAATTGAAAGATAGAATAAACTTACTAATAGAAATACTTTTGTCTTCATGATATTATTTTTAATTTATTAATTCTTGATAGATCAAAAGTATAGCAGTATGTACTTCGTTATACTTAAGTGAAACTTAAGAACCCTTAAATAAACTTAAGTGCATTGCTATTAATAATTAATGACATACATTTGTATAATAAAGAAGAATATTATGCATAAGAATCATTTCAAAATAGTATCAGTAATTATTAGTCTCTCACTAATTATATTTATGAGTATGCAAATATATTGGCTTACAAGTATGTATTCTGATATGAGAGAAAAATTTGAACAAAAGCTAGATATTTCTATCCAAAAGGCTTTTTATAATGATTTAAGATATAGGATACAATCGAACATCCCTAAAATAAGTAATAATAAAAAAACTAAAGACGATACAATATATATAAATATAAACGCTAAAGTTTTAGATGAAAGAAATGATACACATAAAATTGAATATATTGATACTAGAAATATTAAGGATAAAATATTAATCAATAGAATTAATAAAAAAAAGTCAAAATATCTTAAGGAAGAAGACGTAAAATATATAAATTCAAAATTAAACTCGAAGAAATATAGAGATAGTTTAAGCAAAGATTTAAATTCTATTTTTAAAAAAATGTTTGAATCTAAAGACAAATCAATTAGTGATAATATTATATCAATATTTCCAGAAGCTGCATCTAGTGTATCAATTTTTATATTGAATGCTATTAAAGACAACAAGTATAATCTACATAAGATAGATAGTTTATTTACTTCCTATCTAGAAAAAAATGAAATATATTTAATGCACAATATTAGTATTGTAAAAGATAATAAAATTAAACAGAATTTAGGTAGAAAGATAAACAACAAAATTATATTCAATAAGGTAATAGATGAAAAATTAAAATTAGTATGCAGAATAGAAATAGAGAATCCAAACTATTTATTTTTAAATACTATGAAATGGATATTTTTATCCTCTCTATTAATTCTTATTTCATTAAGTATTTCATTTATATACCTTTTAAAAACAATCTTTAAACAGAAGAGTATTGAAGAAATGAGACAAGATTTTACTCACAATATTACTCATGAATTAAAGACTCCTATTGCAACAATAAATGCAGCAAATGATGTATTAATAGATAGTATTGAAAAAGATAATACTAAAATCAAATATAGATTTCATAAAGCTATAAGAAAAGAATTACATAATTTATCATCAATGGTAGAAAAAATTCTATCTCTTTCGGTACAAGAGAATAGTGAATTTAGATTATCATATTCAGTCTTTAATATTGAAGAAATAATTAAAGAAATTATTGATTCTACAAGTATTAAATGTGATAAAGATGTAAAATTCAATTTAGAAATATCAGGTTCAGAAGTAGATATTAGAGCAGATAAATTCCATTTTAAGAATATTATAAGTACAATAATTGATAATTCAATAAAATACTCAAAGGACAATACTACAGTTAATATTTTCGTTAATTCAAACTCTTTTTACCATATAATAAGCATAGAAGACAATGGTATAGGAATTAGCAAAAATCACAAAAAAAGAATATTTGATAAATTCTACAGAATACCAACTGGAAATATTCATAATATAAAAGGCTTTGGTCTTGGTTTATATTATACAAGATTGATAGTTGAGAAGCATAAAGGTAGTATAGAAGTTGATAGTATTTTGGGTAAAGGTTCAAAATTCATAATTAAATTTCCTAAAAATGAAAAATAATATATTACTTGTTGAAGATGAAACTACTTTAGCTGAGATTATTGCATATGCACTTGAAGACAAAGGTTTTAATGTGGACATTGCTCATGATGGAAAAGAAGGATTAGATAAATATAAATATTTCAATCCTGACATTATTATTACAGATATAATGATGCCAAATTTAGATGGATTTTCGTTTGTTGAAGAATTAAGAAAAATGGGAATAGATGTGCCTATTTTATTTTTATCAGCAAGATCGGCTTCAGAAGATGTAGTTCATGGCTTTGAAATAGGTGGTAACGACTATCTTCGTAAACCATTTGATATGAACGAATTAATAGCAAGAGTAAAAAGCCTATTAGGAAGAAATGCTAAAAAAACAGAAAAACACATTTTTAGAATTGGTAGTTTTTCTTTCGATAGTTCTAATTGCACTATATCAGATAGTGATTCTAAGAAAAAGATTTCACAAAGAGAATCTGACGTATTATTGGAGCTATGTAGAAATATTGAAGAAACTGTTACAAGTAAATCGATATTAGTTAATCTATGGGGTGAAGATAATTATTACAACTCTTGTAGTTTGCAAGTATATATTACAAAATTAAGAAATATATTCTCTACAGATAGTAATGTTAAAATTGTAAACCATAGAGGTGTGGGATATAAATTGACAATAAATACTAATAATTAAGGTATATATAAAATGAAACTTAAAGTTTACATGATATATATAGATTAATTATTAGTTTAGTATTTAGAATATTCTAATTCTCAACTAAGGATTCATATCTTGAAACTTTAGTCACTCCTTTAATTTTCTTGAGATTATTAATAACATTTGAAAGATGAATTGCATTATCTATTGTAATAGTGATTTTTCCTTCAAATAATCCACCATCTGTAGAAATATTAATAGATTTCATTTTAACATTAAATTCTTTTCCTAGTATAGAAGTTATATTCCCTATTAATCCTAATTCATCATTTCCTAATATTATTAGAACGACTTCAAAATCGGTACTTCCATCATTAGTCCACTTAGCATCAACCATTCTGTAAGGATAACGATTCATTAAATCTATAGCATTTTTACAATTTTGTCTGTGAATCTTAATTCCAGCACCGATAGAAACAAATCCTACAATTTGATCACCTCTAACTGGATTACAACATTTTGCAAAAGAATAATGTACATTAGAAAGATTGTCATCTACAAGTAGAGTATCCTGGTTTCTATTTTTTGATATCGCAGATATAATTTCAACATCTTCTGTAACTTTCTCAGGAACTACACGAGTAATTACTTCTTTTATTTGAGTAAAATCAATTTTCTCTTCAGCTATTTTAGAATATAAATCAACAGCCAATTTACAATTGAATTCATTCATTAGTTTACTAATAACCTCATCATCATTTTGAATTTTCCAATTCTTCAATCTTCTAGCTAAAGTTTCTTTACCTATTTCAGCAACTTTATACTCTTCTTCTTTAAGGAATTGCCTTATCTTATTTCTAGCCTTTGAAGTAACTACATGATTTAACCAATCGATATTTGGTTGTTGACTTTGAGATGTAATAACAGAAACAGTATCACCATTATTAAGAACATATCTTAAAGGCACATTTTTTTGATTTACTTTTCCACCTATACATTTATCTCCTATATCAGTATGAATAGAGTAGGCAAAATCTATAATTGAAGCTCCTGCAGGAAGTTTCTTCAATTCTCCTGTTGGAGTAAATACATAAACCTCTTTATTGTATAGTTTCACTTTAAAACTATCCATTAGGTCGAAACCTTCAGAATCTCCATTTTCTAGAATCTCTCTTAAATCGGTTAACCATCTTTCAGTAGCTTGTTCACTTTTCCCTCCTTTATATTTCCAATGAGCTGCAAACCCTTTTTCAGCTATTTCATCCATACGAACCGTACGAATCTGCACCTCTACCCATTTATCTTCAGGTCCCATAACTGTTGTTTGTAGAGATTCATATCCATTAGCTTTAGGAACTGTTATCCAATCTCTTAACCTGTTGGGATTTGGCATATATAAATCTGAAACTATTGAATATACTTTCCAACATTCTAGCTTCTCTCTTTTAGGAATAGTATCTATAATAATTCGAATAGCAAAGATATCGTAAACTTCCTCGAACTCTACCTGCTTTTTCTTCATTTTATTTAAGATTGAAGCTACAGATTTCGTTCTTGCCTTTATTTTATATTTAATACCAACCTCATCTAATTCTTTTGTTAGAGGACTAGTGAATTTATCTATATAAAGATCACGACTTTTAGAACTTGCCTCTAATTTTTGTTCAATAGATCTGTATATTTTAGGTTGAAGGACTTTTAAACATTTATCCTCCATTTCTGATTTAATAGCATACAAACCTAATCTATGAGCAAAAGGTATATATATATTTATTAACTCATTAGCTAGATCTATTTTAGCCTGTTCATTTGGGAAAGAGTCTATATTTCTTAGATGATATAATTTTTGAGCAAGAAAAATAAGTTGAACTCTAACATCCTCAGAAAAAGATAGTAATAGTTTTCTAAAATTCTCGTTGTATACTACCTTATGCTGCTTATATACTTGTTTTACTTTTCTTAGTCCAGAAATAATACGACTTACTGTTGGTCCAAACATTTCTTGAAGATCTTCGTTTTCAATATTAGATCCAACAATTACTTTATATATTAGAGAAGATATAATAGATGATCTTCCTAATCCTATTTCTTCAGCAATGATAAGACTTATATCTAAAGTTTTAATAGTTTTCTTTAAATCTAATCTTCCATTAGAATTTTCATTATTTTCTAAAGCAATATCAAAAGCCTTTCGCACTATATTAATATCTTCAGAGGATAATAAATTTCTACAACCTTTAAGTAAACGACGATATTTTATAATAATTTCTTTTCTTAAATCGCTCATAATTAGATTTCAATTAGTTTATTTTTAATTGCAAAAACAACAAGACTTGCAGTATTTTTAGATTGAGTTTTTGAAAGAAGATTTCCTCTATGTTTATCAACCGTCCTTTTACTTATACATAATTCATCGGCAATTTCTTGGTTAGAGAATCCTTTACATACATAATAGAGTATTTCTAATTCTCTCTCAGATAAATCACCAGCTATTTGCTCTATTTTCTTATTTGTTCTAAGATTTTGAAGTATATTGAATAATAATTCCTCTGAGAAATAACTTGAACCATCACAAACGGTATTAATAGCTTCTAAAACATTTTGCATTCCAGAATCTTTAAGTAGAAAACCTTTTGCTCCTGCTTCTAACATTTGATAATAATACATTTCCTCTCCGTACATCGAAAGAGCAATAATCTTTAAATTAGGATCTTTTGTTATAGCTATACGAGTCGCCTCTACTCCCCCCATTTCTGGCATTTCAATATCCATAAGAACAATATCAACACTTTCTTTTTCAAGTAAATGTAGAAACTCTAATCCATTGCATGCTTCATAAATATTTTCAACTATTTCTACATTACTTAAAAGTAGTTTCATTCCCTCTCTAAATAATTTATGATCATCGACAATTGCTATATTATATTTTTTCATATATTTATTATTTGGCAACAATACTAACATCTATTATAGCCTTCATCCCTTTACCTTCCTCGCTTTGAAGTTCTATATCTCCATTGACAGATTCTAATCTATTAATGATATTGTCTAAACCAATACCATTACTTATAATACTGTTAGAACTACTATTAAAACCTATACCATTATCGGAATACTCAATATGTAGTATCGGTTTATCGAGATTTAAAACGATATTAACTAGTGTTGCATCAGCATGTTTTATAGTGTTGTTAATTAATTCACATAATACTCTATAAATAATTACCTCAATATTATAATTTATTCTTGATTTACCAATATTAGTCTCAAAATTAAAAGTTAAATCTTTTACAGGTTTTAATTTATTAATAAGAGATTCTAGAGCTATTTTAAGACCAAAATGATTTAAAGTATGAGGACTTAAACTTGCTGATATTTCACGAACAGTTACAATAGCCTCATCAATCACTTGACTAGTATTATCAACTATTTTAGTATTCATATCGGATGTTTTGTCGTAAGATATTCCTGATAATAGCATTTTAGCTACAGATAGTAATGGACCTATTCCATCGTGTAATTCTTTAGCAAATCTTTTCCTTTCATTTTCCTCTGTTCTAATTACAGCAGATAATAATTTTTGTTCTGAACGTTCTCTTATTAAATCAAGATCTTTAAGAAATTTAAATATCTTTCTTATGTAAAATACACCAATCACTAAAACTAAAGAGATTACAAATCCTAACCATCTTTGAATTAGGGTAATCACCTCTCCTTTTTGCTGAATAAGTATTGGAAATAAATCTATTGATCGATAAAGAGCGATAAAAGTAAAACCTATAGTTATTAATATCCATGAGGCATTATACTTTGTTTTTTTTACTAAACTAAAAGCTATACAGGCAGTGATGATATGCATCAAAACAGAAAGAAAGATTATAAAATTTTGCACTTTGAATATTTAAAATTATTGTTTTTTCAAATATACTAATTTTAAATTCTAAGTGAATTATTTTTCTTTTTTATAACTTTTATTGACATTCTTTTATTAGATTTGTCACAAATAGATGGTTTTACCACGGTAAATTAAAAGGGAATCCAGTTAAAATCTGGAGCTATCCCCGTAGCTGTAAGTTCTATACAAAAGATTTTACAAATGTTCCACTGTCATTTCAAAAGATGATGGGAAGGAGTAAAATTAGAACAAGCCAGAAGACCTGCCTCCTATTTAGATATTTTGTAGTTTTCGGGTGAAAAACAAAAATATGAATGTACCATACTTTTATAGGGTTTGGTATGTTTATTCTTTTTATATCCCCGCTACTACTATTAATTTTTAACTAACAAACACGTTTTAATAGTATGTATGAAATAAGAAAAAGAAATGGACAGATAGTACCATTTGAAGCGGAGAAAATAACACAAGCAATATTTAAATCTTATAGAGCAACAGGTAGTCCAAATCGAGAAGAAGCCAGTAGACTTTGCGTAGAAGTTATTGAACATCTTGAAACGGGTAAAATTTATGATGTAGAGACTATTCAAGATATAGTAGAAAAAGTACTATATAAATCGGCACCATATAATGTAACTAAAGCTTTTATTTTATACAGAAGTAAAAGAGAAAATATAAGATCTACAAAAGATTTACTATCAAACCTTGATTTAATAGATAATTATTTAAGTCTTGCCGATTGGCGAGTAAAAGAGAGTGCTAATACAACATTTTCTCTTCAAGGTTTAAATCAACATATTTCATCAATAGTATCTTCGGAATATTGGTTAAATAGAATATATCCAACAGAAGTAAAAGAAGCTCATTCAAGTGGAGCTTTACATATACACGATTTAGGTTTTTTAAGTGTTTATTGCGTAGGTTGGGATTTACAAGATCTTCTAATGAGTGGATTTACAGGGGTAAACGACAAGATTCAATGTCGACCTGCGAAATATCTACGAACAGCATTAGGTCAGATTGTAAATTTCTTTTACACTATGCAGGGAGAAGCTGCAGGAGCACAAGCCTTTTCAAACTTTGACACATATTTATGTCCATTTATCAGATATAATAAACTATCATATAAAAATGTGGTTCAATGTCTTCAGGAATTTATATATAATGTGAATGTACCAACCAGAGTAGGATTCCAAACACCATTCACCAATGTTACTATGGATCTGAAGATCCCTCAATTCATGAAAGATCAACCAGTAATAGTTGGAGGTAAAGTAATGGATGATACTTATGGAGATTTCCAAGAAGAGATGGATGTTTTTAATAAAGCGTTTGTTGAAGTGATGTCGGAAGGTGATGCCAATAATGCAGTTTTCTCCTTTCCTATACCAACATATAATGTAGGAAAGGATTTTGATTGGAATAATCCAATAAATAATAAAATATTTGAAATGACAGGGAAATATGGAATTCCATATTTTTCAAACTTTATAAATTCTAGCATGCAACCTGATGATGTAAGAAGCATGTGTTGTCGTTTAAGATTAGACAAACGAGAACTTCAAAATAGAGGTGGAGGACTATTCGGGTCGAATCCATTAACAGGATCGGTAGGAGTAGTTACTATAAATCTTCCACGTTTAGGGTATTTATCAAAGAATATTGAAGATCTAAAACAACGACTGAGAAAACTAATGGATATTGGTAAAAACAGTTTAGAAATAAAACGTAAAACAATAGAGACTCTAACTGACAAGGGGTTGTTCCCATACTCTACTTTCTATCTAAGAAATATTAAAGCTAAATCGGGTAAGTACTGGGACAACCACTTTTCTACAATAGGATTAGTGGGAATGAATGAATGTTGTGTTAATTTCATCGGTAAAGATATAACAAGCGATGAAGGTCAAGCACTTGCATTCGAGATTCTTAACTATATGAAAGATGTACTTCAAGAATTTCAAGACGAAACAGGTAATATTTATAATTTAGAAGCAACACCTGCTGAGGGAACTTCTTATAGATTAGCAAAATTAGATGCTAAGATATTTCCTGATATTATTTCAGCAACAGGAAATGGAGAACCTTTTTATACTAATTCCACACAATTACCAGTAAATTATACTGACGATTTATTTGAAGCCTTAGATAAACAGGATAAGTTACAATGTTCATATACAGGGGGAACGGTTTTCCATACATTTATAGGAGAAAAACTTCCTAATCCAAATTCAATAAAACAACTTGTAAAGACGGTATTTACAAATTACAAATTACCATATCTTACAATTTCTCCTACATTTAGTGTATGTCCAGAACATGGATATATATATGGAGAACATAGAGAATGTCCAAAATGTAAATCTGCATGCGAAGTATATTCACGAATTGTAGGATATATGAGGCCTATTAATCATTGGAATGCAGGGAAATTAAGTGAATATAGTGTAAGAAAACAATTTGATAAATCATTAAATATATAATCAGTGTGAAAATAGCTGGTTTAATAAAGACAAGTTTATGCGATTTCTCAGGTCACCTCTCTTGTGTAATATTTACAGAAGGGTGTAACTTGAGATGTCCATACTGTCATAATTATAAATTAATTGGAAACAAAAACCCTTTAATAAGTGAAGAGGAGATATTAAAATTTGTCGAAAATAGAAGAAATCTTCTAGATTCAGTAGTTATTAGTGGTGGAGAACCATGTTTACAATCAAATCTTATTGATTTTGTAAAAAAAATTAAAAAGATGGGCTTTTTAGTAAAACTAGACACTAATGGCTCTTACCCAGATACTTTAGAAACATTATTAGAAGAAAAACTAATTGATTATGTTGCAATGGACATTAAAGCACCTTTAAATAGTGAACAAATGTCAAAAATAACAGGAATAAATTATCATATTAATAAAGTTATTACTAAAATTGCACTCTCAATTAAACTATTAAAAAAACACCAAATTCATTATGAATTCAGAACAACACTCATTAAAGAAATACATAGCAAAGAAGATATTCTTGAAATGGCAATGTATGGAGAGAATGAATATAAACTACAACAATTTCATAATGAGAACATAAACGACAATGAGTTTAAGAATTTCACTACCTATTCTCTAGAAGAATTAGAAACAATATGTAGTGATATTCACAAACGTTTCCCTTCGCTAAACATAAACTATCAATAAAATGAATCTATTAGAAATTATTAATGGAAATGCAACCATTGCTTCCATTGTGTATCTGTGTCTCGCCGCATTCACAGGTATCCTCATTGGTAAGATTAAAATCTTTAAAGTCAGTATCGGAATTGCTGGTGTATTATTCACTAGTATTCTTATCGGACACTTCGGAGTAAGTTTAGATAAAAACATTTTACATTTTGTAAAGGAATTTGGTCTAATTTTATTCGTATTTTCAATCGGTCTAGAAGTAGGACCTGGTTTTATCGCAACATTAAAAAGTCAAGGAATTAAATTAAATGCACTAGCTACATTAATTATATTCTTAGGATTTGCCATTGCTGTTGGTATCCATTTTGTAACTGGTATAGATCCAGCAACTTTAGTTGGAATCTTATGTGGAGCCGTAACAAATACACCTGGATTGGGTGCAGCCCAACAGACTCTTACAGATTTAGGTGCTTCAGCTGATAAAATAGCTATTTCTGGAACAGGATATGCCATTGCTTATCCATTTGGTATTATGGGTATTATCTTTACAATGATAATCACACGAATCTTCTTTAAAATTAATATTAATAAAGAAGTTGACAATTATGACAAGAAAATATCTGAACAACAACAAAGATTAGAATCTGTATTTATTACCATTTCAAATAAGAATCTTATAAATAAGAAGGTAGAATTTCTTAGAAAATTCACAGATAACAAGATTGTTATTTCTAGAATTAAAAGAAATGGGGAATTTATTATACCTAGAGAAGATTCTATATTAATTGAAAACGATATAGTATATGGTGTTACAAATAAACCAAATATTGATGTTTTACAATTACTTGTAGGCGATGTTAAGATATGTACAAGAAAACAACTTTCTGGTAGGTTACAAATGAAAGATTTTCTTGTTACAAATCATAAGATTGCTGGAAAGACTATTTCTCAATTCGGTATTTATAGAAGATATTCTGCTAATATTACTAGAATCTTCCGTTCTGGTGTAGAAATAATGCCATCTTTAAATACAAGTATTGAATTTGGTGATAGAGTTAGAGTTATTGGTGAAGTTGATACAATGCCTGAAATAAAAAAAGAAATAGGTAATTCTATAAAAGAATTAGTTCATCCTAATGTAATACCATTATTTGCAGGTATTTTCGTAGGTGTTATTTTAGGCTGTATTCCAATATTTATACCAGGTTTATCTACTCCTGTAAAATTAGGATTAGCTGGTGGACCTCTAATTGTTGCTTTATTCCTTGGCCATAAAGTAAGAATAGGAAATATGAATTTTTATCTTTCTACAGGAGCCAACTATATTTTAAGAGAATTAGGTATTACCCTATTTTTAGCATGTGTAGGTTTAGGAGCTGGAGCAAATTTCTGGCATGCTTTAACACATGGTGGATTAACATTTATGATGTGGGGAGCAGTTATCACCTTTATACCAATAATGATAACATCGATAATTGCAAGAATTATGGGTTATAATTATCTTACAATATGTGGTATTGTAGCTGGAGCAATGACTGACCCTCCTGCCCTTGGTTTTGCAAACTCATTAGCAGAGAGTCAAGCTCAAGCAACAGGTTATGCAACAGTTTATCCATTAACAATGTTTCTAAGAATAATGACAGCACAATTATTTGTTATTGTCTGTAGTTAAGTAATATAAATCCGATATAAAAAAAGAACTATTTCCCATGATTTAGTTCTTTTTTTTATCAACCAAAACAGAACAATAGTCCTAATTTTAACATTATTTATCAAATGGTCCTTTTGAAGATTGGATAAAAAGATTACATTTGTGCGGTAATCAAACTATCCAATGTATGATAAACAAAAATTCATTACGCTTTACTTTCCCATCTTTCTTTAATGAATCATTGAGAAAATATAGCGATAACGAAGCTATGAGCTTTGTTGGGGAAAAACCGATAACATATAGAGAAGTTGATGAAAGAGTGCAGTCGGTAATTTCATTCCTTGAAAAAAACAATATTTCAAAAGGAGATAAAGTTGCAATATTAAGTTCTAATATTCCAAATTACGGCATTTCATATTTAGCTATAACTTTTATAGGAGCAGTAGCTGTACCCCTTCTTCCAGATTTCACCACAAATGAAATAACAAATATTCTTAAACATTCAGAATCTAAAGCAATTTTTGCTACTGAACATTTGTATAAGAAGGTTGTAGATATTAAGAATGAATATTTAAAATATAGAATTAATATAGAAGATTTTACAACTTTTGAAGAAAGTGATGATAGCGTTTCTTATATAGAAAAAGCAAAACCATCATTTGAACATATAGTTGAAGAAGAAGATCTTGCTACTATTATCTATACTTCAGGAACAACAGGAAAATCTAAAGGTGTAATGCTTACCCATAAGAACTTCTGTTTTGACTGTACTAAATGTTTAGAGTTTCAACCTGTACTACCATCAGATAGATTTTTATCTATTTTACCTTTATCTCACACTTTTGAGATGACATTAGGTTTACTTTTACCTATGTTTAATGGAGCACATATCTTTTATTTGAAGAAACCACCTGTTCCTTCTATTCTTATACCTGCAATGAAGAAAGTTAAACCGACTATACTTCTTGTAGTGCCTTTAATTATAGAAAAGATTTTTAAATCAAAAATTAAACCTGCTTTTTCAAAAGGTAAATTAATTCCAAAATTATACCGTTTTTCTATCTTTAGAAAATTTCTTCATAGAATGGCTGGTAAGAAATTAATGGAAACTTTTGGAGGCGAAGTTCACTTTTTTGGTGTAGGTGGAGCTAAATTAGATGCTCAATGCGAAGCTTTCCTTAGAGAAGCTAAATTTCCTTACGCTATTGGTTATGGTTTAACAGAGACAGCCCCAATGGTTGCAGGAGCAACTCCTAAGAATACTAGATTTAGAGCAGTTGGCCCAACTCCAACAGAAATTAGTATGAAGATTCATAATCCTGATCCTAAAACTAAAGAAGGAGAAATATGGGTTAAAGGAGATATGCTAATGAAGGGATATTATAAAGAACCTGAATTGACTAAAGAAGTTATAACTGAAGATGGTTGGTTTAGAACTGGAGATTTAGGAACTCTTGATAAAGATGGATACGTTTCAATTAAAGGTAGAATAAAGAATGTTATTGTTGAAGCAAGTGGAGAGAATGTATATCCAGAAGAGATTGAAGCAGTAATACACAATTTTAGACATGTAAATGAGGCTATCGTTGTTCAGCAAAAAGGAAAACTTGTTGCTCTTGTCAACTTTAATATGGAAGAAATTGAGACTAAATATAGAGAGCTTAAAAAAGATGTAAGAAATTATGTAGATACTAAAAGTGGAGAAATCAAACAAATAGTAGATACAAAAAGTGAAGACTTCAAGAAGTTAATCGAACTTAAAAGTGATGAGCTTAAAACGGTAGTTGACGCTAGAATTGAAACACTTTCTAAGGAATTACAAATGTATGTAAATCAGAATGTGAATAAATTTTCTCAAGTTCAGTTAGTTGTTGCACATCCAACACCTTTTCAGAAGACTGCAACTCATAAGATTAAAAGATTCTTATATACAAAATAATATAATCAGGATCAATAAAAAAGGAATACATATAAAATGTATTCCTTTTTTTTATTCTTAAAAAGAATATTTTATTTCATTTTTCTTCTAACAGAAATAAGAGTATTTTGAAGAAGAGAAGCAATAGTCATTGGTCCAACACCTCCAGGAACAGGAGTAATGAAAGATGACTTTTTAGATACCTCATCAAAATCAACATCTCCAATTAATTTCCAACCTGATTTTGTTTTATCAGATTTCACTCTATGAATACCAACATCAATAACAACAGCTCCTTCTTTTACCATATCTCCTTTTATGAAATGAGGAACACCTAAAGCAACAATTAGTATATCTGCTTGACGAGTTATTTCTTCAATATTTTTAGTTCTTGAATGACAAATTGTAACAGTACAGTTTGCCCACTCTTCTTTACGAGACATTAAAACACTCATTGGAGTTCCAACTATATTAGAACGACCAACAACAACACAGTGTTTTCCTGAAGTTTCTATTTTATATCTCTTAAGTAATTCTACAATACCTGCAGGGGTTGCTGGAAGGAATGTAGGTAAACCTTGAACCATTTTACCAACACTAATAGGATGGAATCCATCTACATCTTTATTAGGGTCTATAGCTTGGATTACAGTATCTTCATCTATATGTTTAGGTAATGGCAATTGAACAATAAATCCATCAACATCATCATCATTATTCAATTTATTAATAGTACTCAATAGTTCTTCTTGAGTTATATCATCTTCATATCTAATTTCAGAAGATTTAAAACCTACTTGAGCACAAGATTTAACTTTACTTGCAACATAAGTTTCACTTGCTCCATCATGTCCTACAATAATAACAGCTAAATGTGGACGCTTGTGTCCAGCACTAACCATTTGCTCAACTTCTTCAGCAATTTCACTTTTTACAGCTGCTGATATTTCTTTACCACTAATTAATTCCATTTTTATAGTATTTAATTATTTTCTCTTTTTCTTCTTTCTTTTCATGGCTTTACCCATCATTCTACCAGCCATTCCAGCTCCTCCACCAGTCATCATTTTCATCATCTTTCTTGTTTCTTCAAACTGCTTTAATAGCATGTTTATTTCAGAAACTTGTTTCCCAGCACCTCTAGCAATTCTTCTTCTTCTTGATCCATCAATCAAAGTAGGATTTTCTCTTTCATATGGTGTCATTGAATTAATAATAGCTTCAATTCCATTAAAAGCATTATCATCAATATCTACATTTTTAAGAGCTTTACCAACTCCTGGTATCATAGATGCAAGATCTTTTAAATTACCCATTTTCTTAATTTGCTTTATTTGATCAACAAAATCATTAAAGTCAAACTTATTTTGAGCAATTTTAGATTGTAGCTTTTTAGCTTCTTTTTCGTCGTATTGTTCTTGGGCTTTTTCAACTAATGAAACAATATCTCCCATTCCCAAAATACGGTCTGCCATACGTTCAGGGTGGAAAATATCAAGAGCATCCATTTTCTCTCCTGTACCTACAAACTTAATTGGTTTATTTACAACTTGTCTGATAGATAAAGCAGCACCACCACGAGTATCACCATCTAATTTTGTAAGTATTACTCCATCAAAATCTAATCTTTCATTAAATTCCTTAGCAGTATTTACAGCATCTTGACCTGTCATAGAGTCAACAACAAAAAGAATCTCTGTAGGATTAATTGCCTTTTTCACAGATTCAATCTCATTCATCATCTCTTCATCTACTGCTAAACGACCAGCAGTATCGACAATAACAACATCATTTCCATTTGCTTTTGCTTGCTTTATAGCAGCTTGAGCTATACTTACTGGATCTTTATTATCTTTGTCTGAGTAAACATCAACACCTATCTGCTCTCCAAGTACATGAAGTTGATCGATAGCCGCAGGTCTATAAACGTCACCTGCAACTAAAAGTGGCTTTTTACCCTTTTTAGTCTTAATTAAGTTTGCAAATTTACCTGTAAAAGTTGTTTTACCAGACCCTTGAAGACCAGACATTAAAATAATTGCAGGTTTTCCAACAATATTTACATCAACACTAGCTCCTCCCATTAAAGCTGCTAACTCATCATGAACGATTTTTATCATCATTTCACTAGGCTTCACAGCATTTAGAACATCTTGTCCTAGGGCTTTTTCTTTTACAGTCTTTGTAAAATCTTTTGCAATCTTATAATTAACATCGGCATCAAGAAGAGCTCTTCTAACTTCTTTAAGCGTCTCTGCTACATTGATTTCCGTAATTTTACCTTGACCTTTTAGAAGTTTAAAAGATCGGTCCAGTTTATCAGATAAATTTTCAAACATTATTATATTATGGTTTATATTTACACTATAGATTCTTCTTATATAATTAGTATACAAAAGTATAAAAATTCATTAATAATCTTTCCGAAGACCTAAAAATAATACAATTATAAAAAAGTATAGAAAGTAAAAGTGAAAATTTCTTCTACCTTTGTGTAGAAATATAAATTGTAACATATATGAAGGACTTAAATTTTTTCGCCATTTTTATGGTGGACTATCTATATTATATCCCACAATTCTTACCTCTAGCTAAAGAATTACAAAAACGAAATTTAGATTTTTTATTCATTCTTCCTAAAAAAAAGAAAAGAGATATAATTCCTACTCTAGATATTGCTATAAAAGTTTGTGAAGAGCATAACATTGTGTATAGAGTTGAAGAAGATCCAAATGCATTTACGACTTGTAATTATTTGATTTCTGGATCCAATTCGTTTCCTGAAACAAAAATTGCTTTTGACCAATCTGTATTGATTGTTCATGGGGTAGGCACTAAATCGGGATACTTTACTGAAGAACAAAATAAATATGACATACGCTTTGTTGAAGGCGAATTTAGATATAGAAAAATAAAAGAACTATACCCAGAATATAAAGGTGTAATTGAAAATGTTGGATTTTCTAAATTAGATGACGTAATTAATATGGATCAAGAAGAAAGAAACTTTCTTTTTAAGAAATACAATTTAGATCCAAATAAAGAAACAATTCTTTATGCACCAACATTCTACCCTAGTTCTATAGAAAAAATGAGTAAAGATTTTCCTAAAGAATTTGAAAATTATAATATTCTTATAAAACCTCATTATTTTTCTTATTTGAGGAAAAAATACAGAAAACAAAGAAAGTTACTTGAAAGATGGAATAGATACAATAACGTATTTGTTGCAGGAATTGAAGAATACAATTTGGTGCCATTTTTTGCTTTATCTGATATTATGATTTCAGATGAATCTTCAGCAATTTTTGAATTTGCGGCTTTAGATAAACCTGTGATATGTAATCAATTTTTACATTATAGATTAAAATATAGACTATTCAAATCTAAAATAAACAAAAAAATGGATTCTAATATGACAAAATTTAAAGAGATTGCAGAATGCGTTGACTCTTATAAAGATCTGAAAAAGAATGTCGTTAAATATTTAAAGAATCCAAATCTAAAAGAAGATATCAGAAAACAATACACAAAAGAGATTATTGGACCTACAGATGGAAATGTAGCAAAAAGGATGTTAGAAATTTTATTAAAAACTGCAAAATAATTCACTATGCAAGCGATCATATTAGCAGCTGGAATGGGCAAAAGATTAAAAGACATAACAGATAACCAAACTAAATGTATGGTTAAAGTAAATGGAAAGCCTATTATTAACCACACACTTGATATTATAAGTCAATACCCACTAGATAGAATAATTATAGTAATAGGATATAAAGGAGATAAACTTAGAGAATATCTTGGAGAATCATACAACAATATACCTATTCACTATATCGAAAATAAAATATACGATACAACTAATAATATATATTCTTTATCTCTTACAAAAGATATGTTCCAAGAAGATGATACTATTCTTCTTGAAAGTGATATTCTTTTTGAAAAAAACATATTTGATAAACTTTGGAATGATGATAATAAGAACACAGCCTTAGTTGACAAATACGAATCCTGGATGGATGGTACTGTTGTTGAGATAGATTCATCATGTAATATTGTTAACTTCATTTCTAAAGATGACTTTAATTTCAACAATATAGAAAATTACTATAAGACCATAAATATATATAAATTTACAAAAGATTTTATTTCTAATAAGTATATACCATTCTTAGAAGCATATTGTAAAAGTCACGGACACAATGAGTTTTATGAACAAGTATTAAAAATAATCACATATCTTGACAAAAACAATATTAAAGTTTGTAAAATTACTGATGGGGATAAATGGTATGAAATTGATAATAAACAAGACTTAAATAATGCAGAAACAATTTTCTCTTATTCCCCAGAAAAATATCAAAACAGATATGGTGGATATTGGAGATTTCCTAAATTAATTGATTTTTGCTATTTAGTAAATCCATATTTCCCTAGCGAAAAAATGGAAAATGAATTTAAATGTAATTTTTCAACTCTATTAAGACAATATCCTTCTGGTTTAAAGACTCAGAACATACTTGCTGCAAGAATGTTTAATTGTAATGAAAACAATATTGTTGTTGGTAATGGAGCTGCTGAAATAATTAATGCATTGATTTCATTTCTTGGAAATAAAAAATTAGGTGTTGTATACCCCACTTTTGAAGAATATCCTAATAGAATTAATAAAGAGAATATTGTCAAAATATTTACAAAAGATCATAACTTCAGATATAATGTTTCATTATTAAAAGAACAATCTGATAAATACGATAATTTATTACTTATAAATCCTGATAATCCAAGTGGAAATTTTATTGAAAAAGAAGACGTCCTTGAACTTCTAGATTTTCTTCATACAAAGAATAAATTTCTTATATTGGACGAATCTTTTCTTGATTTTGCATATACAGATAAAAACATTTCATTGCTAGAAAATGATATTATAAATAAATATCCTAATCTAATAATAATTAAAAGTATTAGTAAAAGCTATGGAATTCCTGGTATTAGACTTGGCGTAATGGTATCTAGTAACGAAGATATCATTAACAACACTATAAAAAGATTATCAATCTGGAATATCAATTCATATGCAGAATTCTTTTTACAGATTTTTGATAAATACAAAGATACATATATACAAGCTTGTAAAACTATAATACAAGAAAGAGAATTATTATATAAGAATTTGTCTGAAATTAATTTTCTTGATGTTCTTGAATCTAAAGCTAACTATTTTCTTTGCAAAGTAAATAATATTGATATTGACTATTTAAGCCAATATTTATTGGATAGAAACATATTAATAAAAGATTGTTCTAATAAACTGGGTTTTGATAATGAACCATATATTAGAATAGCAGTTAAAAATAGAGAAGAAAATCAATTACTAATTGATAGTTTAAAATCATTACAATAAAATATTATGAATATTACTATATGTGGTGGAGGAAATCTAGCTCACGCTTTAGCTGCGTATTTATCCATTAAAAAAGATGTAGAAATAAGTGTATTAACTAGGAATCCTAATAAATGGGAGAAAAAATTGAAATGTAAACTTCCAGATAGTAGCATATTTACATCTAAACCTATTTTTGTTACAAATAATGCAGAATCTGTTATTCCAAACGCAGATATTATTATTATAGCAGCACCAAATTTTGCTATTGAAGATATACTAAACACTATAAAAGATTACTATAATCCTAATACTTGGATTGGTAGTATACTTTGCTCTGGGGGATTCTTTTGGCAATCATATAAGATATTAGGAAAACTTAATTATACATTTGGATTTCAAAGAGTGCCTTTTATTTGTAGAACCATAGATTATGGCTCATTAGTCCATATCTCAGGTTTAAAAAATTCTATGGAAATTTTTGTTAGTGAAAATGATAAAACAAAATCTTTTAAAGTATTATTAGAATCATTCTTTAATACAAAAATTAATTTTCTTGATAATTATTTAGAAGCTACAATTTCAAATTCTAACCCAATATTACATCCTTCTAGATTATATTATTTATTTGAAAATTACAATCATAACATTGGTTTAGAAAAAGATAGTTTATTTTATGAAGAATGGACTAATGAATCCTCTTCGCTGCTAATAAATTGTGATAAAGAGTTACATAGGATTATTTCTAAAATACCTATAAAAATAAAATTAAAGGCTATAACTGAACATTATGAAGTTTCAAATGCTGAAGAATTAACAAATAAAATTCAATCCATTCCTGCATTTAAGAAACTTAGATCACCTTTAATACATAAAAACAATAAATTCTTTGCTGATGTAAATAATAGATATTTTCAAGAAGACATACCCTACGGACTACTTATTATTAAAAGCTTAGGATTATTATCGGAAACAGAAACTCCACATATAGATAAGATTCTTAATTGGGCAGAAGATTTCATGGATATTAAGTTAATAGAAGAAAATAAATTATTATCTTCTACTTTAAAATACTCTTTACCTCAAAACTTTGGAGCAAAAAAAATAAATGATATTGTAAATATATTTTGAGATATTAGTATTTTTATAAATTCATATATACAAAGCACTTTTAACATTCAAATAAAATGATTTACTTAGATAGAAATGAATATAATTTTGCACCTTCAAAAGAAGTTATTGAAGCTGCAAAAAATTTCGATATAAAGAAGTTATGTTTTTATACTAGAGATTATGATTCTAGTCCTATGGTTGATTATCTTGCAGAAGAGACTGGAATTAATAATAAAAATATACTTCTTGGATATGGAGGAGAAGATATACTAAATCAAGCCGTACATTATTATTTAGAAAAGAACAACAACAAAAAGATCTTAATACCTAAATATTCATGGTGGTACTATAAATCAATAGCAGAAGAGGTCGATGGAATAACTTATGAATATGAAGTATATGAAGATGGAAATAGCTTCAAATATGATTATCAAAAAATAAGTCAACAAATAGAGGAAGTAAATCCTGCAGTAATTATGCTAGCAACTCCAAATAATCCAACAGGAAATGCTTTATCTATAGAAGAATTAGAACAATTTATATCTATTATACCTAAAGATATTGTTATTTTAATAGACGAGGCATATTCTTCATATGTTAATGACGACGATTCATATATTAAAATCTTAATTGAGAAATATCCTAATATTATATTAATAAGAACTCTTTCTAAATTCTATGGTTTACCTGGATTAAGATTAGGTTTTGCATTTATTAGTGACAACCTAAATAGTTTTATAAAATATGGGAAAAAATACCTAGGCTATAATCGATTTTCTGAAGAAGTTGGAATGGCAGCGTTACAATCTAAATCTCATTATAAAAAAGTTGCATCTGAGATGTCTGAAGGTAGAAATCTATTTAAGAATGAATTATCTGATTTAAAAGGATTTAAAGTTTATGATTCTTTAGCAAATTTTGTATTTATAAAATATCCACTAGAAATTAAAGATACACTAGAAAAAGAATTAAATAATCTAGGTATTAAGATTAAATTCATGAATGAAGAACATCTTAACTCTCATCTTAGAATAACTCTAGGACCTATAGAATATATGAAAGAAATAGTCAATACTATAAAAAAAATAAGTAAATAATGAAAGCTATTATTTTAGCAGCTGGTATAGCATCAAGATTAAGACCTCTAACTGATAATTGCCCTAAATGCCTTTTAGAAATTAATAATAAATCCATTTTAGAACGTACAATAGAATCTTTGATTATTAACAATATAAAGGATATTACTATTGTAACAGGATACTTAAATCATATGATTGAAGAATTTATTAAATCCAAATTCAACAATCTAAACATTACATTCATAAAGAACGAAACTTACGATTCTACCAACAATATATATTCTCTTTGGCTAGCTTTAAAGAATATTGAAGATGAAGTTATTCTTTTAGATAGCGATATTATCTACGATCCTAAACTAATTGAGATTCTTATAAATTCAAAAGAAGAAGATGTACTTCTTTTGAATAACCACACTTTAGGAGAAGAAGAAATCAAAATAATTGTTAATAATGAAAATAAGATTACAGAAATAAGTAAAGTCTGTGATATTTCTAAAGCAATTGGTGAATCAATAGGTATCGAAAGAATGTCTAAAACTTATATCAAGAATCTAAAACTTGAATTAGATAAAATGATAGTTAAAGAGAACTTAATAAATGTTTTCTATGAATTAGCTTTTGAAAGATTAATTGATAAAGGTTATTTCTTTTCTTATATTGATACAAGTAATTATTTCTCGATGGAATTAGATACTGTTGAAGATTTTAATGAAGCAAGTAATATAATTAAAAAATAAAAATAATTAAGAGTTTTATATTTACATATAAAACTCTTAATTTAATTATTTAATATTTGAATATCTAGCCTGTTTGTCTTTTATTTCAAACTCACAAACTTTATTGACATCTACAAACTTAAAATGATGATTTCGATTTTCTAAAGGTGGTATTTTCATATAATCTCCATAGCACTTTTTTAGCACTGAATCATAATTATTTGGAATATAAACTTCAATATCTTCAAATAATATTTTTCTCAACGGATATATATCCTTTTTATTATAAAAAGGTAGATAACTTACCTCAAAACCATATATTAGATATTCTTTATTATCCGTTTTTGATCTAGATAATATTTTTTTAAATATTTTAAATACATTCTTCTTTCTAATAAGGAAAACAAAAATATGTCTTATCGTTCTAATTATAAATCTTTTTACCTCATTTTTATATTTATAATAGAAAAATTTCTTTAAGAATCGATATCGTTTAGGATTATTGGTTTGATCCATAGGAAAGATATCAAAGAATAATCCCATATGCCATTTGTAATCTTCTATTTCTTTTCCTTCTGCAATTGCTGTACTTTTCCTATCAACAATTCTAACCATATTATTCTTAAATTTAGGAACTGTATCTTTACACTGTAAGAAATATTCTTCAGGTAATAAATCTATTGCTATTTTCTTAAATTTTTCATAATCTTCTCTGGGCATTACTACATCTAAATCATCATCCCAAGGAATAAAACCTTTATGCCTTATTGCACCAAGAAGTGATCCTGAATCTAGAAAGTAAGTTAAATTATTTTCTTCACAAATTGTATGAAAGACTTTTAATATTCTCAATAATACTATGTGGATCTTATCCATATTAGTATCTCCCTCTGACCTTTTATCTGGTATATGACTAAAATCTATCTTTTTCATTATATTATCTTTTCACATATACTACTTGACCAGAAAAATCATTCAATATCGTTAATATTGAAACTTTTGCAACCTCATAAGAATCTAATAAACTACCTTCTGGTTCTATTCCAAAATTCTTTATTCTCATAGGTGTCTTTGTTCTTTCAGGATTAATACAATTTACTTTTATACCAAAAGGTCTCCACTCTTCAGAAATAGCTTGAGTGAAATTCACTACAGCAGCTTTAGTCGACGAATATAGTGCATAAGATTGTCTACCTCTTGTATAAGAACTTGAAGTATATAAAAGTAAATGCCCATTTGATTTTTCTAAATATTTAAATGATTCTCTCGCAACATTTACCATACCCTTATAGTTTACATCAAGAATATCATCAATCATAGAATCATCTATATTCATTAGAGGTTCTTTATTAAGAATTGCAGCAGTATTTATAACGTAATTGATGGTATTCTCTCTTTTTTCAACTAATTCTAAAGCCTCTCTAACTGCTTTAGGATCTTTTATATTAGTATTAGTCAAAGAACGAGAAAAGCTGTAGACTTTAGAACCATAATCTTTTAACAGAGTACTAATATCTTTTCCTATTCCATATGATCCTCCAAAAATCACTACTACCTTATCTTTCAATACAGTTTTCATTTCATCACTGATATCTGTATTTGCAAAATCAATATGATTTAATTGGAATAATTTATCCGCCAAAAACATATCTAATTCATAGGTGATTTTTATATTGGTTTCAGAACCATCCACAACAATTATTCTTTCTTCTGGTAAATATTTCATTACTACTCCGCAATCATCTGTAGCCTTGAAATTAGGATCTTGCATTGCAAGTTCATACGCTCTATCTATAGTTGATAATTTAAAAGCCTGAGGAGTTTGCCCTCTTCTTAACATGTCTCTATTTGGAACTTTAGATATAACATTATTAGAATCAACTTCAATAATTGTATCTGTAGCTGGTATTGCCACATCAACTGCATTATATTCTTCTAGAGATTTAATCACTCTATCAATTATTGAATCTTCAATAAAAGGTCTTACTGCATCATGAAAAATCAGATTTACTTCTTTTGATTCATACTTATACGCATTAATTGCTGCAAGACTCGAATCACTTCTTTCTTTTCCTCCATTTAAGATTTTTTTGACTTTTGAATATCGATTCTTTGCAACTATCTCCTCAATATTAGAAAGATAATTTGGATTTGAAACAATAGCTATTTCATCTATCATATTTGATCTTTGGAATACATCAATAGTATGTTCAATTATTGTTTTTCCTGCAACCTTAATTAATTGTTTGGGAATCTCACCTCCAAATCTATTTCCTTTTCCACCAGCCAACAGTACCCCTATATTTTTCATGATTATGTTTTTATCTATTCCTTTTAAATAAATTTCTAAATATCTTTTTTCTTAATTTCTTTCTTCTAACTTTTTGCATATGATTCTGATAAAATTTCAATGTCATTGAAACAAAATCATCTATATTATAATTAGCAATTTTTGCATATGACGTTGCTATATCAATTAACATCCGCTCTGATACATATAATTTTGAGAAATTTCTACTTCGAGATTTAATATCAAGAGAATAAAATCTTGTCCTATTCACATCAACTAAATCAAATTTAAAACCGAAATTATTTTCATTAATTAGAATATTTCCTGGTGATAAATCGTTATGAAATACTCCTTGGTTATGAACCTCATACATAAATTCACAAAAATCCTGTAAAAATAAATCGTTATATTTCTTTCCCTCTTCGATAAAGGCCCATATCGTATAATCGTAAGATCGGTGTTTACATATATAATAACTTTTTGAAAAAAGAATATCCTTTTCTTCTATATAAGCAATGGGCTCTGGAGTTGATATCCCTAAATCAAATAGACGAGATGCATAGTCATACGAATGCTTTGCCTTAGAATCTCTAAAATATTTATAAACTATTTTATTAATAATATTAGGCTTCTTAAAAGATTTAACATTAAGAATTTCACCATCTACCTCAAAAGTCTTAATTGTATTTCTTCCCTCATATATAGTATTGCCCTCTTTATCAAAAATATCAGGTATAGTTTTAATAAAAGGCAATAAGTTCAAATATTTATTGCTAACCTTTATATTCATATATTAATTCTTTCTTACTATTCTCCCAAATCTCTTTACACTTGTATATTTTCTCCACAAATTAACTTTTTTCTCTTTAGGAACTCCTTTGCGCTTTATATAATCAATTCCTCCATCAAGCATTCTTGATGCAACTTTTCCATCTAAATAAGGATCATAATTATTTACAATCCACTCTCTTAAATGTTTTGTATCATCAAGTGTTTTTATGTTATTATAAGTAGATAAAAGTTTCTCAGCTTCATCAATATTATTCCAATATATATCTTTTGCTACATTATTAAGAGTTATAACTGGTTTATTTAATAATAAAAACTCATAAACAACTGAAGAGGTATCTGAAATCATTAAATCAGATATTATTTCATATTTTGTTACATCATTATCATCTATCCAGAGTATAGAATTATTCTCTATAGCTAGTTGTTTGTACTCCTTAACCCATTCTTCTTTTGTTAGTGGATGAAATTTTAATAGTAGTAATATGTCTTTGTATTCATTAACCAAACGCAATAATTCATCTTTTATAAATGGTAAAGAAGTTAAAGATGGAGAAAAAGTTGGAGCATATAAAACTATCTCTTTCTTGTTATATTTAGTTAATAATTCATTTTTATAAGTATTAAATGAATTTAAATGTTTAAATATCCAATCTTGTCTAGTCCATCCTGTCTCAAGAACTTCAAATGTTTTATATTTTTTCTCTAATCTCTTAAAACCTTCTGTAAAAAAAGGACCTTGAGTCATATACATATCAAAATACTTACGTATTACCCAATGATCTTTCTTTTCTGCTGCATATCCATGAAATATCTGTATTTTCACTCCAGGAAGATAGTATGGAACTATATTACATGGTACAAATATTAAATCGGGATTAAAATCATATATTTCTTGAATATTAGTTGTCCAACTAATACTATCAGAAATAGGTTTAAAATCTTTTATATTTCTTTTATCTATAAACCAAAGAACTTCGTAATTCCTTCTTAAAGATTCATCTTGAAGAGGTTCTAATATACTTATAGCATATCTTTGTTCACAGAATAATACTACTTTCATAACTTCTTTTTATAGTTGATAAAAGAATAATCAAATTCATTTTTCTCATCTTTTAGAAAATCTTCACGATCTACCTCTTGCCAATTATCATCATCTATATTTGGAATAAATGTATCACCATCAATAATAGAATGAATTCTAGTTAAATAAATATTGTTTACAATATTAAAAGCTTGATTATAAATTTCTCCTCCACCTATAATAAAAATCTCTGTATCTTGACAAAGATTTATAGCCTCTTCAATTGAATTAGCAATCTTACATCCTTCCTGTGTATAATCTTTTTGTCTTGTAATAATAACAGTTGTTCTACCTGGCAGTGGTTTACCTATTGATTCAAAAGTTTTTCTTCCCATCAATATATGATGTCCCATTGTTATCTTTTTAAATCTTTTTAAATCATTAGATAATCTACACAACAAATTATTATTTTTTCCTATTGCATTATTAATAGATGCAGCAACTATAATCGATATTTCCATAACTTATCTTCCTATTGAATAATATTCATAACCAAAATCTTGCATTTGCTTTTTATCGTATATATTTCTTCCGTCAAAGATTATTTTTGATTTTAAAGCCTTTTCTACATATGTAAATTTTGGTACTTTGAATTCTTGCCATTCTGTAACTAAAATCAAAGCATCACAATTTGATAGTACCTTATACATATCCTCATAATAATTAACCTTATCGTTCAAATATTTTTTAGCCTCTTCCATTGCTATAGGATCATAGACATTAATTTCTGCTCCAGCATTTAAAAGATCATTAATTAAAATAAGTGAAGGTGCCTCTCTCATATCATCAGTACAAGGTTTAAAAGATAAACCCCAAATTGCAAAACGTAAATTTGATAAATCTTTACCAAATTTGGTTACTACTTTCTTAAACAAAACTTGCTTTTGATTTTGATTTACACTTTCTACTGATCTAAGAAGCTCTAAATCACAACCATTTTCTTTTCCTATTTTAATTAATGCTTTTACATCTTTTGGAAAACAAGAACCTCCATAACCACAACCAGCATTAAGAAAAGCTTTACCTATCCTAGAATCACTTCCTATACCTTTTTTTACTTCATCCACATCAGCACCTAAAATTTCACACAAATTAGCTATATCATTCATAAAAGAAATTCTAGTAGCCAACATTGCATTTGCGGCATATTTAGTCATTTCAGAAGAAACAATATCTGTAAATATTATGGGATGATTTTGTATAAGAAATGCATGATAAAGTCTTTCCATTAACTTCTTTGCTTTAGGAGAATCAACACCTACAACTATACGATCAGGATGCATAAAATCATTTATAGCAGCTCCCTCTTTTAAAAATTCAGGATTTGAAGCCATATCGAAACTTATATCCAAATTTCTTTCTACTAGTTTTTTACTAATTCTCCCTCTAATTTTTTCTGAAGTTCCTACAGGAACTGTAGATTTTGTAACTATTAATATATATTTATCAATACATTCACCTATTTCATCTGCTACATCAAGAACATATTTCAAATCAGCACTTCCATCTTCCATTGGAGGAGTTCCCACTGCGATAAAAACAATATCAGCACCTAATAAACTCTCTTTTAAAGATGTTGAAAAGAATAATCTATCGTTAGAAATATTTCTAGAGATCATCTCAGCCAATCCTGGTTCATAAATAGGAACTATACCTTTTTTTAGAGCATCAATCTTATTCTTATCTATATCTACGCAAGTAACAGTAATACCTGTTTCAGAAAAACAAGTTCCTGTAACCAAACCTACATACCCTGTACCAACAATTGCTATTTTCATAATTTTAAATTGACACTTCCCCTTTAATATGCGGATGTGGATTGTAATTCACTAGTCTAAAATCTTCATAATTGAAAGAGAATATGTCTTTTACATCTGGATTTATAAACATTTTTGGCAATTCTCTAGTATCTCTAGATAATTGAAGTTCCACCTGAGCAAGATGATTTTTATATATATGTACATCTCCAAATGTATGAATAAACTCACCTAGTTCTAAATCACATACTTGAGCAATCATCATAGTTAATAATGCATATGATGCAATATTAAAAGGTACTCCTAGAAATGAGTCTGCACTCCTTTGATATAATTGACAAGATAATTTCCCTTTAACAACATAGAATTGGAATAGTGCATGACATGGAGCTAAAGCCATTCTTTCTATTTCACCTGCATTCCAAGCACAAACAATCATTCTACGCGAATCTGGATTCTCTTTTAAATCTTTAATTAACTGACTTATCTGATCAAGATATGATCCATCAGATTTAGGCCAAGATCTCCATTGTGCACCATAAACAGGTCCTAACTCTCCTTTATCATCTGCCCATTCATTCCAAATCCTAACACCATGATCTTGAAGATATTTAACATTTGTATCACCATTAAGAAACCACAACAATTCGTAAATTATAGACTTTAAATGTAGCTTTTTTGTTGTCAACAATGGAAAACCCTTTGATAAATCAAAACGCATCTGATAACCAAAAAGACTAATGGTACCTGTTCCGGTTCTATCAGTCTTTTCAGTTCCATCTTTCAATATTGTTTTCAACAAATCTAAATACTGTTTCAATTCTTTAGATTTTTATTATTAATAATACTAAAACAATTCTAGAGCTTTTTCTGCAAAACGTTTTCCAAATAATTCTGCTCTTTCTTGTTCAAATTCATTACCGTCTTTTATTGCTACGGTACCAACATGAGTATATGGTGCTCCTTTTGATGCACCTGCCGAATAAATAAGCACTCCTCTTACTAACAATTGACCTATCATAGATAATTCAGCAATTTCAGCACCACCACCAAAGTAATTAGCAGTAGCAAATACACCACACATCTTACCTTCCATATTAAGTTTCTTTGATTCTGTATCAATAAACTTTTTCATCTGCCATGACATAGAAGCCATATATGTTGGTGAACCAAAAATAAATGCTGAAGATTCTTTAGCATAATCTAAATCTATACTATCTATAGACATACATTTTACATTTACATCACCAGCATTAATCATTCCTTTTGCTATAAATTGAGCTACTTTCTCTGTATTACCACTTTCAGAATGATATATAATTGAAATTTTCATAATTAATATTTTAACGAAGTTTATCTGTTAATAAACGAACTTCTATTGCAGGAGCAATACCTTCATACAAGATATTATATACAGCATCTACAATAGGTAAGTCTACATTATACTTCTCATTTATTGCTTTTATCCCTTTTACTCCAAAATAGCCTTCAGCAACCATATGCATTTCTAGTTGGACAGAACGGACAGAATATCCTTTTCCTATCATTGTTCCAAAAGTTCTATTTCTAGAAAATTGCGAATACCCTGTTACCAATAGATCTCCCAAATAAGCTGAACTTTTAATATCTCTACTTATAGGATGCACTGCATCAACAAATCTTTCCATTTCTTGAATTGCATTAGAAATCAACACAGCTTGAAAATTATCACCATATCTCAATCCATGACATATTCCAGAAGCAATTGCAAATACGTTTTTTAAAACAGCACCATATTCAGTTCCATATATATCTTCACTTATTGTTGTTTTAACATACGAACAAGTGAAACCATCAGCTAAATATTCTGCCAGTTTTAAATCACAACATGCAAAAGTTAAATAAGATAATCTTTCCAAAGCTATCTCTTCTGCATGACAAGGACCAGAAACTACTGCAATATTTTCTATAGGAATACTATATTTTTCATGAAGGAACTCTCCAACTATTGTATTTTCCTCAGGTATTAAACCTTTTATTGCCGATAAAACAACTTTATCTTTTAAAGATACAGTAAGAGAAGCTAACACATCTTTTACATAAGCAGATGGAATAACCAATACTATTATATCCGAATTATTAACTAATTCATCAAGATCTGAATAAAATGAAATTTTATCAACATCAAAATCAGCATCCATTAAATATCTTGGATTATGACCTTCAGCTTTAAACAATTCAATACATTCCGGTTTACGCATAAACCAGTTTATACTATTTTGAGTTTCCATCAGTATCTTAGCAAGGGCTGTTGCCCAACTGCCCCCACCTACGATACCAAATTTTTTATCTTTTCCCACTATATTCTTTTTAAATTATGACTACGATAACCATTCAGTTACGGTCTCCTTTGTAGGATTAACTAAGCCACATTTATGTTTTTTATTTAACCCACAAAGAGTTTGATGTAACTTATTTACATTATCTACAGCTTTTAAATCTTCTACTGTTTTAAAACCTGCTTTTCTAATTAAATCAACCCACTCTGGAGCAATACCTAAAGATACAAATTTATCATCAGAATCCACCTTCTCTTTTAATTCAGGTTTCATTTGAGGAAATAATAAGACATCTTGTATTGATGAATTATTTGTTAACATCATTACTAATCTATCAATACCTATTCCCATTCCTGATGTTGGAGGCATTCCGTATTCTAGAGCTTTCACAAAATCGTAATCAATAAACATTGCTTCATCATCACCTCTTTCTTGAAGTTTTAACTGATCTTCAAAACGATTTAATTGATCAATAGGGTCATTTAATTCTGAATAAGCATTTGCAACTTCTTTTCCATTTACCATTAACTCAAAACGCTCAGTCATATCAGGATTATCTCTATGTTTTTTAGTCAATGGAGACATCTCTTTTGGATAATCGTAAATAAATGTTGGTTGTATATACTTGTGTTCACAATTTTCTCCAAAAATCTCATCTATAAGTTTTCCTTTACCCATAGACTCGTCAACATCCATATTAAGTTTTTTACAAACTTCGCGCAATTCTTCCTCATTCATTCCTTCAATATCGAAACCTGTATGTTCCTTTATTGCATCAACCATTCTAACTCTTGCGAAAGGACGTTTGAAAGATATCATATTCTCTCCTAATTGTACATCAGTAACTCCGTTTACATCCATTGCTACCTTTTCAATCATTTCTTCAGTGAAGTTCATCATCCAGTTATAATCCTTATACGCAACATATATTTCCATACATGTAAATTCAGGATTATGAGTTCTATCCATACCTTCATTTCTGAAGTTACGAGAAAATTCAAACACACCCTCAAAACCTCCAACTATTAATCTTTTCAAATATAACTCATTAGCTATCCTTAAATACAAAGGAATATCCAATGCATTATGGTGTGTTATAAATGGACGTGCAGCCGCTCCTCCAGGTATAGATTGTAAAACAGGAGTATCAACTTCTAGATAACCTCTATTTGTAAAGAAGCTTCTCATTGAATTTATAATGCCTGAACGTTTTATAAAAGTATCTTTTACTTGAGGATTTACTATTAAATCAAGATATCTTTGTCTATATCTTTGTTCTGGATCTGTAAAAGCATCAAATTGTTTACCATCTTTTGATTTCACTACTGGTAATGGACGAATTGACTTTGATAATAAAGTTAATTTCTGAGTATGTACCGATATCTCCCCTGTTTTTGTTCTAAAAACATAACCTTCAACACCTACAATATCACCAATATCCATTAATTTTTTAAATGCTGTATTGTAAAATGTTTTATCTTCTCCTTCACAAATATCATCTCTCGATATATATACTTGAATTCTTCCCTTTGAATCTTGAATTTCAACAAAAGAAGCTTTACCCATAATTCTTCTGCTCATTATTCTACCAGCTATCACTACAGGTCTTTCTTCAGAAGTTTCTTCAAACTGCTTCTTTATTTCTACAGAATATGAATCTACTTTATACTCACTTGCTGGGTATGTTTCTATACCTAGATTTTCAAGTTCTTTCAACGAATTTCGTCTAATTATTTCTTGTTCTGTTAATTCTGTATAACTCATCTCTATTTAATTGTAATATTTTAATTAAAATGCAAATATAATAATATTAATTTGTAATCCATTTTTTAATCTAGTTTGTCTGAACGTTAATTAACACTTTTCGTTAATATATAATTTCAAACATTTGTTTTATTTATTTTCAATAAAAATAACTGATCTTTAAAGATATAAGTACTAATATAAAAATATGTAAAGAAAATATAAATCATATAACTTGAAATTCATGATAAAAAAATGTACTTTGTGACGAATTTTCATTTTAGAATAAAAACAAGAATATATCAATGAATAAAAGATGGAGTATTAACCCAAAAAGTGATCAATCTCTCACCGATTCACTCTCTGAAGCTATAGGATATAACAATATTTTATGTAATTTACTTATTCAAAGAGGAATCTTTAATAAGAAAGATGCTATTAGCTTTTTTGCTCCTTCACTTAAAGACTTACACGATCCTTTTCTTATGAAAGATATGGATAAAGCTGTAGAAAGACTTAAACAAGGTATTGATACTAAAGAAAAAATTCTTGTTTATGGAGATTATGATGTTGATGGCACAACTTCTGTAGCTTTAATATATTCTTTCCTTTCTAAATACTGCTCAAATCTTCTATTTCATATTCCAGATCGTTATACCGAAGGATATGGAATATCAACTCAAGGCATCGATCGCGCACATAGCGAAGGAGTCACTCTTATGATTGTTCTTGATTGTGGAATAAAAGCAATAGAAAAAGTAGAATATGCAAAAAGTAAAAATATTGATATAGTCATCTGCGACCATCACACAGCAGACACCCAATTACCTGATGCTTATGCTATTCTCGATCCTAAAAGAGAAGACTGTAATTATCCATTTAAAGATCTTTCTGGCTGTGGAGTTGGGTTCAAACTTTTACAGGGATATTGCCAAAAATATAATATATCTGAAGAAGAAATTTATCCTTTCCTAGATCTATTATGCGTAAGTATAGCATCAGATATTGTTCCTATCATTGGAGAAAATAGAATATTAGCAAAACACGGTTTAGAACGACTTAATGCCAACCCTTGCATAGGCTTAAAAACAATTAAATCTATAGCTAATATAGAAAAAGATTTAACAATTAATGATATCGTTTTTAAAATAGGACCTAGAATAAATGCAGCATGCCGTATAGAATCAGGTAAATATTCTGTACAATTACTTATTGAAAAAGATAAAGAAAAATCAAAAAATCTAGGTAAGAGAATTAACAATATCAACGACACTAGGAAGAAATTTGATCACGACATTACTGATCAAGCTAAGAAACTACTTGAAGATGATATTTACAGTGAAAATAGTAAAACTACCATGCTCTTAAATAAAAAATGGAATAAAGGAGTAATTGCTATTGTCGCTTCAAGATTAATAGAAACATATTATAAACCAACAATCATATTCACTGAATCTGATAAATCTACAGGCCTTATTACAGGTTCAGCTCGCTCTATAGACGGTTTCGACCTATATAATGCAATCTCACACTGCAGTGAATATCTAGAAAACTATGGTGGACATAAATATGCTGCAGGCTTAAGTCTAAAGGAAGAAAATTATCCTCTATTTAGAGATAAATTCAATAAGTACGTTGAAGATCATATTTCTAATGAGACTCTAATTCCTCAAATAAATATTGATGCTGAAATTTCATTTAACAATATCACAAATAAATTCTTTACAAAATTAATGGACTTTGCTCCTTTTGGACCGAAAAACCTTAATCCAGTCTTTGTTACAAGAAATGTTGTTGATTATGGAGAAACTAAAGCAGTTGGAAGATCTAACGAACACTTAAAATTAGTTATTACAGATACTCCTAAAGATACATTTCCTATAGCTATAAATGGAATAGCTTTTGGGATGGGATACCTTGCAGAAAAGATTCAAAATGGAGCATGCTTTGATATTTGTTATTCTCTTCAAGAAAATGTTTTCATGGGAAAAAGAGAAATCCAATTACTTATTAAAGATATCAAATTTCATAACTAAAAAAGATTGCCTTCGTTCACTAGAAGACAATCTCTTTATTCTTTTGGATTAGAAACCTAAACCAAATTTATGCCAATACTCATTTTCTAATTCTTTCCATCTGTAAGATGTAGAACCTGTAAAATCACGAGTATATCTATTCAATAATTTCTGAGCTTCTTTCTTATTTCCAGCTTTTAACAATTTTGATATCTTAGATTCTAGTACCTTTCCATCTTCAATTGCCTTATTCTCAAAATATAACACTTCATCCATCATTCCTTTACGAGTTGATTGCCATTTTAAAGTAGCTAACTTATTAGCTCTTCTATAATTCCAAATTAAAGCATCATCTCTATTTCTTTTTTGACCACAAACTTCAAATGCTATTGGCAATTTTGAAGATCCAGCATAAATAGGAATTCTAGGACTTTGAGCAGGATTATCTACAGAAAAGAATATTCTACCACCTATTTCATCTGGTAGCCAATTTCTTAATTGAGCTACAAAAGAATATGAACACCAAGCTACAGCAACTGTTCTTTGATATTTCACACTTCCTTTTTTCAATGAGTTATACAATCTTCTTGAATCTCCTGTTGGCCATGGATGTGCTATAGGTGAGCGTACTATTTCTTTACCTATTACCTTACCCTTCTTATTATATTTCTTTTTCTCTACCTTCAAATTTTGAGTCATATCCCAAGGTGTATCCTCATAACACTCTCTATATAAAGCCATAACCTCTTGAACTGAAACTTTATGTTCTGGTTTTACAGAAAATGGTAACTCCTTCATCTTCATATTTAATTTCAAAGAAGGAGCAAAATGATTTAATACATAAAAATCTCTTATAGTAAATGGTCTTTTATTACCTCCATAAACTTTCCAAAACTTAAATGTTTCTTTTCCATTCCATCTTTTTAATCTTTTAGCTGCCTTATAGATATTTTTAGATGCCATAAAGAAATCTGGATTATCTAAATCTATTTCACCTATTCTTGAGAAATTTGCTGAAATAGCTACATGGTCATCTGGAACCCTCTGTGCAACCCACACTCCACCTATCTTATCTTTTCCTTCTCCAAATATTTCTAACTGCCATACTTCATTAGGGTCTGCTATTGTAATACACTCTCCCCAATCTCCGTAACCATACTCTTTAATTAATTTTCCAATTAATTTAATAGCACCTCTTGCAGTAGTACATCTTTGTAGAGCAATTCTTTCCAACTCTTCTATTTGGAACATTCCTTTAGGATTGACAAGCGATTTAGGACCAACAATCGTTGTCTCACCAATAGCTAACTGTTTCTCATTTAAACAAGGATAAGCTGTATTCAAAAATGCATAAATCTGCTTTGCTTGAGGAATTTCTCCTGCAACAACAACATTCTTCATATCATGAGCTTCCTCAGTTTTTAATAGACCTTTGTATATTTTTGTCATTCCCCTCTTATCAAATTTCTTTGATTTCTCCCAACGAAGCCAAGTTCTATATCTTCCATCACAAGTGTGACTAGTTATAATAGAACCATCTGTAGTAGCCTTCTTACCGACCATTATACTTGTACAAGATTCACCAAAAAATTCATCATTCTGGTAATCTAAAACCGACTGTGCATCAACTTGGAAAACGAATATCGTCATCAAGAAGATGTACATACATACTAATTTTTTCATTCTTAAATTATTTAATAATTAATTCATCAATAGTTCTTTTTGGGACATAATGCTCATCATTGTCATCCCTCCAATATTTAAAATCATTTTCTTTCATATCAACAATATGAATTTTCTCTTTGGGTTTTCCTAAAGCCAAAACTTGAATAATTTTCATATCTTCAGGTACATTCAAAATTGAATTAAGATCTTTCTTTACATTCTTTACTATACAACCTCCATATCCAGATTCTACAGCTGCAAGCAATATTGTTTGAAGTTGTATTCCATCATCACAAAAATAATTCTTTGCTAAAGATTCATCATGCAATTGAATAATATATGAAACAGGACGCTCTCCTTTCTTAGGACCATCCCAATTTTTCAAATATCCTGCCCATCCTAAGCAATTAAATACTTTTTCACAATCTTCATCATTATTCACTAAAATATACTTCAACGATTGAGCATTCATCCCTGACCCACAATATCTTACCAACTCAACAAAAGACTTCAATTTTGCATCGTCAATCTTCTCTTCTTCATAAAATCTTCTATAAGAACGATTTTTTACTACAAGTTCCTTAATATTCATGTTTGGATTTTTTAAATTTGTGTAAATTTAGTAATTTACTTGAAAAATATATTTTAAAAAACATGATAAATCTATCAAATTATTATTCTTTCACACGCAGAACAAAAGAATTAATTACAAACTCTAGAAAGGAGTGGAAAATAATTGATAATGAACACAATAAAATCTCTAAGATAGTCAAAGAATACATATTACCACTATCAATAATATGCTCAATTGTTGTATTCTTAGGTTCTCTATTCAGATTCAATTATGCTCTATGGCCTTCTGTAAAAATGTCTATAATTACTATCGTTTCAATATTTTTAAGCATTTATACATCTTCAGCAATTCTTAATGAATTTATTAATTCTATAAAAGATATTAAAAAAGATAATATTAAAAAAGTAGTTATTTATGCATGTGGAGTCTTTTTCGTCTTTCATACATTATCTGTTATATTCTATGAAGATGGATTTATAAAATCTATTTTTCAATTAGCACAATTCATTTGTGGAATACCTATATTTACGAGTATCGATACAGCTTTAAATTTAAAAAGAGAAAAAGCTTGGACATTTACTATCTTCATTACTATACTAATTACTGGTATCCCAAACATTTTAGAACAAATATTGGAAAGAATATTAAACATTCCAATAGCATCAATTTAATATAAAATTATATGTCACAAAATATTAACATTCGTAATAAGAGAGCTAGTTTCGATTACGAATTTATTGAAAAATTCACTGCCGGTATAGTACTTGCTGGAACAGAAATCAAATCTATTAGAGCAGGAAAAGCTAGTCTTGTTGATTCTTTTTGTTATTTTGCCAACAATGAATTATGGACAAAAGGAATTCATATTTCAGAATACAAATTTGGATCTTATTATAATCATATTGAAAAACGCGATAGAAAACTTCTTTTAAACAGAAAAGAATTAGATAAAATTGAAAGGAAAGTAAAAGAAAGTGGATTAACTATCGTACCTGTTAAACTATTCATTAGCGACAAAGGATACGCTAAATTAATTATTGCTCTTGCTAAGGGTAAGAAAACATACGATAAGAGAGAAACTCTTAAAACAAAAGATGCAAAAAGAGATATGGATAGAGCTAGAAAACACTAGCCTATCCACATCACATCTTTTAAAATGGTGGGATATCATCAAAATCAGAAGCTGTAGGTATTCCCATTCCCATATCATGAGCTTCATCATTAACATCTATAACATCTTTCTTCTTCCTATTCATCTTTGATGCATATATCTTCTCGCCTCCCATATCTTTTTGGAAGAAAGGAGATACTTCTTCTAAATCTGTAAATTGAGCTAATTCATTTCTAAATCTTAGTCTCACCTCTCCTACTGCACCATTTCTGTGCTTAGCAATAATAATATCTGCTAAACCTCTAATATCATTTCCTTCACTATCAGTAGTTATTCCATATCTTTCTGGTCTATGAATAAATAAAACCATATCTGAATCTTGCTCTATCGAACCAGACTCTCGTAAATCCGATAACATTGGTTTTTTCTCATCACCTTTTCTCTGTTCAACACCTCTATTAAGCTGAGACAAAGCAATAACAGGGATATTCAATTCCTTAGCAATAATTTTCAACTGCCTAGAAATCATAGAGACTTCCTGCTCTCTATTTCCTCGCATATCACTACCTGCTGTCATCAATTGAAGATAATCGATAACAATACACTGTATATCCTCTTTTGCTTTTAAACGTCTACATTTAGCTCTCAACTCAAAGATAGACAAACCAGCTGTATCATCGATAAAAATTGGTGCCTCTACTAAAGGTTTAATCTTTCGGTGTAATTGTTGCCATTCATCATCTCTCAACTTTCCACTTCTTAATTTTTCAGAACCCAATTCTGTTTCACTAGCTATCAAACGTGTAACTAACTGAACAGCCGACATCTCAAGTGAGAATAATGCTATTGGAGCATTAAAATCTAGAGCCATATTTCTTGCCATTGAAAGAACAAAAGCTGTTTTACCCATTGAAGGTCGAGCTGCAACAATAACTAAATCAGATTTCTGCCAACCATTAGTAATACTATCAATAGCCTTAAAACCAGATGGTAATCCACTCATTCCATCAGGTCGTTCTGCAGCACTCTCAATACCCTTTATAGCTTCCTCTACAACAGAACGAACCGAAGCTGTTTCTTTCTTTATATTCCCCTCTACAATACTAAAAACATCTTGCTGAGCTTTATCTAACAAATCTGCAACATCCATAGAATCCTCATAAGCTCCAGTCTGAATTTCAGAACTTACTCTAATTAATTCTCTTTGAATATATTTTTGAGCAATAATTCTTGCATGATATTCTATATGAGCTGCAGAAGCAACTCTATCCGATAATTGCGCTAAATAAGCAATACCTCCTACTTTTTCTAATTTCCCATTCTTTTTTAGAATATCAGAAACAGTTAATATATCTATAGGGGCATCCTCTAAAGCTAATGTTTGTATTACTTTATATATCTCTTTATTTGCATCATTATAGAAAGCTTCGGGTTTCAAGATATCTGAAACTTTAATAAAAGCATCCTTCTCCAACAATAATGCTCCTAACACTACAGTTTCAACTTCCAAAGCCTGAGGAGGTAATTTCCCTCTCTCATTCATCATCATTGAAGATTTATTATAATTTGTTTTCGCCATAAATTTTAAATTCTATTAAATACAAAAATAAGAAATGGATATAAGATTTTCAATAATGTATTTTACAAAATTGAAAACTTTAGAACAAGATACAAAAAAAGGTTGTCTATATTTAAATAAACAACCTAAATCTCTGTAGCGGGAGCAGGATTCGAACCTACGACCTTTGGGTTATGAGCCCAACGAGCTGCCTCTGCTCCATCCCGCAATATGTCTTTCATATTTTGGAATAAAATAAATTAGTAGCGGGAGCAGGATTCGAACCTACGACCTTTGGGTTATGAGCCCAACGAGCTGCCTCTGCTCCATCCCGCAATATGTCTTTGCTATTTTGGAATAAATAAATTAGTAGCGGGAGCAGGATTCGAACCTACGACCTTTGGGTTATGAGCCCAACGAGCTGCCTCTGCTCCATCCCGCAATATATCTTTTATATTTTGGAATCAAAGAAAATTAGTAGCGGGAGCAGGATTCGAACCTACGACCTTTGGGTTATGAGCCCAACGAGCTGCCTCTGCTCCATCCCGCAATATATCTTTGATTTCTATCTCTCTAAACTTGCGTTTTTATTAGTATGCTAACCTCTCGATTGCGAGTGCAAATGTAGAGAGTATTTTTTAAACAAACAACTATATCTGTTTTATTTTTTATTTTTATTTTTTGATTACCTTTACAGTCCGAGAGATAGAGAGTGTTTTATTTAGCGTAAGATTAATCTCAATCAACTTATAAACAGACATTAACAAATATCATAAAGACATAATGGAGAACGATAAAAAAAAGAAGAAAAATAAGATTAAAAAAATCTTTGATATAAATATCACTAACGTACATACTTTTGAAAGAACTTTTTCATTAAGAATTTCCAAACTTAAACTTTCAATACTTGGAACTACTGCTATTTTATTATTATTTGTACTAGTATTCTCAACTTTTGCCTTCACTAATTTAAAGAATATTTTACCTGGTTTCGATTCTAATATTAGAAGTTATGTTTTAAAAAATGCAAAACGTGCAGACTCTTTACAATTTGAGATACAAAAAAGAGATCGTTTTCTAAAAAGTATTCAAGATGCAATCTCTGGAAAAGTTCAATACAAGCCTGAAGATAATGATGATAACAAAAAAGATTCTAGTCTCGATCATAAAAATAAATTTGATTTTAAACTATCTAAAGAAGAAGATTCATTTAGGAAAGAAGTTGAAAAGCAAGAGAAATATAATTTAGGATTAGAAAAAAACACAAAACAAAAATATGAAGCTGAAATGTTCTTTACCCCTTTAAAAGGTTTAGTAACAGAAAAATTCAATCCACTAAAAGAACATTTTGGAATAGATATAGTTGCAAAAGAAAATTCAAAAATATCTGCAGCTTTAGATGGCACTGTCATATTCACAGGCTGGACTACCAAAACAGGACATGTTATTGGAGTTCAACATCACAACAATGTCATTACAATGTACAAACACAACTCTCTTCTTTTAAAGAAAATGGGTGATAAAGTAAATGCTGGAGAAGCTATTGCTATATTAGGTAACACAGGAGAATTATCTACTGGTACACACCTACATTTTGAGATATGGAAAAATGGTAAACCTATTAATCCTGAGTTGTTCATAAAATTCAAATAATATTAAAATGAAACAGATTGCAATATTAGGATCTACTGGTTCTATTGGGACTCAAACTTTGGAAGTTGTAGACCAACATCCAGAAAGATATAGTGTAGAAATACTTACAGCAAATAATAATGTTGATTTACTTATAAAACAAGCAAAAAAATACAAACCAAATACTGTTGTTATAGCCAATGAAGATAAATACAATACTCTTGTAGATGCTCTATTTAACGAAGATATAAAAGTCTTCGCAGGAAGTAAAAGTATCGAAGATGTTGTAGAATTCTCATGCGTTGACATTGTAGTTACAGCAATGGTTGGATATTCTGGTCTTCTTCCTACAATTAAAGCTATTAAAGCAAAAAAACAAATAGCTCTTGCTAATAAAGAAACACTTGTTGTTGCTGGAGATATTATACAAGAACTTGTTAGAGAAAATAATGTAAACATCTTTCCTGTCGATTCTGAACACTCAGCAATCTTTCAATCTTTAGTAGGAGAAGGTAATAATGAAATTGAAAAGATTTTACTTACAGCTTCTGGAGGTCCTTTTAGAAATAAAGATATAAACTTCTTGAAAACTGTTCGTCCTCAAGATGCATTAAAACATCCCAATTGGGATATGGGAGCAAAAATAACTATTGATTCTGCAAGTATGATGAATAAAGGTTTTGAAGCAATTGAAGCAAAATGGTTATTCAACCTTCAGCCTGAACAAATAGAAGTTCTTGTACATCCACAATCTATAATACACTCTGGTGTACAATTTAGAGACGGAGCTGTTAAAGCTCAATTGGGAGCTCCTGATATGAAGGTTCCGATACAATATGCTTTAAATTTCCCTGAGCGTCCAGCTGCTGACTTTCCAAGAATGAATCTATTTGAACTACAAAATCTAAGTTTTGAGAAACCTGATTTTGAGAAATTCAGAAACCTTCAACTTGCGTTCGATGCAATGCATAAAGGAGGCAATATGGCATGTATAGTAAATGCAGCAAACGAAATAGCTGTAGATGCCTTCCTTAAAGAGAAAATCTCTTTCTTAGGAATGACAGATTTAATTGAAAAATGTATGAATCAAATATCATTCATCAACAAACCGAATATTCAAGACTATATAGAAACCGATAATGCAACAAGAGAATTTGCTAAAACACTAATATAATGAGCGTAATCATAAAAATAATCCAACTAATACTAAGTCTATCTCTTCTTGTAATTATACATGAATTAGGTCACTTTACTTTTGCAAAACTTTTCAAAACAAGAGTGGAGAAATTTTATTTATTCTTTAATCCTAGATTTTCACTTTTCAAAAAGAAATGGAAAGGAACAGAATATGGAATAGGATGGATACCTCTAGGAGGATATGTTAAAATTTCAGGTATGATTGATGAGTCTATGGACAAAAAGCAACTTGAGAACACTCCTAAAGATTATGAATTTAGAAGTAAACCAGCTTGGCAAAGACTATTGATTATGCTAGGTGGAATCATAAACAATTTTATTCTTGCATATATTATTTACATATGTGTATTATTTGTTTGGGGAGATGAATATTTAGATATAAAAAACATAAAACATGGTTTTGTTTATAGCCAAACAGCAAAAGATGCCGGTTTTAAAAATGGTGATTTAATATATGCTATTGATAATAAAAAAGTCAAAAGATTCTCACATATAGCAAAAGATATAATAATTAACAATGCAAAGACATTACAAATTATTAGAAATGGAGAAAATATCAATTTTGAGATACCATCTGACTTTATACAAAAATTAAATGAAGAATCTTCTTCTAGCTACAAATTTACTCCACCTTTCTATCCTAGAGTATTATTTTCACCATTAGTTGTAGATAACTTCCCTAAAAATTCAAAGATAAAAGAAGCTGGTGCTAAAATTGGTGATATCATTATTGCAGTTAATAATAAAGAATTTAAATATCTTGATGAATATGCTGAGATTGTAAAATCAAATCTTAAAAAAGAAATATCAATTAAAGCCTTAAGAAATAAAGACACTGTAGAATATAAAATGAAACTTGGTGAAACACCAATGCTAGGATTCATACACAAACCTATTGAAAACTTTAAACTTACAAATCAAAAATATTCTTTTAAAGAATCTATTCCTTTAGGAATTGCAAAAGCAAACTCTAGTCTTTCTACTTATCTAAAAGGACTTAAATTATTATTTCAACCAGAAACAAAAGCATACAAATCTGTTGGTAGTTTCATTACTATAGGCAATATATTTCCTAGTTCATGGGATTGGAGATCTTTTTGGGAAATAACAGCTCTTATTTCTATTATGTTAGGAATAATGAACCTTTTACCTATTCCTGCTTTAGATGGTGGACATGTTCTATTTCTTTTAATTGAAATAATAATAAGAAGAAAACCTAGTCAAAAACTTATGGAAAGAGCTCAAATACTAGGAATGTTAATACTATTTTCTTTAATGTTTTTAGCTCTATCAAACGATATAATAAAACTATTTAACTAATAAATACTGTGGGGAAAAAATTACTTAATTCAGAACTAAATAGACTTTCAAACGAAGAGTTTGCTAAAAGTCATAAAACACCAATAGTTGTTGTACTAGACAATATACGAAGCTTAAATAATATAGGTTCTGTTTTCAGAACATCTGATGCATTTCTAATAGAAAAGATTTATTTATGTGGAATATGTGCAAAACCTCCTCATAGAGATATTCATAAAACAGCACTAGGAGCAGAAGAAACTGTTGAATGGGAATACTTTGAAAAAACAGAAGATTGCATTTCTAAACTAAAAGATAACAATTACGATATCTATTCTGTAGAACAAGCAATTGACTCTATTTCTTTAGAAGATTTTGAACCTAAAAAAGAAAATAAATTTGCTTTGGTATTTGGAAATGAAGTAAAAGGAGTTCAGCAAAAGATAGTAGATATCTCAAATGCTTGTATAGAAGTTCCTCAATTTGGTACTAAACACTCATTTAATATATCTGTAACAACAGGTATTGTTCTTTGGGAATGTATTAGAAAAATTAAACTGTAGATTATAAATCTATATATAAATAGAAAAGCTCTAAGATTTATAAACCTTAGAGCTTTTTAGTGTAAAATAATAATATCTTTTTATTATAATTTCTTAAGTAATACTTTCATATAACCATCTCCTTTTTCTGTAAGAAATTCAATATATGCATCAGTCTCTGACATCATCACTAATTTTGTGTCAAAAATAGAATCACCATTCTTATAAACAAGACTTATAACTTCTGAATCACCTTTTCCACTTAAAGTTTCAAATTTTGTTATAGCTACTTTTTGATCTCCAATATTTACAAGCTTTTTATCTAAATCTATAGAATAAAATTCTTCATAAACTTTCTTCACATTAGTGAACATTTTGAAATATTTCTCTCTTTTTGCCTTTTCTTCATCAGTTTCCCCTTTTTTTGGAGTAGAATAGAAAGTAATCCAATCATCTATATTTGAATAAGATGTCTCATCCATAACATAAACCATTGTTCCATCCCATTTACCCACAGCAAAAGTAGCAGCACCAACTGTTACATCTAAAGTAGCAACAACACCACCTTTAGCTTTTACAGAAATAGTTGTTTTACCTGCAGCAACTGCTGTAATTACACCTTTAGGAGTAACTGTAGCAACTTTCTCATCTGTAGATGCATAAGTTAATGTCTTATCTGCATCCGCAGGAAGAATTGTAGCTTTAATAGTGTGAGTGTCTCCGATTGTTAAAGAAACTGTTTTAGAAGCTAATGTAATACTTTCAACTTTTGCTGCTTTCTCGTCATCACTTTTAGAACAAGAAACAACAGTAGATGCCATTAACGTACATAGTACGAATAATTTAGCAATTCCTAATACTTTTTTCATTTTGTTTTATTTGAATTATGATTTAGTAAATTAAAGCTATATATTTTATTATAACTTTTATTGCGAGCTAAATTACACTAATTAACATTTATTTCCAATATTTTGATATGTTAATGTTTTCATAAAAAAAATAAGGATTCCTAACAAACATTAGAAATCCTTACATATCAATATATTATTTTATCAAAAATCACATAGAAATTGCCTTTTTTAAAGCTATACACATTTGATCTGCACAAGATGTATTTCTCTTTCCACAAGTATTTCCTTCTAAAAGAGAAATCACTTTATCAACATCCATACCTTTAACAAGCTTACCAATAGCTTTTAAATTACCATCACAACCTCCTACAAAGGAAACTGATTCCACTTTGTTATTCTCTACTTTAAGGTTAATCTGCTTACTACAGACACCTTCAGGTACATACGAAAATTCCATATTTATTAATATTAATAAACTACAATACAGGTTCAGCTATTAAAGTTGCAGAAGTACACTCAACAACCTTAACATTCACAAGATCTCCACGTTTAAAATCTTCTCTTGCAAACACACACACTTTATTTTGAGAAGTTCTTCCATATACTTGATCTTCCCTTTTCTTTGAAATACCCTCTACTAGAACCTCGAAAGTCTTTCCTAAATCAGCTTTATTACTTTCAAAAGAAGTCTCTCTTTGAATTTCAATTAATTTAGCCAATCTACTTCCTTTAACGTCTTCTGGTACATTATCTGGTAATTTCTTAGAAGCATAAGTTCCTTCTCTTTCTGAATACTTAAACATATAAGCCAAATCGAAACGAACATCTTTCATTAAATCAATAGTATCTTGGAAATCCTCATCTGTCTCTCCGTGGAAACCAACAAAAACATCTGTAGACAAACCACAACCTGGAAGATATTTCTTAATAGCCTCAATTCTTCCCATATACCAATCTTTAGTGTACTTTCTATTCATTAATTTTAAAACAGAATCACTACCCGATTGTACTGGAAGATGAATATACTTACATATATTATCATATTTAGCCATTATCTTCAACATATCATCACTCATATCCTTAGGGTGAGATGTAGAAAAACGTATTCTTAAACTAGGTACCGATTGAGCAACAATTTCCAATAAATCATGAAAAACAAAAGTCTTATCTCCATCTACGAAATTATAAGAATTCACATTCTGACCTAAAAGAGTAATTTCTTTATACCCTCTTGCTTCAAGATCCTTACATTCATTCACAATAGATTGAACTTCTCTACTTCTTTCTCTACCTCTAGTATAAGGAACTATACAATAAGTACAGAAATTATTACAACCTCTCATAATAGACACAAAACCAGAAATTGAATTGTCATCTATACGAGTAGGACATATATCTTTATAAGTTTCTGTTAAAGATAATTCAACTTCCATAGCATTATCACCATGTTCTGCCTCTTTAATCAATTTTGGAAATTGAAGATATGAATCAGGACCTACAATAATATCTATATTCTTTTCTTGCTCAAATAACTCATCTTTTAATCTTTCAGCCATACAACCTATTAGAGCTATTAGAATTTCTGGTCTCTTTTTTTGTAAAGATTTAAAATGATGCAATCTACCCCTTACTCTAACCTCCGCATTTTCTCTAACAGAACAAGTATTCACAATTATCAAATCTGCCTGCTCAATATCTTTTACAAACTCATATCCTTCTTTTTCTAGAACAGCAGCCACAACTTCACTATCGGCCACATTCATCTGACAACCATATGTCTCTATATAAAACTTCTTAACCATATTCCCTATTTTCAAATTCAGAAGGCAAATATAACAATTAAATTTCTACTTATAAAAGCAGTTTTATGCTATAAGATAGTGATTATTACTAGTTTTCTCTTTTTTTTTTCTAAGTTTGCAAACTGAAATAATAAAAACGCTTACCTTTATTATTATAATTAAATCACGTATTCAAGCTAAAAATATAATTGACGTTATGAATGACTTTATGAAATTTGCTACTAAAGATAGAAATATCAGTAGCCTTACAATGGACAAATATACTTCTGTATTAAACAGTTATATCTCTCCTACTATCATAGAAGAAAGACAATTAAATGTAGCATCTATGGATGTTTTCTCAAGACTTATGATGGATAGAATCATATTTCTTGGAGTACCAATTGACGATCATGTTGCTAACATAATAATGGCTCAATTACTATATTTAGAGTCTGCAGATCCTAAAAAAGATATTCAAATATATTTCAATACTCCTGGTGGTTCAGTATATGCAGGACTTGGTATTTACGATACAATGCAATATATAAACTGCGATGTAGCTACAATATGTACAGGAATGGCAGCATCTATGGGAGCGGTTTTATTAACTGCAGGAGCTACAGGTAAACGATCAGCTCTAGAGCATTCAAGAGTAATGATACACCAACCAATGGGAGGAGCACAAGGTCAAGCATCTGATATAGAAATAACAGCAAGAGAAATAGGAAAACTTAAAAAAGAATTATATACTATAATTGCAAATCATTCTGGAAATCCATATGAAAAAGTAGAAAAAGACTCTGATAGAGATTATTGGATGACTGCTGCAGAAGCAAAAGAATATGGAATGATTGATGAAGTATTAACTCGTAAATAATAAATAACGAATGGATAAATGTTCTTTCTGTGGACGTTCGAGAGAAGATGTAAATCTACTTATAGCAGGTGTTGACGGATTCATCTGCGACTCATGTATCGAACAAGCACATAGTATTCTTGAAGAAGATTTTAAAAGTAACGACGGATTCAATTTAGAAGACGATAAACTACTTAAACCTAAAGAGATAAACGACTTTCTAAACCAATATGTAATAGGTCAAGACGAAGCTAAGAAGTTTATATCTGTAGCCGTATATAATCACTACAAACGTCTTTTACAAAAGAAAGATGAAAATGATATTGAGATTCAAAAATCAAACATCATTCTTGTAGGAGAAACTGGAACAGGAAAGACTCTTCTTGCACAAACAATAGCCAAGATGCTTCAAGTACCTTTTACTATTGTTGATGCAACAGTATTAACAGAAGCTGGATATGTAGGTGAAGATATAGAATCTATATTAACAAGACTTCTACAAGCTGCAGAATACAATGTTGAAGCTGCAGAAAAAGGTATAGTCTTTATTGATGAAATTGATAAAATAGCTCGTAAAAGCGACAATCCATCAATTACAAGAGACGTATCAGGAGAAGGTGTACAGCAAGGCTTACTAAAGCTTCTTGAGGGATCAATAATCAATGTTCCACCTCAAGGCGGTCGTAAACACCCAGATCAGAAAATGATTCCTGTAAATACTAAGAACATATTATTTATATGTGGAGGAGCTTTCGACGGAATAGAAAGAAAAATTGCTAACAGATTAAACACACAAGTTGTAGGTTTCAATGCTACTAAAGAAAAAGAAGCATTCGATCAATCACATTTACTACAATACATATCACCTAGCGATTTAAAATCATTTGGACTTATTCCTGAAATCATAGGTCGTTTACCTGTATTAACATACTTAAAACCTCTTGATAAGAAAGTATTAAGAAACATACTTACAGAACCTAAAAATGCTATCATCAAACAATACATCAAACTATTTGAGATGGATGAAATCCAACTTCATTTTGAAGATGATACATTAGAATACATAGTTGAAAAAGCTATAGAATTCAATTTAGGAGCAAGAGGGCTTCGTTCTATATGCGAAACAATCATGATGGATGCAATGTATGAATTACCTTCATCAGAAGAAAAAACATTCAAAGTAAGTAAAGACTATGCTAGTAAAAAACTTGAAAGCATGAATGCACAAAACCTACATATCACAAAGTAATAATAACAGCATAACAATTAAACAAAGAAATAGAATATGATTACAGTTTCAGATTTAGCTATTCAATTTGGCAAAAAACCACTTTTCTCAGATGTGAATCTAAAATTCTCTCCTGGTAACTGCTATGGAGTTATTGGTGCCAACGGTGCTGGTAAATCTACATTCCTTAAAATTTTATCTGGAGAACTTGATTCTACTAGAGGTAAAGTCAGTATGGAACCAGGTGAAAGATTGTCTGTTCTTTCTCAAGATCACTACAAATTTGATGAACATACAGTTCTTGACACAGTAATGATGGGACACAGTGAAATGTGGAAAATCATGTCTGAAAAGAACGAAATATATATGAAAGAGGACTTTTCTGAAGAAGATGGTATAAAAGCTGCTGAACTAGAAGAGAAATTCGCTGAAATGGACGGATGGAATGCTGAAAACAATGCATCCGAACTTCTTGAAGGATTAGGTATTGTAAAAGACAAGCAATCTATACTTATGAAAGAACTTTCAGGTAAAGATAAAGTACGTGTACTTTTAGCTCAAGCTCTTTTTGGAGAACCAGACAACCTACTTCTTGATGAGCCTACCAACGATCTTGACCTTGAAACTGTATTATGGTTAGAAAACTATCTAGCAAATTTTCCAAACACAGTGATTGTAGTATCTCACGATAGACACTTCTTGGATAATGTATGTACAAACATAGTAGACATCGACTACAACAAAATTAAAACATACGGAGGTAACTATTCTTTCTGGTATCAATCAAGTCAGCTAGCTGCTAAACAACAAGCAATGCAAAACAAAAAAGCTGAAGAGAAGAAGAAAGAACTTCAAGAATTTATATCTCGTTTCTCTGCAAATGTTGCAAAATCTAAACAAGCAACAGCACGTAAGAAAATGATAGAGAAATTAAATGTTGAAGAAATTCAAGCTTCAACACGTAGATACCCTGGAATCATATTCACACCAGAAAGAGAAATTGGAAACAATGTACTTAAAGTAGAAAATCTTTCTTATACATCTGAAGAAGGAGAACTTCTTTTCAACGATATTAATTTCACACTTGAAAAAGACGAGAAAGTAGTTATCGTTTCAAAAAATCAAAGAGCAACAACAGCTCTATTTGAGGTTCTTGAAGGTAATATACAAGCAAACGAAGGAATTGTAGAATGGGGAGTTACAACCAAAAGAGCATATCTTCCAATGGATAACACTCAATTCTTTCAAGAAAGTTTTGATTTATTAAGATGGATTCAACAATTCTCACACGGTATCGACGATTTCGATTTAAGAGCTTATCTAGGTAAAATGTTATTCTCTGGAGAAGATATTGAAAAGAAAACTACAGTACTTTCAGGAGGTGAGAAAATGAGATGTATGATCTCTAGAATGATGCTTTCTAATCCAAACGTTGTTCTTCTTGATCACCCTACAAACCACCTTGATATGGAATCTATTCAAGCATTCAACAACAATATGAAAACATATCCTGGTAATATCATAATGGCATCTCACGACCACGAATTCATAAATACAGTATGTAATCGTATCATAGAGATAACACCAAATGGTACTATTGATAAATACATGGATTTTGAAGATTACCTAACAGACGAAAAAATAAAAGAACAAAGAGATAAAATGTATAATTAATCTCTTACTTCATAAATATAAGAAAGCAGTAATTAATTTTACTGCTTTTTTTTATAATAACAAATTAGCATATTATCTTTAAGAATTTAAAAAATAATATTATGGCTCTAAATAAATGTGCACAAATACGATACCAAACATTAGATAAATGTTTCTCAAACAAAATGAGAAAATTCTTTATTGAAGATCTTATAGAAGCATGCAACAATTCTCTTTATGAATATACAGATGGAGTCACTGTAAGCAAACGTCAAATATACGACGATATCAAATTCATGAAAAGTGAAGCAGGATGGGGAATACAATTAGAAAAGAAATACGAAGGTCATAAATCGTATTACAGATATTCCGACCCTAACTTTTCAATCAATAAACAAATCTTAAATCCTGAAGAAACTGGTAAATTAGAAGAGACAATCTTTCTAATATCTCGTTTCCAAGGGCTACCTACATTCGATTGGGTACACGATTTTATAAAACAATTTAAAAGTTCTTTAAACAACGATATCTTTTCTGAAGAATCTAAAGAAATAATATCTATTGATAATAACTCTAAACTTAGTGGACTAGAGTGGCTTTCAATCTGCTTTCATGCAATAGTGAATAAAACAGTATTAGAAATCGAATACAAAAGCTTTAATAATCCATCTCTTAAAGTACATATACATCCATATTTTCTTAAACAATACAACAACAGATGGTATCTATGGGGATACTGTCAAGAAAACACTCTATGTGTAGATATTCCATGTATAGCTCTTGATAGAATTCTTGAAATAAAGGAAGAAACAGAAATAAAATTCATTCCTAATACAAAAAGGAATTTCAAAACTCATTTCGATAATATTATAGGAGTAACTAATATAATTGAGAATCCCGTAAGAAAAATTATTCTTAGAGTCGAGAATTCTCTATACAATTATATTAATACTAAACCTATTCATCCTTCACAAAGAATTATCAAAGAAAATAGCGATTCTGTTGAAATTGAACTTACATTAAAAGACAATTACGAACTACAAACTCTACTTCTTACTTATGCTGATAGACTTGAAATAATAAGTCCTATCGATTTAAAAGAATCTATTTTGAAACGAGCTAGAGCAATAATTCAAAAATACTCTTAAAATATATAAATTCTTTTTTATAAAAGTTTCATAGCTCCTTCTGCTAATAAAGCTGAACCTAGATATAATACATCTTCATTCAAACACATTTTACTAGTATGCAATTCTGAAATTGATCCATCTGCAGGACTTGTTCCAAGAAATATAAAACATGAAGGTATTTTCTGAGATATAAAACTAAAATCATCACCACCTAGAGTAACTTGATTTGAATATACTTTATTAGCACCAAAGATTCTTTTTGCAACATTCTTAATTTTATCTGTTATATCACTATCATTTATTGTAATTGGTAAAGAATGAGTTATTTTAAAAATAATATCAGTACAATACATTAACGCAAGAGCTTTACATTTTCTCTTAATTGAATCTACAACTTTGGTATGTAATTCATCATTTAAACATCTTATTGTTCCCTCCATAGTAACTTTATTTGGAACAATATTTGCAGCATCTCCACCATTAATTTTACAGATACTTATTACGGCTGAATCCAATGCTGGCACTTCTCTAGATACAATTGCTTGTATTGAATTGATTAATTGATTTGCTATATTAATTGCATCTTTACCATTTTCTGGACATACACCAGCATGAGCAGATTTTCCATAAACTACAATTTCAAAAAGATCACTAGAAGCCATTACATTACCTTTTTCTAAAGCTATAAATCCAGATTGGATATTTGGAGCCTGATGAAGAGCAAGTGCTGCATTTACATCATTTAAATAGCCACCTTCAAGAACTTTTTCAGCACCTGACATACAACATACATCTGGATTAATACCTTCTTCAGATGGTTGAAATAGAAATTTAATAGTTCCACTAAAATCTTCATCATTTAATATTTTAACAGCACCCATTAACATAGCAACATGAGCATCATGACCACATGCATGCATTATACCTGGGTTTTTAGATTTGTATTTTAGATTAGTTTCTTCTTGTATTGGTAAAGCATCCATATCAGCTCTTAATAATATCGTTTTACCTATACCTTTAGAAATACTTGCAAGAACACCTGTATATGCTACTTCTCCTACAAAAGATACACCTAATCTTTCTAATTCTGATTTAATTAATGAAGCGGTATCCAATTCTAGATACCCTAACTCAGGATTCATATGGATCTTATTTCTTATATCCTTAATATAATCCTCTGTTTCTCTTGCTTTTTCAACAATAGATTTATTCATGACTATTAATTTAATTATATAATTTACTAAAATTAAGACAAAAAAAATAGAAAGTCAAGTACACCAAACAGAACTAAACACTTAATAATCTGAGTTTTACATTAACTATTCATAAATATTTAATTAATTCACACAACAAATAGAACTAGAATTTATTTTTTTAATTAAGGTAGAATCTCTATCAATAAATGATTGATATTTTTTTATTTTTTTCTGGCATTCATTAACTTTTTGCTGATAAACATTTCTCTTAACTGAATAAGCTTTAAAATGAAACATAAACTTTTTATAGAATTTTAAATCATCTTCATACTGCTTTAGAATTCTTCTGTTTTTTGCTATTCTACATTTTATATTTTCAGCAGATACATTCACTGTATCTATTTTAAGATGTCTTAATCGAGAATTTAAGTTCTGAGAACCAAAAACAAAAGGAATAATAGAACAAATAATAATAATAACTAATAGAATTTTTTTCATAAACACATACTTTAATTTAAATAAACAATCAATTTTTCAGTTACAAAGAAAACCCGTTTTAATGCAGTCTATCTGCATTCTTAAATCTTTTTCCCTACCTTTGTAAATACAATACGAGAATCATGAATAACGATAAAGAAAATAAGGGATACATACATATCTACACTGGAAACGGCAAAGGAAAAACAACAGCTGCGTTTGGACTTGCATTAAGAGCTGCCTGTTCTGGCAAATCTGTATATATAGGACAGTTTGTTAAAGATATGAAATACAATGAAACAAAGATTGTAGAATATATTGATAATATTAGCATAGAACAGCTAGGAGATGGATGTTTTATTTTTAATGAACCTACAAAAGAGAGTATTAAACTTGCTCAAGAAGGACTAAAAAAATGTGCAGATTATATTATTAATGGAAAATACGATTTAATTATTCTAGATGAACTATGTATTGCTATACACTTCAAACTAATAGATTCTAAACAAGTTATTGATATACTAAAAAAGCGTAACCCCCTGTGTGAAATTGTTATCACAGGAAGATACGCTCAAAAAAATTTGATAGATTGTGCTGACTTAGTAACCGAAATGAAAGAAATAAAACACTATTTCCATAAAGGTATTTTATCAAGAAATGGTATAGACAAATAAATTACAATAGACAAATCAAATCAGAACTAAGTCGTTTATTAATGTTAGTTTATTGCCAAGATACAACCTCTTCTATAGGTCTTCTAATTTTCTGTGGAGCTTCATTCTTTCTATAACCGAATGCAACCATATAAGATAAACTATATTTCTCTATGTCAATTCCAAATGTTCTTGTTCCTAATAGCTCCTCTGTCTCTTTTTGCTTAAAGCCTTCCATTGGACATGAATCTATACCTATCATTGCTGCACTTGTAATCATATTTGCTAATGGTATATAAGATTGTTTTGTTGTCCAATCTAGTATTGCTCTATCTGTATTTAAATCAAAATCATTCTTTTGGAAATTTTCACAAAATCCCTTCATCATTCCTATTACATTCTCAGGAAGCTTCTTTACATTTCTTAAAAAATCATCTAAATATTCACTGTCATAACGCATATACTTTGGTCTCAATGTCAAACACAATACAAAATGACTTGCTGTATCCAATTTAGGACCTGCTCCCCATGCCGATTCTTTCAACATCTCTCGCTTATCTTTATTCTGTACTACTACAAAATGCCAAGGCTCAAAACCAAAAGAACTTGGAGATAATCTTCCTGTCTCTAATATAAACTTGAAATCTTCTTCTGATATCTTCTTTTCTACATCAAATTCTTTACATGCATGTCTGAAATTATATGCATCTAAAATCTTTTCTTTTTCCATACTGCGTGTGTTAGTTAGTTAAATATTAGTGTGATATTTTATATTTTTTGCGATCCTTATACAATTTCGTGAAAATTATCTTATACGACCACATTTTATCATTATATTTTTCTAGTAATCATGACCTTCTACATTGTCTAAGTCTACTTTTTTCTTTGTCAAGACTTTAAATACATAATAGATATAGGCTATAACAATAGGTATCAATAATGATACATAACTCATTACCATTAAGGTGAATTGAGATGATGATGCATTACGTATACTTAGCGATGATTGTAAATCTGATGTTGATGGGTAAAAACTTGTATTGTTTAATCCTGCTAACATAAAGACTGAGAATACTATCAAAGCACTACCTAAACCACTTATCCATATTCCTTTATCACTAGGCTTCTTCAATAAATTAACTCCAATTCCCAATAACAATAATACTACTCCAGCTAAAAGAAGACTTGTGTTCCATGGCATCTCCAATAGATTATGAAGATATTTATTGCTCTCGACTACTATTAAAGATTCTCCAGAAATTGCAAATCCATCTTTAAATAAAAGACTTATTAGCCAATACAAAAAGAATACTAATAATAATCCAGTATTTATAAATAATGATTTCTTAGCTTTCTTTAAAAATGCTTCCTCTGATATATTATTTATAAAGTATAAATTACCTAATACCCTAGATAAAAATAAGATACTTAATCCTAAAGATAAATTTGAGATTGAAAATAATAATTCTAAACCTCTTAATGAACTTGTCCAACTAACTGAATTTGAACTATTCAATATAAATGAAGATCCTGTAAAAAAACTTCCTACTACCACACCTATCAATAAAGGAGCCATTATTCCATTTATAAATAAAAATGCTTCGTACGTTCCTTTTCCTAATAAATTGTGTTTTGAGTCTTTAAAAGAATATGATACTGCCTGTATTATAAAGCAAAATAATAAGACTATCCAAGCCCAATATGCTCCTCCAAAACTGGTTGCATAAAACAATGGAAATGATGCAAAAAATGCTCCTCCAAATGTTACTAATGTTGTAAAAGTTAACTCCCATCTATGAGCTAAACACGACAACATCATATCTCTATCTTTTTTCTCTTTCCCCAATGTGTATATCAAAGATTGACCTCCTTGTACAAAAAGAAGAAAAACTAAGGCAGCTCCTAATATTCCTATTAACACCCACCAATATATCTGTAATTGTTCTAACGTCATTTCTTCAAACATATCTCTAACTTTCTTGTGGTCCTTTTTTTATCTGTGATACTAATATCTTTATCTCTGCTGTCAAAAGTGTAGTAAAGAGTATTGCAAACAACCAGAATGTTATCTGTACTGCTGAACTTGCTATCTCAGTTGATGCTACACTAGTTGGCATTAAATCTTGTATTACCCATGGTTGTCTTCCCAATTCTGCTACTATCCAACCTGCTTGAGTTGCTAAATATGCTAATGGAATACATAATAAATTCAACCATAACACATATTTGTTCCACCTTTTCTTATATAAAAGATATAGAGATATTATAAACTGAATTACAAATAGAAACCCTAATCCTACCATTATCCTGAAACTATAGAATGTTAGATATACATTGGGAATTGCCTCTTTAGGTGATGATAGATACCCATAACCAAAATCTTTATAATTATCTTTAAAACTTGCTAATGCTGTCGCTTCTGCTTCCTTATCTCCATTTTTCTTACTTTCGTGATATTCTTTTAACGATTGAACAGCTATTTTTCCATTCGCTATCCTCTCTGCTAAAGATTTATGAGGTATACCTCTATGATCTATATATCCATGAATTATATCTTTTATACCTGGTATAAATGCCTCAGAATCATATGTTGTTAAAAATGATAACATATTTGGTAATGCTATTGAACGTGTACAACATGCTATATCATCTTCGTTTTTATTTATCTGACCAAGTACAACTAATGGAACTCCTTTACCTCCTTCATACAAACCTTCCATTGCAGCAAATTTCATTGGTTGAACTTTCGATATATCTTTTGAAGAGGTATCTCCTGTATATACTGTCATTAAAGATGCTGATAAACCAAATATAGATGCTATTAGTATACTTTTTCTAGCAAAACCTTCGTGTCGTTTCTTTAATATAAACCACGAAGATACTCCTAATACAAAAACTGCTGATAGTAAATATGCTGAAAGAAGAGTGTGGAAGAATTTATTCATAGCAGTAGATGAAAACAATACTGCCCAAAAATCAATCATTTCATTACGGGCTGTATCTGGATTAAAATACATACCTACAGGATTCTGCATCCATGCATTTGCTACTAGTATCCATAAGGCTGATAAATTAGATCCTAAGAATACCAACCATGTTGAAGCTAAATGAAATTTTGGTTTTACTTTATTCCAACCAAAAAACATTACTGCTATAAATGTTGATTCCATAAAAAAAGCCATAATACCTTCTATTGCTAAAGGAGCTCCAAAAATGTCCCCTACAAACCATGAATAATTGGACCAATTTGTCCCAAATTCAAATTCAAGTATTATACCTGTCGATACTCCTATCGCAAAGTTTATTCCAAAAAGTTTCATCCAAAACTTTGTTGCATGTTTCCAAGCTTCATTTCCTGTCTTTAACCATAATGTCTCCATTATTGCTATCATTAAAGAAAGACCTAATGTCAGTGGAACAAAAAGATAATGGAACATGGCTGTTAGTGCAAACTGTGCCCTGGACCATTCTACAGTAGTCATTACTAGTTCATTAATCATATTTAAGTTATTTAGTTAATTCCTTCAACACATGATTACCCTTCTCCTCATCAGAATCGAAATTGCTGTTAAGGAAATTTGGGAAAAAAAACAATTTAAGCAATAAGAACATTATTAGTAGTTTGATGATGATTATCAACCACATCTTCTTTCCCCATAATGGCATATGCTTAAATCCGTTATAATAAAATAAGGCTATATTTCTAATTACTTTTTTCATATATTCATTTAATAGAATGTAATTTCTTACATTCTAACAATACTTATATTTTTTCTTCTTTCAAGTTAGTAAAAATAGAAATAATTAACAATAAATATCAATTTTTCTTGTAATAATTACAATTTTGATTTTATTACCTTATTGTCATTACACTAGCGTGTACTACTATTTATTTGATATACAGATATGTATATTTAGATTCAATTTAAAATCCTAATTCTTCATTTATTAAGATTATCTTTATTCGCTTTTGTGGATACGATTTCTCATTTATTGTCCATGTATTACACAATCTTTGTGGACTCTTACAGTCATGACATACCCCAGTCACCTTACATGGAGTCTTTAAATTCTCATGTACTCTACTATTTGCTGGTGCTGCCAAATTCCTTACTCTATTAAAAGCCTCTTCTAGATTCTTTACTATCTTATTCACACCTACGAATAAAACAACATAGCGTGGTCCAAAACATATCCCTCCTACTCTATTACCTATCATATCAAGATTTACCAACTGACCCGATTCTGTTATTGCATTCGTACCTGTAACAAATAAATCAGCACTCAAGGCTTCTTTCCTCTTCATTATCTGCTCTCTCCAACTATCATCCTCTGAAAAGGTATCTATAAAATCTATATCTTTCTCCTCTTTTAGAAAGTCTATTATCCTACACTCATGCATTGTCAAAGAATCTCCATAAGATACTGTCCTTGGAGATAATACTTTGAATATTTCTTCTGTAAATAATTCATATGCCTCTATTGTATTCTCTACATAAAAGACTTCAAAATTATTTGTCTCTAAATTCTTTATTGTTCTTTCTACTGAGGTCTTCATATCTATTATATTTCTTCTATTTCTAATTTATATATTTGAATATGTTCCTTAAACTTCTTACTCATCAACTCACAACATCCACTTAATTCTAGATAATATTTATCCTCATCTGCAAAATAGTGTAATGCCATATGACTCTCTGCTAAAAGCCACATTGATGTGTAACCTTTTACAGGAAATTTATAATCTACAAATTCTAATACATTATATCCTGAATACTCTAAACTCTCATTTATAATCTCCAACATCCTATCTACATCACAACCCTTTGCCCAACATCTATAATTATAAATCTCAGCCTTCACATTCTTATATTCTACTTTTGTATCCATCTCTATCTTTTAATATAAATCCCATTTACCATTTAGGTAATACTTGTATAATATAGGATTACTAATTTTATTCGGCATCAATTTTGATGTATCAGCATCAAAAATATCTTTACCAAAAGATGATAATAAATATAAAGCTTCTTCATTTATCCACCTTGTAGATATATCATCAAATTTTATATTCAGAAAAGCTTTCTTCAATTCCGATTTTGTCATATTCTTAGCTCCTATTACCCAACCCCATTCTCCAAAACTTATTACTTGATTATGTATTGGAAGTGTTGAAAAACCTGCTACTTCTATTGTCTTATTTATAGTTTTAAAAGCCCTAGAAGCATAATAAGGACTACCAGACTGTGTTATTATAAATCCATTAGTCTTCAATCTATATTTGCATAAATGATAAAATTCTAATGAATACAATTTTGCCAATTCTAATGTCCTTGGATCTGGTAAATCTACTATTATAACATCATAAAAATCTTTACAATCTTCAAGAAAATTTAAACCATCCTGATTTATAATCTTCACTCTCTTATCGAAGAATGAACCTTTATTAATTCCTAATAATATTTTATTCTCCTTTGCTAATCTTGTCATTTCAGGATCCAAATCAACCAAAGTTATATGTTCTACTCCTTTATGTTTCAAGATTTCTCTTACAGCACATCCATCTCCTCCTCCTAATATCAATACATTTTTATGCTCTTTAGCCAATTTCATTATCGGATGAACTAAAGGCTCATGATACATCTCTTCGTCTACTGTACTCAATTGCTTATTACCATTTAAAAATAAATAATAATCATTCTTCCACTGAGTTAATACTATTCTTTGATATGATGATTGTTCTGCAAAAACTACCTTCTCTACATATCTCTTCTGCTCTCCAAAAAGTATAATAGGTTTTGCGTATGTTAAACCTAAACTTATTGCAATAACTATAAAAGCTGCAAAAGATAAAATTGTTTTTCTATACTTCTCTTTAGATTCTTTATATAGCATCACAAATAATAATGTTGCTACAAAGAAATTCACTGAACCTAAAATGAATGGTGTATATGTCAATCCCAAATATGGTAATCCTACAAAAGCAAAAAAGATTCCTCCCAATAAACTACCATAATAATCCTTCTCTAATATTGATGATATATTTACTTTTATCTTCTCAAACTGATCGTTTAATCTTATTACTATTGGTATTTCTAATCCGATTAAGAAACCTATACTTATTGTTAAACTATAAATTACAATACCTAAATATTCTCCATAAGAAGCATAAAGATATACGAAAAGTGAAGCAAAAGATACGAATAGTGAAAGTATATACTCTATAAATATAAACTTAGATAGTAACATTTTATCTAAGTATTTACTTACTCTCGCTCCCAATCCCATAGCAAAAAGCATCACCGATACTGTTAATGCCCATTGTACTGTTGAATCTCCAAGAAAATAACTAGCCAGTGTCGACAGAATATACTGCGCAACAATCCCTGAAAGACCAGTCGCAAAGATTGATATCTTTAAAATATTAGACTTGATTTTCATTAATTTATTTGAATATTGTTATAATAGAATATGGAATTTTATAAACTCCATGTTAATAGCACAGAACCACCTATATAAGCAAATGCTTCTATTAATGCAGCTCCAACATTTGGTTTTTCTTGATTTACTATCTCATCCGTCAATTTAGCTCCAGGCAATAGTATCTTATCTGTTATATAGCGTATTATTGGTAATAATAATAAACCTATTAATACATCTACACCTACTTCACTTAAGATATTTCCCCATCCTACAAATTCACCTTCTATTGCAAAACGAATTAAATTTCCTATTGCTATCATCGATCCTGCAAATCCTACTCCCACTGCTACATTGTCTTTCTCTATATGTTCATGTATATCGTATGATGTCATCAAATTATATACAAAAGATGTTATTATCAAAACTATCTGACCAATAAACCAAAACAATAAAGCCGTCATTAATCCATTAAAGATATTATCCGATTCTCCACTTATTGCTCCATAAATTATTAATCCTGATGCTACTGAACTTGCAGCCTCTACAACTCCTGTTCCTACATTCCTATCCTCTATTATCTCTTTGGTAACAGAAAACTTTCTTAATAAAAACTTGTCATTTATAATGATTGATAAATTTAATAGTACTATCGCTAATAAACCATAAATACCTATATCTATCATATCTATTAATAAACCTTTTGATGGACCTACTATTGCACTTCCTACAGCCAATAATAAACCTACAAGATATCCTACATGTGCTACTGAAAAAGCAAGATTATCATTATCCACTAATTCTTTCTGCACATTAATACTTTTATGACTGATATTATATACCACCTTACCTACAAACATTACTACAAATGCTGCTAGTATATATGAAAGACTCTCTATAAGTGTATATACGGTCTCATTATTCAATAAATTCTCCATATTCTATATTTTTTTATTTACCAAATCCTCCACCATACGATCTTCTAGTACTAGTTCCTCTTCTTGAAGAATTTCTAGACATATAACGACGCATCTTCATTCTCTCTGAACTTTTCTTTACTTTAGATCTTACTCTTTGCTTAAAAGTAGACGATTTTGTTCCCCAAGAAGTAGATTTCCCATAAGAACTGTTTGTTCCATACATTGTTCTTCCATTTCCTGCTGAACCATAATATGTCCTTCCATAAGCTCTATGAGTTCTATAATCTAGGTAATGTGAAGAGTAAACTGGCGACATCATATGAAACACTGAACGCATAAACATATACTGTCCATAGAAATGCCAAAAACCTCCTCCCTCTCTTCTTTCCCATCTACCATATTTCTCGTTACCAATATAATTTGCATAACCAGCAGGTGATACTTTTTTATCTGCTACACCATTCTTAATGGTTGCTAAAGCCATCCCTAAATCGTTGACATGCTCTTGAAAATACTCAGGAGAAACTTTATACCAATCTGTACTCTCTGTCAATAATGTATCAGGATTACTAAGAGGTTGATATATCAATCTATACTTGTGCTTATAAAGATCGTTACCCTCATCATAATCCATATCTGCCAATATGATAGAATAATTTGTTAGGTTAGACTTCTCTACTATAATCTTATCCACTGGTGGCTTTTCATATGTATATGAACTACCACAAGAGGATAACAAAACGGCTATTAATGCCACTAAATAAATATTTTTCATTTTTTTTTAATTTCTATTTCCAGGTAATATATTTGAAATCTCATATTCCTTTATAAGCTTTCCATAAGACGCCTCAAATTCATCCTCATCGAATTGTTCTATGCACAAAATTCTCTTATTATCTATATCATAATAAGTCCACGACATCATCTCTTCCCAATCGTCTCCTTCATTTATATAACCAGCCTCACCCGATTCCCTTGTATAATCAACCCCCTCATAAGTTATTCTACGAGGAGGTTCTTCATTCTCTTTTATATAATGTGGAATATCGACTTCAAAACTAGATATTCTAACCTTAGTTAATAAAGATATCTCTAATTCATCATCATCGCATACACTTAGATAATAAGTATCCTTACCATTGGTTATTTTATGATCCTTAGAAAAGAAATTATCTCCCCAATCATAAATATATGTTTTTGATACTGTCCATGTAGAAAGATCGTAATCGAACACATAGCCTTCTTCCATATCTACTACTCGAACATCTGTTGCATCGTAACGACGAACATCTTTCTTTTTAAAAAAATCAAATATTCCCATTTATATTATTTTTTCATTTTAGCCTTTAAAGCTTCTAATGCAGAACTTGCTTTTAAGTTTGGTGAATCTTTCAATACAGAATCTATCTCATCATCAACTGATTTCCCTTGATCCGCAATGTCTCCATATGCTTCTGCTACTGCCTCTTGCTGATTCACTTTATCTTTCATCTTCTCCAACATAGCTATTGTGCTATCGCTATCTACTCCTGCTAACGATTTATTTATCTTTTTTGTAGCTTCACTTACTCTAGCACGTGCTTTCAAGGTCTTCAATTCATTCTCGTAATGAGAAATATTAGAACGTAATTTTGAAACACTAGCATCCAATTTTGAAATATTTGAATCAAATTGATTTATCTCTGCCTCGTTTCTTGCTACAGTCTCTAGTAATTGCTCCTTCTTCATTAAAGCTTCACTTGCCAATCTATCTGCATCTTCAACACTTAAACTGCCATCTTCTGCTTTTTTAAGTATTAATATTGCTTTATTCTCATAATCTTGAGCTGCACTTTTCGATTGTTCTAATTCTCTCTTTGAACGAATTGCCATTGCTTTTACTTCAGCTAAAGATTCTAAAGTCTTTGACAAATCTTTCTTCATATCTCTAATTCCTTGCTCTGTCATTTTTATTGGATTCTCCAATTTATCTACAACAGCATGAGCCTCCGATTGGCCTATCTTAAATAGTCTACTAAATATTCCCATCTTTTCGTTTGTTTATAATTTTGAAAATTCAATTAACTTGTCAGAATACTCTGCCAACAACAACTCCAATGAATTTAATGTTCCTTGGAATTCATTCATGTCTATATTCTCTATCTGTAGAGTATCTCTGAATATAATTTTCGTTCCTGTTTCATCTAGCACAAATGCTCCATGTACTATTTCTCTATTCTTTATCAATAATTCTTTATAAACTGATAAATTTTCTTTTTTCATCTCGAATAAATATTGCTCAAATACCAAAATTGGCTCTTCACAATCTATCAACATATTTACTATTCCTGACTCTTCTTTAGAGACTACAAATAGTTCTTCTTCTCTATCTTCCTTATTTATAGAATATTCAAGTTCTATTAAGAACTCTCTTATCTTCTTAAAATTTTCTTTCATTTCTATTTTATAATTAGCATTAGTAATTCTTACGTATAGTTAGTAAAAACTTTAGAATACACAAAACTTTTAGAATGTTTTTAATCTTGTTACTACCTCTCAAACGAGAAGCTCTTGTAATATAAAAACCAACATTCTGTTATTTTTTATATTTACTTGTAAATATTAATACATTTTTGTTTGTTTTCTCTATTTTATTTATACTTTTACATCCACATTAATCAAAATCTTACAATCGATATTATTATGCTTCCAGTGCAATTAATAAATATGAAAAACGAATATAAACAGAAGAAATATCTGTTATTGTAAGAGTTTTGTATCGTTTAGTAATTAGTAAAATCCTAAAAAAGTCTACAAACTCTGTAGACTTTTTTTTGTATTCACATCTCATCAAAAATATTAAAATGAAAGTATTAAAATTCGGAGGAACATCACTTGGTTCTGCTCAAAGAATAAAGAACCTAAAAGATATAATTCTAAACACTAAAGGAATTAAAATTATAGTATTATCAGCCATGTCTGGTACAACAAATATTCTTGTGTCTATTAATGAATATCTTAAAGAAAGAAATATTAAAGCGGCAAATGAAGAATTAAACTCTCTTGAATTGAAATATAATGATGTAATTGAGGAATTATTCTCAAAGAAATCATTTATAGATAAAAGTAGGATAATGCTTAAGTTTCATTTCTCTTGTATTAGAGATATTATAAACTGTAAAAATATAAGTGAAGAAAAAAACAATATTCTAGCTCAAGGTGAGTTGATATCAACTTTTCTACTACATTACTATTTACAAGAAGAGAATATAGAAAATATAATGCTTCCTGCCTTAGATTTTATGAGATTAGATAAAAATGGTGAACCTGACTATAAATTTATAAAGACTAATCTTTCTAAAAATCTAAACGAGAATAAAAACGAGCAAATCTTTATTAGTCAAGGATATATTTGTAGAGATAATTTTGGTAATATTTCAAATCTTAAAAGAGGTGGTAGCGACTATTCTGCTGCCATTATAGGTGCTGTTGTTAAAGCTGAAGAAATACAAATATGGACAGATATTGATGGAATAAGAAATAACGATCCTCGTTTTGTAGAAAAGACTGAAGCTGTTAGACATCTACCTTTTGATGAAGCAGCTGAATTAGCTTATTTTGGAGCTAAAATTCTTCATCCATCTAGTATAAAACCAGCTAAAGAATTTAATATTCCAGTACTTCTTAAGAATACGCTAAATCCTGAAGATATTGGTACAAAAATAAGTAAAACATCTAATAAAAAAGGGATTCTTGCTGTTGCTGCTAAAGACAATATTACAGCCATTAGTATTAAATCTACCAATATGCTTCTATCTTATGGATACCTTAGAAAGATATTTGAAATCTTTGAAAAATGGAAAACGCCTATTGATATGATTACCACTTCCGAGGTAGCAGTTTCCCTAAGTATTGATGACACTAGTAAACTTGATTATATCATAGAGGAATTAAAAAATTATGCATGTATTGATATAAATAAAAATCAATCTATAATTTGTGTTGTAGGTGACTTTATTGCTAATAATATTGGTTTAGCGTCAGAAGTCCTAAACTCTCTTAAAGATATACCCTTAAGAATGATTTCTTATGGTGGTAGTCAACACAATATTTCTATACTTCTTGATGAAAATCAAAAAATTAATGCACTTAAATCATTAAATAACAAACTACTTAATTCTAATTAAAGATGATAAATTCAGATATATTAATAAACAATAAGACTCCTTTCTATTATTATGATATCGACTTACTTAATAGGACTTTAGAATATATCCAATCTGAAGCTAATAAGTATAATTTCAATATTCACTATGCAATTAAAGCAAATTCGAATACTAAAATCCTAAAGCATATTAGCTCATTCGGTTTTGGTGCTGATTGCGTTAGTGCTAACGAAATAGAACAATCCATTCAATGCGGATTTAATCCAAATTCTATTGTATATGCAGGAGTTGGAAAAGCAGATTGGGAAATTGAACTTGCCATTAATAATAATATTCAATGCTTTAATTGTGAATCGATACCAGAAATTGAAATTATTAATGAAATTGCCCTTAAAAAGAATAAGAAAGTTGATATAGCTATTCGTATTAATCCAAATATTGATGCTAAGACCCATAAATATATTACTACGGGAATTGAAGATTCAAAATTCGGTATTAATTTTAATGAAATAGATGCTGTTCTAGAAACTATCAAGAAATTAAAAAACCTCAATCTTATTGGACTACATTTCCATATCGGATCTCAAATTTCAGATATGAATATTTTTAAGGATTTATGCATTAGAATTAATGAAATTCATAAAATTATAAATGATAAGGGTATTTTATTAAAATCAATTAATGTAGGTGGAGGATTAGGTGTAGATTATGATAATCCTGAAAATAATATACCTGATTTTAAATCATACTTTAGCATCTTTAATCAGTATCTAAATAAAGTAAAAGGTCAATCTATTCACTTCGAATTAGGTCGCTCTATAGTTGCAAATTGTGGAACTTTAATTTCTAAGGTTCTATATATAAAAGAAAGTGCCAATAAGAAATTTGCTATACTTGATGCAGGTATGAACGATCTTTTAAGACCAGCTCTATATAATGCTAAACACAAAATCTTGAATCTATCATCAAAAGATAAGCTTGAAAAATATGATATAGTCGGTCCTGTTTGCGAATCTTCAGATTCTTTTGGTAAAGATATAATGATTAATAAAGCTTCAAGAAACAATTATATCGCTATTAAATCGACTGGAGCTTATGGTGAGAGTATGGCTTCTAGGTATAATCTAAGAAATCTTACTAATGTAGTATTCTCTGATGTGAATCATATATAATCTGTTAAATATGAGGATACTACAACAAAAGTTTATTATTCTTTTAAGAAAAAATAAAGACTTCCTCTTCATCTTTATTAATAAATTTGTTCTTGTTTTATAATTTAAATTACATAATATGAAAATTGCAATTATTGCGGAATACAATGACAAACTTCGTCCTCATGTAGCAACAAATGAAGCAATAGCTCATTCTGCTAAGAAGTTAGGATTAAATGTTGAAACAGAATGGCTTTCTGCGGAGAACATTGAAAATGTAGATGAATTAATGCATAATTTTAATGGTATTCTTATTGCTCCAGGTTCTCCCCACAACGAAACTGTGATGAATATTATTAAATTTGCTAGAACTAATAAAATTCCAACTTTAGGTACTTGTGGAGGTTTTCAAAACATTGTTGTTGAATATGCAAGAAATGTGCTTAACATAGAAGATGCTTCACATTCTGGCTATAATCCTGAATCAAGTGATTTAGTTGTTACTCCTTTAACTTGTTCTTTAGCTGGACAAACTCATGAAGTTCAAATTACAGATAAGAATTCTCTTACTTATAAATTGGTACAAAGAGATTCTATAATGGAAAAATACTACTGTAGCTTTGGATTAAACAGCTCTTATGTAAATGCTTTTGAGGAAAGTGGTTTTAAACCTGTTGGTAGAGATGAATCTGAAATTAGAATTATGGAACTTGAAAATCATCCATTTTATTTAATTACTCTTTTTGTTCCTCAAGATACTTCTTCTTTTGAAGAACCTCATCCTATTGTAAGTGAATTTCTAAGAGTAGCTTCTTTATAATTTTTTTATTATCATTTTAAATATAAATATAAGCATCTCACTAAAGAGATGCTTATATTATTTATCTTTATTTCATATGAATCTTCATTATTAAACTATTACTATCCTCCTCTAGTTTATTATAAATCTCTGTATTTACTTTATTTCCAAATATTCCCTTAAGATCTAAACAATCAACAGCGTCTATTACCCCTACAATTGTTTTATTATCAAGATAATGCATTGAATCAGATATAAGATTAAGAATATCATTCGATTTACTATTATACCAAGTCCAAACAGTTCCATTATTAAATCCTAATATCTTATCTGTATGCATATCCTTTTGTTTGAATATATTAACTAATTCATACTTCCCAGATTTAAAATATTTATTTGTTAGACAGAAACCTTTACTTAACATCTTTTGAAAAGCTTTTATAAAATCTTTAGATTCGAAAAATGAATCCTTTACACTGTATGAACCAAAATTGAAATCTCTATAGGGGCTTAAACTATCTCTTTCATATCTTAGAATCTTTGAACTAAAAGCCTCTTTAATATATAGATTAGTTTTATCTTTTGAAAAGATATAAACGTCCTCAAGATGAAACATCTTACTATTATGATTTAGTAATTTATCCTTTATTTGCAAATTATTATCGGCTACTAACAATCTTGATTTATGAGATAAATTTCCATAGCCTGTATAGAAAAAATAGTAATCATCAAATTTTATAAATTCATCTACCAAAAATCCAATTTTATTTTTTCCTACTAATTTACCTTCTTTGGTATATTTAAATATTTTATTTTTATCCACTAAACAATACAATGAATCTTCAATAAATTGGAAACTATTCATCTTTGTATACTCATTCGGACCTTTACCAATATTCCCTATCGTATTTAATAGTTTGCCAGCCTCATCAAATCGTAAAACTTTTTTACTATTTCCACTATCTAAAATATAATAGTCCTTTTTTGTTTTTATTATTCTCGATCCACTTCCTAAATAGCAAACTTCTTTATTTTCTAATGGAATCAATTCTATTGATTCTACATCACTCATAAAATCACTTTTTGAAGCCAGATCACATTCTATCTGATTAGATCTTTTATTGTTTGAACACGAATTTAATGCTATAATTAAAAATATTAATAATAATTTATTTCTCATTTCTATTTGTCTTTTGTTTATATTTTAAAGTCTTACTTTTACACTCTTTAATTTATTTGATATAAATTAGTATCTATAATAAAGATCTACTAATCTTATCAATAATAATTTTATTAAATTTGTAAAGATATATTATAAAATGAAAAAGACTATTAATATGAAGAAACTTTTAAGCATTATAATAATTCTAATTACTTGTAGTAATTTGGTTTCTGCTCAAGAAAATAATGATGATATAAGGTATTGGAAAGATGGGAAACTTAGTATCAAAGATTTCAAAGGTGAACCTAAGACCTATATTATAAGCGAATTAAACTATAATTTCGGATATAAAACTCATAAATTATATACTAAAGATACTACATATGTATACATTAAAGGTGATAGTTATATGTATAAAAATTCTTCATGGATTAATAAGAATTATAACAATAATGACTATTTAAAATATAATCAAGTAATTTTTGATCTTATAGAATTACAAACTAGAAAACTTCAAAATAAACTATATAAATCCAATACTGTTATCGATTATAACTCTGATTTGAGTAAACATACTCAAATTCTAAATACTAATATTAAAGATTTTAAAATTGCTAGTAAAGAGGGAGAAAACAAAAATATTATTGATAAATGGGCAAATAAAGTTAATGATGAATTAAAAGAATATAAATCTAATTCTATACCTAAATATACAAAATCAAATTGGGGCTATGGCATGCACTTAGGATTCGGTGCTTCTTACTTTTCAAATTCTCTTGGTGATTATTTCTCAAATAGCCTTAATTTAGAATTCGGATTCGATTTAGCATATAAAAAATCGAACCTATTTCTTGATTTTACTCTAGGAGGTAATAAGGTAGAAAAAACATATATCAATAAAAATGTTTGGAAAAAAGATGATAACCTAAGACTTTCAAGTATCGACCTTACATATGGATATAATGTATTTAATAATTCTAAATTTAAAATAAGTCCTTTTATCGGTATTAAATACATAGATTTCTCTCAAGGTAGTAAAGATGATGACGATCTAGTCCATCTAGATGATGTAAATTTCGTAATTGGACTTAATACAGACTTTAAAATTAAAACTTTCGTATATCTTATTCCGAATTTCTATTCTCAAAAAGAAATTACTGAATTATCTATTCGAACAAGAGTATATATTGCTAGAAATAAATTCTATTCAGATTTAAAAGGTTATTCTATCAATTTTGCTGTCTGTTTTAATATGTTTGGTAATTGGATTAAATAAGTATTTAAAATCTAGGCCTTTCTATTTTTGGTCTTCTTCTCTCTTTTCTATTCATTGTGAAAGAGAGAAGAAGTTCATGACTATTTAATATTTTACCTACCACTTCTGTGATATGATATGCATAACCAAATCTTAACTCTTTGTTTATTCGCATATTGAATAATACCATCCACTCATTCTTCGTTCTATAAGATAATCCTAAACTAATTTTATCTAAATAGGTTGGTATTACTGTTATATCTAATTCTAAAGGGGAATTACTCTCATATTTTAATAATGAAGAAGCATCTATACTCCACATTTCGTTTATATCATATTCATAACCTCCTTCAAAATAAAATCTTACCTTCTTGGTCTCAAATGAATAATCTGTTTTTATCTTTTTATTCTCTACTTTAATTTTATCAAATATTAAACTAGGTATTGAAAACCCAAAATAATACTTACTTGAAAAATAAAACATACCAAATTGAAAATTAGGTATAAAGGTGGACCTAACATCTGTAGAGAAATAATCATCATATTTCTCATGTGTAAGAACTTTAGAATAATTTCTCTTATGAAATTTAAAACCTGCAGATAAACCAAAAGCTAAATAATCTAAATATCCTAATTGTATTCTAAATGAATATGAAAGTAGAAAATTATTTGTTTCATGTACTCCTATTGTATATCTCTGCAATCCTACTCCTACTGCAGTCTTTTCAAATGGTATACTTCCACTTAATGAATATATTGTTGGAGATCCCTCTAAACCTACCCACTGATTACGATATAACATCACTGCATTTATATCACTATAAGAAGACATTGCTGCTGGATTGTAAAATTGCTTGTGACACATATATTGACTCAATCCTAAGAACTCTTGAGCTTTCAATAGTGAAGGTATAAATACCAATATACACACATATAATAATCTTATCAATATCTTCATATATTTCTACTTAGTTAGAACTTCTATAAATCCTTTTACTACATTTTTTTTATCCTTTTTGTCTTTAAAGAAATAATAAAAATACGTACCATCTATTAATTTATCATCCCCAAATAAACTTACCCCTTTTGTACTACAACCATTCCAATCATTTTTATATGGTGAACTTCTATAAATTATATCTCCCCATTTATTAAATACTACTAATTCATTATTTGGATATTTCTCTATTCCTTGTATAACGTAATAGTCGTTTATTCCATCATCATTTGGTGAAAAACCTGTAGGAAATTCTACTCCTACATTTACTATTGTTGAAAAAAGTGTTATTTTAGAAACATGATCTGCTGATAAAGTTTCTACTATATTTGTATGATTACATTCGCATTCACAAGGCTTCCAAGACTTTCCATCTTCTATCCAAATAGAAAAGTTTTTTGTGTTCAAATTATTAATCTCATGATTAAAATATGAAAATTCAATTTTATCCATATCTACTGAAGGCTCTAATTCATAAGTTCTTAAAACACTCCTATTTCCATCATAATTGATCTCCATATTTGATCTTTTGATAGCTAAATTGCCTACATGATTTTTTAAATTTATCTTTAAACCTAAATTACCAGGATTCTCTTCATCATTATTATTAAATGATTTATTAATTTCTATTCCCCCTCCTGAAGATGATGAATATATATATGAATCATCTCTTTCATCTATTAAAATACCTTCTAGACTAAGAATATTACTACCTATATCCACTATCCCTTTAATGAATTTTATATTACCTTTTACTAATATATCCGAATCTATTACACAATTGGAATTTAATATTATATCTTGAAATTGTATATCTCCATATAAGACTAAGTTCTGAGAAATAGATTGTAATAATATTGATGTATTATCTCTAAAAATAAAGTTACCATCCACTTCTAGATTACTATCATTTAATATTATATGAGTATCGTTATTTACAGACATAGACCCTTCTACAATGTATATACCTTGAGATATAGACATTACTGGATAGAAAATTACTATTAATATTATTATAAGTCTTTTCACTTTTACTATCTTACTCTGATTATATATTTTAATACTGTACTACCTGTTTCATCTTTTATATCCTTTTCTATATTTGGTAATTTTGTACTACCTAAAACAACCTTCAATTCTGGATATTCTGATGCATTGAAACTTGAACCATCACATGATTTCCATCCATCAGGAATTTGAATTCCTGTATATGCTTGAACTGAACCTATCGGTACTCCTATTTCTGTCCAAGCACCTGTATATAAATATAAGTTCTTCTTATCAGTATCATATACTATTAATCCTATTGCTGGATTCTGAATACTATTCCTTTCTGAGCTTGTCATTCTCGGTGGTAAAAACCCTTTATTCCTACTATCTATCTGTACTTTGGCAGATGATTCTAATACTTTACCATTTGTGCCTACTCCCACTCGTCCATCTTTACTAAGCCTCATCACTTCTGAATTTTGACTCTTTAAAACTAAATCTGCTGCATTACTTGTTCCTATATAATCTGTAGATTCATTTACTGCTGAATTTCCTCCTAAATTCCATGTATTCTCTTTTGCTTCTGCTGATACCCAACGTATTCCATTATAGATATATAATGTGTTTATTGTAGTATCAAATACCATTAATCCTTTTGCTGGCGATGATATTGACTCTCTTTGCTGACTTGTCATTCTAGGAGGTAAGAACCCTTGATTAACACTCTCTAATCCTAATATTGCTGATGAATTAATCCCTCCTATTCCTCCTACATATAAGCCTTCTTTTATGAATAATTCATTACTCATAATTACATTCCCATTATCGTTTAGACTTATTCCCTCTGTATCTCCATCATTACTAATACTTTTATTTCTTAATTGAATATTTAAGCTTGCTATATGGTTTCCCATATTATCATCTCCACCAACTTCTTCCCAATTAGTACCATTAAAATAATTAAATGTGTTTGTACTTGTGTTGTAAATCATCAATCCACGTGCTGGCTTAATTATATTATCTCGCTGATCTTTTGTCATTCTTGAAATTAATATACCCTTACTTGTACTCGTTATTGTTAGTAATGATGACGCTTCTTTTGTCCCTCCTATAGAAAGATTCTCTGTTAATTGCATATTTGAATTTGCAAAGATATCTCCGTATACATTTAATTTCTTATTTACATTTACATCTCCAGACGATTGTATATATATTCCTTTTGATGTTCCATCATAACTTAACCAATGTGCACCTAATTGCAGATTCTTTATAGCTTTGTGATTACCTAAATTATCTTGTATTGGAGATAAATCTACATTGTTTCCATTTTCTATACTCAGTTTTGTTCCTATAAGATTTAACCTTTGATCATCTGTATCTAATATTGCTATATCTATACTATTACCTCCACTTATTGAGATGGTATTCGCATTTACACTTAATGTTTGACGATACTGACTTAAATCTACTGGACTTGAATCGTTAGTAATGCTCAAAATATCATTTGATAAAGAAAGATCCTGAATATCTGCTACTGACAAATCAATTGTATTTCCTCCTGAAATACTAAGCTTATGATCTGTTATTTCTAAATATTGATTATCGGTATTATCTAAATATTTAGATAATGAAATTGTTGAATTGCTATTTGAAATCTTTAATTCATCTTTTGAATTTAAATTCAATACCTGTGAATCAGTATTATCTAAATACTTAGTAAGATCTACAGGACTAGAATCGGATGTTAAAGATAAAGTATTACCTGTTAGTGATAAATCTTGCATAAAAGAATCTGCTAGATCTTTAAAATCTACTGTATTACCATCCCTTATACTTAATATACTTCCATTTAAACTTAAAGTTTGATTATCTGTATCATCTAAATATTTACTTAAATCAACCGAACTTAAATCGTTTGTTAATTTTAATTCATTTCCTACTAAAGATAAATCCTGAGAGTCGGTATTATCCAAATATTTACTTAAATCTACACTTACATTACTCTTTGTTAAACCTAGTATATTTGAAGAGTTCAAGTATATATCTTGTAATTTCTTAGATATTAATAAATCAATATTTGTTTCTTCCCAATTTATTCCGGACCATATTATAAGTGATCCTTTTTCTCCTAGTGCATCCTGTATCTTTGAATAAGTTACCTTCTTAGAACCTATAGTTGTTTTTCCATGACTATCTATATTTATATCTCCATAGATATCAAGACTCTCCCAATGTGTTCCATTACCTACTAATAGTCTACCCCTATCTGGTGAAGATGTAATAACTTCGCTTATATCTGATAAAGAAGATTGTGTTTTATCTATTTGTGCCCATGTATAATCATCCTTATGGGCTGTGATTACTCCTTTTCTTCCAAATACTGAATTCACTTCAGAGGAATTATTCACTCTTTCCCATTTTGTTCCATTATATAAAATCCAATCTCCAGAGTAAAACTTAATTATTCCTGAACCTAAATCTTGATCTCCAAATGTAGATACAATATAGAAATCTCCTTTAAATCCAGTTCCATCTACTAATACAGGCTTATTTTCTTGAGCACTCCATACCCCTAAATAGTTTAATGCTCCACCTATACTACTAGGTCCCCAAACTTTACCATTCCATTTTAAATAACTGTCTGTACTAGCATTCATACTAGATATCTTATTCCCTAAAACTTGACCGTTACCTATCTTACTACTTGTAACAGATCCATCAACTAGTTTTGTACTTATGATTGATGAATTCTCTATTTGCCTAGTTCCAACTGCACTATCTGCTATTTTTTCTCGTATAACAGAATTAGATTGCAACTTGTTTGAACTTACAGAATTGATACCTAGTTTAGGTTCTGTTACTGATCCATCTTCGAGTTCCGATGTATTTATACTTCCCGCTTTTAAATTTATCTCTCCTTTAACACTTACTACATTCGAAAATACTACATCTCCATTGGAATTTATACTTATACCCTCATCATCACCATCTCCACTAATATAATGAGAGAAAAGTATTATATTCTTTTCTGCTTTATGGTTTCCCAAATTGTCTTTTACACTAGAAAGATCAACACTATTTCCATTTGCAATAGAAAGTATTGTTCCATTTATACTTAAAGTCTGAGCTCCGATAGTTCCTGCAGGTAATTTTACAAAACCTCCTCCCTTAGAAAGATATATAATGTCATCCTTAATACTCAGTACTTGAATTTCATTTTTAGGATCTATATCTTTGTCATTTAGGTTAGTACCCAAAATTTCCCATTTATTCCCATCAAAATAATAGAAACCTGATTGTTGATCTGTTTGATATATTAATAATCCTCTACCTGGACTTGAAATAGCATTCCTTTCAGATAGTAACATTCTAGGTATTAATAAACCCTTACTATTGGATCTTATTTCTAAAGCTGCACTTTCATCTGGCGTGAAATCCGTTGTTCCTATACCAACACTTTGGGAGTAAGAATTAGAAAAAAAACATATTACTAGAATAAAGACTAATATTCTCCTCATAATTTAAAAAATGATTAGTTTGTGTGTTAATGTGTAGTTAAATATTGTTATATTTTTATGAGAAAGTCAAGATTTTATATCATTCTTTTTTGTTTTGTACAATTTATTATTAAAATGTTTAATATTAAATAAGTATCTTATTTATTTAATTTTTATTAATATATCGTCACTCTTTTAACAAATTTTTAATCCTACCCCTAATAAGTATTTGAATTATCTTTAATAAGTTTGAGTATCAAAAAGACATAAATTTTAAAACACACTTAAATGAAAAAGATTTTTATTACATCAGTATTATTAATATCTATACTACTTAGTTCGTCAATGGTTAAAGCTCAGAATGATAGAGATAAATTCCATTTTACAGCTTCTGATAATTTATTATTAAACGGTACTTATAGTACTTTAGAAGCTCTTGAATTTGGTTATAGACTTAATGATATGTTTATTGCCTCTGCAGAATTGGGTATTTCTGATAGAATTCCTCTTATTAAAGATGATTATAGAATGAAATATGCTCTTGTTGGTATCGCTTTGAATAAATTTGGTAAAAGTAAATTCAAAATTATCCCTAGTGTAGGTATAGGTATATCAAGTGGTTTAAATACAAATCATATTAAAAATGCTAGATTTGTAAGATATTACGCTATTGAAGTGAGATATGCTGTTTACGAAAGTATATATTGCGGATTAAGAGCTAAAATGCTTAGAGATGGTTGGGATAAATCTCTTGCGACTTGTGGTATCACTTTAGGACTTTCGTTCTAATTCCTACGGTACTTAAAAGTATCATCTTCGTACTTTGTCCATGGTTTGTCCATCCTTTGTCCATGGTTGCTACAACTAAGCTTGGAGGAAGCATGGACAATGGATGAGCAATAGATGGAGGAAATTGGGATTTGATATAGATTTATAATAAAGAAGAAGCCGTTCAATCTGTTATGCATTACAATTGTTATACATAGCATCTTAAACGGCTTTTTTTATATCTTAATGATAGATATTAATAAGGAATCTTTGTTAGGCCATCAGCTAATTGCTCAACACCTTTCTTTAATTTACCTTTCAACATCATTTTATACATCATATTCATCTCGGCATGAAGAGTTATTCTGATACGTGTATCATAAACATCTTTTGAGATTAATTGAATCCAAAGAGTTACAGGAAAAGGCAAACGACCTTCACCCTCTATCTTTATCATTTTATTCTCTTCTTTCTCTACTATCCTTAAACCTGAGTCTCCAAATCCTTTAACAGTGAACGTACACGTGTCTTGTGTTGTTTCAATGTTTTCAATTTTTTCACTCATCTTATCTGCTTGCTCTCCAGCCATATTTTTAGCCGCCTCGATAAGCATTCCTAGTTTTGTGAAATCTGATAAGAAATCGTAAACTCTAGATGATGAATTTTGGATTTGCTTTATATCACTTACTATCTTTGTTACTCCCATTGTTATTTTTTATTTTCCCCAATCTTGTGGTGCTTTTCTCCACTCTTTTAGGTTTTCTACATCTTCTTCTTTAATGTATCCTGTTTCTAAAGCTAATTCAACCATTGAGTTGTAATTACTTAATGTATCTAATTTACATTCAGCTTTCTTGAAGTTATCTTCTGCTACTGGGAATCCATAAGTAAATATTGCCATCATTCCTAGTACTTCACAACCTGCAGAACGCAGTGCTTCAACTGCTTGTAGACTTGAACCTCCTGTTGATACTAAATCTTCAATAACAACAACTTTTTGTCCAGCTTCGTAATATCCTTCAATTTTATTTTCTAAACCGTGAGCCTTTGCAGACGATCTGATATATACAAATGGTTTATTTAAAGCTTGAGCTACTAATACTCCTTGTGCTATTGCTCCTGTTGCTACTCCAGCAATCACATCACAATCACCATATTTCTCTTCTATCTCTTTTGCGAATGCATCACGAATATAATCTCTTACTTCTGGATATGATAATGTTTTACGATTATCACAATATATTGGAGAATTCCATCCAGAGGCCCATGTAAATGGATTTGTAGGTTGCAATTTAATTGCTTTAATTTGTAGTAGGTATTCAGCTACTTTCTTTGCTGTTGTACTCATAGTATCGACTAATTTAAAATTCATACAAATTTATCTCTGCAAATGTATAGAATATTTTTTAAAGATAGAATCATTCGAATAAGTGAAAAGCTAGATATAAATAATGCTTCTTACAAAACTATTAATGTGGACTCTTTATCTTCTTTAATGAAGATAGTTAAAGATTTTATAAACAGCGATTATAACCTTTGTTTATATGGAGATGATGTGGATGGTATTTGGTGTAATTTTAAGTCGTGTTTCGATGTTCGCAAAGCTGCTGGAGGACTTGTTTTTAAAGATGATTCTTTTTTAGCTATTAAACGTTGGGGTATATGGGACTTGCCAAAAGGACATATAGAAGAGGGAGAAGATAAGGCAGAATGTGCCGTTCGTGAAGTTGCTGAAGAGACTGGTATCTCTGAAACTTCTATAGTGAAAGAAATTTCTACTACCTACCATATCTATTTGTATGACGAAATTCCTATACTTAAAATTAGCTATTGGTTTGCAATGGAATATCACGGTAATGAATGTCTATCTCCTCAGTTTGAAGAAGATATAACCGAAGCTATTTGGGTGCCAAGAGAAGATAAAGAAAGAATCATTAGAAATACTTATCCTTCTTTATACGAAATTATGGACTATGTTTAGTCTTTTATACTCTAAGACTCTTATATGCTAATTGCAGATACTAGTTTTTAATTGTACTTTTGTCGCTAATAAATTTTTTTGAAGTGAGAGAAAAACTTGTACATCCTATATTTAAACATCTTTCTGAAGTTATTAGTGAAAATAATTTGGAAGCTTACGTAGTTGGTGGCTATGTTAGAGATTTGATTCTTAACAGACCTAGTAACGATATTGATGTTGTTGTCTGTGGTAGTGGTATTAATTTAGCTAAATTAACAGCCAAGAAACTTGGAATTAGAAATGTTTCTATTTTTAAGAATTTTGGTACTGCTATGTTCAGATATAAGGGTGTAGAGATTGAATTTGTAGGTGCTAGAAAAGAATCTTACCAAAGAGATTCTAGAAATCCTATTGTTGAAGATGGAAGTCTTGACGACGATCAAAAACGTAGAGATTTTACTATTAATGCCCTTGCAATAAGTCTTCACAAAGATAATTTTGGCGAACTTCTGGATCCTTTCGAAGGTATTAAGCATATTGAAGAGAAGATTATTATTACTCCTTGCGATCCTTTAATCACTTTCTCTGATGATCCTTTGAGAATGTTAAGAGCTATTAGATTTGCTACTCAATTGAATTTTAGTATTCACCCTACTACTTTTGAAGCTATAAAAGCAAATGCTAGTAGAATAGATATTATTTCTGGTGAGAGAATTGTTACTGAATTGAATAAGATTCTAATGTCTCCTACGCCATCTATTGGTTTTAAGTTGCTTGACGAATCTGGTCTTTTAAGACTTATCTTTCCTGAATTATCTAAACTAAAAGGTGTTGATTATGTTGATGGAATCGGTCATAAAGACAATTTCTATCACACTCTTGAGGTATTGGATAATCTGTCTCAAAATTCAGATGATTTATGGCTTAGATGGGCTGCTGTTTTACACGATATTGCAAAACCACGTACTAAGAAATTTGTTAAAGGCATAGGATGGACTTTTTACGCTCATAATTTTATTGGTGAAAAGATGATTCCAAAGATCTTTAAACGTATGAAACTTCCTCTTAACGAAAAGATGAAATTCATTCAGAAAATGGTGCTTTTACATATGCGTCCTATTGTTCTTTCTCAGGAAATTGTGACTGATTCTGCTATTAGAAGACTCTTATTTGAAGCTGGAGACGATATTGATTCGCTAATGACTTTATGCGAAGCAGATATTACTTCTAAGAATGAATATAAAGTGAAGAAATTTACTGATAATTTCAAGCTTGTAAGACAGAAATTAAAGGATGTTGAGGAAAGAGATCAGGTGAGAAATTTCCAACCTCCTGTGACTGGTAATATCATTATGGAGACTTTTAATCTTAGACCTTGCCAAGAGATTGGTATTATTAAAAGTAGAATTAAAGATGCCATTTTAGATGGAGAAATCCATAACGATTATGATGAAGCTTATGCATATATGCTTAAAGTTGCTGAAGAATTAGGACTTAAGAAAGTTAATGAATAGGTAAATCGATATATACAGGAAGGTGGTCGCTATATCCATTTTGGAATTTCATCCCTAGAAATGTTCTTTTGGGTTTAAAACCACCATACTTTTTATCTGTTTCTAAGAGAAATTTATTATTGTAGATATGCATTGATAGTTTTGAAATATTTTTAGAGACTATTATCTGATCGAATATTTGCCATCTATTTTTGAATTTTAGTGTTCCTCTAGATTCTTTTTTCTTGTCTGGAATTATATTCCTTAAATAAGGATGGTGATATATATATTTCCTTAGAGCTATATCTTGTGGACTTTCATTAAAATCTCCCATTATTATAATCTTTGCATTTTTTTCTTTACTAATTAGCTTGTTAATATGCTTTACTAAACGTTTAGCTGCAATTATTCTTTTATGTTCTGTTTTACGCTTTCCTCCACATTCTGAAGACCAGTGATTTACGTATACATTAAGAGTATCAGTATTATTTCTTATTAGTTTTGCATATAGTATTTCTCTTGTGTAACGTAATTTTCGCTTTGATATACAGACTTTTATAAACTCTTTTTTTATTAGATGTATTCGCTTTTTATTGTATAAAAGACAGACATCAATTCCTCTAGGATCGGGAGATTCTTTATGAATGATATTGTAATTAGATTTGCTTATCCCTTTTGTATTTAAGAGTTCATGAACCACAGTGATATTTTCTATTTCTGCTAAACCTATTAGTAGTGGTAATTTTTGGGGAGATATGGAAGTAAGTACTTTCTGTATATTCTGAGTCTTTAATTTGAATTTACTGTAATTCCATCTTTTTAAAGAATTAGGAAGATAAGCCTCATCGCTTTTTCCTATTTGATTATATGTATCAAAATAGTTTTCTACATTATAAAAGACTATTCTATCTTGTGCATAAGTATGCAAAGAGAAGTGAATAAGTATTGATATAAATACAATACGAATTGATTTATATATTATTATATTATGCATGAATAAGAAATTAGGATATTATCTTCTACAATTAATAATACAAGTTATGTAATAAAAAAGCCAATCAAAAATATTGATTGGCTTTTTTTATATCTAGTAGTTAAATATTACCATTTAACATCTTTTCTTCTGATTGGCATAGTCATACAACGACAACCACCACCACCACGTGGTAATTCTGAACCGTCGATAGTAACTACACATCTTTCGTAGTCAGAGATATTTGCTTTACCATCGATAACATCGTTAGCTTTAATAGGTTCGAAACCTGCTTTAGCCATAGCATCGATAGTATTAAGGTTTCTAGAGTATCCCATAACTTTACCAGGAGCAAATGAGAAGAAGTTAGCACCTGAATGCCATTGTTCTCTACCTGCACTTTGGTATGAATTTCCACCACAGAATACAGGCTCTAGTTCCATTCCTAATTTATTAAGAGCAGTAAGAACATTTTGCTCTCTTTCTATCTTAAGAATCTTACCTCCTTGTATTGCTATATGAACTGTTTGGAATCTATTAGGTTGAAGAATTAATGGCTCGTAAACCATACATTTGTTTCTATCTAATAGAGTAAATACCATATCCATATGAATGAATGATTCAGGAGTAGATGGTAATTCTTGAACAACAATATGACGAACTTTATCTTCTTTTTGAGATAATAATTGAGCTAAAATAAAATCAACACCACTCTGAGAAGTTCTACAACCATTACCAATTACTAAGATATCATCACGAGCGATTAAAACATCACCACCCTCTATTGTTAATCCTGGTTTGTATATATCAGTATCAACAGCAGAAACTGTTTTAGTTTTGAATCCTGGAGTGAAATCGAAGATAGATTGCATAATCATCGATTCTCTATCTCTTACCTTATTAGCCATACTTCCTATCAATACTTCGTTGTTTACAGTCATCGAAGCATCTCTAGTAAAGAAGAAATTGTGTAGTGGAGATAGTGCAAAATTATAATCACTTAGGAAAGATGTTAAACTGTCTCTTTCTAGTTCAACTCCTTCGATCAACATTGTAGCAAGAACAGCAGGCTCTTGATCTAATAGATGATCTCTTAAACGATATGTATTACCTCTTTCTGTAATATGAGGCTCACATCTTTCAAGACGTTTGATTACTTCTTCTTTTACTTTATCGTCCTTAAGTATATTAGTTAATAGGTCTTTAACTTGGTATGTATTAGTTATTTTTCCTAAAACTCCAGCATGTTGTCTGTATTCTTCTTTTGCGATATCTAGATTTAGGATATCACTATACAAAGCTCTAGCTGCATTTTCAGGTGTCATGTTCTCAACCTCAGAACCTGGTGTGTGAAGAATTACTCCCTCTAATTCACCTATCTCAGATTGCACATTTATTTCAACAATTTTAGACATAAGTTATCTCTTTTTATAAAGTTTTAGACTATTGTTATCTACGTTTCTAAGCACAAAAGAAATAAAAAATCTCATAATTAAAAATTATAAAACAAAGAAAAAAGCTCTATGCATAAAGATTCATAATAAGCTTATAATTATGCACTTACGTTTCAATACTTAAATCTTTATTATTTGCTTAATGTATTAATTGCTAATATATTTCTCTTAACAAGTTTTCAGTCTGAGCATAAGACTTGTTTGACAATAAGTAATAGTTTTCAAATCTCAGTAAATCTTCATACTTTTACAGCAAATTTTTAAATATAACGTATGGACTTAATTTTAAAATATTTTCCAAACTTAACAGAGGAACAAATTGCTCAGTTTCAGAAATTGGAAGAATTGTATAAATATTGGAATGAAAGAATTAATACTATTTCAAGAAAAGATATTGATTCTCTTTATCTTCATCATGTTTTACATTCTCTTTCTATAGCTAAACTTATTTCTTTTAGAGATGGGACTGAGATTATTGATGTTGGCTGTGGCGGAGGTTTTCCTGGAATTCCTCTTGCAATAATGTTCCCTAACGTCAAGTTCCATATGGTAGATTCTATAGCTAAGAAAATTAAAGTAGTGAATGAGGTTAGTTCTGCTTTAGGGCTTAAGAATATTGTTGCAGAACAAGCTAGAGTAGAAAAGATAAAACATAAATACGATTTTATTGTAAGTAGAGCTGTAACTGCTTTTCCTGGTTTTATGAATTTAGTTAAAAATAAAGTTCATCATAAAGATAAAAACTCTTTACCAAACGGACTATTATACCTAAAAGGAGGAGATTTTTTAGGGGAAGTTGAAAAGTATAAGAAAGATATGTACATTTACGACATAACAAGTTATTTCGAAGAAGATTACTTTGAAACAAAGAAAATAATTTACTTAGAAATGTAAATTTTACTCTTTTTTAGTTATTACTTTTGTTATAGTAAAATATTTCTATATTTTTGCACTCTGAAAGAAGAATTAGAAAATGTTTAAACAAGAATAAATTTCAATAAAATGAAAAGAACGTTCCAACCATCAAACAGAAAGAGAAGAAACAAGCACGGATTTAGAGAGAGAATGTCTTCAGCTAGCGGTAGAGCAGTATTAGCAAGACGTCGTGCTAAAGGTAGAAAAAGATTAAGTGTTTCTAGTGAAAGAAGACATAAAGCTTAAGAACTTAACTTAGTATACTAAATAAAGGCCTCATTTTTATGAGGCTTTTTTATTATCAAGTATTTACATTCTTTAGTTTATTCTAGTATATTTGCCACTAGTTTATAATAAATATAATTGATAAATGAAAAACCTTTCTAATAGAACAAAAATCTTTATTCATGTTGGAAGTGCTATTCTTCTTGTTTGTACATTAATTACTATTGTTATGATGAGCATCAGCTCTTATACTAGACATGATGAGTTTTATATAGTTCCCGATTTATACAATAAAACAGTTTCAAATGCTCAAAAGCTTTTGAAAGATGGTAAAATGAATCTTAAAGTTAAAGATTCTGTATATATGCCTAATTATAAACCTGGAGTTATTGTAGAACAACGCCCTAATGCCAAGCATAAAGTAAAGAGAGAAAGGAATATTTCTGTTATAATTACAGCAAGTAGTCCTGAAGACATTGTTGTTCCTACTATAAAAAACAATGCTTTTAGACAGACTTATAATACTCTTAAGAATTTAGGTTTTAATATTGGATCGATAATTTATGTTGAGCATAAATATAAAAATCTTGTTCTTGAACTTAGATATAGAGGAGATACAATTCCTCAAGGAACTAAGCTATGCAAAGGATCGCATATTGATCTTGTATTAGCTAGAGGTTCTAACAATTTCGTTTACTTACCTATGATTTTAAATAAGAATTACATTCAAGCTAAAGCAGCTTTACATTCTTCATATCTAAATATTGGTAAAATAAACTACGATAAATCTGTTAAAACAGAGGCAGACAAGATGGCTGCACGTGTAATTGGTCAATTACCTGTTTTCAGTAAAAATAAAAGAATAAAAGCAGGCTCAAAAGTGAGTTTACTTATGAGTATCGATATAAAAAGATTACATGAAGTAGATGCTTATATTGACAATTTAAATAATCCTAAGAAAGATGACAAAAAAGGAAAATGATATAATTGAGGAAGTTGATGTTAGAGACGAAAATAATATGTATGAACATTTTCGTGTGGAAGTTGATCCAGGTCAAGCTTTATTAAGAATTGATAAGTTTCTTAATGATAGAATGCCTAATACCTCAAGAAGTAAAATTCAAGATGCTGCGGATAATGGGAATGTGATGGTGAATGGTGAAGCTGTAAAATCTAATTATAAGGTTAAGCCTCTTGATGTAATTACTATAGAGTTATCTTTTCCTAAACGAGAAATTACTATTATTCCTCAGGATATCCCTTTAGATATAGTATATGAAGATGATCAGCTTATTGTGGTGAACAAGCCTGCAGGTTTAGTTGTACATCCTTCATATGGACATTATAGCGGTACTTTAGTGAATGCTTTAGCATGGCATTTAAAAGATAATCCTATGTTTAAAGACGAAACAGATCCTCGTCCAGGATTAGTACACCGTATAGATAAAAACACATCTGGACTGCTTGTAATAGCAAAAACAGATCATGCAAAGACTCATTTAGGACTTCAGTTTTTCAATAAAACTTCGAAAAGAAAATATGTTGCTCTTTGCTGGGGTAATTTAAAAGAAGAGTCTGGTACTATAATAGGAAATATAGGTCGTAATTTTAAGAATAGAAAGATTATGGATGTATTCCCTGAAGGAGGAGAATATGGTAAGCATGCTGTTACACACTATAAAGTACTTGAAAGATTAGGATATGTAAATAAAATAGAATGTGTTTTAGAGACTGGACGTACTCACCAAATTCGTGCTCACTTTAAAAGTATAGGACATCCTCTTTTCAATGATATTGAATACGGTGGGGACTTAATTTTAAAAGGTACAACTTTTACTAAATATAAGCAGTTTGTTCAAAATTGCTTTAAAGCATGTCCACGTCACGCTCTACATGCTAAGACATTAGGATTTATACATCCTACAACAGGAGAAGAAATGTTATTCAATTCTGAAATTCCTGATGATATGAATGATCTGTTTGATAGATGGAGAAATTATATTGCTAACAGAAACTAATTTAATAAATTCTTATATATATGAGAAATATAGCAATTGTAGCAGGTGGATATTCTTCTGAATATGAAGTTTCCTTAAAGTCTGCTGATAATATCTTAGCTGCTATAGATAGAAGTAAATATAACTGTTACTTACTTCTTATAACAAAAGATAAGTGGGAAGTTAAATATGAAGATAAATATTTCCCTGTTGATAGAAACGATTTTTCTTGTTGCATTGATGGTGAGAAAGTTCTATTTGATTTTGCATATATAACAATTCATGGTACACCTGGTGAGAATGGACTTTTACAAGGCTATCTAGCTATCTTAGACATTCCTCACTCTACTTGTAGCAGTCTATCAGCATCTCTTACTTTCGATAAGTATATGTGCAATAGATATTTAGAAAAGCATGGAATAAATGTTCCTAAAGCTCTTTTACTTAGAAATCGTAATGAGTATTCAGCTGAAGATATAAATAAAGAAATTCCTTGTACTTGCTTCGTAAAACCTAATTCAGATGGTTCGAGTTTTGGTATTTCTAAGGTTACAAAATACGAAGATTTACAAGCAGCATTAGATAAGGCATTTAATTTCTCAAATGAAATTGTTGTAGAAAAAGCTGTTAATGGTTTAGAGTTTACTTGTGGTGCATTAAAAATTGGTGATAAGATTAAAAGTTTCCCTATAACAGAAATTATTCCTAAGAATGACTTCTTTGATTTTGAGGCTAAATATGATCCTGATTTTGCAGAAGAAATTACTCCAGCTCGTATTCCTGATGAATTAAGAGATAAAATTCAAGAAATGACTTCTTATATATATGATATTCTAAAATGTAGTGGTATTATTAGAGTAGATTATATTATAGAAAATGATATTGTTTATGTTCTTGAAGTTAATACAACTCCTGGAATGACTAATAATAGTTTTATTCCTAAACAAATTGCTGCTATGAATGGTTCTTTAAAAGATACTATAAGTAGCATTATTGAAAATGCTTTCAATTAAAAGATAAATATTTCTACTATATATAAAAAGCTCATGGAAATCCATGAGCTTTTATTTTAAGGTGTATTCCTTTAAAAAGGGATACTAATTGTTTCTTAAATTTATTGTCTTTAATATATAAGAACCTCAGGTTCTATATTAATTTGGTATTTATCGAATACTACTTTTTGAACATATTTAGAAAGTTCAAATAATTCTTTACCACTTGCCTTTCCATAATTGACAATTACTAAAGCCTGTTTTTCATGAACACCTGCATCTCCTTTTCTATATCCTTTTAAGCCAGCTTTATCAATTAAATATCCTGATGCAATCTTATACATACCTTTATCTCCATGTGAGAAATGTACTATATTACTATCTATAGCTAGAAGTCTTTTAAGCTCGTCTTCACTTACAATAGGATTTTTAAAAAATGAACCTGCACTTCCTAATTCTTTAGGGTCTGGCAATTTTGAATTACGTATATTCAATATTGTTTGTCTTACATTCTTTAAAGATAGACCTACCTTTTCAACCTCTTCTTTTAAATTCCCGTAATCAAGATTATATTTTGCTCTTGCAGAAAGATTAAAGTGTACTGCTAGTATGATATACTTGTCTTTGTATTCATGTTTGAAGATAGAATCTCTATATCCAAAAGCTAGATCTTCGTTAAATAGAGTTTCTTCATCTCCTGTTTCTATATTTAAAACTTCAACTGCAGATATATGATTTCCTGCTTCATCTCCATATGCTCCTATATTCTGAACTGCACTAGCACCTACAGTACCAGGTATTCCTGATAAATTTTCCAATCCATAGAAAGATTTAGATACACAATATTCTACTAAATCATCCCATATGCAACCAGCTCCTACCCTCAATATCAATTTAGATCTTATCTTTTCAAAAATATGTATTTCATCGTAGGTATATTTTATAATTGGAGAATTCATATTCTTAGTGAAGAGCATATTGCTACATTCTCCAATAATTAAAGCATCTTTGATCTTTTTAGGAGAATCGTTTACTAATATTACAATGTCTTCATATGAATCTACAGAAATAAACTGTTTTGCTTTTACATCTACTCCGAAGGTATTATAATCTTTTAAAGAGATATTTTTAAAAAATTCTATCATTTGAATAGTTTATAAAACAAGATAAATAGACCTATAAGAACAAAAGGAATACTCAATATTTGTCCCATATTCAAACTCATACTTTGCTCAAAAGCTTCTTGATTTTCTTTAACAAATTCTACAAAAAAACGAGCAGTAAAAATCATGATTAAAAAAACTGAGAACAGAATTCCCTCTTTCTTTTTACATTCCGTTTTCCAATATAGAAACATTAAAGTTATAAATGTTAAAGTATAACATATCGCTTCATATAGTTGAGCAGGATGACGAGGAGTGAGAGGATCACTAACACCAGATTTTATAAACCTAAATCCCCAAGGAAGATCTGTTGGTGTTCCAATAATCTCTGAGTTTATAAGGTTTCCTGTTCGTATAAATATGGCTGCAAGAGCAACAGGAAGTACAACTCTATCTAATATCCATAAAAATGATTTATGAGAAACTTTCTTTGTATAATACCAAAGAGCTATAATAATACCTATAGCTGCACCATGACTAGCAAGTCCTTGATATCCAATAAATTTGAAAGTAGGTTCAAATCTTACAGGTAAAAATATTTCAATTATATGATCTTTAAAATATGCAAAATCGTAGAATAAACAGTGGCCAATTCTTGCACCAGCCACTGTCGCTATCATTACATATAAAAATAGTTTTTCTAACCATGGTTGTGGTAATCCTTCTGATTTGAACATTTTATCGGTTAATTTATAACCTAATAAAAATGCACAAGCAAAAAGTAGTCCATACCATCTGACACTAATTCCGAGAATATTAAATATTTCGCAAGAAGGATCCCAATTTATAAATGCTAACATTCCTATAATCCTTTACCGTGACACTTTTTGTATTTCAAACCACTACCACAAGGACAAGGATCGTTACGACCTATTTTCTTACCAACTCTAACTGGTTGAGCTTTTTTAGGTTCTTCATCTTTACTAGCTCCTCCTTCATATTCATTTCTTCTACTAGTTTCCAAACCAGATAAATCAGTATGTTGTCTTTTACCTTCTTGTATCTCATTAGGATCTTGCATTGGAATATAACCTTTCATTAATGTAGAAACAATTTCTTTATTTACTGTTTCTATCATTTTCTTAAATAAGTTGAAAGATTCAAATTTGTATATCAATAAAGGATCTTTTTGTTCGTAAGAAGCATTTTGTACAGATTGTTTCAAATCGTCTAATTCTCTTAAGTGCTCTTTCCATTGCTCATCTATATGAGTCAATATGATTGATTTCTCGTAAGATCTTGCAATTTCTTCACCCTCAGTATTATAAGCTTTCTCAAGATTTGTTAATACGTTATAGACTTTAACACCATCTGTAATTGGTACAATAATATTTTTATATGCTCCTCCTCTATTTTCGTACACATCCTTAATTACAGGATTAGCTTGTTCTGCAATAGTATTTACTTTTCTCTTGTATGATTCACGTACATGAGAATATATCTTATTAATTATAAGTTCTTCTTTACCTTTTTGGAATTCTTCTTGAGATATAGGAATCTCTACTGCCATAATTCTTAGCATTTCAAGATTGAATCCTTCGAAATCATCCATTTCTCTATATTCTAGGAAGATATTTTCACAGACATCAAACATATATGAAGCAATATCAACTCCTACTCTTTCACCGAATAAAGCATGACGTCTTTTCTTATAAATAACTTCTCTTTGAGAATTCATTACATCATCATATTCAAGAAGTCTTTTACGAATACCAAAGTTATTTTCTTCAACTTTCTTTTGAGCTCTTTCAATAGATTTAGTAATCATTCCTTGTTGAATTACTTCACCTTCTTTAAGCCCTAATCTATCCATTACTTTAACAATTCTTTCAGAAGCAAATAATCTCATAAGATCATCTTCTAATGATACAAAGAATTGTGAAGATCCTGGATCACCTTGACGACCAGCACGACCTCTTAACTGTCTATCAACACGACGAGATTCGTGACGTTCTGTACCGATAATTGCTAAACCACCTGCTTTTTTAACTTCATCAGAAAGTTTAATATCTGTACCACGACCTGCCATATTTGTTGCAATAGTTACTGTACCTGCTGTACCTGCTTCTGCAACAATATCTGCCTCTCTTTGGTGTAATTTGGCATTTAAGACATTATGACGAATACCTCTAAGTTTTAACATTCGAGATAATAATTCTGATACATCAACTGCAGTTGTACCAACAAGAACTGGGCGACCGTCTTCTACAAGTCCAACAATTTCGTCTATTACAGCATTAAATTTTTCTCTCTTTGTTTTATAAAGATAATCATCTGCATCATTACGTTGTATTGGCCTGTTTGTTGGAATAACAACAACATCAAGTTTATAAATATCCCATAACTCTCCTGCTTCAGTTTCAGCAGTACCAGTCATACCAGACAATTTATGATACATTCTAAAATAATTCTGTAAAGTTACTGTTGCTTGAGTTTGAGTAGCTGCCTCAACTTTAACAGATTCTTTAGCTTCAATTGCTTGATGTAGACCATCTGAATATCTTCTACCTTCCATAATACGGCCAGTTTGTTCATCAACAATCTTAACCTTATTATCTATTACAACATATTCAACATCTTTTTCAAACAAACTATATGCTTTTAAAAGTTGGTTTACAGTATGTACTCTTTCTGTTTTAACTGAATATGCTTGTATTAATTTATCTTTCTCGATTTGTTTTTCAGAAGCATCTATTGACGATTTATCTATATCAGCAATTTCTGAACCTATATCAGGTAATACAAAGAAATTTGAATCTTCAATATCTTCAGTCAATAAATCGTGACCTAAATCTGTAAGATCTATAGAATTTTGTTTTTCATCAATGACAAAATATAAAGGATCAGTAATTACATGCATATGCTTGTTATTTTCCTGCATATAGAAATTCTCAACCTTTAGCATTGTAGCTTTATTCCCTTGCTCACTTAAGAATTTGATCAAAGGTTTATATTTTGGATATCCTTTATAAGCTCTATATAAAAGGATTCCTCCTTCTTCTTTTTCTTTTTTATTTTCACTAGCTAAAAGACGTTTAGCATCAGTGAAGATATGGGTAATCATATCCTTTTGTTTCTTTACAAGCTTTTCTATTTTTGGCTTGTAATCATCAAACATTTGATTGTTACCTTTATTTGTTGGTCCAGAAATAATAAGAGGAGTTCTAGCATCATCAATAAGTACAGAATCTACCTCATCGACAATTGCATATTGGTGTTTACGTTGAACTAAATCTTCTGGGTTGATAGCCATATTATCTCTCAAATAATCGAAACCGAATTCGTTATTTGTACCAAATGTAATATCACATTGATAAGCTTTACGTCTCTCTTCAGAACTAGGTTCATGTCTATCAATACAATCTACTGATAAACCATGGAACATGTAAAGAGGTCCCATCCACTCCGAGTCACGTTTTGCTAAGTAATCATTTACTGTTACAACATGAACTCCCATATGGGTAAGTGCATTTAAGAATACTGGAAGAGTTGCAACTAATGTTTTACCTTCACCAGTAGCCATCTCTGCTATTTTACCTTCATTAAGAACAGATCCACCTATAAGTTGAACATCATAGTGTATCATATTCCAAACCGATTCGTTTCCTCCAGCTACCCAAGAATTAAAATAAATAGCTTTATCTCCTTCAATCTCAACAAAATCGTGTTCTGCAGCTAAATCTCTATCCATTTGAGTTGCTGTAACTTCAATAGCTTGATTTTCTGTGAAACGGCGAGCAGTATCTTTAACCAAAGCAAAACAACGAGGAAGAATTTCTTTTAAAACTTCTTCTATCTTCTCATCAATCAATTCTTCAAGTTTATCTACTCTTTTATAGAGTTTTTCTTTCTTTTCAGAATCGTAATCATTAGAATCTATATCAGCTTTTATATCAGATATTTCTTTTCTTTCATCTCCAATATATTGTTGAATTCTTTCTTTTAATTTATCAACCTCTGTACGAATCTCATCATTAGTAAGATTAGACAATGTATCGTACTCCTTTTTTACCCTATCTACTACAGGTAATAATTCCTTCAAATCTCTATCGGCTTTACTTCCGAATAGTTTTTTTAAAAATGAATCAAATGCTGCCATCTATATATATTTTTTTGCTCTGTTTTTATTATGATTATAGACAAAAAATTGTCTAGCATCAAAGATAATAAGATAATCCATTTATGCATTATATTTAAGACACAAAAAAAGGAAGATGTCACTACATCTCCCTTATTAATGCATAAATAGCGCAGTCGTTTCCCAATATTGCTCTACTTATATTAAACTAAAACACGCACCTCAAAGATATAGGTATTATGCTTTGATTGTATCCCCATTAATGGGGATTTTTATAAAAATGCATTAATAAATTGATAAATATGCGAATTATATACAAAAGAATAATGATATAATTATAAGTAGTATATTATGAAAACGATATATTATAAAGCATACAGCTAGCAAATTAAAAAATCAACATAAATAAGAATTCAATTATTAAGAAACTTCATTAGGAGATACATAATTATTTAAAATTGCATAAACAGTTAAACCAGAGATAGATTTAATACCCAACTTAGCTATTATGTTTTTTCTATGTGAGATTACTGTATGTACACTCAAAAATAAAGCATCCGCAATATCTTTATTAGAGAAGCCCTTAGCTATAAGTTTTAAAACTTCAATTTCTCTACCTGTTAGAATCTCTTTCGACTCGTCGTGAACCTCTAACTGATTATTGTTTCTTAAAGTTGAATCAATAATTTCTTTTACCTTATCTATACTAGAATTAATATAAATATCAGCTTGTTCCTTCTGAGTAAAATCATGAGAAAAGTATATTTTACTTGAATTAGGAACATCATTATTTAAAAGGAATATATTAAATTCCTGGTCAAATTTCTTTTCAATAATAAAAAGGGTATATTTTCCAAAATATTCTAATTTATATAAATCATCAATATCTGAGAAATATTTCATATTTAATCCAAAGTACTCTTTCAAGATACTTTCTAAAGCCTTACTGACCAATTCAGACGAATAAATAAAAACGACTTGAGTTTTCATACTATTTTATGATTTCAACTTTCTAACTCTATCAAAAAGACATAATTGCTCTATTTTAAGATAGTGCATAACATCTCTTTTAAAACTCTCTAAAACTCCTAATAAAATAACACTTTCCCTTTGACGGCCAGGAGGCACATATGCAAGACATAAATTAATTAAATCATCAATTTCTGCTTCACATTCATCTTTATATGTTTCTTCTTCATACTTAATAAAGAAATAAATATCATCTTTTAATTCATTAAGTTCACCTTTAAGATATTTTTCTACATATGGATAAACATATTCAAGTTTATAATTTTGATGAAGCAAATAATTATTTTCTGACTTTAAAAATATTTTATTTATCATATTTAGAGTACGCGTTGATTTTAGTTGTCTCAAACTGATAAATTTTTCTTTTATTTCTCTTATATACTCGTTAACATATGTTTCATGTAAACGACTTAAATATGTCATTATGTTATCAACAGAAATATTCTCTACATTAATTTCAGGAACATAATTTCTATCAAGAAAAGAATTAACAACTAAAGTACAGAAATCAACATCAACTTTATATTTTATACAAGCCTGTCTGACAGTAAGGTTTCCGTATGCTTCAGTTATTCCTAATCTATAAAAAATTAGAAATAATAAAAAGTCACCTCTTACAACATCAACTAATTTATTATCTAAAGGTATTCGTTTCATTATTTTGATATTTTGTCCAACGTAAAGAATAAACTCACTTAAAGTTCTATAAAAGTAGAATTTTATTGTTACAAAAAAAAAGACATGTTATAAAAACATGTCTTTTTTGTATATATTAAGTAAATAATTACATATAAATAAACTTCAATATAAACAATGCAGCTAATAGGTACATTGGTATTGAAATATCTTTAAATCTACCTGTAAATAATTTCAATAGTACATATGATAACATTCCAAAGATAATACCATCAGCAATACTATAACATAAAGGCATCATTATTACCGTAAAGAAAGCTGGTAAAGCTTCTGTAAAATCTTCAAAGTCTATATTCTTAATAGGAGACATCATAAACAAACCTACAATAAATAGAGCTGGAGCTGTAGCAGCAGCAGGTATCATTAAAAATATTGGAGATAAGAATAATGCTAAAAAGAACATACATGCAGTAGATAGAGCAGTCATACCAGTTCTACCACCTTCCGCAACACCAGAAGCACTTTCTACATATGTAGTAACAGTAGAAGTTCCTAATACAGCACCACAAGTAGTAGCAATAGCATCAGCAAATAAAGCTTGTTTTACTCTTGGCACTTTATTGTCTTTAGTTAACATTCCTGCTTTTGATGTTACTCCAATAAGAGTACCTACTGTATCAAACATATCTACAAATAAGAAAGTAAATAATACAATTGCCATATCTGTAGTAAATATTTTATCCCATTCAAATTGACAGCAAATATTACTTATAGAAGGAGGAGTAGAAACTACATTTTCTGGTAGAGGAGTAATTCCAAAAGGAATACCTATAATTGTAGATACAAATATACCAATCAATAATGCACCTTTAACTTTTAATGCATATAATACACCTGTTAATAGAATACCTATTAAACAAACAAGAACTGAACCTTCGAAAATATTTGGAGCTAAAGAAACAAATGTTGCATCATTAGCAACAATAATTCCAGCATTTTTAAGTCCAATAAATGCTATAAAAAGTCCAATACCCGACGAAACAGCATATTTAATATTTACAGGAATAATATTTACAATTATTTCTCTAATATTAGTTGCTGTAAGAACAATAAAGATTATACCTTCTAGCAATACTGCTGTTAAAGCAAATTGCCATGAATAACCCATTTGAGCAACAACTGTAAATGCGAAAAATGCATTTAATCCCATTCCTGGAGCTAAAGCAAATGGTAGTTTAGCAACTAATGCCATAACTACAGTACCAATAATAGCAGCAAGGACAGTAGCAGTAAAAATTGCTCCCATATTTTCCTTACCCATAGCAACAGATAAGATAGATGGATTTACTGCTAAGATATAAGCCATTGTCATAAATGTTGTTATACCTGCAACTATTTCTGTTTTAAATGTAGAACCTGATTTTGAGATTCCGAAAAAATTGTCTAACGCTTTCATACTAATATATCAATTAGAAATTCCACTTTAAAGCTAAAGTAGGATTTACTTTAAAACCTTTATTCTTGTTTCCTGAAAAATTATTGGCTATCTCTATCTCCGAACCAACAGAAAAATGTTTATTTACATTATACCAAATTTGCGGTTCAGCAATAAAAACAAAATCAGAAGTCTCACCATTATGCCAATTTATTCTTTCTCTCCAGAAATCAGCAAAACCAGTAAAAGAAACTTTTCTATCAAAGAAATGCATTCCCCAAACAGCTGTTAATTGGAAAGAATTCTCATATTTATTATCTTCAATATGCTTATATAAAGCCTTTAAAGATAAAGTTTGAGTATAATCTGCATTATGCATAGAATAATCAACACCGGCTAACCATGCATCTTGTATAAACATACCACCATTATATTCTACTTGAGCAGAAAATCCATTTTTAATAGAAAAACATCTAGCTATTTCGAAATATGAGAAAGAAGGTCCATGATCTTTATCTCTATTATAGTCATAATCAACAAAGAAGAAAGTATTACCCCACTTATCAGCTTTGAACATTTCAATTGTTGTTGTAAGATAACCTCTATCTTTACCCATATCATAATGAGTTTGGATATTCTGAGCTTTTGCTGAAAACATTGCCGTTAATAATAGGGCAACAATAATCAATTTTTTCATAATAATTTAAGTTTTTGTGTTTAATTAATATAGTTATTTTTTATAATTTTCTATTGCTTTCATAAGTTCATCAGAATCTCCCAATCTACCATTAATAACACAAACTGCTGTTACTTTCCCCACGATGCACAACTTGTTATCTGATTTTCTATAAATATCTTGGTAAAAAACATATTTTATACCTTCTTTCACACAATTTATTCTTACAACAAATTTATCTGAAGGTAGCAATGATTGCTTATAATTAATTTCTACTTTAGCAACTACGGTTTTTATTCCTTTAGCAAAAAGATCTGCAAAATCTAATCCTATAGCATGTAGGAATTTATGACGAGCATGTTCTAAATAGTTTTGATAAACTGAATTATTCACAATACCTTGTAAATCACATTCATAATCCCTAACTTCCAATTCTAACTCGTATATATATTCTTTATTCATTGTTTAGATGTTTTTGGTAATTATTAATATTACAAACTTTTATACCATTTTCTTCGAATAGTTCGGCTGTAAGCCCTTTACCCTCTATAAGATTTTTTGAGAATGTTCCATCATATATTTTACCACAACCACAAGAAGGACTTCTTTCTTGTAAAATTGCAATTTCTGCATTGTGAATTTTAGCAATATCAAGAGCTCTCTTTGCACCAAATTCAAATTCTTTTGTGCAATCTATTCCTTCTTTATTTACTACATACCTTTTCTTACCTTCAGCTTTTAAAACTATTGATTTATCAATCGATAATAAATCTTCTACTGATTTTGGTTTTTCATCTTTACTAAGCCACTGTATTTCACAACTTACCCTCGGAGTTGGTAATCCACCAAGACATTCAGAACAGACAGTAACAGCTTTACCACTATTCACAAGATCAACAATGTCTTTATTTTCATTACTTCCTCCATCATACCTACACTTAACTCCTGCTAAACAAGCACTTACAATTATCTTTTTAGGCATATTATATTATTTTGAAAAGCCAAATATACAAAAGCAAGTATTAATATTAAAAGATATTAACACATTTATTAAATTGTTTCCGATATTACTCAGATTATCAATACATTATGAAATTAGATTTCTACATACCTTATTATTTTCAATATCTGCTAATACTACTGATAAATTATCTACAATATCACTAGCTATTAAAGCTGTTTCTCCATATTTTTCCTTAGCTAAGTCTCCTGCCTTACCATGTAAATAAACTCCAAAAATTGCAGATTCTAAAGATGAATATCCTTGTGATAATAAAGAACCTAATATACCAGAAAGCACATCTCCACTACCTCCTGTTGCCATTCCAGGATTTCCAGTAGGATTAAAATAACAATTACCATCAGGAGCTACAATTACAGAATATTTTCCTTTTATTACTACATAAGAATTTAATCTTTTACATAAATCAATAGTCTTTTGAATTCTTTCATAATGATTACTGACTTTACCTATTATCCTTTCCAACTCCTTTAAATGAGGAGTTATTATACTGCCTTCTGGTAATACTTGTTCTTTCTCAGATAATTGTGAAAAATAATTTATACCATCTGCATCTAAAATAATTGACTGTTTAATTTGCTGCAATAATTTTTTAAAAGATAAAAAACCCTGACTAGTTTGTCCTAAACCTGGACCAATAACTAAAGTTCTATATTTATTAAAGTTTAAACTATTCTCTTTATTTATATCAAAAATATTATTTTCTCCTAATTCTATCAACATTGCCTCAGGTGACGCTGTTTGAACAATTAACCTATTACAAGATGGACTAGCTATAGATAATAATCCCACCCCAGATCTTAAAGCTCCCTTAGCCGACAATATAGAAGCTCCTGACATCCCTCTCGAACCAGCTATAATTAATAAATGTCCAAATTTACCTTTATGATCAAATAATGATCGAGGTTTAAATATTTTTTTAATCTCTGAAACTGTTGTTAAATGATAATTTGATTTTGTATTATCTATCGCTAATTGAGATAATTTAAGAGGAGATATCAATAAATTTCCAATATATTTATGATTCTCTGGAAAGAAAAATTGTAATTTAGGTCTATCTATACTAATTGTGTATTTGGCTTTTACAATAATATCCGTATTATCTTTTAACATTAAACCAGAAGGAATATCTATTGATACAACATCTATATTAGATTTATTGATATGCTTTATAAGTTGACCTAAGGTTCCTTCTATGGGTCTATTTAGTCCTGAACCAAATAATGAATCAATATATAAATCAGATTTAGGTAAATTAAATTCATTACCACTAAATTCTCTAGATATCTCATGAACTAAACTCTTATCTAATCTACTAAGATTTATTCTACAATCTTCAGATAATTTATTATTAGGATTCCACAAATATATTTCAACTTTATAACCCTTTGAAATAAGAAGCCTAGCAATAACCAATCCATCACCACCATTATTTCCAGATCCAGCCCATACTGATATTCTTGTATTTACTGGCCAACTTTTTATAATTATTTTAAAAATTGAGAAAGCAGCCTCTTCCATTAATTCTGTAGAAGATATCTTTCTATCCTCTACAGTTTTTCTATCTATTTCCCTAATTTTGTCAGCCTCAAAAATCTTCATATTATAAATATTTATATATAATTATCTTAGGGACAAAGATATGAAATTTAGATTGATATGTTAAGACACATTTAAGGCTTACCTTTAGGTGAAATAAGATTTCATTTATTCTATAACATATCAAGAAAGTCAAAACAATTATTAATTTTGGAACATATAAAAATCATAAATACTAGCACTGATATGAAAAGAATATTATTTATCAGCAAGATTCTATCCTGCCTTATTTTATTAACAGGATGTGACTATTTTGAGAGTCATCCATATGATGTTCATATAACTGGAGAAACTAATATTAATGCTAAGAACATAGCTAAAATTACTAGAAATTGTAAAGATAAAAAGACTATTCGCTTTGTAATGATGGGAGATAGTCAACGTTTTTTTGATGAAACAAGAGATTTTGTAAACCACATCAATAAAAGAGATGATATCGATTTTGTAATCCATGGAGGTGATATTAGTGATTTTGGACTTACTAAAGAATTTATGGAACAACGAGATCTATTAAATAAATTAAAAGCTCCATACGTTGTCATTATTGGAAACCACGATTACTTAGGTACGGGAGAAGAAGCTTTTGAAAAAGTTTTTGGAAAAGAAAACTATTCATTTATTGCAGGTGATACAAAATTTCTTTGTCTTAATACTAATGCTCTCGACAACGATTATTCAAAACCCATTCCAGATTTTAGTTTTATAGAAAATGAATTAAAATCCAATAATCAAGATTATGAACAAACTATATTCGCTATGCATGTCCCTCCATACAGTAATATATTCAATAACAATGTAGCAACATTCTTTGAATCATATGTAAACAACTTTAAAAATACACTCTTCTGTACAAATGCTCATGAACACTGTCTTAAAATTAGAGATATTTTTAACGATGGAATAACTTACTACGGTTGCGATACCATTGGACATAGAAGTTATATTCTTTTTACAATTCACGATAATCACACATACGAATATGAAATTATTAAATTTTAAATATCCTCTTTTGCTTATTATATTCCTTTCTTTCCAACAATATTCTTTTTCCCAAAATAAAAACAAATTAGATAAAAGGGAATTATTTGTACAAGCTCAGAAAGATAAATGGATGAATCTAATGCCTAATTTTTCTGTAATTAATTTTTATGGAGGAATGGGAACTGTAAGCTGTGGATTTGGTTGGCAATACGGTAAAAAAAGAAATTGGGAAACTAGTATATTTGCTGGTTTTATAGCTAAATATCATTCTAATAAACCAAAATTGACTTTTACTCTTAAGCAAGCATATATACCTTGGAAAATTACTATTAATAAGAAACTTAGTGTTGAACCTCTTTTTGGAAGCATATATTTAAATACTATCTTAGGTAGAGATTTTTGGGTTAAAGATCCAGATAGATATCCTAAAGGTTACTACAGCGTTCCAACTAAAATAAGAGCTCATATAGGTTGTGGACAGAGAATAAACATAAGCCTTAATAGATTAAAACATAAAGAATTATCTTTATATTATGAAATTACAAGTTGTGATATGTATATAATTACAGCTGTACAAAATGATTACGTTAATGTTAAAGATATAATATCTATAGCTTTTGGGGTTAAACTACAATTATTTTAAATAATAGTGTATATATTTACGCAAAACATAATACGAAAAACAAATGAAAAAAATAGCATTAGTCACAGGTAGCACATCAGGTATTGGTGAAGCATGTGCTAGAACTTTAGCAAAACTAGGTTACAATTTAATTATTGTAGGAAGAAGAGAGGAAAGATTATTAAAACTAAAAAACGAATTAGAAGATTCTTTTAATTCAGATATATATACGATACAACTTGACGTAAGAAATCAAGACAATGTTGAAACAGCTATCAATAATCTCCCTTCAAATTGGAAAAATATAGATTTACTTATAAATAATGCAGGTTTAGCTGTTGGAACTTCTGATATTCAAGAAGGAGTAGTAGATGATTGGGAAAGAATGATAGATACAAATATCAAGGGTTTATTATATATAAGTCGATCGATTGCCCCTCTAATGATAAAAAATCAAAAAGGACATATTATAAATATTTCTTCTATTGCTGGTAAAGAAGTCTATCCTGGAGGTAACGTATATTGCGCAACAAAACATGCAGTAGAAGCTCTTACTAAGGGAATGAGAATAGATATGCTAAAACATGGTATTAAAGTTTCATCAATAGCTCCAGGTATGGTAGAAACTGAATTCTCTATTGTTAGATATAAAGGAGATACCAATAAAGCTGACGATGTATATAACGGATTCGAACCTTTACATGCTGAAGATATAGCAAGTACTATGGAATTTATTGTAACTCGACCAGACAATGTAAATATTAATGATATATTAATAATGCCAACTGCACAAGCTAACGCTAGAGATACAAAACGTTCATAAAATAATAAGGTGTTGTCTTTATATTGACAACACCTTAATAGTTTATTATTAGTTCATATATTTCTCTGTAAATTCCCTCACCCTTCTTGTATATTCTTCTTTATTATTCTGGTATGATACGGCATGTTTTGCATCTTTCACTACCCATAATTTCTTTTCTCCTTTTTTAGCTTTATAAAGAGAATATACCATATGTGTTGGAACATATGTATCAATATTACCATGAATAAAGAACATAGGTAATGTCGATTTTCTTACTTGTTCTAATGCTGAGGCTTCTTTAAAATCCCAACCATATTTATAATTACATATTAAATTTGCACAATTTAAAATTGGGAAAGATGGCATACCATAATCTTCCTTCAATTCTTTAGAAAACTGATCCCAAACACTCGTATATCCACAATCTTCAATAAAACATTTAACATACGAATCTTGAATATCTCCCGAAACCATCATCGTGGTTGCTGCTCCCATAGAAATTCCATGTACTAGCATATTTGAATTTGGCCATAATTTATGAGCACTATCCATCCAATCTTCTACTTGCAATCTATCCTTCCACCCCATTTGTATAGATTCTCCTTGACTTAATCCGTGATACTTTAAGTCTGGAATTAATACATTATATCCTAAATCATGATGATACATGTAAGCAATTTGAAATATTCTAATTGCATTATCAGTATATCCATGAACAACAACAGCTGTTTTCTTTGAGATTTGCTTTGCTTCAATATAATATGCATGGATTGTATCTTTACCATCTACTTTATAAATATCTTTCAACAAACCATTTGATTTTAAACTGTCAGCCCAAGGCTTTATATAAGGATATTCCTTACACATCACTTTATAACTCTCAACTAAATCTTTTTCTCCTGCATTTTTAGGCACTAGAGCTACATCAATTAAATAATATCCACCACCAAATGAAATCAGTACAAATAATATTAGTAAGACAAAAAATGATATTAAAAATTTCTTCATAACCATTTATTTAATTATCAACTTTATTATAATTCAAAGATAAGAAAATACTCAACAATTAAATAATTAGTATAAATTAATAAGCGAAGAAATCTTATAAAATCACAATATGAGAAATGGAGTAATAATAATTATTACTCCATTTCTAAATTATTTTACAGGAATACAAATATCCACTATAAATTTCTTCTCGGGATGCTCTTCATGATTATTACAATATATTTCATAATAATCTCCATTCCCTTCTAAATAACCATTATCAAGAGTCCAAGCACACATATATTCCCAAGTTTTCTTAAATTCTGACTGATCAATCTCAAATCTACCTACAGCATATTTTCCCTTTTTTATTATTAACGATCCAATTTCTCCTTCTTCCTTAAATTCTTTGTCTACAGTAAAACACGCAGAAGTTCTAACATGTTTCATTTCTGTTATATTAGGATCATCGTGATAAACTGCAATAGCTTTAGTGTTTTGGTTTAGAAGATTCTTTCTACTTACCCAATTAAATAATTCATGAAATTTTGATCCTATTAAAGAATACTCTCCAGTATGTCTAATATAGGCAACTCTCATTTCAGGCATTTCTTTTACTTGTACATTTGTTTTCATATCCATTTCTTTAAATAATTTATCGATATTGCAAATGTAATCTTCAACTGTAAAAACCTTTTTACCATTATTGCTTTCCAATTGGCATATCTTGCTATATTGAGTAGATGTCATATTTTGCATTTCTGTTGCACTATACCCATAATGTTTTTTAAACGATCGAGAAAACGAAGACGGACTTTTAAATCCATATTTCTCTGAAATTTCCTGTATAGTATAATCATAACCTTTAATTATGCAAGAAGCAGCACATTCTACTCTTTTTCTATTAATATATTGATTTATTGTTTCACCAACTAGTGCAGAAAATATTCTATGAAAATGAAATTGAGAATAAAAAGCTTTTTGAGACAAAATCTCAATATTCAAATCATTCTCTAGATTATCATTTATATAATCCATTACTTTATTAATTCTTCTAATATATTCTAATCTCAGTTTATCGCTCTTTTTCATAAAAAATTGTCATATTGTAATTATATAAAGATTACAAAGATAAAATCAATATTATATACACATAAGTATTTAGAATTAATGTTCTAAACTTAAATATGAATTTATAGTCAATTTAATTCTATTAGAATAATTATAAATATCATCTAAAGAATTTAACTGCACTTTTTCTTCAGTTCTATCACTTTCCGTTACATTTATAATTCCGAGATATTTTTTAGTACCATTAAAATGTAATCTACAAATAGGTTTTCTATTATTATCATCAAGCAATATACCGAAATATGATTGCTTATCCCTTGCCACTACTCTTGATATATCAAGATTTTCCCTAACTATTGATTTCACAATATGAAAACCTTCTATTTCTTCTTCGGTAGTTATAATCTTAGATTCTACAGGTGTAGATATCACCTCCTCCTCTTCATTAGCTAAAGCTGTAGTCAATCTATCATTTACTGTATCCTTATAAATTTGATTAATCACCTTTTTTACTATATCTGTAAAATCTTTAATAACATGTTTGGTTACTTTCCCACTGTATATTTGTTTTACAAATAAACGAACAAAATCTTCAGACGGTTCAACCATTTCTCGGGTAATTATTTCTTTTAAAGCCATCGAATATTTTAAAATATTCGCACTACTAATTATCTCTTCTACATCAAATTTCTCTTTGGTAAATTTACTTAGTTCTGCTACAGTATTTTCTTTTATATTACTTATATCAAATTCAAGAAAAGGTTTATCATCCATTATATTTACAGCTTCCAAATCGGTATAAAATCTATACCGTATTCCATTAGTAAGAACACCGAACTTTGCTTTAGTAACATTATAATAACGCTTTAATTGAGAAGAGTGAACATGTAAATCTTCTTTCCAATGCTTACATTCTATTAATATTAATGGGTTGCCATTTTTACAAATTGCATAATCTACTTTCTCTCTTTTCTTTATACCTATATCTGCTGTGAATTCTGGAACAACTTCTAATGGATTGAAAACATCATATCCCATTATCTGGATAAAAGGCATAATAAATGCATTCTTAGTTGCCTCCTCTGTTTGAATACTTTCTTTTAATTCATTTACTCTTGAAGATAATTCTTTAAGTTTATTTAATAAGTCCATAAAATTAGTGTATTTAGTTAATGTATATACCAGCAAATATATAATAATTATGTAGACTTGTGAAATTTAAAACATAAGAGCCTTAAAAATATCTTGATTAATAAGCATAAATAATCTATATATAAAAAGATCATAATTGTTAAAATCTGAACAAAAGCTCATGATAATACATAAAAAAATAGATTTTAACTTTATAGATTTTGTATTATGATTATTTATTAAAAAAAATATGCAAAAAGATGAAAAAAAAAACAAAATTTATTGTAACATACAAAAGTTTAAAGTATTTGTATTTTCAAGGGTTCTAAATAGATTGACCAAACTTTTTACATTTATATGTACAATAGAATCGTATAAAAAGTTTGATTTATAATATATAAATCCAAGATTTTATTTAATTTTATGCCCGAAAATGATTATATTTATATCAATACATTGTTTTACTTAAGAAACATGTAATGAAAAGCGTTCAATACAGTATATACAATTCTATTATAATGTGCATAAATTGTATTACTTATTGTTTTCCCACGCTTACATTTATGTATTAACAAAACCTAATTGGGAATTAAGGTCTAAAATTACATATTATGATGAGACAAATAACATCTTTACTTCTTTTTCTACTAATTGTAGTTGTGTTCGGATGTACATACGTATATGAAGAACCAGTTGAATTTAATATTAGTGACGATTCTGTTGAAATCTTTGACAAAGGAGCTGTTTTCGATGCTCAAAGTAATACCATTAAAGTTCACTTTGCAACAAATAGAGATTGGTTTGTAACTATAAACGATGTAAAAAATGCAAACTGGTGTAAAATAACTCCTATGAATGGTGGGAAAGGTAGTAATTCTATCAGTATAACAGCAGATAAAAACAACTCAGGTAAAGTAAGAGAAATGACTTTTACTATATCTACAAAAAATATTAAAAAAAGTTTAAGAATAACTCAACAATGTAGTAATTTCATTACTGTTGAAGTTAGTAAATTTGATGTCCCACTTGTTGGAGGTAAAGTTCAGGTTGATGTTAAGACTAACTTAGATTACGATATTGATATTCCTGCAGAATATGAAGGATGGATTAAACAAATCATAAACCTTGGAGAAAAGACATCAAAATTAGAATTTAAAATAGAAAGAAATAGTGAATACTGTAAAAGAACAGGTCACATTAACATTAGAACAGATAAAGAAACAGCTACTGTAGATATAAATCAAGATGGAAGTGCAATATTAGCACTTAACAGAGATGAACAAACAATTAGCTGTAAAAAACAAGAATTAGTTGTAAGAGTAAATTCTAACTTTGAATTTGCAACATCTGTTGATGTAGATTGGATAAATAAACTATCGAGTAGAGGTGTTACTGAAAAAGAGGTGAATTTCATTATTTCAGAAAATGCTTCTAGAAAAGAAAGATGTGGTACAATCACATTCTACGATTTAAATAGTGACCTTAAAGAAACATGCGTAGTATATCAACTTCCAAAAGAGATAATGAATATTGAAAAATCTTCTTTTGATGTAGCTGAAATTGGAGGTAAAATATTTATTGATGTTGAAACTAATGTTGATGTTTCAGTTAATTTACCAAAATGGATAAGTAGAATTACAACACAAACAAAAGGAGCTGAAAGAAAAACAATAATTTTATATGTAGATGAAAATACATCAGGAGCTCCAAGAACTGGAAATGTTGAAGTTATTAGAAGATACAATAGATCTGTAGCGAAAACATTAACTGTTAACCAAGAAGGATAGATATAATTCAAATAAATTCCCAAAAGCATCTAAAATTTTTAGATGCTTTTTTTTATTATAATATTTAAAGAAGATAATTTACACTAATTTAATATAGGATTTTTTCATATATTAGTAATATAAATATACTAAATATGAATACTAGTCTTTTCTCTACAAATAATAAAATATCTCAATACCTCATTAATGAGGTTAAAAATAATAAGAATATAATAGGTATTAGCGGAATAGAAAATAATAGGCAATCTAGTATTCTAGTTAAGGTTTATAATCATTTCTCAATTAAAAAAGATAATAATATTATTCCAATATTTTTTAATGCTTATAAATACAGTAATTCGAATACTATATGGGCATATATTTATGAAAGGATATTTAGAGAATATGGAAATGCAAGGAAAAGATTCCTTTATATCTTTAAAAATACAATTCTCACAATCAGTAATATAATTTTAATATTTTGTACAATCGGTATATACTTAGCTCTTATAATATATCTAGATAAATGTACTATTATTTCTAAAGATTTATTGGGTCATTTTAAACATCATGGAATTACTCTCGTAATTATTAGCTTAACAATTAAACTAATAAAAGGATTTATAAATAAACCTCAAACAGCATTAAAAACGATTTCTAAATATCTTAAAGACGTTTCTATTGAAAAGAAAATGACTCTAGAATATGCAATAGAAAAAGATATAGAGAAACTTCTAAAAACATGGATAAATAATAATGAAAAATCAAGAATATTATTAATAATTGATAATATAGATCAATCATCATTAGAATCACAAATAAATATAATTAAATCTTTAAACAATATACTAGAAAATGAAACAATAAGAAAGAGAGTAAATATTGCTTGCAAAATCGATATTGTTCGACTAAAAGAAGAATTAACTAACAAATATAAAGATTCATATCCTGAAAAGCTACTGCAAGAAAACGTTAGAAATAAAATAGATAAGCTATTTAATGTTTGTATTAAAATCCCACCATTACATATAGATAAATATATAAGAAAAGATTACAATCAAAATACCGAGTCTAATATTTACAATCATACAGACTCGAAAGAATATATAAACGAACTAATAAAGTCCATTAATAAAGAAATAAAAACAAACTATAAAGATCTCTATATCGATTTATTCAAGGAGGAAATTATCTATAATAGAATTATTGATGCTAATAAACTACATCTATATATAAAAGGGGAAAAAATAAATTTTGATATAGCAAAAGCTATATATCTTAAATCATTAGGACTTCAATATAGTATTAATATGGAACAAGCAAATTTTGTTAATATGATTGTTCCATATTGATTATTACTTACTTGTATTATTAGCTATAATTGAAGTTGCCTCTAGTAGTTCTCCAAAAGCTCTAGATATTGCAATAATAATAAAACCGTAAAAAGGAAAGATTATAATAGAAACCACTCCATAACTGATAAAATTATAAAAAGGTAAACTCATAAAATAATAACTACCTAATCCACTAAAAACTAAAGTGTAAAATATTGATACAACAAATCCTAGAATTCCAAATGTAAATCCAAAAATCTCTCCAAAAGTTTTTATAAAATGACTTAATAATGGAACTACAATAAGCTTACTATTTTTAGAACATAAATTTTTCAATTGCTTTTTTCTATTCCACAAAATTTGGAAAACAATCCAACAAATAAATGCAAATATTATCCAAATAATAATAACAGAAAATGCAACCTTAAAACCAGAACTTAATACTTTATATTTTATTATAGGTAATAAGAAATATAAAGGAGTAATCAGTGCTAATATTCCAAAGATCGCATAGATAAGGGCAAAAACCTTCTTAAAAAAAACACCACTATCAATAGTCTTTAATAAAGGCTCAATAAAAGTACAAAATTTAAAATTCATCATATATCGTTTAAAATTAATAATTGAGGGACAAAGATATTCTTTTTCATAAAATAAATAATAATTTTCCATTAATATATATCAGGATATATTCTATAGAATAAAAATCATACTATAAATACAAGTATATCATATAAACATATACATTACCTATCCTAGAACTTAAATATCAATTCCTAAAACTTAAAAAGCTTATTAATCAATACATTAGTTGGTTTCTAATAAATTATATTTGCATCAATAATGTTAAATACTAATTAATCTAAAAACTTAAACTATGAAAAGATTCTCAAAAGCAATAGCTATTATTACAGCTTTAATAGCTTCAAGTATTCTTATTTATTCCTGTGGAACTGCTGGATTAACATCTCAAGGAAAAGATGAATATCATAAAATGAAAAAATTGCATTCCAATAAAGAATATTTAGCTGCTATTGAAATTGCAACAAACTTAGTAATTGAGACTCCAGAAGCAAAAGGTCCTAAAAAATTCATAATAAAACATTTCGACACAGATATAAATAGAGCTAAACAGCGTTTGAATAACAAACCAAATGATAGTAAAGAAGCTATCAAACAATTCAATATGTATTGTCATTTAGTGAAAATATATGATAATCTAAACAAAATAGCACTTCCATTAACAGTAAAAAAAGATAAATGGAATACTGAAATAATAAACTATGCTTCAAAAAAAATAGAGGCTCGTAAAACTGCATATAATATTCTAATATCAGAAGCAAAAGAATTTACAAACGATAAAAACTATCAAAAAGCAGTACATAATTTCCGTTTGGCTATAAAGACATATCTTCCTAAAGAAATATCTAAAGATGAAGCTACAAAATTAGCTTACACAACTCTATTTGAAAAAGCAAACAGTCTTGCAAATATTGAAAATATTGAATCTGCAATAGCAGCATTTCATTTCTATGAGAGTTCTGAATTCTTTGCTCAAAACGAAACTCAAGCATCACAAAGAAAACTTGAAATGAAGAAAACTATTTCTTCTTTATACGTAAAAAAAGGAGTAAATCTTGAAAAATCTAGTAGTGTATCTGAATGGGAAAAAGCTATTAAATGCTATTCTGAATCTATAAAATGGAATTCTGAAAACAATAATGCAAGAGAAAACAAATCAAAATGTATTGCTAAGATCACGGAACATTATTACAAAACTGGTACTAAATTAGAAAGAAGAAGAAAAAATAAAGAAGCAATTAAGAATTACGAGATCGCTTTAAAATGGACTGCAGAATATAAAGATTGTATATACAGAATGCATAATATTATTATAAATGAGAAAATAAGTAATATTAATAATTCTAAAAAGCAATATATTGCAAAGGTTAGAAAATTCAAAGGTAAAGTAAAGAAAGTAAACACTTCTATCAATAAAAGCTACAATACTGTACATGCTCTTAATAGATTAACTAGTAGTATGTCTAGTTTAAGTTCTAATCTTTCAAACTTAAGTTCTGCTCTTGAACCTTTTAACTATGTTCCTGTTGTGGGTGTTGTTTGTAAAGGAGCTCAATTCAGTGTTGATAATTGTAATAAAGGCGTAGCCCCTGTTTCTAGTAAATTATCTAGTATGCAAAAACCTATTTTAAGTCCAATGGAACACTCGCTTAATAATAGTAAAACTGCTACAAATAAAATTACTATCTGCGTTAATGATCATGATAAGAAAATGAAGCACTTAGATTCAAGTTTAAAAAATGTAAAAACTAATATAAAGGAATTTGGAAATGATGTTTCAAAATACACATCAATAGAAAAAGATCTTGACAAAATTGAAAGCATCTTAAATAAACTTAACTCATCTACAAATAATATAGATAAAGACTTAAATAATATTTACAAACCAAGTAATATTATAGATAATTACGAAAAATATGCTGTTCCTGCAGCCAAGTCTGTTTCTAAAGTATCTCATACAGTAAATAAAATAAAACCAACTGTAAATGGAATAAATAAAGTTCTTAATAAAAAAATTGGTTATAAAAGAGTATCGTTTACTATAAATAAAGTACTTAAAGGAGCAGGTGGAATATTCAAAAAACCTCTTAATAAAATTGCTAAAAAAGCTCTTAAGCCTGTTTTAAATAAATTAGGAGTAAAACTTCCAACTATACCAGGACTTAGAGAAATAAATCAAGCACTTGATAATATCAAAAGATACTACCGTTCAGTAGATTCATCTTCAAAAAGATTATTAAAACAATCTAGCGAATTATACTATTATTCTAAAAATCTAGACAAATATCTTAGAAGTATAGAATCTCCAGCTATATAATATTATTTAATAAATCATATTTCCCCAACTAAAACTAATAGAACTACCTTTAAATGGTAGTTCTATTTTTGTATATATAAAATTCTGATTTTGTAAATTATATAATATCTTTGGTCACAAATCATAATATCAATTTACAATTTTAACTAGAATGCATAATAAAACTCTAAAGATATTTACTATATCTATTACCCTTCTACTATGTTTCTCATGTAATAAACCTGAAAAAAAAATCACCAATTCTATATATATTAAAGCTATTAACGATTTTAATACCGACAGAGATTCTTGTCGTATATACTTTGAACTTTATAGAAATAGCAAAAATATAGATAATAAATTACTATTCGAATTAAAAGCAAATTCTCTGTATAAAGAATTGGAATTTAACAAAGCAAGCAATCTATACTTAAAAGCTGCTAATATGCATCGTAATAATTCTAAACAATTTAAACTTCTACTTAGAGCTGCAAATACAGCACAAATGTCTCATAGATTAAAAAAATGTGATAGTATTTTGAATATTATTAAAACCCATCGACAAATAAAATCTAATCACTTAAAAGCAGAATATTTAGGAGTTAAAGGAATTATCTTTAATAGAAGGAAAAAATTTAAGAAAGCTATCTCATATTTAGATCAATCAATTAAAATATTAAAAAAAGATAGTTTAAATAGACAGTACATATTCTATCTGAACTATCTAAGCATGTCATACTACAAACAGGGGAAAATTGGAAAAGCTTCAGAATATTTAGTACGTAGTATCAAACTTGCAAGAAAAAAGAATATAAACTATATACTTATAAATCAATACTATAAACTATCTAAAATGTTTCGAATAATGCATAAAAACAAATATGCATTAGAATGGGGAGTTAATTATTATAATATAGCATCTAAACTCAAACTTAAATATGATTTATGGAGAGCTTCTGATAATCTTGGAATAATCTATACAACTTTAGGAAAAAAAGATAGTTCTGAAACTTATTTCAATAAAGCAATTAATCATGCAAAAGATACAAAAAGAAAACAAACTCTTGCTATAGCTTATACCAATAGAGGGCATTTTTATAAAATGAATAATAAATATAAAAAAGCAACTAAAGATCTTCAAACAGCATTAAACATTAGAATTAAAAATAAAATATATAGACGAAATCTTATAAAGAACTACATAGAACTAGCAGATCTAAAATTCAAAAAGAATAAAATTGACTCTAGCTTTATACTTCTAAAGAATGCTCTTAAAATATCTTCCAAAACCAAAAAGTCTAAAAATCTAGAAATAGATATATATAAAAAATTATCAGATATATCTTTTATCAAAAAAGAGTATAAAACAAGCTGTATATATCTAAAAGAGTATAATAAACTAAAATCTATTCTTAACTCAAAAAAACAAAATGATATTCTTTCTAAGAATCTTATTAAATTTCAAACAAAAGAAAGAGAAATTGAAATTCTTAAACAGAAAACCAAACTAGATAAACAACATAATACAATAATTCTTCTAATTATTGTATGTTTTTTACTTTATATCATTGCTAGTCTGATATATAGAATAGCAAAAAAGAAGATTATCTATAATAAACTTCTTCTTAAGAAAATGGAAGAAGAATATAATAAATCAAAAGCTTTATACGATAGCCAAATAATTAAACCAGAAAATAATATAAATACAAAAGATATAGAAACGGCTAATATAAAAGATATTATTCTAAATAAACTAAATGATTCAATGGAAAATGAATCATACAGAAATCCTGAAATTTCTTTAAAATCATTAGCCAGTGAATTAGCTACAAATACAACCTATTTATCTCAAGTTATTAATCAAAACTTTGGATGTAATTTCAAAACATTCATACAAACGAAGCGTATACTATGGTGTAAAATTCAATTAGATAATAAAACAAATTTATCTAGTGAACAACTATGTTTCAAAGCTGGGTTCAAATCTACCTCTACATTCTACGCTGCTTTTAAATCTTACTTAGGTAAAACTCCAACGTCATATAAGAAAAGCGTAGAAACAAATATCTAATATTTGTTTCTACGCCATATTGAAAATTTATAAGATTAAAGCTCTGTAATATTTACATTACAAGTATCTTTTAATCCATTACTCATATATACAATAATAGATGCTTTACCCACACTCCTAGGACATACTTTCCCAAACATATCAACTGTTGCAACATCTATATTCGTAGATCTCCATTTTATGTCTCCATGCCTTGAATCTAAAGGTAATACATATGCTTTAAGTTTTACAAAATTTCCATTTACAGAAAGATTTAATTCCTTAGAATTAACTAATATAGTATGAGGTTTAGGTCTCAAATCTGTCTTACCACATGAGCAAAGAAGAAGAATAATACTACAAATTAATAATATGCTATTTTTCATCATTTTATCTTTAAAAGTTTAATATCGTTCTTGTTTTCATATATTCAAAAACCTGATCTTTAATGTCCTGATCTACTGAATCATGATATTTATATTTTACTTTTAAAGTATTAATTTCTTTCTCTTTAAAAGTTATTTCATACACTATACTTGAGAAAATACTACTTTCTTCTTTAGTAGGATATCCACTAATTATATATATACCCTTCTCATATTTATAGTTTACATTACTTGTTATCTCTAGTAACCTAAATACAATTTTATCCTTATCTCCCCTAATTAAAGGCATCTTTTTTCCTATAGAAGATTCATCTTCATCCAATTTTGTTCTCCAATCTTCGTCTTGAACTTTCACTGGTTCTATTCTTTTTGGATAGTTATTGCACGAAAAAATACTTAACAATATTACTATATATAATAAATTCTTCATAATTTATGATATTACAATTTTTCTAAATTCTGCATGCCCTTCCACTATTGCTCTTAATACATATTTACCCTTAGGTAACGACTTTAAATCCAATTTTTTTACTGTAGATTCTACGTTTATCCAAGAATTAAATATAGTTCTTACAATTAAACCTTCATCATTTACTAAATCGATATAAGCTTTATTCTTTTGTTTGGAAGATATATTTATATACAATTGATAAGTATCTCTATTATATTCCGAAAACAAACAAAATTGCTCACAATCTGGTATAAGCTTATCGCAATAATTAATCTTTGCTACACTTGATATCAATAAACTAAGATCTTTATTTACTATTTCAGATTCATAAATCTTAGGATTCTGTACATCACTTGTATAATCTAATAATTCACATTTAAGAAATTCTCCTTCTCCGCTCTCATTTACATATTGGTTGTTATCTATTTCAATAAAAAATGTAGCCTCTTTACCTCCTTCTATATATTCTACATATCTACTTAAATTAATTCCAAACTCTAAATCATTATCATTAGGTATTCCACTAAGAGGTCTATCTCCTCCTTGTCTACCCATTACATATAATTCATGTATTTCTTCTGGTTTCTCTGCATCTTTTCCTGAAGCAACTCCTATTTTCAACTTTATATCATTCCTAGATGTATGTGACAATTTTATTCTACAAGTTAATTTAGGTTGATTATATTTAGGCTTAACTATATAGCAATTCTTACAATAAGTTAAACCATAACCTGTCCCTCCATTCAACGATTTAATTAATTCGTAAGGCATATAAAATCTACCTCTATCGCCCCAATCTTCTCCCCAAGAATTCATAACTATAAAAGCACCTTTACTTCCATCTGAGGCTACAACATCATCATCATAACCAACTATTGTCATTGAATGAGCACCACTTGAACCAGGAGCAAAAGCATTTACAATCGATTTATAACCAGTATTACTTTCTCCATTATAATTCTTATCACAATTCATACTATGAGCATTTGCAGAAAAGATAATTAAACCACCCACTTTAGAACCATCTGCATGATCAAACAAATATTGTTTCATTGCTGAAATAACATTTACATCATAGCTCGATGTAGCTTCAGTTTTATATGGTTTAAATTTAGATACACTTTCTACACCATAATACATCCCCTTATAATAATTAGAATAGCCTCTTGCCCATCTTTGCTTACATCCTATATCTTCTATCGTTGGATTAAATACATCTTGACATATCCCTCCATTTTCTTTAATAATTTCCCATCCTTGAGATGCATTACTTCCTCTACCTACTCCACCGTTTAGATAATTCCACATCTGCATATAACTAAGAAGATTCTCTTGTTTTTTACCATCTCTATCCAATAAAAAATTAATCTCATAATTATATACATATCCTGTTCCTGATGCTTGAGCACAAGAACCTCCTATTTGACTTATTATAGGGGGAAAATATCTATTCAGTGTGTTATCTACAAACTTTGGTAACCTAGATGCACTTAAAATTTCTTCACCATTAATTATTCTTTTACCAAAATTGCTAGTATTTATCTCTGGGATCTTACTATCCAAGTTTGCATCAAATACAAATCCAAACCTATCCTCTTGTCCTAAACAGATAGAAGATAATATCATCAATATTGTTATTAGTATCGCTCTCATATCTATTCGTCTTTCTTAAAATATTTCCTTATTATATTAGATTTATAAGTCTTTTCAAAAACCTGAACCATTCCATCACTATATACAATATCCAATTCACTCAAATCTGCATTAATTGTATAAGAAGATGTTTTCCCTTCTCCTAAATATAAACAATCAGTATTTACATATACTTTATATATATTCTCTAAATCTGTTTTTACAATCTTCCCTTTATTATAATAATCACTATACTGATGGTAAATAATATTCACCTCACCATTACTATAAATCTTTAAAGAGTAAGCTTTTAAATATTCTTCCAATTTATCTTTAGTAATTGAACCTTGAGAAATCATTTGCTCTTGAGTAAATACTTCTCCTTTATTCACAGATATTGAATCGAGCTTTGTTGCTGAATATATTCCACATAAAGCCTTAGGTAAACACGATTTAGAATCAATTACATCTACCTTACACTTAGTAACAATATTATTTACTGTTTTTATATATACAAAGGTGGTTCCTGCACTATTTGCCCTTACTAATCCTTCTTCATTTATACTTGCAATAGAATCATCTTCACTACCCCATAGAAGACTCTTATTATCAGCATTTTTAGGGATAATTGTTGCAAAGATTCCTCTTGTATCTCCTACATTTAGAGATAGAAACTCTTTAGATAACTCAACAGATGAAATATCCTGAACTTCCTCTTGAACATTTACTATACAACTTGCTTGTTGGCGATTAGAAGACATTGTAAATGTTATCAGAGCTTTACCATTTTTCATCGGATTAACTATTCCATCTTCTGAAACAGCAGCAATAGTCATATCACTTGTTGTCCAAACTCCCTCTGCAGGAACTGACATTGGCTTTATTATAGCCGCCAACTGAACTGGCTTACCAGTCTTGGAAATAAATAACTCATCAACATTTAATTTGAGAGAATCAGGAACTAATACTGGATCTTTTTCATCGCTACCGCAAGCGAATAATAAAAATACCAAGCTAATAAAGGCTAAAATTCTTTTCATCATTACATTTGTTTCAGTTTTTACTTTCTACATAGTTAAGTTCGCAAAGATAATATATTTACATATTTATTATACGAAAGCCGAAACAATATTATATGATAATTTTTAGATGACAAATAGCCTATAAATACTATTTTACAGGGTTTAACTCATATATATATTAAATCTAACATTATGTTGATTTATGGTACACTAATCTCTTGGGATTGAACATGAGGTTTTCCTTCTACAGTTTTCTGCCATACCACAGTACAACCATTAATATCTTCAACCTCAACTTTAATATTATTTGTTGATTCTTGCATATTAGATAATAGAACTGTTAACTGATTTGATGTAATAGTATTCTGACTATTAAGAACATTATTCAGGTAAACCTTATATATAAATGTATTACCTGTTAAAGGAAATATGGTTGCAGGATCAATACTAATATCTAAACTTAAATCTTTTCCAATACAAAATTTAGTATCATCTATTAATCCACTTACCGATAAATTCATATCTATTGCATCTAATGTATAATCATATGAGTCGTTCCCTCCAACAACATTATCAATTATTAAGCTGTATGTACCTGCCGACAAATTAGAAAGATTTTTACTAGTAGCACCATTAGACCACCTAATATTCCAATATGGCGGATTACCAACAATAGATGTAATAGTTGCATTTACACCAGAATTTATACCTACTGGACTTAAACTAGTACCCTGACCTTCTGAAAAATTATAACCAGCTATAAGTCCATTATCAGAATTTGTATAACGAGTATGAGATTGATATAAATTTAAAACCTCACTTGTACTAAGTGGCCTATTCCAGAAACCTGCCTTACAGATATCTCCAACAAAAGAATCATTCCTTTGATTTATAGTTCTAAACACAATTCCACCAATACAAGTTGTTGAACTTCCGTTAGGATGAGTTCCAACACTTTTAGCCCTTCTACTACTACTATCAACTTGTGAACCATCAATATATATAATATAGCTACGATTCTTAGCTACCACAGCTATATGATGCCAATCATTATCATCTGGATAACTATTATAAGCAGCTGTATAATAACCACTAGAATTATTTTTTCCCCATATATGAAAAGCTGGACTATTATATACTGCTATTCCAAATTCTAATAAATCATCCTGTCCCATTATAGAATATAATCCTCCTGAACTTATATTACTCTTATCAAAACGAATCCACGCTTCCATAGTATAATTCTTAAGATTATCTAAAAGATATTGATTAGTTTGTATTCTTTGAGCACCATTACTAACTCGTTCAAAACGAATAGGAACTAACATATCAATAGATATCGATCCATTAGATTGATTCTTACATGGACGTACTATTGTTTCATTCGGATTTAAGAATATCTTTGCTGCAGCATCATCACCAATCAATAGAGGATTTGAGAAAAAACTACTATCTACAATATTTCTAATAGGCGTAGTTGTGATACTTTTAGCATTAAAGTTTCCTATAATTAGAAAGAAAATAAAAGATAATTGGATAAAATTCTTCATAAGTATCAAAGTTTCAACATTATAATTACTTATCAATTTATAAATAATTTCTTAATATTTATAAGATTCTATCAAATATTAAATATTGGAATCAATACATCCTAAAAATATAGACACAAAAAAAACGTCCAAGAAACTAATCTTGGACGTTATAATGTCGGCATCGACCTACTCTCCCACATCTCTGCAGTACCATCGGCGCTAACGGACTTAACTTCTCTGTTCGGGATGGGAAGAGGTGGATCTCCGTTGCTATAGATAC
>SNAP01000045.1 GCA_022496785.1 Marinilabiliaceae bacterium JC040 | reverse complement strand
TTATCTAAAAAAAGAATTCATTTCTTTATGCTTGTTCCTGAAGTATAAAGCGTTCCATCTGTTCCTGAATAGCTTCTTTCAAAAGGGCTTCYGCTTCYGCGTTRAATGTTTTGCTAGAAGATATKATTTCTTGGAACTGRGGYTTATTAGTTCTTAAGTAAGTACGTAACTCAACAAGAAATTTCCTTACCTGTCCAATTTCTAATGAATCAAGATAACCATTTGTTCCGGTATAAATAGTCATTATCTGTTCTTCCACCGTAAGAGGAGCTGATTGGGATTGTTTGAGTAATTCACGTAATCGTTGACCTCTTGCCAATTGATTCTGAGTAGCTTTATCGAGATCMGAAGCGAATTGTGCAAAGGCTTCTAATTCTGCRAATTGTGCTAATKCCAATTTTAATTTGCCGGCTACTTGTTTCATAGCTTTAATCTGAGCTGCCGATCCGACTCTGGAAMCGGAAATACCCACATTWATAGCAKGTCTAATTCCAGCATTGAATAGATCCGCGGATAAGAATATTTGTCCATCAGTAATGGAAATTACATTAGTAGGAATATAAGCTGAAACATCTCCTGATTGAGTCTCAACTATAGGTAAAGCGGTCATACTTCCTTCACCTAAACGAGAACTTAATTTAGCGGCTCTTTCTAAAAGGCGTGAATGCAAATAAAAAACATCCCCTGGATAAGCTTCGCGACCWGGYGGTCTTCGTAATAGAAGAGACATTTGGCGRTAWGCTTGSGCTTGTTTGGAGAGATCATCATAAATGATTAAAGTRTGTYGTTYACGGTACATAAAAWATTCAGCYAARGCWGCTCCKGTATAAGGAGCRAGRTATTGTAATGTAGCSGGKGAATCCGCCGTTTCKGCTACYACAATAGTGTATTCCATKGCYCCCCTTTCCTGKAAAKTAGTWACTACCTGAGCCACAGAAGATGCTTTTTGACCAATAGCTACATAAACACATAKTACATTTTGGCCYTGTTKATTGAGAATCGTATCYGTGGCTACTGCTGTTTTRCCAGTMTGTMTRTCCCCGATAATTAATTCTCGTTGACCACGTCCTATTGGAATCATCGCATCAATAGCAATAMGTCCCGTTTGAMGAGGCTCATATACGGAAC
>SNAP01000044.1 GCA_022496785.1 Marinilabiliaceae bacterium JC040 | reverse complement strand
TTATAATCTACGGAATTTTGTAAACCTAGAAAAAGCTTCGATTTTTCTCCCAACTCTGAATAATAATGCTTAGAAACATATTTTAAAGGACCATTATTTATTGAATATTGTTCAGATAATAACCTACTTCTCTTATCATAAACATATTTCTTTAGTACTCTATTTTCTTTTCCACCAAAATTATTCGTCTCACAAGATTCAAGTACATTCCCTAAAAAATCATACCTATACTGTAACCTATATATTCCTCCAGGATATACATCTTTCACAGACTGTAAAAGTCTACTTTTCTCATCATAATAATTTACTGTCAATATCCATTTATTAGACTCTCCCAAGACCCTCTCTTTCAATCCCGTTACTAAACCTAATACTTTATTATTATAAGAACTCTGAGATAAAATATTCTTATAAGTATGATTTGAACTCTTTGAAAAAGAATAGGTATCGTAATATGTATAAACTAATGCTTTCCTACTAGTTGGTATATAATTCAAACTATTTGATACTGAAGATCTCAAAGAGGATAAAGATGTTCCTATTACACTTTCTCCTATTTCTATACCACGATTATGTTTATCATATAGAATATATTTCCATTTATTAGATTTCCTATATTCTGAATCTTGAACCAATACTAAACGATCTCGTTTATCGTAAATTTGATAAACCTTACATACTACTAATGTTAACCACGGTAAACGATACACCTAAAATCTAAGAAGGCACTCTAAATAAGAGTGCCTTCTTTTAATATTTCTAAATATTTAAATTTTATTCCTTAATTCTATTAATTAATAAAACTATAATGTAAGTCTACGACATATGAATATAGCAACCGAAAAGTATCCATCTAAAATAAATTGACTCCAAAAAATTAAATACAAAATTTAAAGTTCTTTTCATCTTTACGAAGTTTTGTATTTATTAATCTTATTTTTTAGGTTTTAAATAACAATACTTACCTTCTTTAATAATTTTAAGAAGAACTATATTTCCATCATAAGCATTTATATACTTATAGATACTATCTTTATTAAATCCTAAATGACGGCATGATTTGCTTAATGAAAATAAAGCTCTTTTCGCTATTTCTCCAGTCGAATCATAATAAATAGAGATAAAGAAAGAATTTTTATTTTTTCCATCCTTCAC
>SNAP01000043.1 GCA_022496785.1 Marinilabiliaceae bacterium JC040 | reverse complement strand
TATAATTCATTAAATTTACCTAAGGAGATATTAATACAGAATCAGCGGATTCGTTATATGTATAGTTCAGGAGGGGAGAAATTACAGAATATATTGCCAAGTAAGACTTTGACTTATAGCAATGGTTTTGTTTATGAAAATGGTTCATTATCTTATATCTTGACAAGTGTAGGTCGTTATGTAGTGAATGGTTCATCAGGTAAGTATGAGTATAATATATGTGACCATTTAGGTAATGTAAGAGCTGTGGTAGATGATTCAGGAGAATTACTTCAGCAGAATGATTATTATCCTTTTGGAGGACTTATGTCTAGCTTTGGCGGTTCAGATAATAAGTATTTGTATAATGGTAAGGAATTGCAGGAAGGTACTGATTGGTTGGACTATGGAGCTCGGATGTATGATGGTTATTTGGGGCGTTGGTCTTGCGTTGATCCAATGGCTGAGAAAAATAATGTTGAAAGTCCTTATGTTTATGTGCATAATAATCCTATAAATGTTATTGATCCAGATGGAAGAGATGGTGTATATATTGTTTTTCCTGATTATAAAGCAAATGGATATCCAATGACTGGTCATGCAGGAATTTTATTAATAAATAATAAAACAGGACTTACAAAATATTATGAATATGGAAGATATGATGACGAAAAAAAAGGTGTTGTACGCAGTTATACAATACCAAATGTTGTAATAGGAGAAGAAGGAAGACCTACAGCGAAGTCCTTAGCTAAAGTAATGGGAGTAATTTCTTCAAAAAGTGGTAAAGGTAAAAAAATAGAAGGAGCTTATTTTAAAAGTAACAAGTTTGACAAAATGAATAACTATGCTAAAAAAAAGGAAAAGGAAAATAAGGATATTAAAAGAAAACCATATAGTATAATTAGTAATAATTGTGGAACTTTCGCTGATGATGTTGTAAAGCAAGATAAGGATGTCAATGCTCCTTTTATACTAGATCCTAGACCTGTAAGTATTATTGAAGAGTATCAAAACAATTTGACACCAGTGAGTTTTGATCCTCAGAATGGAGCTACAATTAAGTACGATAGTTCAACAGCTAAAACAACAAAGAGTAAGTCATGGTGGGAAAGGTTATTTCATATAAAAGATAAAAATTAGCATAAGATGAAAAAAGTATATTTATTATTAGTTGTGTTTTTGTTTACTACATGTAACACT
>SNAP01000042.1 GCA_022496785.1 Marinilabiliaceae bacterium JC040 | reverse complement strand
AAACGCCCCAAATAACCATCATACATCCTAGCTCCATAGTCCAACCAATCAGTACCCTCCTGCAATTCCTTGCCATTATACAAGTACTTATTATCTGAACCACCAAAGTTAGACATCACTCCTCCAAAAGGATAATAATCATTTTGCTGAAGTAATTCTCCTGAATCATCTACTACAGCTCGTACATTACCTAAATGGTCACATATATTATACTCATACTTACCAGATGAACCATTCACTACATAACGACCTACACTTGTCAAGATATAAGATAATGAACCATTTTCATARACAAAACCATTGCTATAAGTCAAAGTCTTACTTGCCTAAAGATAAAAAACTATTCCTTGCTATTTCAAATTAGTATTAGAAAATAAACCAATTGTAAACCAAATCTCCAAAGACAAAAAGTACTCTTGATAAGAGTACTTTTCTATATTTCAAAACATCTAATTCTTAATTATACTAGATAATATTGATTTAAAATATTTCTCTGTAATAATCTTGTATTATAAATTATCCTCAAACCATTTCAAATCATTCTCCTTTACTTTTTGTTTTAAAGCTTCAAAATCACTTGAATTAGGTATAAAATACATATCTGCCAAATCTGGAGTAATATTAATAACCATATAAGGATTAACAGTTACGAACCATAAGATATGTTCTTTTTTTAAAGATGATAAAATATAATTATACAATTTCTCTTTTTCTATTTCATACAATATATGAGAATAATCATACTTATCAGTTTCATAAAGATAAATTTCAGGAAAACTAGATAATATCTTAGCTCTATTTTCAAGATCTTTTATATCTTGGTTATCAAACATATCTAATTTCTCTTCATATTCTTCATCACTTAACCAATGATCAAACGTACCAACTACTAATGTTCTGTACCCCAATTTTAGAGGAGATATTTCAAACTCTAATACGTCATATAAATTCTTTAAAGGACTCAAAATTTCCTTAACCTTTTCTGCTTCTAATTTTTTCATTTATTTATAAAATTGAGAAAGTTATTCCTAAAATAAATAGTATAACCTTAAATCATATTTATCATCCTAAAAACGAACGGTATTTAGAGGTGGAGAGTTTTTAGAAATCTTTATTAGACATCATTTTACCTATCACAACTAAAACTTATGATGTTGATCTAATTTAGCTCCACATTTCCCAGCTTTAAAAGAATT
>SNAP01000005.1 GCA_022496785.1 Marinilabiliaceae bacterium JC040 | reverse complement strand
CATCCTGAAGGTCCCATAATGGCAACAAATTCACCTTGTTTAATATTAACAGATACATTGTTTAGTGCTACAGTTTCAATTTCTTCAGTACGGAATATTTTAGATAGATTATTTGTCTTTATCATGATATTGTTGTTTTTAGATTATTAGTCTTTATCGATTATTATTCTTGATATAAAATTTTACTTGGATTTTCGTTTGCTGCTTTATAGTAGTTAAGTATTGCAATTATTAATATTAATAGCATTATAAGGGTTCCACATGCTAAGAAAATCCACCACGAAAGTTCTATTTTAATAGAGAAATTTGATATCCATATTTTTGCCATCATCCAAGCAAGAACTTGACCTAAAGCAATTGTAGGAATACATAGTTTAAGTAGATTTATAGAAAACAGTTTAAGTACTTCTTTAAGTGAAGCTCCGTTTATCTTTCTTATAGCTAATTCTTTTCTTCTTCTATTAGATTCACTTGTAGCATATCCAATAAGTCCTATTATTGTTATTATAAATACAATTCCTGAACCTGCCATTATTGAATAGATAAATCCTTTTTCTGCATGGTATAAATTGTTAATTCTATTTTCATAACTTCTAATGCTTACTCCATTTTTAGTGAATGCTTCATTTGCAATATTTCTTATTGTTTCTAAAGCATTATTTGGATGATGTGCTTTTAATTTTATGATAATATTAAAGTTCCATGCTTCTTCAGCTAGTTGTTTAAAATCTTGTGTTTTTCTATAATAAAAGACTTTTGGTCTAGTATCTGCATGAGAAATAGTTCCACATATGAAGTCGCTTAATATTCCTTTAACTTTATTTGTTTCATTAGTATGATAACCAGTTATTTTTAAAGTATTATCTAGGATATAATTTTTATAAGCATTGTAATTTCTCAATTTCTTTACGAAAGACTCACTTATTATCATTTCATTACGAATAGATTTTTCTTTACTAAAATCTCTTCCTTTAATAATATCCATTTCAAATATTTTAAAGTAATTATGATCTATCCAGAAACAATCTCCTATATTAAAAGCTTCTTTTCCATCAATAATAACGTTATTTCCTGATGGACTTTCATTTGGAAGCATACTTCCCATTCCGATATATTCAACAAATGGAAGATTTTGTATCTTGTCGACTATATAATTAAACTTGTTAGGCTTTATACCTTCAGAATAGAAATAATGAATATTATTGCTTTTATATCCATGATCGGTATTTGTCATCTTATGATATTGCATACTACATAAAATTAAGCTTCCAAAGATTAATGAAGTACTTATTATTTGAATACCTAATAGTATGTTTTTCCATTTGTTGGTTTTCATTTTAAAATCTCTAAATATTGTAGCTACTGGTATTCTTGCATAATAATTTGCAGGAATGTATGCTATAATAGAGATTAGAGCTCCAATTAAAATTATTAGAGAGCTAATAACTTTTGAATTAAAGGTTGATAATACAGAATGTGATGTTAAAGATTCTATAGCTGGACTAAGAATTGTGATTATTCCTATTGTTATTATTAGTGAAATAGCAAATAGAATAAATGTTTCTAAAAAGACTCCTTTTATAATATCTTTTCTGTTTGCACCATAGCATTTATGTATGGCTGATGATTTTACTTTATTAACAATACTTACAAGGTTAAGTAGTAAATAGTTCATTAAAGAAATGAATAGTATTGAGAATCCTAATATAAATAGGATGTATGTGATTTTACCTACTCTGTGAGAGTATATTTTAGTTAAAGGATAAAGGAAATGTTCGAAATGAAAAACTTCTCCACTTTCTTCGTATTTCTTTATATCTGAATATTTTTCTAAAACATTTCTAAAGCTCTTTTTTAAATTTTCAGGTTTAATACCTTTTTTGAGTTTAACAGCTCCAAAATATCTATCATTTCCAATAAGATTCATACTTCCATCCCACATAAACACTTTAATAGAAGACATTGAAACAAGAATGTCGTGTGTATAAATAGAATTTTCTGGCATACTTTTAAAGATACCTCTAATAGTAAACTTTTTATTTTTATGACTAGTGAATTCGATTTCTTTTCCGACAACATCTCCACCAAGAGTTTTAGCCATCTTATCGGAAATTAGACATGTCATTGGTGTGGATAGTGCTTGTTTAGCATTTCCACTAAGCATTGGTCTTGAGAATATTTCATTCCAATATTCATCTACTAGACTTACTTTTGCTTTATAGTATTGTTTATTTTCATCTGAAAATGTAAGTCTACCAATATTAGTCATTCTTGTTGCAACTTCTATAGCAGGAATCTCTTTTTTCATGGTAGGAGCGACACCTCCACTAATAGAATACGAATCTATTGCTTTGCTTTCTTTTGAACGTTGGAAATTTGCTCCAATTACGTATAATCTATCAGCATCATTGCAATAGTTATAATAACTATCGTAGTAGAATACTTCTCCCATAAGAAGTATTCCGAATGCAAGTCCTAGTGATAAAGTAATTATTTTAGAAAAGGTATGTTCTCCTTTTTTAAATAATTTCCTTATTGCAATTTTTAATATGAGCATTTTATATGAATTTTAGTTTAGTAATATTTTATAATTTAATAAGTCTATTTTAGTATTAGTTTATTGTTTTCACCAAAGAATTCATATCCAGTTATAACAACTCTTTCTCCTGGTTCTAGACCATTAATAACTTCGTAGTATTTAGGGTTTTGTTTTCCTAGTTTAATGAATCGTTTATATGCATATTTACCTGTTTCATCAAGTACGTATATCCATTGTCCACCAGTATTTTCAAAGAAATTTCCTCTTTGAATAAGTACAGCAGAAGCAGATTCTCCTAGTTGTAGATTTATTTGGTATGTTTGTCCTGTTCTTATTTGTTTTGGTTTTTTACCAGAGAAGACTAAATCAACTTTAAAAAGACCTTTTCTTACTTCAGGGTAAACCTTTCTGATTTTCATATGATATTTTTCAGAATTTCTCTCTACTGTTGCTGAAAGACCTCTTTTAATTCTATCAATATAATGTTCGTCGATGAATGCTTCTACTTTATAGTTTGTAAGTACATTTATTTGTCCAATACGAGTTCCTCTTCCTATACTTTGTCCAATTTGTGCATCAAGCATTCCTAATTGTCCATCAACAGGAGCTTTTACATTTAAATTATCTAGACGTTCGTATACTAAATCTAAAGTTTTACGCATCTTTCCTAAATCAGAATTAAGTTGTTTAATTTCTGATATCATTATTACAGAATCGTTTTTCGATTTTCTTTTATTAATTACAAGCATTTTATCAGAGAATTCATAATTTTCTTTTGCTTCTAAATATTGTTCTTTAGCAATTAATTTATCATCGAAAAGAGCTTTGTATTGTAGATATCTTCTTTTTTTCTTTTGTATATCGAATTGTGATTTTAAAAGATTCCTTTGCGATTCTATTCTTTGATTCTCAAAGTTTATCCTTGTCTGTCTAAGCATGTTTTCTTTTTGTGCTAAATTCGATTCACTATTCATTATTTCTTGGTGTAGATTGCTATTTTTAAGTTTTATAATAACATCTCCTTTTTTCACCATATTACCTTCTTCTATAACAACTTCTTGTACTCTTCCTCCTTCTTCTGCATCAAGATATATTGTTGCTATTGGTTCTACTTGTCCACTGATGTTTATATAGTCGTTGAACTTACCCTGCTTTACTTCTGTTGTTATGATAGTGTTTTTATCTATTTTAACTGAGCTTACTCCATATTCACTAATAATATAGTATAGAAGTAGTCCGAATATTATTGTAGCTCCGATTATAAGAATGTGCTTTTTCTTTAATCCTTTTTTCTTTTCTATAATTCTGTCCATGATTTACCTAGATAAAATGATATTGTTTTTTCTTTTATAATTTTCTCCATTTGCTTTCTTACAAGATTTGCTTGCGACTGTGTGTATTGATTCTTACTTGTGTAGAATTCTATTATACTTATAAGTCCTTGATGCAATTTCTTTTCAGCAATAGTATAGCCTTCTTTTAGAGCCGATACTTGTTCTTTTAATTGTTTTATTTCTTTGTTTATTGCTGAAAGAGCTAGATTGTCTTCTGCTATTTGTTGTCTTAATTGTAGTTTTTTAGATTCTTCTTGAATTCTAGCTATTCTAATTTCTTTTTTGGCTTTTTTAATTCTTGATCTAGAATTCCATTTTTGAAAGATTGGAATCTTTAAACTTAGATATACTGCTTGAGATGCATTATTGTCAATCTGTTTGTTAAATTGATTTTTAAAATCTATTCTGTCGTTTGTTGTATAGTTTGTTGAGTATTGACCACCTAAACTAATAGAAGGCGAAAGATATCCTCTTGCAATAGCTAGTTGTTTAAGTTTTGCTTTAGTATTGTTTTGCGATGAAATGATTGTTGGCATATGCTTAATAGCAATAGAGTATATATCATCTGATTTCCTACCAATATTATTAAGAAGATGTATCTTTTCTTTTACAATTAAGTTCTTCTCTAATGGGTAGTTCATGTTTTTCTTTAAAGTAAGAAGAGCTTTATTCATATTGTTTTGAGCAACAATATAATTGTGCGCTTCTTTAGACGATTGTGCTTTTATTTCAAGTAAATCGGATTGTGCTTTTATTCCTAGTTTAACTTCTTTATTAATTTTTTTAAGATTCATATTACTTAAATCGACTTGCTTTTTTACTATTCCTGATAATCTTTTATAGTATATATAATCGTAATAGTTATTCATTATTAGAAAAGCCAATTCAAATTCTTTTTGCTTGATATCTTCTTTCTTTTGAAGATATCTGTATTTGTTCATTTTTATTGCGTTTATATTTACAAAACCTCTGAAAAGAGTAATTTCTGAATTGATATTGAATCGTGTTGAAAAGAGTTGTTTGTTTACAAATTTATTTGTTAATGGGTCAATTGATTTACCAAATAGTACATTCCCTGTTGAACTTGCACTTAAGTTTGGTAGTAAATCTCTTTTCGATTGCTTATAATCTTCTTTAATGATTTCTCCTCCTACAATTTGACTGGCTAGATCGAGATTGTTCTCAATAGCGTATTTTATGCAATAAGATAAATCTCTTTCCTTATCTGTTTCTTGAGATTTACCTGTTTGTATAAATAGTAGAATTAGTATTAATGTTCTAAATGCTATTCTCATTTTTAAGTTCTTTTTATTGTTTCTGATATTAATATAACCAAAGAGTGTGCCATAATTTATAACAAACTGATAATTAGAGTGTTGTGTTTTTGTGTGTTAAGGGTTTTAGAAATAGAGTGTAAAAAAAATATACAGTCTTTAGTAAAAAAAATAGACAGGTATGAATATTTTATTACTTTTATCTCCATGAAAGATAGTTCGATACTGATAGTTGATGATAATAAAGGAATTCTAACAGCTTTAGAATTCTTATTACAACCGATGTGTAAATTTGTGAAGACTACATCTTCTCCTAATATGATTCCTAGTATTATGAGAGAGAATTCTTTTAATGTAGTTCTGTTGGATATGAATTTCTCTGCAGGTTTAAATACAGGGAATGAAGGTCTGTATTGGTTGAATCGTATAAATGAAATTGATAGTACTTGTTCTGTAATATTAATTACTGCTTATGGAGATGTTGAATTAGCTGTGAAAGCAGTTAAGGAAGGAGCTTTCGATTTTGTTTTGAAACCATGGGATAACGCAAAACTAATAGCAACTTTAAATGCTGCAATTCAATTTAATAATTCTAAAAGGGAGATCTCATCTTTAAAAGAAAAGGAGAAGGGATTGAAGCAAGAAATTACTAAGGATAGGAAAAATATTATTGGTTCTTCGCCTAAATTGTTGGAAACTTTAAAGGTGGTTAGAAAGGTTGCTAAAACCGATGTTAATGTATTGATAACAGGGGAGAATGGAACAGGGAAAGATTTGATAGCTCATGAGTTATATTCAAATTCAAAACGTAATAATGATGTTTTTGTTTCTGTGGATATGGGGGCTATTAGCGAGACTCTTTTTGAAAGTGAATTGTTTGGACATGTTAAAGGTGCTTTTACAGATGCTAAAGATGATAGAATTGGAAAGATAGAATTGGCAAATGGAGGTACTTTGTTTTTAGATGAGATAGCTAATATTTCTTTGCCTTTGCAGGCTAAACTACTTAGAGTATTGCAAAATAGAACATTAACAAGGGTGGGTTCGAATAAGGAGATTCAAGTAGATTTGAGATTGATATGTGCTACTAATGGAAATCTTCAGGAGCTTGTAGATAAAGGACTATTTAGAGAGGATTTATTGTATAGAATTAATACTATTAGTATTGATGTTCCAGCTTTAAGAGATAGATTAAGTGATATTTCTTTATTGTCGGACTTTTTTATTGAGAAGTATTGTAAGAAGTATTCTAAACCTTTAATGAAATTGAATTCTAAGGCTCTTGCTAAATTAGAAGAGTATGCTTGGCCTGGAAATGTTAGAGAGCTTCAGCATGCTATTGAAAAAGCTGTTATTTTGAGTGATGATATTGTTATAAGTAAAGATGATTTTCATTTTAAGACATCTTCAAATAAGCTTAATCCTAATAGTGAGAAAGAAGTAATGACAATTGAGGAAATGGAGAAGAAAATGATTGTTGCAAGTATAGATAATAATGAGGGGAATTTGTCGGCTGTAGCTTCTCAGTTGGGAATTACTAGACAGACTCTTTACAATAAATTGAAAAAATATAAACTTTAATATATGCTTAGTAAGAGATTCTATTATAAAATATTGATTAGACTGTTCTTAATTGTAATGGTAAGTGTAGGAGGTACTTTGGTATGTGTATATTATTGGAATATTGCTATTTGTATTTCTTTTGCTTTGTTAATTGTTATAATGGTTTACTCTCTACTTAGGTATTTTAATTCGTTTAATAGAAAAATAGCTTTCTTTTTTGATGCTGTAGCAAATGATGATACTAGTTTATATTATCCAGATGAAATAGATGATTCTTCAATAGCCGAAGTAAACAGAGGTTTGAATAGAGTTAATTCTATGATTCAAGAAGTTAAATTGAAGATAAAGGAGCAAGATAGATATTATAGTGTTTTGTTAGAGCAAGTTCAAGCTGGAATACTTGTTATGAATAATAATGGGAATATTTTAAAGGCTAATACTGCAGCTAAGCGTTTACTGAATTATGAAGCTTTAAATCATATAGATCAGTTGAAGAAAGTGGATTCAAATTTATATAATACTTTTTCACATCTTAAGGATGGAGAGAATGCATTAGTAAGGATACAGTTAAACAACAATACTAAGGAATTGACTATTAAAACTACTCATTTTGCTGGTAGTTTAGGTAATTATTTTCTTATTACAATTCAAGATATTAAGGATGAATTAGAGACTAAAGAGTTGGATTCATGGCAAAACTTAATTCGTGTTCTAACTCATGAAATAATGAATTCTATAAGTCCTATTATTTCTTTAAGTGATACATTAATTGGAGGATATACAGGTGATGAAAGGACTTTGAAGGGGTTAAATATTATAAAAGATAGAGGAGAGGGTTTATTGTCTTTTGTTAATTCTTATAGAAGGTTAACTAGATTGCCAAAACCTAATGAAAAGAAATTAGAGATATCTGCTTTGTTGTTGAGAGTTATCGATTTGATGGATTATAAAGATCTTAGTATTGAGAGGAATATTCAAGAATCTGAATTATTTATTGATGAGGCTCAAATGTCACAAGTCTTTATTAATATTCTTAAGAACGCTTACGAAGCAATAGAGAATACTGATAGGTCGTGTATTCAAATTATTGGTAAAGTGATTGATAATGATAAATATTGCATAGAATTTAAAGATAATGGTAAGGGAATTTCTAATGCTGAATTAGAGCATATTTTTATTCCATTCTTTACTACTAAAGATTCTGGATCAGGAATAGGATTAAGTCTTTCTCGCCAGATAATAAGAAATCATGGAGGTAGTATAGAGGTTAGTTCTATTCCTAATCAAGAAACTTCTGTTTGTATTTATTTACCTTTAATAAAGATCTGATATATAGGTTTGTTTAGTGTTGACTTTAGCATGCACAACAACCTTCTTTAAGATCTTTACTGCTTACAGTTTCAATATTATGCCTTTTGCACCATACATCTGCATAAGAACAACTAGCCATAGGTTTTAAATTCTTAGAGAATCCCCAATCGTATGTTGCTTTTACTAATCTTGCAGCTACTCCTTTACCACCAATTTCTTGAGGTACTATAGTGTGGCGGATATCTATAATGTCATCTTGAATTTTATATATAACATATGCTTCAATTTCATCTATTTTTGTATAGAATTTACAAGTTTCTTCTTCGTGTATAATTTGTGATTCTTTATATTTATCCATGATATATAATTTTAGGTTTCTGAAATATAAGTTCAAGATAATATTTTATTTCTAAAACTTTACTAATTAAATTCAGCTTTATGATATTGAAAATGAAATTATATCTTTGCTGTTCTAAATATATTAAATATGATTTCAGTAGACAATTTAGCCGTAGAGTTTGGTAATACAACTCTTTTTAAAGATATATCGTTTATTATCAATAATAAGGATAGAATTGCCTTGATGGGAAAGAATGGGGCAGGTAAATCAACTCTTTTAAAAATATTGGCAAGCGTTCAAGAACCAACAAGAGGTAATATTTCAGCTCCTGAAGGATCTGTTATAGCTTATCTTCCTCAGCATTTAATGGTAACAGATGATAATACTGTTTTTGAAGAGGCTTCTAAGGCTTTTGCTCATATTCATGAAATGGAAAATGAGATAAACTCTTTAAATAAAGAATTAGAAACTAGAACAGATTATGAATCTGAGGATTATTATAAGATTATTGAGAGGGTTTCTACTTTATCTGAACATTTCTATTCTATAGAAGATACTAATTTCGATGGAGAAGTAGAGAAAGTTCTTATGGGATTAGGTTTCCTAAGAGAGGATTTTCAACGTCCTACTAAGGAGTTTAGTGGTGGTTGGAGAATGCGTATTGAGTTGGCAAAGATATTACTTAAGAAACCAGATTTAATACTTTTAGATGAGCCTACGAATCATCTTGATATAGAATCGATACAGTGGTTGGAGAATTTCTTGATAAGTAGTGATAGTGCTGTTATGTTGATATCTCACGATAAAGCTTTTGTTGATAATATTACAACAAGAACTATAGAGGTTACAATGGGAAGAATATACGATTATAAAGTTAATTATACTTCTTATTTACAATTAAGAGCAGAGAGAAGAGAACATCAATTAAAAGCGTATGAAGAGCAACAAAAGATGATTGCTGATAATATGCAGTTTATTGAACGTTTCAAGGGTACTTATTCTAAGACAAATTCAGTACAATCGAGAGTGAAAATGCTTGAAAAATTGGAAAGAATAGAAATTGATGAAATAGATACTTCGCATATTAAATTAAAATTTCCACCAGCTCCACGTTCAGGTGATTTCCCTGTAATTACTGATGGAATAACAAAAAGATATGGTGATCATCTTGTTTTTAAAGATGCTTCAATTAGTATTGCAAGGGGGGAGAATGTAGCTTTTGTCGGTAAAAATGGTGAAGGGAAATCAACTTTAGTTAAAATATTAATGCAGCAAATAGATCATGATGGGACTTTAAATCTAGGTCATAATGTTAAGATCGGTTATTTTGCTCAAGACCAAGCTGCTCAGTTAGATGGAGAATTAAGTATCTTTCAAACTATTGATGAGGTGGCTAAAGGAGAGATTAGAAAGCAGATTAGAAATATTTTAGGTGCTTTTATGTTCTCTGGCGATGATATTGAGAAAAAGGTTAAAGTTCTATCTGGAGGTGAACGTTCGCGTTTAGCTATGGTGAAATTGTTACTTGAACCTTATAATGTATTAATTCTTGATGAGCCTACAAATCATCTTGATATAAAGACTAAAGAGGTTCTTAAGGAAGCACTATTAGATTATGATGGAACTTTAATTTTAGTATCTCACGATAGAGATTTCTTAGATGGTTTAGTTTCAAGGGTATATGAGTTTGGAAATAAACAAGTGAAAGAGCATTTAGGAGGAATACAATCTTTCTTAGAAAAGAAACAAATGCTTAATTTAAAAGAAATTGAGAGAAAAAATTAGAATATTATTATTTTTTAAAAGAGTGTATTGATAGTTTTAATACACTCTTTTAGTTTTAATCGGATAAGAAAAATAAGTATATAGGCAAATATGAAAATCATTAAAAAATTAGGTAGTGGGAAGAATGTAAAGTTATTTTACTTTGTTAATAACTTTATAAATTATTATCTCCCTAAGTTTTTCTTTAGAATGAGACTCTCTGGAGTCTTAAAAGGAAAGTACTCAAAAGATCCAGAAGTTCTCGAACGAGTGAATTATTATAATAAACTATCTTCTAAGAAAGAATTACCTAAGGATAGTCTTATTCTTAAAAATCATAAGTATAAAAATAAGACATATCAATCTGTTTATTTCTTTGATTCTTACGAATATACAAGATGGTTTAGTGATGATTTTAAATGGAGTAATGCTTTTGGTGATGTAACTTATGTACCTGAATTACCTAGTATTGTAAAAAGTAGACCTATTGCTGGAGATAATGAAAATTCAGTTGTTCTTAATCTAGATAAAGTTAGACATTTTATCTTTTTAGATGATAAAAAGAAATTTACTGAAAAGGATAATAAAGTTATCTTTAGAGGAAAGATAAGTGATAAACTTAGAAGAAGAGAATTTGTTGAGATGTATATTAATCATCCTATGTGTGATTTAGGTGAAACAAGCGCTAGAGGAGTTACACCTAAGGAGTGGATAAAACCTAAGAAAACATTATGGGAACATCTTGATTATAAATTTATAATGGCTTTAGAGGGTAATGATGTTGCTAGTAATTTGAAGTGGGTAATGTCTTCAAATAGTTTAGCTGTGATGCCAGAGCCGACTTATGAGACATGGTTTATGGAGGGTAAATTGATTCCAAATGTACACTATGTAAGAATAAAAGATGATTATTCCGATTTAGAGGAGAGGTTGAATTTTTATATAGAAAATCCTGATGAAGCTCAGAAGATAATAGATAATGCTCATAAATATGTTTCTCAGTTTATGAATAAGAAAAAGGAAAGAGCTATTTCTCTGATGGTGATGAATAAGTATTTTGAAATGACGAATTAATAAGATTTTAATATAAGGTATTTATATTGAAATGTTTAAAATATATTCTATCAATGAAAAGGGGACTATCTAAATATAGATTAGTCCCCTTTTTATTATTTACACCTTTTGTGAAATACAATCTTATATTTTATAAGTGATCTATTTTTATGATCTAAGAGCTTCAACATCTTCTAATTTCTTAGAGATAGGATTACCAAGTATTCTATACCCATCAGGAGTGATAAGGTAATCTTCTTCGTTTCTTATACCTCCAAAATCTTTCCATTTCTCAACTTCAGAGTAATTTATAAATTGTGAGAATTTGTTTTCAGCTTTCCATTTGTCAATTAAGTATGGAATGAAGTATATTCCAGGTTCTATTGTTAGAACAAATCCAGCTTCAAGAGGACGAGCTAATCTAAGTGATTTTATACCAAATTGAGTAGATTTTTCTACCCCATCATAACCTACCCAAACTTCTCCAAGATTCTCCATATCGTGAACATCCATACCCATCATATGCCCTAAGCCACATTGAAAGAATAAAGCGTTAGCTCCTGCATGTACGGCTTCATCTGCATCACCTTTAGTTAATCCTAATTCTTTTAATCCATTGAATATTTCTCTACATGAAGTGTAATAGCATTCTTTAAATGGAACTCCTGGTTTCATAGCTTTTACTGCAGCGTAGTGAGATTTATAAACAATATCATATATTAATTTCTGTCTTTCAGTAAATTTACCAGAAATAGGTAGTGTTGAAGATAAATCTCCAGCATAACCTGTAGATATTTCAGCTCCAGCATCTATTAATAGCATTTTACCATTTTCAAGAGTGTTGTGATAGTGATGATTGTGAAGAGTCTCTCCGTGTACTGTACAAATTGTAGGGAAAGATAGTTCTGCTCCCATTTCCTGAGCAGTTTTAGAAATTATTGCTTTAACTTCATATTCTTTCATTCCTGCTTGTGCGTGAATTATTGCATTTTTGTGCATCTGATATGAAATATTAACTGCTTTTTCTATCTCAGAGACTTCCCATTCAGATTTATAATTTCTAAGGTTTACAACAGCTTTTATTAAATCAAGAGATTTTCTAGCTTCTATTTCACTTTCTTTGATATTTAGAAGTTCAATAAGTTCAAGCTTATGTTCTGCTCTATATGGTGGAAGATAGTGTATTTTTCTTCCTTGTTTAAGAGCTTCTTTAATTGTTTTTTCAAGATTTCTTCTTGGAAGAGTTTTATTTATACCAATCTTTTCAGCTTCATTCTTTATGGTAGGAAGAATTCCAGTCCAAACAATATCATCAGTAGTCAATTCATCACCATAAATAATTTCTTCTCCTGAATCTAAATCTATTGTTGCAGCTAAATCAGCATGTTCATAAAAGTCGAAGAAGTACATAAATGTAGAATCTTGCCTAAATCGATATTCATTATCTTTATAATTCATAGGAGACATGCTATTTCCAAATAATAGTACAATGCCTCTATCATTTGTACTCTCCTTAAGAGATTCTACAAGTTTTTTTCTTCTTTTTGTTAGCCTTTCAAATTTAAGTTTTTCCATAATAATTCAATTATTAATTTTAAGTTATGATTAGTTTATTTGCATTTCTATTCTGCATCAGCAAATTAGTATTTTTTATTGTTTATTTAAAGAGAAGTCACAGAAAAATAATACAATTTGTTAAGCTATTAACCGAAATCATATATCTATATTAAGGCGAATTAAATTATTTTTAGTATATTTATAGAAAATGAATGATATGCAACTTGATATTCTAGAAAGATTCTTAGTATTGGCACATAGTCCAAAAAAGAGTTATAATCTTTTAGGTGATGTGCAGGTCAATTATGGCCTAGTGGGCGCTATGATAATTCAAATGGTTGAAGATGATATTATAACTTTAAAAGGTAAAAAGTTGGTAGTAGTATCTAAAGAGCCTATTGAAAATCCTTTTTTTAGAGAACTTAGAGATTTAATGCTTAAAAAGAAAAAACATAAATCTATAGTTTTTTGGTTGAAAGTGATGGTAGCACGATCTTCTTATAAATTAAGAAAACATTTAAGAAGGTCTCTTACAGATAAAGAAATATATCGTCATGAACGTCGTAAGTTTTTATGGATATTCCCTTACGATAAATATTATTTAAAGAATATTGAACTTAGAAATAATTTGATATTCACCTTAAAAGAAGAATTAAAAGGAGATTCTAAGAGTATTGGAGATGAAAGTCTTGCTTTATTAGGTTTACTTAAGGCTTGTACAGCTATGAGAATATTAACATATGATAGAGCAGAAAGGAAACTTTTAAGACAACGTATTGAAGATGTGATTGCTGGTTTACCTAAAGATACTACAATTTACAAAACAGTTAAAGAGGTTAAAAGAGGTGTAAATTCAAGTATTTCTATGGCTGTAATTGCAGCAACTTCTGCAGCAAATGCTTCTTTCTACGGATCTCATTATTAAAGAAATTTATTATTACATACTTTATAAAAATTCTAATCTCAAACTTGTAACCTTATATTAATGTATGGGTTACGAGTGAGAGATTTTTTTTTGTATTTATATTTAGGATATCTATCTGCAATTTATGTGATACATTTATTGAATTTGTTAATTTTAATAGCATGAGTTATATTTTTTATATCTTTGGATAGAATGTTTGTTAGTGGGAACTTACTTGAATATTAAAATGAATAAAGAATTAGACTTATTAAACTATTTAAAAGGAGGAAGCGAAGAGGCTTATAAGTTATTCTTTTATACAAATTATTCAGATTTAGTAATGTTTGCTAATTCTATAATTAAAAATACATCAGCAGCTGAAGATATAGTGCAAGATTTCTTTGTGGATTTCTGGACTAAGAAATATTATAATTCTATAAATTCAAATTTATCATCTTTCCTTTTTAAATCTGTAAGGAATAAGTGTTTAAATTATATAAGAGATAATGAAAGAAGAAATAAGCATTTATCAGACTTCACGATAGATGATAATAATGTAGATTCAAATTTATTTGATTTTCAAGAGAAAGAATTACTTTATAAAGCTATAAACATGCTACCTGAAAAAAGTAAAGATGTTTTTATTCGATGTTGTATTCATGGTCATAAATATCAAGAAGTTGCAGACGATTTAGGTATTTCTATAAATACAGTACGTACTCATATGGCTCGATCTTTTAAGTCTTTAAGAAATAAATTGAAGCCTCAATTATTCTCTTCTTTTATGCTTGTGATTCATACAAAAAAATAGGTATTTACATTTTTTTATAAAAAATCATTAATTATTGTCACATTATAAATAAAACTTGGTGTCTTATAAATAAAAAGACATTAAGAATGACAGAACCTATTTGGGATATAATTGCTCGTATTGCTAGAAATGAAGAGGTTTCTCTAGAGGAAAAATCTTTATTTAATTCTTGGTATGATAGTTCAAATAAGAATAAAGAATTATTCAAGATGATTAAAAAAATAGAGGATGATAAATTAGATTATTCTTTAGATATTAAAAAGGCATATTATTTAAACCAACTTAAGATAAAAAATAAAGTAAGGCAGAAAAGATTTAAACTGTATACTTTAATTGCATATGCAGCATCTGTTTTGATTATTTTCTCATCTTTTTTCTTTTTATTGAAAGATAGAACATATGAAAGCAATATATACAATACTAAAATTGCAAAATCTCAAATAAAGGTTGGTTCTAAAAAAGCAATTCTAAAACTTGCTGATGGTAGTGTATTAAAATTAGATTCGATTTCTTCTAAAGAAATAAAAACTGTTTCAAAAGAAGTTTCTCTAAGTAATAATAATTCAATTCTTAAATATTCTTCAAAGGGTGCTAAGCCAGTAAAACTTAAATACAATGAAATATTTATACCTAGAGGAGGAGAATATCAATTGGTGCTAAGTGATGGAACAAGAGTGAAGATAAATTCGGAAACTAAAATTAAATATCCTATTGCATTTGGTAACAAAAAGCGCATAGTCTATTTAGAGGGAGAAGCATATTTCGAAGTTAGTAAAGATGCAAAACGTCCTTTTATTGTTAATTGTAATGGTATTAAAACTCGTGTTCTAGGTACATCATTCAATGTGTCTTCTTATGATAATATTATTTCAACAACTTTAGTTGAAGGATCAGTTGTAGTAGAGTATAAAAAAAGTCAGACTATAAAATTAACTCCTGGAGAACAATCCATATATAACGTTTCAAGCCAATCTATTAAAAAACAAAAAGTAGATGTTGATCTTTTTGTTTTATGGAAAGATGGTACATATAAGTTTGTTAACGAGAAAGTTGAAAATATTATGAAGACAATATCTAGATGGTATAATATAGACGTGTTTTTTGCTAATGAAGAGGTTAAAAAAATAAGATTTACAGGAAAGGTTCAGAGATATAAAAATATATCGAGTTTTATAGAAATATTAGAAATGACTCACGATATAAGAATAGAAGTAGGTAAAGGTTCTTTACTTGTCTCAAAAAAATAAAGTCGCATAAGTAGTGAGATACTTACACGACTTCTTTTAATAAGTATTCATATTTCAGTCTTGCAAACAGTTAATATGAATACAATTGTATAATTAAATACGTTACAAAGGTATGAAAAAACAATTAGATCATGCCATGCTGCATAGTGGTATGACATGGAAAAAAACTTTCATGATTATGAAAAGTCTTTTAGTGTGTATGTTTTTAGGTATTATTCAGCTGTCCGCGAATAATGTTTATTCTCAAAATCAAAAGGTTTCTTTAAATTTAGAGAACGCTAGTTTGTATGAAATTCTCAATGTTATAAGTAATCAGACTGATTATGAATTCCTTTACAATCATTCTCTTGTAGAGAGTAAAGGAACAATAGATTTAAAAGTTGAAAATAAATCTGTTAAGGATGTTTTAAATTATCTATTTGACAAAAATATGTTAGAATACCAGATGAAGGATAACCTTATTGTGGTAAGTAGAATGTCAAGAGAAAAATTCTTGCAAAAGAATACAGTTGTTATTACAGGAGTTGTAAAAGATAAAAAAGGAGTTTCACTTCCTGGAGCATCTGTATTTATAGAAGGAACAAGTATAGGAACATCAACCGATATTGATGGAAAATATAGTTTGAAATTTGTAAATACAGGAGATATAAAGATTACATTTTCTTTCGTAGGATTAAAATCTAAAACTGTAAAATATAAAGGACAAAAGAACATTGATGTTGTTTTACAGGCTGATTCACAATATTTAGATGAAGTTGTTGTGACTGGTTACCAAACTCTTTCTAAAGAAAGAGCAACAGGAGCTTTTGAAAAGGTAGATGTTGGGGTCCTTGATAATAAGGCAACAATGAATATTATTGATAAGCTTGAAGGACAAACAACAGGAGTCCTTTTTGATAAAAGTGGTAATATGGAGATTAGAGGGCAAAGTACAATCTTTGCAAATAAAAAACCTTTAATTGTTGTAGATGGTTTTCCTATAGAAGGTTCTATGGAAACAATAAATCCTAACGATATAGAGAATATTACAGTACTAAAAGATGCAGCTGCAGCTTCTATATGGGGAGCAAGAGCAGCTAATGGAGTTATAGTTATTGTATCTAAGAAAGCTGCAAAAGTTGGAAAACCTGTAATTAATTTTTCAACATCTTTATCTATTACAGATACTCCTAATTTATATGATTTACCTGTTGCTTCTACAGCATCTTTTCTTGAATTTGAAAAACATTATGCAGATAGTAGATATATAGATCTACCTAAAGGTGCAAATCAATATTCTTTATCAGCAGGAATGGAAGCATTCTTAAAAATGAGAGATGGAATATATACTCAAGATCAAGTAAATGCAGTATTAAGTAAAATTGGTAATAGGGATGTTAGAGATGAATTTAAAGATTTATTTCTTAGAAAAGCTACTAGACAGCAATATAATTTATCAATAAGTGGTAAAACAAAGAACAATTCTTATTATGCTTCTGTAAGTTACGATGATAATAAATCATTCTCAAAGCAAAATAATAGTAATAGATTTATTTCTAATTTGGCTTTAGAATCTAAATTATCAGAAAGATTATCAATTAATTTAGGAATTAATGCTGCAATGCGTAATGCTAATACTAATGGTATTGATTATACTAGAGTTCTTAATATGACTCAGTATCAACAAATTTTAGATTCAAAGGGTAATTATGTAACTGAACCTAAGAGTTATTATCAAGATTTTAAAGATAATTTAGTTGCACAAGGTTTTCCTTACGATTGGAATTATAATACGAAGAGAGAGTACGATAATGCAGATAATTCAAGTAAGAATCTTGATTTAAAATTACGAGTTGGATTTAATTTCAAAATTATTGATGGTTTAAGTTTAGAAGGTCGTTACCAGTACGAGTGGGGTAATGGAAAAGGAAGAAATCTTTATAACGAAGAAACATATAGAGTTAGGAATGCAGTAAATATTCGCTCTATTATTAAAGATGGTAAAGTAATCTCTTATTTACCAAAAGGTTCTATATTAGCAGAATCTTATTCAAATTATAGTGCATTTACTACTAGAGGTCAATTAAATTTCAATAGATCTTTTAATGATAATATGCATAATATTACTGCAATAGCAGGTGTAGAAGTTAGAAAAGTAAAGAGCGAGTCAAGTAATATGACTAAATATGGTTTTGATCCTCAAAGTCTTCAGTATGTAAATGTAAATTTAAATGAGAAATTTCCTAATCCTGTTAATGGATCAAAGAGAGTTATAGGAGATGCTTCTAAATTTTCTCAGATAGAAGATAGATTCCTTTCATATTATGGAAATTTTGCCTATACATATCTTGAAAAATATACAGCAACTGCAAGTGCTCGTTTAGATGATTCTAATCTTTTTGGAGCTGATTCTGACTATAGAAATGTTCCTTTATGGTCTGTAGGAGGAAATTGGCAGATTCATAAAGAAGATTTCTTTAATATTGATTTTATAAATCTCTTAACACTAAGAACAACATATGGTTGGAATGGAAATGTTGATAAATCTACTAGTCCATATATGATAGCTTTAGTCGGTAAAGATTGGGAGACTCAGAATCAGTATGCATACGTTAATAATCCTAAGAATCCTAAATTGAGATGGGAAAAAACATCTGTTATGAATTTAGGTCTTGATTTCTCTATACTAAATAATAGATTATCAGGAAGTATAGAGTATTATAATAAATATAGTGATGGTGTATTGGGATATGTATCTCTTAATTCAACATATGGATTTTCTCAGGCATTAATGAATGTTGCAGAAATATCAAATAAAGGAATTGATATTAGTTTAAATGCTTTAGCTGTAAAAAAAGAAGTTAAATGGAATGTTGGTTTAAATTTCAGTTACAATAAGAATGAGGTTATGGAAATAGAAATGCCTAGTGAAACACCTTCTTCTTATTTAGGAATGAAGCCTAAGGTAGGTTTACCAATTAACTATATGTATAGCTATAAATGGGCTGGACTTTCTGCGAGTGGAACCCCACAAGTTTATAATGAAAAAGGAAAGATTGTTGATTATAAATCTCCTGTTGAAAATGCCTCTGCATTGAAATATGAGGGAACTACAGTGCCAAAATACTACGGTAGCCTTGTTAATACAATTTCATATAAAGGTCTTTCTTTAACTTTATTAATGACTTATAAATTTGGTCATGTATTCAGAGAAAATAGAATTAATTATAGAACAATAATGTCTCAAGTAGGAATGAGAAATTGGATTCATAAAGATTTCGATAATAGATGGAAACAAGCAGGAGATGAAAAGAAAACAGATATTCCTATGTATCCTACAGATTCTTCTATGTTAAATGCATACTATGATTCTTATTCTACAGGAAGTTCTAATACTGTTCACGATGCATCTCATATTAGATTTAAAGAGGTTATTTTATCTTATGATTTGCCACAATCTTTAGTTAAACCTCTTCATATTTCCAACTTAAAGCTATCAGCACAAGTAAGAAATCTTGGTGTTTATGTATTTAATTCTAAAGGTTTAGATCCTGAAAATATACCAAATATGAATGGAGGAGGAATAAATACTAATCCTGAATTTACATTTAGTCTTAAACTTACTTTATAATATAGGAGAATATTAAATTATGAGAAAAATTTATTTATATATATTGATTTTGGCCATATTTACTTCATGTTCTGATTGGCTAGAAATTAAACCTAAAGGGAAAATTATTCCTGTTAAGGTTGAAGATTATAGATTATTATTAGATCAAACTCAAAGTAGAGGATCTTCAAGTGGTTTTATACAATCTTATGGAAATGTTCTTTACAGTAGTGATGACATTATTATAAGAGATGAAATTTACGATAAGAATTACGGGTTAAGCTCTCAATCAACCTATACTTGGGCAGAGAAATATTATTTAGACGAGCAAGAAGATGGTGTATGGGCTTCTTTATACAGTCAAATATATGTTGCAAATGTTGTGATTTCAGAAGTATTAAATACTAAAGGAAATGAACAAGAAAAGAAACAACTTTATGGAGAGGCGAAAATACAGAGAGCTTTTGCATATTTTCTTTTGACAAATATTTATGGTAAGCATTATAATAAGTCTACATCAAATACAGATTTATCAGTACCTCTAAATAAAAAACCAGTTATTGAAGGTAAATTAATTAGAGGAACAGTAAGTGAAGCATATAAATTAATTGAAGATGATATTAACGAAGTAATCGATTTTCTTCCTCCAACTTCAGACTTAAATAATCGTCCTTCAAAAGCATCTGCTTATGCTCTACTTTCTAGAGTTTTACTATATAAAGCGGACTATAATAATGCACTAATAGCTGCAAATAAATCTTTAAATCTGTATGACTTTTTATACGATTATAATACTTTAGGCAATAATGCATGGTATAAAACAGTTATTGATCTTCCTAAGAATCCTTTTAATGAAGAGGTAATTTTAAATAAAGGTGCCGTTAATAGATATGCACTAATATACCCAAGTGATGATTTAAAATCTGTTTATAATGTAGATGCAGATTTAAGATGGAAAGGATATCTTACTACAGAATGGTTCCCTCCATATAAAAATCAAGTATATATAATGGAGCATACAGTTGGTCGTCAATTAGGTTTAACTGTTGCCGAAGTAATGCTTAATAAGGCAGAATGTTTAGCAAGAGTGGGTGATTATAAAGAAGCAATTAAAATCTTAAATGATATAAGGGTCAAACGTTTTGAAACTGGAAAATATGTACCTCTATCAGCAAGTGATAGAAATGAAGCTATTACAAAAGTTAAAAACGAAAGAAGAAGAGAATTAGCATTTCATGGCTTAAGGTGGTTCGATCTTAAAAGATATAATACTAATGATAATGCGAATATTACTTTAAAGAGAACTGTAAAAGGTAAAGATTATATACTTTCTCCTAATAGTAATAGATGGGTATATCCGATAGCAAGAAAATATATAATTAAGAATCCTGAAATAAAACAAAATCCAAGATAAAATGAGAAAATTATTATTATTTATTAGTGTAATAATTATTGCTGTATCGTGTAAAAACACAAGTAATGAATGTGTATTAAAGGCCGATTTAGGTAAAGATGTAAAAGGTAAAATAACTATTTATCCATATAAGAGATATTCATCATGGGATGAAGCAAAGAAGCATTGTACAAACATAACGATAAATGAAGGTGGTATTGATAAAATTATTGATAGTACTAAAGTTGTACGTAAAGGATCTGCTAAAGTCAATGGAAAGGGTTATGGTTTATTCTTTTTCTCAGAACCAGGTGAGATTAATTTTCAAATTAAAGGCAATAAGATAGTTGCAAGTGGAACACCTTTAAATGATGAATATAATCTTTTAGTAGAAAAGTTAAAAATTGATAGATTCAATAAATTAAAATATAAGCATAATTTATCTAGTGAAGAAAGTGCATTCAAAGAAGATTTTATAAACAATCTTTGGAAGGAACTTGATAAAAAGCCTAATAGTATAGTTTTAAGTTCTTTATTTCATTCTTTATTTTACGGTGCTGATATACCTACATTAAATAAGATTATTAATTCTTTTTCAAAAGAAATCTATAAGACATTTTATTTAGCAGATTTGATTAAAAAGAGAGATGCAGCTGAAGCGTCTGCTGTAGGTATGAAGGCTCCAAATTTCACTCTTCAAACAAAAGAAGGTAAAACTCTTTCTTTATCAGATTATAAGGGTAAATATCTATTAATAGATTTTTGGGCTTCATGGTGTGGACCTTGTCGTCAAATGATTCCTGAGGTAAAGAAAATTTATCAAGCATTTCATTCTAAAGGTTTAGAAGTTTTAAATGTATCTCTTGATGCCAAAGAGAAAGATTGGCTTAAAGCTTTAGAAAAAGAGCAAATGCCATGGTCTCAAGTAAGAGATACAAAAAAAATTGCAGATATATATAATGTAAATGCTATACCAGATATGTTTTTAATTGACAAGGATGGAAAGATATTAGCTAGAGGCATTCATGGAAAGGCAATATGGGACGAATTAGCGAAATATGGTTTTAAAAAATAACATCTAATTGTTGTTTTATATTTTTATAGTAAATGGTGGTGTATAATTAAGTTTATATACCACTTTTTTATTTAGAGAGAGGAGTGTGGATGAATAGTTTTAATTAATAAATATGGTAAATATACTTCATAAATAGATGTATTATATTAATTTTGTTCGATTTTTTAGAATACCAAATTTAATACTCAATATAAGCCTTTTGTCCAAATAAGGTTCATTGAATTAATATCAATATTCTAGAGATACATAATATCAATATAATACAAACTATTACAAAAGCTATACTAAAATGAAGAAATTATTATTGTTTACTATTATTGCCTTTCTACTATCATCTTGTATGACAGAAATTAAAACTTGTTATTTAAAAGCTAATTTTGGAAAGGATATAAATGGAGAACTTTTATTCTACAAAGACATACCCCGCCATGCTTTAACTTATAGAACTCCTAAACCAGATAGAGTTATTAAAATTAAGAATGGTATTATAAACGATAGTTTAAGTGGTCCAACATATCTATGTACTGGTACGTTAAGATTAGAGGATCATCCATATTATGTTTCTTTTTTTAATGAACCAGGGAATTTAAGATTATCAATTCACAATGGTAAAATAATTCCTAGTGGAACACCCATGAATGATGAATTCAATGAAAAATATCTAGATCAAATTAGGGATTTTATTTATGAAACAGATAATGAGAACAGAAATAAAATAATAGACAAACTAATTGATGATATTTGGAAAGATTTAAATGCAAAATCTGATAGTTATGTTCTAAGTTCTATCGCTTACTCTTATATTTTTATGAAAGATATTGAAACATTAAATAAATTGATTAATTCTTTTTCACCAGATTTATACGAAAGTCCATATTTAAAATTCTTTAGAGAATATAGAAAACAAGCAATTGCTTGTTCTGAAGGGAAGATAGCTCCAGATTTTACTTATAAGACTCTTGATAATAAGCCTATTTCACTATCTGATTTTAAAGGTCACGATCTTATTCTATCTTATTCAACAACTAATTTATATCGTTACTCAGGACCTGGTAAAGAAATATTACAGGCATATAATTCTTTTAATAAGCAAGGACTAAGAGTTTTAGATATAAAGGAATACAATGTGAAAGATAAAGATCTTGGAGTATATTTAAAAAAGAATAATTTTCCTTGGCTTACACTAAAAGATGATGGTAGCATGTTTTATAATTATTTTATAAACCAATGGCCAATATTTATACTTATAAATAAAGAAGGTAGAATAGTATCACGATTTACCAATGTAAATTTCTTATGGAGTGAATTAACAAAATTGGGATATATAAGATAAATACATTTCCAATATTAGTCCTTTTAAATTCTATTAAAGAATATAGATAAGAATCTTATTAAAAGTATTTATATAACCAATAAAAGGTATATATATTCTTATTGTGAATATATATACCTTTTTGACTTGAAATTTTAATTAGTAATTTTGTATTTATAGCTTAGGAAGAGATATAAAAAAGTAAAAATGAAAAAGACAAATGCTGTTCGTATTTTAGATAAAAAAAAGATAAAATATGAATTAATACCATATGAAGTTGATGAAAAAGATTTAGGTGCAATTCACGTAGCAGAACAACTTAATGAGCCTGTTGAGCAAGTGTTCAAGACCTTGGTTCTTGAAGGAAATAAAACAGGAAATTTTGTTTGTCTAATTCCAGGAGCAGAAGAATTAAATCTTAAGAAAGCTGCCAAAATTTCAGGGAATAAGAAATGTGATTTAATACCTCTAAAAACAGTTCTTCCAACAACTGGTTATATTAGAGGAGGGTGTACTCCTATTGGAATGAAGAAAAATTTTCCAACTTATATACATGATACATGTTTAAGTTTTCCTTTTATCTATATAAGTGCAGGAGTGAGAGGAATGCAAATAAAGATAGATCCTAAAGATTTATTGAAAGTGGTAAAGATAGATGTCTGTGATATTATCTTATAAAAAAATAGAAAAGCAGTAGGGATTTATTTCTACTGCTTTTCACTAAAAAGTAATTAGGATATTGAGTTTGTATAGTGTTGTGATTAATTGTTTATTATTTGTCATTTTAATTAGATAGTAATCTATATTTTTGTGGAGTAAGTCCTGTTTTTTGCTTAAAATATCTTGAAAATAAAGATGGTGTAGCGAAATTTAGATTATAACTTATGGTTTTAATATTATTATCTGAAAAGCGAAGCATATTCTTAGCTTCAAGAATAACAAAATCATCTATCCAATCTCCAGCACTTTGTCCAGAAGTGTTTTTAATAAGTTTTGAAAAATACTTAGGAGTCAAATTAAGTATATTGGCATAGAATTTAATAGTTCTTTCTTGAGTATGATGCTTTGTCAATAATTGCATAAATGTTTCAAAAATTTTACTTCCGTTAGAAACGTTATCAGCATCTTTAAAGCCTCTTGTATGGAATACTCTCTCCACAGTATCAATATAATGGTTAAAAAGAATAGATAAATATCCCATACTTATTTCTTTCTTTCTATTTCCTCTGTACTTTGTGATACAATTCTTAAGATTGTCATAATGCTGAAAAGCATATTCCATATCCTCTTTAGGAGGAGTAAAATATGGAGTTTCTTTTAATTCTAAATAGATAGAAGTTTTATCTAAGAATAGATCTTTTATTCCTTGAATGGTTTCATGATCTACAGCGATAAGTCTACATTCAAAGTCTTTACTATCAACATATTGAACGATATTTTCAGGTACATTAATGTATATCATACCTGCTTTAATAACGTATTCCTTTAAATTGATTCTTAGTGTAATCTCTCCTTTAGTTGCTAAGACAAATGCAACTCCTTCTATTCTACATGGAAATTCAAGAATATTGAAATAATTCATAGAACTTTCAGATAAGTACATACCTGAATATTCTGTGTAGTTTTGAAAGTTGTATAAATCTTTAAGATAACTAAAGGTGTATTGTTTTAATTTGTTAGCGTGTTCCATAGTGTATCTTTTATTCCTCTCAAAGTTATAATAATTTTATATATAAATGTATAGTTCTATTGTATAAAATTTAACTAAGTACTATTTTTTTATAAATAAATTTCACTTTTTATATAATTATATACATTGCGTATTATTTCTTTTGAATAAATAAAGGTCTAGTTATTAAGTAACTAGACCTTAAGTTTCTTTTTATAATTAAATTTAGAAAGATATTTATATCTAAACAATATAATTAAGCATTATGTTGTTCATTTACACTTTTAACAGCTTCCTCAAAGCTAGTGAAGATATTATTCTTTCCAATTTCTTTAACAATACCTGCATTATTCAATTCAGTAAACACATCTTTTCTAACTCCTGAAAGAATTATATTTATATCTTTTTTCTGCATATTATCTATCAATTGAGAGAAGTTTCTTGTTCCTGTAGAGTCAATAAAAGGAACATGTCTCATCCTAATAATAACACCTTTAGAAGTACCATGAATATCATTTAAAACTTCATTATAAGCTTTAGCTGCAGCAAAAAAGAATGGTCCTGAAATTTCAAATACATCAAAATCTTTAGGAAGAACGCTATAATCTTCTAGCATATCTGTATCTGCTTTTGCAGAGAAAACTTGACTTGTCTTAGACATTCTTTGCATAAATAATAGGGCAGCAAGAACAATACCAACTTCAATTGCCACTGTTAAATCTACTAAAACAGTTAGGAAGAAAGTTGTTAAAAGTACTGCTATATCATATTTCGAACCTTTACAAATCGATTTAAAAGATCGCCATTCACTCATATTGTAAGAAACAACAATTAAAATACCAGCTAAACACGACATAGGTATTAGTTTTGCCCACTTACCAAAGAAAAGCATAATAAGTAAAAGAGTTATTGCATGTATAACACCAGCAACAGGAGTTCTACCACCATTTTTAACATTAGTAGCAGTACGAGCAATAGCACCTGTAGCAGGAATACCTCCTAGTAAAGGAGAAAAGATATTTGCCACACCTTGAGCAATAAGTTCTGTATTAGATCTATGGTGACCAGAAATCATACCATCAGCTACAACAGCAGAAAGTAACGATTCAATAGCACCTAAAAGAGCAATAGTTATAGCAGGTTGAATATAGTTTGTAATATTAGCTAAATCTATATCTGGCATAGAGAATGAAAAACTAGTTGGAATACCACCATATACAGTCTCTATTGTTTCAACAGGAAGTTTACACAAACTAGCTATTAAACTAACAAGAATGATTGCAACAAAAGAACCAGGAACTTTTTTAATCAATTTACTAGAGTATATCGAAATTAAAACAGTAGCTATTGTAATTCCTAAGGCATAAAAATTAACAGTATCAATATGGTTAAAATATGTTGCCCATTTATTAATAAATTCAGAAGGAACTTTCTCAATACTAAGTCCAAGAGCTTGTTGAATTTGAGTAGAAAAGATAACTAAAGCTATACCAGAAGTAAATCCAACAACTAAAGGATGAGGAATAAATTTTAAAACAGATCCAAGTTTCAACACTCCAAACAAGATTAAGAAAATACCTGCTAAGAAAGTTGAAATCATTAATCCTTCTAATCCATATTGTTGAACAATTCCGTATACAATGATAATGAATGCACCAGTAGGTCCACCAATCTGTACACGGCTACCACCAAGAACAGCGATAATAAATCCTGCAACAATGGCAGTAACTAAACCTTTATCAGGAGTAACTCCAGATGCTACAGCAAAAGCAATAGCTAAAGGTAGGGCCACAATTCCTACAATGATACCAGCGAAGAGATCTTTTTGGAATTGATCTTTTGAATATCCAGCTTTTAGAATACTGAATAATTTTGGTTTAAAGACTTGATTTTTCATACATTTTCTAATTTTCTGCAAAAGTAAAAATTAAAAGATGTATAAAGTATTTTTATAGTTTTATTAATGCCTATAATATAGCTTATAAGCTAATTTATAAGCGTTCTAAGAGATGATATGCAAATTTTTACTATTTTTGAGAAATTGAAGTTAAAATCTGAGAATTTTAATATAAATCAATTAATCAAACGATGTTAAAAGACAGCAAAAGTTTGTTCCGAAATATAAAACAAAGAGACGAATATCTATAGTCTCTATGGCGGCATACACGCCTTATTCTATTAGAACATAGTTCTAAAAAACCAATAAAATATTCAATAATTCTATAACGCAAGAGATATGTCTTTTGCATAGATTATGTTTTTGTAATATATGCAAAAGATATTCTCTTTAAAGATATAATATAATACAATGGCTAATTTTAAAGAGATGGTACAAGCTCCTAGCGGAACTAAGTACATTTTACAAGGAAATCAAGCATTTGCTTTAGGGGTAATGCATGCAGGATATCACTGTGTTGAAGGTTATCCAGGAACACCAAGTACAGAAGTAATAGACAAATCTTTATCTAAAGTACAAGATTTAATACAAGTCGGTTGGGATGTAAACGAAGCAGTAGCAGTAGCTGTGGGAATCGGTCATTCTGTAGCTGGTTTTGACACTCTAGTTACAATGAAAACTCCAGGAGCATTTCAAGCTGGAGATACTATCACAACATCTGCATTTTACAATGCACCAGCAGGGGCAATGGTACTTTATGTAGCAACAGATTACGTACCTTCAAGTACACAACATGTAATAGATCTTCGTCACTTTTTTGCTTCAGCAAGAATTCCAGTTCTTGAGCCAAAGAATCATCAAGATATGTACGAAATTTCAAAGCATGCTGCAGATTTATCTAGAGAATACAATACTCCAGTAGTAATCTTAGCGAATGGAATTTTATGTCATTCAGAAGGGCTAATTCAAACAGGTGAATCTCGTACAATAGAGCCACGAGAATTAGGAAAAGACATGAAAGCGTGGATGAGTATTCCTAAATTAGCAAGAGAAAGATACGATTCTGCAACTAGTATAAGAATACCAGAAGTAGCCAAATGGTGTGAAACATCTTCTTTAAATACAAGCATTAAAGGCAATGAAGATTGGGGTGTTATTGTTGCAGGTGAGAGCGAAATAATGTTAAAAGAAGCATTAAATATCTGTGGACTTAAACCAAATATATTATCTCTAGGAACAGTTTACCCTCTTCCAGAAGAGAAAATCAAAGAATTTGCAAACTCAGTAAAAGGAAAACTATTCATTTTTGAAGATGGAGATAAATTCATACAAGATAGAATTAGTTTAATGGGTATAGAAGCAATAGGAAAAGATAAATATTCAGTAATAACAGACTATACTCCTGAGATGATAATAGAAATATTATCTAAACATATTGATATAGAAAAAAGGACAAAAGCAGAAGAAGCAGGAATACCACCTGTTATGCGTCCACCAGCAATTTGTCCTGGTTGTCCATACAGAGCATTTGGTGAATCAGTCAATAAGCTAAGAAAACAAAAGAAAATATTTACAAGTTTTGGAGATATAGGTTGTTCAACATTAATCTACTTCCAAAACGCTATTGATACATGTTTATGTATGGGTGGATCAGATGCAATGCGTCAAGGATTTGTGCTATCACGTCCTGAATATGCTCACAAAACAATATCAGTACTAGGAGACTCATGTGAATGTCACTCAGGTTTAGATGCTACACGAAATGCTGTATTTAGAAACACACCAGGTGTAAAAGTCATTTTAGATAATAGAATTACAGCCATGACAGGTGGTCAACCAGCACCATCTTCACCTTGTAATTTAGCTGGAGAGCAGAATAAATTCAATCTTCAAAAAGCAGAAGAAGCAGAAGAGGCAAGAGTGGTTACTGTAAATTCATACGATTTAAAAGGAATAGAATCAGAGCTTAAGAATTCATTAAGTCTAGCCGAAGATGGAGAATTTACAACAATGATACTAGAAGGTCCATGTATGAACATGACACCATCTAAATTGAAGAAAAGAAGTCTTACAATAGACAAAGATGTATGTATAAAATGTGGAAAATGTAATATCTGTCCGGGTATAGAATTCGATAAAGAGACAGGTCCAATATTCACATCTATGTGTACAAACTGTGGTAGCAACGAACAGGTTTGTAAACAAATGTGTCCTGTAGGAGCTATTATCCCAATGGAGATAGAAGAAAAACCTAAATCGGATAAAGCACCAGTATTTGAAAATATAGAAGTAGAAGAAGTAAGCATTTCTAAAGAGGAACTACCTAAATCGCTTCGTTTAGCAATTAGAGGAATTGGTGGTCAAGGTAATTTATTCTTTGGTAAAGTACTTTCAACAATGATGATGAATACTCCTTACGCAGATAGTCATATTGTAAAAGGAGATACTCACGGAATGGCTCAATTAGGAGGACCAGTAATATCAACATTTGCTTGTGGTGATGTATATTCTCCAAATCTAGCACCAGGTTCTGCCGATGTATTAGTTGTAATGGAAATGAGTGAAGTTCTTCGTCCAGGATTTTTAGATTTATTAAAGCCTAATGGAACAATTTTATTCAATACATATAGAGCATTACCACCTAATACAAAAATAGAAGACTATCCTAAATTAGAGGATATAAGAAAGAAAATAGAGAATTATAATGTAATAGAGATAGATGCTGTTAAAGTGGCACAATCATTTGGTGATATGTCTGGTAAATCTGCTAATGTAGTAGTACTTGGACTATTATCTCGTCTAGATCCTTTCAATAAGATACCAGAAGGAATATGGATGAAAGCTTTAATGAATTTATCTCCAAACGACAATATAAAACAAGCTAATAGTATAGCATTTAAAGAAGGAAGAGAATATGATAAATAAAGAATTAATGGATCCTCAGTCAATAGTTGTTGTCGGAGGGTCTAATTCAATATTTAAGCCTGCAGGAAAGGCTCTAAAAAATATAATAGATAAAGGATATCAAGGTAAATTATATGTTGTAAATCCTAAAGAAGATATAGTACAAGGAATTACTAGTTACAGAAATGCAGAAGAACTAGAACATGCCGATTTAGCAATCATTGGTATACCAGCTCCTTTTGTAGTAGATTCAGTGAAAACATTAGCAGAGAAATGTGGAGTTAAAGCATTCATTATTCTATCTGCAGGTTTTAGTGAAGTAGGAGGAAAAGGTTTAGAAGCAGAAAAAGAAATTGTAAGAATATGCAACGAAAACAATGCATCTTTAATAGGTCCAAATTGTACAGGTATATTAACACCTACATATTCAGGAATATTTGCTGGACCTCTTCCTAAATTAAATCCTAAAGGATGTGATTTTGTTAGTGGATCGGGAGCAACAGCAGCTTTCATTATAGAAGAGGGAATGGCAATAGGACTTCAATTTGCTAGTATGTTTGCAGTAGGTAATTCTGCTCAAAATGGAGTTGAAGAAGTACTTGAATATTGGGACAATAATTTTGATGCACAAACAAGTTCTCGTATCAAATTGATATATATGGAGAACATTAAAAAGCCATCAAAATTCTTAAAACATGCATCATCTCTTATTAATAAAGGATGTAAGATAGCAGCCATAAAATCAGGTAGTTCAAGTGCAGGAAGTAGAGCAGCATCTTCACATACAGGAGCTTTAGCTAGTGCCGATGTTCTAATACAATCAATCTTTAATAAAGCAGGAATCATTCGTTGCGAAGGTCGTGAAGAACTAGTTCAAGTGGCTGGAGTATTATGCCAAAACGAATTAGAAGGTAAGAATATTGCTATCATAACACAAGCTGGTGGTCCAGGAGTAATGCTAACAGATGTTCTTTCAAAAGGAGGTCTTGAAATTCCCCATTTAGAAGGTAAATACTGCGACGAACTACTAGAAGAACTATACGATGGTTCTGCGGTAGGGAATCCGATAGACTTTTTAGCAACAGGAAGTGCTGAGCAATTAGGAACAATCATTGACTATTGTGAAAACAAATTCGAGAATATAGATGGAATGGCAGTTATTTTTGGAGATCCAGAATTAGTGGATGTTCGTCCTGCATATAAAGTTATTTCCGATAAAATTAAAGAATGTAAAAAGCCTATTTATCCAATATTGCCATCTATGACTACAGGTGCAGAAAGGATAAAATATTTTACTGAGGAATTAGAAAGAGTATATTTCCCTGATGAATTAGGAGTAGGAAAAGCGATAGTAAACATCTTTAACACTCCAAAACCTGTTATAAAAGAAGGTTCAGTGAAGATTGATAATGAAAAAATAAGATCAATAATTGAATCTTGTGAAAATGGTTATATCTCTCCAGAATCTATACAAAATTTACTTGATGCATCAGGAATTTCTAGAGCTAAAGAAGGAGTTGTAGATTCAAAAGAAGCAGCAATTAAGTTGGCAGAAGAAGTCGGTTATCCACTAGTAATGAAAGTGGTAGGACCTATACATAAATCAGATGTAGGAGGAGTTGTTCTTAATGTAAATAGTCCTGAAGAAGTTGAAAAAGAATTCGATAGGATGATACAAATTAAAGACACAACAGCCATATTAATTCAGCCAATGTTGTCAGGAACCGAGCTTTTTGTAGGGGCAAAAGCAGAAGGCGATTTCGGACATTTGATATTGTGTGGATTAGGTGGTATATTTATAGAGGTCTTAAAAGACACTTCATCATCATTAATTCCTGTTGGAAAGAAAGAAGCAGAGGGAATGATAAAATCTTTAAAATCGTATAAGATTATTGAAGGAGTAAGAGGAAGTGAAGGTGTAAATATCGACAAGTTTGTAGAAATCATAATCAGACTGTCAGCACTATTAGAGGTTGCACCAGAAATCCAAGAATTAGATTTGAATCCTCTTTTAGGAAATGCAAACACTGTAACAGCAGTAGATGCAAGAATAAGAATTGAAAAATAGAGAAATAAAAACAAACAAATATAACAATGACAGACAATAAAAAAACACCTATCGATTATGAGGTGGTAAAATCGGTAATTGACAAAAGTGGTTTCGAAAAAGTAGGTAAAGCATCAATACGTGAAATTAAATTCCTAATTGATAATATTGAAAAGCAAACAGGAGATAAATTCATACGTATGGAAATGGGAATACCAGGATTTCCAGCACCTCAAATAGCAGTAGATGCAGAGAAAAAAGCTCTTGATGAGGGATGTGCAAGTATGTACCCTGATATTGATGGAATACCAGAATTAAAGAATGAAATCTCTCGATTTGTAAAGAATTTTATTGATGTTGACGTAGCTCCTAAATACTGTGTACCAACAGTAGGATCTATTCATGGTAATTTTGCAACATTTATGGTTGCAGGACGTATGAATAAAGAAAAAGATACTATTTTATTTATCGATCCAGGATTCCCTGTACACAAAGCTCTTGTTAAGATGTTAGGTCTTAAAATGGATACTCTAGATGTATACAACTATAGAGGAGAAAAATTAAGAGAAGCTTTAGAATCTAAACTTAAAGATGGTAAAGTATCTACTATATTATATTCAAACCCTAACAATCCATCATGGATATGTTTCACAGAAGAAGAATTAAAAATAATTGGTGAACTATCTAATAAATATGGAGTTGTTATAGAAGAAGATTTAGCATATTTCGCTATGGACTTCCGTAAAGATTTATCTGTTCCAGGAGAAGCTCCATTCCAACCAACAGTTGCAAAATACACAGACAATTATATTTTAATGATATCTTCGTCTAAAGCATTCTCTTATGCAGGACAAAGAGTTGGTATGATGGTAATGTCGGAAAAACTATTCAATTCAGAACATAAGGACTTGCTAGACTATTATTCTTCAGCAAACTTTGGACATTCAGTAGCTTATGGAACTCTTTATGCATCAACAGCAGGAGTAACTCATTCAGCACAGAAAGGACTAGCAGCACTATTGAAAGCAACAAACGATGGCGTATATAAACCATGGGAAGTTGTAAGAAAATATGGTGATAGAGCAGCTAAGGCAAAGAAATTATTCACAGAGAATGGATTTAGTATTGTTTACGATAAAGATCAAGAAGCACCTATTGCAGATGGATTTTACTTCACAATATCATATCCTGGATTTGAAGGATTCGATTTAGTAGAAGAATTAATGTATTACGGAATATCAGCTATATCATTGGCAGGAACAGGAAGTGAAAGAACTGAAGGTTTAAGAGCTTGTGTTTCATTTATAGCAGACAATCAATTCCCAATACTAGAGGAAAGATTAAAAGCATTTAAAGCTAATCACTAAGGTTATAATCTAAATTCAAAATATCTAGATTCATGCTAGATAATATTTATACATAGGTACGGCAATTTTGTCGTACCTATTTTTATATATCTCCTTAATAATCAGTGTGGAAATAGAAAAACATTAGTATAATTGCAAATAATCATTATTTTTGTGACGGAAAACAATACAAATACAATAAATGGATTCTTTTGCAATACTACTATTAGCAATAGGTTTGTCGATGGATTCTTTCGCCGTAGCAATAGCAGATGGTATGGTAATGAAAGACTTAAAGCACAAGCAAATGCTATTAATATCATTTTCATTAGCAATATTTCAGGGTGGCTTACCAATATTAGGATGGATAGCAGGTAAAACAATAGATGTATACGTTAAAGAGATAGACCATTGGATAGCCTTTGTACTTTTAAGTTTTATTGGAGGAAAGATGCTATATGAATCTTTTCAGAATAAATCGGAGGTTCAAAAAGAAAAAAGATTTTCTTATTCACTAATAATCACTCAATCGATAGCAACAAGCATAGATGCCTTTGCAGTAGGAATAAGTTTTGCATTTATATACTCATCACTTGTACTTCCTTCAATAGTAATAAGTTTAGTGACATTTAGTTTTGCTTATATAGGTATAAGATTAGGTAGTAAATGTGAAAAATACTTAGGAAATTTTGTTGAGAAATTAGGGGGAATAATTCTAATATTATTGGGAACAAAAATATTAATAGAACATTTATATTTCCAATAATAGAAGAAAGAAGGCTAGGGAATAGCCTATTTAGAAAAAGATATTTCTACTTTCTAAATAGACCAAGTCCCATTTTAGGATTTGTTAGAGACAAGAAATTACGAATAATAAATTCATTAACTTTTCCTCTAGGACAAAGATGTCTGTAGTGGTAGAAAAGTTCGTCTTTTTCTTCTGGGGTTAAAGTCCCATTATAGAATTTTGTTCGCAATTTCCTAATTCGAAGTCGTTTGTCTTTTCTCATTAGTGCTTTTTTTAACATATAACTTTAATAAAGGTAATAAAAAAACTACTTATTAACAATGTGAAAAACTCAAAATATTATTTTGACACTGCAATTTTAAGTTTTTTTCTTTTAATTTTCTCTCCTTTTAGATTTTTTATAAGACTTTTTACTTTAGAACGTTTAATAGCAACATAAGAAGTAAAATCTTTAACTTCAATAATACCGATATCGTTTTTATCAAGTTTTCCAGTCTTACAAAAGACACCAACAATATCAATTTTGTTTATCTTATCTTTCTTACCACCAGCGATATATACAGTAATCCATTCTGTTTGTTCTGGTAAAACAACTTCAGAAGGTATAAATTCTTCAGGTGGAATCTCTTTTATATATTCAGGAATATCTTCTTCAGCACCTAAAAGAATATACGATTTCCCATTTGCATTCATTCTGGCAGTTCTACCCGTTCTATGGATATAATCGTCTTCCTTATAGCTAGCTTGATAGTGAATAACATTGTTAATTTCTGGAATATCAAGACCTCTAGCAGCTAAATCTGTAGTTACTAGAGTATTTATACTTCCATTTCTAAATTTTAAAAGAGATCGTTCTCTCACATCCTGATCTAGTCCACCATGAAAAGTATCATGAATAATACCTAAATCGAAAAGATGATCGCTAATTCTTTCAACAGCAGCTCTATGATTACAGAAGATTAAGGAAGATTCGTTTCCAAGAGTACATAACAGTCTGTACAGAACATCCAATTTATCGTTTTCTTCAGCTCTAACAATTCTTTTCTGTATATTAGTATTAATCAAGTCAACCAGATAGTTAATCTCTTTAAACTTATTAATATCAGTAAAATTTGGAATCTCATCTAGTTTAGTGGCAGAAGTAAGAATCTTTTGCTTCACATTCTTTAATTCTGAAATAATAAAGCTCATTTCCTCTTTAAATCCTAATTGAAGAGATTTGTCATACTCATCAAGAATCAAAGTATGAATATCCTCGCAAGAGAAATGTTCTCTTCTAATGTGATCGGCAATTCGTCCAGGAGTACCAACTAATATATAAGGGGGATGAATAAGATTATTCTTTTCAACTTTAATATCGTGCCCACCGTAGCAAGAATTAACTTTTAAACCTGTTCTCATCGATTTAAACACTTGTTCTATTTGTAGAGCCAACTCTCTGGAAGGTACAAGTATAAGTGCTTGAACATTCTGAACCTTAGTATTAATTCTCGACAAAATAGGCAATAGGAAAGCCAATGTTTTACCCGAACCAGTAGGTGACAGCAAAACAACATCATTCTTTCTGCTTATATAATCAAAAGCCTCTTTTTGCATAGCGTTCATCTCGTCGATATGCAAATTCTGTAAAATATCTTTAATCTTCATAAATCTCTCTTATGCTGCAAAGGTATTAAAATGGAATAATAAATACATATGTCAGTCGTAATATGACTGCAATAGTTTTAGAGTATGACTTTTTGACATATACAGACAAGGTATAAATTTTTGGCACAGCATTTGCTTTATGACTATCGAAGTGCACTTATAAGCACTACAAAATATAGAAATCATTAAAATATAAATAATAAAAATTAGACAGAGATGGGAAAAATTATAGGTATCGACTTAGGAACAACAAACTCATGTGTTTCAGTAATGGAAGGAAACGAACCAGTTGTAATTCCTAATAGCGAAGGAAAAAGAACAACTCCTTCAATCGTTGGATTCATAGATGGAGGAGAAAGAAAAGTTGGAGATCCAGCAAAACGTCAAGCGATCACTAACCCAACAAAAACTGTATATTCTATCAAACGTTTCATGGGAGAAACATTTGATAAATTAGGAAACGAATCAACAAAAGTACCTTACGAAGTAGTAAAAGGAGATAACAACACACCAAGAGTAGTTATCGACGATAGAAAATATTCTCCACAAGAGATTTCTGCAATGGTACTTCAAAAAATGAAGAAAACAGCAGAGGACTATTTAGGACAAGAAGTAACAGAGGCTGTAATTACAGTACCAGCATATTTCAACGATGCACAGCGTCAAGCAACAAAAGAGGCAGGAGAAATTGCAGGATTATCAGTAAAAAGAATTATCAACGAGCCAACAGCAGCATCATTAGCATATGGTTTAGATAAGAAAGATGAAGATCAAAAAATCGCAGTATTCGATTTAGGTGGTGGTACATTCGATATCTCAATCCTTGAATTAGGTGATGGTGTATTCGAAGTGAAATCTACTAATGGTGATACACACTTAGGAGGTGACGATTTCGATCAAGTAATTATCGACTGGTTAGCAGAAGAGTTTTTAAAAGACGAAAATGTAGACTTAAGAAAAGATGCAATGGCTCTTCAAAGATTGAAAGAGGCAGCAGAGAAAGCAAAAATTGAGCTTTCATCTTCAACATCTACAGAGATTAACTTACCATATATATTCCCAGTAGACGGAATGCCTAAACACCTTGTACGTACACTATCAAGAGCACAATTCGAGCAATTGTCAGATAGATTACTACAAGCAATTATTGAGCCATGTAGATTAGCTCTTCAAGATGCAGGATTATCAACATCAGACATCAACGAAGTAATTTTAGTAGGTGGATCAACACGTATACCAGCAGTAGTAGAGAAAGTACAACAATACTTTGGAAAGACACCATCAAAAGGAGTAAATCCTGATGAGGTAGTTGCAGTAGGAGCAGCAATCCAAGGAGGAGTATTAACAGGAGAGGTAAAAGATGTATTGTTATTAGATGTAACACCACTTTCATTAGGTATTGAAACAATGGGTGGAGTAATGACAAAATTAATAGATGCGAATACAACAATTCCTTCTAAGAAATCTGAAACATTCTCTACAGCAGCAGATAATCAACCATCAGTAGAGATACATATTCTACAAGGTGAGAGACCAATGGCAAACGATAATAAAACAATTGGTCGTTTCCATTTAGACGGAATTCCTGCAGCACCAAGAGGAGTACCTCAAATTGAAGTAACATTCGATATTGATGCAAATGGTATTTTACATGTATCAGCAAAAGATAAAGCAACAGGAAAAGAGCAATCAATTAGAATTGAGGCATCTTCTGGTCTTTCTGACGAAGAAATCAACAGAATGAAAGATGAAGCTAAAGCTAATGCAGATGCTGATAATCAAGCAAAAGACAGAGTAGATACAATAAACCAAGCTGATAGTACAATTTTCCAAACTGAGAAACAACTTAAAGAACTTGGAGATAAATTACCAGCAGACAAAAAGCAACCAATAGAGGATGCATTAAACAAATTGAAAGAAGCTCATAAAGGTCAAGATATCGACGGAATGAAAAAAGCAATGGAAGAATTAAATACAGTATTCCAAGCTGCTTCTCAAGAAATGTATCAACAAGCTGGAGCTCAAGGAGCACAAGGACAACCAAATCCAGGTGCTAACCCAGGAGCAAACCAAGGTGGTAAATCAGATGAGGAAGTAACTGATGTAGATTTTGAAGAAGTGAAATAATTTGATTTCTAAAACTATAATAATCAAGGGGAATGAACATAGAAGTTCATTCCTCTTTTTTTGTATATAAACCTAACACAAGAGGGTTCTTCTACCTATCAAGTCCGTACTTTGTCCATGGTTTGTCCATGGTCTGTCCATCCTTTCTACAACATATCTTGTTGTAGGCATGTCTAATCTATGGAGGAAGTATGTTTGAAAATGGGGGAGGGATTGGTTGGGAATATACAAAAATTTATTAACAAATATAAATACGAAATAAAATGTTATATATTATTGGAAATGGATTTGATAGATATCATGGATTTTCAACTTCTTATTCAGATTTTGAAAATTTCATGGAAGAATGGTCAAAATCTTTATATTATGAAATACATGAGTACTGGAATTTCAATGTTAAGGATGGTAGATGGTGTGATTTTGAAAATGATTTATCAACTTTTGATAGTTCAAAAATATATAGAGATTGTGCATCAAGAATTCAAGATCCTATAGATAAAATTAATACATGTTTAGGTTTAGTAGATAAGCTATATGAGGGGATTAAAAATTGTTTTATAAGTTGGATTAAGAATATAAAGCTTGATTATGATTCAAAAATTATATTATTGCCAATATTATATCCTAAAGCAAGATTTATTACATTTAATTATACATTAACTCTTGAAGAAGTATATTACATACCAAAAAATGAAATTTGGCATATTCATGGTTCAATTAATGATAATGATTTGATTTTTGGACACAAAGAAAAAGAAAAAATAGAATACAGTTATAGTGATGAAACAGGAATGCCATCAAATGAACAGGAAATGGATGAAGATTTAAATCGTTCTGCTAAACTTCCATTAGTAAAATTTAGAAAAAAAACTGATGAAATAATAAAACAAAATAATGTAAAATTCAATAAATACAATGATTTAGAAAATATCTACGTTCTAGGTCATTCTCTTTCTGATGTTGATTTGCCATATTTTAGACTTCTTTACGAATTAAATAAAAATGCTAAATGGAATGTTTCATTTTATACTGAAAAGGAGAAAAACTATTTATATTCTCAATTAAAGAAAATAGGAATAAAGGATTTGAAAATAAAGATGTTACAACTAAAAGATTTATAATGAAATTTTATTGCTACACGTATAATTCTTAGTAAGAGTAAATTGGTTCCTTAAGTATCTATATTATTTGAAATATATATAAATCTATTTATTGAATTTATGTTATTCTGATTTTTTGTTTGTTAGTATTATTTAATCTCGTTCTTAGTAGATATAATATTTTATAAATATCTATAATATAATTATGATGTTTTTAGTAGCTTTGTTATAGAAATTTTAAATTAATAATATATGTATATATCTAAAGTTTCACTTGTTAATTATAGGAATTTTGCAAGTGAAAATTTTAAATTCAATAAAGGAATAAATACAATTATTGGAGAGAATGGTTCAGGAAAGACTAATCTTTTTAGAGCCATGAGATTATTATTGGAAGATTCTTCTTATCAATATGCTTATAAATTAAATGAAAATGATTTCAATAGAAATCTTAAAGACTGGAGGGGACATTGGATTATAATAAGTATGGAGTTTTCTGAACTATCCTCAGATGAAGCTATTCAATCATTATTTGTTCATGGTTTTGGTGTAATTGATAAAGATTGTATTGTAGATAAGGCTGCTTATAATTTATTTTTTAGGCCAAAGAAAGATATCAGATTAAAATTATCGGAGCTTAAAGAAGGTGATAAAGATGGTTTGGCTAAAATCTTAAATAATATTACTATTAAGGATGATTATGAGACTTTTTTTTCAGGAAAAAGTATTGTAGATTTTAATGATGAAGAAGTCTATAAAGATTTAGTTGGAGATTTTGATAAAGTGAAATTTAAAGCAAATATAGATACTTCTAAGTATGGAATTAAAATTCCCCATCAGTTATCTATCGCTAAAGAGATTTCTTTTACATTTATTAAAGCATTAAGAGATGTTGTTTCAGATTTCCATAATAATAGAACAAATCCATTATTATCATTATTGAGAAGTAAGAGTGGAGATATAGATGATACAGATTTTGCTCCTATTAAAGAAATAGTAAATAATTTAAATGAGAAAATTGAAACATTACCTGATGTTCATATGATTAGGAATGATATCAAAGAAACAATAAATGATGCTGTAGGAGAAACATATTCACCTGCTTTCTTGTCTATTAAATCTAGTTTGTCTAATGAAGCAGATAGATTATTACAATCATTAAGATTATTTATTGCAGAACCTAATGAATCTTATGAAGGAGATATACATGAACTTAGCTTAGGAGGTGCAAATCTTATATTTCTAACTTTGAAATTATTAGAATACAAGTATCAAAAATCTAAAGAAACATTTGCAAATTTCTTATTAATAGAAGAGCCTGAAGCTCATATTCATACTCATATACAAAAAACTCTTTTTGAGAACCTTGATTATGGAGATACTCAAATTATTTATTCTACACATTCTACGCATATTTCAGATGTTAGTAATGTTAGTAATATGAATATTCTTGGAAAAAAACAAAATTCAGCTGAAGTTTTTCAGCCATCTAATGGATTAGAAACTGAAGAATTGATGAAAGTGCAGAGATATTTAGATGCAGTAAGGAGTAATCTTCTTTTTGCAAAGGGAGTAATCTTAGTTGAAGGAGATGCAGAAGAAATATTGATTCCAAAAATGATAAAAGAGATTTTTGGAATAAGTTTAGATGAATTAGGTATAAGTTTAATAAATATTAGAAGTACTGGATTTAAAAATGTTGCTCAGTTATTCCATGAAGATAGAATTAGACGTAGATGTAGTATTATAACAGATTTGGATGATGCAATTTGTGATGTAACTGTAAATGTTAATGATTCTGATTCTGTTGCTAAATATAAAAAGAAAGTAAAAAGATCAATGGATAAAGGTCAAGAGAGAAGAATATATCTTAATAATTTTTCAAATGGTAATAAGTGGATTGAAATTTTTTATGCTGAACATACATTTGAGGTAGATTTTATAAAAGCAAAGAATACTTTTGAGGTAGAGAAATTAGTTGATGTTATATATGTGGATGGAAACACTATTATAGATGCTAAATCAGATATCAATTCTAATGATGTTTCTAGATATGGAAAAAGAGTTTTAACGATGGCGAATAGAGAAGGAAAAGGATGGTTTGCTATTATGTTGGGTGAATATATTTCTTACAAGACTATCATCCCAAAATATATACTAAAGGCTATTATATTTGCAAAATCATCTTTCTCACAAGATCTTATATGTAAGTTCGTCGAATATAAAATTAAAAAGTATTCTAAAGATGATGATATTGATTTTACAGATGTTATAAATGCTATAGATGAATATAGAAGAGATGCTACAAAGATAGATTCTCTTATCACAAAATTAGAAATAGTAATTCCTGAAGATAGTGTTGTGACCTTTTTAAAATTACTGTAGCATATGTTTGTTTGGAATAAGGATGAATTGAATTCAGAACAGGAGAAAGCTATTTTTGAGCAGAATAGTGTTTTATTAGTTGCTTGTCCAGGAAGTGGAAAAACAAGAACTCTTATATATAAAATAGCTTACGAATTATCTAGATTAAAATCAGAAAAGGAATTCATTATAGCAATAACATATACAAATGCAGCTGCTGATGAAATTAAAGACCGTGTTGAATTACTAGGAGTAGATGTCACTCAGCTTTGGATTGGAACAATTCATTCCTTTTGTTTAGAATGGATATTAAGGCCATATTCTTTATACCTAGATGAATTAAAAAATGGATTTAGTGTAATAAATTCCTATGACGCAGAAGAATTATTGGAAAAACTATGTAAATCTTTTGAAGGAAACAAACTTTCTCTCTATGACTGTGGGTATATAGCTACTCATGATAAATTTATATTGATGTGTAAAGATAAATTTAAACATAAAAATATCCGTGCAGTGCTTACTAAATATTTTAATATTTTAAAACAAAATAATCAAATCGATTTTGAAATGATTTTGGCTTATTCGTTTAAGATATTAAAGAAACGACCTGTTATAAGCCAGATACTTTCGAAATTATTTCCATTTATTTTAATTGATGAATATCAAGATACTAAAGAAATACAATATCATATAATTTCTTCTATATTGAAGGCTGGGAATAGTAAATCTAGAACTCTGATTGTTGGAGATCCAAATCAAGCAATATATGATTCATTAGGAGGATTTCCTATGAGTAAGAGTGATTTAGAATTATTATTTGGTTTTAAGTTGACAATTGCAGATTTATCAAAAAATTATAGGTCTTCATCTAAGATTATAAATTATTTTAATGCTTATAAAACGTATGATAATAAAATTCTTTCAGTAGGTAAAAATAAAGATTATAATAGTCTTATAACTTTTAATAATACTATTCATAAAGATAATCTTGTCGATGAAATTGTAAATCTTGTGATTTTAAATATAAAAGATAAACATATTTCACAAAATGAGATATGTATTGCAGCTCCTCAGTGGTATCCTTTAGCAAGTTTGACAAGAAATTTAATGGTAAGGTTGCCTGAATGTAGTTTTGATGGACCTGGTATGTCTCCATTTGCTAGAGATATTGATAATTTTTGGTATAAATTGAGTAGAATTGTACTAACAGAGCCTTCTCCTAACTTATATATTCGTAGATTAAGATGGAGTACAGAGGTATTAAATGAACTTAGTAATTTTGGTGTAGAAATATCTGATTTTACAAATAAAGGTTTATTAAGATTTTGTAATTCAGTAAGTATAGATGAAGAAGAAGGGTTAGAATATCTACGTATAATTTTTGATAAAATATGCGTTTTTCTTAAGATCTCTATACCTGGTTTCCCAATTTTGAAAGAACATTATGATTCATTTTTTAGAAGTTCTGAAAAAAGAATAGAGAAGTTGCAGAAAGAAGGGAACGAATTTGTTGATTCTATAAGCAATTTCAAGAAAGTTTTTAAACAGCGAGAAGGAATTACAGTATCAACAATACATGGGATCAAAGGTGAAGAATATGATACCGTTATTGGGTTTGGAATCCTTGAAGGTTGGGTTCCACATTTTAGTGATAAAATAAATGGTGCTAAGAATTCAAAAAAGATGCTTTATGTCCTTAGTTCTAGAGCTAGAAAGAATTTACATCTTATTTCTGAAATAGGTAGGAATGTTAATAATTATAATCCTACAGGTTTAAAACCCACCTCACATTTATTATCATATGACTTTAAATATGATGAAATTTAAATTTGTAATTAATGAGAAATGAAAAAGCTTAATAGATTTACAACGCTACCAATACTAATTGATTTACTAGAAAGACAAAAGTTAATATTAATTGAACCCAGTAATTGGGATGATAGGAATGATACTGAAATTCTTGATGTATATAAACAAAAGAAGAAAGTGGAAAAACTTTTTGCTTTATGTTTTACTTATGGTGACGAGACAATATATCATTGGAAAACATTTGCTAATGATATTAGTGGTTGTTGTATTGAATTTGATGGACAAGAATTGATAAAAATATTCAATGAAAAAGATGGTGTATCTAAACGAAAGATACAATACAAAACAATTGAAGATAGTGCTGCAATAAGTATTATTGATATACCTTTTACTAAGAGAAAACAATATGATATAGAAAAAGAATATCGTGTAATATTTGAGGGAACAAAAGACGATTTTGTAGTAGAGATTCCTTTTAGTTTAGATTTGATAAAAAAAATAACGTTTGGACAGAGTATGCCTGAATCAGTTTTTAAATCAGTTAAGAAAATAATTAAATCAACTTATCCAGATTTGAAATGTAAGATTAATAGATCAACTATTTATGAGAATAGAAAATGGATTGAAAACATAAAAAAAGTAGAAAACACTATTGATTAGCGAATTTGAAAAAAATCATTAAATAAAAGGTATTTATATAAATCGCAAAATTATCCCTTTTTATGTTTCTAATTTTTAGTTAGCTAAAATGTTTTAGTGTTAAGATAAAAGTCGATAATAATTCTCCAATTAAACTAATTTCAATAAAACTCTAAGAGAGAAAATATCTTCAAAAATAATAAATAAAAAAGCTAGTAGGCAAGATAATAAATTCATATCTTGAAGGTAGAAAAACACAAACACGCAATTAACAAATATTGAAATGAAAAGAGCAGCACTAATTACAGGAGCTACATCGGGAATAGGTTTAGAAATTGCAAAATTGCATGCATCAAACCACGGTAATTTAATTTTAATAGGTAGAAACAATGATAAACTCTTATCATTAGCATCAGAAATTCATAAGCAATACAATATATCCACCTACATTTTATGTGAAGATTTATCAGATATAGGAGCAGCACAGCGAATATACGATTATGTAGTATCTAACAATATTAAAGTAGAATATTTAATTAATAACGCTGGATTTGGAGGGATAGATGAATTTTACAAACAGGATATTAATCTTATGCAAGAGATGATAAATGTTAATATCACAACTCTTACATGTTTAACAAGACTGTTTCTTCCACATATGATTGATAATAGGCATGGAAGGATTTTGAATATATCTTCAATAGCATCCATAATGCCTGGTCCATTGCAAGCAATATATTATGCAAGTAAATCGTATGTAAGTTCTTTAACAAATGCGATATCAGAGGAATTGAAAGGGACTGGTGTTAGCATTACTAATATCATGCCTGGTCCTACAAAATCGAACTTTGGAGCAAGGTCTGGGATGGATAAAACAATAATATTTAAGAAGACTGCAAGTAGTAAAGACGTAGCTGCAAAGGCTTATGAATCAATGTTAATGGGAAAAAGGAATTCGTATGCAGGAGTTGGTCTTTTAGAAAAGATAGTACTATATACAATACCCTTGCTACCAAAATCTTTAGTACTTAGAGTCACAAAAAAATTACAAGTAAAGCTTAAAGATTAGGATAAGAACAATAAGATAGTACCTTTGTTTCATGCTTAAAAAGATAATAACATCTACAGCATTCTTAGCGATAATATGTTGTTTGTTGTGGGCCACACCTTTTGTTGGAATAAAAATAGGATTGAGGTATAACACACCTCTACAGTTTGCAGGATTAAGATTCTTCTTATCGGGATTTATGATACTTCCTTTTATACCAAATTTACGTACTAAATTGAGGGAATCATTTAAGTCGTGGAAGATTTTAATAAATGTAGCACTAGTACAAACAACATTTTTATACAGTCTGTTCTATATCGGTTTAGATATGGTGCCAGGTTCTGTAGGAGCAATGATTGTTGGATCGGGACCTATATTTGTAGCAATAACAGCTCATTTTATGATGAAAAATGATAAAATGAATTTTCAAAAACTTATAGCTGTAATAATAGGTATAGTAGGTGTGATGGTTGTTAGTTTGGCAGGAGATAGCGAGACTAAAGCTGCGGTGGTGAAGACAGCATCTCGTTCTTATGGTTCGTTTATCGATAGCAATTTACTTATAGTAGGAATTATTATTCTAATGAGTAAGAATTTTTTAGGAAGTATAGGAAATGTGCTAATAGCCAAGAATGCAAATCATGTAAGTCCAAGAGTATTAGCAGCTTTTTCTTTAACATTTGGAGGAGGAATAATCTTAATACTATCAGAATATATAGAGAATCCATCATGGTCGTTTAATCTACCAGCAGAATATTTTATATCGTGGATATGGCTTTCAATAGTTTCTGCTGCAGCCATAGCAATATGGTACACCTTATTGCAACGTCCAGGAGTTAAGGTCTCTATATTGAATTTTTGGACTTTTATAATACCAATTTTTGGAGCAATACTAAGTTGGACAATACTACCAAATGAGCGTCCAAATCTTCAATCTTTAGTAGGAATGTTAATAATTGGAATCAGTTTAATATTGATAAATTATTGCAATAGAAAAAAGACTGATGCAAGTATCAATAAGATAAGGTCTTACAAAAGAATTTAAAAAAACTTTATTATATTTGTAACAAACGTTAAATAAAAACGTCTTATTAATGTATACAAATGTAAAGTTAGTAGATGAGGCTTATGAAAAACTTATTGGCAGGATTAATAATTGGAGCACTAGTAGGATGTTTATCGACGTATGGATTGATGGTATATACCGATTCCAAGATTAGTGGAATGAGTGAAGAGGAGATAGAGCAGTCTGTATTGAAAAATGGACTTCGAGGTAAGATATCTTGGGCTGGTTTCCAGATGATATATTCAGAGACGATGAACGATGGTAGACCTTTAGAGGAACAAGATTTAGGGATATTACGAGATGTAGATTTGAAAATGTGGAATGAATCTCCAGGTCCTACAAAGCCTACTGTAATAAATTATTGGAGCAGTGGTTGTGCACCTTGTATTAAAGAGATACCATTATTAATAGAATTAAAAAATAAAAATAAAGGTAAAGCTAATTTTTATGCAGCAACTCCAAAATGGGAGAATAAGAAGCATTTAATTTCCTTTGTTGAAAAGATAAAATTTAATTGGATACAGGTGAAAGATGAGATGTATGCTAAAAATACAAAAGGTGGTTCTCCTGTAACAATTGTATATAGCCAAATGACTGGTAAAGCTTTATTTAAAAAGACAGGTCTTTTAAGTCCAGAAGATATAGAAGAAATTCAAGAAATTATTGATAATAATCAGTAAGTTTTTTAAAAATTCAATTTTGTGCAGTCTTCCCATTTATTTGGGGAGGCTGTTTTGTTTTTTAATCTTAAGAATCTCTATTTGAATAAAATAGTACAGAATGTATTTTCAAGATCTAAAGATTGAAAATAAAAAAGGATGATCAATTAAATTGACCATCCAAAAATGAAAGAAGAAAAGCTATTATAAATTAATAGCTATATTTTATAAACAAAATCCTAAAGTGACTCTGTTTGTTGTTAATTTACTACCATTATCGAATTCTCCATTAAGAACTGTTGCAGCTATAAAAATACCAAGTCCATCAAATAAATCATCAACACCAAATTTTATTTGAAAAGCTGTAGCATTTTTTGATTTATAATTATCGTTAATTTTATATGAACCTGCTCCTACAGTACCAGAAAGAAATACTTTACTAGTAAGGTAGATAGATAAGCCTCCACCGTATATCATCTCTGTGAAATATGGATGTTCTTTTTTACCAGCTCCATCAATATTTAGTTCTTCACTTTCTGTTTTTGTATATATGAAATCGCCATGAAAAACAAAATGATCAGATACTCCTAGGCATATTTGTACGTCGAAATATCCTCCTAATGAATTATCTAATTTATTATTATCTAGTTCTGCAGTTCCCATAATTGCTGCTGCATCGAAATTTATTCCTAAACCTTTTTTTGAAAAAGATGAAGAGTTTTTATTACGATTATTTATGATGTTTAAACTACCATCTTCTGAGTAATATATTTCATTATTAGATTTTCTAGATTCGTTCTTATTGTTCGAATATCTACTTGTGTAAGATCTACCTTTTTTTTTCTTTAAATATTCTTTAATCTCTTTAGTAGAATTCTCTTTTATGTATATTATTCTTGTAATAGGTTCATATCCTTCCTTTTTTATTCTAATATGATGCTTTGATGCTGTAAGCTCTGTGAAAAGATATGGACTATCCCCTTGGTATTCTCCATCTATATATATTTTAGCATTGCCTGGACTTGTTGATATATCTAATGTTCCATATATCGGTTTTAGTTTTTGAATTTCAATACTTCTTACTTCTTTTTCTTTTAGATTAACTTCTTCACGAATTTCACTGTATCCTTCTTTTTTGACTGTTATTATATGAGGGCCTGGAGATACATAGCCCATCCATCTACTTTTTCCAAGATACTTTCCATCAATATAAATTTTGGTATCTGAAGTTTCTGGAAGTATTGCAATCTTTGCTTTTAAAGATTTTAATGAGATATCTAGTTTTACTTTCTTATCGATGATGTTTATAAATCCTACTTCTGTTTCATAGTTTGGAGATACTATTTTATATGTATGCTCTCCTTTGTGAAGTAGTATGTTTACATATCCATATTTATCACTCTCTCTTGCTTTATCATCGATATAAACTATTGCTTTTGCTGGTTTTACTTTTAAAGATAAGTACTGAAGTTTACTTTCTCTATTTTCTGATTTGTTTGCTATATGTGGTGTTTTAAGTTTACATTCATAAACTTTACCAGCTTCTATATCTATTCCATTTGGTATGTAGTAGTTTCTTAAAACTCCATACTTATCGTGAGCTACTGTTATATGTATTATTCCTTTGGGTACATATAACCATATTTCTCCTTTATGTTCTACTTGAGCTACAATACCTATTTGTCCCACATCAAAACTGAAGTTCTTTTCTGTTGTCTGTATTTTTATTATTGCAGATGGCTCACCATTCTGATCAATTTTCTTTGTGTCTGTAGATATTGCACTTAAATCGGTTACGATAGGATGAAAATCTTTTATTTCCATTTTGTTTTGACCAACAGCTTGAATCGAAGTCAGTGCGATAATTGTTAGAATTCTTAGAATTAGTTTCATAGATATTATATTAGTTGTAGTAGTTTAGTTCAAAAATAATAAATATCTAGCTTTGAAATAAAAAAAACCTAACTTAAAATTAAGTTAGGTTATATAATCCTAGTTTTAATTCTCTAAAATTGCCATATAGGAATGTCTAGTGATAATGAAAATGTAGAAAACATAGGAATACTACTCTTTATAAAGTAATTCATATCTTTAGTGTATTTAAAACTTGTACAAACAGATTTGAATTTCCATATATCGAATTTAATCCCAACTTGTGCAATAATAGTAGGGTTGTAGTTTATAAAGAAATTCTCATTTATACGTCTATCAGTCTGTTTTATTGTTTTGTCTCCATCAGATAGTTCTAGATAAATTGTATTCTTATAGTTATAAGATAATTCACTTCCTATACCTAAGTATATCTTGTATTTATCTCTTTCTAATATATATCTGTTATAGCTATATCCTAAATTTATTGTATTATAAGAGTATCTTGTAGGAAAGAGTTTAGGTTTATTCCCTTTTGTTATTGATAATCTTGAATCGTATACCTCTGAATTATATGATTTCATTTTTGTAAATAAACTAAATTGATGAAATGATTTTCCAGATTTAGTATTTAAATTGGCAAAAATCCCCAATGAGTATGTATAGCCCATTTTAGAAGAAAATGTATTTCTATTATTTAATGAATTTGAAAGAGCCTGTCTATCCATACTAGAAATTCCATTTGTAATATTAAGTCCTAATTCCCATTTTGATTGAGCTTTAGTAGTTAATGTTATAACAATTAGCAGTAGCGTGCAATATATGTATCTCATTATAGTTTTATTATAGCATTTTTAAATTGTATGTATTCAATATTAATTAGAGTATCTATTCCATCTCTATTACTTGTTTTATCAGTAATGGTAGTAATTTCTCCTTTTGAAACTATATTATATTCGTTTTTATTACCTCTGTAGCAAGCGAAATCTATACCTTCTTTACCATTTATATTATCATTTCCAGATAGACCATAAAGCATATTGTTTCCACTATTACCAGTAAGAGTGTTATCTCTATAATTCCCAGATAATCCTGAGTTGAGATCACCAGTTAATGTAGCATCTTTTAAATATTGAGATTTAAATGTATATGATAGTTTATCATCCTTTTCCATATAAAAAACACCCTTAAATTCTTTCCAAATTCGAGCATTATATAATAAATGATTTGGTAGAAATCTTTTTATTATCTGATAACCTTTAGGATCATATTTTTTAAGAGATTCTCTAGAATTATATTTGTATTCTGGATTATTTGAATGCTCCCATGCTCCTAAATATGAATCCCAAATAGATGCAAAATATTCCTGATCATGATCTGCTTTAGGTAGTTCAGAAGGAGGATTGTATACATTGTTTCTTACAGCTTCTTCAGTTGCATTGTCTAATTCTTCTTGAAATAAAGGTAAAGTAGGACTTATTCCATAATCTTGGACAAGATGAAGAATTTCTTCATATGAGGCATCTCTAGTATTGTTGTCAATATATATTGGTGATCCCTCTAGGATAGATTCAGTACCGTATAAATCTTGATAATTAAAAGGTACAAATCTTAAATCGGATATCGAATCTTCATATGACTTTTGACTGTTAAAGAAAAAGAGAGCAGCATTTCTGTCTGCCATTGAATTACCAATAAAGAATTTTGTGTTTCCATATTCGCTATTCGAAAGATCAGTGATATACATTTTTAAGATATTTCTTGCTCTAATTATTTTCTCATCATCTACTAAACTCTGAGCAAAAATATGTATTGGTCTCCCGTTTTGAGCTTTTACATAAGTGTACTTTGTGAAATACCCTTTTAATACATCTTTTGTCTTTTTAGGAACTTCAACTATTCCATTAGACGACTGACTGATGTCGATGTCTGATAATTCATTAATAATTTCTTCCTTGTTGCACGATATACAAGTAAAGAAAATAATCAATGAAAATAGTGTGATTTTTGTTTTCATCTTATAATTAATTTGTAAAATTTGATTAAAAATAGTATTATTAAATTAATATAGGTAATGAGTAAATCCTAAATAATACTTAAAAAATTACAAACTAAATATTAATAATTAATAAGAGTTACAATTATAAGTTAATTAAAAATACATATTTTTGTGATCTTAACAATTCGTCTAAAACGTACATTTAAATGAAAAATATATACAAAGCTTCAATTCTATTTTTACTGATATTTTTATATTCTATTAATCTTAATGCTCAATCTATAAGAGAGATAAAATCTAATGATAAGTATTTGTGGGGAATAGGATATGGAAAGACTGAGAGTTTAGCGAGAGATGAAGCTTTATCTAATTTGGTTGCTAAAGTTTCTATAAATATTGAAAGAGAAATTAAGCATCAATTTGAAGAAGATTCTAAAAAGAGAAATTCAAAAGCTATAAGCGATAAGTATAATTGTATTGTGAAATCTTATTCTGCAATGCGTCTTAATAATGCAAAATTTATTACCATCTCTAAAGGTAAAAATTCGGAGGTGTTTTGTTTTGTTAGTAGAGATGAGATAAAAAAGGTTTTTAAAGTAAGAGAAGATAAGATTGCTGATATGCTTAAGTTAGCTAATAAGGCTAAGAAGAGATTTAAAATTGATGATGCTTTAAGATATTACTATTGGGCATGGACTCTTTTAAAGACTCTTCCTAATTGTAATCATTTATCTATTCCTAGTATTAGTGGTGAATATTCTTTAGTGACTTGGATTCCAGATCAGATAGAAAATATTTTTGATGATGTTCAAGTTAGTTTTGTTTCTAAAGATGGTAATGAGGTGCTTTTAAGTTTTATGTATCTTGGAAAGATGATTTCTTCTATTGACTATTCTTTTTTTAATGGAGCTTCTTGGAGTAATCTGTATAGTGCCAAAGATGGGAATGGTGTAATGGAGTTAAGAAGTTCTTATATTGATAGATATTACCGTATAAAGTTTGAGTATGAATATAAAAGTCAAGCTTATTTAGATCCTGAAATATCTAAGATTCTACCTCATATGCAATCAGCAAATTTTAAAAGTGCGTATAAAAAGATTCGTAGAAGATTAGAAAATAAAAAGGGTGATAAAAATGATCATTATCTTGCAAGTAAAGAAGATATTGTAACTAATAATAAAGCAAGTTTTTATTCTCAAAAAACTAATAAATCTTCTATGAAAACAGCTAATAATGAAAATCTTAAACTTTCTGCTGTTAGTAATAAGAATAGATATAAGAAGATAATGCATAAGCTTGTTAAAGCTTTAAGAACACAGACTTACGATGATGTGAGAAATTGCTTTACACGTGATGGATATAAAATGTATAAGAAATTATTGAACTACGGAAGAGCTTCAATAGTTGGAGATGTTAATCTTAGATATATCGGTCTTAACGATAAGGTGATGTGTAGAGGTCTATTTCTAAAATTCTCTTTTAAAGGTAATAAAAGAACTTTTGTAGAAGATGTTGTTTTTACTTTTAACAAGAATAATAAGATTGATTGTGTTGCTTTCGGGATTGGTAAAAGAGCTGAGAAAGATATTTTATCTAAATCGGTATGGCCTAAAACAGCACGTTTTGTTTTGATTCAATTCCTTGAAAATTATAAAACGGCATATGCTCTAAAACGTCTAGATTATATTAAGAGCATCTTTGATGATAATGCTGTAATTATTGTAGGTAAGATTGTTAGAAGATCTTTTTCTAAAGATATGAATGCATATTCTGGTAATAAATTTGTTAAACTTACTAAGAAGACTAAGCATCAGTATTTAAGAGATTTAAAAAAGAATTTCTCTAGAAATGATTTTATTAATATACGATTTTCAAAAAATGAAGTTGTTAAAATGGGTCGTAAGCCAATGTACGGGATTCAGATAAAACAGGATTACTATTCTAATACTTATGGTGATAGTGGATATCTTTGTTTAATTGTCGATTTAACAGATAATGAGAAGCCTCTTATTAAGGTTAGAACATGGCAAGAAGAAAAGGATCCTAAATATGGAATTTTCTCTCCTTATCATTTTTAATCTTATTATATAAATACCTCCTAACATATGAACTAAATTGAAATAGTATAATAATCCCCTATGATTATACTGTGATATTTGCTTTTTAGTGTTAATACATGTAAAAAGTACAGGTAATGCTGCAACTAAAACTCCTTTCATGTGCTTTTGTCTGTATTTATTCATATGTTATATAAAAATACATAGAAATTTATTAATAGTCTGAAATGCTTAGTTTTATTAGTGTTTTAGAATGTATTTATGATTATAAACTAAAAAAGTAGTTGAAAAACTAAGAATTTAGTTTGTAAACTAAAATTTTAGTTGTAAGTTTGAAGTGTAAAATAAAGTTAAGGGGTATGAAAATAAAAGAATTGACAAAAGCGGAAGAGCAGATAATGCAAATATTGTGGAAATTGGAAAAAGGATTTGTAAAGGAGGTTATGGAAGAACTACCAGTGCCTAAGCCAGCTTATAATACAGTTTCGACAATAATTAGGATATTAGAACAAAAAGAGTTTGTAGGTCATGTTTCTTTTGGCAAATCTCATCAGTATTACCCCTTAATTAGTAAAGAAGAATACACAAACTTTTTTATGAGTGGAGTGGTTAAAAACTATTTTAATAATTCCTTCAAAAGTATGTTATCGTATTTTGCAAAGAAGGAAGATATTAGTGTTGGAGATTTTGAAGAGATTCTTAAAGAAGTGAATGAAAATAAATAAGATATTATGAATGCGATAATTTCAAATTTACTACAGATTAATATTCTAATATTAATATTTGGATTTTACTATTTGCTATTTCTAAAAGAGTCTAGAGCTTTTCAATTGAATAGAATTTATTTAGTGACTAGTGTTTTGTTCTCTTTTATAATTCCATTTCTTGATTTCAGTTATATTGATGTTAAGGATACACAAATAGAAGTTTTATTATCACAAATATCGGTATATGTTGATAGAGTTGAGATTGCATCTCATTCTTCTGATAATTATTGGATATATGTATTGTATTCAGGAATGGGTGTAGCTAGTTTAGTTTTTCTTTGGAATATATTTTCATTAATAAGATTAGTGAAGAATGGAAAATATATAAAAACAGAAAGGTATAGATTGATAGTTTCAGATATCGATGGTGTTTTTTCTTTTTTCAGATATATTTTTTCTAATATGGAAGAAAATGAAGAGGCTGTTATAGAGCACGAATTGATTCATATAAACGAAAAGCATAGTCTAGATTTAATATTTTATAATATAGTTCAGATATTCTTATGGTATAATCCTATGATTTATCTTTTAAGAAACGAAGTGATAATCAATCATGAATATATTGCTGATAGAAAGGTTGTTAGTAAAGGAAATAAGAAAGATTATATAAATACATTGCTTTGTAGAACTTTTTGTGTGAACATGAATATCACAAATGGTTTACTGCAAACGAATTTGAAAAAAAGGATTGAAATGATGAAAAATGAAAAACAAACAAAAATGAAAAGTGTGAAGTATTTAGTAGCACTTTCATTACCTATCTTCATGATTGGTATTAGTTCTAATTTTAACTATTCTTTTGCTTCTGGATTTGAGCAAAATGAATCATTTACTACAAGTTCTGAGAATTATTCTCAAAAATCAATTACAGATGCTGATTTCTCTTTATTTAATATGATAGAGAATAAGTATAAAGAATTTAAAGAAAAAGCTCCTCAGAAGGAGGAAGAAGAAGTTTATGTAAAAGTTGAGAAGATGCCTTCATTTCCTGGTGGGCCAAAAGCTATGTATAAGTATTTAGGTGAAAACATTAAGTATCCTGAGGAAGCAGCTAAAGCAAAAATACAAGGTAAAGTATATATCGGTTTTATTGTTGAAAAAGATGGTAAAATAACAAATGCTAAAGTATTAAGACCTGTAAATAAGTATTTAGATGCTGAGGCTATTAATGTTGTGATAAATATGCCAAAATGGATTCCAGGAAAGCAAAAAGGTAAAAATATAAGAGTTAAATATACTATTCCAGTAAATTTTCGTCTTAAATAAGAAATAAGAATTTTTAAATAGAATTGACTGATTATTACCCAATTTTATTTCAATAGCGAGCTTTGTCTCGCTATTGATTTTTCATTTAAACTTAACTAAACTAAAACAAATGCAATGAAAAATTTATTAATTACATTACTATTAATTCTTCCTCTTTCTCTTTTAGGGCAAGATAAAATTATTGGTAGAGTGGTAGATGGAGATGGCAAACCTATTGATGCAGTAAGTGTGGTACAAAAATCTATGAATTCTTCTTTTATAAGTGGTGTTTACACAAATAGAAAAGGGGAATTCATATTATTAAATAATAAAATACCATGTAAATTATATATAGAACATATATGTTTTAAGAAATATGTTATTGAAGTAAAGAATCTTAATGTAGGTACAATAGTTTTGAAAGAAGCTTCAACTGTATTAAAAGGGTTTGTTGTAAAAGCCGAACGACCAATAGTAAAAGTAATAAAAGGAAATTTGGTATACGATTTAAAGCAAATAGCAAATAAGGGTATAGCTAATAATACTTTAGAAGCTTTGAAGCAATTACCTAATGTTGATGAACAAAATGGAAGTTTTAAGATTGCAGGATTTATTAATGCTAAAATTATTTTGAATGGTAGATTGAGTAGTATGAGTCCTTCTCAGTTGAATACTTTACTTGAAAATACGCCAGTAGAAAGAATTAAAAAAGTTGAAGTAATGTATAGTGCTCCTCCTAAATATCATATAAGAGGTGCGGCAATAAATGTTGTAATTAAAAGAGAAAAAACATATTCTTTTCAGGGTATGGCAGGTGTAAATTATAAAAATCAATTTTTCGATTCTTATGGAGCAAATACAAACATTAGATTATCTTCTCCAAAAACAACCATGGATATTCTTTTAAGTGCAAATAGGAGTAGAGGTATTTCAGAATTAGAATTAAAATCAAACCATTTCTTTAAAGGAAAATACAATTTAATAGAACAAGAAAGTGCTTCACGTTCTAAAGGGAATGAATATAATTTAAGAATAGGTGCCATACATGAATTATCAAAAAACTCTCAATTAGATTTGAGCTATACTACTAATATAAATCCTTCTTCAGATGTAGAAGCTATATCTAATGGAACTTTCTCAGATACAAAGACAGATAAAGAAAATGATGATATGGTGCATAATATTTCTGCAATGTATTCGAATGATAATGGATTCTCTATGGGGTTAGATTATACTTATTATAAAAGTAATAATTCTCAAATAATGAATAATATATTGAAAGATAATTCTTTATCATCTTTAGATGTATCATCCTCTCAGAAAATTAATAGATTTAATTTTAATGCAGATTATTCTCATTCTGTAGGTAAAGGATGGAAAATGTCTTACGGGGGAAGTGCAAAAATAATAGATAATTCTCAAAGTCAGATTTATAATGATGTTACAGGTAATTTAGATACTAGAAATACAGATTCAAGTATAAACGAACAAACTTATGAGTGTTATATAGGCACAAGTAAGAAATTTTCTCCTGGAACTTCACTTTCATTTTCAGCTACAGGAGAGTATTATAATCAAGAAGGTTTGGAGCGTTGGTCTGTATATCCAAGGATTTCTTTTTCATATATGAAATCTATATCTCATATTTTTCAATTTAATGTATTAGCAAATAAATATTATCCAAGTTTCTGGACTTTACAAAATTCAATCTCATATATGGATGCTTATACTGAACTGCACGGAACTCCAAGTTTAAGACCATCTAAAATATATCAAGCAAGTGGAACATATATTTATAAAAGAAAATATTCAGCATCATTATTTTTTATATATAAAGATGATTCTTTTCAACAACTAGCTTACCAATCACCTAATAAATTAGCTTTAATTTATCAGATGGTAAATTGGGATTACAATAATATATTTGGTCTTAATATCTCAATTCCTTTCTCAATAGGGAAAATTTATAATGCAAAATTATCTTTAATAGGTATGAATATACATGCTAAGAATTCAAACTTCTATGATATATCTTTTGATAGACAGAAAGCAGTTGGTGTTGTAAAGTTGAATAATAATATTCTTTTATCTAAGAAATTAAGATTCAATATTTCATTTAAATATCAGGGACCTGCAATACAGGGAACTTATGATTTATCCGAAAGTTGTTATTTGAATTCAACTATTAGATATTCATTTATGAAGAATAAAGCTCATCTATCAATATTCTGTAATGATATATTCAATTACGGAATGCCTAAAGCTGTTTGTGATTATAAAGGACAAGATTTCCAATTTATTACGGGGATGCATGGAAGAAGTGTAGGATTTAATTTTACATACAATTTTGGTAATTATAAGAAAAAGAGACAAAAGAATTTAGATACAAGACGATTTGGACATTAATTATTGGCAAAGGATTCAAATCGAAACCTATGATTATAAATAAGGGATTATCTTTTTTTAAGATAGTTCCTTTATTATGTTTGTAAAAATTATTTATATCTAACTAAATAAATTACTTGAATAATTAACATTTATTTGTATATTTATAGTATTTTAAATAAAACAGATAATAATACTAAATAAATGTTAATATGAAGAAGTTGTTCTTGTTATTGATTATCACATTTACAATTACGATTGTATATGCTCAAAAAGGAAAAATTAACTCTGCCTATAGTTCAGTAAGATCAGGAAATTTATCTAGAGCTAAGATGTTATTGGATAAAGGGATTAGCCATAGAAAATGTATTGAGTGGGCAAAATCCTATTTTGTAAAGGGTATTGTATATCAAAGTATTTTTGAGAAATCTACAACAGCTTATAAATCTTTTTCAAATAATCCTTTGTTAGTAGCTTATAAAGCTTATAAAAAGTGTATAGAATTAGATGGGAAAGAAAAGTTTAAGAAAAAGATGATTCCATATTTCAAGAATCTAAGAATAGATTTTACTAATGAAGGGTCTAAATATTTTAATAATGGTAAATATGAATTAGCATATAATTATTTTAAAGCTGCATTAGAAATAAGTAATAGTAAGGTTCTTCAAAAGATTAAAACTAAAAATACTGCAATTTATTATTATACTGGTGTTGCATTATTTAATGTGAATAAAAATAGAGAGAGTATAAAATATTACAAAAAAGCATTAGAGGATTCTTATAAAATAGAGAATTGCTATGAAAGTCTTGCAGATTTATATATTAAAATAGGAGATAAGGAAACAAGTTTAGAATATTTGAAAGAAGGGCATGTGAAATTTCCTTCTAATCACTTTATACTAGGGCGATTAATAGATTATTATTTATCTGGGGATGATTATAAACAAACAGAAGAATTTCTTAATGCAGCAATAGTATTGGAGCCTAATAATGTTAGATATTATACAGCTATGGGATCTCTTTATGAAAAGATGAAAAGATTTGATGAAGCAATTGATGTTTACAATAAAATTTTAGAAATAGATCCTAATAATTTTATAGCATTATATAATACAAGTATATTTAAATATAATAAGATACTTGATCGCTATAAGTCAGCTAGTAAAAATGTTGTAAGCGAAAAAGAGTATACTCAGAAGGTAAATATAATTAATAGGGATTTAGAAAAATTAATACCAAGTTTTGAAAAAGCTTATAAAATAAATCCTAAAGAAATAGCAACTGTAATAGTATTAAAAGAGATTTATACAAAACTTAGATATCAAAGTAATGAATATATGGCTATGTTTGAATATTTTTTAAAATTAGAAAAAGAAATGCAAGCAAAATAGTTAAAACATAATTTAATATAACTCATTAAGCTCCACTATATTTTAAGTAAAGTGGAGTTTTTTTATTCTATATTTCCTTATTAGATATTTTTTATAGAAACATATTTATTCGTAATTTTAAACTTTAATTGGAAGTATTAGGTAGATATTGTAAAATACAAGAATAGATAGAACATATGAAAAAATTATTACTTATATTGGTTTTAGTTGGTATACTGAACTCAGTGTATGCGCAAAAGGGGAAAATACATTCTGCTTCAAGTCTTGCTAGAGCAGGAGATTTGAAGAAAGCAAAAGAGTTAATTGATAAAGGAATTAGTCATAAAAAATGTATAGAATGGCCTAAAGCATACTATGTTAAAGGAGTTGTTTATCAGTTTATTTATGAATCTACTAATAAGGATTATAGAAAATTATCAGATACTCCTTTAGAAATTGCATATGATGCATATAAGAAATGTATAAATCTAGATACAAAAGGTCGTTTTAAAAGAAAGATGTATACTTATTATAACAATCTTAGGATAGATTTCGCAGAGCAAGGAAAGAAATTCTTTAATGAAGGTAAATATGATAGAGCTTTACAAAGTTTTAAGAGTGTTCTTGAAATAAATAATAGCAAGATATTAGCAAAAAATAGAATAGTGGATACTCCAACTATCTATTATACTGCTTTAACCGCTTTTAAATTAGGTAAATATGAAGGAGCAATACCTCTTTATGAGAAAGTTCTGAAATTAAATTATAAACAAGAGAAATGCTATATTAATTTATCTGAAGCTTATTTGAAAATAGGAGATAAAGAGAAAGGGTTTAAATACCTTCATGAAGGTATAGAGAAATATCCTAATGATGTATTCTTATTAGGAGAATTAATAAATTTCTATCTATTCGGTAAAGATTATAGAAAAGCAGAAAAATATATTAATGCTGCAATAGAGCAAGAACCTAATAATATTATTTTCTATAGAGCTAAAGGAACTCTTTTCGATAAGATGGGAAGATTTGACGATGCAGTAAAGATGTATGAGAAAGCATTAGAAATAGAACCTAATGATTTTATATCTCTATACAATAAAGGTCTTGTGAAGTATAATAAAGTCACTAAGCATCATAGATATATTAATGATAGAGTTATGAATAATTATCAGTATTCTAGACAAATACGAAAAGTATTAAAAGAATATGAAGAATTAATTCCTGATTTTGAAAAAGCACATGGAGCAAATCTTAATGAAATAGCTCCAGTAATTGTTCTAAAAGAGATTTATACAAAATTAAAAACAAAAAATTCTCATTTTAGAGCTAAGTATAAATATTATTCTCGTCTAAAAGTTGAGATGGAATCTAAATAGGATTTAATAATATAAATAAAAAAGGTGGCATTCTACTGAATGCCACCTTTTTGTATATAGTTAAGACTTATTATTTAATAACCTTAAGTTCTTTACCAATTTTAATGAAAGCAACTAAAGCTCTATCTAATTGTTCTCTTGAATGAGCAGCAGAAAGTTGAATTCTGATACGAGCAGCATCTTTAGGAACAACAGGGTAGAAGAAACCAGTAACATAGATGTTTTCTTCTTGAAGTTTTTCAGCAAATACTTGAGAAAGTTTTGCATCATAAAGCATTAATGCAGCAATAGCAGATTCAGAAGGTTTAATATCAAAACCAGCTTCAGTTAATTTATTTCTAAAATATTCTGCGTTATCCATTACTTTATCTCTTAATTCAGTAGATTCAGATAGCATGTCAAAAACAGCTATAGAAGCACCAACAACAACAGGAGCTAAAGAGTTAGAGAATAAATATGGTCTAGAACGTTGACGAAGCATATCGATAATTTCTTTTTTACCTGTAGTGAAACCACCCATAGCACCACCTAAAGCTTTACCTAAAGTACCAGTCACGATATCAACTCTATCCATGCAATTGTGATATTCAGCAGTACCACGACCTGTTTTACCGATGAAACCAGCAGAGTGAGAATCATCAACCATAACAAGAGCATTGTATTTATCAGCAAGATCGCAAATTTCGTTCAATTTAGCGATATCACCGTCCATAGAGAAAACACCGTCAGTAACAATGATTCTAAAACGTTGAGCTTGAGACATCTTTAATTGTTCTTCAAGATCAGCCATATTAGCATGCTTATATCTGTAACGAGCAGCTTTACAAAGACGAACACCGTCGATAATAGAAGCATGATTTAACTCATCAGAGATGATAGCGTCATCTTTAGAGAAAAGAGGTTCGAAAACACCACCATTAGCATCAAAACATGCAGCATATAAGATAGTATCTTCTGTAGCGAAGAATTTAGCAATTTTTGCTTCTAATTCTTTGTGGATGTCTTGTGTACCACAAATGAAACGTACAGATGACATTCCATATCCATGAGTTTCTAATGCTTTTTTAGCACCTTCAATAACTCTTGGGTGAGATGATAATCCAAGGTAGTTGTTAGCACAAAAGTTTAAAACTTTTTCACCAGTACTGATCTCAATTTCAGCATCTTGAGGTGTAGTGATGATTCTTTCAGACTTGTATAGTCCCGATTCTTTAATAGAATCAATTTCCTTAATAAGGAAGTCTTTAAATTCTCCGTACATAATATCTTTAATTAATGTGTTTTATAATTTTAACTTATGAACATTTGTAATTGCGAAATTAAAAATCATTTTTATATATGGATAATAAAAAGCAAACTATTTTTACGGATATGCATAAATATTTGATTTGCAAGCTTTAATATACTATCTTTGCTCGCTTGTAAGTAAAAATGTAATATTTAATGGCAAATTTTAAAGAATTAGGCGTAGAGGAAAGTATTCTTAAAGGAATAACTGAGATGGGTTTCGAGAATGCAACTCCTGTACAAGAAAAAGTAATTCCTGTATTATTAGAAGAAGGTGGCGATTTAGTCGCTTTAGCTCAAACAGGAACGGGGAAGACAGCAGCATTTGGGTTGCCCATTATTCAAAAGATTGATGTGGCATCAAAAGACATTCAAGCAGTTATTTTAAGTCCTACTCGAGAATTATGTCTTCAAATATCAAAGGATTTGATGAACTATGGGAAGTATGTAAAAGGACTTCGCGTTTTGGCGGTATACGGAGGTACTGATATACGTCGACAAATAAGTTCTTTGAAAAGGGGGGTAAATATTTTAGTTGCAACACCAGGAAGATTATTAGATTTAATCCGTCGTGGTGAAGCAAAATTATCAAATGTATCATCAGTAATATTAGATGAAGCTGATGAAATGTTAAATATGGGATTTAAAGAAGATTTGAATTCTATATTAGCAGAAATGCCAGAGACAAGACAAACATTATTGTTCTCGGCAACAATGCCAAGAGATGTTGAGTCTATAGCAAAAAACTATATGCATGATGCAAAATCATTGACATGTGGATCGAAGAATCAAGGATCTGATGATGTTCACCATTCATATTATATGGTAAGAGCAAAAGATTGTTACGAGGTTCTAAAACGTTTAGTAGATAGTAATCCTGATTTATATGGAATTGTATTCTGTAGAACACGTCAAGATTGTAGAGATATAGCTTCTAAATTAGTTAGAGATGGTTTTGATGCTGATTCTCTTCATGGAGAATTATCTCAAGCACAGAGAGACCATGTTATGCAGAAGTTTAGAGATAAATCTGTAAAATTATTAATAGCAACAGATGTTGCAGCTAGAGGTCTAGACGTTAATAATTTAACACATGTATTCAATTTCAATTTACCTGAGGATGTTGAGAGTTATACTCATAGAAGTGGTAGAACAGGACGTGCAGGTAAAAAAGGTGAATCTATTGCTATTATCCATTCAAGAGAGAAAGGAAAATTAAAGAGAATAGAGCATCAAATAAAAAAGAAATTTGATTATTGTAATGTTCCAACAGGAGAAGAAGTATGCAAGAATAGATTGAATTATTTTATTGACAAATTATCTGAGGCAAATACAGAAGATGAGTCAATAACAGAAATTTATGAAGAATTCTTATCTAAATTTGAGCATGTTTCTAAAGAGGAATTGATAAAGCAAATGATTTCTAGTGAATTTTATAGATTAATAAATTCATATAAGAATGTTGAAGATTTGAATTTATCAGAAAAAGAGAGATCGTTTTCAAGAAGAGATGAGAGAGATGGAAGGGATGGAAGAAGAAAACGTGATAGTAAATATAATTTCTCAACATTTGCAGTAGAAGTAGGAAGTGATTCAGGTTTAAAACCAGTTGATATTATTGGATTAGTAAGTAGAATTACTCGTTCAAATGGAGTAGAAGTTGGAGCTATAAAAATATTCTCAGATAGTTCTAAATTTGAAGTAGATTCAAATTATGAAGAAGCTTTTAACCAAGCGATAGCAACAGGAATAAGATATCAAGGAGAAGTTGTTAAATTAACAAAATCTTCAATGGGAAGAGGTGGAAGAGGAAACCGACGTTTTGATGATAAACGAGGTGGAAACAGACGCTTTGATAAGAAATCTGGAGATAGAAGATTTGGAGATAATAAAGGTGGAAGAAGAAAGTCACCAAATCAAGATTTTAGAAATAAAAAGGATAGACGAAGAAAATAATAAATAAAGGAGGAATAAAGAATGCCAATTAACAGTTCTAAGTTTCTAATGAGTAATACAGACTATAAGAAGTGCCCTGCACCAAATAGACCTGAATATGCTTTTATTGGACGTTCGAATGTTGGAAAGTCTTCTTTGATAAATATGCTAACAGAGCGTAAAAGCTTAGCAAAAGTATCAGGTCGTCCTGGAAAGACTCAATTAATAAATCATTTTGAGATTAATGATTTTTGGTATTTAGTTGATTTACCAGGTTATGGATATGCAAAAATATCTAAAACATTAATAGCAAAGATTAATAAAATAATCCATTCTTATATATTAGGAAGAGAGAATTTAGTTTGTTTATTTGTTTTAGTTGATTGTAGACATGAACCTCAGAAAGTAGATATGGATTTTATGAATTGGTTAGGTGAAAACGGAATACCATTTCAAATTGTATTTACAAAAGCAGATAAATTAACAAAGACAAAATTGCATACAAATCTAAGTTTCTATAAAGAGGAATTATTGAAGACTTGGGAGGAATTGCCAAGGATGTATGTAACATCTTCATCGTCTAGATTAGGAAAAGATGAATTAATTTCTTTTATTGAGGAAACAAATGAAGAATTAGATTATTAAAAGACAACTATAACAATTATTCGAGATCGAGGTACATTTATTATTTTTGTATCTCGATTTTTTTATGCTTTACTTGTAAAATCAGTGGTTATGATATTTTTTTATAGATTTGTATAACACAATATGTTATTAAAATGAGAAGATTATTATTATTGGTATTGATGGGGATTAGTACCTTAACATTTGCTCAAAAGCAGATGGATTATAAAGAGAAACATTATCCTAACGGAAAGTTAATGTACAAGGGAATGTTTAGGGATGGTAAGCCAGTTGGTGTGTTTAAACGATATTATCCAACAGGAATTATTAAAGCAGAGTTAAATTATTTTGAGAAGTATGTAAATGCTACTTTTTACAATAAAACAGGAAAACTAATAGCAACAGGAAGATACGTTGATAATAAGAAAGATAGTATCTGGAATTATTTTAGTGAAGATAGATTAATTTCTAGAGAGAATTATGTTAAAGGTAAAAAGGATGGTGATTCTTTCTTATATTATCCAGAAGGAGGGATAAAAGAAACTATCTTTTGGAATAATGGAATAAAAGAAGGAGAGTGGAGAAGGTATTATAGAAATAAGAAATTGATGTTTCTAGCTCTTTTTACTAAAGGGAAACTTGATGGTAAATTTGTAGCTTATAATAGAAGAGGTGAAATTAGTATTGTTGGAAAATATGTTGAAGCATATAAAGAAGGAACTTGGACATATTATAGGGGAGCTCATGAATATACCATTACTTATAGTATGGGATTAGAAGTAAGTAGTAAGAATAAGCCAAAGGAAGAAAAATCTAATAAGAAGATAGTAGATCCAGAGAAATATATGTCAAATCCATATGAATTTTTAAAACAAGTGAATAGTGGTGGAAGCAACTAAGATATTATTGGCAATGAGCGGTGGAACTGATAGTTCAATGGCCGCAGTGATGCTTTTAGATCAAGGATATGATGTGATAGGTGTTACGATGAGAATGTGGGATGATAGTAGTGTTAAAGGAGATAATACACCTACTTATATAAAAGATGCACAAGAATTAGCATCAAAATATAATTTTCCACATTATGTGTTAGATGTACGAGAAGATTTTAAGAAATCTGTAGTATGTAATTTTGTTGATGAGTATATGTCAGCAAGAACACCAAATCCTTGCGTATTGTGTAATGTGGCAATTAAGTGGAAGTATCTTATTTCTTTTGCAAATGAAATGAATTGTTCAAAGATAGCAACAGGACATTATGCTAAGATAGTGAAGAAAGGAGATAGATTTACTATTGGGATGGGAGATGATATTCGTAAAGATCAATCATATTTTTTATGGGGGTTATCTCAAGAGGTTCTTTCTAGAGCAATTTTTCCTTTAGCAGAGATAGAGAAGGAGGATTTAAGGATATTAGCAGAAGAAAAAGGATTATCTAAGATTGCTAAGAAGAAGGATTCTATGGAAATTTGTTTTATAGAAGATGATGAATATCGAGATTTTCTTAGACAAGAAATTAAAGATATTGATTCAAATCCTGGTATTGGAGATTTTATTCTTAAAGATGGAAGTAAGGTTGGTGAGCATAAGGGATATCCTTTCTATACAATAGGTCAGAGGAAAGGTTTAGGAATAGCTTTAGGAAAGCCTGCTTATGTTACTAAAATAGATTCTAAAACAAATACTATTACTTTAGGAGATAGAGAAGATTTATTAACTAAGGAAGTTTATGTAAAAGATTCGAATATAATGTTGTATAATGAGTTGAAAGACGGTCATGAAGTAAGTATAAAGATTCGTTATAGAACTAGTCCATCTTTAGGTAGATTATATCCTCAAGAAAATGGATTAATAAAAATAGAAATGTATGAAGATGTTTCTGCAGTAACTCCTGGACAGTCAGCAGTCTTTTATGAAGAAGACTTACTTGTAGGAGGTGGAATTATTCTTAAATAATTAAACATGTATAAAGAATTAAGTCTATATCAATTAAATAATCTTGTTAGTAAAGTTTTAAAACAATCTTTTCCTAAAACTATTAGACTTGTTGCTGAAATATCAGAGATGAATGTTAATAGAACAGGTCATTGTTATTTATCTTTAGTTGAAAAGGAAGAGGGTAGTGATAAAATTAAAGCTCAAGCAAGAGCAACTATTTGGGCTTCAACTTTTAGAATGCTTAAGCCATATTTTGAGAAAACAACAGGTAGAGCTTTTACAAAAGGTTTAAAGGTATTGTTAGGTGTTGAAGTTGTTTTTCATGAGAATTATGGATATAGTTTAAATGTAAGAGATATAGACCCAACTTATACATTGGGAGATATAGAACGTTTAAGAAGAGAAATACTTGATAGATTAAAGAAAGAAGGAATTTCTGAATTAAATAAACTTAAGAAGATACCTTTATTGCCTAAAACAATAGCTGTTATTTCGTCAAGTACAGCTGCTGGATATGGTGATTTTATAGAGCATTTAGAGAATAATCCTAAAGGGTATAAATTTAGTACAAAGCTATTCCCGACAATAATGCAGGGTGATGAAGCAGTTGGGTCAATAGTGAGTACACTTCAGAAGGTTGCAGAATATGATGGTTTATTTGATATTATAGTGATGATACGTGGAGGTGGATCTAGAATAGATTTATCATGTTTTGATTCTTATGAATTGGCATATGAGATGTTGCAATCTCCTTTTCCAATAATAGCAGGTATAGGTCATGAAAGAGATGTTACAATAGCAGATAGTATTGCTCATACAAGGGTTAAAACACCTACAGCTGCAGCTACTTTTATTATTGATCAATTATTGAGAGCAGATGAGGATTTAAAATCTTTATCAATAGCTTTCAAGACAGAACTTATTAACAATGTTAATAAGTTGAATGAAGAGATGAAAAAAATATCTTCACAGTTTGGTCCAGAAGTAAGTGCTTTGCTGAATCAAGAGAATTTAAGATGCTCTTTACTTAATAATAGATTTAAAGAGTTAGCAAGTGCTTTTCTTAAAGAAAAGGAACATTTGTTATCAAATCACTTAGATAATGTAGGAAAGCTTTGTTCTTATAAATTGGAATCTAGAAATATTGAATCTGTAAATTATTCTAGAGAGTTTAAGTTGTTGATAAAAAATAAGATAGACAAAGAAAATAGGCAATTAGAAAATATGCAAACTATTGTTTCGTTATCAGATCCTTTAAATATTCTAAAGAAAGGATATTCACTGTCATATAATAATGGTAAATTGATAAAAGATTTACAAGATTTAAAAAGTGGTGATGTAGTTGAGACAATTTTAGCAGATGGAAAATTCGTAAGTGAAGTAAAAAATATTAATAAAAAAGATGGTACAAAAGAAATTTGATTTAGAAGAATTGACATATGAGAAGGCAGTAGATGAGATTAAAACATCTATACAAAGATTAAAGGAAGATGAAGTTAATGTTGACGAATTAGCTAGTTTGGTTAAGAGAATTTCTTATTTATTGAAGTTTTGTAAAGAAAAAATAGTCTTAACACAAAATGAAGTTGATGAAGTATTAGAACAATTAGAAGATGAGTAGAATAGTATTATTTCTTTTATTTTTAGTAGTAGGTGGAAAATCTTTTTCACAGGATTATATTGTCCAAGAGATAAGAAAAGTTTGTCCAGAGGCTAATGTATCTTTTGTCTTAAGAGATTTAGAAACAGGGGAAAAGGATTATTCTTATAATTCAGAGAAGTTGTTAATACCAGCTTCTTTAATGAAACTCTTAACTACAGCATCATCTTTGGATGAGTACTATGGTAAAAAGAAATTTTATACGTCTATAGGATATAGAGGAAAAATTAAAAAAGGAATTTTGTATGGAAGTTTAGTTATTAAGGCATCTGGAGATGCAAGTTGGAATTCTAAATATTTTCCTAAGAATGATGTTTTTAAATTAATAGAGAATATTTTAAAAAAGAAAAAAATTAAACGTATAACTGGAGGAGTAATAATTGATGAAGGAGGTGAGGATTATTCTTTAAATGGCAAATGGTTATGGGAAGATATTTCAAATTATTTTGGAGCTTCATTGCATGGTATAAATATATTTGATAATACTTATAAGCTTTTTTTGCATTCAGGTAAGCCAGGGAGTTTAACAAATTTAATTAAAATAGAGCCAAATATTGAGAATTTGACTTTTGAGAACAAAGTAATATCATCTAGGGTAATTAAAGATGATGCATGGATATTTGGAGGTCCAACATCTTCAAAAAGAATTATAAAAGGAAGTATTCCAATGTATAGAAAATCTTTTATAGTGAAAGGTAGTATACAGCATCCAGGAGGTGTATTTGTAAAAACACTTATATCTAGACTTTATAAATCAGGAATAATATGTACAGATTCATTAGAATATCTTAAAAATGTTAGAATGAAAGATTTGGGTAAGGTATATTGGCCCAATTTAAGTGAATTAGTATATAATATAAATCAGCACTCAGTAAATATATTTGCAGAATCCCTATCTAAGAAAGTTGGTGATCTTAAACAATTTTTTAAAGGTAAAGGTCTAAATGTAGATAAATTACAAATAATAGATGGTTGTGGAATGTCTCATTTCAATATGTTGACAGGCGATTTTATTAGTAGTTTATTAGTCTATATTAATAAGCAGAAATATTCTAAAGTATTTATATCTTCATTGCCAGAAATAGGTAAAGAAGGCACTCTTAAGCACTTTGGTTTAAAAAGTAAGTTAATTGGTAATTTAAGGGCTAAAACTGGCAGTATGCACTCTGTAAGATGCTTTGCAGGTTATGTGAAAGTATCAGGAAAGTGGAAGGCTTTTAGTTTTATGGCAAATAACTATTCATGTAAGACTAAAGATATAAATTCGATGTTTATTAGAATTTTAGAGACTTTCTTTTAAATTTCTTTTGAGAGAGGAATAGTCCAAATATCACAATGCCGATACCAATAAATTTAGTTAATGTTATTTCTTCACCTAAAATAAAGTAAGCAAATATTGCAGTAAAAACAGGAATTACATTACAAAATACAACAGATTTAGATATACCTAATTTGCCAATTGAATATGTGTATAATATAAATGCTAATGTAGAGGCAAAGAAAGATAAGTATATTAGTGCTTCTATAACTTCTCTAGTAGGTGTTATTGTAATAAATTTATCAAACTCAAATATAAAGAATATAGGTAAGAAAAGTAATGTACCTATAGAGTTTTGCATAGCAACAATAGTCAGAGCATTATATCTAGCTGAGATTTTTCTAATCATTAATGTTTGTCCAACTCCAGAAAAGATAGCAAGAACAAGTAGTGCAATACCTTTAAAAGAATTACCTTCAAGAATATTGTTACTCATAGAAATGACACAAACTCCGATAATAGATAGAAAAATACCTATATAAATATTCGCTTTAACTTTTTCTTTGAAGAAGATATATTCAGCTACAGGGCAAAACATTGGGATGGTTGAAATGATAACAGCTCCTAATGTAGAGCTTACGTAGAACATTCCTCCAGTTTCGCCAATGAAATAAAGAAAAGGTTCGAAGAAAGCTAGAAGAACAATCCATTTATAATCTTCTTTATGAATCTTTTGTATCTTTCTAGATATTAAACCAAAAGAAAGTATCATAATAGAAGATAGTATTAATCTAAGGACAGTAGCAGTAATAGGAGAGTAAGATTCGAATACTATTTTAATCCAAACAAATGACATACTCCAAAATACCATAGCAAAAATAACGCTTAGGTATGCCAATATTGATTTATTGTTTTGCATTTTATAAAATTTAATTGAGCAAATATATAAACGTAATTTATTAGAAACAAAAAAAAGAGATTTCTAATGAAATCTCTTTTTGGGTGGAAGATCGGTCTCGAACCGACGACCTCTGGAACCACAAACCAGCGCTCTAACCAACTGAGCTACATCCACCATGTTTTTCTCTAATGCGTTGCAAATATAAGTGCTTTTTCTAGTATTTGCAAGCTTTCCAAAGAAAAAAGTTAAAATTTTATTTTAAAATATAAGCTAAATCATTGTAATATGTAATTAAAATAGCAGAAATTGAAATTATTGAAATACCTATTCCACTAATTACCATAATTTTACGCAATTTTGGGGTCGCAAGATAAGGAGCAATACCCATTCCTAAAAAAAATGGACAAAAAGCGAAAGCTATATAAGCCCAGACGAAATATATTTGAGGAGTTTTCAAAATAAAGACTCCAAGAACAATAATAATTATAGCATATGCTATGAAACGAATATTTGTTTTCATGATTTATTTATAAAGTTGATCGATATTTTTAGCAGTTTCGCATAGTTCTTCGTACCATTCTTCACCATATTTACGAATTAGAGGTTCTTTTAAAAATTCATAAATAGGAATGTTTTTCTTTTTACCTAATTCTCTTGCACATTTACATATATCCCATTTATCGTAGTTTACAGCATCAAAATCTGGATATTCAGTAATTCTAATAGGGTATAATTGACAAGAAATAGGTTTTCTATAATTAACATCTCCATTTAGATAGGCTTTTTCAATAGCACACCAATATCCACCATTTTCTCTAATAAGGAATGCACACTCCTTATTGTCAATAAGAGGAGTAACAAGGTCGTTATCTGAATCAACAGTATATAAGCCTTGTTTTTCAACAGCTTCAATTCCTTTTCGAGTCATATATTTTTTAAATCCCTTATAGGAGTTGTCTAAATCTTTCTTTTCTTTTTCTTCTAGTGGAGCACCAGAATCACCTTCTACGCAACAAATGCCTTTACATTTAGCGTAGTCACAACAGAAGTTTTTTTCAATAATATCTAAGCTTACTAAAGCTTTACCTATTTGTAGCATATATGTTTCCTTATCCATTTGGATGCAAAGATAAACATTTATTTTTATGAGAATATAGAATATTAAAATCTAGGAACTTAAAGAGGTCGCTTTTGGGGAAAGCGACCTCTAATATTAAGGAAAACAACTAAATCAAAAATGAAAATTTCTAATGCAACAATAAATAGTTAAGTGTTGCTTGTAGTTTGTTAGTTAAACCAATAAAAACATAAATACTGCATTTCATTTTTTTATAAATCAAAAATATATAGAATAGAAAACATCTACAATCCTTATAAAGGATTATAAATCAGTGAATCAGTAACAAAATGATGTTATATTTTTTTTATAGGTATAATAGGCTAGTAATCTAAAATAATTCATAATTATAAGTGATTGAATTTTAGTTTAACAATAATTTAATTTGTGATGTAAACTAAATAAAGCAATAATGAAAAAGATAATTCTATTATTAATACTTGCAGCAAGTATTTTTTCGTGTACGAAAGATGATGAAAACGAAAAACAAACAAAGCAAAAAGAGGTAAAAGAAACATTTACAAGTTTAGAATCTCCGTACTTAATATGTGCAGGAAGAAATCCTGGAGGAGTAGCTTTTGATTTTATATATAAGGGGAACAAAGGAGGATCTAATAATGTAGATGATATTAAAATGAAGGAATTAAATCCTGATATGATAGTAAAGACTGTTAAAGGCCAAAAGTCTGAAACTAACAAATCGTTGGGAGGTATGCCTTCAATTCGTTTATCATCTAAAGCAAAAGGATTAAACTATAGTGCACAAGATTCAAAATGTATAGGATATAAATCTTATTTAAAGATTATAAAAATATCAGATATAAAATTAGATGAAACAAAATTCAAATCGGATGATTCAAGTTTCGATTTGACGAAATTAAAGAAAGGTAGTTCAGGTAAATCATTAATATCTGATATAGCAAAGGAATATAAAAAATTGGTAATTGGAAATAAATGGTTAAAATCTGCACATAATACGATAGAAGGAGATGAACCAATTTGGATAATAAAGACTAGTGAAGGAAAGTATGTGAAAATGATTGTAAAAAGATTTCCAGCAATTATAAAAGGGAAAGCAACAAATGGTTATATTTCTTTAGAATGGGCTATTTTAGAAGAATAACAGATGTATAAACAATTAATAATAATTTTCTTGATGTTTTTTTGTAGTAGTGTGAAAAGTCAAGAAGAGAAGTTGGTAAAAGCAGATACGATTGCAAAAGAGGTAAGACTCTCTGAAGTAGTTGTTTCTGCTTTACTTTATGAAAGACCTAGTTTACAATTGAGTAAATCTGTTTCAATAATAGATAAATCAGTAGTACGAGAGAATATAAATTCAAATTTTATAGATTTACTAAACAATGTAGCAGGATTTACTCAAGTGTGGGAGTATCATTCTCCAATTATATTGAGAGGAATGAATTCTAAGCGTTTATTAATAATGCAGAATTCTTGTAGAAAAATAGGAACATTTCCAGGAGGATATTTTGCTCAAGATTTAAATGTTTATGGAAGTAATAAAATTGAAATAATAAAAGGAGCTGGTTCTGTTATATATGGTACTGGTGCTATTTCTGGTATTATAAATGTAATTAATAAAGCAAAATTTGGAGATTTAAAGACTACAGGTAAATTAAGTACAGGGTATGGAACTAATAATGGAGAATATTTTGGTTTATTAGATATTTGCCATAGAAGTAGAAATTTAAGCATAAGACTAAATTCAAAATATAGAAAAACAGATGATTATCATTTTGGAGGAGGGGATATTGCAGAAAATTCTTCAGTAACAGATAAAGATATAGGTTTATGCTTAGCTTATAAATTAGATTCAAGTAATACTTTATTCTTTAATACGGATTATCATTATGGAAATTGGGGAAAACCAAGAGGATTTAATGGACCAACAAAATATTTTACAGAGATTAGGAATAGAGAATCTAGTGGACATGCTGACATAAGATATTCATATCATAGAGGAGGTTTACTTGAAGATTTATCTTTAAATATTTTCTATGATACAGGTAAACGAGATTATTATAAATATAAGCATAGTCTTATAACAGGAGATCGTACAAATTTGGATTTAGTACATTATAAAAATCAATATGGAGGAGGAAGGTTGTATTCTATACTAAATGTAAGTGAGAATACTAAGCTTACTGTAGGGGCAGATGGTTATAAGTTTATCTTAGATAATCCTTCAGAGATAGTGGATTATTATAATAATACTAAAGGTTATAGAGATAATATAAAAGGAGCAGGCCAGTCGACATTAGGAGTATTTCTTAATAATGAGTATTTAGGATTAGGGGATGTGAAAATTGTAGGAGGTATACGATACGATATTGCAAAGATAGAAGAAGGTGAAGAAAATGGGAAGATGGGTTCTCATAGAAATTTAGATGCAGTAAGTGGAAATATTTCAATGGTTTATTCTTTGCCAAACAACACATTCCTATCATTTAACATAGGAAGAGCTTTTAGAATACCAACTGCAGAGGAATTATTTACGCAAATAATAAGTTGTAAAGGTGTAAAAAAAGGGAATCCTAATTTAAAACCAGAGTATGGGTGGGATTTTGATTTAGGATATAGAGGTTCTATTTTAGAAGGTCGTTTATCATGGGATTTAGCATTATTTTATAATAAATTAGAAGGATATATAAACGAGATAGGAGCACCAAAAGGTTCAGGAGTTGATTTTACATATGAAAATACAAATGCAAAAATTCTAGGAGGAGAAATTTCAAGTACTTATTCTTGGATAAACGTATTTAATAGTGATGATAGAATAATAGCAAATGGTTCTTTATCATATGTTTATGGTATTGATGAATACAAAGGAGATAAACCATTATTTGGTATACCACCCTGTAAATCGAGATTTTCAATACAGTATAAATCAAAACAAGTAAAATCTATAATAAAGTGTTATAATTTTAAAATAGAGTCATTACTAGATTTCGAACAAAATAGAGTACCAGAAATACCAAAAGATTCAGATGTTGGGCCATGGGGATATTTGCCTTCAGCATCTCATATGCTATTTAATATGTCGTGTGGCTTGAGTTTAAATAATTTGTTATTAAGTCCAAGTATAAAACTAAAGATTAATAATATTTTGGACACAGAATATCATCCTTGGGGTTCTTATATTTTAGGTATGGGTAGGAATATTAAACTTATGTTTGTTTTTAAAATATAAAAAAAGAGTGCTATTAAAATTAGCACTCTTTAAATATTTTATAATTTCTTATAGAAAAATAGTTTAGGATCATCATTACCGTAGAAGTTTTTTAGAGAAGCAACCTGTTTATAACCTTTCTTTATGAAAAAATTTATAGTTGGTTCATATTTCTTTCTACCAGAAGATTGAATCCACATAGAGCCAGCTTTATTAGTTTTAGCTACATTTTCAAGATCTTTGATCATAGTAGATCCAATATTTTTATTTTTCATGCTATGTTCTACAGCAATCCAATGTAATTCCCATGAATTTTCACTAATAGTGTGTTTACTAAAACAAGCTAAACCAACAAGTTTATTGTGACTTTCTACAATAATCCATCTATAGTCTTCATTTTCATTGCCATATTCTATGGTTTCTTCCATCATATTAAGGCAATGATTAATTTCTTTTTCGTAGAAGAATCCTGTTTCTTCTAATAATTCATATACATCTTCATAGTCTTTAGATGTAATAAAATTTCTGTATGATAACTCCATAGGTTTGTTATTTGATAAGCGATCTTCCTGTCATTTCAGAAGGTTGTTTAATACCCATAATGTCTAAAATAGTAGGAGCGACATCAGCAAGAATTCCATCTTGAAGTTGTTTGTCTTTAGTATCAGTAACCCATATACAAGGTACAGGATTAACAGTATGAGCAGTATTTGGAGATCCATCTTTATTTAAAGCCTTATCAGCATTACCGTGATCTGCTATGATAATAACATCGTAATCGTTATTTTGAGCACTTGTTACAACTTTATTAACACATTCATCAACAGTAGCTACAGCTTTAGAGATAGCTTCATAAATACCTGTATGTCCAACCATATCACAATTAGCAAAATTTAAGCAAATGAAATCAGATTCTTTTGAATTAAGTTCTTTTACAAGAGCTTCAGTGACTTCAGGAGCTGACATTTCAGGTTGAAGATCGTATGTGCTAACTTTAGGAGAAGGAATAAGTATTCTATTTTCGTTTTCAAAAGCATCTTCACGTCCGCCAGAGAAGAAGAAAGTTACGTGTGCAAATTTTTCTGTTTCTGCAATTCTAGTTTGTTTAAGACCTTGTTTAGCAACAATTTCACCTAGAGTGTTAGGAATGTTTTCTTTACCATAAATAACGTTGATGTTTTTGAAGTTCACATTATAGCAAGTCATAGTATACCATTTTAAAGGTATAGTATAAAGGTCAAAATCTTCATGATTTTCTTGAGTGAACATTCTAGTCATTTGTCTTAAACGATCTGTTCTATAGTTGAAACAAATAACTACATCGTCATTATTAATAGTAGCAATAGGTTTGTCATCTTCATCACTTACAACAATTGGTTTAATAAATTCATCAGTAATCCCTTCGTTATATGATTCTTCGATTGCATTTAGAAGATCTTTAGAATGTTTACCAATACCTTTAGTTAGAAGATCGTATGATAATTTCATTCTATCCCAGTTGTTATCTCTATCCATTGCGAAATATCTTCCGATTAAAGAAGCAAATTTTGCATTAGTATTTTTAAGATAATCAATATTATCTTTCATGAAATCATAAGCAGATTTTGGATCTGTATCTCTACCGTCGGTACATGCGTGTACAAAGATATTGTTTACATCCATGTCTGTACCCATATCGCAAAGAGCTCTCATATGTTTATCAAGAGCATGAACACCACCATTACCAATAAGTCCAATTAGATGTACATTCTTATTATTTTTTTTAGCATATGAGAAAGCCTCTACAAGTTGAGGATTCTTCCACATTTCTTTATTTTCAATTTCTTTATTAATCTTAACAAGATCTTGGTAAACAATTCTACCAGCTCCAATATTAAGGTGTCCAACTTCAGAATTACCCATTTGACCATCAGGAAGACCAACTTTTTCACCGCTAGTTTCAAGAGAAGCCATTGGATAGTTGTTAATTAAGTTGTCAATAAAAGGAGTGTTAGTATTATATATAACATCAGCCTTGTCTTTCTTACCGATACCCCAACCATCGAGTATCATTAACAATGTTTTTTTCATACTATTATAATAGTTTACGTTTTATCATTCATTAAAATCAATAAATACAAATGTAATTAAGTATTTGATTTTAGAATGAAAAAAAGAGTAATAATTGTTTGTGATTTATAGTTTAACAGCGAATTTTTTAAGTCTATCGTTAAGCATATGTTCAGGAATGATTTCTTTGATGATATTTATAATGACATTAAGGATTTTTTCTCTAACAAAATCGTTTCTAATGATGATAGAAATTTCTCTAACTGGTTCTGGATTAATAATATCTCTAATATAATTCTTTTGAAAATCGGATAATAAGTTAATATGTAATTCAGGAATAACAGTAAATCCACCATTTGTGTCTACAATATTAATAAGAGTATTAATACTACCAGCTTCATAAATTGTATTTTTTTGATCTTTATTATTACAGATATTCAAAATTTGACTTCTGAAACAATGACCTTCTTGGAGTAGCCATAAATTATTAGTTGGAATTTCTGAAGATTCAATATTCTTATTTATAAATAAAGGATCGTTAGGAGAAATATATGCAACAAATCTTTCATAGTAAATAGGTATCTCTAGAATATCTTCTTCGTCGAGAGGAGTGGCTAGAAGAGCAAAATCAATTTCTCCTTTTTTTAATTCTTCAATAATAGTTTCTGTTTTTGTTTCAGAGATATTGATTTTAATATTTGTATTTGATATCTTTTTAATAAAATCTGGTAAGATATATGGGGCAATAGTAGGAATAATACCCATATTGATATTTCCAAGATCATTGGTTTTTTCACTAATGACAGATTCTTTTATATAGTTTATTCTAGAAACAACATCCCTTGCTTGAGCAATTAAGGTCTCTCCTAGTAAAGTAGGCTTAATGGGATGTGCATTTCTATCAAAAATTTGAACATCAAGTTCTTCTTCTAATTTTTGAATCATAGAACTTAATGTTGATTGACTAACCTTACAATATTCTGCAGCCCTAACGAAATGTCGGTGTTCATCAAGTGCAATAATGTATTTAAGTTGTTGAATTTTCATGCTTATCTATTTTATCAATATGCCTATCTATTTTATCTGTTTGATTTCAATAAAGTGAGTAAATATCTTTACAACGTAAAACAAAAAAAGAAGATAAATCAAGTTTTAATAATAGCTACTAAAGTAGTGATTTTTTGAAATAAGATTAGTAAAAAATAAGCATGTTTTTGCATAGATATTATTAATAAATTTAAAAGAAATATATAAAAATCTAATTAAGATGGAAGAAAATAGAATGAATGTAATGCCAAGAATTGGAGAAAAAGCTCCAGAATTTAAAGCGGTAACAACACAAGGAGAAATTAATTTCCCAAGTGATTATACAGGAAAATGGAAGATCTTATTTAGTCATCCAGCAGATTTTACTCCAGTATGTACAACAGAGTTTATGGCTTTCGGTAGCATGTATTCAGAATTTGAGAATTTAAATTGTCAATTGGTAGGATTATCTGTTGATGGTTTGCATAGCCATATTGCATGGTTAAGAACAATTAAGGAGAAAATTGATTATAAGGGAATGAAAGATTTAGAAATTAAATTTCCTTTGATAGATGATGTTTCAATGAAGGTTGCTAAATTGTATGGTATGATCCAGCCAAATGAAAGTGAAACGGCAGCTGTTAGAGCAGTATTCTTTGTTGATCCAGAGAATATAATAAGAACAATAATGTACTATCCTTTATCTTTAGGACGAAATTTTGATGAGATAAAAAGAGTATTGGTAGGACTTCAAACTGTAGATAATTTTGGAGTAGCACTACCAGCAGATTGGAGACCAGGAGAAGATGTTATAATACCACCTGCGAACTCATGTGGAGTAGCAAAAGAAAGAGTTGAAGCAGATGAAGAAGGAATGAAATGTTACGATTGGTTCTTCTGTACTAAAGAAATATCTAAAGAAAAAGTAGAAGAAAAACTAGGGAAATAAACACTTTTAACACACTATAACTACAATTTTAAATTAACTAAAACACGTATCTTAAATTTTTAAAAATATAGAATTATGGAAAATAAAATGAATCAATTATTATCGGATTTAGTAGTAGAATATCATAAGTTACAAAATTTTCATTGGTATGTAAAAGGACCAGATTTCTTTCAAGTTCATTTAAAATTGGAGGAAATGTATAATGCTATAAATGTTGCAATTGATGAAGTTGCAGAGGCTATGTTAATGCAGGGAGATAAGCCATATGGAAATTTAAAGGAATTTTTATCTCAAACAAAAATTGAGGAAGCACAAATAGGTAATGTGAAATCGTCTGTAGTGTGGTCTGAAGTTTTAAAAGATTTTAAATATTTACAGGATTTGTGTAAGGATATTAAAGAAGAGGCTGGAGAGAATAAATCAAGTAATATAGAACAATTGATGGATGGTTATATATCGGCATTCGATAAAGATATATGGATGTTGAATCAAGTAACAGCATAAATAATTCAAGTGTTATATTGTTGTGTGAGCATACTCATTATTGTGAGTATGCTTTTTTATATTTATAAATCAATGATAATTAATAGTTTGAATGTGGTCTTAATTTTTCATATATTTGTGTATAACCCTATGAAAAATATTGAATGATAAAGAAGAAGTTATTAATATTTGTTTTTTTAATTTTAGTAATATTTAATGTTTATTCAAAAGAAGAAAAACATTTACACATATTATATATAAGTTCATATAACACTAGTCATCCTGTCGTTTTTAGACAATTAGAAGGAATCGAGAAAGTGTTTTCAAAATATCATGCAGCAATAGATGTTGAATTTTTTGATGGGAATAGGTTTCCAAATAAAGAAGATGCTGATAAGTTCTTAGATTATTTGAAATATAAATTATCAAAGTTGCCAGCATATGATGGAGTTATAGTTGCTGATGATCCTGCTGTTAATTTAATTGTTCCAAATAAAGAAAAATTATTCCCTAATATTCCAATTGTTTTTTTAGGAGTAAATGAGGTTTCTAAGGCAATGCAGTTTGTTGGAGATTATGTGACAGGAGTTGCAGAAAATGTATCAATAGATGAAACAATTTCATTAATTCATAAACAGTTTCCTGATGCTAAGAAAGTTTATGTAGTAGTTAGTCACCATATGACTGATCAGATAAACCGTCAAAGATTTAGAGAAATATCTCGCCATAATAAAGCTTTTGAATATGAAGAGATAGTAGTAACAAGTATTGATAATCACGTTCTAAAAGAGAAGCTTAAATCAATTTCTAAGAGCGATGTGGTGCTTTATATGGGTGCTTTTATTCCTTTGCCAAAAGGAGAATTATCAGTTCAAGAATCTTTACTTTTTATATCAAAAAATACAAAAGCTCCTATATATTCTTTATGGGAGTGTACTATTATTAATGGAGTGCTTGGTGGAGTTGTTATTTCCCATAGAGAACAGGGTGAAATAGCAGGAAGTATGTTGCTAAAGATGTTTTATGGAAAGACTCCAAAAGTAAAGTTATCATCTCCAAATTTAGTGTGTTTTGATGCAAAAATAATGAGGAAGTATGATCTTTCTGAATCGGATTTACCAGATGGAGCGATAATATTGAATAGAGATACAGAGGTATTTGGAAAATATAATTTTATAATATTATTGATATTATTTATAATTGTAATTCTTCTTATATTCTTTGTTATAGAATTAATGTCTGTGAATAAGAAAAATACTAGAGAAAAGAACATATTAAGAGAGCAAAAAGAAAGAGCAGAAGAATCAGATTTAATGAAATCAGCATTCATAGCAAATGTTAGTCACGAAATAAGAACCCCTTTGAATTCAATATTAGGATTTTCTAATTTAATAGCACATGATGATTTATCTTCAGAGGAAAGATTAGAATATTCTAGGATAATAGAAGAGAATACAATAAATTTATTAGGAATTATCGATAATGTTTTAGAATTATCGTATTTAGATTCTGGAACGTTTAAATTTAGACAAAAGAAATTTAGTTTGATTGATTTTATAGATGAAGTAGTTGAGGAGTATAAGGATTTATTCAAGAAAAAGAATTTAACGATAAGGATAGAAAATAATTTAGAAGATGTAGATATAATAGTTTTTGATAAAGTTAGGTTAAAAGGAATATTAGTTCATTTGCTTAATAATTCATATAAGTTTACTGAAAAAGGAGGAGTTGTAGTTATTTTGAAGCATGATGAACAGGATAGTACTAAAGTTAAAATTGTTGTAAGAGATTCAGGAATAGGTATACCAGAAAATGATAAATCAAGAATTTTTAATCGATTTGAACAAATAGATAAGTTTGTTCAAGGTACAGGATTAGGACTATCAATATGTAAATCAGTGATAGAAGCAGGAAATGGGGAGATAGGAGTGGACTCTATTGTTGGACTAGGTAGTGAATTTTGGATAAATATCCCTACAGAAAAATCTAAGACATAAAAAAAGCTTCAAAATTTATTTTGAAGCTTTTTTAGTGGTGCCACCTGGAATCGAACCAGGGACACAAGGATTTTCAGTCCTTTGCTCTACCAACTGAGCTATGGCACCATCTTTGAACACCACAAAAGTAGTTAAAAAAGCTTACCCTCCAAATATAAAAGCACAATAAATTTGAATAAAATTTAATGATAATATCTTGTTCTTTGATAATGAGATTCTTACGATTTATAGTAAAATAGTGTTTTTTTTAGATCATTTAAAAATACTCATTATAGTGATTATTGTTAATAGAATTAAGAATCAATCTATTTTACTAGTATAATCAAGTCTTAACTTTGAGTTAAAATCCTTTTTAAGTACTTTTAGGCGCGTTTTAAGAATGTTAAGTTCCGATATCGAATAACGGAAAAAAGCATTTGTAAAACGTATTGTAATTATAGTATAATTAATAGTATAACTTAAATGTTTTAAACTTATGAGTGGTTTTATGACATCCTCAATTGGGAAAAAAGTTGTGATGAGTATATCAGGGCTTTTCCTTATTTGCTTCTTGTTAGTGCACCTAACATTGAATTTATTTTTAATATTCGATGATAGTGGTGATTTATTTAACATGGGAGCACATTTTATGGCTACTAACCCAGCAATAAAAATAATGGAGCCAGTGCTTGCACTAGGTTTTATTGTTCATATGATTTGGGCAGCTGTATTGACACTTCAAAACATGAAAGCAAGACCTATTAGCTACAAGGTAAGTAGACAATCAGGTAATTGCTCATGGGCATCTAGAAATATGTTTATTCTAGGTGGAACAGTGTTAATTTTCTTAGTTCTTCACATCTTCAATTTTTATTGGAAAATAAAAGTATCAGGATCTCCTTTATTAGCTGAGGTTTCTGTAGGTGGTGTAGAAATGGAAAATACATATAACTTAGTATCAACTTTGTTTAAGTCAAGTATCGTTTATTCACTACTATATATGGTAGGTGCAATATTCTTAGGACTTCACTTAACACATGGATTTTGGTCAGCGTTCCAATCTATTGGATTCTCTAATGATCTTTGGAGAAAGAGATTAACAGTGGTAGCATATTTCTTTGCTATAGTAATAGGTGCTGGATTCTCAATTATTCCATTGTATTTTATGATTAAATTTTAACCCATATTAATTTAAGGTTATGACAGTATTAGATTCAAAGATTCCTGAAGGACCATTAGCTGAAAAATGGTCTAAGCATAAAGCTACTATTAAAGTAGTAAGTCCTGCTAATAAAAGGAAATTAGATATAATTGTTGTAGGAACAGGTTTAGCCGGAGGTTCTGCAGCAGCTTCATTAGCTGAGATGGGCTATAATGTAAAAGCATTTTGCTACCAAGATTCAGGTAGACGTGCACACTCTATTGCAGCTCAGGGAGGTATTAATGCAGCGAAGAATTATCAAAATGATAATGACTCTATTTATAGATTATTTTATGATACAATAAAAGGTGGTGATTATAGAGCAAGAGAAGCTAATGTATATAGATTAGCAGAAGTATCTGGTGATATAATTGACCAATGTGTAGCTCAAGGTGTACCATTTGCAAGAGAGTACGGTGGTACTTTAGCAAATAGATCTTTTGGTGGAGTATTAGTATCAAGAACATTCTATGCTAGAGGTCAAACTGGTCAACAGTTATTATTAGGAGCTTATTCAGCAATGAACCGTCAAATAGCAAAAGGAACTATCAAATTATATGATAGACACGAAATGCTTGATATCGTTAAGATAGATGGTAAGGCAAGAGGAATTATAGCTCGTGATTTAGTGTCAGGTGAAGTGAAAAGATTCGGAGCTCATGCAGTTGTAATAGCTACAGGAGGATATGGAAATGTATTCTTCTTATCTACAAATGCAATGGGTTGTAACGGAGGTGCAGCATGGCAAGCATATAAAAATGGAGCACATTTTGCAAATCCATGTTTTGTACAAATTCACCCTACTTGTATTCCAGTACACGGAGATCAACAATCTAAATTGACATTAATGTCAGAATCATTAAGAAATGATGGTCGTGTATGGGTTCCTAAGAAGAAAGAGGATGCAGTTAAATTACAAAAAGGAGAAATAGGACCAAATGATATTAAAGATGAAGATAGAGATTTCTATTTAGAAAGACGTTATCCATCTTATGGTAACTTGGTTCCTCGTGATGTTGCGTCTAGAGCAGCAAAAGAAAGATGTGATGCTGGTTTTGGTGTAAATAATACAGGTAAAGCAGTATTCTTAGATTTCAAATATGCAATAGATAGACTAGGAGAAGATACAATTAGAAATCGTTATGGAAACTTATTCCAAATGTATGAAAAAATTACAGATGTGAATCCTTATAACGAGCCAATGCAAATATATCCTGCAATTCACTATTCTATGGGTGGTACTTGGGTTGATTACAACTTGATGACATCTGTACCAGGATTATATGCAATTGGAGAGGCAAACTTCTCAGATCATGGAGCTAACCGTTTAGGTGCTTCTGCATTAATGCAAGGATTAGCAGATGGATATTTTGTACTTCCATATACAATTGGAGATTATTTAGCAAATGAAATTCAAGTACCTAGAATAGATACTAATGCTAAAGAATTCGTAGCTGCTGAAAAATCAGTATCAGACAGATTACATAGATTGTATGATGTAAAAGGTGATTTATCTGTAGACCATTTCCACAAAGAATTAGGAAAAATTATGTGGGAATATGTAGGTATGGCAAGAAACGAAGAAGGTTTAAAAATTGCAATTAAAGAAATTAAAGCTTTAAGAAAAGAATTTTATAAACATGTTCGTATCCCAGGAGATTTTGATGCAATGAATGCAGAACTAGAAAAAGCTGGAAGAGTAGCAGATTTCTTAGAATTAGGAGAATTGATGGCTCATGATGCTTTAGATAGAAATGAATCTTGTGGTGGTCACTACCGTGAAGAATCTGTAACAGAAGAGGGAGAAGCAAAACGTGATGATGATAAATTCTTATATGTTTCTGCGTGGGAATATAAAGGAGAAGATCAAGATCCAGAATTGTGTAAAGAAGAGTTGAAATACGAAAATATTAAATTAACTCAACGTTCATATAAGTAGAATTATGGCTGATAAAATATTAAAAGAGTTAACTTTAAGAGTTTGGCGTCAAAAGGATGCTAAATCAAAGGGACATTTTGAAACCTATAAGGTTCATAATATCTCTCAAGGCTCATCATTTTTAGAGATGTTAGACATCCTAAATGAGCAGCTAATTAGTGAGAATAAAGAGCCTGTTTACTTCGATCATGACTGTAGAGAAGGTATCTGTGGAATGTGTAGTCTATTTATTAATGGTAGAGCACATGGACCAGATAAGGAAGTAACAACATGCCAATTGCATATGAGAAAATTCCATGAAGGTGAAACAATAACTATTGAGCCATGGAGAACAGGAGCATTTCCTGTGATCAAAGACTTAACAGTTGATAGAGACGCTTATGAGAAGATTCAACAAGCAGGAGGATATGTTTCTGTAAATACAGGTGGTGTTCCTGATGGAAATGCAATTCCTATTGGAACTGATGATGCAGAGGAAGCAATGGATGCAGCAGCGTGTATCGGTTGTGGAGCGTGTGCAGCAACTTGTAAAAATGGATCTGCAATGTTATTTGTAGCAGCAAAAGTGTCACAATTTGCAAAATTACCTCAAGGAAAAGTTGAAGCATCTAGAAGAGCGAAAGCTATGGTTGCTAAAATGGATGAATTGGGATTTGGAAACTGTACAAATACTGGTGCATGTGAGGCAGAATGTCCAAAAAGTATATCTATTCAACATATCGCACGTATGAATAGAGAATATTTATGTGCAAAATTAAAAGACTAAGATCTTTTTAAATTTATATATACGGCCATTTCTCTTAGGAATGGCCGTTTTTTTTATAAAAAGATAAATACACCAATATTTTTTTTATTTCATAATCTATCTGATTGATAAAGACTTATTGAAAGGTCGATAAAAATAATAGAGAAAAAAGAATATTTTTTTGCTGAAAGTGTTGCAAACAGTAATATTTGTTCTTATATTTGCATCGCAAAAGGGAGCTAAAAGCTCTCAAAAAAATTCCTTAGTAGCTCAGTTGGTTAGAGCGGCGGACTGTTAATCCGTAGGTCGTAGGTTCAAGTCCTACCTGAGGAGCAAAACTAAATTCCTTAGTAGCTCAGTTGGTTAGAGCGGCGGACTGTTAATCCGTAGGTCGTAGGTTCAAGTCCTACCTGAGGAGCAAGACCTTAAAGAGAAATCTTTAAGGTCTTTTTTTATATCCATTTTTTTATAATGACTCATTAGTTTTCAGTTTAATATCCTATTTTTGTATGAGCAAAAGAGTATTAATACATTATAAAAAGGACAAATGAGTAGTATCTTCAAGAAATTCCCTCGAACGTTTTGGGTAGCGAATACAATAGAATTAGTAGAAAGATTTGCATGGTATGGTTTCTTCATGTTATTTGCAAATTATTTAACACAATCACCAGAGTTTGGTGCTCTTGGCTTTTCTCAATCAGAGAAAGGTTGGTTAATGGGTGTAGGAACAGGTATATTGTATTTTCTTCCAGTTATAACAGGAGCTATTGCAGATGCATGGGGATATAAGAGGGTATTAATACTATCGTTTTTGATATACGTATCGGCATTTCTTTTATTACCTATGATGACATCGTTTGTGGGAGTATTTCTAATGTATTTATATTTAGCTTTAGGGGCTGCTCTTTTTAAACCTATTGTTTCAGCAACAGTAGCAAAAACAACAAATAGTGAAACGGCTTCAATAGGGTTTGGAATCTTTTATATGATGGTGAATTTTGGAGCTTTTTTAGGTCCTTTATGTACTATGGCAAATAATAATGGATCTTATAAAACAATCTTTTATATATCTGCAGGAATAATATCTTTAAATTTTCTATTTGTTTTATTTTATAATGAACCAAAGCGAAATGAAACTAGTCAAAATATAATAGAAGTATTCAAAACAACTTTTAGAAATATTGCAGAGGCATTAACTGATGTAAGATTTGTTATTTTTCTTGTTTTAGTATCTGGTTTTTGGGCTATGTATCACCAATTGTTTTACACTTTACCTGTTTTTATTCATCAGTGGGTAGATACATCTCTAGTTTATGACTTTTTTAATGGTATATGTCCATGGATAACCAAAACGTATGGAGAGAATGGTCAGATGCAATCAGAATTTATAACGAATTTTGATGCAATGTTTATTATTTTATTTCAAATAATAATATCTTCATTAGTAATGAGAACAAAAGCTATAAATTCAATGATTATTGGTTTTTTGGTTTGTTCTATAGGAATGGCTCTAACATTATTGACACAGAATGTTATTTTCACAATAATTGCAATTTTTGTATTTTCAGTGGGAGAGATGATGGGCTCTCCAAAAATTACTGAGTATATTAGTCAAATAGCTCCTAAAGATAAAGTAGCATTATATATGGGATGTTCGTTTATTCCTGTATTTTTAGGTAATATAGGAGCAGGTATCATATCTGGTAATGTATATGCATCTGTAGCAGATAAAGAACGAATGGTTAGAGATTTATTATTAGATAAAGGTTTATCAATATCAGATGGATTAACAAAGAATCAGGTATTTGTAAAGGCATGCAAAGAATTAAGTATGACCAAAAGAGAATTAACTAATTATTTATGGGAAACTTATCATCCATATAATATTTGGATAATAATTCTTAGTATAGGTTTACTTGCAACTCTAGGATTAATAATATACGACAGAGTTTTATTAAGAAAGAATTAATAATCAAACACTATAAATAAAATGAGAATATTACTATTAGGTTCGGGAGGACGTGAACATGCAATAGCATGGAAATTAGTACAAAGTTCCAAGTTAAATAAGTTATACGTAGCACCAGGAAATGCTGGAACTTCTGAAATAGCTGAAAATGTAGATATATCAGTAAACGATTTTGAAAAGATAGAGGCTTTTGTATTATCTAATCAAGTAGATATGATAGTAGTTGGTCCAGAGGATCCTTTAGTAAATGGAGTATATGATTATTTTAAATCTAATAAGAAATTATCTCATGTTTCTGTAATAGGTCCTTCAAAAGCAGGGGCATTACTAGAAGGGTCTAAAGATTATGCAAAATCTTTTATGAACAAATATGATATACCTACACCTAAATATTATACGGTAACTAAAGCTAATTTAGATTTAGGATTAGAATTTTTATCTTCATTTGAAGGACCTTATGTATTAAAGGCTGATGGGTTAGCAGCGGGTAAAGGAGTATTAATTATTGAAGATTTATCAGAAGCACAATCTTCTTTAGAAGAGATGATTAATGGGAAATTTGGAAATGCAAGTTCTAAAGTAGTAATTGAAGGTTTTCTAAGAGGTATTGAATTATCTGTATTTGCATTGACAGATGGTAAAAATTATAAGATAATTGGATCTGCAAAAGACTATAAACGAATAGGAGAAGGTGATACAGGTTTGAATACAGGAGGAATGGGAGCAGTTTCACCAGTTCCTTTTGCGGATGAAGAATTTATGCAAAAAGTAGAAGATAGAATTGTTCGTCCAACTGTTGAAGGATTACAAAAAGAAGGAATAGATTATAAAGGTTTTATATTCTTTGGATTGTTTAAAGTTGAAGAAGATCCATATATCATTGAATATAATGTTAGAATGGGGGATCCCGAGACAGAAGTTGTAATGCCAAGAATTAAAACAGATTTAGTAGAATTATTTGAATCTGTTAGTGACGAGAAACTAGGAGAATCTGATTTTGAATTAGATTCGAAGTATTGTACAACAGTAATGTTAGTTTCAGGAGGTTATCCAGAGCAATATGAGAAAGGTAAAGAAATCACTAATACAAAAGATGTAGAAGATTCTATAGTTTTTCATGCAGGAACAAAAATGGAGAATGATAAATTAGTTAGTGCAGGAGGTAGAGTGATTGCTTTATCATCATATGGGGATAGTATGGAAGAAGCATTGAAGAAATCATATATCTCAGCAAATAAGATTAATTTTGAAGGGAAATATTTCAGAAACGATATAGGAAACGATTTAAAATAAACTCAATTAGATATGGCAATAGTATTAGATATATTTAAAACAAAGCGACCAATATTATTAATTTTACTTCCAATAATGTTTGTACTTTATTGGTGGAATTGGTTACAAAATCCAATTATATCTTCCAATGATGGTAGTGTAATGCCTTTTGCTAATTTACTTATACATTATTTAGGAGAGAAACCTTTAGCTCTAGGAATAATAAGTATTCTTGCCATATCTATATCTTCTTTAATTATTTATTATATAATTGATCATTATAGATTATTAAAAGAAGGTATTAATATCCCATCACTATTATACATACTTTTTACAGGTTCTTTTAGTATTTTGATAGGATATAACCCTGTTATATTAGCTTCATTATTTCTATTATTAGCTTTTATAAGATTAATACATGCATATGAATCAGGCTTTAAAGTTGCTCCTTTTTTTGACGGGGGATTTTTAGTAGGAATAGCAGCCGGTTTTTATGGTGCATCTGTTTATTTTGTTATATTGATGTTTATTGGGATGATAAGTGTTGGAAGAATAGGTATTCGTGAGATTCTAGCAACAATAAGTGGATTTGTATTACCAATTTTATTTATTGGTGTTTATTATTTCTATTATGACCAAATGGATACATATTATAGTTTTCTTTCCAATTTAAATATTCAATCAGTTTTCCATAATACTTTAAGTGTATATCAACTATTTTATTTAGGATTTTTATGTCTACTGACATTAGTTTCTATATTTAGTCTTTTAATGAGAAATAGATTAAAAGAAATATTTGAAATAAAATTCTATTCAGGTTTATTATGGATGTTGCTTATTTCTGTAATAATTATAGGAATTTTATTCCCATATGGGATGGAAATTTTATATATTTCTTTTATTCCTGTTTCTTTTATTGTGGGAAGATATTTTTCGGTACAAAGACATAAATTCATTGGAGATTTATTTTTTATACTTATGATTGTAGGAGTAATTATATTACAATCGCCTAAAATATTAGATTTAATTAATTTGTAATGGATAAGACTAAAGCTACTTTAGCTATATACGGGATTCAAGATAGAAATAATAGTGAATATCCCATGTATGTTCATGATCATTCTATATGTTTGATGAGAAATGGGAAAGTTGAGAAGTTTCTTCAATTAGAAAGATTAAGTCGTAGAAAAAGAGATAATAAATTATATACATGTCTGTATGACATTTTGAAAAAGGAAGGTCTTCTAAAATTTGATGATTATGATATTGTTTTTGTAGATAATGTTGTAGGAAGAACTTTTATTAATACAGAAGGAAATATTCGCTTTGAAGCTCCATTAACAGACAAAGTATCTAATACCTTTGAAAAAGGTAAGTTATGGTGGCTAGATAGAGAGAAGGATGCTTATGTTGTGAATCATGAATTAGCTCATATAAGTACATGTTTACCTTTCTATGGAAAGTATAAGGATAATTCTTTAATTGTACATTTTGATGGAGGAGCTAGTAAATCAAATTGTTCTATATGGTATTCAAAAGATGATAAACTAACATTATTAGAGAAATCTTGGGATTTAAAATATCTTTCTAATTTCTTTAATGCTAATGCAATTGTTTTTAAGATAATACATGCTAAGCGTTGTGATCAAAATTCAGTGCCAGGTAAAATGATGGGATTGGCATCTTTTGGTAAATATTCAAAACAGATAGAAGATTGGTTAATTAAGAATAATTATTTCGAAGATTCGTGGAAAACTAATAAGATCTTTTTTAGAAAGATTAAAGAAGAGTTCAATTATGAGATATCTACATTCGATCAGAAAGATCCTTTTTTACAGAATATTTTAGCAACAATTCAATATATCTTTAAAAGAGATTTTCTTAATTATTTAAAGAAGTTTAAGAATAAAACAAATGCTGATTATTTATATTATTCAGGTGGTTCAGCATTAAATATTGTTACTAATAAAGCTATATTAGAAAGTGGTTTGTTTACAGATGTATATATACCTCCATGTGCAGAAGATTCAGGTTTAGCTTTAGGTGCGGCATCATATATAGAAAGTATTAAACATGGTGAAGTAGTCCATCATAGTCCTTATTTAAATAATTGGGGAATTTCTAATGATAAAGTGGAATTTAGTAAAACAACTATAGAAGAATTAGCTAAAATAATTGTTGATAGAGGGATTGTAGGAGTATGTAATTCTTATGGAGAGGTTGGACCAAGGGCTCTTGGAAATAGAAGTCTAATTAGTCTTGCTAACTCAAAGAATTTAGCAGAAATAGTTTCGATAGAAAAGAAATGTAGAGAATGGTATAGACCAATAGCTCCTATAATGTTGAGACGAAATTTATCATATTTTTCAGATGATGTAGAGTCTATCTTATCTGATTATATGCTAATGGATTATGAAATAAAGCAAGAAAGAAGAGAAGAAATATCAGGAGTTGTTCACATAAATGGAAGCTCAAGAATACAAACTATTACAAATGAAGAAGATAATCCATTTATGTATAGTTTGTTAGATTACTTAGATAAAGAATATAAAATAAAGGCTTTAGTGAATACTTCTTTCAATAGGCAAGGAGAACCTATAGTTCATACAGGTGAAGATGCATATCGTTCAGCAAAAGAGATGAATTTAGATGCTTTAGTAATAAATGGAAACCTATTAAAATTATAATATGAGAAAACTTGTTTATCTAATGATGATATCTTTATTATTATCATGTAGTTCAAATCTTGACAAAGCAGAGAAGGCAATAACAGATTCAGGATTATCAAAGCATATTGCTGTATTGGCATCTGATGATTTTGGAGGAAGAATGCCATGTACAGAAAATGAAAAGAAGACTCTAGAATATATTGAATCTCAAATGAAATCTATAGGGTTAGAACCTCTATTTGGAGATTCTTATTTGCAGGAAGTACCCTTAGTAGAGATAAAAGGGAAATCTTATTCACCAATAAAAATAAAAGGTAAAACAAAATTAAGCTTTAATGTTTTAGAAGATTATTCTGCTATGTCTAAAATTACACGTAAAGATATAGATTTAAAAGATCTAGAAATGGTGTTTGTAGGATATGGAATAAATGCTCCAGAATTAGGATGGAACGATTATGCTGGGGTGGATGTTAAAGATAAGGTTGTGGTTTGTTTAGTAAATGATCCGGGTTTTCTAACTAAAAATAAAGATTTTTTTGGTGGTAAATCAATGACATATTACGGAAGATGGACATATAAATACGAAGAAGCTGCTCGTCAAGGAGCTAAAGCTGTATTTATAATCCATAGAACAGATATGGCAGGGTATCCATGGGCTGTTCCTAGAAGAAAATCTGAAGGATCAATATTTTGTATTGATGATGCAGTAAGTTTGAATTCAACTTGTGATGTAGAAGGTTGGTTTAGTAGAAAATCAGCAAATAAATTATTTAAATCTTTAGGATATAATTTAGAAAATATATGGTTAGAAGCTTGTAAATCTGGATTTAAATCTTTTGATATGCAGGTAAATTTAAGTATGTCTATGTCTAAGGATACTAAACACAGTAAATCGTATAATATAGCAGGTAAGATTACAGGAAAAGAGAAGCCAGAAGAGGCATTGATTTATATGGGACATTGGGATCATTTAGGAATAAAGAAAGATTCAAAAGGTATAAAAATTTATAATGGAGCAAGTGATAATGCGGCAGGCGTAGCTTGGGTATTAGAAATAGCAAAAGCATTTAAAGAAATGCCAAGTCCAAAAAGAACAATTGTTTTTATTAATCCAACAGTGGAAGAGGCTGGTTTATTAGGTTCTTATTATTTTGTAGATCATTGTCCATTTAAACATGAAAATATTATCTGTGGTATAAATACAGATGTACTTCCTTTTGTGGGGAAATTTAAAGATATTACAATTACAGGTTATGGTCAGTCTAATTTAGACAAATATCTATCTGATGAAGCCAAAAGGGTAGGTAGGTATGTAGCAGCAGATCCAACACCAGAGAACGGTATGTTCTTTAGATCAGATCATTTTCCTTATATGAAAAAAGGAATTCCATGTTTATTTGCAAAAGGGATGCAAGAACATGTAAGTAAACCCAAAGATTGGATGGCAAAATATATGGATATGTATTGGAAGAAGATTTATCATAAACCGACTGATATATTTGATCCAAATACAGCAGACGTTTCAGGAATAACAGAAGATGCAAGATTAATATTTAGATTAGGATATAAAATTGCAAATTCAGATATTCGCCCTAAATGGAATGAGAAGTCGGAATTTGCAAGATTAAGAAAAGAATAGTATTTTTACTGTTCAATTTTAAATATATATAACAAAGAACAAAAATTATGGAAGAGGAAAAAGTTATTTATAACTATGAATATGCAGGTAATAAATCTGTAGTAAGTTCACTATTTACAAAAGTATATATGTGGATGGCAGTGGCATTATTTTTAACAGCTGCAACTGCATTATATTTTGCTACAAGCCAAAGTTTAATGGCAACATTGTTAAGTAATCAGGTTTTATTCTACGGAATTTTTATTGCTGAATTTGGTCTTGTTGTATTATTATCTTCTAGAATAAGTAAACTATCATTTTCAACAGCTTTTATTATTTTCTTAGCATATTCGATACTTAATGGTATTACAATGTCAGTATTATTCCTTGTATATACAGCTACTTCAATTCAAAATGTATTTCTAATAACAGGAGGTATGTTTGGAACAATGTCTTTAGTAGGTTATTTTACAAAGAAAGATTTATCTTCTATGGGTAAAATATTATATATGGCATTAATAGGTATAATTATAGCATCTGTTGTAAATATATTTGCAGCAAGTTCAAGTTTAGACTGGTTAATATCATATATAGGTGTAGGTGTTTTTGTTGGTTTAACAGCATATGATACACAAAAGATAAAAAGATTATTAAATGCTAATGGAACAGAAGTATCTGATGATACTAAGAAAATAGCATTAATGGGTAGTTTAATGTTATATCTTGATTTTGTAAATATGTTCATATATTTATTAAGATTATTTGGAAGCAGAAAATAAAAATCTCAATAATAATAAAAAGCCACATCATAATTTGATGTGGCTTTTTTATTGTATTTTAGTGGATAAATTATTCAAAAAGCAGATGTATAGATATTTAATTTTAGAAAAATAATGACTAGACACACTATATATGGAATTTCTTTAGGTCCAGGAGATGCTGATCTAATAACAATAAAAGCGTATAAAATTCTTAAAGAAGTAGATATTATATATTTTCCTGGAAGTATTGATAAATATGGTAAAGAAAAAAGCTTTTCTAAGAAGATAATTGAGGAATTAAAAATAGATAAACCTGTAATGAAAGGTATATTTATTGAAATGAGTATGGATAGAAAAGAGACTGAGAATTTGTATTCATACACATACACAAATATTCTTAATGATTATAATTCTGGAAAAAAGATAGCAATAGTTAGTGAAGGTGATATTAGTTTTTTTAGTACTTTTTCGTATTTCATAGATAGATTTAAAGAATCTGAAATAGATTTTTCTATGATACCTGGAGTACCTGCTTTTCTTTTGGGATCTTCAAAAGCTAAAATACCATTAACTTTTCAACATGATAAATTAAGTATTGTTGCTGCTCCTAAAAAAATAAATGATGTTTTGGATGTGCTTAAATATTCAGATTCTGTAGTTGTAATGAAATTAACAACATTGGGGAAAGATTTAAATGAATTACTTGAAAGAGTAGATGGCTCTTTTGTTTATTGTGAACAATTAGGTACTATAAATGAATATATAAGTACGAATAGAGAAGAGATTATAAATAGGAAAAAGACATATTTTTCTTTATTAATAATAAATAGATATATATAAAATGACACAAGGTAAAATATATGTAGTTGGATTAGGTCCAGGAGATGAAAAATATGTTGCAGCAGCTGCACGAGAAGCTATTAAACAAGCCGATGTAATTGTAGGTTACAAATATTATTTCCAATTTATTCAGAATATAATATCAGATAAGCAAGAGTGCATTGATACAGGGATGAAGCGAGAAAGAGAGAGAGCTCTTTATGCTTTTGAGAGAGCTGAAAAAGGAGAAAAAGTATGCGTAGTATCTTCTGGTGATTCTGGAATATATGGGATGTCTCCTTTGATTTGGGAAATGAAGAAGGAAAGAGAATCTAAATTAGAAATAGAAGTTATACCTGGAATTTCAGCTTTCCAAATGGCATCAGCATTATTAGGAGCTCCAATGGGACATGATTTTTGTGTTATATCTTTATCTGATTTAATGACTTCGTGGCAAACAATAGAGAGGCGAATTATAGCAGCTGCAGAAGCAGATTTCATAACATCTATATATAATCCTAAAAGTAATGGTAGATATTGGCAATTATATAGGTTAAAAGAGATCTTTTTAAAGTATAGAGATCCTAAAACACCTGTTGGGTATGTTCGACAAGCTGGACGTAAAGATCAAGAGATAGTAGTGACTAGTCTAGAAGAATTTGATCCTGAGCAAATTGATATGTTTACAATTGTTGTAATAGGTAATTCTTGTACTTATAGTTTTGAAAATAAGATGATAAGTCCAAGAGGATATTATAATAAAGGAGTGGAGAAAGGTGTAAAAGCTGGGCAAGCTATAATGATAAAATCATTTAGAACTATAGAATCTCAACTAAAAAATAAGGATATTCCTCTATGGATAAAATGGCCTTTAATACATTGTATTCATACAACAGCTGATTTTGATATGGAGAATATTTTCTATTCAGATAATAATGCTGTTGAGAAGTGGAATACTTTATTTGAAAGTGGCAATCCACCTGTAATAGTTACGGATGTAAGTATGGTAGCATCAGGAATTCGTAAAGCTGCTATTGAGCGTTTAGGTGTAAAAGTGAAATGTTATCTTTCAGATGAAAGAGTAAAAGAACTTGCTGAAAAAGAAGGAATTACTAGAACTCAGGCAGGAATTAGGTTAGGGGTACAAGAATATCCAAATGCACTTTATGTCTTTGGGAATGCTCCAACAGCATTAATAGAACTAACAGATTTAATGCGAAAAGGGAAAGCTTCACCAGTAGGAGTTATTGCTTCACCAGTAGGATTTGTAAATGTAGAAGAGTCGAAGCATAGATTAAAAGTATTCAAAGATATTCCTAAAGTAATAATAGATGGGAAAAAAGGAGGATCAAATTTAGCTGCAACAATAGTGAACTCATCTTTTGCTTATAAAGATGCAGAAAATTTACGTCCAGGGAGAGAGGTTTAATAAAAACGAAGTAAAGATGAACTTTTCAATAATAGGAATTTCAGATAAAGAAGATGTTTTCTTTTCTCCAGATATAATTAAAGTGATATCTGGCAATAAAATATTTTCTGGAGGTAAGAGACATAAACAATTAGTATTGAATTATCTTCCAAAAGATTATGTTTGGATAGATATAACAATACCCTTAAGTAAGGTTTTTAATGAGTATAAAAATCATGAAAGCATATGTGTTTTTGCTTCAGGCGATCCTTTGTTTTATGGTATTGCTAATACAATAAAAAGAGAACTTCCTGAATCAGAAATCTCTGTATATCCATATTTTAATAGTATTCAATTATTGGCACATAAACTAGTAATGCCATATCAGGATATAAGGTATGTTTCTTTAACAGGTAGACCATATTCTAAATTAGATGAATCTTTAATAAATGGAGAAAATTTAATAGGTGTGTTAACTGATAAGAATAAAACTCCAAAAACTGTAGCTGAAAGATTGCTGTATTATGGATATTCAAATTATAAGATTCATGTTGGAGAAAATCTTGGAAATAAGCAAGAGAAGATATCTACATATAGTTTAGAAGAGGCAAAAGATATTGATTTTTCCAAACTTAATTGTTTAATTCTTGAAAAAATAGGTGATAGACATAAATATTTAGGTATACCTGAATCTGAATTTCATATTCTTGAAGGAAGACCTAAAATGTTGACTAAGATGCCTATAAGGTTATTATCTTTATCTCTATTAAATCTGAATTCTAAAACAGTATTTTGGGATATAGGATTTTGTACAGGTTCTGTTTCAATAGAAGCAAAATTACAATTTCCACATTTAAAGATTTATTCTTTTGAAATACGAAAGGAAAGTGAGTCTATTATGGAGAATAATTGTAAGAAATTTGGAACTCCTGGAATAGAATATTTTATAGGTGATTTTCTTGAACAAGATATAGAAGATTTAGAAATACCAGATGCTGTTTTTATTGGAGGGCATGGAGGAAAATTGCATAATATTGTAGAGAAAATATCTAACTTGTTAAAAACTGGAGGAACTTTAGTCTTTAATTCTGTAAGTAAAGATTCTAAAGAAAAGTTTATTTCTGCAATTACTACTAATAATATGAAATTAGGCAATTCTATAAACTTAAAGGTGGATGACAATAATCCAATAGATGTATTAGTTGCACATAAATTATAAATGAATGAAAAATAATAGAATAGCAATAATATCTTTTTCTAATAAAGGTAATATACTAGCTAATAATATAAATAAAGAAATAGAAGATGTTGATTTATTTTCATCTTTTGAATTTGAAAGTTTTAATAAATATGAGAGTTTATCAACTCTTTTAAAAGATAATTTTAATTCATATGGAGCTTTTATATTTATAGGATCATTAGGAATTTGCGTAAGAGCAATTGCTCCATTTTTAAATAATAAGAAAGTAGATCCTGCTGTAATAAATATTGACTCTTCTGGATTATATGCGCAATCTGTAGTTTCAGGACATATTGGAGGCGCTAATGAATTATGTAAAAAAGTTGCAAGAATAACTGGAGCTAATCCTATTATATCTACTCAATCTGATTTGAATGAATTGTGGGCTTTAGATATACTAGCTTCTAAATATGATTGGACTTTAGAAAACACAAATATTAGTTTGAATAAAGCTATTTCTCTTTTTGTTAATGAAAATAGAGTAGCATTGCTTATAGAATCGAGAAATAAAGGAACACAGTATTTAGAAAATACATGTCCAAGTTTTGTAGATATTTATTACGATTTAAACAAAATTGAAACAGTTAATTACGATTTTATAATTACTGTATCTCCTTATAAAAGAGAATTTAGTATTCCAAGTTTAAATTATATACCTAAGATGATGCATCTTGGTATTGGATGTAGACTAAATGCATCTTCCGAAGGAGTAAAAAATTATATTTCTAAATATCTTTTAGATAGAAATATCTTTCCAAAATCTATAAAATCTATTTCAACTATAGACTTGAAGGAGAATGAAAATTTAATTCATGAGTTGGTAAAAGATTATTCTTGTGAATTGAATATTTATAAAGGAGATGAAATTAAAGATATAAAAATAAAGAATCCTTCAGAAAAAGTATTTGAAGTGACAGGTTGCTATGGTATAGCTGAATCTTGTTCTTTAAAAACATCAAACAATTTAAATTTATTAATTGAAAAGCAAAAGGTGAAGATTAATGAAGGTAGTGACTTTACATTTGCTTTATCTGTTGATAAAGATCAAGAAAGAAAAGGTTTTATTGAAATTGTTGGGGCAGGTCCTGGAGACCCAGAATTAGTCTCAGTAAGAGGGAAAAAATATCTAGAAACTGCAGATTTAATACTATATGCAGGATCTTTAGTTCCTGAAGAATTAACTCATTATGCTAAAGATGGAGCAGTTGTAAGAAGTTCTGCATCTTTAAATTTGGAAGAGCAATTTTCTTTAATGAAAGAGTTCTATGATAAAGGACTATTCGTTGTAAGATTACATACTGGAGATCCCTGTATCTATGGTGCTATACAAGAACAAATGGCATATTTCGATTCGTATAATATGGCATATCACATAACACCTGGAATTTCAAGCTTCCAAGCAGCAGCAGCAGAGCTTAAATCACAGTTTACAATTCCAGAAAAGATACAATCTATTATATTAACAAGGGGAGAAGGGAGAACTCCTATGCCAGATAAAGAAAAACTACATATGTTGGCTAAATCTCAATCAACTATGTGTATTTATTTATCAGCATCAATAGTTGATAAAGTTCAAAAAGATTTATTGGTACATTATCCTGAAACAACTCCTGTTGCAGCGTGTTATAAATTAACATGGAAAGATCAAAAAATATTTAGAGGAGAATTAAAAGATCTAGCTAAAATAGTGAAAGATAATAATCTAACATTAACGACAATGATAGTCGTAGGAGACTCAATCGGAAATAGAGAAGGTCTTTCTAAATTGTATTCTCATAAGTTTAAACATTTATTCAGATCTTAGATATATGATTTTAGTATTTGGAGGAACTACAGAGGGCAAGATTGTTGCAAGATTCTTAGAATTAGCAAAAAAAGAATATTTCTATTCAACTAAAAGAAATATAGATATGAAATCTTATTCATATATGAAACATATTTCAGGAGGTATGAATAAAGTAGAATTAATAAGATTTTGTAAATCTGAATCTATTAATTTAATTATAAATGCTTCTCATCCATTTGCAATTATATTGCATACAATGATAGATGAGGTTTCTGTTAGCTATGATATTCCAGTTATTAGATATTCAAGAATTTTTCCTAAAATTCCTTCAAATGCTAAATGTTTTGATACTTATGACGAAATTATAGATTATTTGATTTCAAATAAAAAATATCCATTATTGTCTTTTACAGGTTTGAATACCATAAATAAATTAGAAAGATATTGGAAACAATATGATTGTTGGATAAGAATCTTAAATACTGAAGAATCTATAACTTGCGCAGCAAAAACAAATTTCCCAAAAGATAGATTATTATATTTCTCTTCAGAAAATGCAGATGAAGAGAATTTGATTTTAAAAACTAAGGCAAAAGTTATACTTACTAAAGAAAGTGGAGATTCAGGATATTTTGAAAGAAAGATAAAAGCTGCTGATAGTTTAGGTGCTGAAGTATTAATAATACGAAAACCTAAACTGTCTGAGAGCTTTATTTATGTTGATTCTCTAGAAAGTTTGAAAACTGAAATAAAAAGAATATTACCCGATTACTTACCTCTGTTAACTGGTTACACAACAGGAACTTGTGCCTCAGGGGCTTTAAAAGCGAGTTTATTAGCTTTATATGAACAAAAATTACAAAAATATTCTGAAATAAATCTTCCTAATGGTGAATATGCTGAATTTAAAATATTGTCTTCATCTTTTTCATCTAGCAGTTCACATTCGTCTATATGTAAATTCTCAGGAGATGATCCTGATGTAACTAATGGAGCAATAATAAATGTAAACCTAGAATTTAATAATCTTAAGACTATAAGATTTATAAGAGGTGAAGGTGTTGGAATTGTTAGTCTTGAAGGACTTGATATACCTATTGGAGAACCAGCAATTAATAAAATGCCAAGGCAAATGATGCTTAAACTTGTAGATGAGATTCAAGAAAAATATCACGATTCTAGAGGTTTAGATATAAAAATATCTGTAGAAAACGGTGAAGAATTAGCAAAGAAAACCTTAAACTCAAAATTAGGGATATTAGGAGGAATTTCAATAATTGGTACTACTGGTATTATAAAGCCATTTTCGAAAGACGCTTTTATAAGTTCTATTAGAAAAGAGATTAAGATAGCATATGTGAATAATTGTACTCATATAGTTATAAATTCAGGAGCTAAAAGTGAAAAATATCTTAGAGATAGATTTGATAGTTTATCACCACTAGCTTTTATTCAATATGGAAACTTTATAGGTGAAACTTTAGAAATAATAAACGAATATAATATTCAAAAGGTGAGTATTGGAATCATGTTAGGTAAGGCAGTTAAATTAGCTGAAGGTCATCTAGATACTCATAGTAAGAAAGTCCTTATGAATAAAGATTTTATTGCTAAAATTGCATTAGATTGTAATTATTCATCTGAAACGATATCTTCAATTAGAGAATTAAATTTAGCAAGAAATATTACTAATATAATTCCATTTAACGAGAAGGAAGATTTCTATTGTCTACTTGCGAAGAAGTGTTACCATGTATGTAAAACTGTACTTAAAATTGATAAGTTAGAAGTTTTACTTATTGATAATCTAGGTAATATCTTAGTTTCTTTTAATGATTAACCAAATTACAACTGGAGCTCCAAATATAGAACTTACTGAATTTATTGGTAAAGTATTACTACTGCCTGGAAGTTGTGAAAAAATATCACAGACTAACATAAATACAGCTCCTATTAATATTGAAGAAGGAATAAGAATGTGGTGATTACTAGTTTTAAAGAGATTTCTAGCTAGGTGAGGAATTGCTATACCTATAAATGCTATAGGACCAGTATAAGCTGTTATTGTTCCTGCCAATAAACCCGTTATAATAATTATAATAATTCTCATTCTATTAATATTTGTACCTAAACTCTTTGCATAATTTTCTCCTAATAATAAAGTATTTAAAGGCTTTTGAAGAGTTAAACAAACAATAAGTGTTAAAAGAATAATTGGTGCAATAAAAGCAATTTCATCCATTCCTACACCAGAAAGACTTCCCATTGTCCAAATAACAAATCTATGAACATTCTCAGGAGTACTAAAATATTGTAATATATTAACAATAGCAGCAGTTAAGCTACCAAACATTATACCAACGATTAATAAAGTAAGATTGTTTTTTAATTTAATTCCAGTAGCTAATACTAGAAACATAACAGCAAGAGCTCCCAAAATAGCAGAAATGATTATACCAGTATTAGAAATAGCTACAATACCTAAACTAACTAGAAGACTTCCTCCCATAATATAAAGAGCAACTCCAAGACTAGCTCCAGAACTAACGCCTAGTACAAAAGGGCCTGCAAGAGGATTTCTAAATAAAGTTTGCATTAACAATCCAGCTATAGATAAAGATGCTCCAGCAAGAATAGCTATAATAGCTTTTGGAAGTCTAAAGTCATAAATTATATATTCCCATGAATGCTTTATGTCATTTCCCATAAAAGAATTGATAACATCTTTAAAAGGGATATTTACACTTCCTACTACTAAATCTACTATAAAAAATATCACTACTAGGATAGCTAGTAGTGAAAATTTACTTATATAATTGATATTCTTCATTTATTAATATTCTCTTTTATATTTAGAAGTTTCGGGAATCTTTCTAAAATAAAAAGTATTATAATTCTTAAAAGCTTCTGGATGCAATATATGAATAATATCTTTAAGAATAATATCTGGATGCATTATACCACTTTCCCAATAATCATTAAAGCCATTTTTATTCATCCTTTTGTCATAGTTAAAAACATTTCTTGTTTTTAAAGATTTAAATATGTGGTAGTGTTTATCTTGTTTCTTTATTTCTGAGATGCTGTATGCACTTGGAGCCAACCAAAAGTCTGCATCTTGCATGTTTTCAATCACATTTTCAATATTCAATTGAATACTACCTTTTGTTGTATCTTTAGAGAAATAATAATTAGAACCTGCATCTACTAACATTTGTCCAATATAACTTTTACCTCCAGGCATGTACCATGTACCTTTAAAATTACTGCCCCACATTATTGTAGGTTTGTTTTTAAATGTTTTTGCTAATTTTTTATATCTATTATATCTAGAAGTAGTTTCTTTGAATATACTGTCAGCTAGTTTCTGTTTATTAACAAAAGCAGCAAATAATTTAACCCATTCTGTTCGTCCTAGTATATTAGATTCTTTCCATTCAGAAATAGGAATGAATGGAATTCCTGCTTTTTTAAGTATCTTTTTAGTATTATAATTGTACTCAAAGCCAGTTGTGAAAATTACATCGGGTTTCAGTGATATCATACTTTCAATATTACATTTCATATCATCCCCAATATTTACAATACTTCCATTTTTTATTCTAGATTGAAGTTGTTTGTTATATATTCTATGAGGATTTGCACAGCCTGTAATTAAATTCTCAGAATTAAGAGCTACAAGAAATCCTATATGAGTACTAGATAAAACACCTATACTTTTTACTGGTTTGTTTATAATAAAATCTGCTTTAGGAAGATCTTTTTTAATTTCATTTTTGACTAACAAAATTTTATTATAAACGGTTCCATCCTTTTTTCTAGTCGTTATAAGAGTATAGTTTTTATTATTATCTATCTGAAATAGACGAGCATAGTCTAGATTTTTAGTATTAAGATCTTTTTTAGTTTTGTTTTGATTATTACCACAAGATATAATAGTAGTAAGCACAAAAAGAAATATTAGAATCTTTTTCATCTTATGTTTTTTAAGATTCATGAAGGATAATATTATCCTTCATGAATTATTTTTTATTGATAGAAAACAACATGTTGAGGAGCTATTCCTGTTTCAATTTCTTTTATAAGATTACCTTTCGTATCACATAAAAGAAGTGTACCATTTGTACTTGTACTTGGAGAAACTAAGATATATACTTTATCAGTTATCTTATTGTATCCTAATCCATAGAATGATTCTCCTTTATATAAACTAGAATTTTCTATTGCTTTAGTTTGTGTATTAACTGTGCATATATTTGAGTTTGTAGAATAATCAGCATTGAAAGTATTTTCCAAAACAAAAATCTTATCACCTTTTTTTGTTGCTTGAATGTATCCGTTAGATCCAATATTTTCTATCTTTACGTTTGCTTCAACTGTATTATTTGTAGTATTGATACAAGCTAAACCTCTATCTTTTTTAGGAACAATTACAGAATATGATGAAACTAAAGAAACCCATAATTTACCATTGCATAAAGCAAAATGTCTAGCTAAACCTTTTACAGGTATAGATTTTATAAATGCTTTAGTTTTTATGTCGAAAACGTGAACTTCTTTTTTACTGTATCCAGCACAATATACTTTATCATCTACAACAATCACACCTTCTATTCCACCAGCTTTAGGATATTTTGTAACTTTTTGAGTCTTTACATCTAATACAGCAAGATAAGAATTAGGAACTTTACTCCAATCAGCAACCTGTCCTAAACAAGAAATATATATTTTACCATCTTGTGCTGCAGAGTATCTTGGTTTTGAAATATTATCACTTATTGAAGTTTCTTGTTTAAAATCTTTAATATTTATAATGTCAATTTTATCAGCACTATTTGTCATGCAATATAATTTTCCATCATAAAGACTTGCAGATTGAATATTAGAACCAAAATCTATTCCATTTTTAAGTTTGAAATAATTATTTGTGATTTTCTTATTAGCTTCATCAACAAGACTAAATTCTCCATTTCCAGATTCATATCCACCGTAGTTTATTACAATAGCATCTCCATCTAGATTTATATCTTCTTTAGAATCACTTTTTTCACATGATGTAAAAAATAAAAGAATCATCAATAGTGACGATAAATACAAATTCAATTTTCTCATTTTAATTATATTTTAAAGATTATACTTATGTTGAAATTTCTTTTTGGCATTGCATAATATTCCCAAGATTGATATTCTTTATCAAATAAATTGTTAATGCATCCATTAATTCTAAATGAATACTTCTTAAATTTAAATTGTTTAGAAATAGAGCAATTTATTATAGTGTAATCATCTAGAATCTTTGTATAGCCTAGATTATGTCTTTCTCCAGTATAATTAATATTTGTCCTGAAGGTATATGTATTGTATATCAAGCTAATACTACTATTTGCATTATGTCTTGGAGTATATACTAATTGTTTTCCAACATTTTTGGGCTCGGAAGAACTCTTTTTTAAAATGGAAGATGAAAAGAAATAGTTTAATCTAATATCTGTTTTTATTTTATTAAGATTAAACTTTATATGAGACATAAATTCTCCTCCTATGCATTCAACTTTATTTGCATTTATTGGCACCCATTTCCCCTTATTAACCCACATTATCCAATTGTCAACGTCTGTATAATAAGAACTTAAAGTGATATTTATAAGAGTATTTCCTATATTCTGAGAATAATTATATCCTAATTCAATAGATCTACTATCTTCAGGTTTTAAGTCTGGATTGCCTTGATCTCCCCAATATCTTTGATTAAAAGTTGGTATTTTATATCCGTTTGATATTTTGAATATTGCTGTTTGGAGATTTGTGTTTGAACTTATAAAATCATATCCAACAGCAAAAGCAGAGGTAAAAGGAGAACGGTATTTGCTAACAAATGTTTTCCTTAAATTTATTGAATATCTTAGTCTATTATTCAATCTATGTTTAAAAAGTGAAAAAGCTTCAAATCGATGTTCGTCAAGATTTGTGGGATAGGTATAAACGTTAGGTTTGATATACTTATAATTAATACCTCCATTAATACTTATATTTTTGAATTGATACTCATATGAAGAGTTTGAAATAATTCTTTTTGTTGATATTAATTCTTTTTCATTTCCGTTATAAATAGATTTATCTTGTATATATCCTATATTCGTATTGAACTTTGAACTATTACCTATTCGTTGATATCCACCAAGAATTCTAATAAACTCATCTTTTGATTTTTCATAAGTACCTGAATTCGAATTATTACCCATACTAGGTTGAACTTGATACCAATTCCTTTGAAACCAAGTCATTACATCAAATTTGTTTTTCAAATTAGGTTTAAATATTAATTGTTGAATCATACCATAATTCTCTTTTCTGCTATTATTGGTATATTCAGTTGGATATTTCTTTAGTTTAAAGTCGAATCTTTGTAGATTCTTAAACTTAAATCTGTTTCTATTATTAGTATAATATATTCTCGTTTTAGATTCTATCTTTTTATTCCCTACAAAATATTTAATACCAATAAATTGATTTTCTAAACTTGAATATTCTTCTTTTATATATAATTTATGACCATTAGTCATATTCTTGTTAAGATTCAGATTAACAGTACCTCCAATTGCATCACTTCCATATAATGCACCTGCGCTGCCAAGTTGAAGATTTACTTTGTCAAACATGAATAAATCTATATTTCCAAGATTAGAATGTCCTAAGGTAAGTGAATTTACATTTATGCCATTAATTAATATTGCTGTATGATTTGCCGATGTCCCTCTTAAACTTATTGTTGAAAAACCATCTGATTTTTTTTTGATATATATTGGCATACTGCTACTTAATAAATCAGCAAGGTTACCACTATCAAAATTCATTTTAGAGAGACTATCAATTTTATGTATAAATGTACCTACTCCAAATTTATGAGTCTTTGTCCCTTTTATAATTACTTCTTTTAATCTTATGGTATCTGTATTATTCTGACCTATACAAGTACCTCTTGTTAATCCTATTAGCAAGAAAAGAAATATTAATATTTTATTTTTTATAAGTGACATTTATTAAGCTTTATTAAATAGGGATTATCAAGTATATGATAATCCCATATTAATGAAAATATAAAATTGTTATTTAGAGAATGAGAATTTTAAACCAACAAAATATGTTCTACCTGGATTTAGTGACCCATAATAGTAATAAGTAGATCTTTTACTTTTTCTTTCAGCTGGATGATTATCAACGTAATCAAATACGTTATCAATTCCTGCTGTTAGATTTATTACTACATTCTTAAATGAATAGAATCTATGTTGTGTTGATATTCTCCATATATTATAATCAGATGTTTTACCTAATATGTATTTACCCTTAGATTCATAACCATAGTATTTACCTCCTTGATATTTAGATGATAAAGTGATATTTAAACTGTATTTATTAAGATTTAAATCGTATGCTATTCTTGCATTTGCATAATTGTGTGCAGTTCTATTTATATTTCTTCCTGTCTCTAAATCTCTTGAATCAACATATGAATAACCACCTCCTAAAGTGAATCCATGACCTATATATGAATTGAAACTAAAATCAATTCCTTGAGCTCTAGCTTCACTTATATTAGAATATAAATAAATATCTTTAGTAAGATCATGTTTATTAACGAAATTTATATCTGCAGGATCTGCAATTATTTTTTTGTTGATCATATCTGAGATATTATTTCTGTATATAGAGATAGAAGCATTTAACCACGATTTTACAAATTCTACTGATAAATTATAATATTTAGATTTTTCTGGTTTTAAATCAGTATTACCTACAGAGATGCTTCTTGAAGATTCATATTCGTAGTATAATTCCTGTAAGCTAGGAGTTTTAAAACCTTGAGAATATGTTCCTCTAATATTAAAATTTCCTAATTTATACATTGCAGATATTTTAGGAGTTAAATCTGTTCCAAAAGTTTTATGTTTTATACCTCTAAACCCAGCAACAATAGATAGATTAGTTAGTGGTTTATATATATCTTGTCCAAAAATAGCAAGAGTATATGCATCTTTCTTTCCAGTTGGAATCTTTTCATTTGAAGTTTCTAGCTCATCTTTAATATATTCTACACCTCCCATAAAAGTGTTTTGTTTATTAAATTTATAAACAGTCTTTAAATTTACACTTGTAGCTTTTTGATGTTTTAATAATTCTTCTTTACCTGTAAAATAAGCCTTCTCTTGTTTATAATCATCTTTATTGAAAGACAACATTATATAGTTCTTTTTATTGAAGATATATTTAGCATCTGCATAGTATGTAAGACCTTTATAATGATAGTCATATGAAGCTTTGGGTTTATCTTTTGGAGTAAGAAGATTTTTCTTATAATAATTTCCTCCTAAGTGAATCTTCCAATTTTTATTTGGTTTAATTTCAAAATCTTGAAATATATTATTAGTGTTTTTTCCATATACAAAGTATTTATCAAGTCCTTCAGGTTCAAGAGTATAATCTTTATCTTTTGTGTAATTATAACTTGTAGTTGAAGATAAATACTTGTTTTTAAGTCCCAAACTTACATTCTGAGATAATGTATTTGTTCCTAATAAAGTATTTTCAGTGACATTAATGTGGTTTTTTTGTTTCTTGGTAATAATATTAATAACACCACCAATAGCATCAGAACCATAAAGAGATGAAGATGCCCCTTTGATGATTTCTACTCTCTCAATATTATCTGGATTAATTCGTTGTAAATCAATGTTTCCAGAAATGTCTCCTGTTAATTTACGACCGTTCACCATAAAACTAATGTACTTAGAACTTAGACCATTTATATGTGAGAAACTTCCCATTCCAGCTGATGGGCTAATATCAAAAGAAGGACTGATTGTTGTTAAAACATTTTCAAAATCGTTTAGAGCAAGATTCTCAATAGTTTTTTTAGTTATCAATTCTGTTTGTATAGGAGTATTTTTTAATCTGTAGTGAGATCCTGTTCCTGTTATTGTAACTTCATCAAGTAGTAAGTTAGTTCTAAATAATTTAAAACTAATATTTACTATACCTTCAGCAATATTAATTTTTTTTCTTTCTGTTACATATCCCATATAACTAGCTTTGATAATATATTCTCCTTTATCAATATTATTAAAAAAGAATTCACCATTTTCATTTGTAATGTAGCTAATTGTAGTTCCGTGGATTCTTACGTTTGCTCCTTTTAGGACTTTTCCATTTTCTCCATCAACAACAATACCTTTTATAGTATTGTTCTGTGCTATTAATGCACTAGATAATAGCAGCATCAGGCATATAGCCATTAGCGTTTTTGTAAAGATTTTCATAAAAATTGTTTAATTTGTTATATTATAAATTCTTAACCCCGAGATTTTATAAATGTATCTTTGGCAGGTTTCCTGACTTGTTTAGTTCTTTTATTCCTTCCCATCTTAACGACAGTGGATTGAGTAGTTAAAAGAACATCCTAATGGATATAATAACTTACAGTAGCGGGTGCTGTTCTGGATTTTAACCAGATTCCCTTTTCATAGATTAGAAGAAATTTCTAATCTATCACCAAATCAGTACAAATGTATAAATTTTAGATTATCAACAAACATCTATTCTTTTATTTTTACCTCTTTTTTTTTCTTTGACATTCAGTCTTTTAGTAGTGTTTTTTATGTATACATTCCAAATTCTATTTAAGATATACCTCTGTATATAATTATTTTCTCTTGTATTCTTTAAGCTTTTTTATAGATTTGTTTACAAATTAAAATTGATATAATGTTACGAAATTACTTAAATGAAAGATTAATAATACTATTGTTAATAGTGTTTTTTTTACCCTCTTGTAATAGTTCAAAGAAAAAAGATCTTAAACCTATAAGTGAATTAAACCTTAAGTATGCCAAAGGGTTTAGAATTTTAAATTATAAAGATTTTGATTTAATAAAGATCTATAATCCTAATGATGCTTCAAAAGTAAATACTGAATTTATAATACATAATAGTGGAGCCAAGATTCCTAATAGATACAAAAACCTTACTAAAATTAAACGTCCTATATCTAAAATGGTATGTTTAACTCTTACTCAATTGAGTTATATTTCTGAATTAGGTGATATTAATAAAATTTGTGGAATGAATTCTTCAAGATTCCTTTTCAACAAGAAGATAAAAAGAAGAATACAAGAAGGAAAGATTAAATTAGTAGGTAGAAAAGGAAATTTTAAACCAGAAATAATAATGAAAGAAAATCCAAATGTTATTTTTGTGTCTCCTTTTAAAGAGGGAGGTTATGCTAGTCTTAAAGATGTTAATATGAAATTAATACCTGTTTTTGCTTATAACGAGAATCATCCTCTAGCTAGGGCTGAATGGTTAAAGTTCTTTGCTGAATTTACTGGAAAAAGAAAGTTTGCAGATTCAGTATTCAATAAAATTGATAAGAAGTATAACAGTCTAAAGAATTTGACAAAAAATATTAAAAATAGACCAACAATATTCTCTGGAGAATGTAAATCTGGTGTTTGGTATGCGGTAGGAGGGAAATCTTATCTTTCTCATTATTTTCATGATGCTGGTGCTGATTATATATTTAAAGATAATAAGGAATCAGGAGCATTAAGAATAGATTTTGAATCTATGTATGCAAAAGCTGCTAAAGCAAAATATTGGAGAATATTAAATAGTAATAAAGGGCGTTTTTCATACAATATACTTGAGTCAAAGGATGAGAGATATAAAGATTTCGATGCATTTAAAAACAAGAATATAATATATTGTAATATGCGTGAGAAAGCTTTCTATGAAACATCTCCTGTAAAACCTCATATTATATTGGCTGATTATATAAAATCAATCCATCCAGAATTATTACCACAGTATAACAACCATTATTATTCTATACTTAAATAAATAAAATGTATAAAAGAAAACATACAATACTACTTTTAATATGTGCTTTAGTAAGTGTAATCCTATTTCTTATTAATATAACTTTAGGTTCTGTTTCTATACCTTTAAGTACTATATTAGAAGTTCTATTTGGAGATTCTAAAGATATTATATCATCAAATATTATTATTAATTCTAGGATTCCTCAAGCAGTAACAGCTATTCTTGCTGGTTCTGCTTTAGCAATTGGTGGATTAGAAATGCAAACTCTATTTAGAAACCCTTTAGCTGGTCCATCTATTTTGGGAATTAGTTCTGGTGCAAGCCTTGGGGTTGCTTTTGTTATTCTTGCCTCTGGAAGTATTGGAGGAGTGGTGCTTAGTTCTTTAGGTATATTAGGAAGTATTGCTGTAACTTTTGCAGCTTTTGTAGGATCAATTTCTGTTCTCCTTTTTGTTGTATTTCTTGCTAATAAAGTAAAAGGTAATGCTACTCTACTAATATTAGGTATAATGGTTGGATATACTGCAAATTCTATTGTAAGTATGCTTAAGTTTTATAGTCCAGAAGAAGATGTTCATGCCTATGTTATTTGGGGGTTAGGAAGCTTCTCAAAGGTGTCTGCTTCTCATTTACCTCTATTTTCATCAATCATTATTGTTTGTATTTTATTATCTTTCCTATTAGTAAAAAGATTAAATTTACTTATGCTTGGTGAAAATTATGCTCGTAATCTAGGTGTAAATATCAAAGAATCAAGATTCTTAATTATTCTTAGTTCTGGTATATTAACAGCTACAATTACAGCTTACTGTGGACCTATAATATTTATTGGCCTAGCAGTACCACATATTGCAAGATTAATTTTTGCTGTAGCAGACCATAAAGTTTTACTTCCAGCTTCAGCTTTAGTTGGTGCTTGTATTGCTTTACTATGTAGTTTAATTGCAAGAATGCCCGGATTTGATGGGGCTTTACCAATTAATTCAGTAACATCATTTATTGGTGCTCCTGTTGTTGTTTGGGTATTACTTAAAAAAAGAAAATCTGAAACTGTTGAATAAATGAATGCTTTAATAAATATCAAACATCTTACTATTGGATATAAAAATAGTGGTAAAACAAAAGTTATTTATAATAATATTAATGGAGATTTATTTCCTGGTGAATTGACTTGCGTTCTAGGACCTAATGGAGCTGGTAAATCTACATTATTAAGAACGTTATGTGGCTTTCAAGCCCCTTTAGATGGCGATATTCTTATTAATGGTCATGCTATTAGTGATATGACTAATGCCGATTTATCTAAATTAATTTCAGTTGTTCTTACTGATAAAATTAATATTCAAAATATTACTGTTGAAGAATTAGTTTCGTATGGAAGATCTCCATATACAGGATATTTTGGTAGACTTTCTGATGAAGATAAAATCTTAATAAATGAAGCTATTGAATCTGTTGGTATTATAGATAAAAAAGATAGACTTGTACAAACTCTTTCCGATGGGGAACGTCAAAAAGTGATGATTGCTAAGGCTCTTGTCCAAGATACTCCCATTATTTTCTTAGATGAACCTGCAGCTTTTCTTGATTTACCATCTAAGGTTGAATTAATGCAATTGCTACATAAACTCACAACAGATACTGGAAAACTTATTCTAATTGTTACTCACGATTTAGATTTAGCTCTTCAAATGGCTGATAAAATATGGTTGTTAGGTAATGATAGACCAATTTCTATAGGAGTTCCAGAAGACCTTATTATTCAAGAAATATTCAGTGGTTTTTTTGATAGAGAAGGGTTGGTGTTCGATAAACGTTCTGGTTTATTTAAAATAAAAAATAAGCATAAACTTAAAATAAATGTTGAAGGACATGGCTTTATATATACTCTTCTTAGACGGGCTCTTTCTAGAAATGGTATCGATTTAGTTAGAGATTCTTCTCTAGAATATACAATATTAATAAACAAGGAAGAGGATAAACTTTTTACTTTCTATAATAAAGAAGAATCTTTTATTTTCAATGATATTCAATCTCTTTTAACTAAAATAAAATCTTTAAATTGGATTCATAATGATAAATAATAAAATAAAGATAGCAGCTGTTAATTTTAAATCAAGTCAAGATATTTTTGAAAATATAAATCATCTTGAAGAATTCTTAGATATACTAACAAAAGAAAATGTTCACTTTGTTTTATTTCCCGAATTATCAATTTCTTCTTATTGCAATAATTTCTCTATTCATAGAAAATGGGATGAATGTAAGGGAGAAGCAATTAGAATATTAAATGAAATATCTAAAAAATATGATATAATATTTTCAGTAGGTTTTCCTCACGATAGTCATATCTCTCAAGCAGTATGGTATAGAGGAAACATGCAAGCCTTACATCATAAAACAAAATTAGGACCATCTGAAAAAGCAAATTTCAAGTGGGGAAGAGATATACATATTTCTAATATAGAAGGATTTAAATTTGGAACATCTATCTGTTATGAATCGCATTTCCCAGAAATATCTGCTAAATATGAAGAACAAGGAGCTAGTTTATTGTGTTTTCCTTTTGCTTCTCCTAGAGAATCTTTAGAAGAAAAAGATGATAGGTTTAAGATGATTTTAAGAGCTAGAGCTTATGACAATTCTTGTTTTGCAATATGTTGTAATTCAGTAGGAGAATATGGCTCTAATAAAAACAAATATGCTGGAGTAGCTTTAATTATCGATCCTAAAGGAAAAATACTTGCTGAAGCTAAATCTTATGAAGAAACTTATATAATAGCTGAAATGGATTTAGATATTATTGAGAATATAAAAAAATCAAATATGGGATATTTCCGTTCAGAGGATAATTTCAGAATCTAATTATACTAAGATTAAAGAATGAAAAAATCAAAACTTTTAATTGGTGCTCCTACATCAGGGACTGGTAAAACTACTTTCACTATTGGACTATTAAGAGCTCTTAAAAATAGACAAATTAATGTTCAAGCTTTTAAATGTGGTCCAGATTATATTGATACTAAATATCATTCTGTAGCAGCTAATAAGCCATCAATAAATTTAGACATATTCATGAGTTCTAAACCTCATGTTCAAGAGGTGTTTATGGACTATTCCTCTCAATCTGATATTTCTGTTATTGAGGGAGTTATGGGACTTTTTGATGGTGCAGTTAAAATGCAAGGAAGTAGTGCTGAAATTGCTGAAATTACAGATACAAAAGTTCTACTTATTGTTAATGCAAAAGCAGTTGCTTATTCTGTTGCTCCTCTACTTTATGGATTTAAAAATTTCTATAAAAATATTGATATTGTAGGTGTTGTTTTCAATAAAGTATCTTCTGAAAGTCATTATTCTTTTCTACTTGATGCTTGTGAAGATGTGGGAATTGAGAGTTTAGGATATATTCCTAATAATTCTGAATTTATAATAGAATCTCGCCATTTAGGTCTAAAAATAGACAATGAATCTTCTTTTGATGATTTTGCAAATTGTATTGCTAATCAGCTTGAAAAGACTGTAAATATAGATAGATTAATAGATTTATATTCATATGAATCAGAGGAATATGAAAGAGTAGATATTATTCATGATAAAAAACTCTCTATTGGTATAGCAAAAGATGATGCTTTTAACTTTACTTATTATGAAAATATAAAGGAATTGAATAAAATAGGGGAGATTTCTTATTTCTCACCTCTAGAAGATAATACAATTCCAGATGTCGATATCTTATATATAGTTGGAGGGTATCCTGAACTTTATCTAGAAAAATTATCTAATAATACCAATATGCTTGATAGTATATACAATTTCTATAAAAATGGAGGAAAAATTATTGCCGAATGTGGAGGTATGATGTATATGTGTAATAATATAATCAGTAAGGAAGGGAAAAATTATCCTATGTTAGGTATTTTAGATCAAGATGCAAGTATGCAGAATATGAAACTACATTTAGGATATAGAAAAATCTTTATATCAGATAAGGAATATAGAGGCCATGAATTTCATTATTCTCATATTGTAAATTCAAAAGAAGAACCCTCTTCTGCAGTTATAAAATCAGCTAGAAATAAAGAGCTACCAACCTATATCTTTAGAAAAAATAATTTGGTAGCTTCTTATATACATTTTTATTGGGGAATTAATGATATCCGTAATTTGTGGGAATAAAACTATTTATTCCTACAAACTACAAAACTTCCTTTTTTAGTATTTAATCTTTCTGCTACCATTTCACATTTTATCATCATTAAAAAGAAAATTCTATCATCTTTAACGTCAAGAAGACCCTCATAATTCCCTTGACCTTTAGAGATGATTACATCTGCATCTTTATAATGATCCAAAAATTCTTTTGATGCTTTATTTATAATTGTAGATGGTGCATCGTAACCATTCTTAATAACTGAACAATACTTGTCTATACCAGTCTGTTTCACGTCCTCTAAAGTAACATCATTAATAACAGGAGCCTCTCTAACAACATAAATGATATTTGGATGTTTTATTGTCTGTAAGAACAATTTATCCATAACAATTTCTCCAGCATTATCTGCTAAATATAGAACTTTATTAGCTTTTTCTATCTTCTCCTTTAATAATATAGAATCATTTATTCCAAATTCGTCAACCAATACATCTTCTATGGTTTGTTCTAAATTAAAATCAGGATTAGCTGCATAATCAATTATATTACCAGCTATTGCTAATCTTATAGCAGTATCGAATGAATTATTAGAATTTTCAACAATCTTTTCAAAATATGAGTATCTATCTAAAAGGTTTTTGTTTGATATATATTTGATATTTTTATATGGATCTTGAACATTTAAGATTTCTTTCATTTTGTATTGATTCATTCTAGCGACTTCCGGAGCTATTAAACCTTCCGGAGCTGATGCTAGAAAACCTAAAAAGTCCTTTATCATATCTTCCCTCTTTGAAAGATCTTTTTCATGCTCTTCTAGTAATTTAACAAACGACTTTGTTAAACATGCGTAACATCTATAATCCATTCTTTACTGCTTAAAATTAATATGTGATATGAAAAAATTAATGTTTATGATCGTGGTCGTGATCGTGAGTACATTTTGCAAATGTTACTAGTAAACTACCATCGATAAATTTACTTACGATATTTTTTATAGTATCTGCTTTAACTCCTGTATGTGCAGTTACATTTCCATTCTCTAATATCTGAATTGCTTTTTCACCCATACCTGCTGCTATTACATCTGTAACATTCTCTTGAATTAACCATTTTGGAAGAACTCCAGGTTCGTGTTTAGGTGCAGGTAAAGTTTCTTCTTTTTTTATTTCTCCATTTTCAATATTTAAGAAAATAAATTCTTTTGCTGCTCCAAAGTGTGTACATAAGTTTTCACCTTCTATTGGTAAAGCTATTCGTTTCATATTTGTTTTATTTTGTTTGTTCTTAATTTCCATTCTATTTCCACATTGTGGACATGCGTAATCCTTTTTATTAGTCTTTAAAGAATAACCACAAGAGATACAAACAACTTCCTGTTTTGCTATTTTATTAATTTGTTGTTCTTCTTTCCATTTCTCGATATTATCTTTTAAACTAGAAATATCTGTCGACATACATGAACTACAAATTAATTGCTCACCTTTATGAATTTTAAGTAAATCGTTGCAATTATTACATTTATACCATTCATCTCCAATATTAATATCTCCACCTTCAAATAATAACATCTTTCCTTCTACAAAAGCCTGTGCTATTTTCTTACGTGCTGAATTATAAATTCTTGTAAATGTTGGTCTAGATACTTGCATACATTTAGCACTCTCTTCTTGGCGTAGATTTTCGTAATCAGCTAAACGTATAGCTTCATATTCTTCTAGTTGAAGACTTACTATTTCTACTAAATCTTTACCAATCCCTATAGGTCTATATCCATCATATATTGGTGGATGCTCTATCATTCTACATTTCTTCTGTCTTGGCATAGTATCAATTTTCATGCAAATATAATGAACTTTAGTTCATTGTTGCGATTATTATTAAAAATTTTCTTACTTATTTAAATATCTTATTACTTAAGATTTAAATATAAAATTATAAAGAATAGATTAATATTATTATTCCTACTGAAATGAAACTAACTGCATGGTTTATATACAAAGTTTTATAAAAATCTTTAATACTTAGTTTTTTATTAATATTACCAATATATGGTTTTTGAATTAGTTTCCCATAATAGTAGTTTGGACCTCCAAACTGGCAGTTTAAAATTCCAGATAAAGCTGATTCAGGATATCCTGCATTAGGACTGGAATGTTTATGTCCATATTTTATTATAAAAGATATTGTTTTAAATCTCGGAAAGGCTATAAACATTAATAAAGCTGTAATTCTTGCTGGAATAAAATTTGCGATATCATCTATATATGCAGCAATTTTACCATAGTAAAAATACTTATCACTTTTATATCCTATCATAGAATCTAGAGTATTAATCATTTTATATGCCATCATTCCAGGTACTCCAAATATACTATAGTATAAAAGTGGAGCAACTACACCATCACTCAAATTCTCAGACATTGTTTCTAATACAGCTTTATATATTTCTTGAGAATTTAAATTTGATGTCTCTCTTCCTACAATCCAAGACAATCTTTTTCTTCCTGCTTCTATTCCTTCTTTTTCAAGAGCTGTAATCACAGCTTTACCTTCTTTTATTAAAGAATGATTTGCTAATCCATAAAAAACAAAGATGCTGCTTATAATGTAATAAACTATTTCATTTATATCTTTTGAGATTACTGTAAGTCCTAGAAATACAATATAAGTCAAGATTATTAAAATAATAGAACCTAATCCTCCAACTAATAGCTTTCTTTTATTTAAACCTCTATTCAATCTTTTTTCTAAGAAATTGATACTATTTCCAAATAGAATTATGGGATGAGGTAAATTTCTAGGATCACCTAAAATTAAATCTAGTATATATCCTACTATCAAGGGAATGATAATATATTTATCCATGATATTCTTTTAAAGCATTTATAAGTAAATTGTTTCTTCTTTTGTCTAAACAATTTAATCTGAAATAATGATTATCCAGACTTCTAAAATTTGAAGCATCACGAATTAATATCAAATGCTTTTCTTTTAAATATTCTTTTAATCTAGAACTATTGTATTTTGTCTTTACTAAAAAGAATGGTGTTGAGCTTGGTAAACATTCAAATCCTTCTATTTTATTTATCTCTTCTGTAAATATTAACCTATCACTATTTAATAGATTTGCATCTGGAAGTAAAGATTTATGATTCTTTAAGGCAAATTTTCCTATTTCAATAGCTATAGAATTAACAGACCATGGTTGCTTGTATTTTTCAATTTCTGAAATTATATTTTTGTCGCCTATTAAATACCCTAGTCTTAAACCAGGTATTGCATAGTTTTTAGTCATAGATCTTGAAATAATCAATCTAGGATATTCTTTTATTAGGTCAATAGAAGAAATATCTTCATCAATAAAATCTATAAATGCTTCATCAATAAGAAGATTGGATTTTGTAAATTTCTCTAATAGATTAGTAATTACTTCTTTAGAATATACAAACCCATTAGGATTATTAGGATTACAGATAATAATTAAATCAAAAGAATTATCATATTTATCAATTTCTTCTAGATTTGTAAATTCAATATTATGATTGTGAAGTCTACAGGCATCTTCATATTCTGCAAATGAAGGTACTACTATCAACGTCTTTTTATTTTTATGATATTGAGCTACTAAATAAAAGATTTCTGTTGCTCCATTACCTATAATAAAATTGTTCGATTCTATTTTATGAAATTCTCCTAAAGCTATTTTTAAACTTCTTGCATCAGGCTCAGGATAACTGTTTATACAATCAAGATTTTCTTTAATATAAGAATGTAATATAGAATTATTACTTTTATAATATATATTAGTAGAGAAATTGGCTTGTACCTTTTTGCAATTGTGAATATCGTCTCCGTGTCCGTGTAACATCTTATTTTAATGTTGAGTATATATATTCAAGATCAATATTTTCTCGAATATGTTGTGCTAGTTTATCGTATTGTTCTTCTTTAAATGCTTGATAATCGAATACTTTCTCTTCTTTGTCAAAATCTTTTGCTAAATCATTTATTACTTCTGTATTATCAAGTATCCCATGAAGATATGATCCCCAACAATTGTCATTTAAATAATAACCATCTTTTATTCCATTGTCAAGAATGCATAAAGGAGAATCTTTAGAACTTTCATTATTGATTGTCTCTCCCATATGTATTTCATATCCACTATTAATCATCTCTCCACCTTTATAAGAGAATTTTCTTTGTTCTGTTACTTTTTCTTCTCCTATAATAGTCTTTTGTGGTAATAATCCTAATCCTGGAGTAATACTTACATTACCTTCTATATGATTTGGATCTTCAATGCAAGTTCCTAACATTTGATAACCTCCACAAATACCAATTACTTTCTTATTGTTTTTGAAAGCTTGTATTACTGCTTTAGCTACTCCATTATTTTTAATTTCTAAAAGATCACTTATAGTATTCTTGCTACCAGGTAGAATTATAATATCTGCTTTTTCTAGCTCTTTAATATTATTAGTGTAGTATAAATGAAATCTATCGTCTATTTCAAGAACTCTAAAGTCTGTAAAATTCGACATTTTTCTAAGTAAGACAACTGCTACATTTATTTTATTCTCAGATGCGTATTTTGTTTTCTCATCTAAAACTACAGAATCTTCTTCTTCAATTTCTATATCATGAAAATATGGAATTACTCCTACAACAGGAACCCCTGTAAGTTCTTCTAGAATCTTTTTACCTTCTTCAAAAAGAGCAATATCTCCTCTGAATTTGTTAATAATAATTCCTTTTAACCTTTTTCTCTCTTCAGGTGTTAATAGTAATACAGAACCGTAAACAGAACCAAAAACTCCTCCTTTATCAATATCTGCTATTAAATATGTAGATGCTCCTGTTCTTACTGCCATTGGCATATTCACAATATCTCTAGCTCTTAAATTTATTTCAGAAATACTGCCTGCTCCTTCTATTACTATTGGAGAATATCTTTTCGATAATCTTTCAAAAGCTTCATATGCTTGGTTAAAGAGTTCTTTTTTATTATTACTTAGAAAATATTCTTTTGCTGTTTGGTTACCTATTGGTTTACCATTTAAAACTACTTGAGATGAAATATCATTTGTAGGTTTTAAAAGTACTGGGTTCATATCAGTATGACATGGAACTCCACATGCTTCCGCTTGTACAGCTTGTGCTCTACCTATCTCTAAACCTTCTGGTGTAGAAAATGAATTTAAAGACATATTCTGAGCTTTATATGGGGCAGGAGAGTAACCATCTTGTTTAAAGATTCTACAAAAACCTGCATTAATAACACTTTTACCTGCATCGGAACATGTCCCTACGAACATTATTGGTTTTAGAATTTTCATTTTTATCTTCTTTAGAAAAGATTATTTTGATTTTTTCTTCTTGTATAGAAACGATTTCCATTTATCTTCGTCTTTACCTATTCTATCCATTTCTGCTCTTGCAAGAATAAAAAATAAATCCGATAAACGATTAGTAAATTTAAGTATTATATCAGGAAGATTATCTTTTTTATTTAAAGTGCATAAACGTCTCTCTGCTCGTCTAGCTATTGTTCTTATTATGTGGCATTGAGATGATATATTATTACCTCCAGGAAGTATAAAATATTCACTCTTATGCTGTATCTTATTTTCTAATTCATCAATCCATTTCTCACAAAATGTATCCAAATCCTTATTCAATACATTAGGATTTTTGAATCGTATATCACTAGGTGTGGCTACATGCGACATTACTATCATCAATGAAGTTTGTATATAGTGAAGATTCTCTTGCCAATTGTGTTTGTCTCCAAGCATCGATCTTAACATTCCTATATTACTATTTAATTCATCTAAGCAACCGTTGGCTTCTATCCTAATATCATCTTTTGGAACTCTCTCTCCTCCATGAATACCAGTCATTCCCTTGTCACCTCCTTTAGTATATACTCTCATCTTATTTTATTTTTACTGGAATACCTGAAACTGTTAAATATGCTTCATCTGATTGCTTTGCTATAAATTGATTCATCAAACCTAGCATGTCCGTGAATTTAAATGCCATAGAATCTGAAGGACTTCCTCCCATTCCTATTTCATTTGAAACTATAATAAATGTAGCTTCTTGTTTAAATAATTCACTGATCTCTTTTTTAGCTTCAAGTAGTGATTTTTCTATATCTTGTTTATTATCGAAAAAGAAATTTGTCATCCATAAGGTAATACAATCTATTAGTACTACTTTATCTTTAAAATCATGTTTCGAAAGATATTTCTCTTCTTCAATAGTTATCCATTCATCTCCTCTATTAGCTTGATGGTGTTGAATTCTTTTTCTATGCTCTTCATCCCATATTCTAGAAGTAGCTAAATATATTGGTCTTTCACTTAAAGATAATGCAATTCTTTCAGCTTGAGTGGTCTTTCCACTTTTCTGACCTCCTGATACATATATTATTCTCGACATATCTATAAAAATGCAATTTTACAATGTGGTAATTCCCAAGGTGTTACTCTAATTATAGCTCCATATGAGAAATCAAATCTAAATGCATTCTCTTTTGGGATATCCAACAATAGGCATAATAATGCTCTAATTACCCCATCGTGAGCTACAATAAGATTATCTTTTGTCTTATCTATATCTTTCCAAAAAGATTCTACTCTATTATATAAATCATTAAAAGATTCTCCTCCAGGAACTCTATTATTTACAAAATCACAACACCATTCTTTTACAAGATCAGATTCCATATTTTCCCATACTCTACCTTCCCATTCTCCAAAATTAATTTCTTTAATACGATTGTCTTTTGTTATATCGTTCTCAGAATATAATTCTTTAGCTAATTTATAACATCTTTGAAGAGGAGATGAGTACACCTTATAATTCTTAAAATCTGGTGTTTTCCCTTTTATTATTTCAAGTTCATCAATAAAAGATTCTGCTACATCTAGATCTGTCCATCCATAGCACATTCCTTTCTGAACTTGAGGTTTAGTATGTCTTATAATATATATCATATCACGTCATTTGTTATTAATATCATACCTAAATAGAATAATATTTCAGCAACCTGTTGGCAGGCACCCATGCAATCACCCGTATATCCTCCAATTTTCTTTTTAAAATATATTCCTATTAAGAATTTAAAAAGATATATTGGAATAATTAATAATAATGCTTGATATATAATTGGTTCAGGTAATAATAAGAAACTTATCAACATCCAAAAACTTATTAATAAGAATTCATATTTAGATGGTTTCTTTACAAATATTGTTGATTTCGAATCAGAACTTTCTCTTGCATATTCATGAGTATATAAGAATGATATTGAAGTCCATCTACTTAAGGTATGGGCTATCACCATGCTTACTGCTATATAATCTAATTCAATACTCATTAAAGCAAAGAATTTTATTGCCAAAATAATAAACAATCCAATATTAGCAAATACACCTGTTGATGAATCTTTCATTATAGCAAGAATTCTATCTTTAGTATATCCTGCTCCAAAACCATCACAAACATCAGCAAAGCCATCTTCATGTATTGCTCCTGTAAGTATCAGTGAGGTACTCATACTTAAAAGTAAAGCAATTTCTATTGGAAAAATTATATTGCACAAATAAAAAATCAATCCTGATAAACCTCCAATAAATAGACCTACCAAAGGAAAGTATTTAGATGTTTGTTTCATATTTACATCACTAGTGTCTATAAGTTTCCAAATAGGTATTCTTGTAAAATAAGAGAAACAGGCTAATAATATTTTAAATTCTTGTTTTATATATTTCATAATCTAGTTAAATCAGAAGAGTTAAAGACTTCTGCTTCTTCAAAACTGGTCATTTCTGTAAGCATATTTACAGCAGTTTTAATTATTGGATATGCAAGAACAGCACCTGTACCTTCTCCTAAACGAAGATCAAGATTAAGTATTGGTTTTAGATTAAGATGTTCAACCATATATTTATGTCCTCCTTCAGATGAAGCATGAGAAAGAATAAAATAATCTTTAATATTGTTATCTATCTCATATGCTGCTAATGCTGCCGATGAGGTGATATATCCGTCAACAATAATAAGCATTCTATTTATTGCTGCTTCATACATTCCTCCTGTCAACATTGCAATTTCTAAACCTCCATATCTTCTAAGTACTTCTAAAGGGTCTTCAGGATATCCATGAAGTTTTATAGCGTCTTCTATTACTTGTTTTTTTATTTCTATTCCTTCAGGTTTTAAGCCTCCACCTGCACCAACACATTTTGAAGGTTCTGTCTTAGTATATACCGAAAGTAGGGCAGAAGCTGGGGTAGAGTTTCCTATTCCCATCTCTCCAAAACAAACAGTATTACAACCTTTATTATTTAGTTCTTTTACTATCTTTCTTCCTCTATTAAATGCTATTTCAAATTCTTCGGGAGTCATAGCTTGTTCATGTCTGAAATTTCTTGTCCCTTTTCTTACTTTAGCATCTATAATATTACACTTAGGATCTATATCGTGATTAATACCTGCATCTACTAATACTAAATCTACATTATTAGTCTTTGCAAATAGTCCAATAGCTCCTCCTCCTCTAGAAAAATTCTCCATTTGTTGCCATGTTATCTCTGCAGGGGCACAGCTAACACCTTCTTCAACAATATCATGATCTGCTGCTATTGTTACGCAACATACTCTATTTAGTTTTGGATTAAGAGATTCTTGAATTAATGCAACTTGCATTGCTATTTCTTCAATACGGCCTAAAGCTCCTACTGGCTTAGTCTTATTATCAAGTTTTTTTTGTATATTCTTAACTAAGTCCTTTTCTATCTTTGGTATAGGTTCTAAATGTAGGTTCATAAGATTAGTGTTTTATTTTATTATTTATCTTCCCATTCCCATAAATCAAGATTATTTTGAATAGGAATCTCTTGCATCATATTGTCAGCATCTATTCCCATAAATATAGCCTTTATTGCTACATTTATTGCACCATGACCCAATAAAACTATTGTATTATTTGAATACTCTTTTCTTAATTTCTTTATTAGTTTTGATGCTCTATTATATAATTGCTGGTCATTTTCTATATCATCAGGAAAATCTCCTGCATAGTAGTATGAAATACTTTTTCCAGTTAAACTTCCCCAATCTTTTTCTTTTAAAAGAGGTTCAATTCTTCTTTCTGTTTTTATGTATTTGTTTAGTATATCAGCAGTGTCAATACTTCTTTGTAAATCACTAGAAACAATATAATCAATCTTCATTCCTAACATTTTTTCTCCTCTTTCATGAGCTTGTTTAATACCCAAATTAGATAAAACGCCAGGCCTATGTCCTTGTAAAATATCTTTTAAATTGTCTGTTGTCTCTCCATGTCTTATCAACAAGATTTTCATACCAATTATTTAAGATTTGCATTTAATTCTTGAATACTTATCGTAGCTGTTCCCATTTTTTTAATTACTAAGCCTGATGCGATATTAGCTAAATGGATAGCTTCTTTAGTATCTATACCAAGAGCTGTTGCTAAACTCAATGTTGCAACTACTGTATCCCCTGCACCACTAACATCAAATACTTCTTCTGAATGTGTTGGAATATGAGTACTTTCTTTAGAATTGAATAACGACATACCTTTTTCACTTCTGGTAACCAAAAGTTGAGTAAGATTATATTTATTTATTGTTTCTATTGCAGCTTCACTAATAATAGAATCTTCATTGTCTATTTCTTGATCACAGATATCTGATAATTCTTTAACATTAGGAGTTATTATCCACGATCCTTTATACTTATTCCAATCTTTACCTTTAGGATCAATAACAACTTTTTTATTAATGCTATTACTATATTCTATTATCTTAGAGCATAAAGATTCTGTTATTAAACCTTTTGCATAATCAGAGATTATTATAATATCAGATTTTGAGATTCTTTCTTTAAGTTTTTCAATAAAGATTAATTCTTCTTCTTCTGAAATACTTAATTTCTCTTCAAAATCTAATCTTACTATTTGTTGTTTTTCTCCAATTATTCTCGATTTTGTAATTGTAGGAGAGCTTGTAGAAATTAATTCTGTTTCTATACCTTTTGATTTTGTTATCTCTAATAATTCATCAGCATGTAAATCTTTCCCTACTAATCCACATAGACATACATTAGCTCCTAAAGAAACAATATTGTTTGCCACATTTGATGCTCCACCTAAAGTAGAAAATTGTTTTGTAACATTAACAACAGGAACAGGAGCCTCAGGTGATATACGTTTTACTTTACCAAAAAAGTATTTGTCTAGCATTATATCACCTATGACAAGAATATTTAATTTTGAAAAATCTAAATTCATATTTATTCTTTTTATTTACCTGCAAACTTCATTAAATAAGATTTAATAAATCCATCTATATCTCCATCTAATACAGCTTGTACATTCGAAGTTTCATACGATGTTCTAACATCTTTAACCAATTTATATGGTTGCATTACATATGAACGAATTTGAGATCCCCATTCAATCTTCATCTTAGAATCCTCAATAGCATCTATAGCTTTTTGTTTTTCCCTTAATTCTAATTCATACAACTGAGATTTAAGAAGTCGCATAGCATTTTCTTTATTTGCCAATTGAGATCTCGATTCGGTATTTTCTATTATAATACCTGTTGGTTTATGTCGTAATCTTACTCCAGTTTCTACCTTGTTTACATTCTGTCCACCAGCTCCTCCCGATCTAAATGTATCCCAAGAGATGTCTGAAGGGCTAACTTCTATTTCAATACTATCATCAATAGCAGGATAAACATATACAGAAACAAAAGAGGTCATTCTTTTATTATTTGCATTAAAAGGAGATAGGCGTACTAGTCGATGAACTCCATTCTCAGATTTAAGATATCCATAAGCAAAGTCTCCTTCAAATTCTATTGTTGCCGATTTAATACCAGCTTCGTCTCCCTCTTGATATTCAATATTCTTTACTTTATATCCATGCTGTTCACCATATCGTACATACATACGGTATAGCATTTCAGCCCAATCCATACTTTCAGTTCCACCAGCTCCTGAATTGATTTTCATAACTGCACCTAATTTGTCTTCTTCTTTTCGAAGCATATTCTTAAGTTCTAGTTTTTCTATCAATTCTAGACTATTGTCATATTCATTTTGTAAATCTTCTTCTGTAGCTTCTCCTTCTTTAGTGAATTCATATAAAACTTCTAAATCACCTATAGAAGATTCAACTTTATCGAAGTCTTCAATCCATGTTTTTAATCCTCTTACTTTTTTAATTTGAACTTCTGCCGCTTTTGGATCATTCCAAAAGTCTGGGTCTTGAGTTCTCATCTCTTCTTCTTTAACCTGACCTAATTTCTCGTCAATGTCAAAGATACCTCCTCAACGCATCCTTGCGTTCCACTAATCCTCTTAGTTGGTCTATTGTTATCATTAATATCTTTTATTTATATAAACTTTCAATCTTTGTTTGACATTCTTGAGCTAATTTTTCTCTCTTATTTCTTAAAAGAGTTGTTACTATAGCTTTGTAAAGATTTATTTGTCTTTCTTCTTCTCCAGCATATGCGTTATAATTGTTCTTTCCTTGAGAATGATAAAATTTTATAAATTGAAAAACTTCATCTATATATTTAGAACAAATAATATCTCCTTTTTTAGGAACTCCAGCTCTATAATAAGAATCTGCTAAATATATCATTATAGGTTGAAGTCCAATTTTACTAATCGGAATTTCTGTGAATATTTTATCTATTACAGCTATTGCTTTTTCTTTTTTATCTTCATTAAGTAATTGTGCTGATAAGCGTTCTGCTGTATTATAATATCTTATAATTCCAATTGTATACTTATGAAACTCATCTATATATACATCTTTCTCTTTAATTCTGCCCCATTTATATTTGTTCATGAAAGTATCATAAAGACTCTCACTATCAATAGAACCTGTCTCAACACCACTAGTATCTTGCTTTAAAAATGGTGTTAACTTATAGCAAGCTCCTGCTAATTGGAAATATTTATCTAAGCCTAAGAATTCTTTTTTGCCCATTCCTATTGAGAAATAAACTGGTCTTCTCCAATTGTTTTCTCTAATAATATCATAAACAATCATATCTGCTTTAGTTAAATCTGTCTTAGGTATTACTATATCTAATCTTTTAACCATTCTATTAGCATCTTCAGGTTTTACTTCTCCTGAATTAATTAAATATGTTGAATCTACTGGGAAATAAACATTCTTAGTAGGAGAGTATGATATATATTCTCCATCCTGACTAGATAGCTTATCTTCACTATTGTCACTCTTAATAAAATTCAGAATCTCTTTAATATCAAATTTTCTTTCAACTACAGGATTTACAAGTACCCAATCTCTTGTACCTTGTCTGTATTGTTCATTTTTAAAAGATATTTTAAGAGCTTTATTTGTATAATAGTCTTTCTTTTGTTGGTCTATATACCAATCTCCAGCAAGTAAACTCAAATTGACAATTCTAACATCTTGTCGGAATTTCTCTACATTTTGAATATACCATAATGGGAATGTATCATTATCTCCAAAAGTGAATAAAATAGCATCTTTTTCACATGAAGCAAGATAGTTATGAGCATGTGCTGTTGTTGCATGTCTACCACTTCTGTCATGGTCGTCCCAATTCTGACATGCCATTAAAGTAGGAACGCAAATAAGACAAATTATACTAGCTGCTAATGCAGAATTCTTTTCTGAAATTTTAGTTTGTAATAAATCATGTATATAAAGAACTCCTAAACCAATCCATATTGCAAAAGCATAAAAAGAACCAGCATAAGCATAATCTCTCTCTCTAGGTTGATATGGTGTCTGATTTAGATACATAACAATTGCTATTCCTGTAAAGAAGAATAGTAGTAATACAACCCAGAAATTATTTTTATCTTTTTTCAATTGAATTAAAAGACCCAATAATCCTAATATCAAAGGAAAGAAGAAATATGTATTTCTCGATTTATTATTCTTTAATGTATCAGGGAGTTCATTCTGATTTCCTAAACGAACATTGTCTAAAAATGGAATACCAGATATCCAATTCCCATGAATATTATCTCCATGTCCTTGTATATCATTTTGTCGTCCTGCAAAATTCCACATAAAGTATCTGAAATACATGAAGTTTATTTGATAAGAGAAAAAGAATTTAAGGTTCGATCCAAAAGATGGAATAATTAAATTCTTACCTTCTACATTAACACTTCTTCCTCCTGTTCCTCCCCAGAATTTGTATCCACTAACATGTAGAGGTTCTCTACTATACATACGAGGAAAAATAGTTGTAAAGCGTTTATCAAATTCAACACCTTGTTTAGTGTCAATAACTTCGTATCTATTGTTTAATTTTGCATATACATTACCTTCATTTGTATAATTTAAAGCTGGTGCATTATAATATTGTCCAAACATTAAAGGTCTATTACCATATTGATCTCTATTTAAATATGATAGTAAAGAAAATACATTGTCAGGATTATTTTCATCGATAGTTGTATTTGCACTAGAACGTATTACAATCATTGCATACGATGAATAACCAATAACAATCATAGTAAAGCATAATATAACTGTATTAAGAATCACTTTCTTTTTCTTAATAGAATACTTTATTCCAATTACTATTAATGTTAGAATTAGAATAGCATATATTATTACCCCTGTATTATATGGTAAACCAATAGAATTCACAAATAATAATTCAAACCATGATGCAATAGTCACAATACCAGGTATAACACCATATATAACAGTTCCTAAGATTAAAATTGATAAAGCCGATGTCTTTATTATACCAATTTTACTAATCTTATACTTCTTAAAATAATAAACGAAAACAATTGCTGGAATAGCAAGTAAATTCAATAAGTGAACACCAATAGATAAACCGATTAAATAAGCGATTAATATAAGCCATCTATTAGATCTTTTTTGATCGGCACAATCTTCCCACTTAAGGATACACCAAAAAACTATTGCAGTAAAAAATGAGGAAGAAGCATAAACCTCAGCTTCAACAGCAGAAAACCAGAAAGTATCTGAAAAAGTATATGCTAATGCTCCAGTTAATCCAGCGCCCATAATAGCTATTGTTTTTCCAATAGGTAAAGATTCTAGACTTTCTAAACTGTCTTTTAAAACAATTTTTTTTGCTAGGTGTGTAATTGTCCAAAATAAAAATAGAATTGTAAATCCTGAAGCTAATGCTGAAAGAGAATTTACCATATATGGAACAGATTCAGGAGAAGGTGCGAATAAAGAGAAGAATCTAGCCATAATCATAAATAGTGGGGCACCAGGAGGGTGACCTACCTCTAAACCATATGCTGTTGTTATAAACTCTCCACAATCCCAAAGACTCGCTGTTGGCTCTAGGGTTAATAAATAAGTCACCGTTGCAATAGCAAATGCTAACCAACCTGCAATGTTATTTATTTTATTGTACTTCTTTCTGATCGTATTGTTCATTATTATTCAGTTTTATTATTTTGTACGAAAATAACTATTTTCATTGAATTTTTTCTTTATTTCTTTGGAGAAATAAAAATATTATCTACTTTTGTCATCGTCGAAAAGACAAAAGAATGATTGTCCCATGGTGTAATGGTAACACAGCAGATTTTGATTCTGTCATTCTAGGTTCGAGCCCTAGTGGGACAACATAAAGGTGTATCTCTTGATACACCTTTTTTATTCTTCTTATATTCTATATGTTCTATTTTTTATTCTTTTCATATCTTCTTAGTACATACTTAATTCCAAAGCGACTACATTTTTCGCGTCTAAGTTCATCTTTCTCAATATTTGAATAGAATTCTTCAATTTCATTCCATAAACATTTTATTAAAGCATCTGCTTCTGATCGAAGTTTAGCTACAGCTTGAGTAAATCTTAAAGTATTTTTCTGAAATTGTTTTTGAGAAAAATATTCATTCTTGAAAATACTAAAATTAGTCTTTACATTAGCAAAAGATGGAGTATATATTGGATTCCCACCGTGTTGAAGTCTTTTAGGTTCTCCTTCTATAATTTTATTACCCCATTCTAGTAATTTCGATGCAGTTTGAATATCTGGAGTAGATTTATCATTAATGTCAATACCAAAGAACGTTCGACAGTCTGCTTTCATCTCTTCACGAGCAATGCACATATTTAATGCTTGTATGAAATGTGAAACATAAAGTCTAGCTTTTTTCTCCTTTCTTAGGTATTGTTTACTACTTTCTATTTGTTTAGTTTTTGAATGTTTGTAATTCGATACTGCAAGTTCAAATTTTGGTTTAAAAAATGATAATTTCTGTTGTATAGCAAAATTAAAAGGTACATCCTTATCATCCATAGTTTCAATAACATATAAAGCTGTATTAATAGCTCTAATGCGTGCAGCATCTGTGTTGGGTAATCGTCTGTAAGGCATTGTCTTTAGGTGTTAGTTTTGTATCATATTTTTGTATTGTTTATATCTATCTAGTATATCTTCAACATATTTATATGGCTCCTGTCCATTGCAATAGCCATATCTCGATAAATTATCTTTATAATATAGAGGTTGAGATTTATTAAGTATATAAAAGTCAGTGTTTTGAAACCATTTATCTGGATTCTTACCATATTTACGAGCTAATCTTCTAGCATCTAGAACATGTCCTAATCCTACGTTGTATGATGCAAGTATAAATGGTATTATATCTGTAGTGTCTCTTAATGCTTTTTTAAGTTGTTTGTTTAGATATTTTATATATCTAACTCCAGCTTCTAAATTACCTTCAACAGTGTCTATGCTATCAATTTTAACCATATCAGCAGTATTTGGCATTATCTGCATTAAACCATGAGCTCCTGCCCATGATGTAACTTCAGGGTTGAAATTAGATTCTTGGTATATCATTGATGCTAAAAGTTTCCAATCCCAATTAATCTTTTTACTCTTAAGTTTAATGATATCATCATATTTACTAATCTTTCTTGTATTTAAATAGAAGAAAGGACTGGTGTACATTTTTTTAGCTTGTCTACTATTGTAATACTTATTATAAAGAATTCTGTAGTCGTATGAATCTACAAATGTTTCTAGCCATTTATTTAAGTCGTGAAGTAGTTCGGTTTTTTCCTTATTAACTCCCCAATATAAATTCTGTTCTACTTGAAGAATAATAGTCTTATCGATATTTTTAAATCTCAAATTATTGGTATACGCAATATTCTCATCTGAAACTGTATATGAGATTTCTTTGTGAGCAACCATGTCTATTAATTCCTCAGTAGAGAAATTCTTTACTGATATAATATTTAAATCAAGATTTTTTTCTTTATTTAATTTCTTTAATACATCTTCATTTGTTGATTTAGAAATTACAAATACTTTTTTACCTTTTAAATCATTTATATTACTAATAAAATCATCAGTATTTGTTTGTTTTCTTTGAATTAAGACAATAGAAGTCTTGTCAATGGGTACACTAAAGTGAAAAAGTTTTTCACGATAATCATTTTTGCCAAGAGGACAGGCAATAATATCAGCATTACCATTTGAAATTTCAGAATAGATATTTTCTATATCATTACTGATCTTTATGTTGACTTTTACACCTATATCTTTTGCAAATCTTTTTACTAATTCATATTGAAAGCCCATTGGACTTCCTTTATATATAAAGTAATCAATAGAATTGTATTCCATAATCACATTTATACTAGGTTTTGTTAATATGGAATAGAAATCCTCTTTCTGCTTATCCTTTACTTTATAGCAAGAAGAAAGTGTAATTATGATTAATAAAAGATATAAAGTGAATTTATTCATGAACTAAATATACAAATAATATTTAGTCATTAAAAATCCATCTAAAGCCGAACTTAAACATACCTGGGTCCATAGGCCTTTTTTCGGTGATGAAGTAGTTGGTATTTTTGAATAAAGAACTGATGTGTTCATATTTACAAAAGATAATTGTTCTTTTAATTTTAAGATTAATAAAGAAATCCATTTTAGGATAGTTACCATATTCTTTATCACTTTGTTGATAAAAAGCACCTGTTACCATATCATATTTAGGAGCAAAGAATTTAGAATTCATTCTAATGTCTGTACCTACCATAAATAAAAGGTGTTTCTTAAATAAGGTGTTTTTGTAATACAAAGATCCATAATATGAATATTTAGGAATACCAATATCTTGATTTGTGTTTTGGTAATATAATGTATTTAAAAGATGAAAATTATAAAACTCAAAATTATGCTTAATAAAAGCTGTTAGAGTAGTCATTTCGTCTATCTGACGAGGTTGTATGTTTTCGTCGAAATATATATAATTTTTATGCTTTAAAATATTTCCTCCAATTTCAATATTAAATTTATCATTCTTATAAGAAAGACTTGTGCTAAATGTCTTTACATTTTTGAAATCATTATCCCATTTCATATGATTTGAAAAGAAATGTGTATAGTTAAACTCAGCAAGTTTATCTGTATATCTAGAATTAATATTAAAATGATTTAATGAGTCGATATTATAAGTGATATCTGCATGGAATTCCTTTTCACTTTTATAATCACCTAAAATTCCAATTTTAGTATTTAAATCGTATTGAATCTTGCCACTATCTTGTTTAAATACACCTCCCTCGATATAAGTATTTCTAAACCATGTGAAATCTTTTAAATATTTTGCTTTTAAAGCACTTGCTTCCTTAAAGTAGCAATATCTCTTTTCAGTATAGTCTATACCTCCATAAACTCCAGGTCTTATTGTTTTATAATCTGTATTTAATACATATTTCAGTTTATGTGTGTTTTGAAGATAATCAGTCTCATCATATGTTTTCGTATCTGAAATATAATTATTAGCGAAGAAATTTGCTGGTATACTTTCTTCTTTAAAAGATCTATAATTTTCTTCTTGCCTAAAAGAATATACTACTTTTGTTGGATAGACATTAATAGTATCTTTTCCTTTTATCATTTCTTTTGCTTTACCAATTCTGTATTGTAAAAATGCCTTAAGTTCTTTACTATACATTTCAGTTCTAGCTTTCATATGGTTGACAGGGATGTTTTCTGCACTAACAGAGGTGTCTCTTATCCAAAATTCTCTTTTAATACCTCCATTGTTTTCAAACTTACCTCTGTTATTAGTAATAAAAAAACTAAATCCTAATCTTTCTTTCTGGTAACTGGTAAAAGCGTTAAAGTCGTAAATTTGTGCTGCTTGATTCATATAAGAACCTTCATCATTTTGGTAATTATATTCTATTCCAATATTCCAAAAAGGATTAATATTTTGAGTATGTTTTATACTAAAAATAGTTTCTCCTGTAGTTTTAGAACCACCAGAAATAAACTTAAAATCAGTAAATGGAGTAGTTGTATTAACATCAAGATGATTTATACTCTTAGTTAGATAATAGTCGTAAGGTCTAAAAAAAAGATAATCTGTATTATAATTTCTTTCCATTAGGATATTTGAAATACTAGGTCCTATAAGAGTTCCAACGCTAGCATTAGAAATGGATTTAAGATTAGCAATATTCAATATGTGAAATCTATCAATACTGGAATCTCTTTCAAATTTTAATGAATATACTCCACTATGTCGCCACTTATATAGTTTATATACAGGTTTAATAAGAGCTCTAAGAGAATCCTCTTTAGTCATTTTATCATCATGACCATGTCCACTATGGGGCATGCCAGAAGTTGATTGACTATTGTTATTACCATTTAGATTCCTTAGTAAATCTTCATTATTTACTTGTCCTATTGCACAAATTGATAGTAAGTTTACTATTAATATTACGACTAATCTTCTCATGGTTGACAAATATACATAAAGAAATCTTGTAATGAAAAATACTAATTGTTTTTATACTTGTATGATAATTTTTACTTTTGTATGTTAGTTATTTATAAATCATCAATAACCAAAATAAAAATGGCTGAAGTTAATGAAGAGAAATCGTTGAATTTTATTCAACAAATCATCAAGGATGATAAGAAGAATGGCAAGAATGAATCTAGAGTACACACCCGTTTTCCTCCAGAGCCAAACGGATATTTACATATAGGTCATGCTAAGTCTATATGCTTAAACTTCGGTCTTGCCCAGCAATTTGATGGTAAATGTAATCTTCGTTTTGATGATACAAATCCATCAAAAGAAGAAACAGAATATGTAGATTCTATAATGGAAGACATAAAATGGTTAGGATTTGAATGGGAAGGAGATCCTCATTATACTTCTGATTATTTCGATCAACTATTTGAATGGGCTGTGAAACTAATAAAGGATGGAAAAGCTTATGTTGACGATCAGTCAGCAGAATTAATTTCTGAGCAAAAAAAATCTCCAACCGAAGAAGGTATAGAGTCTCCTTATAGAAACAGATCGGTAGAAGAGAATTACGATCTTTTCTTAAGAATGAAGAATGGTGAATTTAAAGATGGAGAAAAAGTTCTTAGAGCTAAGATAGATATGAACTCTCCAAATATGCATATGCGCGATCCTATAATTTATAGGATAATGAATGCAGAACATCATAGAACAGGTAACAAATGGTGTATCTACCCAATGTATGATTTTGCTCATGGAGAATCAGATTATTTAGAGGGTATTACACATTCAATATGTACATTAGAGTTTGAAGTTCACAGACCATTATATAATTGGTTTGTAGAAAACTTAACAGATACTGAATACAGACCTCGTCAGATTGAGTTTGCACGTTTAAATCTTTCATATACAGTGATGTCTAAGCGTAAATTACTTGAATTAGTAGAGGGAAATATCGTTAGTGGTTGGGACGATCCACGAATGCCAACAGTGTCAGGACTTAGAAGACGTGGGTATACACCAGATTCTATACGTATGTTTGCAGATAAAATTGGTGTAGCAAAACGTGAGAATGTAATTGATGTATCTCTATTAGAATATTGTGTTCGTGAAGATTTAAATAATAAAGCTCCACGTGCAATGGCGATATTAGATCCAGTAAAAGTTGTTATCGACAATTATCCAGAGGATAAAGTTGAAATGATGAATATCGCTTATCACCAGAAAGATGAGTCTATGGGTTCTAGAGAAGTACCTTTCACTAAGGAATTATATATTGAGAGAAGCGACTATATGGAAGATGCTCCTAAGAAATTCTTTAGATTATCTGAAGGTCGTGAAGTTCGTTTCAGAGGTGCTTATATCTTAAAATGCGAAAGTGTAGAAAAAGATGCTGATGGAAATATCAGTGTAATTCACTGTACTTACGATGAAGAGACAAGATCGGGAAGTGGTTCTGAAGCAAGTAAAAGAAAAGTTAAAGGAACAATTCACTGGTTATCTGCAAGTCATTCATTAGATGCTGAGGTAAGACTATATGATAGACTATTTAGCGATCCAGCACCTGATGGTCATAAGGATGTAGATTATAAAGAATTCTTAAATTCTGAATCTTTAGAAATATTATCTAATTGTAAAGTAGAGCCAGCTCTAGCAAATGTAAAACCTTTAGATTTTTTCCAATTTGTAAGAATGGGATATTTCAATGTAGATAAAGATTCTACTAAAGAAAAATTAGTATTCAATAGAACAGTATCATTAAAAGATAGTTGGGCTAAAATGAATAAATAATAATACAGTTTTTAGTCTGTATTTATTACAGTCTAATATATTACCGTATCTGCTTAATAATTTGGTTGTCAAAAACATAAAATATACTTATGTAACAATCACTTAGTTAAGAAGATACGGTTTTTTTTGTTACCTAAGCTAGTTTTTATTTAACTTTAGGGAAAACTAATCATATGAAAGACAAAATAATGTCCTCAGAATTAATTTTAAATACTGATGGAAGTATTTTTCATCTTCATTTATTACCCCATGAAATAGCTGAAGATATAATTCTTGTAGGTGATCCCACTAGGGTAGATATGTTTATTCCTTTTTTTGATTCAATAGAAGTAAATAAGCAAAGTAGAGAATTCCATACTATAACAGGTTTCTACGATAAGAAACGCTTTACTGTTATTTCAACAGGAATAGGAGCTGATAATTGCGATATTGTTGTGAATGAAATAGATGCTCTTTTTAATATAGATTTTCAGACTCGTAAACCCAAAGAAAAATTAAAATCTATAAATATTACTCGATTAGGTACTTGTGGAGCATTACAAGGGGATGTTCCTGTAGGATCGTATGTGCTTACAGAAAAAGCAGTAGGTTTAGACGGTATGTTAAATTTTTATAGAGATAGAGATACTGTATGTGAAGTAAATATGGAAGCTTTATTTAAGTTTGAATGTTTAGCGAGTGATAAGTATGCAAGTCCATATATTGTAAGTGCCTCTAATAAGATGCTAGAACTTTTCAAAGATGCTAAATGTAGAAATGGTATTACTATAACAGCAAATGGTTTTTATGGACCTCAAGGAAGAGAATTACGTTTACCAATAAACGATAGAGATATAAATAAAAAGATACAGCAATTTGGATATAATAATCTATCAGTTCTTAACTACGAAATGGAAAGTGCAGCCATTATTGGTTTATCCTCTTTAATGGGGCATAACGCCATATGTATATGTTTAGTTATTGCTAATAGAATTAATGGGGAAGTATTACCGAATTATCATGAAAATATTAAAGAATTAATTATATTTACTCTCAATAAACTAAAATTTAAAAATTAAAGAATATGAAAAAAGGTCAACCTTTAGTAGCTCTAATCGCAGTAGGGCTTGTTGTTATATTATTTTCAGGTTTAGGTATGTTTTATACTATAAAACCAGGGGAGAGAGCTGTTATTTTTAGAAAATTCACATCTGGACTAGATAAAGAACATGTATTAACACCGGGATTCACTGTAATCGCACCATGGAATTCTCTTTATATATATGATGTAAAAGAGCAAAAAAGTGAAGAAACAATGGATGTTCTTGACAAAAATGGTCTTTCTGTAAATATTGATGTTTCTGTTCGTTTTAATCCAGTTTATACTAAAATAGGTTACCTACATGAAATATTTGGTAAGAACTATATTACTCAATTAGTTATTCCAGAAGTTCGTTCTGCAGTAAGACAAGTAGCAGGTAGATATACAGCAGAAGAGATATATTCAACAAAACGTCAGGAAGTTGAAACAACAATTCAAGCAGAGGCTTCAAAATCTTTAAAGATGAATAATATAGATATGAGAGCCTTACTTATTAGATCTATAAACTTACCAGCTAAAATTAAGCAAGCTATTGAAACTAAATTACAACAAGAGCAAGAAGCTTTAGCATATAGATTTAAGTTAGAAAGAGAAAAATCAGAAGCAGAGAGAAAGAGAATTGCAGCAGAAGGTGAAGCAAGAGCAAATAAAATTATAAATAGCTCATTGACTAATGCTTTATTAAAGATGCGTGGTATCGAAGCTACAATCAAACTTTCTAAGTCAACAAATAGTAAAGTTATAGTTATTGGTAGTGGTAAAGATGGTTTACCTTTAATTTTAGGAAACAATTAATCAATTTCATTATATTTGTGCATCTAATTAAAAAATCAATAAAATGTTTCAAAGAATTCAAACAGTTTACCTAATCCTTGCATTAATATTAATGTCATTGTTATATTTTCTTCCTTTAGCTTCACTAGTTTGTGGTGGAGTGGCAAATGTCGACTTCTATGTATATGGAATTCCTAAAGGGATGATACCAAATGTAGAAACTCCTATAGTATGGACAAATATTACAATAGTATCTTTAATTATCACTTTATTATTACTTACAATAGTGAAGTATAAAAAAAGAATGATGCAAATAAGATTATGCTTTTTAAATATTGTATTAATGCTAGGATCTGTATTCCTATTCTGGTATAATATTGGAGAGCAAACAGAAATACTAAAAGCAGTAATGACATACTCAATGCCAATGATATTTCCATTTATAGCTGTTATTTTAACATATTTAGCTGTAAGAGGTATAGGAAAAGACGAAGCTTTAATTAGAAGTATGGATTCTATAAGATAATAAGTAATAACAATTAAAATATTTTTATCAAAATGAAAAAATTAGCCTTAATGCTATTTGTAGTCATATTCGCTATGGCTGGTAAGGTTAGTGCTTGTACTAATTTTATTTTCACAAAATCATCTACTGTAGATGGATCAGTAATGGTAACATATGCAGCAGATTCACACACTCTATTCGGAGAATTATATTTCTGGCCTGCTCAAGATTGGGCTAAAGGTTCTATGCTTGACGTTGTAGAATGGGATACAGGTAAATTCTTAGGAAAGATTCCTCAAGTGGCTCATACTTACAATGTTATTGGTAATATGAATGAGCACCAATTAGCGATTGCAGAATCAACTTATGGTGGTCGTAAAGAATTAAAAGGTGCTAACGGAATAATGGACTATGGTAGTCTTATTTATATTGCACTACAAAGATGTAAAACAGCTCGTGAAGCAATTAAAACAATTGCAGAATTAGCTAATACATATGGTTATGCAAGTTCAGGTGAATCTTTCTCAATTGTTGATAAAGAAGAAGCTTGGATTATGGAACTTATTGGTAAAGGTGCAGACGATAAAGGTATCGTTTGGGTTGCTCGTATGATTCCTGACGGATATGTTTCAGGACATGCTAACCAAGCACGTATAACAACTTTCCCTTTATCAGGAAAGACTTCTATTTCTTCAGATAAGATTGAAAAAATCTATAACAAAGAAATAACAACTGTATATTCTAAAGATGTTATTTCGTTTGCAAAAGAAAAAGGTTTCTATCCTAAGAAAGCTAAAAACAAACATTTTTCTTTCTCAGATGTTTATGCTCCAGTTGACTTCGGTGCTGCAAGATTTTGTGACGCTAGAGTTTGGGCATTTTTCAATCACGTAACAAAAGGTATGGATAAATACTGGGATTACGCAAAAGGAAATGTAAAATACGACAGACATGGTAGAGCTAAAGGTCGTATGCCATTATGGGTAAAACCAACTAAAAAACAAACAGTACAAGATGCAATGAGCTATATGAGAGATCATTTAGAAGGTACTGAATTAGATATGACAAAAGATGCTGGTGCTGGTCCTTTCGGTTGTCCTTACAGATGGAGACCAATGACATGGAAAGTAGACGGTAAAACTTATTGCCATGAAAGAACAACAGCTACACAACAAACAGGATTCTCTTTTGTTGCTCAATGTAGAAACTATTTACCTAATGAAATAGGTGGTATCATTTGGTTTGGTGTTGATGATGCTTCATCATCAGTATATTTCCCAATGTATACAAGTGCAACTAAAGTGCCAATGTCATTCGCAGCTCACGAAAAGAATGATATGATGAAGTTTGATAACAAGCAAGCATTTTGGGTATTCTCTCAAGTAACAAATTACGCATATACACGTTACAATTTGATACATGCAGAAATAGCTAAAAAACAAAATGAATTAGAAACAAACTACGTGAAGTATGTTAAGATGACTGATGCAGCAGCAATGTCAATTTACAAACAAGACAAAAAAGCAGCAGTAGAATACTTAACAGATTTCTCATGTTCAACAGGAGACAATCTAACAGATACATGGAGAGATTTCTACGGATATTTATTTGCTAAATATATGGATGGAAATGTTAAAACATTCAATCCTAATCAAATGAATCCAGATGTGAAACAACCAGGATATTCTGAAAAATTCCTAAGAACAATTGTTAAAGATCATGGAAAACTAATTGAAATGCCTAAAGGTGCTCACTAATAATTAGTTAAGAAATATTGAAAACTGAGGGTCATAATTTTGATTCTCAGTTTTTTTGTATATTTTTGCAAGCGTAATTACCGGACGGAATCTATGTCGCAATAAGAGAGAGGTGATACATTACGTTCGTCAAACCTACAAAAGGATTAAAAAATGGATTTAATTAAAATCGCAGAAGAAGCATTTAAAGTAGAAAGAGAACTTCCAGAATTTGGAGCAGGTGATACTATTTCTGTTTCTTACAAAATTAAAGAAGGTAACAAAGAAAGAATTCAGGTTTACCGTGGTGTAGTACTTCAAGTTAAAGGTTCTGGAGAGAACAAAACTGCTACAGTAAGAAAAATGTCTGGTAACATTGGTGTGGAAAGAATTTTCCCAATCAATTCTCCATTCATTGAGAAAATTGAAGTAAACAAAAGAGGTCGTGTTAGAAGAGCAAGAATTTTCTATCTACGTGCTCTTACAGGTAAGAAAGCAAGAATCAAAGAAAGAAGATTCTAGTCTATTACTTAGAAAGATATTAAAAGAGTTTCCAATTTTGGAGACTCTTTTTTCTTTTATAGATAATCCTGTTCTAATCGTATTATATATAATTACTAGAATTATGTTATAAATGTTTAACATACTTTTATTCTTAAAGTAAAAATAATGCTTTAAATTTGTTGAAATAAGATTAAAAAATAATATTTCAATAATGAATAAAGATATAATACAAGAAGCGCGAGCTAAGGCGGAGACTTGGTTGCAGGAAGGATACGATAAAAAAAGTCAAGAAGAAGTAAAGGATTTATTATCTTCTGAAGATACTACAGATTTAGTAGAGTCATTTTATAAGAATCTTGAATTTGGAACAGGAGGATTAAGAGGAATAATGGGAGTAGGTTCAAACAGAATGAATATCTACACTGTAGGAGCAGCAACTCAAGGCTTAGCAAATTATATTAATAAATGCTATCCAAATGAAGAGAATAAGTCTGTATGTATCGGTCATGATTGTAGAAATAAATCGAGAATGTTTGCAGAAACGGTAGCTGATATTTTTTCTGCTAATGGTATAAAAGCATATTTATTTGAAGATTTACGTCCAACACCAGAAATGTCTTATTGTATAAGAGAATTAAAGTGTAAATCTGGAGTAATAATAACAGCATCTCATAATCCAAAAGAATATAATGGATATAAAGCATATTGGGCAGATGGAGGTCAATTGGTACCACCACACGACAAAAATGTGATTGATGAGGTGAATAAAGTAGATGTAAAAGACATTAAATTTGAAGCTAATAAAGATTTAATAGAAATACTACCTCTTGAGATAGACAAACAATATTTAGACGCTATTAAAACAATATCTCTTTCTCCAGAATCAGTAAAAAGACATCACGATTTAAAAATAGTATTTACTCCTATTCACGGAACAACTTATAAATTGGTACCTGAATCTTTAAAGAATTGGGGTTTCACTGATATATATAATGTTCCAGAACAAGATGTAGTAGATGGAAATTTCCCTACAGTTGAATCGGCAAATCCAGAAGAACCAGCAGCACTATCAATGGCATTAGAAAAAGCTAAACAAGTTGATGCTGAAATAGTAATGGCTTGTGATCCAGACGGAGACAGATTAGGAATTGCAACAAAGAATGATAAATCGGAATGGGTTTTAATAAATGGTAATCAAACAGCAATACTATTCACTTGGTATATTCTAGAAATGAATAAGCGTGCTGGAAAATTGAGACCTAGTCATTATATGGTAAAAACCATAGTAACATCAGAACTTATAAAAGAAATTTGTTCTCAATATAAAGTTGAATGCTATGATGTTTACACTGGTTTTAAATGGATTGCAGACCAAATGTCAAAACTTAATGGAGAAGATTATCTAGGTGGAGGAGAAGAATCGTTTGGTTATATGCCTTCAAACTTCACAAGAGATAAAGATGGTGTAGCCGCATGTTCATTAATGGCAGAAATAGCTGCATGGGCAAAAGATAATGGAAAGACTCTATATCAATTACTAAAAGACATATATATAGAATTTGGTTATTCTAAAGAAAAGATGAGATATGTTGTAAAACAAGGCTTATCAGGAGCTCAAGAAATTGAGAATATTATGAAAGAATTTAGAAATAATCCTCCTAAATCGTTTGCAGGTAGCGATATAGTACATATCAAAGATTATCAAATTCAGAAAGAGAAATTTATAAAAGAATCAAGAGAAGAAGATATGCATTTTGAAACAAAATCGAATGTATTACAATTTTTCTTAGAAGATGGAACAAAAATATCTGTTAGACCATCAGGTACAGAACCAAAAATTAAATTCTATTTTGAAATTAAGGATAAATTAGAATCTTATAACGATTTCGATTCTTTAGAAAAGAAATGTGAAGATAAGATAGAAAGTATAATTCAGGAAATGAATTTATAAAAACTGAAAAGACAAAAAGGAGATATTTAAACAATTAAGTATCTTCTTTTTTTATATTATAGAATTATTCAAAGAAAGATTTATCAAAATTAATAAGGAATAATTTTTTCTTAGCTCTAGTAAAAGCAGTATATAACCATCTAAAGAATTCTAAATTTAATCCCTCTGGGTTCAACCAACCTTGATCTACAAAAACAGAATCCCACTGACCACCTTGAGCCTTATGGCATGTAACAGCATAAGAGAATTTTATTTGTAAAGCATTGAAAAACTTGTCTTCTTTAATTTTATTATATCTTTTTCTTTTATTTCTTTCATCTAGATAATCTTTCTCAACTTCTCTAAAAAGAGAAATATTTTCATCTCTTGTAAGAGAAGGACTTTCGCTTGTTAAAGTATCAAGAAGTACAACAACATCTAATTCTTCTTCATAGTCAACAAATTCAATTGTTAATTCAGCAAAATTGAAACCATAAAGTTCGTATGTCTTTCTTACTCTTTTAACACAAGCAATATCACCATTGGCAATAAAATCCATCTTATTGGTATTCTCACTCCAGAAATAATTATTCTTAACAATCATAATCATATCTCCAGAAGTCAATTGTTCTTCTCTATATAAAATTTGAGAACGAATACCCATATTAAAAGCATTAGCTCTTTTGTTCGATCTACAAACTATACAAGTTTCACTTTGGTCGTATTTAGAATAAGATTGCTCTATCTCTTCGAGAAGTTCACCTCCATTAATACTAAAAATATCAGGATAGTTTAAATCTAATTTAGGTATAGAAAAATCACCTTGAGCCATTTTTAATCTAAGCAGTGTAGCATTATAAAGAATTCCTGAATCTGCTGATTGTCTAACAACTTCTCTAAGGTTAAATTCAATAACTTCCTTTTGATAATCCACTTCAAGCACATCGGTATTAAGAGCAGGACTAATAGCTAGCCCCACAGGAGGAAGTTGAGCCGTATCTCCAATTAAAATTAATCGACAAGAATCTTGAGAGTATACATACTGCATCAAATCGTCTAAAAGAGCTCCACTACCGAAAAAAGAAGCATCGGGAGAAGAATTAGCAATCATAGAAGCTTCATCAACAATAAAGAACGTATTTTTACATTTATTAAAGTCAAGAGAAAAAACACCTCCCACTTCATCCATCACTCTTTGTCTGTAAATAATTTTGTGAATAGTGTGAGCCGATTTATTAGAATAACTAGAAAATACCTTAGCAGCTCTACCTGTTGGAGCAAGAAGAACAAGATTGTAATCGTGTTTATCTAATACATTTACAAAGGCACTGATAACAGTAGTTTTTCCAGTACCAGCATAACCTCTCAGTAGGAATAAAGAATGTTCATCACCATACACTATAAAGTTAGCTAAAAGTTCAATAAGTCGCTTTTGACTATCAGTAGGAGTGTAATTTAATTCTTCAAAAACAGATTGTATGATATAATTGTTTAACATTTCTTAAAATCTATGCATTAAAAAGTCGAATATTTACTCTTTTTTTATAAATTTGCTGCTACTTAATGGTTAAGAAGGGAGTAATTTTTGGTTACAGAGCAAAAATACTCATAAAAATTAAGATTATTTGAAAAATTAAAGATTGATAAATTTATACCTATGAAAAAGATTATTTTACAAGTACTTCTATGGGTAGTCATTGCAGCATTGGCGTATGTATGTGTAATGAGTATTAGAAGACCAATTAATTTTAACAAAATTAAGAAGCAACGTTATGCTAATGTGATTCAAAGATTAAAAGACATTAGAACTGCTCAAGTAGCATATAAAGCAGCTCATGATACATATACAGGATCTTTTGATACACTTATCAGTTTTGTTAAAAATGATTCAATAAAATTTGTAAAAAAGATTGGATCTTTAACAGATCAACAGTTAGAAGCTGGAATGACAGAAAGAGAAGCTGTACGTAAAGGAATAATTATCCGTGATACAATGAAAGTATGTGCATTGGATACATTATTTGGAAAGAATTACAAAATTGAGAATTTAAGATACGTTCCTTATACAAAAAAACAAGATCAATTTAAATTAGCTAAAGGAGAAATCAAATCTGCATCAGGATTAAAGATTCAAGTATTTGAAGCATCTGTAAGAAACTTTGTAATCTTCAGAGATATTCTAGAAGAGTACGAAACAGAACTTAAAGAATACAATGGAGAGAAGAAAAGACTTGGTAAATTCTTAGGTTTAAAAGTTGGTAGTATAGAAGAAGCAAACAATAATACAGGAAACTGGGAATAATATTCTATGCATAAAGAAAGTGTATTAAAGAAAGAAATAGACTTAAATAATACTAATAAATATAGATTATCCATTCAGTTAGGTCTGAATGGATTTTCTTTTAGTATTAAGGATAGATTTGGATATCATGTATTGGAATATCAGCAATACGAAGATATTCGAGCTAATGGTATTGAGAAAGAATTTGAACAGTTTATAGAAAAGAATGAAATTCTTAAAAATGAATACCAATCGGTATCAATAATAATAGATAGCCCAAAATATACATTAGTACCACGAGACAAGTTTGAAGCAGACAGTATATTAGAATCTTTTAATCTTTTACACGATATAAAGGAGACAGAATGCTTAAATTATATAAACTATCTTGATGTAGTGGTGGTATATACTTGCGAAAAATTGTTAAAGAGAATAATAAGTAAATATTACCCAGATGCTCATATTATCCCTAGTTTAATATCAATTTTATACTATGCAGAATACACCCAAGAGATAGAATATCAGGTATTGATACATAAAACTAGCGAGACTCAAGTAGAGATACTCTTGCATCACAATAAAGAATTACTATTGTGTAATTCATATACATGTACAAGTAATACCGATATTATATACTATACATTAAATGCAATAAAATCATTTGGAATAGAATTCGATAAATGTAGATTAATCTATTCAGGTGAATTTTCAGAACTAGAAGTATTAAAACCACTTTTAGATTATTTATCGAGTGTACAACCAATAAGAATAATACAACCGATAAGAAATATAGATAGAGAAACAGCCCAAAAACATTTGGTAAACTTATTAAATACAGATTTGTGCGAATAGTAGGAGGAACACATAAAGGGAGACATATATCTCCAGATAAGAAATTCAAAGCGAGACCAACAACAGATTTTGCAAAAGAGAATATATTCAATGTAATATCTAATTGGTACGATATAGATGAATTAGATGTACTAGATTTATTTTCTGGAACAGGAAGCATAAGTTATGAATTTGCATCTAGAGAGGCAAAATCAATAATATCAATTGAAAAAGATTTTTCACATCATGCATTTATAAAGAAGACAATTTCAAGTTTAGGATTTGAAAATATAAAATCTTTTAGAGGAGATGTATTTAAATATTTAAAAACTTGCAAAACAGATTTTGATTTAATTTTTGCTGATCCTCCATACGCATTAGAGGGTATAGAAAAGATACCAGAACTAGTCTTTGAGAATAAGTTATTGAGAGACAAAGGGATACTAATAGTGGAACATTCTAAAGATACCGATTTAAGTGGAAAGCCTTATTTTTCGGAGCTTAGAACGTATGGTAGTGTTAACTTCAGTATCTTCTTTTTTGAATAAAAAAAAGTACTTTTTTTAATACAAACTATTGCATGGTAAAAAAGTTTGCTTATCTTTGCACTGTCTTTAGAAAAAGAGGTGCTAAGAGTAGCAACAAATAAACAATGGTCTGGTAGTTCAGTTGGTTAGAATACATGCCTGTCACGCATGGGGTCGCGAGTTCGAGTCTCGTCCAGACCGCCAACAAATCCTCAAGATTTAAAGACAAACTGGTCTGGTAGTTCAGTTGGTTAGAATACATGCCTGTCACGCATGGGGTCGCGAGTTCGAGTCTCGTCCAGACCGCCAACAAAAAGAAGAAAGTCTTACTAATAGTAAGACTTTTTTTTATGTCTATACTCAAAGTAAAAAAATGTTAGATAATCCATTTCTGTATTTATTTTTAGATTTTGGTATGTAATAAGAAAGGGGTCTAGATGCTCATCTATAATAGCAAGCTTATTTGATGTACAACGGCCTGCTATTGTTAAGCACATTAATAATATTTATAAGAGTGAAGAGCTTGATAAGAGTACAACCTGTTCCATTTTGGAACAGGTTGCAAGTGATGGAAAGAGAAGGAAAATGAATTTATATAATCTTGACATGATTATATGAATCTGATACATAGTATGTATTCTGATTTTGAATCAGATATATTTGCAAAAACTAAAGATGATGGTTTTTATAGTTCTATAAATCAGATCAAACAAAGCTTTGGAGGATCTGATTGTTACCCAAGCATTGAAGAGAAAGCTGCAAACCTACTCTATTTTATAACAAAGAACCATTCGTTTGTAGATGGTAATAAACGAATTGCAGCAGCTTGCTTCACATACTTTCTAGAGCAAAATAATCAACTAATTAAAGATGATGGCACTCCCATTGTTGATAATAATACACTTGCTGCTTTAACATTGTTTATAGCTACAAGTAAAACAGATGAATCTGAGATTGTAAAAAGACTAGTGATTAGCATATTAAATAGGAGTAGATAATACTGTCAAGAATGAACTCAATAGTATATTACACCTACAAACATTTTCCCTATACAATAATTTTAGAAAAACGAAATATATTCTACATTTGCTGAGAAGAAAAAACAGTAAAAAAGAATATAATATGAATGCTAAAATAAAAGCTTGGATTGGTAGTTTTAGACTAAGAACATTACCACTTTCATTATCTGGAGTAATACTAGGAAGTTTCATTTCTGAATTATATGGGAAGTTCAATCTTACAATATGCATTTATGCACTTCTAACAACTGTTTTTCTACAAGTGCTATCGAATCTGTCAAACGACTTGGGAGACTCTCTTAAAGGGACTGATAACGATTCTAGACAAGGTCCTACAAGAGCTATGCAAACAAATTTAATTACAAAGCGCGAAATGATAGGAATGATAGTAGTATTTATTCTCTTATCAGCATTTTCAGGAATACTTCTTATTTATAATAGTTTTGATAATTTATTTAATAAAGATGGTATATACATGTTGGTATTAGGAGGTTTGGCAATAATAGCAGCAATAAAATACACATTAGGGAAACATGCATACGGATATATAGGTTTGGGAGATATATTTGTGTTTATCTTTTTTGGTTTAGCAAGTGTGTTTGGAACATTTTATCTTTATACAGGAATTTTCGATCCAATAATCCTTATGCCAGCATCTAGTATTGGTTTGCTTTCAATAGGAGTATTAAATTTGAATAATATAAGAGATATAGAAAATGATAAGGTTTGTGGTAAAATTACTATACCTGTGAGAATAGGAGAAAGAAGAGCCAAAAACTATCATTATTTCTTAATAGGAATGTCAGGAGTTTTAATGATTTTATATGTTTTATTTATAGGTTCTGAATATTTCTATTTACTCTTATTACCTTATTCAAGTTTAATAAAACATCTAGCTCAGGTAAAGAAATTAAGTGGAAGAGCTTTAGATAGTCAGTTGAAAGTGCTATCTCTAAATACTCTGGCTTTTTCTCTTTTTACTGGTTTTCTAATTTTGATATAAGAAATCTCAATTTTATATAAATAATTACTTAACAATAATATATAAAGATGGTATGAGTCGATAATCTACCTTCTTTGTACTTTCTTCGATATAAATGGGACTTGATACGGAGATGGTAGGGAGAGTATACGTTTAAAAAACTGATTGTCAGAATATAATACTTGACATAAAAATCAGATTAATTAGAAAAAAAATATAGACTATTGAAAAAATCTTGTATTAAAATGTGTTTATTGATTAATAATAGTAATATATTTGTAATACGCACGTATGATAAAAATAGAAATTTTATCTAAATAATTAAACTAAACTAAACGCAATGAAATTACAATTCTTAAACTTAAATCAAGTTATATAATAATCTTTAGAATACATTTTTGATAAAACGTTAGTATGGTACTCTAGTTATTGAGTGTGTATATATTAAATCTATATTTTTAATTTAATGATGATAATGTATGCTAAACACGCGAAGAATAAATAAATTACTAGTATTATTAATATTAGTCCTTTTCACATCTTGTATAACCAATAAAGATGTTGTGTATTTAAGAGAAATGGGCGATAAGCAAGTTATAAAAGCAAGAAATATAAAAGCACCTGAGTATAAGATTAAAGTGGGTGATAATTTATATATCGACGTTCAAGCTTATAATTCTGAAGTTGAAGATCTATTCAACACAACTAGGCGTGCTGGTACCTATTACTATATGTCAGGAAATTATGGTTCACCAACTACTCAATATCTTAGTGGTTATATAGTTGATTATGATGGAACAATTTCTGTACCAATGTTAGGAAAGATCCCTGTTGAAAATCTAACATTAAATGAAATACAGATGAAGATTCGTAAAAGAGTAGGAACTATGATTAAGGGTGCTGTAGTAAAAGTTCGTATGCTTAATTATAAGATTACTATTTTAGGAGAAGTGCATAGGCCAGGAACTTATTATAATTATAATGCATCTATAAGTGTATTAGATGCTATCTCGATGGCAAATGGAATAACAGATTATGCTTTAGTAAAAAATGTATTAGTAGTAAGACAGACAAAAGATGGAGCAAAGACTTATAGAATAGATTTAAGGGATAAAAACTTCATGTTTTCTGAAGCATACTTTTTAAATGTTAATGATGTGGTATATATACAGCCAGATAAATGGAAATCTATTAAAGTAAATTCAACATTTTATTCCTTGGTGATATCATCAATTTCTACATTAGTACTAGTTCTAAATCTATTAAAATAAGAGATATGGTAGAAGATGGACAAGCAAGACATACAGATGATAGTGAAAGATCGATAGATTTACTAGCTATATTTAATATCATTTTATCGAAATGGTATCTGGTTTTAATAGGTTTATTTTTAGGTGTATTAATTGCGATATTATTCACATTACATATAAATCCATCTTATGATGTGAAAGCTTCTGTATTATTAAAATCTGAGATGAAGAAAGGTTCAGTTGATGGTTTATTTGAAAATCTAGATTTTTGTTTGAACATGAATGTTCAGAATGATATGGCAATTCTTAAATCATATAGTTTAATAAGAGAAGCAATTTATGATTTGAACTGGAGAACATCGTGGTATAAGTCAGGTTTCTATAGAAAGAAATTATTATATAAAGATTCTCCTTTCGTTGTTCAATTTCCTGAAGAGGAATACATTTTAAAAGATGTAGAGGGGGCAATTTATAAATTAAATCCAGAGGGAGTTGATATTCATATTCATCCTGTAGATTCTAGTAAATATAAACTTTTAATATCTGGTAAAGTATATTCCAAGAAAGGTAAGTTACGCGAATTAAATATAGATGAAACAGTATTATACGGTGAGAGATATAATAAAGATCTATTTGATTTTACTATTCATAAGGTTTTTAATCCTCATGGTGGTAAATATTTCTTTAAAGTAGAAAATACATCAAAATTAGCATTAAATTATATTGAAAGATTAAGAATTAATTTATCGAATAAGAAATCTGAAGTTGTTAATCTATCAGTAAGAGGAGAGTCAATAGAGAAAGAAGTAGATTTTATAAATAGTTTGATTAATGTCTATAAAAATTGGGGTTTAAATCAAAAAAATAAGAGATCACGAAATATAGTAAAGTTTATAGATGGTAGAATGGCTATCGTGATAGACTCATTAAGAAAAGCTTCAGACCAATATTCTGCTTTTAAGGCTCAAAATTCAACATTCAATTTAGATACTAAAGCAAAAATAATATCTGAATCTTTAAAGGAAATTGATGGTCAATTATTCACTGCAAGAATGGAGATGAATTATTATAGAAATATAAAGGAAGGTTTATCAAAAGATTGTTTAACTGATAAAATGGTAGCACCTTCAGTAGTGGGTATAGTTGATCAAGCATTAAATGCCCTATTAATAAGATTATCGTCATTATTTTCTAAGCGTTCTGTATTATTATCAGTTTCAAAATCTAAGAATCCACCAATTGAAGCTTTAGATAATGAGATTCATGCAATTAAATTATCAATATCTAAGAATGTTGTAAACCTTGTAAACAATACAAAGATTAATATAAATTCCTTAGAAAAACGTAGAGCAGAGGTATTATTAAAACTTAAGAGGTTACCAGCAATAGAGCAGAATCTAATAAATATAAAAAGGAATTTTGATTTAAATAACGATCTATATACTTTTCTACAGAAGAGAAGGGCAGAGGCTGCTATAAAGATGGCATCAAATGTAAGTGATATACAAGTTATTGATGAAGCATGTTATGATACAGCCATAAAAGTGGGTCCACGAATGAAGATAAATTTATTATTAGGTATGTTCTTAGGAATGTTTATACCTATTGGATTTATATTATTTAGATATTTTATGTACGATTATATTGTTTCTAGAAAAGATTTAGATGAGAGTACAACAATACCTATATATGGAGCAATAATTTCTGAAGAAGATAAGGGTAGGAGATGGATATACAGAGATAGTAGATCTGTTATGGCTGAAAGTTTTAGAACAGTAAAAACGCAGTTGGGTTTTGGTTTGAAAGAAGGGAAAGTATTATCTGTAAATTCTGTAATCCAAGGAGAAGGGAAATCACATGTTTCAAGTAATATAGCAACTATATTAGCATTAGGAGGATCTAAAGTAGTTATTGTTGGATGTGATTTAAGAACACCAAGTCTTCATAAACAATTTGATATAGAGGTAAAAGATAAAGGTTTAGCCAGTTATTTAATAGGTTCAATTAATTATGAAGATATACTTCAAGAGACAGAATGTGAGAATTTATCTGTAGTGCTTGCAGGTTTAGATGATGTACCTAATCCAGCAGAATTATTAGAATCAAAAGTATTTGGGGAGCTCATAAAGAAATTAGAAAATGAATTTGATTATGTAGTTATAGATAATGCACCAATAAGTTTAGTTGCAGATGGTTTAATAGTTTCTAAACATGCAAATATGAATTTATTTGTAGTGAGACAAGATTATTCTAGCCATGCCAGTCTTCGTTATATTCATAATCTAATGAAAAAAGGGATGTTAAAATCTGTTGGTTTAGTATTTAATGGTGCTAAGCATCGCTCATTAAGGAGTTCATATTCATCATATGGAAAATACTCTTATGGATATTATAAGAAAAAAGAAAAACGTAGATTGAAATTAAACAAATACATTTCAAAGAACAATAGAAGAAGGTAGTAGAATATTATTTTTTATTAATAATACTGTAGATTTAGAGAATTTACTCATAATCGTTTTTAAATTGTTATTTGAGGCCACCTTTAGAGGTGGCTTTTATTATTGTTAATTTTGACCTTAAATAGTAATTATAATTGTAAGATTAATAATTATATGTTAGATTTATATTGAAATCAAAATTTCAAATACAAATTTTAAATATAAATTGAAAACATATGGCTGGTGATGGTTTGAAAACCTTAATTAAAGGAGTGTTATTACCCTTCGTAGGAGTATTAGTATGGATAGTGTTAGTTGCTTTTAATGTTGGACCTCAGAGTCTTGCTAATTTAATAGAAATACCAATAGTTATAGCATTCTCTATAATTTTATTCTTATTCAGGAAAAAACTCAATTATAAAATCAGCTTATTATTACTTATAAGTTTTGTTTCTTGCCTTAGATATTTTATGCCACTAATTCCTGAATAATTTTTCAAGTTTTTATATATTTATATTGTATATTAAATATAAGTTACTATATTTATGAAAGAATAATTTAAATATAAAAAAATGAGCGAAACAATTGAAAGATCTTCTGAAGAGGATCTCGGACTAAGTAAGAAAACTAAAAAGAATATCTATAGAGTACTATTTGTATTAGTACATTTAATAATGTATGCAGCTATATTCTGCTTTTGGAGAACATTAGGAGGTATGGTAGTAGCTGTAATTATTAGTACATTATCGTTTTTTGCAATTTCGATATTTGGAGATTTGTTTTAAATATTGAAATAGTTCTAAATATTTTATTATACATTCCAAAATTAAACAGTGAAATGAAGAGTAGATCTTTATTTTGCTGTTTTTTTGTTTAAATAAGATATGTGGATTAATAATTCTATATTTGTAATACGTGATTATGTAATAATGATACTATATGAAATTTTATTCGTTTGAATAATGATGGAAGTTATAAAAGTCTATAAGTAGGTTTAAAAAATTTATAGATAAATTTGGTCTTAAAATATTATAATCTAATTTTGTGATATACAGGCATAGACTTGCCACGACAAATAAACAAAAGAAATAGATTATAAGTATATGGATACTGCTTCGCACAACAAAATAGTATCATTCATTTGGAGTATTGCAGATGATTGTTTGAGAGATGTATATTCTAGAGGGAAATATAGAGATGTAATATTACCGATGGTAGTTCTTCGTAGATTGGATGTACTACTAGAATCGACAAAAGAAAAAGTACTTGAAGAGGTAGAATTTCAACAAAAGCAATTAGGTCTTACAGAATTTAATGAAGATGGATTAAAAGAATCGTCTGGTTTTGTATTCTACAATACTAGTAGTTGGACAATGCAGAAATTGCATGATACAGCGAGCAACAGTCAACAGAAGCTATTAGATAATTTTGAAGAATATCTTGATGGTTTTGATACCAATGTAAAAGAGATAATAGCAAAATTCGATTTAAAGCGTCAAGTGAAGAAGATGGCTTCTAAAGATATATTACTTGACATCTTAGAAAAATTCACATCGAAAGATATAAATCTTACTCCAAACGAAAAAGAAGATACAGAGGGAAGACATCTTCCTGCTCTAACAAATTTAGGAATGGGGTATGTATTTGAAGAGTTAATACGTAAGTTTAACGAAGAGAATAATGAAGAAGCAGGGGAACACTTCACACCAAGGGAAGTTATCGATTTGATGACTCATTTAGTATTCGATCCGATAAAAGACAATTTACCACCTATAATAACAATATACGATCCTGCCTGTGGATCGGGAGGAATGTTAACAGAGGCACAATCATTTATAAAAGATAAAGAGGGAGAAATACGAGCAGATGGAGATGTTTATTTGTTTGGAAAAGAGATAAACGATGAGACTTATGCAATATGTAAGTCTGATATGATGATAAAGGGAGATGATCCTGATAATATACGTAATGGTTCCACTTTATCTACAGACGAATTTAGTGGAAAGACATTCAATTTTATGCTATCTAATCCTCCATATGGAAAATCTTGGGCAATAGAACAGAAATTTATAAAATCTGGTGGAGAAATAATAGATCCTCGTTTTAAAATTGAATTAGAAGATTATTGGGGCAAACTTTCAGAAGTAGGAGCAACACCACGTTCTTCGGATGGTCAGTTGTTATTTATGATGGAGATGGTGAGCAAGATGAAGCAAGTAGGTAAAGGTACTGATGGTTCAAGAATAGCTTCTGTTCATAATGGTTCTAGTTTATTTACAGGTGATGCAGGAGGAGGCGAAAGTAATATACGTAGATTTATAATAGAGAACGACTATTTAGAATCTATTATACAAATGCCAAACAATTTATTTTACAATACAGGAATCACAACATATATTTGGCTTTTATCCAATAATAAATCTCCAGAAAGAAAAGGTAAAGTTCAATTAATAGACGCAGGAAAATCTTTTAGAAAATTACGTAAGAATCTAGGTAACAAGAATTGTGAATTTTCTCCAGAACACATAAAAGAAATAGTAAAGATATACTCTAAAATGGAAGCTATAGAGAGTGAAGCTGATGAGGGGATATCTTCTAAGATATTTGATAATTCTGATTTTGGTTATTATAAAGTGAATATAGAAAGGCCAAAACGTTTATTATCTCAATTTAGTGAAGAGAATTTAGAAAAATTGCGATTCGATAAATCTTTAAAAGAACCAATGCAATGGGCATATGAGAAATATGGAGATGATGTTTACTCAAAGATATCTGACTTTGAGAAAGATATACTTGATTGGTGTGAGAAAAACGAAATAGATTTATCATCTGCAAATAGGAAAAAACTTATAAAGCAAGAAACCTGGAATAAGCATCTACGACTTATTGAAAGTGGAAAAATATTGATGCAGAATATAGGTAAAGAATTGCATAACGATTTTAATATCTTCAAGCATAAAGTAGATAAAGTATTAAAGGAAAGAGAGATTAAATTATCTGCTAGCGACAAAAAAGCAATTCTAAATTCTGTAAGTTGGTATAGCGAGAATGGAGAGAAAGTTGTTAAAAGTAAATCTAAGTTAAGTGGTGAAAAGCTAAAGAACTTATTGAAACATTTAGATTGTGATGTAAGTGATTTATCCGATTTTGGATATTATCCAAGTGGGAAAAAGGATGAATATATTCAATATGAATCGGAAAGCGATTTGAGAGATTGTGAAAATATACCATTGAAAGAATCTATTCATAAATATTATCTACGAGAAGTTAAGCCACATGTAGAAGAAGCATGGATAAATATAGATTCAACAAAGATAGGTTATGAAATTTCATTCAATAAATATTTTTACAAGCATAAACCATTGAGAGATATTTCAGTTGTAAGTAGAGAGATAATAGATTTGGAGAAAGAGAATGAGGGATTGATTATGGATATCTTAAATTTAGCGTAATGAAAATAGAAGATTTTACTTGTGAATTTGAGAGATATCCAGCTTATAAGGATTCTGGTGTTGATTGGTTAGGTGAAATTCCTGAGGGTTGGGAAGTGAAGAGAATAGGTAGTGAATTTCAAGAAAGAAAGACTAAAGTCTCTGATAAAGATTATCCAGCACTATCTGTTACAAAAAATGGAGTTGTTCCTCAATTAGAAAATGCTGCAAAAACTAATGATGGAGATAATAGAAAACTAGTTAAAAGTGGTGATTTTGTAATAAATAGCAGATCYGATAGAAAAGGATCTAGTGGAATAGCTTATCAGGATGGTTCTGTTTCGTTGATTAATATAGTTTTAAAACCAAAAAATATAAATTCAAATTTTTGTAATTATCTATTTAAGAGYTAYAGTTTTGTAGAAGAATATTATARAATGGGACATGGAATTGTTGCTGATTTATGGACAACAAGATATGATGCTATGAAATCAATAGTTTTAGCARTTCCAARTATGAAAGAGCAAATATCAATATCAAATTTTCTAGATGAGAAATGCAATAAGATAGATAAACTGATTGCACAAAAAGAGAAGATGATTTCTTTATTAGAAGAACATAAGAAGATATTGATTCAAAATGCAGTGACTAAAGGATTGAATCCTGATGTTAAGATGAAAGATTGTGGTGTTGATTGGTTAGGTGAAATTCCTGAGGGTTGGGAAGTGAAGAGAATAGGTAGTAAATTTCAAGAAAGAAAGACTAAAGTATCTGATAAAGATTATCCAGCACTATCTGTTACAAAAAAAGGAGTTGTTTCTCAATTAGAAAATGCTGCAAAAACTAACGATGGAGATAATAGAAAACTAGTTAAAAGTGGTGATTTTGTAATAAATAGCAGATCTGATAGAAAAGGATCTAGTGGAATAGCTTATCAGGATGGTTCTGTTTCGTTG
>SNAP01000039.1 GCA_022496785.1 Marinilabiliaceae bacterium JC040 | reverse complement strand
TCCATCTGGATCTATAAATAATAATGGTGCTCATCCCTTTTGCATAAAGAGATACAATAACATTTTCTAAACCATCAATCATGTTGCGACGTTTAGGAATAAGCATTAGATTAAATGAGGAATCTCTATCCCGTGGGACTTGAATGGTTGTATCACCATGAGATGTCTTTATTTGTTTTTGAATATAACCATTACGAATATTTGAGCTTGAATATTGTTCATGTTTATCGTAACCTAGATGTGAATATAATTCTCCTTCTAAAATCTTTTCCATACCTCGCTTCAAAATCTCTTTTAAGAAGTTATTTAAATCTTCTCCTGTTTTAAACTGCTTTAAAAAATCGTCTGTTAGTAATTCTTTTGTATCCATTATATGTAAATTTAAAAATTTCTTACTAATAATAGAGGTAAAATTTCACCTCTGTTATTTCTATTTACACACTTTCTTGGATACTGTTTTTATTTAGCTATTTTCTATATCTTCATCAGATTTTAATCCTAATCGCTTTAATATAGGATCTATAGATACTTCTTCTAATTTAACTTTCTTTAGTATCTCTGTAACTTTTTTTATGTCTCTAATTTCAACTGCTTTATCATATTCATCCATTAAACCACTAACATAAAGTCGTTCATTAACTGTCATTCCTTTGTATTTCATAAATTTGGATCTAAAATAAATCTTCTTAAAACTTTAACGTTATTTGGATCAATAATATATTCAGTTAACCTTCCTTTGTTTCCATCTAATGGTAATTCTCCTCTGCGTTTTATAATATCGCTATTATTGACAATTTCTTTAATTAAAGATGTACCTGTATTATTAGCTCCACCCGAAGGCAACCCTGCAGCATTTCTAAAACCCTTTAGCTTTTGAATCCCARCCAAATACCCTAAAAWCTTTTGTTCTTAAAGTAGCTAAATAACCACCTACACCAAAAGAAAGTCCTTCTACTACGAGATCTAGGTTTGTACATTGGCTCAATCCTTCACTCAAAGACATCATAAAACTATTCAAAACTTTTGGGTTTTAAAGAAAAATAATTGAATTCTGTCTTGCCCACTGAGAATGAAATGCCTCTAGAACATTCTCCATCTTAGATACACTATCGAATCCTAATAAATCTGCCTTCATTGTGAGATTAAAACCATTACTATCAAAAACAKATCTCATACCTGAATTTTCTTGATATATTTCACCAAATCGTTTAAAATCTTTAATCTTTTCTCCAGTAACTTTAACGACATCATCACTACCATCATTTGTAGTTAATAATTCATTTCCATCTTCATCCTCATATCTAGTAATATTGATTTAAAACATTTC
>SNAP01000038.1 GCA_022496785.1 Marinilabiliaceae bacterium JC040 | reverse complement strand
CATAGTGATCATTTATCMAAGAATGACTCTGGTTTTGAAATGATTGAACAACCGGGAGCAATTTACTTASGATACTTAGTTGACATTCAGAARAAGTRTCTAATGAATTATGRGTTCAATACAKCCTGTTTAGCAGAAAGACGGRTATYYCTTGCTSATTATCRGAMAATCACTTATTCACAAMCYYCGYGYGGGRCTAATMSTTTKCATTTYCCATCTCATGRAAAACCCTTTTCKCTCCGCTTAGCCTTATCCCCCTCTAGGGGKATTTTAGTGATAGGTTCYATAGGAACTGGACGATCCTATTTGGTCAAATACCTAGCRACAAACTCCTATGTTCCTTTSATTACGRTATTTCTGAACAARTTCCTGGATAACAAGACTAAAGRTTTTTTKATTGATGATATCGACATTGATGATATCGACATTGATGATAGTGACTATATTGAKSCTAGTGACGATATTGATGCTARTGACGATATCGATYGKGACCTTGATACRGRGCTGGAGCGGCTAACTCTGATGAATGCTRCTATGGATATGATGTCGGAAATAGACCGATTTTATATCACCCTTCAATTCGAATTAGCAAAAGCAATGTCTCCTTGCATAATATGGATTCCAAACATTCATGATCTGGATGTGAATGAGTCGAATTACTTATCCCTCGGTTTATTAGTGAACCGTCTCTCCAGGGATTGTGAAAGATGTTCCACTAGAAATATTCTTGTTATTGCTTCGACTCATATTCCCCAAAAAGTGGATCCCGCTCTAATAGCTCCGAATAAATTAAATACGTKCATTAAGATACGAAGGCTTCTTATTCCACAACAACGAAAGCACTTTTTCACTCTTTCATATACTAGGGGATTTCACTTGGAAAAGAAAAWGTKCCATACTAAYGGATTCGGGTCCATAACCRTGGGTTCCAATGCAMGAGATCTTGTAKCACTTACCAATGAGGMCCTATCGATTAGTATTACACAGAAGAAATCAATTCTAGACACTAATACAATTMGMTCCGCYCTTCATAAACAAACTTGGGATTTGCGATCCCAGGTAAGMTCGGTTCAGGATMACGGGCTCCTTTTCTATCAGATAGGAAGGGCYGTTGCGCAAAATGTACTTCTAAGTAATTGCCCCATAGATCCTATATCTATCTATATRAAGAAGAAATCATGTAACGAAGGGGATTCTTATTTGTACAAATGGTACTTCGAACTTGGAACGAGCATGAAGAAATTAACGATACTTMTTTATCTTTTGAGTTGTTCTGCCGGATCGGTCGCTCAAGATCTTTGGTCTCTACCCGGACCYGATGAAAAAAATGSGATCACTTCTTATGGAMTCGTTGAGAATGATTCTGATCTAGTTCATGGCCTATTAGAAGTAGAAAGCGCTYTGGTGGGATCCTCACGGACAGAAAAAGATTGCAGTCAGTTTGATAATGATCGAGTGATATTGCTTCGTCGGCCCGAACCAAGGAATCCCTTAGATATGATG
>SNAP01000037.1 GCA_022496785.1 Marinilabiliaceae bacterium JC040 | reverse complement strand
GATATAAATAGTAATAAAGTTAGACCAACAGGAACTTGTTCTCCCTTTGGAAAGAAGATGTTTGTAACAGTTAATGGAAAGATTTTACCATGTGAACGCATTAGTCAGAAATTTGTATTGGGTAGTGTTGATGATGATAAGGTTGATATGACATATGAATCTATATCARATAAATATAAATCATATTTTAACAGTATAATGAAACAATGTAGAGGTTGTTATGCTGTTAATCATTGTAGTCAATGTATGTTTTATATTGARGATATAGGTTCTGCAAARGCTCAATGTAAACAACGTATGGATAAAGATTCTTTTTATTCATATATAGGAGAAAATTTATCAGAATTTATTGACCAACCAGGAGCGTATTCAGAAATATTAAAAAATGTTTTAATAGATTARTAATGGAATTAGTAAATAATAAAGAWATATATCTATATCTAGAACCTTATGTAGAAATATCTGAGGGCAAGGAAKCAATATTGTTGTATAATACTCTTGATGGAGAAAAAATATTGGTAAGAGATGTAGAGAGYAAAGAAGTAATAAAGAAATTATCAGAAGATAATAGTTGTTACTGTATAGATTTAAGTGCAGATAAWTTAAAGGATATAAATGTTCAGAACTTTATAAGAATCTTGAGAAAGAAGTTTATGGGGGATTATGTATATAWARATAAGGTAAATTCGAAACCTCTACAATTTAATCCTATAGTGAATGTACAAGAAGATATGAAATTGAGAAAATTTCACGATTTGAAAAAGAATGATAGTAGGATAGGGGATTTACTTAAATTGAATCTTTATTTAAATAGTGATAGTTCAAAATTCAATTATTCATCTCAGTTGAATAGTCCTTTTCATGATTTTAAAGGAGAAGTTAGTTTAGAGGGTATTGAAAAAGTTTTATCTGATTTATCTAAAAATCAACATGTTGAGATTGAAATATTCATAGGACAAAGTCCATTATCTGCAAATTATATTGAGATACTTAATAAATTAAAGGGTCGAAACATATCATTTCATGTATCAACGCAGGATGAGGAATTATTAAAATCTTTATCAGCATATGGTGAAATTAGTATGTACTACGATGAAAATAATCAGAATATATTTCAATCTTCTTATATAAATACTCATGTGTTTGTTATTAAATCTGAAGAATCTTTAGAAAAGGTTGAAGCTTTATCTACAGAATATTCTGATTTGAATATAAATTTGATACCATATTTAGAATTAAATACAGATTTTTTTGAAAAGTATGTGTATCTAACACAAGAAGATATTAATGATATTTCAATAWACGAGAAGGATTATCATATAAACAAGTTTATTAATTCAAACTTTTTTGGGATTCTTTMTATAATTCCAAATGGAGAAATATATTCAAATTTTAATRAAAAATGTTTAGGAAATATATTTAAAGATTCACTTTTAGATGTAGTTCATTCCGAAATTATAAATGGTGAATCTTGGAGGTTGACAAGAGATAAAGTATCAGTATGTAAAGATTGTGAATATCGTTATTTGTGCCCTCCAATTTCAAATTA
>SNAP01000036.1 GCA_022496785.1 Marinilabiliaceae bacterium JC040 | reverse complement strand
AAAAAGATTTTATTACAATGAAGAGTTTGATCCTGGCTCAGGATGAACGCTAGCGACAGGCCTAACACATGCAAGTCGAGGGGTAACAGATATAAAGCTTGCTTTATATGCTGACGACCGGCGCACGGGTGAGTAACACGTATGCAACCTACCTTTTACAGGAGAATAACCCAGAGAAATTTGGACTAATACTCCATAATRTTTTTGTATCGCATGATATRRRAATTAAAGTTCCGGCGGTAAAAGATGGGCATGCGTCCTATTAGTTAGTTGGTAAGGTAACGGCTTACCAAGGCTATGATAGGTAGGGGTTCTGAGAGGATAATCCCCCACATTGGTACTGAGACACGGACCAAACTCCTACGGGAGGCAGCAGTGAGGAATATTGGTCAATGGCCGCAAGGCTGAACCAGCCATGTCGCGTGAAGGATGACTGCCCTATGGGTTGTAAACTTCTTTTGTATGGGAAGAAAGGTATCTACGTGTAGATATTTGCCGGTACCATACGAATAAGGATCGGCTAACTCCGTGCCAGCAGCCGCGGTAATACGGAGGATCCAAGCGTTATCCGGATTTATTGGGTTTAAAGGGTGCGTAGGTGGCTGTATAAGTCAGTAGTGAAATCTCGGAGCTCAACTCCGAACGTGCTATTGAAACTGTATAGCTTGAATTCAGACGAGGCAGGCGGAATGTGTAATGTAGCGGTGAAATGCATAGATATTACACAGAACACCGATAGCGAAGGCAGCTTGCCAGACTGCGATTGACACTAATGCACGAAAGCGTGGGTAGCGAACAGGATTAGATACCCTGGTAGTCCACGCAGTAAACGATGATTACTGGTTGTAGGCGATACATAGTCTGTGACTGAGCGAAAGTATTAAGTAATCCACCTGGGGAGTACGTTCGCAAGAATGAAACTCAAAGGAATTGACGGGGGCCCGCACAAGCGGAGGAACATGTGGTTTAATTCGATGATACGCGAGGAACCTTACCTGGACTTAAATGTAGATTGCATAGAYTAGAGATAGTCTTTTTCTTCGGAACTATTTACAAGGTGCTGCATGGTTGTCGTCAGCTCGTGCCGTGAGGTGTCGGGTTAAGTCCCATAACGAGCGCAACCCCTATCGTTAGTTACTARCAGKTMAWGCTGAGGACTCTAGCGAGACTGCCACCGTAAGGTGCGAGGAAGGTGGGGATGACGTCAAATCAGCACGGCCCTTACGTCCAGGGCTACACACGTGTTACAATGGTAGGTACAAAGGGCAGCTACACAGCGATGTGATGCTAATCTCAAAAACCTATCACAGTTCGGATAGGAGTCTGCAACTCGACTCCTTGAAGCTGGATTCGCTAGTAATCGTATATCAGCAATGATACGGTGAATACGTTCCCGGGCCTTGTACACACCGCCCGTCAAGCCATGGAAGTTAGGGGTACCTAAAGTACGTAACCGYAAGGAGCGTCCTAGGGTAAAACTAGTAACTGGGGCTAAGTCGTAACAAGGTAGCCGTACCGGAAGGTGTGGCTGGAACACCTCCTTTCTGGAGCAGATAAATAGACTTACTTATTTTTTCTTTGATGTTATTA
>SNAP01000034.1 GCA_022496785.1 Marinilabiliaceae bacterium JC040 | reverse complement strand
TCCATCTGGATCTATAAATAATAATGGTGCTCATCCCTTTTGCATAAAGAGATACAATAACATTTTCTAAACCATCAATCATGTTGCGACGTTTAGGAATAAGCATTAGATTAAATGAGGAATCTCTATCCCGTGGGACTTGAATGGTAGTATCACCATGAGATGTCTTTATTTGTTTTTGAATATAACCATTACGAATATTTGAGCTTGAATATTGTTCATATTTATCGTAACCTAGATGTGAATCTAATTCTCCTTCTTGAATCTTTTCGATACCTTGCTTCTGAATCTCTTTTAAGAAGTTATTTAAATCTTCTCCTGTTTTAAACTGCTTAAAAAAATCGTCTGTTAGTAATTCTTTTGTATCCATAATATGCAAATTTAAAAATCTCTTCTTAATCACAGAGGTAAAATTTCACCTCTGTGATTTCCATTTACACACTTTCTTGGATACCTTCGATTCATAATTTTTTGATTTTGATACAAAGATAAGAAGCCTAGTTAGAAGATTATAGATGCTGTTTACCTTAGGGTTACTTTTTAGGAACAATTCAAATACTCGAAGCTATGTGCTATTCTATATTTAAATGGTGCTTAACTATTAATGGAATATCATTTAGATGCGGTCGATTCTTTAAACTACTTACAAGTTCCTTTTTCGTATTAATATTAGTTAATTCTTTTAATAACTTATCTTCCACAATTCTTTTTAATTCACTTTTACGATACTCGTCAAGAATATTATTACCTAAATCCAATAAATCAATAATTCGTTCATTTTCTGCATCATCTAAAGAAGATAACCCATTATCAACATGCATTTCTAATTTATTTAAATCCAATCCAATTATGATAAAACCATAATTAAGGTAATACAAATCACTATATCTTGATTTTTGCAACCTAATAACTTTTTCCAATTCTAAACCTTTATATTTCCATGTACTTCCTCTTTTTCTATATCCTTTAGCAGTAAATATTCTATCTAGAAATATTATTATATCTTTTTTATCCATAACTATAATTTTAATACGTATCCAAAACTGTATTCCACACTCCTCCATATTGTTTTTCAAACATTTTTTTATAATTTCCAATTTGTTTGTATCCTGCTTTTATCTGTCTCGGATTATTAGGTTTTAATTCGTAAATTATTCGTTTATTAAAATCTACAAAATCGGGTCTAATCTTATTGAAAATCTTAATGGTAAAATTAGAAAATACACCAAAAACAAACTATCTTTTCCTACTAATGAGACTGTTATGAAATCTGTTTACTTAGCGATTAGAGAAGCAACTAAAAAATGGAAGTTACCCTGAATAGAAGGTAATCTCTATTTTATTTAGCTATTTTCTATATCTTCATCAGATTTTAATCCTAATCGCTTTAATATAGGACCTATAGATACTTCTTCTAATTTAACTTTCTTTAGTATCTCTGTAACTTTTTTTATGTCTCTAATTTCAACTGCTTTATCATATTCATCCATTAACCCACTAACATAAAGTCGTTCATTAACAGTCATTCCTTTGTATTTCATAAATTTGGATCTAAAATAAATTTTCTTAAAACTTTAACGTTATTTGGATCAATAATATATTCCGTTAACCTTCCTTTGTTTCCATCTAATGGTAATTCTCCTCTGCGTTTTATAATATCGCTATTATTGACAATTTCTTTAATTAAAGATGTACCTGTATTATTAGCTCCACCCGAAGGCAACCCTGCAGCATTTCTAA
>SNAP01000032.1 GCA_022496785.1 Marinilabiliaceae bacterium JC040 | reverse complement strand
TTATAATCTATAGAATTTTGTAAACCTAGAAAAAGCTTCGATTTTTCTCCCAACTCTGAATAATAATGCTTAGAAACATATTTTAAAGGACCATTATTTATTGAATATTGTTCAGATAATAACCTACTTCTCTTGTCATAAACATATTTCTTTAGAACTCTATTTTCTTTTCCTCCAAAATTATTCGTCTCACAAGATTCAAGTACATTCCCTAAAAAATCATACCTATACTGTAACCTATATATTCCTCCAGGATATACATCTTTCACAGACTGTAAAAGTCTATTTTTATCATCATAATAATTTACTGTCAATATCCATTTATTAGACTCTCCCAATACCCTCTCTTTCAATCCTGTTACTAAACCTAATACTTTATCATTATAAGAGCTCTGAGATAAAATATTCTTATAAGTATGATTTGAACTCTTTGAAAAAGAATAGGTATCGTAATATGTATAAACTAAACCTTACCTACTCCTGGTAATTTCTTTTCTATTAATCTATGATAGTCATCATATCTATAATAATATGCATATTTGTCTAAAGATGACTTACTTATTATACAAAAAGAGGCTATCCTTAGGATAACCTCTTTGCTTTATTAAAATTATTTATTTTGAAATTTCTACTATCTCACCTGTATCAGGATTGATTTTATAAAAATTTGAATGTACTATTGGTTTTTCTTTTCCATCAATGTAATTATCTGTAATAATTTCAATTTTTAAATTACTCTTAAATTTAAAATTTATCTCTCTATCTTCTTTTATAAATACCCCATGTATAAGTAAGGACGATTTTATATTTCCATTTTTATCATATATATACAACTTCCTTTCGCCCTGAACTTCACCATAATTATCTGGATCGTAATCAAATTTAAAAATTAGACCTATAAAATCATTAAAATTTATTCTAGATTCTGCTCGATAAGCATAATCTCCACCATATTTCCATTTTTTATGATCTAGATTTAAGAAAATATTATATTCTTCTTTAGAAATTTCTTTACCATTATTTCCATCTAAATAAGAAAAGTCATAAGGCCATTCTACTAATTTGAATTTTCTCAATAATTCATTAAACTTTTTATTATTTTGAGCATTACAATTTAGTTGAATACTAAATAATAAACTCAAAATTATTAATCTCATAAAAAACAAACTATTTTGTTTTCTTCGTTTTTCTAATTGAAGTAACTGCATAATTTTTATTTTTAACTAAATAACTTCCTTTTAAATATCCTTTTGTAACTGACAATGTATTTTGTTTAGATGTCCCTTGATTTCTTAGTTTAGTTCTTGGATCAAAAAATCTATACTCTATACCCTGTAATAAGCCTTTTTTATAAGTCTCTGTTTTACCCATAATTAAAATAAAATGGTCTGTCATTCCATCACCACCATATTTTTTAAAATTATGTTTCTGTTTCTTTTTATTATCAACACCTACAATAACAGGCATTCCATTATCTATACTTGAATTTATACTTTTAGTTCCATCACTTAATTTACCTGTTGTTCCATTTACTACTCCATTTTTATCTCCTGTAGTCAATATAATTTCTCCAGATCTTGTACTCTTCCCTTTTACTTTGGCTAACATCTTATCACAAGTTCTTTTACAACCATCCCATCTTTCTTTACCATTAGCATCTATATATGCTTGAGTTTCCCAATCACTATTTGATAATGTTGTAAATGTTATAGAGGTTAAATCTTGTTGAGTATAAGTCATTGAAACTCCTCCACCTAAATTCTCAGTATAACTTGCTCCAATATTAGTATAA
>SNAP01000004.1 GCA_022496785.1 Marinilabiliaceae bacterium JC040 | reverse complement strand
AAAGGCTTATTTCGCTTATTTTCAATCTGTTAACAACCGTAAAACGTCTGACTTTTCAGTGCGTTTATCTCTCGATTGCGTTGCAAAAGTAGTGCAAAATTTCTTATCTCCAAATCTTTTCACCAATTAATTTTAGAAGGTTTTTAGCAAAAATAGGCTAAGTGTCTAAGGACGTGAACTATGTGTCTAAAAAGTTTTTTCAAAAAAAATATGGTTTAGATAAAATAATAAATCCAAACCATATAATTATAATATTATAGATATACCTATTTCCAATATTTTGGACTGTATTTTCCATATGGCATAATACCTAATCCTTCATCTACGCAGTTTCTAGCTACCTTCATTTGAGAAGTTAAAGCCGTAATAATAGATACACTTATAGAATCGATCAAAGCATCTCCGCTTGTTACAGATAAATTTTTATCAACTTCTAATCTGATTTCATTAGAAAACAATATCTCATTCGTTTTAGTTGATTTTAACACATAATCAACAGAAATAACAATTATCCCAATACATGTATTTTTATCCCACTCTTTAATTCTTGTAAACAATACAGCATCAGCTCCAATATACTGATGAAATTTATTTAGATCTGCTTCTAAGAACCTTTCACTATGAAATGCACTCTCTGATCTTAAAAAATCTAAAGTAAGAATTGGAGGAAAAACATAATACCCCATATCACATAAAGGTTTAGCTAATGAGGCATATAAAAACTCCTTAGCATCAACTTTATTAGTCATATTCATAGGCGGCATTATTAAAATACTCAATGGTTTTTCTTTATACATTTTAGGATATAACTCCTTTAAAGAAGTATTGGAAGTTCCACAAGAAACAAAACAAAGAATTATAATTACTCCAAATATCAGATTTATATATTTATTCATAATAGTTTTAATTTTGAATTGATTTCAATATTCTATCAACAAACAGTTTTGATTCTGGATATGCTTCTATTTCTTTTTTTAATAAATTAATTGCAGATTCCTTTTTGCCCTGCATAAATAACAAATATCCATACTCAGCATAAATTCCAGGAGCAGGTTTTCTACCAGCTCTATGGGATTCTATAATAATTGTTCTTAAAGATTCATAAAAGGCTTTTTTAGATTTAGGAGTCTGTTTCTCATAATACGCAAATGATTTTTTCTCATAATTACCCCATTTATATAAACTATTAGAACAACTCGAGAATAGTATTACAATAAGAAGAATTGAAATTTTATTATTTAAATATTTCATAATTCAGAAGTAAGTATTACAATTTTATAACATGACTTTGTTGAGTCGAAATAAATACCATTTTATTATACAACAAATTTCCAGCTTGACTATATATTTTAATATTATGCTTTCCTGTAGAAATAGTATATTTTTTACCTCTTACATTCATCTTCTTAGTTTTATCAATTTTAATTTCAAATCTCTTAATATCGTCAATAACTAAAACGACAAAATCTTTCTTCGTATCGGATACTACCTGAATAAATCCTTTATCTTCTAAACCATATGATTCCGACATAACCCCAACCTTACAACTTGATAATAACACAGCTGTAAACACTAATAATATTGATATATATTTTTTCATCTTATTTATTTTCAGTTATATAATAATTACTTAGATTTTCCTTATCAAAACTACCTTCCACAATCTCTACAATAGAATATTCTGTTTCTGCATTTTGACCTGCCGTCATAATTACTTTTACTTTTGCAACATTCTTTCCTGGCAATTCAATAAATAATCCATTTTGAGGATTTTTAACTTTTTTACCTTTTCTAACAACAGTAAAAGTATCTCCGACTTCTAAACCTTGAGATTTTCCTCCAGAAATGATTAGACCATCTTCTTCTGCACTAAGAAAATAAGAACGCCAAGGTTTATCTGTACATTTATTAATAATATTTCCTACTAATTGATTTATTGCTGCAGAAATTGCTTTATCACTAAGAGTTGCATCATATCCTTGTTTACCTCCTAAACCTAAAGTAGTTTTACTTTTAGTTTTAGCTAAACCTTTAGCCTCATCAGAATAAATAATTAAACCTGTAGAAACATCTACTAAACGAATACTAACAGTAGCTTCAACAATTTGGGATTTTGAAGAAGAAAACAAACCTTGACGACCTGTTGTTTTTCTACCAAACTGAGTAATTGAACCAAAAATCAAATAATCAGCACTTATATTATTTGATTTAATTCCTCCATTAGCCAACTCTTCCTTAATTTTATTCATATCTGAACGTTCAAGAAGAATAAATTTTTCTGATTGCATTAATTTTGTTGAAAGCAGATCAAGAGCTTGTTTTCCCATAGGATCATTCTTTTTATCATAGAATAAACCTTTAGCATATTGAGTTTCATTAGAGAATCTACCAATAGCTACTTTTCTCTTAATAGTTTTAGTTTTTGACATTTCAGTATTCTGTGAAATTCCAGTCTCAACAACAGTTTTTTGAGCTACTACAAAAAAGTTCATTACAAATGCAAGTAGCATTATTAAACTAATTTTTTTCATATTATATTTTTTTGATTACGATGTAAATTTTACAGATATATTCTAACAAAGCAAAAAATATATATAAAAACATTAATTTATTATAACATCTTAACATTAGGAAGTTAATGTTAAAATGTTAAAAAACGTATTTTAGAGGTACCTTCTCCGTATCAAGTCCGTATTAATCACCATTTAGAAGGACGAAAATACGAAGCGGATAGAGTATTAAAACAATATTAACATACTATAACTTTAACATTAAAGATTCCTTTTCTTTCGAAAAATCTATTTCAGGATATTTAAGATTTAAATCATCTACTTTCTTAATAGTATTTATTAGAAATTTAGAATATTGAGAAGAAAAGGGATCTGTTGGCCTATGATTTACAGCTTTTATAATTTTATTTACTTCTTTCATAGTATTTTCCGTCTCTATGGAGAAATATATTTTTTTGAAAGATTCCCAGATATACTGTACAGCAAAATCAGAAATATGTATCATATCGTCCTTATAAAATCGATAATCTCTTAAATCATCCATAACAATTTCATATGATGGAAAATATTCAATATTTGAAAAATTCGACACAATTTCATCAATAGCAAGTAGTAAAACCGATTTACTCAATTGATTTCCGTGAGCAGTATCTTTTAAATGGCGAATAGGGCTTAGTGTGAAGATTATTTTAAGTTTAGGATTTATAGTTCTTAATCTATTGATTAAAGAATTATATTCACTTACAATATCATTTACTGATAAACGATATCTATTAAATGTAGATGAAGGTAATTTATGACAATTTGATACAATTCTAGAAGTTTGAATATTTTCATAAACCCAAGATGTACCTAAAGTAATTATAAGAACATCTGCACTTAAGAGAAAATCATATGCTTTTCTCCTATAGTTTTCTAAATCTTCTTTTAATATCGATATATTAGAATTTGAAAATTTACCATGATGGAGAAAACTAGCCCATTTATCGTTAGTAAATATAAAATCATCATCTCTAAAAGATTCTTGTGAAATAATAGATTTAAGAACATTTGCTACTGATATAGGATTATATACAATACCATATGGATTCACAGAAACTTTAAATTTATTAATATTAAAAATTTCACCAATATTCTCAGCAAAACATGAGCCTAAGAACATTATCCTATTTGAATAATCTATTTTATTCTTCTTCTCTTCTAATTCAATAATTGTTCTAAAATTCATAATAATCCTATTTTAAATAGTCAAGATATATTTCAACTCTTGTACCCTTAGGAGTGTCACCATCAAATAAATCTATAATATTCAGATTCACATTTCTTGAATAATACTTATTCAAAGTATCCATATATTCTGTAACTAACTTTATACCTTTACCCGTAGATTTATTATGAATCAATCTAGAAGCTGCTTCCCTACCGATACCATTATCTTCTACTGACACAAGTACCCCTTCATCCATTTTTTTTACTTCAACTACAACTAAACCTCCTGATTCATAATTCTTAATACCATACTTAAGAGCATTTTCAACAAAAGTTTGAACACCACAAGGTATTAATTCTATTTCGTTACCATCAAATTCGTCAAATATAATTTTATAATCAAACTTATTCTTGAATCTTAATTTTTGAATATCAAGATACATTTTTACGAAAGTTATTTCTTCTTTTAAAGTATATCTTTCTTTATTTATATTATTCAAAGACATAGTATACATCTTAGATAATTTAGATAATTGAGAATAGGCTTGTATCTTATTATCTTTTAGAATTAAAGAACATACAGCATTCATTGAATTTAATGTAAAATGTGGAGATATTTGATTTATTACATTCTTTAATCTAAGTTGGACTAATTTTGTTTCTAATTCATATCTTTTAGTAACGGAACGATATACTTGTACCCTTATAAACCAAATAAAAACTGCAATCATTAATAAGAATATTGCAAAATATATCATCTTATTATGAAATTTAGGATCTTTATAATATACCAACTTCATAGAGAAATATCTCATATCTATAAAAAAATTGTGAAGTAATTGTTTATCCATTACAGTAGATTTATCATCTCTATTTTGTTCTAAATAATGTTTAGTATATTCTGATTTTATAGGTTTTAAATTATAAATCATACCATAAGGTTGTGGTCTATTAAAGAATGTAGGAAAAGAAAAATCATATTTTGTAATTACATTTCGAGTTCTAAAATTATCATGAAAATACAATTCATCTTCTCCATCACCATCAATATCTCCAGAAAAAGCAAGTACTGGAGTTTCTATTCCATCTAATTGAATTTTGTTTAGGATTTCAAAATCGCTATTAAGTTTTAAAATACCACCTTGACGCACAGTTATATATATACAAGGATTTTTTTCTTTTAATGTAAAATAAGCTTTTCTGTATATCAAACCATCATATGGGATACTACTAATTTTAATGATATTACCTAAATAATCACAGAGAATAAGTTGTAAATTATTTTTATCAGATTTAGAATTACGGCTTGTACAATCCAGTAACAATACGATATAGTTTTTATTTTCTTTTTTTATAGGAATACAGCCTAAAATAGAATTTTTAAGATTAAAACTTAGAGGTGTAATAACACTTTTCAAATCTTTATCAAATATATATAATCTTGACTTATAATATTGATCAGAACCCTTTATCTTTGATTCATCAATATTCTTATATCCCATAGTAGAACAAACGAATCGTATACCAGAGTTTGTTTTATACATGAAACATTCAGATATCAAAGTTGGAATTTTAATAGATCTTAAAATTGATTTATTTTTATAATCTAATCTACAAATGGACCTTATTAACCCTTTATCCTTAGTGTTTAGAGTAAAATATAATTCATCGACACCATCTTTGTTCTGATCTTCAATTCCTAAAAATGTAGATAAATTATATTGTTTATGAGGTATATATACTTTACCTATTTTAATATAATTATATTTCTTGTGTTTCAAATCAAAGATAGCACAATACAATGTATCTTTCTTTTGAGGGAAAATAATAAATTCATTATACTTATCATGATCCAAGTCTGTCACATACATTTTATTCACTCTAATAACAAAATCATCAGGTAAACAGTAACTACTATTTCTATAAGAAATCTTATAAGCATGAAGTTTCTCACAATAAAATAAAGATACACGTTCTGATATTCCAGTATCCTTAGAATATGAATATTCAATTAATTGATTTGCTTGCTTAGGAAATACCCTATAGTCTATTTTATATGGATTAAAGAAACTTGAATTAAGTAGCATAAACGCCATTGCAAAGATGGCTACATATATAAAAGAATCTATATACCATTTATAAAATTTCCACTTTCCTCTACACTTCATATAATTACTTTAAATGATCAAAAATTTCATCAAGCATCTTTATTGATTTCTTAGAAACATGCACACTCTCTTCTCTGTTACATTTTTTAAGATAGCATAATTGTTCTTTCTTATCAATCATACTCAAATAATTTGCATTAATTAAATACTGTCTAGAGACTCTTAAGAATTGCTTAGGGCTAAGTAATTCTTCATATTTACCTAAAGAGGTATTTGAAAAGACTTCCTTTTCACGATCTGAAGAGCAAATATAAGAATATGCAGCATCAGCTCTAATAAATAGAATATTCTCAATATCAAGGAAAAGATATCCTGAATTCATAGGGACTTTAATTTTATTTGAAAAATCAAGAGATTGAAATACCTGTGAGAAAGTTTCTCTATCTGCATTTTGATTTCTATATCTATTTAAAGTTTCTTTTAATTCTTCAATATCTACAGGTTTTACCAAATAGTCAAAAGCTGAATTTTTTATAGCATCAAAAATATAATCATCAAAAGCAGTAACAAAAACAACTGCAACTTCAACATTAGCTTCGTTAATCGATTTAATAATATCAAGACCTGTAGAGTTAGGCATATTAATATCAAGGAAAAGAATATCTGGTTTGTTTTTAAGAATACTTTTTAAAACTTTACTTGAATCAGTTATTTTATCAAGTACTCTTACATTTTCATCGGCAAGCAAGATTTCTAATAAATCTAAAGCTTCCACCTCATCGTCAACTATAACGCAGCTTAATTTATTTTCTAGCATAATTTCTTAAATCTTCGGTAAAAATTAAAATATCACGAACTTATTCACAATATTAAATGTTAAGAAATCCAAAATTAACATTTTTTTCTATCCTTTTATAGATTTAGATAAATAAGTAATAAAACTAATAGTTTAAGGACGAAATCTATAGATAAATATATACAAAGTTTAAACTATTATTTTATTTAATACACACATATTAACTTAATTTTCTCATATATCATAAGAGAAAATAAATAAATAATTAACAATATTTAACAGAAGAATATCACATTAATCATCCAATTCAGTTCATATGTCTATACAGTTAGTTCATTAGTCAAAATAGGCACTTCATTAGAAACTTAAAAAAAAGCTTGTAGCAGACTAAAAATATCTTCATATTTGTACTGCATGTTAATCGTTTCCCCATTAATGATAAACTTATTTGCAAAGCCATACTGATAGCGTTCGGTATGGCTTTTTGTTTATTTCTTCTTATCGATAAGACTTAAAATAGTTTTTTTAATCTTCTTTAAACCAGCACGTTTCATAGGAGAATTCTTAACAAGACGTTTAAATTGAGAATTAGTCATATTAATCCAATCGCAATAATCCATATTTAAAAGAAGATCATTTGGTTTAAATTCCTCATGAGAATGAGCGATTATTTTTTTATTCCATGGACACACATCTTGGCAGATATCACATCCATAAATAGTATTTCCAATCTTATTAATAATATCTGAAGGGATTTCATCTTTTAACTCTATAGTATTATAAGAGATACATTTTCTAGCATCAACAATCTTAGGTTCTACTATAGCAGAAGTAGGACAAGCCTTAATACACTCAGAACAAGTTCCGCAAAAAGATTTTTTATTTGGAGTATCGTAGTCTAATTTCTTATTAATAATCAATTCACCTATAAAAACATACGATCCCCATTTTTTTGTTATAAGTAAAGAATTCTTCCCTATCCAACCTAAGCCAGCTTCGCAAGCCCATGTATGCTCCAAAACAGGTGCAGAATCAACAAAACATCTACCTTCAACTGTTTCATCAAATTCTTTTAGATGTAGAAGTAATTTCTCTAATTTTGATTTTATAATATAGTGATAATCATCGCCATATGCATATTTAGCGATATGAGGTTTATGTGGATTATTATAAACCTTAGAGGGGTAATAGTTTAGTATTACAACAATTACAGATTTAGCATCGTCTACTAGTAAAGATGGATCTAATCTTTTATCAATATTATTCTCCATATACCCCATCTTACCATTATATGAAGATGCTAACCATCTGTAAAGCGGTTGCTCTTGTTCAGATAAGATTCGGACAGGAGCTATACCGCAATCAACAAAACCAAGACTACGAGCATAGCTCTTAATTTTATTAATATCAATCATTATATTTTTAAAAGAAACCTAATTCTAATTTAGCTTCTTCACTCATTTTATCAGGAGTCCATTCTGGTTCAAAAACAATTTTAACATTAGCTTCCTTCACTTGAGGAACTAATTCAGTTTTTGTTTTCACCTCTTCGACAATCTGATCAGCCACAGGGCAACCTGGAGCTGTTAAAGTCATTTCAATTTCAACATTAAAATCTTCATCTATATCAATAGTATATACAAGTCCTAATTCCATAATATTAACAGGAATTTCAGGATCGAATACAGTTCTTAATTGATCTTCAATAGCTTTTTTTAGTGTTTCTGCTGTCATATCTTTTATTTATTAGAAAATGCTAAGGCATATATTTTCACTTGTTTTAACATAGATAATAATCCATTAGAACGAGTAGGAGATAAATGTTGTTTTAGTCCTAGGACATCAATAAAGTCAAGATCAGCATCAATAATATCCTTAGGAGTTTCATTAGAGAATACTCTAACAAGAATAGCTGCTATACCTTTAGTAATTATAGCATCACTATCAGCTTCAAATACTATTTTCCCATCAATATAATCTGCATGGAACCATACTTTAGATTGGCAACCTTTAATAAGGTTATCTTCTGTTTGATATTTACTATCCAAAGCAGGCATTTCAGCACCTAGCTCTATAATGTAAGAGTATTTATCCATCCAGTCATCAAATACTGAGAATTCATCAATAATATCTTGTTGTTTTTCTTGAATTGTCATTTTATATATAATTATAGACCTAACATTTTAGTAATTTTCAATAATCCTTCGTAAAGATCATCAATATCTTTTTTAGTATTATAGATAGCAAAAGATGCTCTAATTGTTCCTGGTATATCGAAATGTTGCATTACAGTTTCAGCACAATGAGTTCCTGTACGTACAGCGATTCCCATTCTATCTAAAAGAGTACCTATATCATATGGATGAGTTCCTTCTATTAAGAAAGAAATTAGAGATGCTTTATTTTCTGCATTCCCATATATTTTAAGAGAAGGAATAGAAGATAATTTTTCATGAGCATACTTCAATAAATCAGCTTCATATTTCTCTATATTATCAATACCTATCTCGTTTACATATTCAATAGCGCGTCCTAGAGCAATATTACCAACATAATTAGGAGTTCCTGCTTCAAATTTAAAAGGAAGAACATTGAAAGTAGTTTTATCTAAAGAAACTGTTTCAATCATTTCACCTCCAGACTGCCAAGGAGACATTGCGTTAAGTAAATCTTTTTTACCGTATAATATACCTGTTCCAGTAGGACCATATATTTTATGGCCAGAGAATACTAAGAAATCACAATCTAAATCTTTCACATCAACTTTAATGTGTTGAATAGATTGAGCAGCATCTACCAATACTTTTACACCTTTAGCATGTGCCTTTTCAATTATATCTTTAATAGGATTTATTGTACCTAAAGCATTAGAGACGTGGTTAACACAAACCAATTTAGTTTTCTCGTTAATAAGAGAATCAAAATCACTAGAAAGAACCCCATTATCATCGAAAGGAATATATTTAAATTTAGCTCCTTTTCTTTCACACAATAATTGCCAAGGAACTAAATTAGAATGATGTTCCATTTCTGAAACAAGAATTTCATCGCCTTCTTCAACACAAAAATCACCCCAAGAATAAGCAAGTAGGTTTATCGATTCTGTTGTTCCAGCAGTAAAGATAAGTTCTTCAGAAGAATCTGCATTAATGAATTCTCTAATAGTTTCCCTAGATTTCTCATGAATATCAGTTGCCTTATTGCTAAGGAAATGCACACCTCTATGAATATTAGAATTATAATGAGCATAACATTCACATATAGCATCTATAACCTGTTGAGGCTTCTGAGTAGTAGCCCCATTATCTAAATAAACTAAAGACTTCCCGTATACTTTTTCATTAAGTATAGGGAAATCTTTTCTAATTTTTTCTATATCAATCATATCATTTATTGCATTGAAGCTTACAAGCATCACAATGAGAATCTTCACCTCTTAGACGTTTCTCAACAAGTTGAGCAACTCTTTCTCTAATAGGTTCAATTCTTATTTTACCTATAATCTCATTAGTAAATGCAAATACCATCATCATACGAGCTTCTTTCGCACCAATACCTCTAGATCTTAAATAGAAAAGAGCATCTTCATCTATCTGACCTACTGTTGCACCATGACTACATTTCACATCATCAGCATCAATAACTAATTGAGGTTTAGTAAACACTTTAGCATCATCAGATATCAATAAATTGTTATTATTCTGATAAGCTTCAGTTTGTTGAGAATCTGGACGGACTTCAATACGTCCAGTAAATCCTACAGTAGATTTATCATCTAAAACTCCTTTAAAGTTTTCTTTAGAGAAACATTTAGCAGATGCGTGATCGATATAAGTATAATTATCTACGTGTTGAACACTATCAGTTAAATACATACCATAAGTATGATTTTCTGCATTCTCACCAGATAATTTAGTGAATATATTATTTCTAATTAATCCACCATATAAAGTCACAGTATGATTTAGTACATTAGAATTCTTTTCTTGATTAACAAAAACAGAATCAACAAGGCTACATTTTAAAGTTTGTGATTGTAATTGATAATAATCAACAACAGCATTTTCTTCAGCACAAATTTCAGTAAGATTATTAGAAAGGAAATTAACTGAAGATAAAGCGTGATCACACACCATAAATTTAGCTTGAGAGTTTTTACCAATGATAATTAAGTTACGTTGAAAACTCATTAAATCGGCATTTGCTCTCATTAAATTTACAATCTGTATTGTTTTTTCTAGTATCACATTTTCAGGTACATAGATAAAATATCCATCTTGAGCAAAAGCTGTATTTAAATCGGTAACACCATTATCAGAAATAGTATACTTACCGTAATGCTTCTCAAATAGATCTTTATGCTTTATTGATGCTTCTTGTAAAGAGCAAACAATAACACCATCAGGTAAACCACTTAATTCATGATTTCTAGCATAATACCATCCATTAGTAGTTAATACCAAATGTGTATCTAAATTAGGTACATCACAAGTAAAGACATCATTTAAATCGACATCTTGTCTGTGATAGTTTAGTACAACATTATAATCTCTCTCATATATTTTCGAAAGATCAGTATTTTTATAATTTTCATTCTTTTTATCAGGGATACCACCTTCAATAAATCTATTAAAAGCAATTTCTCTTTTTTCATTCATAAGATCGTTTACTCCGTTATATAGAAGCTCTTTCCCTTGAACAAATAAATCTTGAAAATCTTTATTAATTTTTTCTACACTCATAAAATCAATATTAAGAATTAATGTTCTTCCAACTCTTTCTTAATCCAATCGTATCCTTTTTCTTCTAATTCAGCCACTAATTCTCTTCCTGCTGTTTTAACAATACGTCCATCATATAAAACATGAACAACATCAGGTACAATATAGTCAAGTAGACGTTGATAATGAGTAATAACAATAGTAGATGTTTCAGGTGTTTTAAGAGTATTTACACCTTGAGAAACTATACGAAGAGCATCAATATCTAAACCAGAATCTGTTTCATCAAGAATAGATAATTTAGGCTCAAGCATAGCCATTTGGAATATTTCATTTTTCTTTTTCTCACCACCAGAGAATCCTTCATTAACAGAACGATTCATAAGCTTAGCATCCATTTCAACAAGAGCTTGTTTTTCTCTCATTAATTTAAGAAAAGCACCAGCAGCTAAAGGTTCAAGTCCTTTATATTTTCTATGTTCGTTTACAGCAGTTTTAAGAAAGTTTACTGTATTCACACCAGGAATTTCAACAGGATATTGGAAGCTCATAAACACTCCTTCACGTGCTCTATCTTCAGCTGGTAAAGCTAATAGATCTTTACCTTGGAAATGCACTTCACCTTTAGTAACATCGAACACTTCTCTACCTGCAAGGACAGAAGATAATGTACTTTTTCCAGCACCATTAGGTCCCATAATAGCATGAACCTCACCTGGTTTAACAACGAGATTAACTCCTTTTAGGATTTCTTTATCTCCAACTTTTGCATGTAAATCTTTTATTTCTAACATAATTGACAGAATTACAAATTATATATATGGCAATAATTATACCATTAAAAACTAACCCACACTACCTTCTAGACTGATTTGAAGCAATTTTTGAGCTTCAACAGCAAATTCCATAGGCATTTTATTTATCACTTCTTTAGCATATCCATTAACAATTAATCCAATTGCATCTTCAGTAGAAATACCTCTTTGATTACAATAGAACAATTGATCTTCACCAATTTTAGATGTAGTAGCCTCATGCTCAACAATAGCAGTAGGATTTTGAACATCTAAACCAGGGAAAGTATGTGCCCCACATTTATCTCCTAAAAGTAAAGAGTCGCATTGAGAGAAGTTTCTCGCGCCTTTACATTTCTTAGCTACTTTCACTAAACCTCTATAAGCATTACTAGAATGTCCAGCAGAGATACCTTTAGAAACAATAGTCGATTTAGTATTATTTCCAATATGGATCATTTTAGATCCTGTATCTGCTTGTTGATAGTTATTAGTAACAGCAACAGAATAGAATTCAGAACTTGAATTATCTCCTTTAAGGATAGTAGAAGGATATTTCCAAGTTATAGCAGAACCTGTTTCAACTTGAGTCCAAGTAATTCTTGAATTAAAGCCTTCACACAATCCTCTTTTAGTTACGAAATTGTATATACCACCTTCCCCTTTTTTATTTCCAGGGTACCAATTTTGAACTGTTGAATATTTCACTTCAGCATTATCTTTAGCAATTATTTCAACAATAGCAGCATGTAATTGATTTTCATCTCTCTGAGGAGCAGTACAACCTTCCAAATAACTAACATATGCATCATCATCAGCAATCAGTAAAGTTCTTTCAAACTGACCAGATTCAGCAGCATTAATTCTAAAGTAAGTTGACAATTCCATAGGACATCTAACCCCCTTAGGGATATAACAGAAAGAACCATCAGAGAAAACAGCTGAATTTAAAGCAGCATAGAAATTATCACGATAAGAGACAACACTTCCAAGATATTTCTGAACTAAATCGGGGTGATTTAAAACAGCTTCAGAGAAAGAACAAAAAATAATTCCCTTCTCAGCAAGAGTATCTTTAAAAGTTGTTTTAACAGAAATAGAATCCATAACAGCATCTACTGCTATTCCAGATAAAGCCATCTGTTCCTCTAAAGGAATTCCTAATTTATTAAAAGTATCCTTAATTTCAGGATCAACATCATCCCACGATTTATCTTCATTAACCTTAGGAGCTGCGTAATATATTACATCTTGAAAATCTATTTTAGGCAAATCTAAATAAGCCCATGTTGGCACTTCCAAAGTCAACCAATGACGGAAAGCTTTAAGTCTGAACTCGAGCATCCACTCAGGCTCTTTCTTTATCTTTGAAATAAGACGAACAACATCCTCATTCAAACCCTTACCAATAGTCTCGGTAGTTACATCAGTAACGAATCCGTATTTATATTCACCATCGGTAACATTTTCAATTATTTCATCCTCATCTTTAGCCATATAATCATATATTTAAAATCTAATAAAGATCACATTCTCTTATTATAAATTTATAACAAAGAAAACGAATATTGTATCACCTGACAAAGGTATAAAACTAATATTTAAGTACAAGACTATAAATCAAAAGTGTATACATTAAATAATAGACTATACGCTTATCATTTCTACCATTATAACAAAAGTATAGAAAACCTTATTAATTGGATGTAACAATAGTTACATAAGTAGAAAAATCTATTTATAATAATTGATGAGTTTGAAGAATCTTTTTAAGATTGTTTTTATAGGTTAATCCAACAGGTAAAGACTTTTTATTTACAATAACAGAACGTCCATTAAATTGAATAATCTTGTTAATTGGGACAATAAATGATTTATGAATTCTAATAAATAGATATTGTTTTAAGACTTCTTCAAGATGTTTTAGACTTTTAAGTACCATATAGTAATTTTTACCACAAGATATTTTTGAGTAATCTTTCATTCCTTCAATATATTCTATATCATCAACTAATATCTTTATATATTCATCTCCATCTTTCACAAAAAAGGATTTATTATCGCTAAAAGCATCATTAGGATTTTTTATATTTTGATTCCTTTTTTTTAGAAATCTATTTATTGACAGAGAAAATCTTTCGAAAGATAAAGGTTTAAGTACATAATCTAGAACATCTATTTCAAAACTTTCAATAGCAAATTCGGAATATGCAGTAACTAGTATAATATCGACCTGATTTTTAACTTGTTTTGCAAGATTAACACCTGTTAAATTAGGCATAGCAATATCAGAAAACACTAAATCTATTTCGTTTGAGGCTATAAAATATAAAGCATCTAAAGGATCGTTGAATGTTTCTATCAATTCAAAATTACTAAATTTCGATAGATAATTTTTTAGAATATTAATCGCTAATTGTTCATCGTCTATAATAATCACTTTATATTTATAATCATTCATGTACTACCCCTTTAGTTTAATTTTATTGACAAGATAGCAACAAATTCACTATTTCCTTTGTTTAAAGATAGAGAATACCTCTTAGGATAAGCTAAATTTAATCTATTTTTCAAATTATCAAGACCTAAACCATTTCTTTTAGATTCAGATATATCTTGAGCAATATAATTTACTACTTTAAAAAATAAAATTTTATTATCTAAACTTAAATTTATACGAACAAAGGATTCCTTACTGTTAGTCATGAAACAATGTTTAAAAGCATTTTCAACAAGGGTAACAAGAATCATTGGTTCAATAGGAATTTCGTAATTATTATCTTGAATATCAAAACAAATATTTGCCTTTTCTCCATATCTAACTTTTTGAATGTCTAAAAATTCATTTATAAAGTCTATTTCTCTTATTAATAAGACTCTTCCAGAATTTACATCATCAATTAAATACCTCATCATATTAGATATCTTTAAAACAACATTTGAAGTATTAGGATTATTATCAAGAGAAAGGCTATAAACTGTATTTAAAGCATTAAAAAGGAAATGAGGATTAAATTGTTGATTAAGTAGTTGTTTCTTATACATATCAAGAGATTTTTGCAACTCTCCAACTTTATCTTTAAAAGGATAATAAAAGTTGTCTATTATAAAGAACAACATTAATAGCATTGCCTCTACTCCTATAAACTCCATAATAGATTCAAATAAATATCCATACACGTTCCGTTGAGGATATACATTATCGAAATTTTCAAAAACAGTAAAATATACTGTATAATCAAGAGAAACATTAGTATCTATGTCTAAATAATAATAAGCTTTATAGTCTGACATTATATATGAAACAGTAAAAAGTAATAATATTACTAATGGGAAAAATGAATATTTTTTCTTTTTATAAACTAAAAGGAAAACATAAGCTACTATTGTAAGTATCAGATATTCCATTCTATATGACAAATGATAGGGATAAGAAAAATTAAAAGAACTTGTTGGTATTACATTAAGCAAGATTACACTTAGGAAAACTAAATGAAAGAATAGTTTTCCTATAAATTTATTTTTATTAGATTTTAACCAATTGCAAATTTTCGTATACATAATAGTTGATGTTTAAATTATATCGTAAATATACAAAGAGATAATTTATAGATATATATACATATATGCAGTTGGTCGATAATAAAATAGAGTTTGTCGATTTACTTTGTTTTAAGAGTAATAATGGGAATATATTTGACATTATTAATCAATTAAAACAGTTTATATATGAAAAAATTACTAATTCATTTACTGCTTCTAATAATTACATTTTCAAGCGTAAATGTAACAATGGCAAGTTGTAAAGACAAGAGAACCCCATTTACTAAAGTTAAATATATAGGAACAAAACCATACGCCTATATAGATAATACATTTGTAGAACTTATATCAATAGGTGGAATAGATGTAAACATATTTATTAGAAAAGCTATTGATGAAAATCCAAGCAATTGGAAATTAGAATTCCATAGATATCTTCACTATATGATGGATGATATGAAAATAAAAAGAGGAAAGACCATTAATGTTACATACAGAAAAAATGGTATAATTCTCTCTAAAGAGATGGAATTAAAAAAGAAGAACAGGAATCTAGCTACAAAATATCACGATAGTATAATAGGAAAGAATCGAATTAAGAGTCCTATTCCTGAATTCATATCAAAAGAATACACATATCTTACAAAAAGACTTGATGGATATGAGTTAAAAAAAGATTTTTTGTCAAGAGATAAAGTTATTGCCGATCTTGAATATCTTGAATGGGAAATAAAAAATCACTATTCATACGCTAAATTAAGAGGATTTAATTATCATGACGCTTTAAGCGCTATTAAAGCTGATGTGAAAAAGGGTATAAGTAGAAGAGATTTAGCTTTACAATTAAAAATGTTTATGGCAAATTTTGGAGATGGACACTCTAGAGTTAGTTTAAGGTACGTATTTAAAGAAGAAAACGAATTTCTTAGATTTCCTTTCATAATTGTTAAACATGAAAACAAATACTATGCTATTAATTCTAACACGAAGACAAATTACCTGAACAAGTATCCATATATTTCAAAAATAAACAATGTAGATATTAAAGATCTTTATAAAACAGCTAAATCTTTTATACCTAAAACTACTAGCAAATTTGTAGATAGAAATACTGTAGACTATATGAATATTCATGCTTTAATGCTTAAGATTATGAATTTTGATATAAATAAAGATTTTAAAATAACATTTAGTAATTCGAATAATTCTATTACAAAAGATATAAAATTAGGAAAATATAGACACAAGTACTTAATAGATAGACCTAATTATGAATCAAAAACCCTTGATGGGAATATTGGATATATCACTTTCAATCATATGTTTAGTAGAAAGAAATATATCGACAAACTTCATCAATCAATGCAAGATTTTAAAAATACTAAAGGAATAATCATTGATATTAGAGAAAATGGAGGAGGATCACGTGCACCTTTAAGAGCTCTTTTACCATATTTTTTAAATAAACCAGTTGTTACAAATATTGCTAGATATCGAATAAATGAGAATGAAGAGGTAAAACCTATTAACGGATACTTATTAGCAAGATTTGCTTATCCTTCAAAATCTAAATTATTTACGAGAAAAGAAAGACGTATTATTAAACGTTTTAAAAGACATTTTTCTCCAAAATATACTATTAATGACAATCTGTTTACTCAATATCATTATATGGTCGTAAGTCCTAAAAGAAAAGGAAATTTCTACCATTATAAAAATAAAGTAGTTGTTTTAACAGATTCAGGTTGTTTTAGTGCTTCCGATATATTTGCAGCAGGAATGAAAACAGCTCCCAATGTTACACTATTAGGAGAAACAACAGGAGGAGGAAGTGGATATAGTAAAGGTGTAAGATTACCTAATTCAAGGATAAAAGTTAAATTATCAAGAATAGTATCATATCAACCAGATGGGAATTTATATGACGGTCATGGAGTTATCCCTGATATAAAAGCAGAATATACTTTAAAGGATAAATTAGGATTAACAGATACCCAATTAGATAAAGCAAAAGATATCATACTAAAATAGGTTAATGGTGAATAATAGTATTTTCTTATCTTTGTATAGTTTAATAATAAAATTGAAATGGATAAAGAAAATAGCAATAAAAAAAAATTGTCTGATTTAGGAGAATTCGGATTAATATCTCATTTAACTAAGAACATAGAATTAAAAAATAATTCTTCTCAAAAGGGAGTAGGAGACGATGCAGCAGTTTTAGACTATAAGAATAAAAAGACTCTAATCAGTACAGATATGTTGGTCGAAGGTATTCATTTCGATCTAACTTATACACCTCTTAAACATCTAGGTTATAAAGCTGTAGCTTCTAATGTTTCTGATATTTGTGCAATGAATGGAATAGCTAAACAAATAGTTATTTCAATAGCTCTCGATAAAAGATTTTCTCTAGAAATGATTGAGGAGATTTATGAAGGCATACATGCTGCGTGTGATAAATATGGAGTAGATATAGTTGGAGGCGACACTACCTCTTCTTTAACAGGTCTATCAATATCGATAACTGTTCTTGGAGAAGCTGAAGACGAAGAAATTACATATAGAAATGGAGCCAAAGAAAATGATTTAATTTGTGTTAGTGGAGATTTAGGCGGTGCATATATGGGATTACAATTATTAGAAAGAGAGAAAAACATATTTCTTGACAACCCAAATATCCAACCAGATCTAGAAGGACATGATTATATAGTTGAAAGACAACTAAAACCTGAAGCAAGACAAGATATTGTGAAACTTCTTAAATCGAAAAATATTAAACCAAATTCAATGATAGATATTTCTGATGGATTAGCTTCAGAAGTATTACATATATGTGAAGATTCGAATTTAGGATGTTCTCTATTTGAAGAGAAAATTCCCATAGATTATCAAACTCATAAAATGGCTGAGGAATTTAATATAAATTCTACAGTAGCAGCATTAAATGGAGGCGAAGACTATGAACTATTATTTACCGTTCCTTTAGATAAACATGATATTATTTCTAGTATTCCAAATGTAACAATTGTTGGGCATATTAATTCGGATAGAAATGAGAAGAATTTAATAACAAGAGATGGAACTAAAATAGAACTACAAGCTCAAGGTTGGTGTAACTTTAAAGAATAAGATGAAAGAAATAGACTATATAGAAAGATATTTGTATCTAAAAAAGGAAGGTAAACAATCCGAGATCAATAGTCTTTTAAGAAAGATTCTTGATAAAAGAAACTTAATTGGAACTACTATTACAGATCCAAGAAAAGCTAACACTTTTGTCTTAACCTTAATACATATTCTTCAAATAGATATGTGTAAAGACGAGGATGAAGATATTCAAGTATGTAAATTTGCATATTATATTCTTGGAAAGATTCTTAATTCAGATATAGACATTGAAATAAAAATTGAAGCTTTTAGATTGAGAATTATACTATTATCTTCTTTTGGAGATTATTTAATTAATACTATTATTTCAATCTTCTTTTCTGATAAAAAATATACGTCTGAGGAATTTATGAAACAAAGAATCCTTTGTGAAGAGTATATTAAAAGAATGCAATTATCAGATTTCTTTAATATAGATGATTTAAGCGAAGGTAAGTATAACGACCTCCTACTTATTGACATCTATAATTCACTAGATTATCAAAGTGAAAACAAAGTAGAAGAACTAAAAGAAGCCGATTTTATACATAATATCCTATATAAATATATTAGTAAAAATCTCAAATAGTTGAAAACACTATTCAAAAAGAGGTGATTATCATTAAGATAATCACCTCTTTTATTTAAAATTAATATAAATTTGTAAATTTTTAATATTCATAGAATATTTATGTTCACCTTAAGGATAAATATTTAATAAGGATTGGTTAGTAAAATCCTAAAAGCACATATACATCTAAATATTAATACTTAATCTATATTTTAAAATCATTTTTTAATTCAACACCAGGTTAATAAATATCCATATTTCTTTATTTTTCACCTCATAATAAGTATTCGTTTTCTTATGTTTTATACTTTGATTATACAAGTATAATCCTGAATACATGCATATTATAAACTCTTGTAGACTACTACATTAAAATGCTTAAATAAGCACCTTTTAACATCTTTTTGGTTTATTTTAATATTTTTAGATAGTTTTGTCATACTTAAATAAAAAAAAACTAGGTACCTATATATAAAACTATTGATCAAACAAAAACAAAATTTAAAATGAAAAGATTATTTTATTCACTTTGCATTCTCTTAGCCATTGGAGCATGTTCAAGTGACAATGATGAAAAGAAAGTTCTTGCTGAGAAGGTAGAACTAAACTATTCAGAAAAAGACATTTCTGTTGGAGATGAAGCAATAAAGTTAATTCCAACAATTTTACCAAAAGACGCAAATATTGAAGGAATATGGTCTTCTTCAAATGCTAGTATAGCTAAAGTAGATCAAAAAGGTTACGTAAAACCTATTTCTGAAGGCGAAGCAACTATTTTATTTACAATGAAGAACAATCTTCAGACTTACTGTAAAATAAGAGTTCATAAAAAATCTGCCTTTCCTACTGAAATAAAATTATCAGAAACTAGAGTTAAAATAGTAAAAGGAGAAACTTTTCAATTAGACGCAATATTATCTCCAAAAGATGTAACCATTAAAGATGTAATATGGGAATCTTATAATGAAGATATTGTAAGTGTTTCAGATGATGGAGAATTAAAAGCTTTAAACTATGGACATGGTATTGTTATAGCAGAAACTGCTAATAGATATAGAGCTAAATGTTTTGTTTCTGTTGTTAGACCAGATTTCAAAATTCCTGAAAAGCTTTATGGAACATGGACTGGTATAAGAATGGAACTAGTATCTCAATCTGACGGTAAAGTATATGATGAGAAAGCTGTAGGAGGTTTATTATCAGATGGTACAGATGTTGAAGCATGGTTAGAAAGTGTTAGAACTTCTTATGAATATATATTGAAAGAAGATGGAGAATTGAGAATGTACATGTCTTTAAAAGGAGGAGAATTTGGTTTCATAAAAGGTACTATAGGAGATTCAGGATATTCGAATGTATATAGCGCAAAATTTACTACAGACAAAATATACACTGGTAAAGATGAGAGTGAAGAAGGAATGGGAGGAATTGATTCATTTGGTGATCAATCTATTCACTTTGATGGGAAATTAGTATCAATTCAAATACCTTTTGGCTCAGGATTTGATTTAAAAGTATATTATAAAATAACAAAATAAAATGAAAAAAATATATATAAGTCTTTCACTAATTATTCTTGCACAAATATGTATAGGACAAAATGATAAGAAGTTCGGTGAAATATTCAATAAAAAAGCAGATAGTAAAATTGAAAATGCTGTAAGTAATAATAAAAGCCTTTGCGGAACTACAAAATTACCATCTCATGTAGATAATTCTTTAAACAAATATTTTCCACTTACAATAAGTCAAATTGGAGGATCGTGTGCTATGGCTTCTGGAGTTGGTTATGTATACACATATGAAATGAATTTTTTACTTGATAGAGATGGTAAAAAATTAGAAAATAATTTTGCATATATGCAGATGTGGAATTACTTAAATGAAGGTACAGGAAAAGGGTCTTTTGCTCCTGATGGTTGGGATCTTATACAGTCAAATGGTGTAGCACCAGCATCAATCTTTAATATAAAAAGAACAGATGCAGGAGCTAAAACTCAATGGTTAAGCGGATATGATAAATACTTTGAAGCTATGCACTATAGAGTTAAATCGAAAGCAAAATTTGCTCCATATCCTGATGGTTACAAAGGAGATTTTGTAAACGTAATTCCAAGTATGAAACAATACCTTTTTGATCATGCTAATGGGTCAAAAGTTGGTGGATTAATAGTATTCTCAGCATATGCCGATCCTTTAGATTGTGATAAAAATTATAAAGGTCCGAGTGAAACTGGATATGAATCAATAATTGCATTCTTCCCAAAAACAGGAGCTCATGCTATGTGTTTTGTAGGATATGATGATAAAGTAGAATTTGATATCAATAAGAATGGAACAATAGAAGATGACGAAAAGGGAGCTTTCGTTGCTATGAACTCTTGGGGTGCAGATTGGGGAGATAAAGGTAGATATTATGTTCCTTACAAATTAATAAAACTTAAAAACGGAAGTGAAGGAGGAACAGGAACAGGAAGTAAAAACTGTTATATAGTTACCCCAGAATATAGAAAACCAAAATTAACATTCAAAGCAACAATTTCTCATATTTCAAGAAATGATATTGCAATAAGGATTGGTGTTTCGTCAAAGAAAAATGCTACAGGACCAGAAGTTATCAAAGACAAAACAGTAATGTACCACCAAGGAGGAGATTTATATATGCAAGGAATTGCAAGTACTGGTGGTAAAGAAATTGAAATAGGTATTGATGCAAGTGAATTTTCAGAATATATAGGAGAAGATAAAAATGCAACTTTTTTCTTTGAAATCGTAGATAAAACTTTTGGGAAAGCTGGAGAAGGAAGATTAACATCTTGTTCTTTAATAGATTACACTCTAAACCCTACAACACCTAAACAATATTTATCAAAAATTTCAAACCCTAAGATCTTTGAAAATAATACAACAATTGCAACAATTAGTTACGGTAATGTAATTATAAAAGAAGGTAGATATTTTGGTTTTGAATATGAATTCAATAATAGTTCTAAAAAAGGATTATTAAAAATAGCTAATAAAGAAAATATTCAAATAAACATTAGTCTAGTAAACTCAAAAGGAGAATTGGTAAAAGATTTATCAAACAAGGAAATAAAAAGTGGAGAAAGTACACAAGAGTATGATTTATCTGGTATAAAACCTGGTTCATATGCAATTAAAATGATGTACAAAAACCAACTAAACTTCAAACCTTTTAATATTAAATAATAATGAAATATTCTATAATTATACTACTTGTGATCTTCGGATTAAGCTCATGTAGTAAGGATGAAATAAAAGATATAAAACCTGTAAAAGATTTAGTAATTGATTCTGACAATAAAACTGAAGATGGTATTATTATTTCAAAAGAAAACCTTCCTATCGTAAATAGAGATAGACAAGAAATTAAAAGACACTTAATGAAAATAAGTCAAAATGTGACTTACAATTTTACAGACGGTATTTGCACTATAGTAGCAAAACCAACTAAAGAAGAAAGTAAACTTTTTAGTTCTATAAGTTATGAAATAAAAACTAAAGATTTTGATATCAACAGTTTTGAATTATTCTATGTATTTAGAAAAGATATCTCTGAAGATACTAAAACTAAGGTTTATACATTTATAAAAAAGAATAGTAAAATTGATTTATAAGAATTTACATATGAAAAGGATATTAACAATATTTATAACATTATTTATAATTACCGCATATTCTTGCGATAAGAAAGAAAAAGAAAATCTTGAAACATACAAGATAATACTTAATACCGAATCTATTAATTTAGTAAAAGGAGGAGATAGTTATCAATTAGAAGCTTATCAACTTCCAAAAATGACAAAGACTACAGACATTAAATGGTCTTCTTCTGATGAGAAAATAGCAACTGTTACTTCTAAAGGTATTATTACACCAATAGCTGAAGGTAAAGCTACTATTAAGGCAATAGATAAGAATAAAATAGAAAGTCACTGTATTGTAAATGTAAATAAGAATAATATTCTAACTAAAGAATTGAATATTAAAGAATCTACAGAAGAAGGTTTAGTAATTAAAGTTGATGAAACTAAAAATCTAACACTTTTAAAGAAACCAGAAAATTCTAATAGTACAATTACTTGGACTTCAAGTAACACAAATATTGCAACAATTAACAATGGAGTTCTAACAGGTAAAAAATCAGGTAAAGTAACAATAATTGCAAAAACAAAAGATTATGTAAAGGCTAAATGTATTGTTATCGTATCAGATAAAGAAATTTCAGCAGAAAGTATAAAAATTAGTAAAGAGAATGTTGAGATTAAAGAAGGAGAGAAAAAAGTATTAAATGCAATAATATTACCTGAAAATACAACCAATCAAAAAGTTGTTTGGTCTAGTAGTGACAGCAAGATTGCTAGCGTTGTAAAGACTGGTCAGGTTTCTGCTCTTAAGGGAGGAAATGTTAAAATTACTGCAACAAGTTCTAATGGTTTAAAAGCTGTTTGTAATGTTACAATCATTCCTATAATTTGGGCTACAGAAATCCAAATTCAAGGTAAAAGTGAAATGCCTGAAGAAGGAGAACAAGTACTGTCTTACACTATGATTCCTAAAAATGCAGAAAATGAAGATTTTGTATTTTCATCTTCAAATGAAGATGTAGCTAGTGTTAATCAAGATGGTAAAGTTGTTGCTTTAAACCCTGGTAAAACAATTATTAGCCTTACTACCAAAAACGATGTTAAAGGTACATTAGAGATCACTGTATTAAAAGGTTCTGATCCTTTAGTATATGAAGGAAGAACTTATAAAACTGTTGAAATTAATGGTAAAATCTGGATGTCTCAAAACTTTGCTTATTTACCAAAAGTGAATACTCTTGATGAAACATCAACAGATGAAGATAGAATATATGTATACGATTATAATGGAAATGATGTAGAAGCTGCTAAAAAAACAAATGAATATAAAGTATATGGAGCTTTATATAATTATGCAGCTGCAGTAAAATATTGTCCTAAAGGATGGCATTTGGCAACTCATGATGAATGGAAAGAACTTGAAAGATATTTTGGAATGTCTGAAGAGGATATTGAAAACACAGATTATTCAGGACGTGGAGATATTGCTTATAAATTTAAAAGTACCTTAGGATGGAAATCAAAAGGAACTAATGAAAGTGGATTAAATATTATAGCTTGTGGTTCTATGCAATCTGGTTATTCTAATTCAAAAAGTTATTTCTCGGGAGCAAATAGTTCTGCCAACATTTGGACTTCATCTCAAAGTGAAAGTTTAAAATCTTATGCCTATTATAGAGGATTCACAAGTTATTCAGAAAAAATAACTTCAAACGATTGTCCAAAAAGTAAAGGTTATTCAGTTAGATATGTAAAAGATTAATCTAATATAAACTAGTAATGATTTTTCAAAGAATCATTACTAGTTCTTTTTTAATTTCTTATAAGTTTACCATTACTTGTTTCACTAAATGAATCCAAATAATAAATTGATTTAGGAATTTCATATTTGGAAAGAACTTTCCTCATTTCTTCGAATAGAAAATCTTCTTTTTCAACAGAAAATTTCTCACTTTCTATATAAAGAACAATAATATTCCCCAAATCATTATCTTTCTCAGAAGATATATAATATCTATGCTTAATTATATATTGTAATTTAGATTCTATTTGTTCTGGAATAAATTTAAGACCTCCAGAATTAATTACATTATCATATCTTCCTAACCATTCAAATCGATTATCATCTACCAATCTAATAATATCATTAGTAATAAATTTTTTATCAAAGACTTTAACTACTAGACAATCTCTATGATCTATAGAAATAGACACACCAGGAAGAATAGAAAATAAATCTGATTTAAAATCACCATTAATCTTTTTTAAAGCAATATGAGATAATGTTTCCGTCATTCCATATGTAGCATAAACTTGAGTATTTATACTTTGTATTTCTTTCAATAAGGAATTATTTGCAGCAGCTCCTCCTAATAAAACAAAACCAATATTATCCATTATTGATTTCTTTTTTATAAGTTTAGACATTTGATATGGGACTAATGCTACTAGATCTATATTAATATTCAAATTTAATAGATCACTTATAGTTGGTGGGATTGTGATTAAATTCATACCAAATTCAAGTGCCCTTACCACCATCATTTTTCCGGCTATATAATCTGTAGACAAACATAAAAGTAAATTTGATCTTTTCTTTAAATTAAAAAAAGTCATTGTCCTTTTAGCAGAATCAATCATATTTGACTTATTTAAAGATATTGATTTAGGGTTTCCTGTTGTACCTGAAGTATGACCTGAAACAAAATCTTCATGATTGAACCATTCTAGTATGAAATTGTAAAAATCTTTTTCCCAACCATTAAGAATTTGAACTTTCTTTTTAGCAAGATCTATTAACTCATCTTTAGAATAATCAATTCCATTAATAGTATACATCTACATTATTTTTAGCATTATAAAATAAAAAACCATTTTTAACTTCAAGTAATGAATCAATATTATTAGAATAGATAGATCCTGTACCTAAACCTTGAGGTAACTTATTATTATATGTTGAACACCATTGAGCTATAGCATTTAGGCCAATATTACTTTCTAAAGCTGATGTTATCCACCATTTTATTCCTCGTAATTCAGCAAGAGTTATCCATTCATTAGAAGCTTCAAAGCCTCCTAGTAGTGATGGTTTCAATATTATATAATCTGGATTAATTTTATCTAATAAGTTGATTTTATCTTCAGAGGAATTTACTCCTATAAGTTCCTCATCAAGTACTATTGGAATTGGAGATCTTTTACACAATTTTGCCATTTCATTCCATTGTCCTTGTTTAATAGGTTGTTCTATAGAGTGAATATTATATTCAGATAATATAGATAGTATTTCATCAACATTATTTAAAGAAAATGCTCCATTTGCATCAAGTCTCAATTCAAAATCATATCCATATGTCTTTCTAAGCCATTTTATTATAGATAATTCTTTTTCAAAAGATATTGCCCCTATTTTCATCTTAATACATGAAAACTGATTAATTTTATCTATCATTTGTGTTTTCATATATTCTTCTGTTCCCATCCATATCAATCCATTTATAGGAATACCTATTTCACCTCTTGAAAATTCACTATCAAAATATATAGATTTTCCTCCATTTTTTAAATCTAACAGAGCCATTTCAAGTGCAAAATATATAGAAGGAAAATTTTCTTTTAAAAAAGAATAATAAAGAGTGTAGTTATTTATATCATCACACAAAGCGTGTAATATTTTTTCAATTTTTATTGGATTATCTATACTTAATTTCGGAATAATAGAACACTCCCCTATTCCCATTATATTTGGTTTATCTGTATCCCAAATATAAAGGAACCATGAATTCTTATCTTTTAGCACCCCCCTAGAAGTTCCAGCAGGAGTATTAAAATTAAGAACGTGTTTTTTGTATTTAGCTACTAACATTATATTATAAAGAAAATCTGGAGATTATTATTCATAATCTCCAGATAAATTAATTAAGGAAATTTAGGAAATTGCTCAAAATCAGGATTTCTTTTTTCTAAGAAAGCATTTTTACCTTCTTGAGCTTCATCTGTCATATAATATAACAAAGTTGCATTTCCAGCTAGTTCTTGTATACCTGCCTGGCCATCTAATTCAGCATTTAATCCTGCTTTTATCATTCTAATAGCCATAGGTGAACGTTGCATTATAATTTCACACCATTCAACAACCTCATCTTCTAATTTATCTAATGGAACAACTTTATTAACTAATCCCATTTCAAGAGCTTCTTGAGCATTATACTGACGGCATAAAAACCAAATTTCTCTAGCTTTCTTTTGACCAACACATCTAGCAAGGTATGAAGAACCAAAACCTCCATCAAAAGATCCTACTTTTGGTCCAGTTTGACCAAATATAGCATTTTCTGATGCTATAGACATATCACAAACAACTTGTAATACATGTCCTCCACCAATAGCGTATCCATTTACCATAGCTATTACTGGTTTAGGTAATGATCTAATTTGTTTTTGAAGATCTAAAACATTTAAACGAGGTACTCCATCATCCCCTATATAACCTGCTCTAGACTTAGCATTTTGATCTCCACCACTACAAAAAGCTTTATCTCCTTCACCAGTAAGTACAACTACACCTACTTCTTGAACTTCTCTACAGTATAACATTGCATCACACATTTCTTTAACTGTTTGAGGTCTAAAAGCATTTCTTACCTCTTGACGGCAAATTGTTATTTTTGCAATTCCTTTATAAAACTCAAAACGAATATCTTGATATTCTTTTATCGTTTTCCATTCTCTTTTTACCATTATCTAAAAGTATTTATATTAGTAAAATATTTTTTTAAAATTAAATCGTTTATTTTTCTTGGAGTTCTTACTTCAAGGATTGAACATTTATCTGAATTAATAAAATCATCGAATATATTTATCAAATCGATATCTGAATCTGCTGAAAAATAATCTATATTAAATGTTTTCGACAAACCACAAGCAGTAATATCTCTTTTATGCTCGAAAAATGATTCTAATTCAGGAAGATTAGCTGGACCATTTATAAATCTAAAAATATTTCCACCTTGATTATTAATTAGAATAATCTTTAGATTTTTGCTTAAATATTTATTCCACAATCCATTTGAATCGTAATAGAAACTTAAATCTCCTACAATTAAAAGGTTTCTTTTATTATTAACTACACTAGCTCCTACTGCTGTTGACACAGATCCATCTATACCAGATGTTCCTCTATTACAAAAACACTTATACTCTTTAAATTTTTCAACTATTTGAAAATATCTTATTACAGTACTATTTCCTGAATGAATTATATAATCCTTCGGTATCAAATTAGATAAATTAGTAAATAATTTATAATCAGACCAAGGTTGTTCTCTTGTAAAGAGATTGCTATAATCGTTTATTCTTTTACTAAGATCTATCCACAAATTTCTATAATTTGAAGCTCTATTCTCTTTAATATTTATTGATTCAAGAAATACTGAAGCCTTAATATCTATTCTAAAAGATAATTTATGAAACATATCAATATGTTTCTCGCTTTCATTTATATGCCAATGTTCTAAGGATTTTATTTCAGATAAAAAAGTCTTCACCATTCTTGAAATAAGAATATCACCAAAAGTTATTAACAATTCTGGATGATATTTATCATGTATATCTTCATTCTGAATAGCTTTGATATATTTATCAATTCCATGAAAATTATCTTTAGAATTAAGATTATTAATTGTTTCTGTTAAAACAACTATTTGTGGATATTTAGATATTTTTTCTATTAATGTATGTAACCTCTTATTATCTTCTGCTATACAAGGGATTATTAATATTCTTTTATATTTATTAATCTTATCTTCAATTAATAATTTATCTACATCACAAATGTTTCTATCTATATTTAGAATCTTTGGAAATTTACTAGTATAAGAATATTCTCTTGTATTATATAAAGGTTCTCTTAAAGGAACATTAATATGAATAGGACCTGATTTTTTATTTATTAAAGCATAAAATGCCTTTGTTAGAATATTGTTTATATACCATGAATCCTCTGAAGAAGCTACAATAGGTAATGAAATAGATTCTTTAACGAAATTCTTTAATGAATCAATCTGTCTAATGGCTTGCCCATCTCCCTGATCTATCTGTTCTATCGGCCTATCTGCAGAAATTACAACAATAGGAATTCCTTTATAATAAGCCTCAGCAACTGCTGGCGCATAATTTAATAACGCTGTTCCTGATGTACAAACAATAGCTACAGGTTGATCTAATTGTTCAGCCATGCCTAATGCAAAAAAAGCTGCACTTCTTTCATCTGTAATTGTATAAGTATTAAACTCTTCTCTTCTATTAAAAGATACGATAAGGGGTGCATTCCTAGATCCAGAAGACAAAACTATATTGTATATACCATATACAGCGCAAGCATCAACCAATATCTTTACTGATTCACTATCCGATAATTGATTTTTCATCTATTAATACTTTTTTAAGTGTATCTGCTTTATATTCTGTTTCATCCCATTCACTTTCAGGAATTGAATCACAAGTTATTCCTCCTCCTACGTATAAACGTATTTTATATGAATATACTTGAGCAGATCTTAAATTCACTTTCATTTGCGTTTTTCCCAAGATATTATACATTCCTAAAAATCCTGCATAATATTCTCTATCAAAATCCTCATATAAAGATATAGCTTCTTTTGCTAATTTGTTTGGAAATCCACAAATTGCAGGTGTTGGATGTAGAGTATTCACAATATCCCAGAAATCTGAAATATCAGCATCTATATAAATTTCATTTCTTAAATGACAAATATTACCTGCTAAAACAGTTTCTGTTTTACTTATACTATGATTATAACTTTTTAGTTTTTTATCTATATAATTTCTTACATACTCTTGTTCTACTAGCTCTTTATTGGTCCATTTAATTTCATTTAATGTTCTATCACCAACATATTGAGTACCAGCTAGAGCTACTGTATATAATTGATTATTTCTATTTGATAACAATGTTTCAGGACTTGCCCCTATCCAAGCTATTTCGTTATGTATATTCACAAAAAATACAAATGCATTATAGTATTGATTATGAAGATTTTTAAATATGTCTATAATATCTTTTTCTCCCTTGCCATCAATACTTTTTGTTCTAGCATAAACAATTTTATCAAGATCTGAAGATTTTATATACTCTACTATTAATTTTAATGTACTTATATATTCTTTATTCGATATGTCATTAGTTATACAGGTTGCACATCTTTTTCTATTTCCTAATGAGTTAATGAACTTTATTAATTCTTTTGAAAATTCTTTCTGAGATGACCTTACAATAAAAGAAGGATTAATAAACCAAATAGGATTTGAAGAATCTCTGTCAAAAGGATGCATTACAAAGCCTTTTGATTCTTTTTTCAAATCTTCAAACTTTATTTTTTTACCTCCATTTTCATCTATAATTAATATAATTTCATCTTGATTCTCTTCTCTATAAATAGCAAAAGTAACATCAGCATATATACAAGAATGGACTATTTCAAAGAAATTCATTTACTTTGATTTTGGAATTATAATATTAGTTATTCTACCAACAGAGATATCATTACCTTTAGAATCTTTTACAACAAAAGCAACCACCTGAGTTGTTTTTCCTTTATGAATAAATGTAGCACTTACTTCAACATAATCTCCAAAAGCAACTGTACTTATGTGATTAGCATTAATTTCAATTCCAAAAACATTATATTTTTCAATATCTGCATTAATAAAAGACAATCCAGAACCAACAGTTTCAGCTAAAGCCATTGTTGCTCCTCCATGTATAATATTACCTGGTCTACAAGTTTTATTATCAACTTTCATTCTTGCTACAAGTTTATCCATTGAACATTCAATAAATTCAATATCTAAATGTTCAACTAAAGTTCCTTTGGTAGTTTTAGTTAGATTTTCAAGAATACTTTTCATACTTAGAATAATTTTAAAATCAAAGATAATAAAAAAAGCTAGTTACACGATTTGTATAACTAGCCTTTAAAATATAGATTAATCTTTTATTTACTTAATAATATCAACACTTCTCTTAATAAATTTAGCTAACGATTCACCTTTTAAAAGTCCATTTGATAATAAAGCAAGATCAATTAATTGACCTACTAATTTGTTATCTTTTCCATATGTTGATAAAATATTATTTTTATCTGTTTGAACTTTTGATATTTCATCAGAAATATTTGCTAATTCATCTTTTTCAGCTTGACTTACTTCTTCTTCTTTTTTAGATTCTTTATTTTTCTCTAATTCTTCTTTCTTAGAATTTAATTTAGAAATCTTATCATTTATTGGTTGTAATTCTACTGTAAGAGATTTTTCTTTATCTTCAATTATATTAGATATTAATTTATGATCAACATTTACAACTAAATTAAAAGAATCAGGCATTTCTCCATAAAAGTTCATACCAGGATTTAATGCTGACATTTCTTTCATTCTTCTCATAAATTCAGATTGAGTAATAACAAGAGGCATTGCAGTTTCTCCTAATGAAGCATACTCCACATTAAAATTAACTTTCTCGTCCTGTAATAAAGAAGTGAAAATTGGTGATAATTCAGCTTTTTTATCCTCAGACATATCAACATCTTTAGATTCTTCTTTTACTATTAATTTATCAACAACGTCTGCATCAACTCTAACATATTTCTTCTTACTATCTTTTTGCTCAAGATAATTTATAAAATGGGTATCAAGTTGACCATCCATAACCAATACGTCATATCCTTTATCTTTAGCTGCTTGAATATATGAATATTGTGATTCTTTATCTGTAGTATAAAGAGCTACAATATTACCATCTTTATCAGTTTGATTTGTTGAAATAAGATTTTCATATTCTTCAAAAGTAAAACATTGAGAATCTATATTTTGTAACAAAACAAAGTTTTTAACTTTATCTGCAAATTTCTCATTTGTCAAAATACCATATTCAATAAAGACTTTAAGATCATTCCATTTTTCTTCAAAATCTTTTCTATCTTTTTTAAAGATATCATGTAAAGAATCTGCTACTTTTTTTGTTATATGATTTGATATCTTCTTAACATTTCCATCTGATTGTAAATAAGATCTAGATACATTTAAAGGAATATCTGGAGAATCAATCACACCATGCAATAGTGTTAGGAAATCAGGAACTATTCCTTCTACAGAATCAGTTACAAATACTTGATTACAATAAAGTTGAATTTTATTTTTTTGAATTTCTACATTATTCTTTAATTTAGGAAAATATAATATTCCTGTTAAATTAAATGGATAATCTACATTTAAATGTATATGAAACAACGGATCTTCAGTCATAGGATATAACTGAGAATAGAATTTTTTATAATCCTCTGAAGATAAATCTGATGGTTTTTTAGTCCATGCTGGATTTACATCGTTTATAATATTATCTTCATCAGTTTCAACTTCTTTACCATCTTTCCAATCTTTCTTTTTACCAAAAGATATTTCTACTGGAAGAAATTTACAATATTTGTTAAGTAATTCTGAGATTTTAGATTCTTCTAAGAAATCTTTCTCATCTTCAGTTACGTGCATTACTATATCTGTACCTCTATCGTCTTTCTCAACTTCTTCTAAAGTGTATTCAGGAGTACCATCACAAGCCCATCTAACTGCTTTTGAATTCTCTTTATATGATTTACTAATTATTTCTACTTTGTCAGATATCATAAATGAAGAGTAGAAACCTAAACCAAAATGACCTATTATTGCATTAGCATCTTCTTTATATTTTTCCAAGAACTCTTCTGCTCCAGAAAATGCAATTTGATTAATATATTTATTAATCTCTTCCTCAGTCATCCCTATACCTCTATCAGAAACTGTAATTGTTTTAGCCTCTTTATCAACTTTTACACTTACTTTCAACTCTCCTAACTCTCCTTTAAATTCTCCTGTTGAAGATAAAGTTTTAAGTTTTTGAGAAGCATCAACAGCATTTGATACAATTTCTCTTAAAAATATATCGTGATCTGAATATAAAAACTTTTTAATAATAGGGAATAAATCCTGACTTGTTACACCAATCTTTCCGTTTGCCATTTTATTTATATTTTTGATTTAACTTTTTTTCAATTGTAATAATTTCGTTTGCAAAGAATATGCCAAATATTTTATCTATTACAATTATGCCTTATTGTCAGTATAACTAACAAGTTGACATCTATAAAAAAGAATAATCTTTTGAATATCTCATCATTTGATCTATAAAACTCTCTCCATAAGACAATGAAACATCTACAATCTCATTATTCTCTTTCACCAATTCATATTTAGGATTTAAAAATCCTGCATATGGAGCAATATTTAATTTCTGATATCTCTCTAAAACCTCTATATGTATATCTTTATCAACAATAACTCCATAATTTTCCACTAAAGCTTTGCCTGCTTCAAAATCTCCTTCAGATTTAATTCTTTGTATCTCTTTTAATAAATCAGCAAATAACGATCTTAATTTACAATAATCATTTACAACATAATAGGTTTTATTGTTTTTTATTTTTTTAGAAATAATTTCTTCATTTTCTCCTTTTTCATAGACCCATTTAGCAATTAACTGCCTATTTCTCATATGAGATTCCTCAATATTTTTACCACTTTCTATACGTGTTAATTGCACAATAAGACCATTTCTGATATACGAATCGTATTCTGCTTTTCCAACTTCTAAATTTGGTATAATTCCTAGATCAATTAATTTATCATCCATTATATAATACAAAGCAAATAAATCTGCTCTAGCTTCCTCTAAAGTTGACGCATAGTTTTTTAAAGCGTCTTGATCTACACCCTCTTTTAATTTTCCAGAACCATGTCCTAAACATTCATGCAAATCAGTATGTAAACAATTTCCTATAAATCCATATTTATTAGATCTTGATATTTCTTCATTAGAAAAAGCAAATTCTTCTAGCTGTCCAGATTCTAAAGAAGAATAATGATAAGCTTGAATTATATTTTCAATAGAAATCGATTTACTACCATATTCAGCTCTTATCCACTCTGCATTTGGCAAATTTATACCTATTGGTGTATACGGATAACAGTCTCCAGCTAAAATAGCCACATTAACAACCTTAGCAGAAACTCCTACTACTTTTTCTTTCTTATATTCTGAAGATATTGGAGAATTATCTTCAAACCATTGAGCATTATCTGATAATAAAGAAGCTCTTTTACTGGTTTCTTTATCTAATATATTAACAATAGACTCCCAACTTCCTTTGTAACCTAAAGAATCTCCATAAACTTCTATAAAACCATTTACAAAATCTATTAATGAAGTAGTATCTTTTATCCATTCAATACTGTATTTATCAAATAACGATAAATCTCCAGTTTCATAAAACTTTATTAAAATTTGAATAATATTATTCTGCTGCTCTGTTTCTGTATATTTTAAAGCTTTATTTAAATTTTCTAATATCTTTTCTATTGGAGAAGAATACATTCCGTTTAATTTCCATATTCTCTCTTCAATTTTACCATTTATTTTAACCAATTTAGAATTTAAACCATTTGATATTCTATTATCTTTATTTTTCTTAGCTAAATAATACTCTTCAACCTCTTGCTGAGATAATCCTTCGTAGAAATTATTAGCAGAACTCGATATTACATCTACATTTGAATCTAAAACAACCCTTTTATTCTCTTTATTTGAATCAAAAATCACAGACATAAGTTCTTCAGAACAAGTTAAATCAATTGAACTTATTAAAGTATTAAAGTAATCTTTAGAGAAAGATGGAATTATCTTATCCATTGAATAGTGATGATGTATACCATTAGAGAATAATATTCTTTTAAAGTATAAAACAAAATCATCCCATTCTCCCACTTTATAATCATCAGAAATAGTAGAATATATTTTTTCTAAAATATTTCTAATTTTTAAATTAAATTTATTGTTCTGATCCCATAATATATCTCTACCACAAAGAGCTGCTTCTGATAGATAGTATATCATTTTTTTATTTCTTAAAGATAATAATTCAAAATTCGGAACTCTATATCTTAATATTCTTAAATCTGCAAACTGCTCTACATTATATTTAAAATCCATTTTTACATATATTAAAAAAGCACACTAATTACAAAGTGTGCTTTCATTTTTGTATAATTTACTATTATTTAGTAATAATATTTAAATCTTTTAATAACTTTTCTCTGTATGATTTTCCTATAGGAATTGATTTCACACCTAATTCAGTCCTTACTACAACAGAACTATCTTCAATAACTTCTATTTTATTTCTATTTACAATATAAGATCTATGCACTCTTACAAATTGCCCAAATGACAATTTTGATTCCATAGATTTCATTGTAAAATGTATTATAAATTTATTATCGAATGTTCTTATCATTATATAATTCTCAAGAGCTTCTATCCATAAAATATCATCATATTCTAAACGAACTAAAGCTGAATTACTTTTTACAAAAATTTCACTATCCCCAATTTGAGTAACAGGTTGTTCATATACTTTATCATAAGCCTTGTTAACAGCTTTAAGAAACCTTGTATAATGTACTGGCTTCAATAAATAATCAGTAACAGCATATTCATAAGAATCTAAAGCATATTGTTCTTTAGAAGAAACTATAATAATTTGAGGAGCATCATTCATAGTACTTAAAAATTCTATACCTGTCATCTCTGGCATCTCAACATCTAGGAATATTAAATCTACTCCATTATCTTTCTTCTTCAACGCATTTGATGCTTCTATTGCATCTTCATACGAACCTACAAGATTTAAAAAATCAACCCTACTAATAAATTTCTCTAAAACATCTCTTGCTAATTTATCATCATCTACAATAATACAATTCATAAATTCACGTATTTTAATCTTAATATCTCAAAAATAACAAAATAATTTAATATACTAAACGTATTTTTCAAACAAAATCATTTATTAGACTCTAAAAATCTTTTAATTATATCATCTGATGATTTTATTGATCTTTTCAACCACTCCATTTTTATAATTTTCTTTTCCTCTTCACTTAAGTTCCAATTAACATTAGAATTATGAATTCTTTTAGTTAATTCATATAAAGATAAAGCAGCACAAACAGATATATTGAAACTTTCTGTAAATCCATACATGGGAACTTTAACAAATTCATCTGCATTTTCTCTAACAATATCAGAAATTCCAGTTAATTCTGTTCCAAATACTAAAGCAATCTTACCACAATTAATATCCAATTTATCAATCATTTTATCTTTCGCATGTGGAGATGTAGCTATAATTCGATAACCTTGATTTTTTAGGGTTTTTATTGCTTCTAAGGTATTATCTTGTCCACTGTTAAACTTATTTACATTCAACCATTTTGAGGATCCCATAGCAACGTCAACATTAACGTCAAATACATTTTTATTCTCAATTACATTTACATCTTGAATTCCAAAACAATCACAAGATCTTAAAACAGCACTTGCATTTTGAGATTGATATATATCTTCCAAAACTACAGTAAGATACCTTGTCCTATTTTCAAGAACTTCATCAAACTTTTCTAATCTTCTTGGAGTTACAAATTTCTGGAGATGTTCAAATAAATCTTTTACCATATATAAAACACAAAAATAGGAGAGCATAAACTCTCCTACAATTTATAATAGAATAGAAATAAACTATTTTACTAAGTCAGCTAACTCAACACCTGGTTTGAATTTAACAACTTTCTTAGCTGCAATCTGAATAGGTTCACCAGTTTTTGGATTTCTACCAGTTCTTGCAGGACGTTCATTTACAGAAAACGAACCAAAACCGACTAAAGAAACTCTATCTTCAGCTTTTAATGCTTCTCCAACTGATGCTACCATAGCGTCAATTGCTTTTTTTGAATCTGCTTTAGTTAAACCAGATTTCTCAGAAATTGAATCAATTAATTGAGCCTTATTCATGTTTGTAATAATTTAAGGGTTATTATAATTTTATGATTGTATTACAAATGTATAATATTTAGTATTCATTCCAAATGCAATATACGAAAAAAGTAATATTTTTTTACATTTTTACATCTAAAAAAAACTATTAATACAAAAGGTTTTAGAAATTATGCTTATCCCCTCTTATACAATTCATCAATTAAAGATGAGCATGATTGTGAAACAGGACACAATGGCAACCTTAAATTATTTGAAATAATTGATTTTCTATTAAGATAATATTTTACTCCAGCTGGATTACCATCAATAAACATTGAATTTATTATATCATTCAATTTATTATTAATAATTCTAGCTTCAATAAAGTTATTATTCCTACAAAGATTAACCATCTTAGAAAATTCTTTAGGATATGCATTAGCTACAACAGAAATAACACCATCCCCACCGCACGCAATAATTGGCAAAGTTAATTCATCATCACCTGAAAGAACAACAAAATCATCAGGCTTATCCTTAAGTATTTTTGTCACTTGTGATAAATTTCCTGAAGCTTCTTTAACTCCAATTATTCTTTCTAAATTATTAGCACATCTTAAACACGTTTCTGAAGACATATTTACTGCAGTTCTTCCCGGAACATTATACATTAATATAGGAACCTTGGTATTATCGTGTATAAATTTATAATGTTGATAAATGCCTTCTTGAGTTGGTTTATTATAGAATGGAACAACAGATAAAATTGCATCAATTTTTTCTAGAAACTCACATGAATTAATAGAATTTACAACTTCTGAAGAATTATTCCCACCAATACCCAAAACAATAGGTAAATTTCTAGATTTATCTATTATAAATCTAACTACACTATTTTTTTCATCACAGGACATAGTTGCAGCCTCTCCCGTCGTTCCTAATACAACAAGGAAATCTACACCTCCATCACAAACAAAATTCAGTAGTTTTTCTAAGGCTGGATAATCAACCTCTTTATTATCTTTAAAAGGAGTTACAAGAGCAACACCTGTTCCTTTAATTCTATCCATCTATAAAAATTTTAAACAATAATCTAAATAACATTCAGAGAATTTCTTTATATCTGAATCCGTATTTATTGAAAAATCACAATCCCCCATATCTGATCTATTAGTTAGAACAAAAGGAGAAATTAATTTTCCTACAAAAAACTTACTATATAAATCTAATTCAATTCTTAAATCAAAAACCATATCGAAATTAACAGAAAAAGCACCTAAAATATTTTTATCTTTTATATCGCCTGTCATTGACAGATGTTCTTGATTGACACATAAAGTCTGGCAATTTAATTTACTTTCTATATAATCTCCATAAATAAAAACAGCAACTGTTTTATTCATGTTAAGTAATTTATCTAAAATGTTTTTCATAGCAGAATATTCAAATGCTTTTACATCCACTATAATAGCTATTTTATTAGATTTCTTAAAACCTACAAATTTATTATTCGCTGCCTTACTTTTTACTTTATTCTCTAGAAGTTTCTTCTGTATGTAATTCTTTAAACTCAACATTAAAATATATTCTTTTAATACAATAATACATCTAAAAAATATAACAACAAAGTAATAAAATAAAACATTTTCGTAATGACCTGTAAATCAATAAACAAAAAATAAAAATAAAAAAAACTCAAATAATGCTTGCAATAAGAATAAAATATCCATATCTTTGCAACGCAATAAAGAAAAAAAGGATCTGTAGCATAACTGGATAGTGCACCACGTTACGGCCGTGGAGGTTGGGGGTTCGAATCCCTCCAGATTCACAAAAAGGATTTAATTAATTTTAAATCCTTTTTTTTTGAGCTCATTTCAATATATAAAAAATGAGGCCTAGAAAAAATCCAGACCTCTTAATGGGAAACGATCAATATTCTATAGTATTTCTACCATACAATAAATCCTAATTAAATATTTTTAATCTTTCGTATTGTAAAGATATAAAAGTTTTTTAACTTTTTACCATATATTTTAGCAAATTTAAGCTCTTCCACCACTTATCATTATTTCAGAACCATTATCTTTCTCTAAAATAATTTCTCCATTTTCTTCCTCATAATTGTTAATATTCTCTTGCAGACTTATTAACATTCTTTTAGCATTGTCAGGTGTTAATACAACTCTTGATTGAACTTTAGGTTTTGGTATTCCAGGCATAATTGATATAAAATCTATTACAAAATCTGAAATCGTATTAGCAATAACTATAAAGTTAGAATAAACACCATGTGCTACCTCTGGATCTATTTCAATATCCAATTCTTCTTCAGTATTCATTATGTAGGTATATTATATTATAAAAAGGCTCACAAATTGTGAGCCTTTAAAATTTTATTTTTCTATAATAGAATCAAAATCAGTTTTTGAACCAACTATGAGATCTTTATATTCTTTTAGACCTGTACCGGCAGGAATTAAGTGACCACAAATCACATTTTCTTTAAGACCTTCTAAATAGTCTATTTTTCCATTAATAGCAGCTTCATTTAAAACTTTAGTAGTTTCCTGGAACGATGCAGCAGACATAAAACTCTTAGTCTGTAGAGCAGCTCTAGTAATACCCTGTAAAATTTGACTTGAAGTTGCAGGAACAGCTTCTCTAGCTACAACTAAAGATAAATCTTTACGTTTAAGCATAGAGTTCTCATCTCTTAATTTTCTAGCTGTAATAATTTGTCCCGGCTTAAGCTCATTAGAATCTCCAGCATCAACAATAACTTTTTTACCAAATAAAGCTTCATTTTCAGCCATTACATTCAATTTATCAATCAATTGATTTTCCAAGAATGTAGTATCTCCAGAATCATTAATTTGAACTTTACGCATCATTTGATGTACTATAATTTCAAAGTGTTTATCATTAATTTTCACACCCTGCATTCTATATACATCTTGAACTTCATTCACAATATATTCTTGAACTTTAGTAGGACCTTCAATAGCCAAAATATCAGCTGGAGTAATTGCTCCTTCAGACAATGGCATACCAGCTCTAACATAATCTTGTTCTTGAACTAATATTTGCTTAGATAAAGAAACTAAATATTTCTTAACCTCACCTGTTTTAGAAGTTACAATCACCTCTCTATTACCACGCTTAATTTTTCCGAAAGAAACTTCACCATCAATTTCAGAAACAACAGCAGGATTAGAAGGATTTCTAGCTTCGAATAATTCCGTTACACGAGGAAGACCACCGGTGATATCACCAGCCTTACCAACAGCACGAGGAATCTTAGCAAGAACTTGACCAGTTTTAATATCATCACCTTCTTTTGTAGAAACGTGAGCTCCAACTGGAAGATTATATGATTTTAAAGAATTTCCATCTTCATCAACAATCTTCAAACTTGGATTTCTAGTCTTATCTTTAAATTCAGTAATTACTATTTCTTTAAATCCTGTTGCTTCATCTGACTCATATACATAAGTATCTCCTTCGATCATATTATCAAATTTAATACGACCATTATATTCTGAAATCATTAAAGCATTAAATGGATCCCATTCACAGATTAAGTCTCCTTTAGAAAGCTTTTGTCCATCTTTCACAAACAATTTTGATCCATAAGGAATAGCATGATTATTAAGAGTTATATTTGTGTTTTCATCCACAATTCTTAATTCTGTAAGACGACCAACAACTACCTCACAACCTTCTTCTACATTAGAAACAGTTCTTAATTCTTCAAATTCTGCAATACCTTCATATTTACAAGATAATGAGTTTTGAGTTGAAATATTACCTGCAGTACCCCCAACGTGGAAAGTTCTAAGAGTTAACTGAGTACCTGGCTCACCAATAGATTGAGCTGCAATTACACCAACAGACTCTCCAATATGAACCATTCTTCCAGTAGCTAAATTTCTACCATAACATTTAGCACAAACTCCTTCCTTAGATTCACAAGTAAGAACAGATCTTATATCTACTCTTTCTATAGGAGAATCCTCAATAATTTGAGCTATTTCTTCTGTAATCTCTTCACCTGATTTAACAATTAAATCGCCTGTTACAGGATGAGTAACGTCATGAACAGAAACTCTACCTAAAATTCTTTCGAATAATGTTGCAACAATTTCTTCATTATTTTTAATCGCAGTTGCTGTTAAACCTCTTAAAGTTCCACAATCATCTTCACGAATTATAACATCATTAGCAACATCAACAAGACGTCTAGTTAAATAACCAGCATCTGCAGTTTTAAGCGCTGTATCGGCAAGACCTTTACGAGCACCATGGGTTGATATAAAGTACTCTAATACCGAAAGTCCCTCTTTAAAGTTAGACAAAATAGGGTTTTCAATAATTTGACCACCAGTTGCACCAGATTTTTGAGGTTTAGCCATCAGCCCCCTCATACCACCTAGCTGTCTAATTTGCTCTCTAGAACCTCTAGCTCCAGAATCTAACATCATATAAATTGAATTAAAACCTTGTTGATCATTAATCAACTGAGTCATCAAAGTATTTGTCAAATTAGCATTAACATGAGTCCAAATATCAATAATTTGGTTATAACGTTCATTGTTTGTTATGAATCCCATATTATAGTTATTCATAACTTCTTCAACTTGATCATATCCTTCCTGAATAAGAGTATCTTTTTCAGCAGGAATAATAACATCATCAAGGTTGAAAGATAATCCACCTTCAAAGGCTTTTCTATATCCTAAATCTTTAATGTCATCAAGGAATTTTGCAGTTACATCAACACCACAAACCTTAAATACATTTCCAATTATATCTCTTAAAGCTTTTTTAGTAATGATTGTATTAATAAATCCAACTTTTCTTGGTGTAAATTGGTTTAATAATACTCTACCAACAGTAGTTTTAATTGAATGATAAATCAAATCTCCATTCTCATCTATATCATCAACTTTACATTCAATTTCAGCATGTAAATCGACAGCTTTTTCATTAAATGCAATAACAACTTCTTCTGTTGAATAGAATTTCAATCCTTCTCCTTTAGCTCCTTTACGTGGTTTAGTTATATAATATAAACCAAGAACCATATCCTGAGAAGGAACTGTTACTGGAGCACCATTAGCTGGATTCAAAATATTATGAGAACATAACATTAAGATTTGAGTTTCCAAAATAGCTTCATTACCTAATGGTAAATGTACAGCCATCTGGTCACCATCAAAATCGGCATTAAAACCAGTACAAGCAAGAGGATGTAATCTAATAGCCTTACCTTCTATAAGTTTAGGTTGGAATGCTTGAATACCTAATCTATGAAGAGTAGGAGCACGGTTTAACATCACAGGATGCCCTTTCAATACATTCTCTAAAATATCCCAAACTACAGGATCTTTTCTATCAACAATTTTCTTTGCAGATTTAACTGTTTTTACAATACCTCTTTCAATAAGCTTTCTAATAATAAAAGGCTTGTATAATTCTGCAGCCATATCCTTAGGAAGACCACATTCGTGCATCTTCAAATCAGGACCAACGACAATAACAGAACGAGCAGAATAATCAACACGCTTACCTAATAAGTTTTGACGGAAACGACCTTGTTTACCTTTTAAACTATCAGATAAAGATTTCAATGCTCTATTATTATCAGTTTTAACAGCATTAGCTTTTCTTGAATTATCAAATAAAGAATCAACAGCTTCCTGAAGCATACGTTTCTCATTACGCAAAATCACTTCTGGAGCTTTAATCTCAATTAAACGCTTCAATCTGTTATTTCTAATAATAACACGTCTATATAAATCATTTAAATCAGAAGTAGCAAATCTACCACCATCCAAAGGTACTAAAGGACGTAACTCAGGAGGAATAACAGGAACAACCTTAACGATCATCCATTCTGGTTTATTTACTTCTTTCGATTTTCTAAATGCTTCAACAACTTGAAGTCTCTTCAACGCTTCATTCTTACGTTGTTGAGAAGTTTCAGTATTTGCTTTATGTCTTAAATCATAAGAAAGAGTATCCAAATCAATTCTACTCAAAAGAGTATAAATAGCTTCAGCACCCATTTGGGCGATAAACTTATTTGGATCATCATCATCTAACAAATGATTATTTTCTGGTAAAGTATCTTCAATATCAAGGTATTCCTCTTCAGTAAGGAAATCAAGATATTGTAAAGGTTCTCCATCTTTATTTGATACTCCAGCAGGATTTATAACAACATATCTTTCATAATAGATTATTGTATCAAGTTTCTTAGTTGGTAAACCTAATAAGTAACCTATTTTATTTGGTAAAGATTTAAAATACCATATATGAGCAACAGGCACAACCAATTGGATATGACCCATTCTCTCTCTTCTTACTTTCTTTTCAGTAACCTCAACCCCACATCTATCACAAACAATGCCCTTATATCTGATTCTTTTATATTTACCACAATGACACTCATAATCCTTCACAGGACCGAAAATTCTTTCACAGAAAAGACCTTCTCGCTCAGGTTTATAAGTTCTATAATTTATTGTTTCTGGTTTTAATACTTCTCCACTAGATTTTTCTAGAATCTCCTCTGGAGAAGCCAAACTAATAGAGATCTTTGTAAAATTGCTCTTTACCTTATTGTCTCTTCTGAATGCCATATAACCGAATATTACTATATTAATAAAAGTATGATAGTGGAATCTAAAAAATAGACTCCACAATCACCATATCTTATTCAAGATTTACACTTAAACCTAATCCTCTTAGTTCGTGTAACAATACATTTAACGATTCTGGGACTCCAGGATCAGGCATTGGCTCACCTTTTACAATAGCCTCATACGCCTTAGCTCTACCCATTACGTCATCAGATTTAATAGTTAGGATTTCTTGTAGTACATGCGATGCACCAAATGCTTCAAGAGCCCAAACCTCCATCTCACCAAATCTCTGACCACCAAACTGAGCTTTACCTCCAAGAGGTTGCTGAGTAATCAAAGAATAAGGACCAATAGAACGAGCATGCATTTTATCATCAACCATGTGACCTAACTTAAGCATGTATGTTACTCCAACAGTAGCTTTCTGGTCGAAACGCTCTCCAGAACCACCATCATAAAGATAAGTAGATCCGAAACGAGGAACGCCAGCTTCTTCAGTTTTAGCAACAATATCATCTACAGATGCACCGTCAAAAATAGGAGTTGCAAAATTACAACCTAATTCTTTACCAGCCCATCCTAAAACAGCCTCATAAACCTGTCCAAGGTTCATACGAGAAGGTACACCTAACGGATTCAGACAAATGTCTACTGGAGTTCCATCTTCTAGGAAAGGCATATCTTCATCTCTAACAACACGAGAGACAATACCTTTATTACCATGTCGACCTGCCATTTTATCACCAATCTGAAGTTTTCTCTTTTTAGCGATATAAACTTTTGCAAGTTTCATAATACCTGATGGAAGTTCATCACCGATAGTTACGTTGTACTTCTTACGTTTCAATTTACTTTCTAACTCTTTATAAGCCATTTCATAATTATGCAATAAAGCTCTAATTAATTCATTTTTATGCTTATCAGTAGTCCATTTTAAAGGACTAATTTCAAGATAATTAATATCAGAAAGTAATTTTTGTGTAAACTTAACACCTTTACCTATAACATCAACACCGTAATAATCTTTTACTCCTTGAGAAGTTTTACCGTTAACAAGAACAAAAAGCTTATCAACAAGTGTAGACTTCAAGTCGTCAAACATTACGCTGTATTCTTCATCCAAACGTTCAAGAAGAGTTTTCTCAGTAGCTTTAGTCTTACGATCTCTTTCTACTCTTGAGAATAATTTTTTATTAATAACAACACCTCTAAGTGAAGCAGAAGCTTTAAGTGATGCATCTTTCACATCACCTGCTTTATCACCAAAGATAGCTCTCAATAATTTTTCTTCCGGAGAAGGATCTGATTCACCTTTAGGAGTAATTTTACCAATTAGAATATCACCAGGCTTCACTGAAGCACCAATTCTAATCATACCATTCTCGTCAAGATTCACAGTAGCTTCCTCACTAACATTAGGAATATCAGAAGTTAATTCTTCAAGACCACGTTTAGTCTCTCTAACTTCTAAAGTATATTCATCAACATGTACCGAAGTAAAGATATCTTCACGAACAATTCTCTCAGAGATCACGATAGCATCCTCATAGTTATACCCTTTCCAAGGCATATAAGCTACTTTTAGGTTTCTACCAATAGATAATTCTCCATTTCTAGAAGAATAACCTTCAGAAAGAATTTGACCAGCTTCAACTCTATCCCCTTTATTAACAATAGGTCTAAGAGTCATAGTAGTACTTTGGTTCGTTTTTTGGAATTTTGGTAATTTATAAGTCTTAATAGAAGGCTTAAAGTTAACAAATTCTTGTTCTTCAGTACGGTCGTATTTTAAAACAATTTTTTCTGCGTCAACATAATCAACGAAACCAGGTTTCTCAGCAACAACCTGAGTTCTAGAATCCTTAATCAAGTGAGCCTCCAAACCTGTACCCACAACAGGAGCTTCAGGATTAATCAAAGGAACAGCTTGACGCATCATGTTAGATCCCATCAATGCACGGTTCGCATCATCATGCTCTAAGAAAGGAATCAAAGAAGCAGCGATAGAAGCGATCTGATTAGGAGCAACATCAATCATTTCGATGTTATTTTTATCTTCGAATGGGAAGTCACCATCTTTTCTAGCTTTAACTTTATCGTTAACAAATGCACCATCATCATGAATAGGAGCACTAGCTTGAGCAATGATTTTACCTTCTTCTTCTTCAGCAGATAAATATTGAACACCTTCTTTAGTTATATCAACAACACCTTCATTTACCTTACGATAAGGAGTTTCAATAAAACCTAATTTATTAATTTTTGCAAACACACAAAGAGAAGAAATAAGACCAATATTTGGACCCTCAGGAGTCTCAATAGGACATAATCTTCCATAGTGAGTATAGTGAACGTCTCGGACCTCAAAACCAGCTCTTTCACGAGAAAGACCACCAGGACCTAAGGCAGATAAACGACGTTTATGAGTTATCTCAGCCAAAGGATTTGTTTGATCCATAAATTGAGATAAAGCATTTGTTCCGAAGAACGAATTAACAACCGATGAAAGAGTTTTAGAATTAATAAGATCGATAGGAGTAAACACCTCATTATCTCTTACATTCATTCTTTCTCTAATAGTACGAGCCATTCTAGCAAGACCAACACCGAATTGATTATATAATTGTTCACCGACAGTACGAACACGACGGTTACTTAAATGGTCAATATCATCAACATCAGCTTTAGCATTCAACAATTTAATTAAATGCTTAATAATTTCAATAATATCTTCTTTTGTTAATACCTTAATATCAACATCTGTATTTAGCTGAAGTTTTTTATTTAATCTATAGCGACCAACATCACCAAGATCATATCTTTTTTCAGAGAAAAATAATTTATCGATAACATCTCTAGCAGTAGCTTCATCAGGTGGCTCAGAGTTTCTTAACTGTCTATAAATATATAAAACAGCTTCTTTCTCAGAGTTACAAGGATCTTTCTGAAGAGTGTTATAAATAATTGCGTAATCTGCAAGATTTTGATTTTCTTTATGTAGCAATATTGTTTTAGTACCTGACTCAAGAATCTCCTCAATATGATCAGGTTCTATAATAGTCTCTCTATCAATAATTACTTCATTACGTTCAATCGAAACAACTTCACCAGTATCCTCGTCAACAAAATCTTCGACCCACGATTTTAAAACTCTCGCAGCTAATTTACGACCTACAACTTTTTTCAATCCAGACTTAGAAACCTTAATTTCGTCTGCTAGATTAAATATTTCTAGGATTTCTCTATCTGTTTCATAACCGATAGCTCTAAGAAGAGTAGTTACAGGTAACTTTTTCTTTCTATCGATATACGCAAACATTACGTTATTGATATCTGTAGCAAATTCAATCCAAGAACCCTTGAAAGGAATAATACGTGCAGAGTATAATTTTGTACCATTAGCATGCATACTATGGCCAAAGAAAACACCAGGAGATCTATGAAGCTGAGAAACGATAACACGCTCAGCACCATTTATAACAAAAGTACCTTTAGGTGTCATATAAGGTAATACTCCAAGGTAAACATCCTGTACAACAGTATCAAAGTCCTCATGCTCAGGATCTGTACAATAAAGTTTTAGTTTAGCCTTTAGTGGTATACTATAAGTTAAACCTTGTTCTATACATTCATCTAGAGAATATCTAGGCGGATCGATAAAATAATCCAGAAACTCTAAAACGAAATTATTTCTAGTATCTGTAATTGGGAAATTTTCCTTAAATACCTGAAACAATCCTTCATCTTTTCTATCTTCAGAGTTAGTATCTAACTGAAAAAAGTCTTTGAAAGATTTCAATTGCACTTCCAAAAAATCAGGATAATTCATCTGATTTTTTGCAGATGCAAAACTTATTCGTGATTTGTTATTATTAAAAGACATCTATTTTGTTTTAATTGAACCTAAACAATATTACAACAAAAGGCTTAGAGTCCCTAAGTGGGACTCTAGGCCATAAACCATATAAAATGGTCTAATTTCTTGTTATTTAAGCTCAACTTCAGCTCCTGCTTCTTCTAATTGAGATTTAAGAGCTTCAGCTTCTTCTTTAGAAACACCTTCTTTAAGTGGTGCTGGAGCTGCATCTACAGCTGCTTTAGCCTCTTTAAGACCTAAACCACATAATTCTTTAACTAATTTAACAACTGCTAATTTAGAACCACCAGCTGCTTTAAGAATAACATCGAACTCAGTTTTTTCTGCAGCACCTTCAGCACCAGCAGCACCAGGAGCTGCAACAGCTACAGCTGCAGCTGCAGGCTCAATACCATATTCTTCTTTAAGGATCTCAGCTAATTCGTTAACTTCTTTTACTGTAAGGTTAACTAATTCTTCTGCAAGCTTATTTAAATCTGCCATTTTTTCTATTTTTTAAAAATTTATCAATTACAACTAATATAAAAATTATTCTTTTTCAGACAAAGTCTTAACAATTCCTGATAATGTATTTTTACCAGACTCAAGAGATGAAATAACATTCTTGATAGGTGATTGAAGAAGAGAAACGATATCTCCAAGTAATTCTTCTTTAGACTTAATATTAACTAAGTTGTCTAATTCAGAATCGCCAATATAAATTGACTCTTCAACATATGCAGCCTTCAGGATAGGCTTGTCTTGTTTTGCTCTAATTTCTTTAATTACCTTAGCTGGAGCATTACCAGTGTCAGATAACATAATTGAACTAGAACCTTTAAGTACATCAAGTAGCTCTGTATACTCTCCTTCAGCTTGCTCAAGAGCAAGTTTTAGAAGTGTATTTTTAACTTGTATCAATTTAACTTGCTTAGTAAAACATGCTTTTCTTAAAGCATAAGTACTTTCAGCATCCAATTCTGCAATATCAGTGATATATACATGTTTGTATTCGTTAATTGAATTTGTCAAGCTATCTATGATGTCTTTTTTCAATTCTTTTCTCATAATATTCTAAGATATTAAAAATTAAAAATTAATCAAGAAGAGTTTTAACATCTAAAGCGATGCTATAGCTCATTGTACTTGACAAGTATACACTCTTGATATAAGTTCCTTTTGCAGCTGTTGGCTTAAGCTTATTGATAATACCTAAAAATTCTTTGGCGTTATCTTTTAATTTGCCTGCATCAAAAGATACCTTACCTATTGATGTATGAACGATACCAAATTTATCAACTTTAAAATCGATCTTACCAGCTTTTACTTCTTTGACAGCTTTAGCAATATCCATTGTTACAGTACCAGTCTTTGGGTTAGGCATAAGACCTCTAGGTCCTAAGATTCTACCAATTTGACCAACTTTACCCATAACAGAAGGCATTGTTATTACGACATCAATATCAGTCCATCCGCCTTTAATTTTGGCGATATAGTCGTCCAATCCAACGTAATCAGCACCAGCAGCTTTTGCTTCCTCCTCTTTATCAGGAGTACAAAGTACTAATACTTTTTTATCTTTTCCAGTTCCATGAGGTAACGTACATACACCACGAACCATTTGATTAGCTTTACGAGGATCAACTCCTAGACGAACATCAATATCAACTGACGCATCAAATTTAGTAAAAGTAATATCCTTAACAAGTTGAGCAGCCTCATCTATGCTGTAGACTTTACCTAATTCGATCTTTTCTAAAGCTAGCTTTTGATTTTTTGTCAGTTTACTCATTTTTAATGAAGTTCTTAATAATTCTTAAAAAGGTTTTTCACCATCTACAGTGACACCCATACTTCTTGCTGTACCAGCAACCATGCTCATTGCACTCTCTACTTCGAAAGCATTCATATCTTTCATCTTTCCCTCTGCGATTTCTTTAACTTTATCCCAAGTCATAGAACCAACTTTCTTACGGTTAGGCTCAGCAGAACCAGATTTCAATTTAACAGCTTCCTTAATTTGTACAGGTACAGGAGGTGTTTTCGTGATAAAGTCAAAAGACTTATCAGAATAAACAGTAATTACTACAGGAACAACCTTACCAGCCATCTCTTGAGTTCGTGCATTAAACTGCTTACAGAAGTCCATAATATTAACTCCTTTAGCACCCAATGCAGGTCCTACTGGTGGTGAAGGATTTGCAGCTCCCCCTTTGATTTGTAATTTAATTAAACCAGCAACTTCTTTTGCCATGATAATTTCTCCTTTTGTTTTTTTTAAAAAGTTACTCTTTTTCTTTCTCTACTTGAACGTAGCTTAATTCAAGAGGTGTTCTACGACCGAAGATCTTAACAATAACTTTAAGTTTCTTACGTTCTTTGTTCACTTCTTCAACTACTCCAGTAAAGTCACTAAATGGTCCATCCACAACCTTAACTGAATCTCCGACCTCATAAGGTATAGCTAATTCTTCTGCTTGTTCAGCAAGTTCATCAACCTTACCTAAAATACGATCAACTTCACGTTGACGCATTGGTACAGGATCTCCACCTTTGGTATCACCCAGGAAGCCCATCACATTCGTCATACCACGAAGGATGTGTGGGATCTCACCAACTAAGTTAGCTTCAACCATAACGTAACCTGGAAGAATATTTCTTTCTACAGCAATTTTCTTACCGTTACGAATTTGGAAAGCTTTTTCTGTTGGGATTAAGACCTGAGACACAAAATCTGTCAAACCTAAATTAGCGATTTCCTTCTCGATATACTCCTTAATTTTTCGTTCTTTTCCTCCAACGACTCTAAGGACATACCATCTTTTAGTATTATCTGCCATTTTAAAAGCTTAATAGATTAATAAAATAATGAATACACATTATCCATGATAAATTTAAATCCGTAGTCCATTACAAATATTAAAAATGCAATTATGGCGGAAGCTACCATTACAATAGTTGAACTACTTACAAGTTCTGGCCATGAAGGCCAAGAAACTTTCTCTATCAATTCTCTGTATACTTCTTTTATATAATTTGTTGATCTCATAATTTCTTTAAATATATTGTGCACGGGAAGAGAGGCTCGAACTCCCGACACCTGGTTTTGGAGACCAGTGCTCTACCAACTGAGCTATTCCCGTAAATAGGTTGACCCGAGAGTCAACCTTTATAGATGCGAATTAATTATTCTACAATTTCAGTAATTTGACCAGCACCTACAGTTCTACCACCCTCACGGATAGCGAAACGTAAACCTACTGAACAAGCACATGGTGTAATCAACTCAACATTGATAGTTAAGTTATCACCAGGCATTACCATTTCTACACCTTCTGGTAAAGAAATCTCACCAGTTACGTCTAATGTACGTAAGTAGAATTGAGGTCTATATTTATTATGGAATGGAGTATGACGTCCACCTTCTTCTTTTTTCAATACGTAAACCTCAGCTTTAAACTTAGTATGTGGTTTAACAACACCAGGATGAGCGATAACCATACCTCTCTTAATCTCAGCTTTATCAATACCTCTAAGTAATAAACCAACGTTATCACCAGCTTGACCTTCATCAAGAATCTTACGGAACATCTCAACACCAGTGATTACTGATTTTTTACCTTCAGCACCTAAACCACTAATTTGAACTTCTTCACCAGTCTTAACGATACCAGTTTCGATACGTCCAGTAGCAACAGTACCACGACCTGTAATAGAGAATACATCCTCAACAGGCATAAGGAATGGTTTTTCAACATCACGTGGAGGAAGTGGAATCCATGTATCAACAGCATCCATAAGCTCCATTACTTTCTCAACCCACTCAGCTTCTCCGTTAAGAGCACCTAAAGCAGAACCTAAGATAATAGGAGTATTATCACCATCAAATTCATAGAAGTCAAGTAATTCTCTGATTTCCATTTCAACTAACTCGATCATTTCAGGATCATCAACCATATCGGCTTTGTTCAAGAAAACAACGATTTTAGGTACGTTTACCTGACGAGCTAAAAGGATATGCTCACGAGTTTGAGGCATAGGACCATCAGTAGCAGCACATACAAGAATAGCACCGTCCATTTGAGCAGCACCAGTAACCATGTTCTTTACGTAATCGGCGTGACCTGGACAGTCAACGTGAGCGTAGTGACGATTAGCTGTTTGATACTCAACGTGAGCAGTATTAATTGTAATACCTCTTTCTTTTTCCTCTGGAGCGTTATCAATTTGGTCAAAATCTTTTACTTCAGAAAGACCTTTATCTGCTAATACTTTAGTGATAGCAGCAGTTAAAGTTGTTTTACCGTGGTCAACGTGACCGATAGTACCGATATTTACGTGTGGTTTCGATCTATCAAAATGTTCTTTAGCCATAGCTTAAAATTATTTAATATTAAACAAATCTACAATTTATTTATCATCTCTTCTAAACATCTACCAATCTTTTTTCCAATAAGTTAGAAAGTAATATTCTCAATTGGTAAACATTCAGAAAACCACTTTTAGATATAGATTTACCTAAAAATGGTTTGCAAATGTAAAAAATTTATTTCTTAACTCGCAATAAATGAGTATTTTTTTAACCATATACAATTATTTTTTTGCATAAGGCTATAAAAACGACTATTTACCCTTGTTTTTATCCGTTGAAATTTCTTTCAATTTAATAAGTTTCCTCTTTACAACATCAGCAATAATATCAATTGCTTCTTCGAATGTAGTACCATTCTTTTCAGCATAAACAGGACCTCCCTTTACATCAATCTTCACATCAATGAATTTATCCTCAAGATTATCATCTTTCATAAGCTTCAGAAAAACTTCAATAGATAAAATTCTATCATTATATCTATCCATTTTCCCTAATTTACCATTGATATAGTTTTTCAATGGCTCACTCGCTGTAAATCCAATAGCATTAATCTTTACGTTCATAAATAACCTCCTATTTTTCAGCTCTGGGATGAGCTCGTTTAAAAATTTTCACTAATTCTTTAAATTCGACATGCGTATACAATTGAGTCGCTCCTAAATCTGCATGTCCCATTAAATCTTTTATTGACACCAAATCGGCTCCATTATTCAAAAGATGAGTCGCAAACGAATGTCTTAACACGTGAGGACTTTTCTTTTTCATAGTAGTCACTTTGGCTAAATATTTATGTACTATCCTATAAACTAATTTAGGATAGATATTTTTTCCAGTATTTGATAAAAAAACATATTCGCCATCTTTAGCATAACTGCCAATTCCACCGAAATCACCAAATAAATTTTTACGTGCAACTAAATAGTCTTCAAAAATTTCTCTTAATCCACTTAAAATCGGAACCAATCTCTCCTTATCGCCTTTACCTCTAATTAGTATTTGCATTTTAGGAAAATCAAGATCTTTCAACATTAAGCCACAAAGTTCAGCTCTTCTAATGCCAGTTTGATATAAAAGTTCAACCACCAATCTATCTCTCGATATTTCAAATTTCTTTTCAGTGGAAAGTTCTTTTTCTTCTAGAACACCTAAATTATTTATATCTTTCACAACCAAGTTAGAATCATTAAAGAAATCCTTTTCACCAACAACCTCCATTTTATCTTCAGCCACAAAAGTTGGCAATTTTTTTGGCAATTTAGGTCTATCCAATAAATCTGCTGGATTCTGATCAATCACCTCTTCCCTCATCAAAAATTTAAAGAACTTTCTAATAGTACCTATCTTTCTACAGACAGTTCTATTAGACATATCCATCGACATCAGCATCATCACCCACTCCCTCAAAACAGGATAATCAATATCTTTATATACAAAATTAGCCAGTTTCCGATTTAAATAATCATGAAACTGGCTAAGATCATTGCGATATGCAATTAATGTATTTTTTGAGAAATTCTTTTCGTTTTTAATATATTGTAAAAACAATTCTTTGTAATCCATTTAGCAACACGATTATTTTCACATGAAGATAATCAAAATTACTAAAGCAAACAAAATAAAAACGAAAAAAAATCTATTCTTCCATATCTCTTAAATGCTGAATATATCTAGCTTTAATTCTTTCTTCTCTTCTTTTAACAGTAGGCTTTTTATATACTTGTCTCTCTCTTAATTCTTTAACAGCACCTGTTTTTTCAAATTTTCTTTTAAATTTCTTAAGTGCTCTCTCTATATTTTCGCCTTCTTTAATTGGTACAATAATCATGATATGTATTTTTTATATTTTCTATTTTAAATTAATTTTTGATATTTCTCACATTTCTACAACAAATAGAGTGAAAGGTTATCAACCTTTTCGTACAAAGTACGAGTATATTTTAATGTCTTATATAATTTTTCTAAATCATAAATAGAGATTGTAAACCTCTAAAAATCACCTCCTTTCAAGGTCTTTATATATTGTTTAAATTTTAATGCTGCAAAAGTAGAAAAAAAATCATATACAAACCAAATTTTAAGACTAACAACTTATTATCAGCTAGTCATTAAACTCAAGAATACTGCAAATTCTATGAAAAACCAAAACTTCATTAGAAAATAAAGACATAAAAGAAATGCTATTATCTATTAGCTACTAGCTACTAAACTCAAGAACATTACAAATTCTAAGAAATCAAACATCCTTGAACTTATAAAATCTAAAGGAAAAGACTATCCATAAAACTCATTAATCTCTAAATTAATACAAATTTCAATAAACAAAACTTCCTTAGAATATAAAAACATCAAAAACCAGATATTATTAAAAATACTCAAGAAAGATATTAAGACTGAAAAAGGATTAAGACAAAAAAAAGGATTGAGACAAAAGAAAAAGATTAAGGATTCAAAAGATCTTTACAATAATAATCCATAATACTCTTAAGCATTTCTAAAGCAGTACGAGCAGTTTGGTTATCCTCATCAATTTTCAAAACCTTAGTATAATAATTGATAGCATTTTGCTTATCATTAATTCTATTGTAAAGTTTTCCACAAAACAGAAGCAAATCGATATTCTCTTTATTTGAATCATCCTTAAGAGCTTCAAGAGCTAAGCTTATAGCTTCATCAAATTTATCCTCTTTATAAAGGTTTTCTAATTTATCTAAAATCATCATTTAAAATCTTTATTATATTTTTGTAACAAAAATACGCTATTGTATTTTAACCAACAAACATACAGGAAGATAAAATGAGCAAAGAAAATTGGAAACCAGGAACAATGATATACCCAATCCCAGCTGTAATGGTAAGTTGCGGTACATCAGAAGAAGAGTATAATATCATCACAGTAGCATGGACAGGAACAGTATGTACAAATCCAGCAATGTGTTATATCTCTGTAAGAAAGAACAGACACTCACATAAAATAATAAAAGATAATGGAGAATTTGTAATAAATCTTACAACAAAAGCCCTAGCAAAGAAAACAGATTGGTGTGGAGTAAAATCTGGAAGTCAGTACAACAAATTCAAAGAAATGAAACTTACACCAGCACCTTCGAAAGAAATAAAGACACCAATAATAGAAGAATCACCACTATCAATAGAATGCAAGGTAAAACAAATAATAGAACTAGGTTCTCACGACATGTTTCTAGCAGAAGTACTTAATGTTCAGGCAGATGAAAAGTACATCGATAAAGAAACAGGAAAATTTAGCCTAGAAAAAGCCAATCCAATAAGTTACCTACACGGACATTACTACGAATTAGGAGAACTAGTTGGTCATTTTGGGTATTCAGTAAAGAAAAAAAAGAAAAGAAAATAATTATATAGGAATTATAAAATATCAATCTAAGGAACATTATTTATACTAAATGACTATTTACAAACATTTATTAACTATTTGTTACAAAACACCCATTAACACTAGTAAAATCAAAGATAATATCTTAACAAAAAAGCTAGACAAGTTAATGTAACGATAAATAGATTTAGTGAAATATAAGCACTAATAAAACATCAAAAAAGCATATAAAACACAAGTAAAGGATCAAATATATAAGATTTATGCAACTTGTCTTTTGTCTAATCCGACAAAAAAAACTAACTTTGTGAAAAGAAGTCAAAAATACTGGCATGAATACAATAGATATTTTTAAGGAACTTCAAAACAATACTCGCTTAATAATAAAGCGTTTAAAAGGTGCTCAAGAAAAGTTAAAAGAACAAGAAGAAGAGATAAACGCCTTAAAATCAGAAATAAAAAATCTGAAGGACTCCTTAAAGATTCAGAAAGAAGAGAATGATACACTAAAAGTTGTAAATGCACTAATCTCTAAGGAGGGAAAAACAGAAGATGTAAAATCAACAATAACCCAAATGGTACGGGAATTGGATGAATGTATCAATCTTTTGAAGGAACAATAAGATGGGCAATAAGCTAAAAAATAAAGAATTTCAGATAAATGTTGATGTAGCAGGAAGAATCTTCAAAATATTTGTTGACAGAGACAATGAAGAAGAAGAGGAATTCACAAGGCTATCAGCAAAGAAGATAAATGAGGAGATAGAGAAATTAAGAGAAGAATATAATAATTCAACAGACTCATACAATTTTTTAGCAATGGCATCGCTAAACATAGTAAAGAAGCTACTAGCTGAACAAAGAAACAATAACCATGAATCTTTTATAGAAGATGTAAAAGATTTAAACGAAGAAATAAAAGATATTATAGAATAATATCAAAGCGTTCTAAGATATAAAAGGATTACCCGTACTCATCCGACTAACGATTGAAACTCAACACTTACTACATTAAAGCCCAGCTTTATTTGTAGATGGCGGGCCTCAACTACTTGTAGTTTTCTCTTGAGAAACAGAGGATACCAGAAGCAAATGGCAGCTTTATCCCTGATATTTTGGGGTTTTCATGTTATAGGATAGTACGGGCTTTTTTATGCATTTTTTTACCATATATATAAAACAAATCAAATATGATTACTATTACAAACGTTATTATCGGAATAGTTGCCCTTCTCATAGGAACTCTGGTAACATACATACTTATACAGCGTTCGCTAAGAGGGAAAAGCAACAACATAATAAAGGATGCTCAAGCAGAAGCTGAAGTCATTAAAAAAGACAAGATTCTACAAGCAAAAGAAAAGTTCTTGCAATTAAAAGCAGAACATGAAAAACAAATAAACTCAAGAAACTCTAAAATTGTTGTAGCAGAAAACAGAATAAAACAGAAAGAATCTACAATAAACCAAAAGAACGAAGAACTAGCTCGAAAGAAACACGAGGTAGAATCAATAAAAGAAAACTTAAATGTTCAAATGGATCTTCTAGAAAAGAAGAATACAGAATTGTCAAAAGCAGTTCATAAACAACGTGAACAATTAGAAGAAATCTCTGGTCTATCAGCAGAAGACGCAAAACAACAATTAATAGCATCTCTAAAAGACGAAGCAGAAACAGAAGCAATCTCATACATCAATGAAAGGATGGATGAAGCTAAGATGAGTGCTAATATGGAAGCTAAAAAAGTTGTTATTAAAACTATTCAAAGAGTAGCAACAGAGACAGCAATAGAAAATGCAGTAACAATCTTCCATATAGAATCTGATGAGATGAAAGGTCGTATCATTGGTAGAGAAGGAAGAAATATTAGAGCTCTTGAAGCAGCAACAGGAATAGAAATTGTTGTAGACGATACACCAGAAGCAATTGTACTATCAGGATTCGATCCAGTACGAAGAGAAATTGCACGTTTAGCACTTCACCAATTAGTAACAGATGGACGTATCCATCCTGCAAGAATTGAAGAAGTTGTTAAAAAAGTAAGTAAACAAATAGAAGAAGAAATCATTGAGACAGGTAAACGTACAGCCATCGACCTAGGAATACATGGTCTACATCCTGAATTAATACGTCTTATAGGAAAGATGAAATACCGTTCTTCTTACGGACAGAATCTACTTCAACATGCTAAAGAAACAGCTAATCTTTGTAGCATAATGGCTTCAGAACTTGGCTTAAACACTAAAAAAGCTAAAAGAGCAGGACTATTACACGATATAGGTAAGGTACCTGATGATGAGCCAGAATTGCCACACGCAATTTTAGGAATGAAATTAGCAGAAAGATATAAAGAGAAAGCAGATGTATGTAATGCAATAGGTGCTCACCACGACGAAGTTGAAATGACAAGTCTAATAGCTCCCCTAGTTCAAGCATGTGATGCAATCTCTGGAGCAAGACCTGGAGCAAGAAGAGAAGTTGTAGAGTCATATATCAAGCGACTAAAAGACCTTGAGAATCTAGCACAATCATATGAAGGAGTAACAAAATCATATGCAATACAAGCAGGTAGAGAATTAAGAGTTATAGTTGGAAGTGATAAAATTAATGACACAGATGCAGAAAAGATATCATACGATATAGCTAAGAAAATCCAAGATGAGATGACTTATCCTGGTCAAGTAAAGATCACCGTTATCCGTGAAACACGTTCTGTTTCATATGCTAAATAAAACAAATCAACAATAAGTATAAAAGGTGTACCTTAACTGGTACACCTTTTTGTTTTTATAAGAGAGTTCATCTATAATTTAGACTTTAAACACTTATTGAAATAGTGTAGGATAGTCATAATTTCTAAATTCCATTATTGATAGTTTACGTATTTTGTAATACACAATATTCTAATAGAAAATCTAATCCATCAATTTCTTATACTTAAATCTTTTAGGTTCAACATCCCCTAAACGTTTCTTCTTATTTTCTTCATAATCAGAATATGAACCTTCGAAGAAATGAACTTGAGAATCACCCTCGAAAGCTAAAATATGAGTAGCAATTCTATCCAAGAACCAACGGTCATGAGAAATCACAACAGCACAGCCAGCAAAATCTTGTAAACCTTCTTCTAAGGCTCTTAAAGTATTAACATCAATATCATTTGTAGGCTCATCTAAAAGAAGAACATTAGCCTCTTCCTTCAATGTTAAAGCCAAATGCAATCTATTTCTTTCACCACCAGAAAGAACACCACATTTCTTTTGTTGATCATTTCCAGAGAAATTAAAACGAGAAACATAAGCTCTTGCATTCATCTCCTTACCACCAACAACAATTAAATCGCTACCACCAGAAATAACTTCATAAACAGTCTTTTCAGGATCGATATCAGCATGTTGTTGATCAACATAAGCAATCTTCACAGTCTCTCCAACAGAAAAGTCTCCAGCATCAGCTTCCATCTGTCCCATAATCATACGGAAAAGAGTTGTTTTACCAGCACCATTAGGACCGATAATACCAACAATACCAGCAGGAGGTAAAGAAAACTCAAGATTCTCATACAATAATTTATTACCAAAGGCCTTTGAAACTCCATTAGCTTCAATCACCTTATTACCCAAACGTGGACCATTAGGAATAAAAATCTCTAATTTTTCTTCTTTCTGCTTAACATCCTCTTCAAGCATATCGCTATAAGCATTCAAACGAGCTTTCTGCTTTGCTTGACGGCCTTTAGCACCCAAATTCACCCATTCAAGCTCTCTTTGTAAAGCCTTACGTCTCTTGCTTTCAACCTTTTCTTCCATAGCCATTCTCTTAGTCTTCTGATCCAACCAAGAAGAATAATTACCCTTCCAAGGAATACCTTCACCTCTATCTAATTCAAGAATCCATCCAGCAACATTATCCAAGAAATATCTATCATGGGTAATACTAATAACAGTACCTTCATACTGTTGTAAATGTTGCTCTAACCACTGAATAGACTCAGCATCTAAATGGTTGGTAGGCTCATCCAGAAGTAAGATGTCAGGTTTTTGCAATAACAACCTACATAAAGCAATTCTACGTCTCTCACCACCTGAAAGATGTTTTACAATAGCATCAGGATCTGGACATTGAAGAGCATCCATAGCTCTCTCCAATTTTGAATCAATATCCCAAGCATCCATTTGCTCTATTTGATCTGTTAAAACCCCTTGGCGTTCAATAAGCTTATTCATCTCATCATCACCCATAGGCTCACAGAACTTCACATTAATCTCTTCATACTCCTTAAGAACATCCATAATTTCTTGAACACCCTCTTGAACTATTTCCTTTACAGTCTTTTCATCGTCCAATTCAGGCTCTTGAGCAAGATACCCAATATTATGCTCCTTAGACCATACAATATTACCTTCGTAATTAGGATCAAGACCTGCAATAATCTTAAGCAAGGTAGATTTACCCGAACCGTTAAGACCTATAATACCAATCTTAGCTCCATAAAAAAAAGATAAATTTATATCTTTTATCACTTTCTTCTGTGGAGGGAAAGTCTTGCTCACCCTACTCATCGAGAAAATTATCTGCTTATCATCAGCCATAATAACTTCTTTTATTATTCTTAATTATATTTGTTCTACTTTATTATCTTTTAAAGAATATTTCATTCCACTCTCAGGACAAACAGCAATACCACTATCGTCAAACTCCAATCTATGTCCATATTCAGAAACCCATCCTATTTGCTTTGCAGGATTACCAACCACTAAAGCATAATCATCTACTTCCTTAGTAACAACAGCTCCAGCTCCAATAAAAGCAAACATTCCAATAGAATTACCACAAACAATAGTTGCATTAGCACCTATACTAGCACCTTTCTTCACAATAGTCTCTTTATATTCAGACTTTCTATTAATAGCAGATCTAGGATTTATCACATTTGTAAAAACCATAGAAGGGCCAAGAAATACATCATCTTCACAAATAACACCTGAATATATAGAAACATTATTCTGAACCTTAACATTTCTACCTAAAATAACATTAGGAGATACAACAACATTTTGTCCTATATTGCAAAGATCACCAATTACACAATCCTGCATTATATGAGAAAAATGCCATATTTTAGTTCCTACACCAATACTGCAACCAGCATCAATCACTGCGGTTTCATGAGCAAAATAATCTTCTTTCATATTATAATCATTTAAATCTTCCAACCGAAAGGATGTTCTGTTAAAGGCAATTTAGCAAAAGGATGATAATCACCTTTTAAACCTACAGGAACAGCATTTCTAATATCATGAACAATTTGGATACAAGGACGAACATCATCTAATCCATAACCTTCACCATTCAAAATATTCTTATAACTTTCAGTATGTAAATCGGTAAAACCATTTGAAAATTCAACCTCTTCGCCCTCCATCTCAATCAATCTAAAAGTCTTCTTACCACTTTCTCTAACATCTTTAGGAAGAGTATTTTCATTAATACTTAGGAAATACCTAACTCTAGCTCTTTCGAATTCAAGGAAACCAGCTACTCTATCATGACTAGATACATGAACAATATTTCTACTAGCAGGACCAAAAATCCACTGTAACATATCATAGAAATGCACACCAATATTAGTAGCAACACCACCACTCTTATGAACATCACCCTTCCACGAAGTATAATACCAATTACCTCTAGAAGTAATATAAGTCAAATCAATATCATAAACCTTATCCTTAGGTCCATCATCAATTTTCTTTTTCCATGCTTTAATAGAATCATGTAAACGCAATTGTAAGATATTATTAACCTTACCTCCAGTACTTCTTTCCATCTCTTGCAAACCATCAATATTCCATGGATTTAAAACAAGAGGCTTCTCAGAAATCACATTACATCCTAATCGTAAACCATATCTAATATGAGCATCATGTAAATAATTTGGAGTACAAACGCTCAAAATATCTAAACCTTCTCCCTTATCAGCTAATTTACTAATATGTCTATCAAACAATTCTTGTTCAGTAAAGAAAGCAGTCTTAGGGAAAAAGCTATCCATAATACCAACACTATCAAATCTATCATAAGCTGCCAATAAATTATTACCAGTATCTTTTATAGCTTTAAGATGTCTAGGAGCAATATATCCACCAACACCTATAATACCAAAATTCTTCATTATATATATTTAATATCTTTCAAAAAACTCATGAATAGCAGAACAAATAAAATTCAATTGTTCCTCATTCATCTCAGTGTGAATAGGTAAAGAAAGCACCTCTTTAGACAAATCCTCACTATTATTAACATTCTCAAATTTACAATCTTTAAAAGCCAATTGCCTATGCAAAGGTATAGGATAATAAACCATAGAAGGAATACCCTTTTCTGAAAGAAATAGTTTCAAATCATCTCTTAAACCATTAAGTACTTTAATAGTATATTGATGGTAAACATGAGTAGAAAACCTCAAGTTCACAGGAGTAATAATAGAATAAATATCTCTCAAACTCTTATCGTAGAAATCAGCAACAGATTGTCTAGCCTCAATATAATCATTAAGATATTTCAATTTAACATTCAAAACAGCTGCCTGTAAACTATCCAATCGAGAATTACAACCAATAATATCATGCTTATACTTCACCGACTGACCATGATTAGCAATCATCTTCACCTTATTAGCTAAATTCTTATCATTTACAAACAAAGCACCACCATCACCATAACATCCTAAATTCTTAGATGGAAAAAACGAAGTAGTACCAATGTCTCCCATAGTTCCAGCTTTTGCTTTAGAACCATTAGAAAAGATAAAGTCAGCACCTATAGCTTGAGCAGTATCTTCAATAAGAAACAAACCAGACTCTTTAGCAATAGTCAAAATAGATTCCATATCCGCACATTGTCCATAAAGATGAACAACAACAATAGCTTTAGTTTTATAAGTTATAGCAGAACGTAAAGAATCTATATCAATATTAAAGCTATCTGAACGACAATCAACAAAAACAGGTTTAAGACCTAAAAGAGCAATCACTTCAGCCGAAGCAACATAAGTAAAATCAGGAACAATCACCTCGTCACCTGCCTTTAAATCTAAAGCCATCAGAGCAATTTGCAAAGCATCAGTTCCATTGGCACAAGTCACAATATTCTCACATCCAATATATTCAGATAAATTATCAGCAAATTTACTAACCATAGGGCCATTAATAAAAGAAGTACTATCAATCACCTCTTGCATACTAGCATCAAGTTCTTCTTTAATCTTATCATACTGAAGCTTTAAATCAACCATTTTAATTTTCATCTCAGTCTCTATTTTATATCTTGGAACTATAAACTCCAATAATTATCATCTTCAAACATATTCTTATAAACACCCTTCACATCTACAAAAAGGTAATTATCCTTCATTAGAGAAAGGAAGAAATTTCTATTTAGATTCATATATTTATCATGAGAAACAGCTAAAACAACAGCATCATATTCTTTACATGAAACTAAATCTTCAATACTCTTCAGCTCTATATCGTAATTTTTCTTCACATCCTCAGAAGATGCATAAGGATCTACAACATCAACAATAACATCATAATCTTTCAATTCATCAACAATGTTCATAACTTTTGAATTTCTAATGTCACTAACATTTTCTTTAAAAGTCAATCCCATAACAAGAACTCTTGAACCAAGAATATTCTTATTCTGACGAATCATCTTCTTCACAATTTTCTTACCTATATACCCTCCCATAGAATCATTAATAAATCTACCAGCATTAATAATCTGAGGATGGTATTTAAGTTCTTTAGCTTTATGAACAAGATAATAAGGATCAACACCAATACAATGTCCACCTACTAAACCAGGGAAAAATTTCAGAAAATTCCACTTAGTACCTGCAGCTTCCAAAACATCATAAGTATTAATATTCAACCTACCGAAGATAATAGAAAGCTCATTCATAAAAGCAATATTTATATCTCTTTGAGTATTTTCAATTACTTTAGCAGCTTCAGCCACTTTAATAGATGGAGCTTTATGTACACCTGCCTCAACAACTAATTCATACACCATAGAAACATTTTCTAAAGCAATATCGCAACAAGCAGAAACAATTTTCTTAGTATTAGTAAGAGTATGTACTCTATCTCCTGGATTAATTCTTTCAGGAGAAAACCCTATCATAAAATCTTTACCTACTTTTAATCCAGATAATTCTTCTAAAACAGGTAAACAATCCTCCTCTGTAGCCCCAGGATATACAGTAGATTCAAACACCACATAATCACCTTTTTTAAGAACAGAAGCAACCGACTTAGTAGCTTTCAAAAGAGGAGATAAATCAGGATGGTTAAACTTATCGATAGGAGTAGGGACAGCAACAATATAAAAAGAGGCCTCAGCCAAATCATCAATAGAAGAAGTAAAACGAATATCACAATTTAGAAAATCAGCTTTAGATAATTCATTAGAAGGATCAATATTATTTTTCATCATATTAATCCTATCTTCATTAATATCAAAACCAATAACAGAAATATGCTTAGCAAACTCTAAAGCGATAGGTAAACCAACATAACCTAAACCGATTAAAGCCAATTTTCCCTCACCAGAGACAAGTTTATTATAAATATTCATAAAGATTTATTTTTAAACCAAAGATAAAATAAAAATACAAAAAAAGAGAGTAGACCTAAGCCCACTCTCTAAATCTTATAAATTAATAGCGTAATGAACGCTTGAAAAACTTACACATTAAAACGGAAATGCATAATATCGCCATCTTCCACAACATATTCTTTACCTTCAACACCAATCTTACCAGCATCTCTACAAGCAGATTCTCCACCTAAAGCGATATAATCATCATATTTAATAACCTCAGCTCTAATAAAACCTTTTTCAAAATCAGTATGAATAACACCTGCACATTGAGGAGCTTTCATACCATCAGAGAAAGTCCAAGCTCTCACCTCTTTAACACCAGCAGTAAAATAAGTTCTTAGGTTAAGAAGTTTATAAGCCGATTTAATAAGTTTATTAACACCAGCCTCTTCAAGACCTAAATCGTCAAGGAACATTTTCTTTTCTTCGTAAGAATCAAGTTCAGCAATATCACTTTCAATACCAGCACCAATAAGAATCATTTGAGCTTTTTCATCAGCAATAGCCTCTTTCACAGCCTCAACATACTTATTACCAGAAATCACAGAAGCCTCATCAACATTACAAACATAAAGAATAGGTTTAGAAGTAAGCAACATCATATCGCTAGTCAATTCCAACTCACTATCTTCAAGTTCAAGGGTTCTAGCAGAACGTCCAGCTAATAAACACTCCTTAAATTTCTCAAGAACTGCCATTAATTTAATACCTTCTTTATTCCCAACTTTAACAAGTTTCTGAGCTTTTTGCATTCTCGACTCCACAGATTCAAGATCCTTCAATTGAAGTTCGATATCAATAATTTCTTTATCACGCACAGGATCTATACCACCTTCAACATGAGTAATATTATCATTATCAAAACATCTTAAAACATGAATTATAGCATCTGTTTCACGAATATTATTTAAGAACTTATTTCCAAGCCCTTCTCCCTTACTAGCACCTTTCACAAGACCTGCAATATCAACAATTTCAACAACAGCTGGTTGAATTGCTTGAGGGTTCACAATTTCTGAAAGAGCAGTTAATCTCTCATCAGGAACAGTAATCACACCAACATTAGGTTCTATAGTACAAAAAGGGAAATTTGCCGATTGAGCTTTCGCATTCGACAAACAATTAAATAGGGTTGATTTTCCCACATTAGGAAGACCAACGATACCACACTGAAGTCCCATCTATTATATCTTAATTAAAATTACATTATAAAATTTTCGCTAATAGAGTGATGATTCATCACATTATCTATAGTCTTAGCGAATAAATCAGCAACAGTAAGCACCTTAATTTTCTTAGACTCTTTTCTCAAAGGAATAGAATCAGTAAAAATTAATTCTTCTAAAGCTGAATTTTCAATTCTTTCATACGCAGGGCCAGAAAGCACAGCATGAGTAGCAATAGCTCTAACAGATTTAGCACCCATTTCTTTAAGCATATCAGCAGCTTTCGCAATAGTACCTGCAGTATCAATCATATCATCTACAATCACAACATTCTTACCTTCAACATCACCGATAGCAGTCATAGAAGCCACTTCATTAGCTTTTTCTCTTTTCTTATGACAAATCACAAGACCAGCATGTAAATGTTTAGCATAAGTATGAGCTCTTTTAGAACCACCCATATCAGGAGAAGCAATAGCTAAATCTTCTAAATCTAAAGATTTCAAATATGGAAGTAAAACAGAAGAACCATAAAGGTGATCAACAGGGATATCAAAGAATCCTTGAATTTGATCAGCATGAAGGTCCATAGTCATTACTCTATCTACCCCAGCAGCAGTCAACATATTGGCTACCAATTTAGCACCTATAGCAACTCTAGGTTGATCTTTACGATCTTGTCTTGCGAAACCGAAGTATGGCATCACAGCTATAACCTTACCAGCAGAAGCTCTTTTAGCAGCATCTATCATCAACAATAATTCCATCAAATTATCTGAAGGAGGGAATGTTGATTGACAAATAAAAACATACTGTCCTCTAACAGTTTCATTGTAACTAGTAACAAACTCTCCATCGCTAAAACGAAGAACGTTCGACTTACCTAATTCCATACCTAGAGAATCTGCTATTTTCTCAGCAAGATATTTACTGTTTTCCCCGGCGAAAATTTTCACCTTACTCTTATCTATCATGTGAATCGTTTTGATAAAATGTTATTAATCAATTCTGCAAAGTTATCAATAATTTGTTTTTCAGAAAAGAATACAAACTATTTATAAAAATTCTATCTAATTTTTTTAACTTAGGTTCCTATTTGCTAAATCATCAAGCCAATTTTGATTCTCTAAATACCAACTTACAGTCTTTTCTATCCCCTCTTCAAATTGTAGAGAAGGCTCCCATCCCAATTCATTTTTCAATTTAGAAGAATCAATAGCATATCTTAAATCATGTCCAGCTCTATCTTCCACATATTTTATTAAATCTAAAGAAAAATCTTCAGGATTTCCCAACAATTTATCAACAGTTTTAATAAGAATCTTAATCAAATCTATATTCTTCCACTCATTAAAACCACCAATATTGTATGTATCACCAGATTTTCCCTTATGAAATATCAAATCGATAGCTCTAGCATGATCTTCAACATAAAGCCAATCTCTAACATTCTCACCCTTACCATAAACTGGTAGGCTTTTACGCTTTCTAATATTATCAATAAAAAGAGGTATTAATTTCTCTGGGAACTGGTAAGGACCGTAATTATTACTACAATTAGAAATAATTACAGGCATAGCATAAGTATCATGGAAAGCTCTAACAAAATGATCACTAGAAGCCTTACTAGCTGAATAAGGAGAGTGAGGATCGTATTTTGTTTCTTCTGTAAAAAAAGAATCATCAAAATCTAAAGCTCCATATACTTCATCAGTAGATACATGGTAAAACATCTTATCATTGAATTTATTCTCAGTATCGAGCCAATACCTTTTAGCAGCCTCTAACAAAGAAAGAGTTCCCATAACATTTGTTCTTGCAAAAGTAAAAGGATCCTTAATACTTCTATCAACATGACTTTCAGCAGCTAAATGTATAACAGAATCTATATCATATTTTCTAAAGATATTCATCAGTGCATCGAAATTGCATATATCTTCTTTAACAAAAGAATAATTGTCTCTATTTTCAATATCTTTAAGATTAGATAAATTACCTGCATAAGTCAATTTATCAATATTAAAGATTCTATATTCAGGATATTTATTCACGAAGAATCTCACAAGATTAGAACCAATAAAACCAGCACCACCAGTGATAAGAATATTTTTCATAACTAATTATTTTTAATTAAATCTAGAAGATACCTTCCATATTGATTTTTAGACATTGGTTGAGCTAATTCTCTTAACTTTTCATCATTAATCCACTTATTTTCATAGGCAATAGCCTCTAGACAAGCAATTTTAAGACCTTGTCTTTTCTCTATCACCTCAACAAAAGTACTTGCTTCAGAAAGAGATTCATGAGTTCCAGTATCCAACCACACAAAACCTCTACCTAATTTTTCAACATTCAATCTTCCCTCTTCTAAGAAAACTTTATTTAAATCGGTAATTTCCAACTCCCCTCTTTTCGAAGGTTTAATACCTTTAGCAAATTCAACTACTCTATTAGGATAGAAATATAGACCAACAACAGCATAATTCGATTTAGGAATATCAGGTTTTTCTTCAATACTTAAACATTTACCATCATCATTAAATTCAGCCACTCCGTAACGTTTAGGATCGGACACATAATATCCAAATACAGAAGCATCACCATTCTTTTCAGCATTATTAAGGGCCTTAACAAGCATTTGATTAAAACCTTGTCCATAAAAGATATTATCCCCTAATACTAAACAGACAGAATCTTCACCAATAAAATCTTCACCAATAATAAAAGCTTGAGCTAAACCGTCAGGAGAAGCTTGTTCAGCATAAGAAAGATTCACACCATAATTAGAACCATCCCCTAATAAACGTTTAAAACCTGAAAGATCCTCAGGAGTAGAAATCACTAAAATATCCCTAATACCTGCCAACATTAAAACAGACATAGGATAATAAATCATGGGTTTATCATATATGGGTAATAATTGTTTACTCACACCCTTTGTAATAGGATACAAACGAGTACCCGAACCACCTGCTAATATTATACCTTTCATGAAATCATATTTTAATTACCATGTAAATTTAAACATAAAAATTCAAGCAACAAATAAGGCTTACCCTCAAAAAGAGAGTAAGCCTACAAATTTATATTATCTAAAGAAAGTGATAATAAATCACTCTACTTATAAGAGACAAATTATAAAATAGCTTTAATTTCTTTAGCTACTTTTTCAGGAGTAAAACCAAATTTATCATCAAGAACTCCAGCAGGAGCAGAGAAACCAAAATGATTTAAACCAAAAACTTTACCATTTTCACCTACTAAACCTTCTAAGTTAACAGGTAAACCAGCAGTCAAACCGAAACGTTTAATACCACAAGGTAAAATTTCTTTTTGATATTCAGCATCTTGAGAACGGAAAAGACCTTCAGAGATACAAGAAACAACTTGAGCTTTAACACCATCTTCAGCTAAGATATCAGCAGCAGCAAGTAAAGTAGACACTTCCGAACCACTAGCAAGAAGAACAATATCAGCATCCTTAGATTCTCTTACAATATAAGCTCCTTTTTCAGCTTTAAGAGCATCATCATACGATTCAGTAACATTTTTAATATTCTGACGAGAGAAAATTAAAGCAGTAGGAGTATCAACATTCTCCATAGCCATCTTCCAAGCAACAGTAGCTTCGTTAACATCAGCAGGACGAAGAGCTAAAAGAGACATTTTATGAGAATGGTTTTGAACTTTCTCCATCAAACGAATTTGAGCTTCATGCTCAATAGGTTGATGAGTAGGACCATCTTCACCCACTCTAAATGCATCATGAGTCCATATATACTTCACAGGAACTTCCATTAAAGCAGAAATTCTTAAAGCAGGTTTCATATAGTCTGAGAAAACAAAGAAAGTAGCACAAGCAACATGAATACCACCGTGAAGAGCTATACCATTACAAATAGCAGCCATAGTCAATTCAGCAACACCAGCTTGTAAGAAAGCACCAGAGAAATCACCTTTCACAAGATTTCTAGCTCCACCTTTAATAAAACCATCAGTCTTATCAGAATTAGAAAGGTCGGCAGAAGATACAATCATATTATCTACTTGAGAAGCTAATTCTTTAAGAACAGCAGCAGAACCAGCTCTAGTAGCTTGACCAGCTTTTTGCTCAATAGCTTTCCAGTCTACCTTAGGAGCATTTCCTGAATAGAACTCTTTAAATTTAATAGCTAAATCAGCATTTTCTTTTTCCCATTTTTCTTGAATAGCATATTGCTCTTGAGCATATTTAGCTTTTTCTTCAAGAACTTTATCATAGTACTCCTTCACTTCAGGGAAGATAGTGAAAGGATTTTCAGGATTACCACCTAAATTTTCAATAGTAGCTTTTATATCGGCACCTGCATTAGTAAGAGGTTGTCCATGAGTAGAAACTTGATCCTCGAAAGAAGAACCATCCTCTTTTCTAGCACCATATCCCATAACAGTACGACCTATAATAAGAGTAGGTTTACCACAATCCTCATTAGCAGTTATAAGAGCTTGTCTAATAGCGTCACAATCGTTACCAGGGATATCAAGAACTCTCCAACCCCAAGCCTCATATTTTTTAACAGTATCCTCAAGCATAACTTCTTCAACTTTAGTAGAAAGTTGAACATTATTAGCATCATAGAACATTATTAAATTCGAAAGACCTAGAGTACCAGCAATACGACCAGCACCTTGAGCTATTTCTTCTTGAATACCACCATCAGAGATGAAAGTATAAGTTTTATGAGCAGACCATTCACCGAAACGAGCAGCTAAGAATCTTTCAGCAATAGCAGCACCAACAGCCATAGTATGTCCTTGACCAAGAGGTCCAGAAGTATTTTCAACACCTCTCTCAAAATCAACTTCAGGATGTCCAGGAGTCACAGAACCCCATTGTCTAAATTGCTCAAGATCCTCCATAGAATACTTACCTATAAGAGCCAACTGAGCATACAACATAGGAGACATATGACCTGGATCTAGAAAGAATCTATCTCTATTTTCCCATTTAGGATTTTTAGGATCGAACTTAAGGAATTCAGAAAATAAAACATTAATAAAATCAGCTCCTCCCATAGCACCACCAGGGTGTCCCGATTTAGCTTTTTCCACCATTGATGCAGCTAGAACTCTAATATTGTCAGCCGACTTATTTACAAGTAAATTACTCATTCTTTATTATTTAATTGATTATCAGAAATAAAATACACCACAAAGATAAAAGAAAAATCAAAAAAAATAAATGCCCTTCTATTTCTAGAAGAGCATTTAAAATATCATATGAAATAAGAAGTATAAATTACTTCCACGATTTCAATCTTTTAATTTCAGTATTTTCTTTCAACCAATCTAAAGCTATCACTGCACCACATCCAAAGATAAAACCTAAGAAAGTAAATGCCACCATAATCAAACCTCTTTTAGGAGATGTTTTTTCATTAGGAACCACTACAGGTTCAATAATAGTTAAAACAGGAGTATCTTCTCTTAATTTAACTTCAGCTCTCACCTTTTGTTGAGCTAAACTTTTATAAAGAGTTGCTGCCAAATCAAATTCGTTCTTTAATTGCTCTCCCTTTGTCTTAGCTAAAGCAGAAGACATATCTTTATTAGCATCTAGATATTTAGCATATTTAACCTGACTTGCATCGTACTGATCTTTAGCCTCTTCAAACATCCTAGATACATTATTATATTGATTTTTAGCTTTTTTAATTTTAAATTCAATAATATATTCTTCTAATAATTGTTGCACTCTCAAAGCTACCTGTGCAGCTAAATTTGCTTCTGGCATATCAACAGAAAGTGTAATATATCCTTCTTTTTTATCTAAATTTATTGTTATTAATGATTTCAATATATTTTTACAAATATTCTCTTGAGTAGAAAGAATAAAATATTCATTATCTCCAGAAGTCTTAATCTTCTTCTCTTCTTCTTTACCTTTAATAGCCTTAATAGCTAATCCTGGTAATCCAATAGTATATTTCTTAATATAACTCATTACAGATGTCTTTCTATAATCTGGATTAGTATAAAAATCTAAAAGAGAAATCTTAGTATCAATCTTATCAAATTTGAATCTTGTGTACATCAATTCTTTAAGAAACTTCACATTATTTACAATTTTAGGATAAACATTAGGAGATAATTCCTTTCCTCCACCCATATCACCTAAATTAATACCCACCATAGAAGCTAATCCAGATAAAGAACCACCACCTTTAGTTGCAACTTGAGGAACAATAGTAGAACCGGCAGTATAGACTTTAGGAGATGTTATAGCAACTAATAAACCTAATACAATAAAAACAGATACGATTTTTAAAATAAATCTTTTTTTCTCAAAAAGTCTTTTTATAATAGATAATAAATCTATCTCGTCTTCCTCCACCTTATTTTCTAATTTCAAATTATCATTCATCACAAACTATTTTTTTATCATATTAGTAATAGCAAGAACAGTAGCAGAAACAGAAGAGAAGGCTGAAACCATACCCATTATCTTAGCAAAATTCATTCTATTAGCAGGATCTATATATTTCTCTGGAACAATAATCTGACAACCGGGTTCAATTCTAAAATCTTTATGAGATTTAGAATAAACATTACCATTCATCAAAATCACATAAGTCCTTCTTTTCCAAGCTCTCTTTTTAAAACCACCAGCTTGAGCAATATAATCTCTCCATTTATATTTCTTATTATAAGTCACTACAGAAGGAACAATAACAGCTCCATTAATAGTAATAGTATTATTATACTGAGGAACTTTTAAAACATCACCAGGACGAAGAACAATATCAGCATCACTACCTGGTTTTTCTAATGCTTTATCAAGATTAATAGCCACATCATAAGTACTTTCAATCATTGAAGTATCCAATTTAATTTTTTGTTTCTCAGAACTATTCGATTTAGCAATATTTATAGCCTTTGTCAGTCTCTCTCTTTCCTCTTGAGTAACTTTTCTAACTAATTTAGCACCTCTTATATAAGCATCAGCAGTAAAACCTCTAGACATCTTTACCAAATCGGACAGTCTAGTAGTTCTTTTAATCATAGTATATTGTCCAGGATAAAAGACTTCACCATTAATAGAAATTGCTTCCTTAATTTGGTATCCAGGAGCTTTACGGATATAAACTACATCATAAGGCTGTAATTTAAAATCTCTATCCTTAATATTCTTCTGAAGATCTAAATGATAAGTAGTAGCAATAGTGTTTTGAGCATCTAAAGAAGTAATAATTTTCTCAGATTTATCTCTATCCACTCTAGAAACCTCAACTCTAGAAAGCATACCAGCATCTGTAAGACCATTAGCCATAAGAATTAAATCAGAAACATTCATCCCCTCTCTAAAATCAGTTTTCATAGGTTTATTCACTTCTCCTACAATTCTAACAATAAATTTAGGTTTTAAATCCTTTTCGAACTTAATCTGAATAGTATCTCTTCTTTGAAGATTAATATCATTATTACCTTTAAGAATTTCATTAATAGAAAAACCTATTAATTCTTTTTCATCCTTATCATTTGTTCTACGAATAATAGCTCTATCAGTATAAGCATCTTTTAAAACACCTCCTGCTTCTTTCAATAAATTGGCAATAGTTTTAACATCCTTATTAATAGCGTAAGAACCAGGATACCAAACAGCACCTTGAACATACACACCATTAGCATTAAAATCTGCAGTCGTACGAATAAAAACATTATCTCCATCTTGCAATTTAAAATTCTTATAATTAGCTTTTGAAATATCGAAAGATCTATTCAAATCACCATTATTTCTATAAATATGAATATTATCTGTATAAGCATTTTCAGAAAAACCACCTGAATATCTCATTAAATCTTCTAAAGAATCAGAATCTTTTAATTCATACTTCATAGGACGTTTCACCTTACCTTTAAGAGTAATAATATTCTTATAAGGCTCAACAATTATAATATCATTATCTTCAAGTCTTAAATTATCAACAAATTTACCTTCAGAAATAAATTTATAAACATCAAAATCAGAAACTAATTTATTCTTTCTATATAATTTTATATTTCTAACAGAACCTATTTTCGAAGGTCCTCCAGCCATATATAAAGCAGAAATCATAGAAGATAGAGAAGGAAGAGTATAAGTACCAGGAACTTCAACTTCACCCACCACATTAACCGTAACACTTCTCATTTGTCCTAGAGAAATAGAAATAAAAGTATTTGGATTAGAAGATTTTAAACCTGAATATATTCTACTTAATTGATTCTTTAATAAAATTTCAGCACTGCTTAAAGTTCTACCAGCAAGATTCACAGGTCCAAAATCTGGTATATCTACCTGACCTTCAGGAGAAATATCAGCCTCAATAGTTTTCACAACAGCTCCCCATATATTAATAATCACTTGATCACCAGCATTTAATTTATATCCTTTAGGAGTAGGTACATTATATGATGGAATAAAATTTAAATTTTCATTTTCAAAAATACTATGTCCATATATATTTACTTTTGCCTTCTTTTTCTTTTCTTGAAGGTTGAAAGAATTTTGATTATTCAAATACTGATTATAAACAGAATTCTGGGGTAAAGAATAATTTCCTTTAAAACCATAAGGATTATTCCCCATTTTATTATTCTTAGGATTATTTCTATTAACAGCTTTAGCTTTTACAACTTGTGTTTTTTTAGATTTCACATTTTGCTTAACTAAATTCTCAATTTCAGCATCAGAATATCCCATCTGCTTAGCCATTTTTTTAGCCATTTCAATTTGCTCCTGAGTTTGCCCTTTAGAAACAGACATACCTAAAAGGAATAGAGTCAAGACAAATAATAAAATTCTCTTCATATAATTCAAATATTTATACATTACAATTTCGGACGAAAATACAATAATTCATTTAATTTATCATTATATCATAAAAAATAATTTCATATACAATGATATTATACCTATTTAAAAAAACCTGTTTTTGAAAGCTTAATCATAAATCCACTAGCATTATGAATATCACCAGCATCAAGACCTATACTAGCAGAAATATCAAAAGGTAATTTCTCTTGAGGGAAATATAATTCAAACAAACAATATGTTTGATTTTCTCTTTTCTTAGTATATAATCTAATATCTGATGGATAATCATCTATAGATTTACCTTGATATTTAGGATATACAGAACCATAATTCATATGATAAGTAGCCTTGAATTTATAATGAATATTTTTAGAGAACTCTCCTTTAATACCAAAATTTATAGAACGAAAAGCAGTATTTTCAAATATTACCCTTTTATTATCTAATATTTTAGTAGGTGAATTAAGACTTATTCCCATACCTCTTCCATAATACGACCAACCTGATCCATATAATCCATGATTAAAATTAGAATCATAACCTAAAATAAAAGATCCATCATCGCTAATAGCATGACCTTGATTCATAGTAGAATAATACTCTATAAGAAAAGATTTAACCAAAGATGTCTTTTTTAAGTTAAAATAAAGTCCATAATTAATATCCTTAATATCTCGAATACTCTTATAAAATAATTTTAGAAAATACTGACTTGAATCCTCAAACATATTTCTCATATAGAAAGAAGCTTCGAAATCATCATTATTATAATTAAATCTAATTTGATTCTGCCCTATATGATTACCTAAAGCATTAATATTTTCAATTTTACCACCACCTTCTTTAGCAACCATAATTCTTAGAAAATCCTTAAAAGAATGAGGTAATTCTCCCTTTGTTGGATGATTTCCTCCCCAGAACGCATAATGTTCGACTCCTAATTCAAAAGAAAAACCATAAGCTTTACCAATTCTAAGATAAGCATTCTTATAATGCATTCTCACATCATCAACATATCTGTCATCAAATAATCGACCTTCTGAGATAAGACCTTTTACATATAATAAATCACCACTTAAAGGAACCTTAAGATAACCTAAAGAAGAAAAAGATAATCTTGGATACATTCTTGAATTTCCAGACCAGATAATAGATTTATTAACCATACTCAAACCATCATACTCGATAGGTTCATTCTGCATACCTATTTTAAATTCAAATTGAGACAATCTAGTAGATAAAAACAATTCATTCAATTCAAGTTTCTTATCATACTTATTAGAACCTCCTATTTGTAAACCAAAAGCATAATCCCAAAAATGGTCTAAAGTCTTGGTATAATTTTTAAAAACAGAAGCATTAAGAATAAAAGACGATTCAGAAGGGATAATACCATTAGAATTAGCATAAAACCAAAGAGGAAGTTTATCCTTATTCGAATATAATACTGAAGATTCTATTTTATACTTAGTACTATCCAATTGAGAATAAACAGAAATAGAAAAAGATAAGCATAGAACCAGTAGGGAATATTTTAAAAACTTCATTATAAAATTAATATCTAATTAGTGTGTGATAAATTGATAATCGAACAAATTTATTAAAAGTTTTAAAAAATACATCCTTGAAAATAATTTTTAACAAATTATTTACTCTCCAAAATATCTTTAAGAATATCTAATCCTTCAGTCTTAGATTTAAGTTTTAAAATCTCAACAAAATAATAAATAAATTTTTCATACTTAAAAACGTTTTCTGAACGTGAAATTTCAGATTTATCTCCTGGCTTAGAAGAATTAAAGAAATAATTTTTCTCTATATCCGACAATAGAAATTCAATATTCCATCTATTATCTTCAACATCATTTAGATTTCTAATATCATCAATATTAAGATCTAATAAAGATAAATTACTAAAAATATTGAAAGAAGAAGAAGAAGAATTAAAAACTAGATTAATACCTAAAGATCTTAATTTCGTAGGTATAGACATAGCATGATATATACTAAACCATTTCTCAATATATGTAGAATTATTCCATTCTTCATCAATTTCATCCTTACTCGTAGAAATATAAGATCTTTTATAAAAGAAATTGACATACTTTCCCCATGTTTTAAAATCTACTGAAGAATCAATACCATTAAAATCCATACCAAAAGGTCTTACATTAGAATATTTATAAGTCGAATACAAATATTTAGAATCATTCATAAAGTCATGTAATTCACCCCAAGCTTTTTGCAGAATATATATAGGTATATTATTTTTATATAAAAGATCTGAAAAATTATAACCAACAGAAATATTAGCAGTTGGATTATTTAAACAAGAAATAATAGTAAGATACTGATTAGGATTATTAGCCCAATTGTCAATATAATTTTGCATCTTAGGATTAGCAATATTGGCATTATAAAAATTGAACTCAAAATCGATATTTATTTTATTCGAATCTTGTATTTCTAAAGATGGAATATAGTCTTTTTTTCTCTTATCATTATTGACATCACGATACTTATACCTTATATTTTGAAACAATTGTTTATGTTCATTAATAAAGCAATTCATTTCAAAATCTATATCAACATCAATAAAGGAAATTATACTTTTAATATTTTTAGTCTTAAAATTAGGATAGTGAGCAATTCGTAAAGCTTCTATAGCAAGAGTAATTCCCATATTAGTCATTCCAATAATCACCAAATGGACTCTCTTTTCAGAATTACTATTAATACCTTCTCTATCGAGAGGTTGATATCTAATATTATTAGAATCACAATCATTTAGACATGCATTATTAAGAACGAATAATTTTCTTGCCCAAATTTCATTAATACTAAAAGGGCAGAAATCAATATTTCTAGAAATATCTTCAGTTATATTATTTCTTTTAAGAAGTTTATTAATTGATTTACTCTCTATAGAAGTAAAACACTGTATTTTTTTATTAGATAAAGAATAAATCTTAGATATTTTTTTAATAGAATTTAAATTAATAAAATCGCAATTCTTTTCACCCTCTCCTATACAAAAGACCAATTTCGCATATTCTATATTCATATTTTTTAGATCTTCAAGAGAATCCCTACTTGCAGAATAATATAGAATTTTATCTTCCTCATTTTTATTAAGCTTAGTACGCAATTTAGAACGCAAAGATTTAATATCAGAAGATGATTGTAACAAGATTTTAGATTTATTACTAAAATCCTTATTTTTAATAATTCTTTTAATTAAACTAGGAACCGAATTATTATATCCTAAAATAATTATATGATTTTTAAGAAAGTATCTTATCTCTCCATTAATATAAGCCTCGGTTTGCTTAAAAATAAGGTTAATTACGAAAGAAATTAAAAGTACATAAATTAAAAAATACCCTATTATATAAATGATGAAAGATATAACAATATTTTCTTCATTATTGAAACTTTTGTTTACATACAAGGATGATACATTAGAAAAAGCAAGTTTAAGATCAAAAGGTGATATAAAAATAAAGTATATAAACATAGACATTAAAAAACCTACAAGAACAAATAATAAAATCCATAGAATTTGTTTTGATTTCGAACTGGCAAAAATCTTAAATAAAGATATTACCATTTTCGTATATATAATCTTAATATAATTCTTTAGTTTGGAAAAAGTTTTCATCTTAAAAAAATATTAGTGTGCTTATAAAATTACGACAATAATACCTGAAAGTCAATACATTAAACAAACACAAAAATACTTCTTCAAGTTCATTAATAATATATAAAATTATAGGCTTATAAAAGATATGGGTAGAAAACAAAGTAAATAATCTAATTTTATGATCTAGAAAAATAAATTAAATACAATAATATGAAAACACTAAAAATAGGCAATACAGGTAGTGAAGTAGAAAAACTCCACAATTTATTATCAATGGAATACAAATTCGATGAAGAGACAAAAAAGAAAGTAATAGAATTTCAGAAAGCAAACTCATTAATAGCAGATGGAATTGTAGGATATAATACATGGCAAAAACTAATATTAAAAAACTATAAAAGTGATAATATCTTATTAAATTCATCAGATTACAAAACCGTATCAGAATTACTTGATATAGAAATAGCTAGTTTAAAAGCGATACAAGAAGTAGAAACAGGAGGAAGAGGAGGATTCTTTAAAGAAGGATATCCAAGTATCTTATTTGAAGGTCATATTTTTTGGAGAGAATTAGAAAAAAGAGGAATTGATCCTGAATTACATATCAAAGGTAATGAAGATATACTATACTCAAAATGGACAAGGAAATACTATAAAGGGGGAATAAAAGAATATGAACGATTAGAGAAAGCAAGAGAAATAAACAAAGAAGCAGCAGACTCATCAGCATCATGGGGAATGTTTCAAATAATGGGATTTAATTATCAATCATGTGGAGTTTCAAGTTTAGAAGAATTCATAAAATACATGCATAAAGATGAATTTTCTCAATTAGTATTAACAAGTAATTTTCTTCATAAAACAAAACTATATAAATATCTACAAACAAAAGAGTGGGATAAATTTGCTAAAGGGTATAATGGACCAGCATATAAAGAAAACAAATACGATATAAAACTCGAAAAGGCATATACAAAACATAAAGGATAAAAAGAAAGCCGTCTCTATTATCGAGACGGCTTAACAACAAATAAACTAAACACTATTTTATAGAAGAGAAAACAGTCTTAGAATAAAGTTCAGCATTAGGATCTAAAGTACAAGCAAAAACCATTGTAGAAGCATCTGCTTGGAAATCTAGATTTACACTAGCTGAACTATCTCTATCACAAGTAAGTTCTGAGAAAACAAAATCACTATCTTTAGAAACAGCCAATAAGAAAACCTTAGCAGAAGGATTTTTAAACTGACATACTAAAGATTTAGGATCATCTTCAGAAAGTTTAAGAGAAATGAAATCGAAATCATCTTTTCTTGGGTCAGGAAGCAATTGAAGATTCTTAGGGAAACTTAAATCACCTTTCACACCAAAAGCTTCAATATTTCTAGAGACAAATAAATTATATCCACTCATTCTCACAGCCTCTGAATTCCAATAAGGATGTATAAGAGGATATAAAAGTTCAGAAGCAAGTCTAACAACAGAAGAGAATTTATTTCTCTGATTAACTTGATCGACAGTTCTTGGATTCGCTCTTCTAGCAGCTTTAATTCTAAGATAAGAAATACCTTTCCAAGAAGAACCAACAACATTACCAATTTTCCCTGATAAACCACCTAAAATACCTGCATCAATTATTGCCATAATAAAAAATTTTAAATTTATAAAACATTATAAATAAGGCCTTATTATTATCTCTTGCGCATTACAAATATAGGATCTAAAAGATTTGAATCAGATATAAAAAGTGATAAATAGCAATAAAAAGATAAGAAGAATTTTATAAACACTCATATGCATTCAAAAGCATTTGAGGAATATATTATAGGCTAAAAAGCTTAAAATATATTGTTTACTATAAATCTTACTTATCCCTATTCTCTAGTTTATTTTTTAATTCAATCTCCCTCATCTTCCATCTATGTTTAAAAAAGCCAACACAAACAGTAGAAAGTATACCACCTAAAATACTAACAAGTATTTGAAAGAAAGAAGAAATTAGCTGATCTGAGATCAAAAAGGTAGAAAAACTACCAATACAAAACGAATTTGAGTACTTCATAAAAATATAATTTTAAAAATTTTAATAAAATTAGATATTTATTTTCATAATTTTTATAGTGGTGTAATACTTTCACCCACATACACTTATAAACATTATAGAATAGGGAATTGAGTTAATATACTTAAGATTTATTGTATAGTTTATTGTATAGTCTGAAAGATCTGTATTCTTTAATTTTATAAATTTGTTTATGAACATATAAAAAAACATATGAACACAGATATAATTATAAGTATAATAAAAAAAGTAAGACAAGAAATCTTATTAAAACTCATACATCATGAAAGTGATATACACACATTACTAGACGAGATAAATGAGAATTTAAGAAATATGGAAAATCTATTAGAAAGATATGTTGAGCATTTAAGTCTTAAAGACAGGAATCTTTTAAATACAGAAGAAGCATATCAATATTTAGGAATATCTAGGAGATATTTATTCAAATTAATCTCAAAAAAAGAAATTCCATATTATAAACTTAATAGTAGAAGAAACATCTTTAAAAGAGAAGATTTAGATGAATGGATAAATAAACTCAAGAAAGAAAACTGATTAAACAAAATAATTTAATATGAAGGAGACTGATAACAATAGAAATGAAGATAAAATCTTCTTTTTCGGGTATAAAGGATCTAAAAAGATATTACAACAATTCTACAAAACTCTTCAGAAGGAAATACACCTATTAGAATCCGATGAAGATATAGAGCCATTAGTAGAAATGCTATGTTCATCCAAACCTTATACAATAAAAAAAAAGTACAATTGGGATGTCCTACAAATTGTTTGTCATATATCGTAAAACACACAAACAATTTTTATAAACATATGACCTTATACTTATTAGGGGAAAGTGGAATCTTTCTATCAAGAAAAGGGACACCTATAAGCTATAACAGATTATATCACGAAAAAGAACCTATATATGCAGATACAATACAAGAAGTAATAAATCTCTATTATGGGAAAAAGAATGAAAAGCTAGAAAAAAAGAAACAAAATAAAAAGAGAAAAAAATGAAATTTGGATTAATCAACGATCTACTAGAACAAGTAGAAAAAGTAATTACAGGAGTAGAAGCAACACATTTGGAAAAGAAAAAACTTAAAAGTGAAGTCAATAAATTAATTTTCTACTATTTAGAGAAGGTAAACGACAATCAGACCTCAGTGATATTATCTGAAGCAAAAGGGAATTGGTTACAAAAATCTTGGCGTCCAATAGTAATGTTAACCTTCACATTAATAATAGTAATAGGGATGTTTACTCCTTTAGAAATATTAGAAAAAGATTCACCATTTTGGTCCTTACTAGAATTAGGATTAGGGGGTTATGTAATAGGTAGGAGTGCAGAAAAAATCACAAATAAAGTTATACACAAATAAATTAAAATCGTAAATTGAATGTCACAAACACAAATCTATAAAGACAGAGATATGAAACAATTAATCAAGAATCTTCTACTAATAGGAATGATAGTAGGCTTAGGATCAAGTATAAAATCGTGTAAAGACGATGATAAAATGGAGACATATATATATACAATGTCTCTAAGTCCTGTAAATTATGAGGATGACGATATGTCCAAAGTAGAAAATGCATGTAAACCCTATTTATACGAGAATCTCAACTATTATAAAGTAGAAGAAAGTTCAGAGAGTAAAGCAGATGCTAAAGCATTAGAAGAATACGAAAAAAATTTAGCATTAATCAAATCAGCAGTTTCTAAATTAAATTTATCAGAAGGAACAAAAATCTCATTTACATTAACACGAACAGATTTAGATGGTAAATCTAATGATATAAAAATTGAGAAAGTAAAATAAGAAATCAATTCACAAAAAATATGAAAGCCCTAAAGCAGAAAATTGCTTTAGGGCTTTTTTCTATAAAACTTTATAAAGAGAATAAAAAGCAATAGTAAAGCTTACTTCACAAAAAAGAATTAATAAGAGAAAACCATCTACAATATCTTTATAACCGTAAGCTTACAAGATAAAAAAATACTAACAAACAAAATTTTTAACTATGGCAATAGATACAACGCCTTCGCAAGTAGCAACAAATGCACTTCAGGCAATACCATTTGGTTCAATAATTGGTTCTCCACTAAAAGCTTGTATAGAAGCTCAGGCAATGGCAGCAAAAACATCATGGGAATTCATACAAGAAGTTGGTTTATATGAAGATCCTAGTACAAAAGAGAAGAAAACAGTAAATGTATCATTCTCTTTTATCAAAGAAGGAAGGATGGCACAAATCAATGTACCGTTACTAACGATAGTACCAATTCCCTATATCGCAATTAAAGATATAGACATCAACTTCAAGGCAAATATTTCAGCAGCATCTAGTACTCATTCAGAGACCTCAAGTTCAAAATCATTAGACACAAAAGCAGAAATGCAAGCACGATTAAAACTTGGTCCATTTAGTATGAGTACAAAGATGAATGCAAGTTATTCATCAAAGAAAGACTCAAAAGCAACATCTGATTCAAAATACAGTGTTGAATACACAATGGATGTGGGAGTAAAAGCAGGACAAGACAGTATGCCAGCAGGTTTAGCAAAAGTACTTGAATTATTAGGAAACTCATTAGATGTATCAGATCCAAATGGAACATTAGAGGTAAATTCTACTCACTTTAAAGTAGCTGCTGGAGAATCTGTCAAATTAATTGCAACCTATAAAAACCAAGATGGACTATTAGATCCAAAAGAAATAACAGAAATTGGTAAAAAAGTTGATGAATCAAAAATCAAAATTGATGGAGACAATAAAGTCTTTGAATTAGTAGAAGGAGATTACACTATAGAGGCAGGTAAAAAGAAAATAGAAATCTCTGTCAAAACAGTATAAAATTTGATTAACAAAAATTAAAAACTAAAACAATGGCTCAGTTAAGTAGAATATTAGGATCAGTACTAAGAGATATAGTATCAGCCCAACACGAAGCTAATTTATATTCATTATCACTAAGTGACACATACAATAAAGATGGGAAAGCGAGAGATTTTCAATTACCAAATGTAGTAGTAAGTGATATGGAGATGGATATCAAGTATGGGATAAAAGGAGATTCAAACACACAGCAACAATTCAATATAGAATACAGTAAATTTAGAGTATTCATAAGAAGTTTATGTAAAGAAATCTCAGAAGAGATAATAGAAACATCGACTGAAACAATAATGAATTCCGAGATAATAAGGAAACCTAGTACAAAATCTTTTTTCATAAAATTGAAAAACAGTCCCAAAGTGCGTAAGGATTTTTCTTCTTTTCTGAGCCGTAATATATTAAATGGACTACGATTAAACATCAACGAATTAATAGATAATACAGATGGAAAAGTAAAAAAAGGAATAGTAGAAGAAAAGGTAATAGAAATAATAATAGATCGATTTATACTAGATGATGATTTAGAGGAATTATTTTCAGGTAAATCAGGAGAAGAACTTAAAGAGGAGGTAATACAAAACATAAAACAAGTAGTATCAAATCAAATAGAAAGCAGAATCGTAAATCAGAATTTCAAATCGTTAAACACCTTTCCTCAACTTGATGTAGCAATCACATCAGAAGAGTTAGCAAGTATGCCCCAGGAAGCAATACACTCTTTCAAATTAAAATTCAGTCCAAGGAATTACACATTAACACAGATAGAAAGTGAGTACGAAGATTATGTAATGAAATAAAATTAGGAAATGGAAAATAAAGAGAAAGGGAAACAGATAAGCAAACGTAGTAGTCAAGTTTTAGAACTTCAACAATTAATAGCTGGTCCATTAATAGCAACAATAGATGCAGATTCTATGTCAGCAGAACGATATTTAGACTTTGTAATGCATACAGCCTTTGAAGACTATAATCCAGAGACAGGCGATACAGGCGATCTAAGAATGCTAACATTTAGCTATCAATCGAACAACCTAAATGAGAAAAAGCAACAACAAGTAAAAATTCCATTGGTAACACTAATACCTCTTCCTTTACTACATATAGAAGAAGCAGAATTCGATTTTGACATAAAGATACACGATGCTATGCACGAAGAAGAAGAACATGGATTTTCAATAAAAGATGGTAAAAAAGTAAAAAACGAAAATTCAAAACCTTCACTAAAGATGCGCGCCTCACTAGCTCCTCAAAAAGGAGGAAAGAAAATAGAAAGAGATCAGAATCTATCAGCAAACATGAAAATACATGTAAAAATGAAACAAGCTGATATGCCAGCAGGATTGTCAAACTTATTACATCTTACATCTCATAACACACAAATAGAAGAGATAGGAAATAAAGAAAATAAAAGCATAGAATAATATGAATCCAAATACATCAAGACAAAAACCATCAGGTTTAATATGTCCACAGTGCAATAAATTTATTCCAATCTCAATAAGAGATTTATTAACAAGGAAAGGAATTGAATGTCCATATTGCTCATTACAATTAAGTATAGACAGAGGAAAATCACAAAAAGCTCTTTCTGCATTAGCAAAAATCCATCAAGCAGAGAAGAGTGTAGAAAATGCAAGTAAATTTGAGGGATAAACAAAAAAGGTTGCCTAAAAAGGCAACCTTAATTTATATAAGTTTGTAAACTACCTAAAAAAGTATTATAAAGTATAGTTCACAAAACAAAGAACTTTATAAATCTCAACAAATCATAATTTTATAGTAAACATTCTAATCAAATTATGAAGTCATACGAGATACAAGAGTTAATATCAGAAGATATAGATAAGATCTATTTAATAAATCTTAAAGAAAACTATATAGAATATAAAAATCAAAAAGAAGAAATAAAAATAGACCATTATAAACTAATAAAACAACTTTCTTGGCAAGATTTCATAAAGATAGATAAACACTTAATAATTAATTTAAATCACGTATCAAGATGTATAGGTAACCAATTATGTGTAAATGAAGTTTTCTATACAATAGAATCGAAGTATAGGTTATTAACACAGCAATTCAATTATATAGGAGGAATAAAACGTTTCAATATTCCACATTTCACAAAACATCTATTTATTCACCAAGGGAACGAATACATAGTTCATAAATACACTGATATTCCGTATATAAAAGCATCTGGAAGTTATAGTGAAATTATAATTAGAAATAACAAATCGTATATACTATCAATGAATATTTCTACACTATCAAATAATCTATGTAAAACTTATTTCCTACGAATAAATCGAAGTATTATAATAAATATCTCCCAAATTAAATCTTATAATCATACTTTTATATGGCTTAAAGGAATTAACGAACCAGTAAGCATAAGTAGAATTAAAAAGAATGAAATATTAGGATTATTAAAATTTTTAATAATAAAGTTATAAGTTGATATGTATTAAAATTTTTATAATACAGGATCACTAAAAATATAGAGGATCCTGTATTATACATTTTATGAAATAAGTACCTGATATCCAAATATTAAAAGTTTTATTGATATCATTCACATTACAACATATTATACTATTGAATATTAAATACTTAAATACAGATTATATCTCACAATTTCTATTACCTATACAAGAATATTTAAAACCTAGCTTAGATAATTCCCCAGGAGAATAAATATTTCTACCATCTATAACGAAGGCTTCCCTCATCGATTTAAAAATCACTTTCCAATTTGGCAATCTAAACTGTTTCCACTCTGTGATAACTATTAAGGCATCTGCATCTAGAACAGCATCATAGATATCTGTAGCATAAGTTACAACATTGCCTATTCTACGTTTACACTCTTCCATTGCAACAGGATCATAAACTTTCACATTACATCCAGCATCTAAAAGTAATTGTATTGTAACTAAAGAAGTCGCTTCTCGCATATCATCAGTTCCAGGTTTGAAAGCCAATCCCCATATTGCTATATCTTTACCCTTAAGTATTTTATAATGTGATTTTAGTTTTTTGTATAATATTGATTTTTGAAAAGAATTTACTTTTTCAACTGCCTTCAAAACCTCCATACTGTAGTTATTATTATCAGCAGTTCTGATTAAAGCCTTAACATCTTTAGGAAAACAACTCCCCCCATATCCACATCCAGGATAAAGAAATTTATTACCTATTCGTGTATCAGCACCAATCCCTTTTCGTACCATATTAACATCAGCACCAAGTAGTTCACACAAATTAGCAATATCATTCATAAAAGAAATACGGGTTGCCAACATAGAATTTGCAGCATATTTTATCATCTCGGCAGATAATATATCTGTAAAAATAACTCTAAAATTATTTAAAAGGAATGGTCTATATAATTTTGTCAGTAATTCTTTAGATTTATTAGTTTCAACGCCAACAATAACTCTATCTGGACTCATAAAATCATTAATAGCAGCACCCTCTTTAAGAAATTCTGGGTTAGAAGCAACATCAAAAGATATATTCTTACCTCGTAACTTAATTTCTTTATTTATAACTTCTTTGACTAAATTTGCTGTTCCAACAGGAACTGTAGATTTAGTAACTAATATAGTGTATTTATTTATATGTTTTCCAAAAGTTTTAGCAACTTCTAGAACATATTTTAAATCAGCACTTCCATCATCATCAGGAGGAGTTCCTACAGCACTAAATACTATATCAACAGAATCCAAAACAGAAACTAATTCAGTAGAAAAACTTAAACGACCTGCATTTAAATTTCTAATAACCATTTCTTCCAAACTAGGTTCATATATTGGAACAATTCCTTTCTTTAATGAATTAATTTTATCTTTATTTATATCAATACATGTTACATTAATTCCCATTTCAGCAAAACACGTTCCTGAAACTAAACCTACGTATCCAGTACCTACTATAGCTATATTCATAAATATTTATTTTAAATAGTGTTTCTTAAATGCATACATACAAAAACATAAAGTATTAAAAAATGCTTTTATTTTTGAGATACTCTCATTCTTCGTTTGTATTTCATATACTTGATTTATACTTTTCAATTTATTAGATGATAAAGAATTCTTTCCTTTACGATACAAAACTAAAGCTTCATCAATTCCATAAGCGTATTTTGTTCTTCTTAATAATAATAGCCATGTTGCATAATCCTGACCAGATCTACGCAATGGCATATTAAAATCACCTATTATATTTCTATTAATCAAAACTGAAGAAGTGACTATAATTGTATTTCTTAAAAGGTAATTATACGAGACCTTTAAGGGTACTGAAAGTTTATCTTTAATAATTTCATTATTATCATTAATCATTTTAATTGCTGTATATACAAAAGGATAATCAGTATCTATTTGCTTCTGTAATTTATCTTTTAGCCATAAATCATCACTATCAATAAATGCTAAATATTGCCCTTTTGCTTTGTTTATTCCATAATTTCTTGCAACAGCAGCTCCACTATTATAATCTAAACTAAAAAGATTAATTCTAGTATCTATTTTTGCAAAATCCAATATTATTTTAACAGTTTCATCAGTAGAACAATCATCAATAATAATTACTTCTATATTATCATACGTTTGTTTAATTACAGAATTTAATGTCTCTCTTATTGTTTTTGCAGAATTATATACAGGTATTATAACAGAAATTAAATTTTTAATATATATATTATCTTTTTGCATTATTTAATATATAGGAGTTAACCAATTCAAATATTTATTATTAGTTCCAGATATTACACTATCATATTCTTCAAAAAGCTTATGAACAAGATTATTATTAACCGAATTATTAATCTTATATGAATCAAAACTGCAAATTGGTGTAATTTCCATAGCTGAACCACATAAAAAAGCGGCATCACAAATATATAATTCAGTTCTATCAATATCTCTTTCAATTACAGAAATATTCAAATCATTTCTTGCAATTTTCATTATTGTATCTCTAGTAATACTCTCTAATACTGAAGCTGTACATGGAGGCGTTATTAATTCACCATTTCTAATAATAAAGATACAAGAACCAGGAGCTTCTGCAACTTTCCCAAATTTGTTTAGAAAAATTGCTGTATCATAACCATTATCTGTGGCTTCTAAATGAGCCATTCTACTATTAATATAGTTAGCTCCAACTTTTGCTCTCGGTGATAAATTATTATCGTTTATACGTTCCCAAGAACTAATACAACATCTCAAACCATTTTGTTCTTTATATATTTTACGACTTTTTGCAATAGGAGCAACAAACATATTAACAGGTCCTTTTGAATTCCAAGTACCTCCTAAACCATCTATGAAAACAGTTTGTCTAACAGCTATATCCTCTTTATAATTATTAGCAATTATAACTTCTTTTAGCACACTTATAAGATATTCTACAGTATAATTTGCATCCATCTTAAAAATTTTAATTGAATCTAATAATCTATTAAAATGATCCTCTAATCTAAATGCATATAATTGATCCATATCATTATTCCAATAACATCTTATACCTTCAAAAACATTTGCTCCAAATTGAGATGTTGGTGATAAGACATTTATCTTAGCTTCACTAACTGGAATAAGTTCTCCTCCTAGCCAAATTAATCTTTCTTTATTCATATATCTTTTATTTTTCATGAGCTTTTCTTATTATTTCCTCATTAGCTATTTTAGCTGACTCTATATCACTTATATTTTCATCAACTTTATCTTCAAATATAGATTTCTTTTTAAAAATACAATATACAGTCAAGAATAATATTTTTATATCTAATAGTACTCCCCATTTTTTAAATCTTTCAATATAATCTCCATCATATAAAACTTTTTGATCCCAAGGTAATTCATTTCTCCCTTGTATTTGAGCTAATCCTGTAATACCAGCATTAATTTCAAATCTTTTCTTATATCTATGATTTAAAGTTTCGAAATCACCTAACTCATAAGAAACGCAAGGTCTAGGTCCTACAAGTGACATATCTCCACACAAAACATTAAATAATTGAGGAAGTTCATCTAGACTTAAATTTCTTAATAATCTACCTAATTTAGTAACTCTAGGATCATTCTCATAATTAAATAATCCTGTTCCTATTTGCTCTGAATTAATATACATAGATCTAAATTTAAACATATAAAAGATACGACCTTTGAGTGTTAATCTAGCTTGTTTAAAAAAAACAGGACCTTTTGAATCAAATTTCACACCAATAATACAAATCAAAAATATAGGAGATAAGATTATTATCAAAATAATCGACATTACTATATCTAGTATCCTTTTTATTAACTTATTAAACCAAAACCACATTTAAAAATCAAATTTATAAGTACTAAAAATATTATCAAAAGTTTCTTGTTCTTTTATACACACTATTTTATCATTTACTATTTCAATAATAGGAAAATTTGGTAAAATAAAAGGAGGCTTTAAGACAACAGAATACGATCCTACATTATCAAACAAAACAAAATCATTAGAAGATAAAAATCCAGAATATCCTTTGTACAGATAATCTGATTCTATACATGTAAATCCACTAAAATCCAAATCTTCATAATATAATTGTTCTGATTCTAGATTATTTAGAACTGTAATAGGTGGATTCTTTTTATTTAAAGTTGGATTTATATTATATATGCTACCCAATAATGTCGCAATTTTTTTCCCACGTACATTTTTTATAGATACAACTTTTGAAATGAATTGCATTACATCACCAACTAAAGCACTTCCAGGTTCAATAAATAACTTTGGTTTTATATTATAATTTGAAAATCTTTCTTTGAAGACATTCGCTACTTCATTAGCATAATCAGAATATTTTGGAATAAACGAATCAAACTGTTCCTTTAATGACTCTTTCATATTTCCATATAAACCACCTCCTAAATCAATATTTTCTGGATTCAATTCAGGATATTTCTGAAGGATGTCTAACATTCCTTCTGCTCTTGGTTTCCAAGTTTCAATACTTCGACAAGCGAAATGACAATGCAAACTCTTAATACATATATTAGTATTACATGTAAGTTCATCTATTAAAAATTTAAACTCATCTGATAAAACATCAATTCCGAAACGAGATATAACATTGTCATTAATCTTAAAATTACACCTTATGCCAATATTTAACGTTTTGGAAGAATTCAACTTAGCTAATTCAATAATGAAAGGTAATTCAGAAATAGAATCAATATTAACTATTCCTCCTGATAAAAGTATTTCTTTAACAGAATCCTTATTTTTATATGGACCATTGAAAATAACTTTATCAGCTTTAATTTTTAATCTTTTAGTGATTTCATATTCCATATGCGAAACTATTTCTGCATATCCTCCCATTTCGTCAACTAATTTACATAATCTAGGAATGTAATTAGTTTTATAGGAATATGCAATATATGTTTCTTTATATATATCACGAAAACTAGTTAACAGGTTATTCCAATTATCAACAAACTTATCTGTATCAAGAACATAAAATGCTTCTCCTACCGATTCACTTATCTTAGATATTTCTTTATAATTCATACTAAAAATTTAATATTTCACCTACTTTTTTTTGCACTATCTTCTTATTTTCTAGGAAAAAAGATTCATCTTGATTTTCTAAATACTTTTCATATTTTCTGATTTGATTGATACCTTTCGAGAATGTTTTATCTATCATATCAATATCTTTAACAATATCTGTATTACAAAAACTTCTCGATAAAATTGCTAATTTTGAATTTAGTCTATAATGTTCTGCAATAATATTTTTTCCTGAAATCAATCCAGAATTTAGATCAGCAATACCACCAAATCCAAAAGTTTTATTAGCGTGATTCAATTTACGAGCTATATTTTCAACTGTCCCATTAGATAATAATTCAAACATAAATTTCAATTTATAATCTAAATGAAGATCATTTAACCCAATATGTATTTCATCAAAACAGCCAAATTCTAAGACCTTTTCTAACTCTTTTTGAGCAGATACAGTCTCTAATAGTAACGAAATCTTTGCACGCCCATTTACAAGATCGTAAAACTTTTTTACTTCGTCCAATTTTCTCCACATTGGTAACATTACTATATCTGCTCCTCTTTCGATAACTTCATTTATTTCATGATTAGATTTATCATATAAAGGATTAATACGAACTAGTATATCAGATTTTGATATTACATTTCTTATTTTATTGATATCAGAAAACTCATGATTAGATTTTACGGTATCCTTATAAGCCTGTCTTTCAGCTTTTCCATTTTTTTCCAAATCAATAAATATTCTATCTACAGAATGTTTCTCAGCAATCTTTGCTACTTCTATTTGATTAGTTATATACATTAATTTCAAAGCCATTTAACTATTTTTTTAAACTCATTACACATAAACTTCTTTCTTTATTAAATCCAGAGTCAAAACAAACAAAATCACCACTTTTTGATACTATGGGATGTAAATCAACACAAATATTTCCCTTTTTTAACGAAGATGAAAATTTTCTTCTATGATAAAGAGATGCTACTAGCACACATGAATTATCAAATAAATTAATCTTATACAACTTTTGCATTCGTCGTGCATTAGGATATGTATCAGTAATAAAACTACAAGAATTTATAAAACTTTGATGTCCATCTGAATTCAATTTTTCAGGCAAAATCCTACTAAATTCATTCAAATTATCTATATTAAATATAACATGACTATCAATACCGTCAATTCTACAATATGCTAGTATTTTATGTTCATTCCAAACATAATGAGAAACCATATTATCAACAGGTATTTTAATAATAGCTTTTGTTAGCAAATCATACACATATAATAAAGACCATCTCTTATCCGTATTAGAAGGATTTGTCCATCTATGCATAAAAGAAACATATCTAGAATCAGAAGAAAATTCAGTATGAGTTACAAAATGATGATAGTTCTTGTATTTATCCTTATCATCCAGAAGTTTCCATAAATCATATAATGAAATTACCATTTCTTCATTCTCATCATTAATATTAAATATATATAAACCTGTGTTTTTAGAAATATTTTCATGTAGAAAGGATAATGAATCACTATAAGGATAACCATATCCTGGCATATCATTTTCTAATCTCTCGTAACTAAAAAAAGTAGCATATTTACCATCTTCAGAAACAGTATCAATAGGTCTTTTCAAAATTCGTTCTTTTTTATTCTTTACTGAAACAATTTTAGAAACAACATTATTTTTTACTGCTGTATTAAATATTATCTCATCATCATTTAACCACTGAAGTCTACAACCTTTATGATAATTCCAAGCAAATGTTTCCGACAATTTAGTAAAAGATCCAAGTTTCCCATTAGAAAAATCAAAATATCCAATATCCGCACTATCAGTTTGCATAGGCATTCTTAATTCTTCAATTGTAGATTGTGCTAGAACCATATCTTCATTAGTTGAAAAAGGATTTTTGTCATGAAATCCAAAAAAGTAACCTGATTTACAAGATATTTCGTTTAAAGAATAATTTTTTGGACGAGGTAAAATATCCATAGATAATTGATATAAATTTCTTACATACCCTTTTATTCTAGGATTATTCTTTAATGAATCGTAAACAAATTTTTCTATTTTATTCATAGTTTACAAATATTTATTTAAATATGAGAAGATATTCTTATGATTTTCAATATAAATTTCTGAATCAATATTTTCAATATTTCTACTTGTTATATTAATATCCGACATTTTAATATTTTCTACAAAATCTATAATATCGGCCTTAGAGCTTACATTTACAGAATAACCACAATTATATTTATTAACTTGCCTTTCCAAGAATGTGAATTTAGATACTAAAATTGGTGTTTTATACATCATTGCTTCATATAATTTATTAGGCTCTGCTATTCTTACATTTTTAGCTTCTATATCATAACATGAAACAACAATATCTAATTTACTATATATTGTTGATAAATCATCAGGACTTTTAAAGACTCCGTGATAATATATATTCGAATATTTATTTGACAATTTAACAAATTTTTCGGGGAAGGGTGAATCTCCAAAAAAATGAAATTTATATTTAGGGAAATTTTTACCTATAATTTCTGCAAAATTATAGACTGCATTAAATCGAATCGAACCAACGAACCCAAAATTAATTGTTTCAAGAGAGTCTTTTATCTCAAATGATTTTATATTTTGAAATAGGTTAATCTTTGAACTTACTCTATTAGGTTGAACAATTATATTCTCAATATTATTATCTTTAAAGAAATATTTTTTAAATCCTTCAGATGTTAGAATCGTTAAAAATGATTTTTTTATTAATTTTCTATCAAGAAATTTTAATATTGGTTCAAAAATTCTAAATTTAGGATAAGCATATCTGATATCAGAAATTTCATTTATAAACTCACATTTCTTATTTAAAAAGAAATATGATTGTAGAGGAGCAGATATTAAATAAAATAATGCTCCTTTGTTATTTTTTATTATATAATTTACATCTTTATAAAGATTATAAACTTTTGATACGTATCCTGAACCATTTTTTAATTTCCCAAGATTTTCAATTGGGATATTAGAATCATATTCATTTAACATATTTACTCCTCTAGAATATCCATATACTTTAATATCATAACCAGCTTCATAAAATGCTTCTATTCTGCGTATACATCTAGGTAAAGTTAATGCTCCAACTATAAAAACTATCTTTTTCTTCATATTTACTATTATTAAATAGAACTTGTTATGCTCTGTTTATTTATATTCTCTTGATCAATTAGATCTTCTTTTCTTTTAGTTTTAATCCAAAATAAAAACATAAACAAACGATATTTAAATAAATTGATAGGATATTTCCATAAATATCCTTTTACCAAATCCCCCCCAAATCTACTTTTAAATCTTTGAATACCTTCTAATTTTGAACCTTTATTAGGTGATATTCTTGCTCCAACAAAATCATAAACCTTACAATTATTATTTTTAAAATACTTAATTGCTTCCCAATGTAATAAATTTCCACTGCCTGTAAAAGGTTTTATACAAGATCCTCCCTGTTCATAATAAACAGTATTTTTATCAACTCTATAAATAGCACAACTTTGTGGGATTTTATCTTTATATGCAACAAAAACAACAATACCTCCTATATTAAATAAAGATGAATTTTTATTAATAAAATCATCTTTATTAATTAAAGAAAATCCTGCTAATTTATTAGTATTATTAAGTAATTTAATAGCATCATTTATATATTCAAATCCAATACAAATTTCAACATTACTATTAATAGATTTTCTTATTACATTTTTATGTTTTGAATGAATATTTTTCCATAATTCATCTTCAGTCTGGCATAAATTAATTCTGTAACTACCAAAATTAGCTACAATTGAATTATTAGGGTAATCTGAAAACAAAACGTGCGTAGGAGGAACTCCAACAAAATCAAAACAATTTTGATTTTTTAAAAAATCCAATATTGTATCATAATATTGTTTATATGTAACATCAGTATTTGCCAGTTTAATGCCTGAATATTGAAATTGAATATATTTAAAAAATAATTTTTTCTTAATCACATAAGGTATTGTATATATTATTTCTTCATCATTTAAACATGATAACCAACCATATTTAGAAGCTATACTTTTTAAATATTCTTTTTTTGCATATATAACTTCAATTCCTTTGGGCTCATCTAGAGTATTAATTATTTTTAAGTTCATATTTGTAATAATTAGTTAATGATTCAAATTTAGTTTCCTTCTGTATTGCGTAGGATAAAAAAAGATCAAGTTGTTCTAAAGAAAGAGGAGAAGTGTTTTTAGGATGCCCTATGATTAGAAATACTTTACTTTGAGATTTATCAAAAATTCGCTTTATAAAATTAATTGAAACTCCATCTATAGAGGGCATTATTGATTTTTTCTTTAATAATTGGATTAATAATTGTTTTATTTTTTTGAAATTTGAATTTACAATTTCTATACTTTTGCCATTTGCATATTTTTTATAAGAATAACGATACTTAAAATATCTTAAAAATGAATATAAAATAGGATTCATTTTTAATGCCTTAAGAGGAAATTCAAAATGATCACCTTCTATATCTTCAGTATTACAATCATTATCAAATTTATAAAAACAATAACTTGGCGTATTATGATAATTATACTTTTGGTATTGTGTATTTGAGATTGTATTTGAAATCACAGAACTATCAATTTTAATTCCATATTTTTTAAAAAACAAATGATAGTTAGTACATGATTGGAGTGTATAACCTCCAGCTCTAAAAGCAATTACAGGTTTCTTTGATATGTTATTCAATAATTTTATACCGTGTTTAAAAATAAAATCTATATGTTTTTCATCTAGATCACCTAAAGAATAATGATCATAGTCCATAGACCACATATTATCAATATAATCAGAAAAAAACCATTGTGGATGAATATGTAATTGCAAATCATATTCCTTATCTGCTAAATTCTTTAACTGGTTAACAATTAAATTATAATCATCTAATGCTTTATTATTATTAATTGACAATTCTTTTAATTTTAATAAATATGCTACATCTACAAATAAAGTTGGTTTAATATTGTATTTATCAAAGATTTCTGACAATTTATTAGTAGGTAAAATCAAAGTTGAATAAACATCGCCTGGATTACCAAGAAACATTTCATAATCAAGAGTTATAATATTTGTTTTCATATAATACTAATTTTGTTATTATTTTTCACTTTAGAATAACGCACAATTTTAAGAAACAAAAATAAATAAATAGCAATAGCAGGTTTATCTAAAAATCCATCACCAATAGTAAGGGAAGATAAAATATATGATGAAAATAAAATCATTAACAATTCTTTATAGTACACATCTTTAATGAAAAATATTTTTATTAAAGAAAACAATATGAATAGCAAAAAGAATAAGCCGAATATGACTCCAAAATACATCATCAACTGTAATATTCCATTATGAGTACTAACTCCAATAGTCATATAGTCTCCCCCTACTCCCCAACCAAAAATTGGTTTTTGATTAATATATAATAAAGCTTGTCTCCAGATCATATCTCTTTCTGTCAATTTATTAGCTCTATTATTCATTAAAAGTTCAAGGGTTCTACTATATATACCATTATTCATTAGAAATATATATATTGAAGTAACAAAGTACTTAAAATTAATTAATATAGGAGATATTATAATTGCTAATATAATAACTAATTTTCTAATTTTTTTAAATGTTATAAGTTTAAAAAGAAAAAAGAAAAAGATCCCAAGAATAGCAGTTCTAGAACCATATAATAAAATAAAACAAAACTCAATAATTACATATAGAAGGAGAAAAAATGAGAATTTATTAAATAAACGGTTTAAATGAATATTTACCATTAAACAAAGCGAATAAGAAAAAAACATACTATAAAACTGCCTTTCACCAACTTCAAAATGAAATGGTCCAGATAATAACAATACAAAGGATATAAAAAAAGACCACCTATATAACACATCAGACAGAATCTTAATATTACGTATTGAATAGACTGTTAATCCTATAGGAAACCAAAATAAAAGATTCCACTGTGTAAAATTAGAAAACACTAAAGAACAATTATCATAAATCAAATATGGATATACATTTATTAACAATAACAAAGTATAACCAAAAAAAAGCATATTAAATGAACGCTTAATGATTATTGGAATATTATAAAAAAAATATAAGAAAAAGATAGATGATAGTAAAATGGTAAAACTAGAAGATCCAGACTGCATATGAAATATCGTTTTAAATGTCCCATTTATAGCTAAAACAGATAATAATACAGCAACTAATCGTGATAATCTAATATCATATTTAAGATCTTGAGTCATACTTCTTTGTTTTATTAATATAAAATTTTAAATTATTAAATATATTATAAGTAGATTATACATTTTTAAATTATGATTTTCTTTTATTATAAATAAAAATAACGCATAATACTTATTTATTACACTTATCATTGTTTCAAATTAAATCTTTTAAATTCAGTTTTTATATATATATAAGAATCTAATTTAAACAATTTTGATAAAAAAAGATATGAAAAAATATATATAATTGATTTTAAAAGGATAATTACAAATAGGTTATTTACTTCTAAAGGTAAAGCAAATACTAACACCCCTATTAACACACTCAAGAATAGAGGTCTAACAATATCATTAAATTGCTCTTTAAAACTATAATTAAAAACCTTTAATACATAATATATAGTAATCAGAATTGAAACAAATGGAAATATTATAAATCCCATAATAAGTAGACCATTAATACCATCAAGAAAAATTCCAATAAATATTAATATAAAAAAAACTAATTGACGATATAATCTACTAAAAAAACCTAATTTGCTATAACCTAAAGCTAGAAGTAGAGATAAATTAATTTGAACAATAAAATTAAACATTCCTCCAAAACACATAATTTGAAAAAATGGTACAGCTTCTATCCATTTATCTGTATACAATAATATAAACAAAGGTCTTGCAATTATTATCAAAACAATCATAATTGGAAAATTGATCCAAGATAAGATTTTCATTGATTTTTGTATTGAATCTTTCAATTTATCTTCATCATTTTGAATAATTGAAAATACAGGAAAAGTTACTTGATTAAGAATAGTAATAATAGTTTGATTAGGAACACTTTCTAAAGATTTGGCTTGATTATAATTTCCAACAATCTTAGGATTAAAGAATTTACCCAATAGTAATGGTATAGTGTTTTGATAAATCACATCAATAATTCGAGTAAAAAACACCATTGATCCATATTTATACAAACTAATAAAAGAATTATATGAAAAAATAAAACTCGGCCTCCAATTAGATAAAATATTTATCAGAACAACTCTAATAAAACTAGCAGTTAGCATTTGATAAACTAAACTCCATGGTCCAAAATTTTGAAAAGCTGCACCTATTCCTACTATACCACCTAAGAAAGAAGAACAAATAGATATAATTGAAATTTTTTTGAGTTCAATATCTTTTTTCAGTAATGCTAATTGAACTATTCCAAATGAATTAATTAAAATTGAAAGAGATAATATTCTTAATAAATTAGTTAATTCAGGTAAAGAATAAAAGGATGCAACATATGGAGCTATAAAATATATAATCAAGTACACAAATATAGATAAAATCAAATTTAACAAAAAGACTGTATCACAGTCTTTTTTGTTAATATCCTTTTTTTGTATCAAAGCTGAAGAAAATCCACTTTCAACAATAATATTAGCTAAAGAAATAAAAACTAATAATAATGCAATAGAACCAAAATCTTCTGGCATTAATAATCTAGCTAAGAAAACATTAGTAATAAACATAACTAATGAATACCCAAGTCTCTCAATAGTGCTCCATATTAAACCCAGAATTGTTTTATTTCTCAAATTCTCCTTTGTACTCATTTTTTAGTGTATCAAGATTTATGACTTTGATGATATTAATTCAATTTTATCTAATATCTCATTAGCCATTTTTACCATAGGAGGACCTATAAATTTATTTTCTTTAACAGCTACTCCTTTTCCTTTATCAACAGCCTCAATAGATAATTCAATCATATCTTTTGCCCATTTGATTTCACTTTCACTAGGTGAATAATATTTATGTACTAAAGGTAATTCCTTAGGATTTAAAACCAACATTCCTTCAAATCCAAGATCTCTAGAAACTTTTAGATTTCTTTCAAGATCTTCTAAATCGTGAACTTTGATATGTACAGTGTCTATAGGAATAACTCCACAAGCTCTAGCTCCATTAACAATCATGTTACGAGCAAAAAATATACTTTGATCAAATTCGTCGTGATTTCCACGTAAATCTGTAACATAATCTTCACATCCAAAAGCTACAGCTATAACTCTCTTAGAAGAACAACAAATTTTACTAATATTCATCACCGCTCCTGGAGTTTCTATTAAAGGAATTATTTTAAATGTACCTTCAGGATACCCTTTTTCACTTTCTATAGTTTCAAGTAGTTTACCAAAAAAATAAATATCCTCAGCTTTTGTTGCCTTGGGATACATAAATCCTGCTATACCATCAATTGTTAATTGATAAGCATCTTGAAGAAGGTGTCCACTTTCAATATCATTTACTCTAGGAAAAATCAATTGATTATTTAAGTTTGGATTTCTAACAAATTTCTTTATGTTATCTCTCGATAGTTGCTTATCATTTTCTGGAACTGAATCTTCAATATCTAACAATAAAACGTCAGCATTTCTCTTCAAACTACTATTTAATAACTTCTGATTATGCGCAGGAACAAACATTAAACTACGCATTAAATAATTTTCTTGTTTCTTCATTATCACTTAGTATTAATCTTTACTAAAACTCTTCTTTTAAATGATAATACATCTATTTTATCTTGATTATAAGCAATAGATTCAACATAAATAACACCTCTATCATCCTTAGTTTTAGATTTGATTTTTTTTACAATTTTACTTCTAACATATATTGTATCATTTATGAAGACAGGATTTAGGTGTCTTATATCACTATATTCTAAATTAGCAATAGCTTTTCCACTAATATCAGGAACAGTAATTCCAACAGCTAATGAAAAAACTAATGTACCTACTACTAATATTTTTTTATGTTGATTATTTTTCGCATAATTTAAGTTAGTATGTACAGGATGATGATTCATTGTCATTAATGAAAAAAAATTATTATCACTCTCAAATATTGTCTTAGAAAGAGAATGATATATAATCTCATTCTCAATAAAATCATCATAAAAATGGCCTAAAATACTTTCTTGCATAATTAATTTTTAAAGATATTTTTTTCTATAATTCTTTCTTCTTTAGTTCTTGCATGAGGTGCATAATACTTTGAAAAAGGTTCAGCATTTTTCCAAAGAACAGCCCCCATTCCTATCATACAATGATCTCCAATAAATATTTCATGCTTCAATGTAGAACCACAGCCAATATATGTACAATCACCGATAATTGCACTACCTGCAATCATTGTTCTACCAGCAACAACACAATGCTCCCCTATAACAGATTCATGTCCTACTAATGTAAAAGAAGTAATATAGCTATCATGCTTGATATGAGTATGAGATTGTAAAGATGTAAATGGACAAATAATACAACCTGGTTCAATTATTGCAGTTTTAGAAACGTGAGCCTTAGGATGAATAATTGTTGCAAAACTATCATTCGAAAAAGGAACTTTATCTCTAACTAATTTTCTTAATTCGAGATCTTGGGCAGATCCAATTGAAGAAATATAAAAAGCATTAGGCCATTTTATAGAATCTTCGATAGAACCTAATACTTTATATCCCATAATCTCAGAATTGTGCAAGTTTATATTATCATCTAATAAACCTAGTATATTCCAAGTTAATGATAACTCATTAATATCTTCAATATACTCTAAAATATTTAACGCCGCACCTCCAGCTCCAAGAATAATTATATCTTTCATATTTTTCTATTTTGGTTGTGAATATTTATTTGATTTCATATTTTTTAATAATCCATTTATTAATCCTAATAATCCCCATAAAGTGGCATGGAATTTCTCACTATTTCTTGTTAATAAAGATTTAATTATAAAACCAATATCAAGAAACAAGAAAGTTAGAAAAACTTGCAAAACTTTAAACATATCAAAATGTTTATGAGCTAAATATACTTTATTTCTTTGCATTAAATAATAACAAAAATACGGCTTATCTAGTTTATTTAAATATGGTATATGATAATGCATACTTGTTGTTTTAGAAGTAACTCCCAATTTTATTTTTGCTTTTTTTGCTCGAAAAGCTGTATCTAATTCATCAGAATACATAAATAAATTTTCATCTTGCAATCCAATCTTTTTATAAAATGATCTTTTAGCTAAATTATTTCCTCCTAACAACATTTCTGAGTATTCATTATTTTTCAAATCATTAATTTTTTTTCCATGATAATTATTTTTCATGGTTAAATGATTTGTAACAGAATGTCCAAAGTTATTTACGACATCAGTATCTTTTATTAAAGTTGCAGGAGAAACCATTCCCAATTCATCATCACTATATAAATAGTCATATAATACTGGGTAAAAATCTAGTTCAACTTTTGTATCATTACATATTATTCCAATAGCATCACAATCAGTAGAATCAAGTGCATATTTAATTCCATCATTATAAGCTGCAGTACATCCACCATTAGTTGTTCTTTCAATAATAATAGAATCTGGAAAAGTTTTTTTTAACTCGTTCTTATATTTATGATTTGAATTATTATCGACAATTATATGATAATTTATGTCTTTATTATATCTCTGATATAAATCTTTCCATTGATTTAAACGAAGATCATCATTATAAGTAATTGTTATTAATGCAATATTCATAAATTTATTTAACTTTCTTTTTATATCTAACTTCTTTTATATATAGTATTCCATCCTCATCCTCAATTCCACCATTAGGATATGGATCCTCCAAACATCTAAAAAAATTATATAATTGTTCTGTTGTCATATTTGAAAAGTTTTTCATTGACAATATACTATCATTAGGTTTTCTAGCAGATCTTATTTGTGACTCTTTAGGCCATTGTTTCCAACTAATATTAGGATAATCATCTAAAAACCTGGCAAACAAAACTTTACTAGTTACAGTTAATTGCTCCAATATATCTTTCATATTTCCAGAAAGATCTAAATCAACTTCATGTGAATACAATCTATTATGCGTATGAGCTCTTTTCGAATTTTTATCGTACGTAAAACTAAACACTCTATGTTTTGACCTAGTAATACCATCAATTATTTGCAATTGAATAGGTGTACCGTAAGAATATCTATCTAATTCTGCACAATGCACGCCAATTGCAGGAATTTTACTTGTTATTTCTTCACCTAATTCCTCACTCCAACCACAAGATATTATTAAATCAAAATCTAATAAATTATATTTCAAAAGTTCTTTCTTTGTTTTACAAAGTATACATTTAGAAACTTTTGGATGTTTTTCTATTGTGACAAAAACTGGCATAGCCCAATCTCTATAAGCTAAAAATATTATTTTCATATCTTAATTATTTATCCACCAACCCGAAGGTAAGGCTAAAAATTTATTATTAAATTCATTAACTCCCTCTAAATCTATCTTTGAATCAAACACTGAATAAATATTATTTTTAATATGCACTCCTGAGGCATAAAAACCTAATTCTCTAAATTTCTTTAGCATTTCTATTTTATTATCCACAATAATTCCAAATACCCAATAATTAGGATTGATTTCTTTTCTAGAATTCATTCTATATATTTCTGGATATTTAGAATCTAACCAAATTGATAAATTATTAGCATTAACATTTTGCTGAACTAACAATTTTTCAATTTCATTCATTTGAACACAACCAAAATAACTAGAAACTTCATTAGGCATTGCAGCATACCCAGGTGTTATTATATCACAACTTTCTGAAATTTCATTAAAATCATCTCTAAAATTTTTCCTATTTATCCCTAAATCTCTTAACAATAATGATTTTTCATATAATTCTTCACTATTAAAAATAATAGCTCCACCTTCTATTGTATTTGGCAATCGAACTGTTTGAAATGAAAATATAGTTATATCTGTTTTTAAATTTCCTACTTTTTTACCTTTATATTCAGATCCAAATGCTTCAATACAATCATCAATTACAGGTATTGAATAATTTCGAGCTATATCATTAATTTCATCAACATATCCAACATAACCACAAAAATGATTATGGACTATCAACTTTGTCCTTTTGGAAATGATTGTACGCAAATAATCTGGAGATAAAGTTCCTGTTTTAGGATCTATATCACACCATTTAATTTTTAATCCATAATTTAGTAATGGCATATTAGATGCAACGCAACTCATAGGTGAAGCAATAACTTCATCACCTTGTTTTAAACCTAAAGTAGCTAATGCAACATTTATTGCATTAGAATATGTATTAGTTGAAACTACATTTTTGACACCAACAAATTTCTCAATTAGTTTTTCAAATTTTCTTCCCCAATTATTATATGATAAAGAACCAGATTTTAGTATATCATTCAAATCTTCTAGTTCATTTGATATATACGGCTTAAATAGATTCTTCATACTACCAACCAGATTTAATACAATCTACAATAAATTTTCTATCAGTTTCATTTACCCACCAACCACAAGGTATATGGACAAATGAATTATAAAATTTATCCATGTTTGGTAATAATCGTTTTGAATCCGCAAAAATACTATGCGTATCATTACGATGATGTAATGGTGAAGCAATTACACCATTAGATTCCAACATTTTAATAAAAGAATCTCTTCTTTCTACTTTCATCGTATATAACCAATAAGAAGGTTCGGTATCATCAGAATATTTTACTAACTCTATACCTTTAATCCCACATAATTCTTTATCATAATACTTACCATTGGATATATACTTATCTAATACTTTGTCTAAAAAATGCATTTGAATTTTTCCAACTGTTGCATTTACATTATTCATTGCATATTTATATCCAACTGTTTTTATATCATTATCCAAACGAGATTTTGTTTTATCCAATCCAAACCACCGCATTAATCTTCCATTTGTATAATCTTCTTCATTTTTTACACACAGAAATCCACCATCAATTGTTGTCATTTGCTTAATTGCCTGTAAAGAAAATATAGTATAAGGAGAATTTGTTCCTATATATTTCCCTTTATATTTTGCACCCATAGCGTGAGCTGAATCTTCTATTATTGGTATATTATAATCCTTAGATATTTTATTTAATCTATTCATATCACAAACCATTCCTGCATAATGTACAACTACTATTGCTTTTGTTTTAGAAGTTATTAACTTCACAACAGAATCTGGATCTATTAAGCCATTATTTATATCAATATCAGCCCAAATAACTTTTGCTCCCATCATAGCAATAGTAGTATTTGTAGGTTCTGCAGTTAAAGGTGTGCTGATAACTTCATCATCTGGTTTAACTCCTGCTAATTTTAAAGCTAAATGTAAAGCATCAGTTCCAGAATGTACAGCTAAACAATATTTATTACCAATATAGGCTTTAAACATATCTTCAAATTCATAAACTTCTTTACCTTCAGCGATATAACCACTATATAAGATTTCTTCTATAGCTGGCATTAATATATTCTTTGGTGGAATATAAGGTTTTATTAATGGAATTAGAGTTTTCATATGATTAATGTATTAATTAATATTATAATTCTCAAGTTCATCTTTGACATAATCTAAAGATAGAAGTAATTTCTTAATCTCATCAATTTTTAATCTATTTGTATTATCTGAATTATATTCTTCATAGTCTATTCTATTACCAAACTTTTCAACATATTTAGTATAGTTTAGATCTCGTAAATCTGCAGGTACTCTATAAAAATCACCCATATCGATAGCTTTTGACATTTCCTCACTTGTACATAGCGATTCATACATTTTTTCACCATGTCTAGCCCCAATAATTTTAATTTCATTATTTACTTTGAACAACTCTTTTAATGCAAGAGCTAAATCAACAATTGTTGCAGCTGGAGCTTTTTGAATAAATAAGTCTCCTGCTAAAGCATTATTAAAAGCAAATAAAACTAAATCTACTGCATCATCGAGTGACATCATAAATCTAGTCATCTCAGGCACTGTAATGGTCATAGGTAAGTTTTCCTTTATTTGATGAATAAATAAAGGTATTATAGAACCTCTAGAACACATTACATTTCCGTATCTAGTAGCACAAATTATTGTTCCATTTTCAACTGCTCTAGCATCTCTAGACTTTGAAATTGCTAATTTTTCCATAATAGCTTTAGTCATACCCATTGTGTTTATTGGATATGCAGCCTTATCTGTACTTAATACTACAATTTTCTTCACCTTATTTCTTACAGCAGCTTCCAATACATTTTCAGATCCTAAAATATTTGTTTTTACAGCTTGCATTGGATAGAATTCACAAGAAGGAACTTGCTTTAAAGCCGCCGCATTAAAAACATAATCTACATTTCTCATAGCATTATTAATACTGTCAAAATCTCTTATATCACCAATAACAAAATTAATCTTTGGATTATTCAATTTATGACGCATTTCATCTTGTTTCTTTTCATCTCTACTAAATATTCGGATTTCTTTTAAATCTGAATTAATAAACCTACTTAAAACTGCATTTCCGAAAGAACCTGTTCCTCCTGTAATTAATAAAATCTTATCTTTGAACATAACTTTTACAACCTTTTTAAAATTCTTGAACAAGCAAATCCATCACCATATGGATTTATAGCTTTACTGATATTTTTATAATATTCTTCATCATCAAGCAACATTGAAACTTCATTAACTATTTGTTTTACATTAGTACCAACTAATTTGACAGTTCCTGCCTCAATAGCTTCTGGCCTTTCTGTTGTATCTCTCATAACTAAAACCGGTTTACCTAAACTAGGAGCTTCTTCTTGAATTCCACCACTATCTGTTAGAATAATTGAAGATTTCTCCATTAAGTAAACAAAAGATAGATATTCTAATGGCTCAATAAAAAATAAATTTCCAAAGATATTATTTATATTCCCAAAAACCTTTCGAATTGCATTCCTAACATTTGGATTTAAATGCATAGGATAAATAAAATCAACATTTGGATATTTAACACTTAATTCTTTTATAGCTTCACAAATATTTATGAAACCATTTCCAAAATTCTCCCTTCTATGTCCTGTTATTAGAACTATCTTTCTTTCTCCACGTACATTACAAAATCCTGCTTTTGATAGATTTGTAATTATTTTTTCTTCAAGTTCTATATCATTTTTAAATTTATTAACAACCATATTAAGAGCATCAATTACTGTATTACCTGTAACAAATATTTTATCATTACTTATACCCTCTTTTAATAAATTATCTTTACTTAATTCTGTAGGTGCAAAATGATATGTAGCTAGACGACTAGTTAATTGTCTATTAGCTTCCTCTGGCCACGGTGAATATATGTTATAAGTTCTTAACCCAGCTTCTACATGACCTACTGGTATCTGTTCATAAAAAGCAGATAAAGCTGCAGCAGTAGAAGTTGTAGTATCTCCATGAACAAGAACAATATCGGGAGAATTTTTACTTAACACCTCACGCATTCCTAATAAAACACGTGAAGTTACATCGTACAAATCTTGTCCTTTTTTCATTAAATCTAGATCATAATCAGGTTTTATATTAAATATACTTAATACTTGATCTAGCATCTCACGATGCTGAGCAGTTACTACAACAATAACCTTATATTTATTTGGATACTTTTCTAGTTCCTTTACTAAGGGAGCCATTTTAATAGCTTCTGGTCTGGTTCCAAAAACTAACATCACTTTCTTTATTGTCATTAATATATTATTTAGAAATCCCACAAAAATCCAAGATTATTTTACTTTCATCAATTTTCAAAGATTTAAACTCTTTATGAGCTACAAGAAAAACCACGATATCGGCTTCTTTATATGCAAAAGTATAATCAGTAAGTTTAAATACATTATGCTTCTCTATATTAGGTTCAACAATCATTAAATCTGCATTATTACATGATTGCATTACCTTCTGAGTAATGTATTTTGCAGGTGATTCTCTCAAATCATCAATATCAGGTTTAAAAGCTAACCCCATTATAGAAATTTTAGGTTTCTTTCCATTATGCAATTGAAACTCTAATGCAGTATTATTAATCTTTTCTGCGCACCAGAAGGCTTTATAATTATTTATTTCACGAGCTGTGGATATCATCTTCGCCTCTAATGGAAATTCAGAAGAAATAAAATAAGGATCAACTGCTATACAATGCCCTCCAACTCCACACCCTGGTTTTAAAATATTTACTCTTGGATGTTTATTTGCTAAATTTATTAATTCCCATACATTAATATTTGCCTTATCACATATTAATGATAATTCATTTGCAAAAGCAATTTGAGAATCTCGTGATGAATTCTCTGTCAATTTACACATTTCTGCTGTACGAGCATTTGTCCTATGCAAATCCCCTTCAACAAATGATTCATAAAATTCAAAAGCTTTTTCTGTTGATTTATTATTTATACCTCCTATTACTCTATCATTATAAACCAATTCATGTAATACATTTCCAGGTAGAACTCTTTCTGGACAATAAGCAATATATATTTCATTCAGCAAATCAGGTCTCTTAGAAAAAATATACTCAGCCATTCTCTCTGTTGTTCCGACAGGAGATGTTGATTCTATAATAAAAGTATCTCCTTTCTTTAAAATAGGAATTATTTCTTTGGTTACAGTTTCAATAAAAGAAATATCTGGTTCATGATTCCCTTTAAAAGGAGTCGGAACAACAATAATATAATAATCAGATTCTTTTATTTTTGTAGAAGCTTTTAAAAATCCTTGATCTATTACATCTTTTACTAATTCTTTTAAACCAGGTTCAACAATGTGTATCTCACCTTTATTTATAGTTTCAACAACATTTAAATTGATATCTACACCTAATATTTTATTCCCTTTACTTGCAACCACAGCAGCAGTTGGTAATCCTATATAACCAAGTCCAACAAAGCAAATTTCTTTCATTATTAAATAGTCTTTTAATATTTTTCTTTATAATTCAACATTTATTTTAAAAACATAAAATAATTCAAAAAGCTATCATAGATTTACGTATTACTCTAATAACTAACAATTACAATCCAATATTTCATATTTTGAGTTCTTAGATTTGAATTCTGGAACTATTCTCTTAATATTTCTTACGATCTCAAAATTATCATTTTCTTTTGTTATTTCCCTAAAAACAAGATAATTATTCTTTACGTTTTTGAATTCGTACTCCCTTACTTTAGCAACTAAAATTCTAGAATGCTGAGTTGGTAAAGTGTTTTCTTTTACATTTAACACCTCTTCGTATAATTTTTCTCCAGGTCTCAATCCTGTTATACTTATATTTATTTCTTTTCCTAATTTAAAACCTGAAAGCTTAACCATCTTTTTAGCTAAATCGATTATCTTAACAGATTCTCCCATATCAAATACAAATATCTCTCCTCCTTTTCCTAATGTTCCAGCTTGCAATACTAATTGACATGCTTCTGGTATTGTCATAAAGAATCTTGTGATTTGTGGATGAGTTACAGTTACTGGCCCTCCTTCTTCTATTTGCTTTTTAAATCGAGGAATTACTGAACCATTCGATCCTAATACATTTCCAAATCGTGTTGTTATAAAAGATGTCTTACTAACAGCATTTAAAGATTGAGTATATATTTCTGCCAACCTTTTAGTAGCTCCCATTACATTTGTAGGATTCACTGCCTTATCGGTTGATACCATCACAAATTTTTCAGCTTCATATTTATTTGCCATTTCAGCAACATTAATTGTACCGACAACATTTGTTTTTACCCCCTCTCTTGGGTTTTCTTCTACCATTGGTACATGCTTCAAGGCTGCAGCATGATAAACTATTTGAGGTTTGTATTGAGAAAACACTTCCTCTACTCTTTCTATATCTCTTACATCGCCCATTACTATCTGATAGTCAAAAAATGCAAATTCTTCCTTCAATATCATTTCTATCTGATACATTGGAGTTTCTGCACTATCAAATAATAATATTTCTTTAGGATTGTGTTTTGTTAGCTGTCTAACAATTTCTGAACCTATAGATCCTGCACATCCTGTTACCAAGACTGTTTTACCTCCTATTTCTTTATGAATTCCTTTTTCATCTAGTTTAATAGGTTCTCGTTCAAGAAGATCTTCAATTTTGACTTTTTTCATTTGTCTTACTGACAATTGACCTTCTACCCAAGATTCAAATTTTGGTATGGTTAAGATTTCAACATCATATTTAAGGCATAAATCTACTACTGTATGCTTTATCTCTGGCTTTATTTTGACTTTTGCTATTATTAGCTTATCTACTTCTTCTTTTTTTAATATACTTTCTAGCTTAGATATATTCTTAATTTTGATTCCCTCAAGATTTTTCCCTGCTTTTTTATTAGCAGTATCGAAGAATGATAATATCTTATATGGAGATTTTGAATTATCAAGAGCATGCTTTGTCATTATAGCAGCTTTATCTGTTCCATAAATCAAAACATTTTGAGCATTATTTGAATTAACTTGATATTGTGCCATTGTTAATTTTACAAATATCCTAAATAATGTCATTACACATATAAGACCTATAAAATCGATTACTATTATTGAAAATGGCATAAAAAATGCTCCACAATACATTTTAGTAAAGATATTTGCTAAAATTACCAATATAGTTCCAGACGTTATTGTATAAAATATCCTAACAGCATCTTCTGCATTTGTAAATCGAACGATTCCTGCATATGGTTTGAATATTAAGAATGTTAATATTCTTATTGCAACCACTATACTTCCAGCTTTAAGAAATTTATCTATATCCATTAAGGATACAGAAAGATCGTATCTCACTAAATATGCTAAAAATAGTGACACACTAACTAAAAATACATCTATACAGAATATTATCCATCTAGGTGTATAAGACATGTAGTAGAGATTTCTAAATCGTCTTAAACTACGCTCTAAATTAATTTTCATTGATTATTCTTACTGTTTGATAAACCTATATTAAGGTTTCGACGAAAATAGTATTAATTAAAGTATTAATTACTATTTTCTCAGACTTTTTAGGCAATAAATAAGATTCTCCTTCATTTATTACAAATGATTTTTCTTCTTCATAAATTACCCATGCCTGACCAGAAGAACATGTTAATATTCTTCTATCAAGTGTATTTTGATATTGACGTGTATTTATACCGTCAACTGAAAATTCAGTTTCAGCTTTTATTCCTGTTTTTTTATTATTCTCAAATATTTCTTTTGATATATTCTCAATATAGTACAAGCCTTCTTGAAGCTGACCGCCCTGCATATTCAACATATTTATAGATTCTGAAGTTTTGTTATTAATTACTACCATTATAAAAAAATTTAGTTAGTGAATGAATTAATTTTACTACTCATAAACTTAACTTAGTACATGTCCCCCATAAACAAACTCCTTGATCCTAATTAAATCAAAAGTATAACTTTTTATTCGATTTGTAAAACATTTAAACACAAAAAAAGGTACAGTAACACAATAAAACTGCACCTTTATCAAGTAAATACCTATAAAATAGCTATATAGAACTTGTATTCATTTTAACTATTTATTTCTTATCTGATATAAAATAATATAGATGATTTTCCTTCTTAGTTTTCTTAAATTTTACATCCTTCATTTCATGCATTGCCAATACTAATGTTATGGTAAGATCGATATACATGATACTTAATGCTAAATCTTCGTCTTTTATATCTTCCAATATTCTTAAATATAGTCCATAGCATGGGGCTTCTTCTAATGGTAGTGGACCTACTGCTAATACATCTATTATACAAAATTCTTTTCCTCTATTGAGACGTACATATGTATTTAATCTGTTTGCAACATAATTCGTTAATGTCTTCTCGTCTACCTCTATCACTTTTTTTCTTTCTTCTGTCATAGCTTTCTCTGTTTTAAGGTTAGTAATTACGTATTCTTCTCTCTACTATCTCAAATATAAGAATTTTAACATTTATTAGGAAATTTTATCCTATGCTGTATAACATATTTTACTATTCCTTAGACCTACCCTCTCCGTATCAAGTCCGTATTAAGTCCCATTTATATGGTCGAAAGTACACCAAAAGTACATTCACAATTCAGTATAAAAATATAGCCTTTCAATTTTTAAAAATTGAAAGGCTATTATACTTTTTTAAATATGTTTTTTTATTCTTCTGAGAAATGTACTAATACTCTTCTGTAGGTATTGAAGATTTTTGATTTAGATACAAATCCTTTATATCTTCCTTTTTCTGTTACTGGAAGATTCCATGCTCCTGTCTGTTCAAAGACTTTCATCACTTTGTCCATTGGATCGTTTACATCTATATAGGCTGGTGGTAGACTTAATAAATCGCTTACCTTTACCTCATCGTACCTTTCAGAATCGAACATTATATGTCTTACCTTATCGAGTATAACTATACCTAATAGCCTTCTATCGTCATCTACTACAGGATAAATATTTCTATGAGAGCGAGATATTACTTTTACTAATTCTCCTAATGAATCTTCTGGATGTACAACTTCTAAATCTGTTTCTATCACCCTATCTAATTTCATTAAGGTTAGCACTGCTTTATCTTTATTATGAGTTACCAAATCGCCTTGTTGTGCTAATCGTTTAGCGTAGATTGAATATGGTTCAAATCCTTTTATAGTTATATACGACATGGTACATGTTATCATCAAAGGAATAAATAGTGCATACCCTCCTGTTACCTCTGCTATTAAGAACATTGCCATTAATGGGGCGTGCATTACTCCTGCCATCATACCTGCCATTCCTACTAAACAGAAATTACTCTCAGGAAGGGTTGTTATTCCTAATTCATTTATTATCCTTGCTAAAAAGAATCCTCCTACTCCTCCCATAAACATGGTTGGGGCAAAGATACCTCCTACTCCTCCTGTACCATTGGTAGAGGCTGTAGCTACTACCTTAAGCATAAAGACTCCTGCTACATATAGTAATAACAACCATATATTATCCTTCATAGGATATAAAATGGTATTGTGTAGTAATTTACTAGCATCTCCATCTAAAAGATTCTGTATTGTTGAATATCCCTCTCCGTATAGTGGAGGAAATAGGAATATTAAAAGTCCTAACATCATCCCTCCTAGCAATATTCTTTTTATTATACTTTGGTGACCAGCTATCTTTCCTTCTATATACATTGATGATCTAATGAAATAGACTGACAATAGTCCTGCTAGTATTCCTAAGATTATATAGAATGGTATATTACCTAAATCGAAATGTGATCGTGCTGTATATTCAAACATCACCTCGTGACCCATCATTAAATGTGCTACTGATGCTGCTGCTACTGATGATATTAATAGTGGTATTAAAGATGCCATTGTTAAGTCTAACATCAATACCTCTAGAGTAAATGCTAATCCTGCAATAGGGGCTTTAAAGATTCCTCCAATTGCTCCTGCAGCTCCACATCCTAACATTAATACTATTACTCTTTGATTCATATGGAATAGTCGAGCTAAACCAGAACCTATTGATGCTCCTGTTAGTACCACTGGTGCCTCTGCTCCTACAGATCCACCAAATCCTATGGTTAGAGTAGATCCTATTACTGATGAATAGTTGTTATGACCTTTTATCTTACCAGATTTACGACTTATTGCATATAAAATTTTTGATACTCCATGCCCAATATCATCCTTTATAAAGATTTTTAGAAACAGTACTGTTAGGCTTATACCTACTATGGGTAGAAATATGAATAAGAAGTTACCCGAGTCTATCTGCATACTTTCAGTTATAAACCTATGTACTGCGTGAATAGAATTCTTTAGTATTACTCCTACTAATCCACATGTTAAACCGACTAAAAGACTTAACGCTATAGTAAAGTATCTCTCTTTTACATTCTTAAGTCTCCACAATAAGAATCTCGCTAAAAGAGTCTTTTTATGCATTATTGGCATGGTGTTTTTGTTTTTTTATAGATTGGAGTGCAAAATTATATATTTTTATCTTTTGTTCGTATTTTTTCGACTACTTTGTGTAGATTCTTTTTATTGTTCCGTATTGTGGATAGAATTCTACTGCCAATTTACGATCTATTAGTATATCTGTCGATAGTTTTCCTATTGCTCCCCATTGTGGTAATATCATTCTTTTGAATGCTACCAATCTTTTACCATCAAATACATTTAATTGAGCATGTACTGGTAATCTATAATATATGAAGTTCCCTCCTGGCTTAGCTACTGTTGTCATTTTTGGTAAGGCATATGTAATATTCGATAAATCGATATGTATTGGTGTTCCTGATAATCCTTTAGCAAAGAATTTACCTTCATCGTTGTATCTGGCTACTAATACCGATTTTTCTCCTTTCTTCATATTTACACTGAAAGTTCTTTTTATTTTTCTATGTATCTTTCTACCTGTAAATAATGCCATATATCTATTTTCTAATTTTTTAAGATGTTTTACTATCTCTTTATACGATTTTCCATCTTGAGGTAATATCTTATAATTACATGTCAATATCTTAAATCTTCTCTTTCTTAATTTGAATAATAGATGTGCAGCATCTTTTGCTTTTTCTTCATTTGACTTTAGTATTCTTTGTGCTTGAGATTTATTCTTAGATTTCTTTTCAAAAGACATTTCTAAACTGTCAATTTGAACTTCCGCCTCTTCTATTATCTTATATGTTCTATCTACTATAAAAGATTCAGGAAAGATGTCCTCTAATTTCTTTTCTTCTTTTACTTGGTATGTTTTTTCTTTCTCTTCTTTTGGATTATAAACATCCTTTGCATTAAAAGATGCTAAAAAACCTTGTGATGTATATGAAAGACGTAATTCTTCGTATGCACCTATCATCTTCATTTTAAAAGCTGCCCTTGTATCTAAAACTGACCTACCTTTTAAAAAGACTTTTGAAACTACACATTCTGATGATGTATTCTTAATAACTGATGATGATGGTATTGATAATAGCTTTTGAGCATATTGAGCAAATGGACCCTCTTGATAGATTGTTTTTGATAGCTCTACTGTTACATCTACAACTCGCTTGGGTAGATTATAAGTTATTATTGCTCCTATATTATCACTGTTCTTTCTCTTATCAGCATACACGTTAATAAAGCACGCTGTACATAATATTAGAATTAATAATTTTTTCATAATTAATTAATTTGTTGGTATTTCTTCTCTTTTAGTTTTTTGTGTATAATTCACAAACTTACATTAATTTACACTGCTTTTGAAATTTTTTCCTTTATATATGTATTTTTTCAATTTTAACATCTATTACCCCATTTTGACTATTGCAAGCCTAAGTTTTTTAACTATATTTGTCTGCGTTGCGTTTTCATACTTCGTTTTTTAAATGATTATGAGATAGAATTTTAAATACTGAAATTAAATAAATAACAAATACTAATTAAAAATTCAAACTATGTTAAAAGGACATCCTAAAGGACTTTTGGTAGCTTTCTTTGCTAATATGGGAGAGAGATTTGGTTTCTATACCATGATGGCTATTTTAGTTCTTTTCTTACAAGCAAAATTTGGTCTTTCTGGTACTAACGCCGGTTGGATCTATTCAACTTTTTATGCAGCTATTTATCTACTATCTGTTGTAGGTGGTATTATGGCTGATAGATTTATTGGAATGGGTAAAACTATTACTCTTGGTATCCTTATTATGGGAGGTGGTTATCTTCTTGTTGCGATCCCAGGTTTAGGTCTTATCCCTGTATGTATAGGTCTTTTCACTATTGCTTTAGGTAATGGTTTATTCAAAGGTAACCTTCAAGCTGTTGTTGGTAACTTATATGAAGATAAAAAGTATGCTCACTTGAGAGATTCTGCTTTCTCTTTATTTTACATGGGTATTAATATCGGTGCTCTTTTTGCTCCTACTGCTGCTCTTGAAATTAAAGATTATATTCTTAAAACTCAAGGTTACTTATCTGACAATGCTCTACCTAAATTATGTCATACTTTAATTGATGGTGGTTCTGTTGATACAGCAACTTTCACTGAAATGGCTAATAAAGCAACTATTTCTGCTGAACCTGTTACTGATCTTACTCAGTTTGCTAACGACTATATCAATGCTTTCTCTACTGGTTATAACTATGCTTTTGGTTTTGCTGCTGTAATGATGGCTATCTCTTTAGTTGTTTACTTCGCTTTCAATAAGTACTTAAAACCAGGTTTCGAAGCTTTCTCTACTGATAATTCTGATGGACATGCTGTTCCTGAATTGTCTAAAGCAGAAGTTAAAGAAAGATTAATTGCTCTAGGTCTTGTATTTGGTGTTTGTATCTTCTTCTGGATGTCTTTCCACCAAAACGGTCTTACTTTGACTTTCTTTGCTCGTGACTATACTGCTACTTCAGCTGCTGCTAATACATATTTCTGGTTTGATATATGGATTCTATTACCATTCTTTGGTGCTGCTGTTGGTGCATATATGATTGTTAATTTCTTGAAAAACCATACTCCTGCTAAAGATCTTATTTTAGGTACTGCTTTACTTGCTGGTTTAGGTTATTTAGGTTATTACCAATATATGAGATTAGCTCCTACTAATCCTGTTTCTCCAGAAACATTCTTACACTTGAATCCTTTCTTTATCGTATCATTAACTCCTGTTGTGGTTGGTATATTTGCTGCTCTTAATAAGAGAAATATGGAACCTTCTGCTCCTAGAAAAATTGGTTACGGTATGATTATTACTGCTGTTGGTTTTGCTATTCTTTTAGCAGCTTCTTTAAATTTAGATTCTCCAGCAACATTAAATCAAGTAGCTGCTCCTGAAGAAATGCGTGTTACTCCTTATTGGATGATATCTGTATACTTCACTTTAACTATAGCTGAGTTATTCCTTTCTCCTATGGGTATCTCTTTCGTTTCGAAAGTTGCTCCTCCTAATATGAAAGGTACTATGCAAGCTGGTTGGTTATGTGCTACTGCTGCAGGTAATGCTCTTCTTGGTATTGGTTCATTCCTTTGGGAAAGAATTGAACTTTATTACTTATGGGCATTCTTCATCGTTTGTTGTATTCTTTCTGCTATCTTCATTTTCTCTGTGATGAAAAGACTAGAAAGAGTAACTAAAAATGCTTAATCATTAAGATTTAAAATCTTAATTTATAAATATAAAGCCTGCTAGATTTTTTCTAGCAGGCTTATTTATTTTATAAATCATCTTATTTTAGGATACAAAAAAAGAGCGTCACATTTTGAAAATGACACTCTTTTAACACACTAACAATTAACTAACTACTTTTTAAAATAATACGTAGTATTTAACTTCACTTTCAAATATACGATATAGATGAATACTCTGCAATATAATATGATAGAAAGCTTATTATTATTGACAAAGAAATGATTTATAGTGATATAAATTTTATACTTTTTACGTATTTCTGTTTTTATGCCTTTATTTAAGTTTTTTTAATATTTTTACTACCTTTATAATATCAAAACTGATTATTAGAACCTATAACATATTATTCTTAATAAGAATGATTGTTAAATATGTTTCACTTTAAATGATAACAATATGAAAAAAAAATCAAAACTAATTATCGCGACTATTGCTACTGTTCTTTCTCTAGCATTACTTTCTTCTTGTGCGATTGACAAACCTTGTCCTGCGTATACTTATTACGATGTTACTAACGTACAAGCAAAGTAAACAATATCTTATTATGATAATATTGTGAGGAATTTCACAATATCTATTCAAGATGTTATTTTTACCAAAAATATTGTTTACTAGTTAATAGTTGTGTTTTTTATTTATACATTTGCAGAACAATAGAAAATATCAAACTAAAATAAAATGTCTAAAATTAAAATCGCAATCAATGGTTTCGGAAGGATAGGGCGAAACGTAGTTAAAATCGCTCTAAATCGAGACGATATTGAAATTGTTGGAATTAATGGTCGTACAGGTTCAAAAGTTGCGACTATGGCTCACCTTTTTAAGTATGATTCAACTCAAGGAAGATACCCTGGTGAAGTTTCACATGATGATGAGAATATCATTGTTGATGGGGTTAAAATCAAAGTTTGCACTAGTTCTGCAATAAAAGATATTAAATGGCCTATTACTCCTGATGTTGTTATCGAATCTACAGGTAAATTCAAAACAAGACACGACGAAAAAGGAGGTTATGGCGATCATTTGTTGTCTGGTGCTAAGAAAGTTCTTTTAACTTTCCCTGCTAAAGACGAGGTGGATAATATGATTGTTATGGGTGTTAACGAGGAATCGTATAAACCTGAACATGATATCTGCGTTTCAAATGCTTCTTGTACAACTAACTGTCTTGCTCCTATTGTTAAAGTAATGCATGATAACTTTAACATCGTTAACGGTATGATGACTACTATTCATTCTTATACTTTAGATCAAAAAGTATTAGACGGTACTCATAAAGACTTAAGACGAGCTAGAGCTTGTAATTTATCTCAGATTCCTACTAGTACTGGTGCTGCTGTTGCTGTAGGTAAAGTTATTCCTGAATTGAATGGAAAACTTGACGGAATGGCTGTTCGCGTTCCTACTCCAACGGGTTCTCTTGTTGATATGGTGTTTAACCTTGAAAACGAAAGAACTATTGAGGAAATTAACTCAGTTATGAAAAAAGCTGCGGAATCTCATATGAAAGGTATTATTGAATACACTGAGGATCCTATTGTTTCTTGTGATGTTATTCACAATCCTAATTCTGCTATCTTCGATGCTCTTTCTACTATGGTCATTGGTAAAATGGTTAAAGTGCTTGCATGGTATGATAACGAATGGGCTTATTCTAATAGGGTAGTTGATTTAGCCGTTAAAATTGGTAATGAATAATTCTTAATTATTTGTATTATACTAAGAAAGCTCATCTTAAAGATGAGCTTTTTTTATGTCGTGATATGTATTCTAATTTAGATATTAATGTATCTTAATTTTCAAACGCATTCCTGGTTTTAACATCTTTACATTACGGATATTATTCCATTTCATGATATCTTTATTAGATACTCCTGGATAGTGTCTGGCTATTGTCCATAGGTTCTCTCCTCTTCTTACTCTATGGTATGTATATGAACCTTTAGCTAGACGTACACTTCCGTTTACTTTTACGTTTCTATAGTTCTTTACTCTATTTATGTATTTATTAGGAACATATATAACTAGCTTCTGACCTACTTTAATTCTATTTCTTCTTAATCTATTCCATCTGCTTATACTAGAAGAATATACATGAAATTTCTCTGCTATTTTACCTACTACATCACCTCTTTTTACTTTATATGTAATTCTTGTTGTTCCTGATGGATTATAAGATGCATAATAAGAGTTTCTACGTGCACGTGGGTCCACAACTCTATCTGAATTGTCGAAATATTTCTTTCTATTGTGAGCCATTATAGAATCTTGATGCTCTATAAAAACAGGTATATATTCGTATGGTAATACTATTGAGTATTTATGTATTGGAGAAGATGGAACTATATTTCTTACATACTGAGGATTATATTCCTTTAATTTCTCTATTGGTACTTTTGCTACTTCTGAAATTTGCTCGAAATGTAATTTCTTTGTTATTGTTAAAGTATCACATATTGGAGGAAATGATGAAGAAATAGGTTTTAGTTTATAATCTTCATAGTAGTTGAATACATACATTGCTGCAATAAATGTTGGTACATAACCTCTTGTCTCACGAGGAAGATAGAAGTATACATCCCAATAGTTCTTTTTACCACCACTACGACGTATTGCTTTATTAACATTTCCTTGACCACAATTGTAGGCTGCTATTGCTAACATCCAATCGTTGTACATTCCGTATAGATCTTTTAGATATTGAACTGCTGCTTGAGTTGCTCTTCTAGGATCTCTACGTTCATCTACATACGATGTGATATTTAATTTATAGTGTTTACCTGTTCTGTACATAAATTGCCATAATCCTGCTGCACCTACACGAGAATATGCTCTAGGATTCAGTGCTGATTCTATTATAGGAAGATATTTTAATTCTAGTGGTAGTCCTGCTCTATCTAATTCTTCTTCGAAGATTGGGAAATAATAGTCCGACAGACCTAACATTAAACAAGTTTGCTTTCTTGCTTTAACGGTATAATGCTTTATATATCTGTTTACAATTTTATTGAAAGTTAGCTGTACAGCTGAATTATATTGAAGAGTATCCATTTTCTTTTGAATCTCTTTATCTGATAGAATAATTCTAGTCTTTCTTAAAGCTCTTAAGTCTTCTTGTGATAAATCGTCTAAAGAATCTATTTCTTCGCAATACCATTTCTTATGTAATAATTCTATTTTCTCTATGAATGAAGAATCTATATCATCGTCAATATTGTTGACAATGACTTTCATATCGGGGAAATTGTTCTTTTTTACTTCCTCTTTCTTTTGAGATTTAAATTGAAGACTATCCACCAAGATTCCTGTCTTAAAAGCAAGACTATCTTGATGAGTAATAACGGTATCGACCTTAATATTATCTTGAGCTATTCCACATATGGGCATACTTAAGCAAAGGCCTAGAATAATGTTTTTAATTTTCATGCTGTTTCTTAGAAGTTTATGGTACAAGATAGTCCGTAATTATTACCTGAATATGGATTATAACCTACGGTAGGTTGCAATCCCATACTGATATCCTCAGTAATATCAAAATTATAAAAGTGAGCGTAAACCAATGCATCAATAATATTCAATACATAGAATCCTCCTGATAAGATGTACATAAAATCTCTATCCCTTCTAAAAGCATCTTTCTTGTTCTTTAATGCTTCTCTAAACCATTCTTGACCTGATTCGTCTAATTGAGTTGCATCTTGAACATAGACTTTTTTCCATCTTGTTTTACCAGAATAAGGATCTGAAGCTCCTGTTGCCTTATATGTTAGATAATCGTTGAAATCTATAAAAGCATTTCTATAGTTCGTATACTGATTATCGTTATATATAGCTGCTGCTACAAGACCTCCTAAAGCTCCATAAATGATTGGTACTTTCCACCACTGACCATTGTATACCTGCCCTAAACCTGGTAATAAAGCTGACATTATCCATGCTTTTCTTGGACTATGGGGTTTGCTCATTTTTAAGATATTAGCAGTTCCACTTTCCATATCTACTTGAATAGCCTTATCGAGTTTGGCTTTCTTAACAACAAAGGATGCATCTTTATTTACATTAAGACTGTCTTTTGTTGGTTCATTTTGGCAGTTTGCTTTTATACAAATTGTGCATACAAGCAATAATAACAATAATCTCTTCACTTCTCTCTCACTTTTGCGTTTTGATAGTAGGTAGGTATCCTATTATCTTGTCAGTTTATTTATTTTTATCAAGTATTTCGATGATTCTCTCTAGTTCTTCGTTAGATGTAAATGGTATTTCTATTTTTCCATTACCTTCGGCTGTACATTTCAACTTCACTTTTGAATCGAAGTAGTTTGTAAGCTTAGTTTCTAGAGATTTATAGGCCTTTTTAGCTTCTTTATTTGCCACTTTCTCGGCAGCTTTTCTTGCTTTTTCTTCTGCTAATTCAGGATTGTTTTGTTGACGAACTATCTCTTCTACTTTTCTTACAGAGAATTCGTATTTAAGAATTTGTTCGTATATCATTATTTGAGTTTCCTCTTCTTCTAATCCTAATAGGGCACGAGCGTGTCCCATGCTTATATCTTTGTTCTTAACTCCCTTTTGTATTTCTACTGGTAGTTTTAATAGTCTTAAGAAATTTGTTATTGTTGATCGTTTTTTACCTACTCTTTCACTCATTTGTTCTTGAGTAAGTTTACAATCGTCAATAAGACTTTGGTATGAAAGAGCTTCTTCTATTGCATCAAGATTCTCTCTTTGTATATTTTCTACAAGAGCTAGCTCTAACATTTTATCGTCATCTGCTTGACGGATATATGCTGGAATATTTTTTAATCCTGCTAGTTTTGATGCACGGAAACGGCGTTCTCCAGCGATAATTTGATATTTCTCGTATGAGATTTCTCTTACTGTTATCGGTTGAACAATTCCTATTGCTTTTATTGATTGTGCCAATTCCTCTAGAGCTTCTTGATTAAACTCTTTTCGTGGTTGAAATGGATTGACTTCTATATTTGAGATTGATATTTCATGAATAGAAGATGCTATTATTTCTCCGTTCTTATCTACATCGTTGGCATCGCTAATTAAAGCACCTAAGCCTTTTCCTAAAGCATTTCTTTTTGACATTTGTATTTCTTATTTCTTTATTTCGTTGTTATGGACTACTTCTTCAGCTAAAGATAGATAATTTTTCGATCCTCTACATTCTACATCGTAAAGAATAACAGGTTTTCCGTAGCTAGGAGCTTCTCCAAGTTTAGTATTATTTTGTATGATGGTTTTGAATACCATTTTGCTAAAGTGTTTTCTAACTTCTGCCACTACTTGATTAGATAGTCGTGTTCGTGAATCGTACATTGTTAGTAGAAAACCTTCTATGGTAAGATGTTTATTTAATCTTGCTTGTATTAGTTTCACTGTATTTAAAAGTTTACCTAAACCTTCAAGGGCAAGGTATTGACATTGAACAGGAATTAATACAGAATCGGCACCTACAAGTGAATTCACAGTAATAAGTCCCAAAGAAGGTGAGCAATCAATTAATATATAATCGTATTTCTCTCTTGCCTCTTCTAGCATCCTTCTGATAATAAATTCTCTTTTTGGTAGTTCAAGCATTTCTATTTCTGCTCCTACTAAATCGATATTTGAAGGTACTAATTTAAGATTGTCTATTTCTGTAGGAATGATACATTCTTTGAAAGGAAGTTCACTAAGTAAAGCCTCGTATATAGTCTTCTCTTGTTCTTTTACATCGTAACCGAAGCTTGAAGTTGCATTTCCCTGAGGATCAGCATCAATTAGCAATACTTTTTTTTCAAGTACTGCAAGACTTGTTGCTAAATTTACTGCTGTTGTTGTTTTCCCTACCCCTCCTTTTTGGTTGGCTATCGCGATAACTTTTGACATACTTGTAGCGTATTGATTATATGTGGTTAAAGTTACTATTTAAATCTTTAGATTTTTTTTGAAGTCCTTACAAATTTAGCAATATTATTGTCTTTTTATTAACAATTGTGTGTAAATTGTTGATAAATGGAGTCTTTAAACTTATATATAAGCCTAATTATTAAATTCTTAAGATTTTTTACTGAGGATCGACATTAAATCGTATACTGATTTGCGATCTTCCTTTTTGGTGTTTTAGATTGTTAACTGTATCTAAAAGTATTCTTTTTGCCTTTGAGATTGAAGCCTGAGGTTCTATTTTAAGAATGATATGTTTGTAGTATTTATTATTCACCTTATGTAAAAGAGGATCGAATGGACCTGAGATTCTTATTCCAAACAGTTGTTTTAATTGAAGAGCTAGAACCTTTGCTGCACTATTAGATGAAGATTCATTTTTAGAACTTACAATAATCTCTATCATCCTATAAAAAGGAGGATATACAAATTCTTTTCTTTCTTTTACCTGATAGTAATACATACGATTGAAGTCGTTGTTTATTACATAAGAGAATATTGGATTTTCTATTTCGCTAGTTTGGATTATAACTTTTCCTCTTTCCCCTCTTCTTCCTGCTCTTCCAGCAACTTGTGCCAAGAGTTGATATGCTCTTTCGTATGCTCTAAAATCTGGAAAATTGATTATTGAATCGGCATTCATTACCCCCACAACAGATACATTATCGAAATCGAGACCTTTAGATATCATTTGTGTACCTATAAGAATATCAATTTTATGGTTCTGAAAATCTTCAATAATAGTATCAATTTTATTCTTGGTACCTGCAGTATCCAGATCCATTCTTTTACAAACACTTTTGGGAAATAGTTTAGCAACTTGTTCTTCAATTTTTTCTGTACCCAGCCCATGAATAGAAAGTTCGTTAGAATCGCAATTAGGACATTGATGAGCCATATCTTGAGTGAATCCACAATGGTGGCAAATCAATTTATTAGAGAATTTATGGTATGTTAGACTAATATCGCAATGTTTACATTTAAGAGGTTCACCACAAGAGTCACATTTCACAAAACTTGCATACCCTCTTCTATTTTGAAATAGTAAGATTTGTTTTCCTTTTTCTAAAGATTCTTTAATGGAAGTATAAAGAAGTGGAGTAAAAGAAGCTTTCATACTATTCCTTTTTCTAGCTTCGAGAGTGTCGGCTAGGATTATTTCAGGTAGTTCTACATTGGAATATCGTTTCTCTAGTTTTACCATTCCATATTTACCCGTTTGTGAATTGTGAGCTGATTCTATTGAAGGGGTTGCAGATCCTAAAAGACATTTTGCTCCTAAACGTTTAGCAAGTACTAGAGCAGCATCTCTAGCATGGTATCTTGGTGCTGGAGATTGCTGTTTATAACTTGTTTCGTGTTCCTCATCTATAATTATTAAACCTAAATTGTTGAATGGTAAAAAAATAGACGATCTAGCTCCGAGTACAATAGGGTATGGATTTTTTGATTGCATCTTTTTCCATACTTCAACTCTTTCTTGACTAGAAAATTTTGAGTGATAAACTGTTAGATCTTTCCCAAAAAATGATTGTAATCTTTCTGTTAATTGAGATGTTAGAGCTATTTCTGGAAGTAGGTATAAGACTTGTTTACCTTCTTTTAAAGTATCGTTTATTAAGTGAGTATAGACTTCTGTTTTTCCTGAAGAAGTAACTCCATAGAGTAGAACAGTATCTTTATCTTCGAATTGGTTTTTTATACTTTTATAGGCCTCTTCTTGAGATTCAGATAGTTTATACAAATCTTGAGTTTCCCCTTCAAATTTTGGTATACGACTTACTTCTTCGGAATATACTTGTAAGATTTTTTTATTGCAAAGAGCTTTAAGAACTGAAGATGAAACATTTGCTACTCTTAAAAGATCGTTTTGTTTTACTTCTTTAGGTTTTTCTTGAAAAGATATTTGAGATAAATTAAGATATGCAAGAAATAGTTTTTCTTGAGCTCTCGACCTTCCTAATGACAGTTTATCGGATGTTTGAGCTAGTTCTTCTTCTGAGAAATCTTTAGCTAAACGTACACATTTTTCTAATTTTGGCTTATATGTTTCCTCTTCTCCTCTCATACTAGCAGGAAGAGCAGCTTTGAAAGCATCTCCATAGGTGCACATATAGTATTGAGAAATCCAATCGTTGAATTTTAATTGTTTTTCAGAGTATAAAGGACTTTCATCTATTAATTCTTTAATAGGTTTCACTTTATATTCTTTAGGTTCTTCGTCGTGAAGATGTCTAATAAGTCCGATATAAGTCTTGCTAGGACCAAAAGATACCTTACAACGCATTCCTATAAATATTTTGGATTGCATTTCTTGAGGTATTGAGTATGTATACAAATCTCCTACCGCAACAGGTAGTATTAGGTCGGCAAACTTCATTTTCTTCTTATTAGTTTATTTATTGAGTAGATATTTTAAGATTCTTATTAATTTAAATTCTCTTCTTATTTATTATATAGTAAGAATCTTGTTTATATCTAATAGAGCTTGATTAAGTTGTTTTGTATCTTTAATAGCTTCTTTAAAAGGAACTAAAACATCTTCGTTTTTAAGGACTCCACACATAAGAGCAGAATGTCCATTTATTAATGCTTTTACAGCAGACACTCCCAAACGAGAGGCCATAACTCTATCGAATGCAGAAGGAGAACCTCCTCTTTGCATATGACCTAGAACAGAGACTCTAACATTATATTCTGGATGGTCTTTTTCTACTCTTTCTGCAATATTGTATGCACCTCCGTGTCTTTCACCTTCAGCAACTATTATGATACTACTTTTTTTATGAGAATTATTAGCTAACAAAAACTCTTTTAATTCTTCGTAGTGAGTCTTCACTTCCGGAAGTAAGGCAGCTTCAGCACCAACAGCAATAGCAGAGCGAAGAGCAATAAAACCAGCATCTCTACCCATTACCTCAATGAAAAAAAGGCGATTGTGAGCTGATGCTGTATCTCTAATTTTATCTACTGCTTCAACAACTGTATTTAGTGCTGTATCGTAACCTATGGTATAATCTGTTCCATATAAATCGTTATCAATAGTACCTGGGATGCCAATAACAGGAATATTAGTCTCTTGAGAGAAGAATTTAGCTCCTGTAAAAGTTCCATCTCCACCAATAACTACTAATCCATCAATACCTTTTTCTTTAAGGTTTTGGTGAGCTTTTTGTCTTCCTTCTGGACTTTTAAATTCATCGCATCTAGCAGTTCTTAGTATTGTACCACCTCTTTGAATGATATTACTTACGTCGGAAGATTTTAGTTCGCATATATTATTTTCTATAAGTCCTTTGTATCCTTCATAAACACCATAGACTTTAAGATTGTAGTAAATTGCAGAACGAACAACGGCTCTTATTGCAGCATTCATACCTGGAGAATCTCCACCAGATGTAAGTACTGCGATACTATTGATATTTTTCATTTTATAGATTTATTAAGGTTTCATAAACTTCTTCCATTACCCACCTAGGAGTAGATGTAGCACCACATATACCTACCGTTTCTATATCTTTAAAAATAGATAAATCTAAATCGGACGCAGATTGTATAAAGAATGTATTTTCGTTTTCTTCTTTACAGATATTATACAACATCTTTCCATTAGAGCTTTTCTTTCCACTTACAAAAACTATATAGTCGTGTTTTTTTGCAAATTCTCTTAATTCTGGTATTCTATTAGATACTTTTCTACAGATGGTATCGTAGATATCGAATTTTGCTTGAGCCCTTTCTGCTATATGAGATGATAGTTTTCTAAATCCATCTAGTGGTTTTGTTGTTTGAGAAAATAGTTTTATTGGTCTAGTATAATCAATAACATCTGCACCTTCAACACCTTCAACAACAATAGCTTCTCCATTTGTTTGACCTACAAGTCCGTTTACTTCAGCATGACCTTTTTTCCCGTAAATAACTATTTGAATATTATCTTTCTTTCCTAATTCCCAAGCGTTACGAATACGTTTTTGAAGATTTAGGACAACAGGACAAGAAGCATCAATAACTTCAATATTATTTTCTTTTGCTATTTTATAAGTAAGAGGTGGTTCACCATGAGCTCGAAAAAGCACTTTACAGTCGTGCATCTCTTGAAACTCTTGATGATTGATAGCTTTTAGGCCTTTATTACCAAGACGGTCTACTTCACGACTATTATGAACGATATCTCCTATACAATATAAGATTTCGTTCTCTTTAAGATATTCTTCGGCTTTATTGATAGCAGTTACCACACCAAAACAGAATCCTGAGTTAGGGTCTATTTCTACTTTCATTTTGACTGTTTTCTAGATTATTTTGCAGATTGTGTTTTCTCATCGACTAATTTCATTAGCCAATCTAATTGTTCTTTTGGAGAATATTTTCCAGTATCCAGAACAATAGCATCTTTTGCTTTACGAAGAGGACTTTCTTCTCTTGTTTCGTCGAGATGATCTCTTTTCTTAACATTGTCAACAATTTCTTGAAGACTAACATTTTCGCCTTTATTTGTTAATTCTCTATATCTTCTTTGTGCTCTTACCATAACATCTGCAGTCACAAAAAGTTTGATATCTGCATTTGGAAATACTACTGTACCTATATCTCTACCATCCATAATAAGTCCTGATTCTTTAGACATATTTCTTTGCATATCTACAAGTTTACGTCTTACAAAAGGAACGGCAGCTATATAACTAACTCTATCAGAAACCTCGATATTTCTAATTTCACTTTCCACAAGTTCGTCTCCAATATAAGTGATAGAACGTCCTTCTTCTTTAGAATATTTAAAGTGAATATCAATTTCCTCAACTAGCTTCTCAAGTTTTTCTAGCTCTATATTATTTTTAGCATCGAAAAGATTGTTTCTCAAAGCAGATAGTGTAACAGCACGGTACATAGCACCTGTATCTACAAAGACATAACCCACTTTAGCAGCAAAATCTTTAGCTAAAGTACTTTTACCTGAAGAAGAGTAACCATCAACAGCAATAACTAATTTTTTATTTTCCATATCAAGAATTTTTCTAATGTTTTAGTAAGGTAGAATAAGTTGTTTAAAAATCACCTACATTATTAGTACAAATTTACTAATTTTGTCAAGGAAGATAGAAGATTTGTAATTTTAATTAATAAAACACTATACAAATGAACACATTATCAGCAGTATCTCCAATTGACGGAAGATATAGAGGTAAGACAGAAAAGTTAGAAAAGTATTTCTCAGAGGGAGCGTTAATTCGTTACCGTGTGATGGTTGAGGTTGAATATTTTATTGCTCTTTGTGAATTACCATTAGACCAATTAAAAGATTTTGACAAAGCTAATTACGATGAATTAAGAGATTTATATGAATCTTTCACACTTGAAGATGCTCAAAAAATCAAAGATATTGAAAGCATTACAAATCATGATGTTAAGGCAGTTGAATATTTCATTAAAGAAAAATTTGATGAATTAAAACTAGAAAAGTATAAAGAATTTATACACTTTGGATTAACATCTCAGGATATTAATAATACATCGGTACCTGCAAGTTTAAGAGATGCAGCACACGATGTTTTCTATCCAATGTTAGAGGACTTAATCTTAAAATTAGAGAATTTAGCAGAAGAGTGGAAAGAAATTCCTATGCTAGCTAAGACTCACGGTCAGCCTGCTTCTCCATCGAGATTGGGTAAAGAGTTTAATGTATATGTATATAGATTAAAGAAACAATTAGAATTATTAAAGACTATACCTTGTTCAGCAAAATTTGGTGGTGCAACAGGAAATTTCAACGCTCATAAAGTAGCTTATCCTACTAAAGATTGGAAAGAATTTGGTAATCATTTTGTAAATGACATCTTAAAATTGGAAAGAGAGCAATTCACAACTCAAATTTCTAATTACGATAATTTTGCAGCTATTTTTGATAATTTCAAGAGAATAAATACTATTATCATCGATCTTGACAGAGATATCTGGACATATATTTCTATGGGATATTTCAAACAAAAGATTAAAAAAGGTGAAGTAGGTTCATCAGCTATGCCTCATAAAGTAAATCCTATTGATTTTGAAAACTCAGAAGGTAACTGTGGAATGGCAAATTGCATATATGAACATTTAGCAGCTAAATTGCCAGTATCTAGATTACAAAGAGACCTTACAGATTCAACAGTATTAAGAAATATTGGTGTACCTATGGCTCATTCATTAATAGCAATGCAATCTACTCTTAAAGGATTGAATAAATTGATTATTAATGAAGATGCATTAGCAAAAGATTTAGAAGACAATTGGGCAGTAGTGGCAGAAGCTCTTCAAACTATTTTGAGAAGAGAGGGATATCCTAATCCATATGAAACTTTAAAAGCTCTTACTCGTACAAATGCGAAGATTAATCATGCTAGTATTTCTGAATTCATTGAGACTTTAGAAGTTAGCGCTGAGATTAAAGAAGAGATGAAAGCTATTACTCCAAGTAATTACACTGGAATTTAAGTTTATTTAACTTTTTAATTACATCTTTTAGGTAATAAATTTAGCTATATATCACTATTTATAGTATCATTGGTATTAAATTTGTAGAAACATAAAAGACACAGTAATATAAATGAAAGCTGGGGTTGTAAAATCTCAGCTTTTTTTAAACTTTTTATTAATGAAAGACATTTTAAATCTATTTAGACGATTTGTTCCTCCTTATAAGTGGAAGATGGTTAAGAATATCTTATTCAATCTTCTTCATTCTATTTCTGGTGGTGCTTCATTCGTTTTAATAATGCCTGTTCTAGGTATTATCTTTGGTACTCAAAAAGACGTAATTACCCTTATGAATTGGGAAATAACAAGTGAAGTTCTTCAACATAACTTATCGTACTATGTAACTCAGATTAAACTAGAGTATGGACAAGCGTCAACTCTTTTAATTATTGGTCTTTTTATGGTTGTTATGGTATTGTTTAAGACAGGTTTTGCATATTTAGCAGCCTACGAAATGATATTTATTAGCAATGGAGTTGTTAGAGATTTAAGGATACAGATTTATAAAAAGATTCTTCAACTTCCTTTACCATTCTTTTCAGATGAGAAGAAAGGGGATATAATTACTCGTATAACTAGTGATGTTCAAGAGGTTCAGGCTTCTGTTATGAGCTCTTTAAATATGTTATTTAAAAACCCAATTATCATTATAGTTTATCTTAGTATGATGGTGATAATGAGTTGGCAATTAACTGTTTTTGTATTTGTACTTCTTCCAATAGCAGGAGGAATTATAGGTAAAATAGGAAAGACTCTTAAAAAGAAATCTCTTGAAGGTCAGAATAAGATGGGAGTAATTCTTTCTAATATAGAGGAAACTCTTTCTGGACTGAGAATTATAAAAGCCTTTAATGCAGAGAAGCAGATGAATTCTAATTTTGGGAATGATGCTAATCAGTATAGAAGGATTATGAACAAATTAATGAGAAGAAGAGAATTGGCACATCCTATGAGTGAATTTCTTGGAACTATTGTTATTGTTATTGTTCTTTGGTACGGAGGTTCTTTAATTCTTTCTGATCACAGTGCTTTAACACCTCAGAGTTTTATTGCTTATTTAATATTGTTTTATTCAATTATTAATCCAGCTAAACAATTCACAAATGCTCTTTATTCAGTACAAAAAGGTATGGCATCTATAGAGCGTATAGATAAGATTCTTTTAGCAGATTCTAAAATTAAAGATAAAGATGACGCTTCAGAGATTACAGAGTTTAATAATAAGATTGAATACCGTAATGTAGATTTTTCTTATAATAAATCGAAGAGAGTTCTTAAGAACATTAATCTTGAAATTAATAAAGGAAAGATTATCGCTCTAGTAGGGCAATCTGGCTCTGGTAAGAGTACTTTAGTAGATTTATTACCAAGATTCTATGATGTAGAAAATGGAGGAATATATATAGATGGCAAGAATATTAAAGATCTTAGAATGACATCTTTAAGAGATTTAATGGGAAATGTAAATCAAGATCCTATTTTATTTAATGATAGCATATATAATAATATTGCTTTTGGAAGTAAAACAGCTAGTAAGGAAGATGTTGAGAATGCAGCTAGGATAGCTAATGCCCACGATTTCATTATGGAGATGGACAAAGGTTATGATACAAATATTGGAGATAGAGGAGGAAAATTATCTGGTGGACAGAGACAAAGGATAAGTATTGCAAGAGCTATTTTAAAGAATCCACCAATATTAATTTTAGATGAAGCGACTTCTGCATTAGATACTGAATCGGAAAAATTAGTTCAAGATGCTTTATATAAATTAATGGAGAATAGAACTAGTGTTGTAATTGCCCACAGGTTATCTACAATTAAGAATGCAGATGAAATTTGTGTTTTCCATGAAGGAGAAATTATTGAAAGAGGAACTCATAATGAACTTATGGAATTGAATGGTAATTATAAGAAACTTCAGGATATGCAATCTTTTTAAAAAGCATAAACTAATACTATAAATGTAGTTTAATATTATTAAGAGAGATCTTTATAATATTAAACAAGGCAATAAAAGAAAGACTCTTAATCTATAAAGAAATTTATAGACTAAGAGTTTCTTTTTTTTATGGAATTAGATAAGGTATCTTCTAATATACAAAACAGAAAGAAATAGACGTTTCTTATATTCTTCAATTGATTGTTATACAAGTAATTATTTTTTTACAGGTCTAGTCTTCACCAGTCTTTTTTATTACAAAAAAATTTTATAACTTATAATCACTAACCAAAAAAAAGAAGACAATGAAGAATAAAAACAAAATCTTTATAATAGACACAAATGTAATTCTTCACGACTACAGAAGTATCTATAACTTTCAAGAACATGATGTTGTTATCCCCATAACAGTACTTGAAGAATTAGATAAATTTAAAAGAGGAGATACTTTACTTAATTTTCATGCAAGAGAATTCACAAGAGAACTAGATAGTTTAGCTGGTGACGATTTGTTTAATGAAGGGGTAAGTTTAGGTGATGGTCTTGGAAAATTGTATATAGCAACAGGAAAAAAGTTCTCTGAATTGATGAAAGAATCTTTTAGTGAGAATATTCCTGATCATAAAATTCTATCTATTGCAGAAAATCTAAAAGATAAGTATAAGGATAGAGAGGTAGCTTTAGTTACTAAGGATATAAATCTTAGAATGAAAGCTAAGGCAATAGGTGTTCAGGCTGAAGATTACAAAAGAGGACAGGTTCAAGACATAGAAAAGCAAGTAATTTCTGGAATTACTAAAATTGATGAAATTGACGATAGTGTAATTGATTTATTATACAAGAGTCCACAAGGCGTAGAAGCAAGTGATATACCTCAATTAGGAATTATTAAGGGTAATCAATATTTTATATTACAGAGTACGAATAATAGTATTTTATGTAGATATGAACCATATTCAAAGACTATTAAGAAAGTTGAGAAAGTGAATACTTATGGTATCTATCCTAGAAATGCAGAACAGACTTTTGCTGTAGATGCTCTATTAGATCCTGAGATTTCTTTAGTAGCTATTAGTGGTAAGGCTGGAACTGGTAAGACTTTATTGGCATTGGCTGCAGCACTACAACAGAGTGAAATATATGAATATATCTATTTAGCACGCCCGATAGTATCTTTATCAAATAAAGATTTAGGATTTTTACCTGGAGATGTAGACGATAAGATCTCTCCATATATGCAACCATTATTTGATAATCTAGATTTCATAAAAAGAAAGTTTAATATACATTCCAGAGAGGCTTTAAAAGTTGACGAGATGCAAAAAACTAAGAAGTTATTACTAGCACCTTTGGCATATATTAGAGGTAGGAGTATCACAAATGCATATTTTATAGTTGATGAAGCACAAAATCTAACACCTCATGAAGTTAAAACAATTATTACACGAGCTGGTGAAGGGTGCAAAATAATATTTACTGGAGATATTGAACAGATTGATTCACCATATTTAGATAAAAAATCTAATGGATTATCACATTTATTTGACAAAATGAAAAATCAAGAACTCTTTGCCCACATTAACTTAGAGAAAGGTGAAAGGAGTAAATTGGCAGAATTGGCAAGTAATTTATTATAAAAATTGTGAAGATAATTTTGGAAGTTTTTGACTAAATACCTATATTAGAGGTCGATCAACGGATATATGTAGATAATATCACCATTTTGTAAATAAAGTGTGCAAATATTCTCTATAAATATTATGAATAAGACTACTCACTAAAACGCGCTAATAGATAGAGCTGATATTGATATTATGAGTTTCTTTTAAAGAAAATAATACTACGATAACTATACCTTATAAGATCAACAGTATTACGCTCTAGACAAAAAAGGCTGATTCCTTATCTGAGAATCAGCCTTTAATTTATTTAAAACCTAGAGTATTATTTTCTAGAATTCTTTTTTACATCTTTAAGTAATTCCTTAACAGCAACCTCAAGTTGTTTATCTTTTCCTTGGTCGATAACACCAGGCATATTTTTAACTTGAACATCAGGAACAGTTTGATTGTTTTCCATCCACTCTCCTGCTTTGTTTTTAGCACTTACAGGAATAGATCCCCAAAGCACATCACCAGACTGAAGCATTTCCCAACCTGCGAAAGAACAAGTACCAGGGACAGGCATACCAATAAGTTTACCAATACCAAGTTCTTGATAAGCACAAGAGAAACAAGATCCATCAGAATAGTTAGCTTCATTAGCCATAGCAACAGAAGGTTTAGTCCATCTGTAAGAAGGTTCTTGACCTATATCTCTAGAATCAATAGCATACTCTATGAAATGTTCACCAGTTAGGAACATAGTAAGATCGGCAACAAGGTCACCACCACCATTGAAACGAGTATCTACAACAAGACCTTTAGCGTTATAGTATTTACCCATTACTTTTTCGTAAACATTTCTATAAGCACCATCATTCATACCAGGAACATGAACGTAAGCAAGAGTACCATTACTTAATCTCTTAACGTCAGCTTCGTTTTGTTTAACCCAACGTCTATAAAGAAGAGCACTTTCGTATCTTCTAGAGATAGGTTTCATTCTAATGTTTTGAGATTTCTTAGTTTTAGGATCTTTTATAGTCAATAAAGTATAATCACCAGCAATACGGTTTAGGTAAACAGCGATATCTTTATCTCTTTTTATTTTAACACCATTAATTGCAGTAATAATCATTCCTTTGTGAAGGTTAAATCTATCCTTATCTAGAGGACCACCTTTTATAATTTCAGTAATTTTGATACCATTACCTTTATAATTATAATCGAAAAAGATTCCTAGAGAAGCTGTTGAGTCTCCTTTATAGAAAGATCCATAATAGCGAGCACCACAGTGAGAAACGTTTAGTTCACCAAGCATTTCAGAAAGAAGTTGAGCGAATTCGAAATTATTACCAATAGATTCTAATTTAGGCTCATAATTTTTCTTCATTTCATCCCAATCGATACCATGGAAAGTACGAGTATAGAACATTTGCTTATTTCTTTGCCAAACGTGCTCGAACATATTTCTACGTTCTGCTTTTTCATCTAATTTCATTTCACTATTAATGCTAATAGATTTAGTTCTACGAGACATTAAATTAACTGTAGAAATACGACCAGATGAAAGTAAGAAAAGAGTTTTCATTTTCTTATCCCACATTAATTGTCCAGAACGAGCTCTTAAAGGGATTAATAATTTAGATTCAGAAGTACGAAGGTTAACTTGCCATAAATCGTAACCTTTACCTAGATTAGCAAGATAATATAGTTTTTCACCATCTTTAGATAAAACAGCATCAGCAATTCTTGAAGAATTAACAGTTAAACGAGCTTTACGATCGCTTATACCATTCCAGTCTATCTTAAGAGATTTAACTTTGGCTTTCTTCTTATCCTTCTTAGATTTCTTTTTCTTCTTTTTCTTTTTCTTATCAGCTTTAGCTTTTTTCTTAGCTGCTTCTTTCTTTTCGATACTCTCAAGCTCTTTGAATAACTTATAGTCATCTTCGCTCATTCTATATCTATCCCAAGCATCATTTGTTAGGAAGATAGAATAAACATCAAGAGTTCTTGAACCACTATTTGCATAAGAACGCATACCGTGACGATCTGAACACCAAAGAATTTGTTTTCCTCCATTTACAAATTTTGGAGAGTAATCACCATATCCACTTTCTGTAAGATTTACAAATTTCTTACCACCACGAACTTGAAGTAAAACAACTTCGCTATTAGCAAGTACTGGAGAATAGTTTAGTAATAACCATTTAGAATCTGGACTCCAAGCAAAATATTGATCTCCGTCTCTCATATAGAATAGTTTCTCACCACCAATAATTTGACGAGATTTCTTCGATTTAAGGTTATATACTTTTAGATTTCTTTTATTTGCAATATATGCTATTTCCTTACCATCAGGAGAGAATTTAGGATTGTAGTTCTCTGTTTTATTAACGATAAGTGGCTTTTCTTTTAATACAGTAGATGCATAGAAATATGGTTCTTTCTCATATACTTTTTCAGTAGAATAGATACCCCATTTTCCATTTCTTTCACTAGAGTAAATAATCTTCTTACCGTCAGGAGAGAAAGAAACTTCTTGTTCTTGTTCAGGTGTATTAGTAATTCTTTTTGTATAGTGACCTTTTACAGCAGAAACGAACACTTCACCTCTTACAACATAAACAACTTCTTTACCGTTAGGAGATATAGCCATCTCAGATACATTACCTCTTACTGAAGCAAATCTTTGATAGTTTTCTTTGTCTTCTTCGTTAATAGTAACTTTTAATCTCTTTTGAGAACCTTTAGCTGTTTTAATATAAAGATCTCCATTATGAGTATAACAAAGAGTACCATTTTTTGCTAAAGAAAGATATCTTACAGGATGTTTTTTGAATTTTGTTATTTGTTTAACTTTTGAAGGAATATTAATAGCAAATTTGAAAACATTAAAGTTACCTGCTTGTTCTGATAGATAATAAACACTTTTTTCATCATTAGAGAAAATAGGATTTCTATCTTCACCATTGAATGATGTTAGTTTAGTATGTTTCTTAGTCTTCATATCATATTTCCATATATCACGAGTGATTGCAGAAGTATGATGTTTTCTAAATTCATCTTCACCACCTTTTTTATCTTGATATAATAAAATATTACCTTTTCTATTAACTTGAACAGATTCAGCTGGTACAGAGAAAATTTGATCTACTATTCCACCTTTTACAGGTACAGAATATAATTCAGGAAGATAAGATTTAGCACATTGACGTTGTTTTACATCGTCAAGACGTTGTGCACCAAAAATAACATCCTTGTTATTGTTAGCAAATGTATATGGATACTCATTTGCTGAATGAAATGTTAATCTTTTAGGAGTTCCTCCTTTTGCATCAACAATATATACGTCGAAGTTTCCATGACGATTAGAAGCAAAGGCAATTTTTTTACCATCTTTACTCCATACTGGCATATAATCATGCGCTTCATGATTTGTTAATGCTTTAGCTTCACCACCTTTAGAAGAAACTATAAATAGATCTCCTTTTTTTGTGAAAACTATTTTTTCTCCATCAGGAGAAATTGCTGCATATCTTATCCATTCATTTGTTGCTTTAGCGAAAACAGACAATGAAAAGAAAAAGATAAGTACTAATAAACTTATTTTTTTCATTAGTTGATAGTTTAGTTAATATTATTCTTATAGATTTTTAACAATACTCTAAAAATATAATAAATATTGGGGATAATAATAATTAAAATATAAGATTAAAACATATTTAACAGTTTGATATATAGATGTTTCTTATTGTTAACAGGTGTTAACCACAAAAAAAGATTAAACAAGTATAATATTTGCTTAATCTTTTTTAAATTAAAGAATAGAATTCTTAGATGAATCTAAATATTCTATTCCATCTTATATTCATTGGGAATGATTTTTCTTTATCCAAAGACAACCATATAAATAAAGCTTTACCTACAACATGGTCTTCAGGAACAAAACCCCAATATCTAGAATCAGCAGAATTATGGCGATTATCTCCCATCATCCAATAATAATTCATCTTAAAAGTATAAGTTCTAGATATCTTACCATTAATATAGATATCACCATCTTTTACCTCTAATTTATTACCTTCATATGCATTTATAATTCTAGAATAGAAAGGAAGATTTAATTCGTTGATTTCAATTGTTTCTCCTTTAGCAGGTATCTTTAATGGACCGAAATTATCTCTATTCCATTTATATCTTTCACAGAAAGGGAAAACATTAGGATCCCACTCTCCTTTTTTACTAGATACTCTAATTATATTTTTAACGTTAGGAAGTTTCTTTAATTTTTCAAGCATCTCTTTAGTTAAAGGGTATCTATACTCTGAAGCTGAATATGCAGATTGAGATTCTTTAGAAATATGTAATTCTTCAAGAATTTTAGGATTTATAGCTGTACCATCTGTTATTACAGTATAATTAAATTGCTTAGTTTCTATAGCTTTTTGAGGTTTCCCATTTATATACACCTCTGCATTTACTATTTCTATTTCATCTCCAGGTATAGCAACACATCTCTTAATATAATGCTCTCTTTTATCTACAGGTCGAGGTCTAATTTCATAGTTTCTTCCTAATATTTCAAGAGCTTTCTTTCTATATTCATCATTTGTAAGAACAGGAATATTATTACTTAAATCATTAGTTTTCAAATCAGAAATAATAGATCTAATAGGTGTATAGATATCAACATCTTCTCTACCAATTAAAACAGTATCTCCAGCAGGAAAATTAAATACCACAATATCGTTTCTTTTTACTTTACCAAAACCTGCCAAACGATTATAATCACACTTGATAAGTTCTGAATAAGGTTTAGTACTTTTTGTTCCTGGTAAAGTATGATGAGTAAAAGGAAGAGCTAAAGGGGTATTTGGAGTTTTAGGTCCATAAGCTAATTTACTAACAAAAAGATAATCTCCCACTAACATAGATTTTTCCATAGATGAAGTAGGGATTGTATATGCTTCGATAAAGAACATTCTTATAATAGTTGCAACAACAATAGCAAAAATAGCAGCATCTATCCACTCTCTTCCTTTAGATTGTTTTTTAACTCCTCTTTTTTTCCAAAATGCCCAATGAACTTTTTTTGTAATATAAACATCAAAAATTACAGGAGCAATAAGTAATAAAACCCATGAATGCACCCAAACCAAGAAAAAGATATACACTGCAACAGCAATACCGAATCCTACATATTTTCTTCTATATATTTCTTTAATCTTTCCTAATAATGATTTCATAATAGTATAATAGTTTTAATATTAAAATTTAAGGAGATCGTTCATTGAAAATACGCCTTTCTTATCACGTAAAAATTCAGCAGCTATAACAGCTCCCAAAGCAAAACCTTGACGTCCATATGCCTCGTGAGTAATTTTTATTTCATCTACCTCAGAAAAATATCTTATAGAGTGAGTACCTGGCACTTCACCTTTCCTAAAAGAACGAACAGCAAGTTTAGAATCATCATACTTTTTCTCTACAAATTTTTCAAAAGAAGATTCTAGAGCCCACTCTTGCTTAGAGTCAGAATTTTCAATAATACCCTCAGCCAAACTAATAGCTGTTCCACTTGGGGCATCTAACTTATGAATATGATGAGTTTCTTCTAAATCTACATCATAATTACTAAATTGCTTCATAAGAGAAGCTAATCGTTTATTTAATTCAAAAAAAACATTTACACCTAGACTAAAATTAGAAGCATAAAAAAATGCAGAATTTGACTCTATGCATTTATTTTCAATCATACTTCTATGTTCTAACCAACCTGTTGTTCCAGATACAACTGGCAATTGAGCCTCAAAACATTTCAAATAATTATCAACAGCTGAATCTGGAGTTGAAAATTCAATAACAACATCAGCTTGTTTTAGTTCATTAGAAGAAATCTTTTTAGACTTATCTACATCTATCTTTAAAACGACATTATGTCCTCTTTTAAGAGCTATTTTCTCTATTTCATGGCCCATCTTACCGTAGCCTAATAGTGCAATATTCATATATAAAAATCTTTTATGAAACCAAAGATAACAAAAAAAAGGTCGAACATTACATTCGACCTTTTAAGTTTAAATATCTTTAACAATTATTTTGCTGCTTGTTTAGCTTTAACAACGATAGCTTTAAAAGCTTCTGGTTGATTCATAGCTAAGTCAGCAAGAACTTTACGGTTGATATCGATATCTGCTTTATGGATAAGACCCATTAGTTTAGAATATGATAAACCTTCGATTCTAGCAGCAGCATTGATTCTTTGAATCCACAATGCTCTAAAATTAGCTTTTTTCTTCTTTCTATCACGGTAAGCATAAGTAAGACCTTTTTCAAGAGTGTTCTTAGCTACTGTCCATACGTTCTTTCTTGCTCCAAAGTTACCTTTGGTTTGCTTCAATACTTTTTTTCTTCTAGCTCTTGAAGCAACAGCGTTTTTTGCTTTTGGCATAATCTTAAATTTTTTTGAATGATAGCGAACTTTTAAATAGTTTCTTTTAAGCTATTCATCCGAGTTAGTTACTAAAATTAATAAACTCCGTTAGGAACTTTATTAAGCCATACGAAGTTGTAGTCTGATATTTTTCTTATCAGTACTGTTAACTTCACCAAACTTAGTCAAGTTTCTTTTTTGTTTTTTGCTTTTTTTAGTCAAAATGTGACTTTTAAAAGCATGCTTTCTTTTAATTTTTCCAGAGGCAGTCAAAGTAAATCTTTTCTTTGCACTACTCTTAGTTTTCATTTTAGGCATTGTTCAAAAATTTAATTGTTTCAGAAATTATATGAATTATAAAAACTGTCTATTTTTTTCTTGGAGAGATGAACATAGTCATTCTTTTACCTTCAAGAACAGGTAATTTTTCAACTTTACCAATCTCTTCAAGATCTTGAGCAAATTTCAAAAGAAGAATCTCACCTTTTTCTTTAAAAAGTATAGAACGTCCTTTAAAAAATACGTATGCTTTAACTTTAGCACCGTCGTTCAAAAACTTAACAGCATGTTTTAATTTAAAATTATAATCATGCTCATCCGTATTTGGTCCGAAACGTATTTCTTTCACAACAACCTTAACAGATTTAGCTTTTAATTCTTTTTGTTTCTTCTTAAGTCTATATAGAAATTTGCTATAATCGACTATTCGACAAACAGGTGGATCAGCTTTTGGCGAGATTTCAACAAGATCTAACTCTTGCTCTCTTGCTAATTTCAAAGCTTCTTGAATAGAAATTACTCCCTGTTCAACATTGTCTCCAACAAGTCGAACAGCATTAGCTCTAATTTGCGTATTTGTACGATGTAGAGCCTTCTTTTCTTCACGAACGGGTCTTTTCCCTCTTCTAAATGGTGTTGCTATGGTATATGTCCTCCAAAATTTAATTAATAATTATGTATTGAAGATAATTGATCTTCAACTTCTTTATTTATCACATCTGCAAATTCTTCTATTGTCATAGACCCTTTATCTCCTTCACCATGACGGCGTACAGATACGGTTCCACTTTCAGCCTCTTGTTCTCCAACAACAAGAAGATAAGGTATTTTCTTCAATTCGTTATCACGAATTTTACGTCCAATCTTCTCATTTCTATCGTCTAAGACGCCGCGAATATCGGAATTATTTAGCAAATCTAAAACTTTTTTTCCATATTCATTGTATTTTTCACTTATTGGCATAACTACAACTTGCTCAGGAGTTAACCACAATGGGAATTTTCCTCCAGTATGCTCAATAAGCACAGCTACAAATCGTTCAATAGAACCAAATGGAGCACGATGAATCATAATAGGTTTGTGCTTCTGATTATCAGAACCAATATATTCAAGGTTAAAACGTTCAGGCAAGTTATAGTCAACTTGAATAGTACCAAGTTGCCATTTTCTACCAATAGCATCCTTAACCATGAAATCCAATTTAGGACCATAGAAAGCAGCTTCACCAGTTTCAACAACGAAATTCAAACCTTTTTCTTCAGCAGCTTGAATAATAGCTTTCTCAGCTTTATTCCAATTTTCTTCGCTACCAATATATTTCTCAGTATTATTAGGATCTCTTAAAGAAACTTGAGCGATATAATCTTTAAAATCTAGAGCATTAAAAATAATGAAGATAATATCCATCACTTTTTTAAACTCTTCTAATAATTGATCAGGAGTACAGAAAATGTGAGCATCATCTTGAGTAAAACCTCTTACCCTTGTTAATCCATGTAATTCACCTGATTGTTCATATCTATAAACAGTACCGAACTCAGCATATCTAAGAGGTAGATCTTTATAAGAACGAGGTTTAAATTTATAAATTTCACAATGGTGAGGACAGTTCATAGGTTTAAGCATAAACTCTTCTCCTTCTTGAGGAGTAGTAATCACTTGGAAAGAATCTGCACCATATTTCTGATAGTGACCAGAAGTTTTATACAAATTAACATTTCCAATATGAGGAGTCATCACTTGCTCATATCCAAAACGTTTTTGAACTCTTTTAAGGAATTTCTCTAGATTATCTCTAAGCATAGTACCCTTAGGTAACCACATAGGTAAACCTTGACCAACACTTTGAGAAAAAGTAAACAATTCCATTTCCTTACCAATCTTACGGTGATCGCGCTTTTTAGCCTCTTCCATCATAGCTTCCCATTCTGTAAGCATTTTTGCTTTAGGGAAAGATATACCATAAATACGAGTAAGCATTTTATTTTTTTCATCACCTTTCCAGTAAGCACCAGCAACAGAATTTAATTTAATTGCTTTAATGTAACCAGTATGAGGTATATGAGGTCCACGACACAAATCAGTGAAGTTACCTTGCTTATAATATGTAATAGTACCATCTTCTAGAGCATTTATAAGTTCAACTTTATAAATTTCATCAATAGAAGAGAAATGGTTTAACGCTTCTTGTTTAGACACATCAACACGAATTAGCTCAGATTTCTTAGAAGCCAATTCTTTCATTTTTTTCTCGATGGTCGTAAGATCTTTTTCCGTAAGAGTTTTTTCTTCACCTAGGTCTAGATCGTAATAGAAACCACTTTCTATAGCAGGGCCTATACCAAATTTAACACCAGGATATAATTCCTGAACAGCTTCAGCAAGTAAATGTGCAGATGAATGCCAGAAAGCATGTTTACCTTCTTCATCATCCCATTTGAAAAGCTTAATAGAAGCATCTTCGTTAATTGGTCTAGTTAGATCCCACAATTCTCCATTGACTTCTACAGACAAAACCTCTTTAGCCAATTTATGGCTAATACTCTTTGCGATATCAAGTCCCGAAACTCCTGCTTCGAATTCCTTGATACTCATGTCTGGGAATGTAATCTTAATCATATCGTATAGTTTTCTAACTGTATTTAACACGCAAAAGTAAAAATAATTGAACAATATACAAAAATATACGTTAAAACTCAATCAATCATATATTTCTGAGACAAAATAAGGCATAAATTTCTTTCATTTCTCATAAAAAAAAACAATATTTGAAACAAATTACAAAAAAGAACTAGCACGACCTACTATATAAAAAAGAGTATAGCTTGGCTCGTGCTTTTAAAATGTTTAAATATTAAGAGTAAAATAACTGATACAAACATTAATAATATGAAAAAAATCATCAATCTATTTATTTTGTTTATGTTAATTGGAACAATAACCAATGCGCAAACAAAAAAAATCTCACTTGAAGACCTTTGGTTAAAAGGAACTTTCAGACAATCAAGCGTATATGGATTACGTTCCACAAGCGACGGTAATTTCTACACAACAGTAGATTACGCAGGAAAGAAGATAACAAAATGGACTTATAAGAAAGGAAAGAAAGTTGAAGACTTATTAGATCTAAACAAGATTGAAGGATATGATAATCTAAGTATACAAGATTATACATTCTCAAAAGATCAATCAAAAATACTTATCACAACAAATAAAATAAGAATATACCGTAGATCTTTTTTAGCAAAATACTATGTATATAATAGAAATACAAAAGAATTAAAAGCATTATCTGAAAAAGGATTTCAACAATTAGCAACATTTTCACCATCAGGAAATAAAATTGCATTTGTACGAAACAACAATATTTTCATTTCAGATTTAAGATTTGGTACAGAGCAACAAATTACTTTTGATGGAAAATTCAATCATATAATTAATGGAGCACCAGACTGGGTTTATGAAGAGGAATTTGCATTTTCAAAAGCTTTTGAATGGTCGTATGACGAAAGATATATTGCTTTTCTAAAAACAGATGAATCGAAAGTTAAAGTCTTCCACATGAATATGTTTGAAGGAAGATACCCTACATATAAGCAAAACGAACACTATCCATCAAATTACAGCTACAAATACCCAGTTGCTGGAGAAACTAATTCAATAGTAAGTGTTCATGTATACGATGTAAAAGATAAGAATACTGTAGAAATGAATGTCGGTACAGAAACAGACCAATACATTCCAAGAATTAAATGGACAAAAAAGACAAACACTCTTTCTATAATTAGAATGAATCGTCATCAAAACAAATTAGAGATTTTACTTGCTAATGCAAGAACAGGAGAATCTCATGTTCTATATAGAGAAGACAATAAATACTACATTGCAGAAAGTAATTTAGATAATCTTATATTCTTAGACGATAACAAACACTTTATATTCTCAAGTGAAAAGAGTGGATATATGCATATCTATCTATACGACATGAGTGGACACGAAGTAAAAGCGATTACAAAAGGAAATTTTGATGTAATTGATTTTTATGGATACAATCCTAAGAATAAAACATTCTACTATTCTTCACACGAAGTATCTCCAATGGAGTTATACACATACTCTATTAGATTAAATGGTAAGAAAAAGAAACAACTTACAAAAACTAAAGGTTGGAACACATCGGTATTCTCAAAGAACTTCAAATACTATATTAACTATGTTTCAAACGTAAACATGCCTAATAAAGTAACTTTAAATACAACAAGAGGTAAAGTTCTAAGAGTTTTAGAAGATAACAGTAAATTATTAGCAAAATTAAAAGGATATAATATTCCTAAAAAAGAATTCTTCCAAGTTCCTGCAGCAGATGGAAAAACAATGCTTAATGCTTGGATGATAAAACCAGCTAATTTTGATCCTAACAAACAATATCCATTAATAATGACTCAATACTCGGGTCCAAACTCACAACAAGTAAAAAATACTTGGGGTATTGATTGGTACAACTATCTTGCTCAAGAAGGATATTTTGTAGTTTGCGTTGACCCTCGTGGTACAGGAGCTAGAGGAGAAGAATTCCGTAAATGTACTTATATGAACTTAGGAGCTCTTGAATCTGATGATCAAATAGCAGCTGCTAAATGGTTAAGAGAAAAACCATATATCGCAAATAACAGAATATGTATTTGGGGATGGTCTTACGGTGGATTCATGTCATCTCTTTGTTTAATGAAAGGTAATGATGTATTTAATGCTGCAATTGCAATTGCGCCAGTAACACATTACAAATATTACGATTCAGTATATACAGAAAGATATATGCGTACTCCACAAGAAAATCCAGAAGGATATGAAAATAACGCTCCTTTAAATTGGGTAAAACACTTAAAAGGAAAATATCTTTTATGCCATGGAACAGCTGATGACAATGTACATATACATCAATCATATGAATTAGCAGAAAGATTAGTTCAAGCAAACAAACAGTTTGAAATGCAATTCTACACAAACAGAAACCACAGTATTTATGGTGGATACACAAGATTCCATTTATACAATCGTTTCATGAAATTCTTAAAAGAGAATTTATAGTAAAGAAATTTTATTGGTAATAAATAAGAACCGTCTATGTTTGAGAGAAATCTCAAAACTAGACGGTTTTCTTTAAACATATAATATAGTAGCTTGTAAAATCATTTATATTATATCGAAATACATTAAGATATTTTTAGATTTAATAAATATCATAATTAGGTAATACTATTAGTTTGCAATACCTCCTCCTATTAAAATATCTCCTATATAAAAAACAACTGGCTGACCTGGTGCCATAGCCCAAGCAGGATTTGTTAGATGTACCATTAAATGCTTATCATCTACTATTTGAAGATTTGCATATCCACTAGGATTTAACCCTAAACCTCTAACTATACAAGTAATTTCTCTTGAACTAGCATCCTTAATATTTATAAAATTGTAATCTATTATTTCAAAATCAAGAACATTAAGATCCTTCTTTATAGCAACAAAAATATCATTTGAAGAGCTAGACATCTTTTTCACATAAAGACCTAATTCTCCATTAAAGAAATTTATGCCTTTCTTTTGCCCTATAGTATAATTAAGAAGTCCTGTATGTTCACCTATTATATCTCCCTTAGAATTAAACACCCTACCTTTTAGTGATAAATTCTTATAATTTACTTCTTTTTTAAAAGAAGGATTTTCCTCTAAATATTGATTTATAAAATCGACATATCCTCTACCCTTTAAAAAGCAAACACTCATACTTTCTTTTTTAGTAGACATCTTTTTAAAACCATTATCAATAGCTATTTGTCTAACTTCAGATTTAGTATAACTACCAAGAGGAAGAATTAATCGTTTTAAAATATCATGAGATAATTCCCAAAGGAAATAAGATTGATCTTTAACAGAATCAACACCTTTCTTTATATAAAAATCGTCGTTTACTGTATTTTTGGAAATAGAAACATAATGACCTGTTGCAATTTTTTCTATTCCCATCTTATTAGCAATACCTGCTAAAAGTTGAAACTTAACATTATTATTACAAACAGAACAAGGAGATGGAGTTTTAGCTGAAAGATAATCTCTAACAAAAGGTTTAACAACTTTAGTCTCGAAAAAAGCCTTTGCTTCTATAACATGATGTTCTATACCTATCTCTTTAGCAAGGTTTTTAGCTTCATCAATAATTCCACTAGAATTGAAATTCCACAAATCTAATGTAACAGCAACAACCTCATACTTTTTCTTCAAAAGGAGAGCAGAGACAAAACTATCCGTACCACCAGAAAAACCTAGAATTATTTTCTCTGCCATAAATAAAAAATTAAAAACAAATTAGAATATCGATCTGTTGAGTTTAGTAGTAAAACGTTCAAGAGCTTCAAATCCTACAAGAGAATTTCCATAATTATTTAATTCAGGAGCCCAAACAGCAATAACCAATTCTCCTGGTATTAAAGCTACTATACCTCCTCCAACACCACTTTTACCTGGAAGTCCTACACGAAAAGCAAAATCTCCAGATTCGTCATAACAACCACAAGTAAGCATAAGTGCATTTAAACGTTTTGCCTGAGAACTTGTTAATACTTTCTCGTTATTATAAGGATTTATACCATGATTAGCTAAAAACATAAAAGATTTAGCAAGATCAACACAGTTCATACTCAAAGCACAATGGTGACAATAAACATCAATTAATCTATCAACATCATTCTCTATATTCTCGAAAGATTGCATAAAATGAGCTAAAGCAAGATTTCTTGAAGCTTCATCTTTTTCAGATTGAGCAACATTTTTATCGTAATAGATATCATCATTGTCAGCCATTCTTCTAACAAAATCTAGAATATCGAACTTTGGTTTTCTATAAGAAGATAAAACTTTATCAGTAATCACCAAAGCACCAGCATTAATAAAAGGATTTCTAGGAATACCATTTTCATATTCCAATTGAACAAGAGAATTAAAAGGGTTTCCAGAAGGTTCTTTACCAACAGATTTCCATAAATCGTCACCAAATTTACTAAAAGCCATAGCAAGAGTAAAAACTTTCGAAATACTTTGTATAGAAAAATTAGCTTGTGAATCACCAACTTCAAAAACTTTACCATCCATCGTGACAACAGCAATACCTAAGCTATCTGTTTTCACATTCTTCAAAGCAGGTATATAATCCGCCACATTACCTTTCCCAATAAGAGGTCTAACATCCTCTATAATCTCATTCAAAATTTCTTGACAATTCATAATCATCTATTTAGCAATTCAATTTTGTATCAATCATTAATAAGAATTCTTATAATATTTCTCTAAAGAATCATCAACATTTTCTATTTCAGTGATAGTTTCTTTTTCACATCTAAGAACTCTTGCTGGTCGTTTCTTTATCAGATCGTACTGATGAGTTGCAAAAATAACAGTTTTTCCCAAATCACTAATCTTTCTAAGCAATTCTAATAGATTAAAAGAAGTCTCGGGGTCCAAATTTCCTGTAGGTTCATCTGCTATAATAATATCAGGAGAATTTAATAAGGCTCTTGCAATAACAATACGTTGTTGTTCTCCTCCTGAAAGTTCATGAGGCATTTTATATCCCTTATTAATCATATCGGTTTTAGCTAAAACATCATTAATTCTTTCCTTAATAGATTCCTTATCTTTCCATCCTGTAGCTCTAAGCACAAAAGCCAAATTATCATATACATTTCTATCAGAAAGAAGACGAAAATCTTGAAAGATGATACCACATTTCAAACGTAAAGCAGGTAAATCCTTTCTTTTAATATGTCTTAAAGAATGACCATCAACAACAGCTTGTCCTGAGAAAAGGGGTAATTCAGCATAAAGAGTTTTTAAAAAACTAGATTTCCCACTTCCCACTTTTCCTATTAAGAAGACAAATTCACCTTGTTCAATCTCAATATTTACATCTTTTAAAACAAGAACATCTTGTTGTTTAATAGCAACATCTTTATATTTGATTACAGTAAGTTCTGACATTTAAGTATTCTTTAAAATATTATACTAACAAAGATAGAAAATTAATTAAAAAATCAAGTGAAGCTTATTGACGTACAGAAAAGATATAGTATATTGCAATTAAGCATATTGATAATAAATTAAATTAAAAGACAAATAATGAAACGAATTATTAAAATACTCATTCCCATCATCTTAATCCTTATAATAGGACTATTATTAGCCCCAAGTTTATATAAAGGTAAGATATTAGATTTAGCAAAAAGTGAGATTAATAAATCTATAAATGCAAATCTAGATATTAAAGATCTTAGCAGTAGTTTCTTCAAATCGTTTCCTAATCTTACAATAGAATTTAAAGATATCAGTCTCTACGGCAAAGGGAAATTCAAAGGTCAACATCTTATAGACATACACACTGCAAATATAACGATATCGCCATTCTCAATATTTAGTAAGAATATTGAAATAAAAGATGTTAATATACAAGATATTCATCTTACTAGTTTATGCGATAAAGAAGGTAAAAAGAATTGGGATATCTTCAAAAAGAAAATTGAAAAAGTAAAAAAGATTCAAGATCAAATTGCAAAAGATCAGCAGATTAAAGATCATAATTATATAATAGATTTTAATAAAGTCTCTCTTCAGAATTTAAACTTTGAATATTATAATGAGAAGACAAATACAAACCTACATGCAAAGGATATAGATATTATATTGAAAGGTAATTTCTCTGAAGAAAGCACAGAAATAGATCTTAATCTTAAAAGTACTTCTACTAATATTGAACAAGGTAGAATTAAATATCTACAAGATGTAAAACTTGATATTAAAACAAAGATATTAGCTAAGTTCACTGATAATTACTATGAAATAAAAGAAAATAGTATTTCAATTAACGATATCGATTTAGCAATATCAGGATCTATGAATATACTTAAAGAATCAAAAATTCTACACTTTCAGATAGGAAGCAAAACGAACAAATTCAAAGATTTATTATCAATAATACCAAGTCAATATATTAAAGACTACAAAAACTTAAAGACATCAGGTAATTTCAAAATATCAGGAGAAATAGAAGGAACATTAAGAAAAAATAAATTACCACGATTCAATCTTGATATATTAGTTTCTAAAGGAGAATTACAATATCCTTCTCTTCCAGAAAAAGTGAAAAATGTAAATATCTTTGCTAGATTAAACAATCCTGGAGGCGATCCAAACTTAAGTAGTTTCACTATAAGTAAATTTCATCTTGATATAGCAAACAATCCTATAGATGGTAGACTTTCAATTAGCAAACCATTAACAGATATGAATATTGATGCTAAATTCAATTCTAAGATCAATTTTACAAGTCTAAAAAGAGCTTTACCAATTACAGAACAAGAAGTTACAGGAATTATAAAATCGAATATAGAACTAAATACAAAATATTCATACATAAAAGATGAAACATACAACAAGATAGATATAAAAGGAAATATCGACTTAAAAGATTTTAAATATAAATCACAAAAGATCTCAAATCCATTATATATCAAAACCGCTAAATGTTATATCACATCTTCAAAAATATTAATACAGAAATTCACAGGCAGAATAAGTAATTCTGATATTAGTGTACAAGGAAATTTAAGAAACTATATAGAATATCTTATTTTAAAGGAAAAACTAAATGGAGATTTAAATATAAAATCTGAACTGATAGATTTCAATAAAGTTCGCATGTATAAATCACAAATCAGAAAAAAAGAATCTTCTAAAAAGGTGAAAAATAAAATAATACAAATACCTAAAGATTTAAATCTTAAGATACGTTGTAATATTAAAAAGATAATATACGATCATCTATTAATCAATAACACCAATGGAAGTATAATAATAAATGATCGCAATGCTAAACTTCAAAACATATCATTAAATCTACTTAAAGGGACTATTCGTCTAAATGGAAATTATAATACAATAAACACAAAAGAGCCAAAATTAGATGTTAAAATTAATGCGAATAGAATAGATTTAAAAAGTACATATAATTCTTTCAGCATAATTCAAAAGATGTTACCAATGGCTATCAACTGTCAAGGAAATGTCTCAATGAATTTAAATATGAAAGCATCACTTAATAAAGAAATGCTAATCATCCCTGAGAGCATTAATGGAAACAGTATTTTATCTGCAAATAATATCATAATTAGTAACAATCATCTTTTAGATGAAGCAGCAAGATTAACAAATAATGAAGAACTTAGAAGAATTAAAGTTTCGAAATTAAAGATATTTGCAGACATCAAAAATGGAAATATAAACATCAAACCATTTAAAACAAAACTTGCAGGGTATCCAGCTAAGATATATGGAAATCAGACTGTAAATGGCAAAATAAACTATACAATAGAAACGTCTCTACCAAAAGCATTAGTAGGAAAAGAAGCTAGTAATTTCCTAATAAACATACCAGGTTACAACGATCTAAAAACAATAGATATTGATATTTTACTTAAAGGAGATATTAAAAAGCCAAAAGTGAAATTAAATTTTACAAGAACAACAAAACAAATTTCAAATTCTGTAGTAAAAAAAGGTTTAAATATACTAAGAAGTTTATTTGATTAGAATTAAAGTATTTCTTACGTAAAAAAAGGATTGTCTATATTTTATTGACAATCCTTTTTTGTATTTTTGTGCGTTTTAAAATAAAAAAATATATAAAATGAAAAAGCACGTATTTAAACTATTAATTATCCTAAGCACATTAATTTTAGGAATGGGATTACAATCATGTAGTAAAGATGATGACTCATCAAATAGTACAAAAGATTTTAACAAATTAGATGGTATTTGGAAAATTAACTATCAAGATGACGATGATGAAGAAGTTATACCAAGATTTTATGTGATTGAAGGAACAAAAATAACAGATAAAACCTACAAATTTTCAAACGGTGTATACTCTCTAGAAGGAAAAACTGAATTTACAATAACAGATGTAGAAAATAGTTCTTTAAAATTTAGAATATCAGATGCAGAATATATAGCACAAATCAAAAGATTTGAGAAAAGACTTGCAGAAACAAACAATGCAGGTGAAAAGAAAGATATTCTAAAATCAATTGAAATGTTTAAAAAGACAGGAAAAACAAAGATTGAATTCAATTATACACTGAAAGGAGATATTATGAATGCAGAAATAAACAGTTTCTTCTGTGGAAAAGAAATTACAGATATCGTAACATTAAAAAAAGTAGATAAATTACCCGAAACAAAATAAGACATGCAAAAGAACGTATTAAGAGGATTAATAATCCTAAGCACATTAATTCTAGGAATAGGATTACAATCTTGTAGTAAAGAAAAATCATCTAAAGCACCAAGTCATTTAGACGAACTTCAAGGTATATGGAAAACTGTTGAAGGAGATGCAAGCGATGTAGAAGTTCCAACGTATTATATCTTTGAAAATAAAAATCTTAAAGTACTAGATTTAGCAAGAGTAAACGGAAGTCTAGAATTTGATGATTCAATGGACTACATCATAACAGAAGAAGATGGCTATACATTTAAATTTAAAATTTCAGATAAAGAGTATGAAAAAGGACTTAATACACAAAAAGAAGATATAGAGAAACTTAAAAAGAAATTAGAGACAGCTACTGACAATAGTGTAATAAATAATCTAAAAGATGATTTAAAAGAAGCTGAAGAAGATCTTAAGAACTATATTTTATATGCAAAACAAACTATTAAGATGGATTATTCTATTAATGGTAAACAAGCAAAAATGAAGGTTCATATGTACTTTAAAGGAAAAGAAAGAAGTGAGAACATAATACTTACTAAAATAGAATCTCTACCAGAATTCAAGCAATAAGATATTCAAAACAATTAAAATAGCACAATCATAAAATTGTGCTATTTTTTTATACAATAAGGTCTAATTTTAAAATAAGTCAAGGTATCAATAGCTCTCTTTTCCAAAAGAAACTCTGGCGTTAGACCACGGAACTCCTTTCTAAGGGAAAAAATACGTTTCACAGTATTATAATCAAAATATGGATGCTTTAATAACATCTTAAAAGATATAGTATCTAAATCGAATATCTTAACCATTCCAGGACTTACATAAAGAAATTTTTTCATAGACTTAAAAGATTTAGAATAAAATCTTAAATCTTTTAATTGATCAATAGAATAAAAACCACCTAATTTAGTCCGGAAATTAATAATCTTCTTGGCATAATACGATCCTATACCCTTAATCTTAAGTAAAAGGGAGGTATCTGCTTTATTTATATCAATAGGATGAGATAAATATTTTCTTTTTGCTTTACAATAATCTTTTCTTACTAATCCTTTAGGCATAAAAGAGGAAGTCTTTTTATTAATAGTATCATTGATATACATAGTCTTATACTTGTTAACATATTCTTCATAGGAAATTGAAGGAGGAGCGTTTAATAAGTAGATAAATTTTGGTATAACAGAAGTGACTATCAGGATAAATACTAATACTGATAATCCCATTTTCTCTTGTTTATTAAAGGAGAAATAAATATACAGATAGTCTCTTAATTTCATAATTAACTTACTTATTACAATAAACAAATTTAAATATATAATTGCAATTTTTTAATATATTGTTGCATTATATTTCAATAATTGATATATTTGTAATGCTATCACAGATATTTACAACTTGAATATAATATTTAGAAAATAGCAAATCGGACTAAAGTTAGGGTAGGAAGTTCATTCTTCTTACCCTATTTTATTTATTTATGCTACATTTGTGAGAAATAAAAAAACAAGATGAAAGATTTTAATTACGAACTAATAATAGCTGCCGACAGAGAAGAAGTTTTTGCAGCCCTAACTGTACCATTTCAGATAGAATTATGGAGTGGATATCCAGCAATAATGGACGACAAAGAAGGAACTGAGTTTTCACTATGGGAAGGAGATATTTGTGGAAAGAATCTTTCTATAACACCGAATAAAGAAATCGTTCAAGAGTGGTATTTTGGAGAAAGTGAAGCAAAATCTATAGCATGCATTAAATTGAAGATAAATCAGAATAAAACAAGACTAATACTTAGTCACAAAAATATCCCTGATGAAGTCTATGACGAGATATGTGAAGGATGGAGAGAATACTATTTAGGATCGATGCAAAACTTTTTAGAAATGTACTAATTATGATAGAATTTGAAATTACAGACGAATATATAGAATTAAACAAACTCTTAAAAGTAACAAGAGTAGTTGAAAGTGGAGCTATGGCAAAAGCTGTCATAGAAGATGAATTAGTGATACGTAATGGAGAAATAGAAACACGTAAAAGAGCAAAAATAAGAAAAGGAGAAGTAATAGAATTGTGGGATCAACAGATTAAAGTAATATAACCCCTAACCAACAAGTATAACACTATAACTAAACTAATTCATATGAGTAAAAGTATTTTATGCAAAACTTGGATAACAATATTTATATTAGCAAATGTTATATTAACATCATGTACTAAGAATGATGATGATAATCAACATACGCCAAGAATAAATAGAATAGACCAATTTCAAGGAATATGGCTAGAAGAATTCACTCCAGAATCTTTTCAGCATTATTATTATTTTACTGGTAACATATTAAAATGTTACAAATACATAAAAAAAGGAGATAAATATGTTGTTGCATTCTCTTTAGAGATGAAAGTTCTTAATTTGATGAATGACAAATTTAAATTACAACTAACAGATAATTGTTACAACAACAAATTAACCAAATTAGTAAAACAAAAAGAAACAGCACAAACACAAACAGAAATAGATAAGATAGATGACGACTTAACAAGGTTAAAAGAAATGTACCATAGTCGACAAACAATAGAATATCACTTCAAAAACAAAAAATTATTTGTCACAAGAATAAGAATTGAAGATGATCATTCAGAAGAAATAATATCAGTCAAAAAAATATCAAGATTCCCTTAAAAAAATGATGATCCCATATTAACATAAACGAGTAAAGATTCCATTACTCGTTTTTTTTTATGCAAAAAATAAATATCCTAATAGAATAGCAGCTATAATACCAACAAAATCAGCTATTAAACCACAAGTTAGAGCGTGTCTTGTCTTTTTAATACCAACAGAACCAAAATATACGGCTAGGACATAAAAGGTTGTATCAGTAGAACCTTGAACTATAGAAGCTAATCTTCCAACAAAAGAATCGGCACCGTGCTCTTTTAAAGTATCAACCATCATACCTCTAGCACCACTACCACTTAATGGTTTCATTAAAGCGGTTGGTAATGCTTCAATAAATTTAGTATCAAAACCAAGAGATTCAAACCCCCACCTTATAAATTCCACAAAATAATCAAAAGCACCTGAAGCTCTAAATACACCAATACCAACAAGAATAGCTATAAGGTAAGGAATTATCTTAACAGCAATAGAAAAACCATCTTTCGCCCCTTCAATAAAAGATTCATAAACATTAATTCTTCTATAAGCAGCCAAAGAAATAAAAGAAATGATAATAGAAAAAAGAATCACATTTGAAGCCACATTAGAAACAAGCTTCATGCTTTCTTTATCTAGTTGAGAGAAAGAATAAGTAATTGCAATAACAATAGCCGTAAGACCTCCCAAATACGATATAATTGTTTTATCCCACAATTTAATACGTTGGACAAAAGAGACAACTAAAAGACCAGCCATAGTAGAACAAAAAGTCGCTAATAGAATAGGAATAAAGATATCTGTTGGATCAACAGCTCCAAGCTGAGCTCTATAAACCATAATAGAAACAGGAATAAGAGTCAAACCAGAAGTGTTAAGCACAAGAAACATAATTTGAGCATTAGAAGCAGTATCCTTAATCTTATTATCCTTTTGCATTTCATCCATAGCCTTAAGTCCCATTGGAGTTGCTGCATTGTCTAAACCTAACATATTTGCAGCAATATTCATTACAATAGAACCATAAGCTGGGCTATTAGCAGGCAATTCAGGAAAAAGTTTTCTAAGAAGAGGTTTAATAGCTCTAGAAAGAATATTAATCATTCCCCCCTTCTCTCCTATTTTCATAATTCCCATCCAAAGCGTAAGAACTCCTGTTAAGCCCAAAGAAATCTCAAAACCCACTTTTGACATATCAAAAGTAGATTTAATAATCTCAGAAAAGACATTTATATCACCGAAAAAGACCAACTTAATCAATGCCACTACAAAAGCAACAACGAAAAAAGCTATCCAAATATAATTTAAAACCATTAGCTATTTTTTACCTCTTATAATATCATTAATTCTTTTATTCACAAACGAGTCATTTGGATAAAGAGCTTGTGCAAATTTATAATAATATTTAGCTAAAGCATATTGTTTTTCGTTATAACTATTATTCCCTTTCGTAACAAAATCATCAAAATTCTTTTTCTTTCTAGAATCATCATCTTTTTGAATAAACTGAACAATCTTTTTAAGTTTAGCTTTATAATCAAGAGAAAGTTCCTTAATAAGACTAGCTTTCTTAAGGTAATTTTTAGCTATAGCATATTTTCCTTTAGCAAAAGCTTCATCAGACAAACTAATTAAACGATTATATTCATCCAATCTATATTGCAATTCATACACCATCACTTCTCTAGGATTCTCTTTTATTTCCATTGGAAGAGGATGAGTTCTAACAGTAAAATCTCTTTCTTTATTCATTCTAGAATTATAATTTCTAGTCTCTTTACGAATTCCTGTAGGAAATTCTTTTTTAGGCTTAGGACTAGGTTTTGATTTTACTATAGGCTTTGGTTTAACAAGTGGTTTAGATTTAACCACAGGTTTAGATTTAACAATAGGTCGAGGTTTTGGTTTAGCAATAGGTTTAGATTTAACTAAAGGTTTTGGCTTTGCAATTGGTCGTGGCTTTGGTTCACTAATAGGTTTATCCTTAGTTAAATTCTTATCCTTAGTAAGTTCCTTATCTTCAGTAAGCTGTCTATCTTCTGTTAAAGGTTTACTATCATTTACAGCCAAATCATTATTATTAATAAGAGGAGCCTGTTTCAATTTAGCTTCAATATCATCTACCGTATTTCTAATGGCTTTAATATATTCAGCATCATTAACAAACAGATCCATATCTTCGTCATAAGCTATTTTTTCTACTGCCTGATCGAAAAAAGAAACATCAACATCTTTTCTTATTGGGTATAACTTTAGGAAAACTTTCTTTACAGGAAACGATCCAGAATCATCTTGAATATCTTTAGGTACATCAGTATTCACTTCAACCACCTTACTCACATATCCCTTCTTTTCAACTCGAAGAAGAAAAAGATTATCGAATTTGAGTTTAATTTGACACTCACCCGATTTCTTAACTCTATATCTAGCTCCCTCTTTACCATTAGAGGCCTGAATAATTTCTACATATGTATTCTTTAGATCCCCTTTAAAGACACTAACATTAAACTCCACCTTCAGTTGAGCACTAGCAATATTTGGGGTTAAGAATAGCAATATGAAGAAGAATAAATAATTTAATCTTTTCATCATAATTTTGGGGTTATATAAACAAAAATACGTAAATCTTTGTAAAAGATAACATTATATTATCAAAAAGAAGAAATTCCTTATTATTTTTGTGGCAAATTATAAACATTGAGCAAGTGATATATCCAAAGAATTTTGAAGAGAAGATAGGATTTAAACAAATAAGAGAATACTTAAAAAGCAATTGTTTAAGTAAACTAGGAGAAGAATTAGTAGACAAGATGAGCTTCAGTTCATCTCATAGATATATAGAAAGAAGTCTTCAAGAGACAGAAGAATTCATGACAATACTTACAGAAGATAGTGAATTCCCTACTTCTTATTTTTACGATGTTAGAGAAAGTTTAAATAGAATTAGAGTAGATGGAACCATACTTGAAGTTCATGAACTAATAGAATTGAAAAGATCTTTAGAATCTATAGGAGCAATAACACGTTTCTTTAACGATAAAGAAGACAAATATCCAAATTTAATAAACAAAGCTGGTAAAGTAAAAGTATACCCATTCATCATAAACCGATTAGAGGGAATAGTCTCTAAACACGGAACAATAAAGGACACAGCAAGTGTAGAACTTGGCAATATACGTAGAGCAATAATAAACAAGAAATCTTCCATATCTAGAAGAATGCAAGATTTACTTCAAAGAGCACAAAAAGACGGATGGGCAGACCAAGACAGTTCAATATCTATACGAGATGGAAGAATGGTAATACCAGTGCCATCATCTCACAAAAGAAAGATACAAGGTATTGTACACGATGAATCAGCAACAGGGAAGACATCATATATAGAACCAAGTGAAATAGTAGAAACTAATAATGATATAAAAGAACTAGAGCATAATGAAAAGCGAGAAATAATAAAGATAATTCTAGCATTTTGTAGCGATCTACGTCCATATATCGACGATATTATTCCTTCATACAATTTTCTAGCATTTATCGACTTTGTACGTTCAAAAGCTCTACTATCTTTAAAACTAGAAGCAATAGCCCCAGAATTTACAAAAGAACCAACTTGTAATATAATAAGAGGATTTCATCCATTATTATTTTTAAAACACAGACAAGAGAATAAAATTATAATACCTCTCGATGTAGAAATAAACGACGATAATAGAATAGTTCTAATATCTGGTCCAAATGCAGGTGGTAAATCTGTATGTCTTAAAACAATAGGACTGATACAATATATGTTTCAATCTGGTATGCCAGTACCTGTTTCAGAACAATCTAAACTTGGTATTTTTAGCGATATCTTTATTGATATAGGAGATGAACAATCACTTGAAAACGACTTAAGTACTTACAGTTCACATCTATTAAACATGAAGAATTTTGTAAAGAGTTCTGGTAAAGATAGCATAGTACTTATAGATGAATTTGGAACAGGAACAGAACCGATGTTAGGAGGAGCTATAGCTGAAGCCATCTTACACAAACTAAACAAAAAGAAAGTAAGAGGAGTAATCACAACTCACTACACAAACCTTAAACACTATGCAGAATCAACAGAAGGGATAATAAATGGAGCTATGCTTTACGATTCTCAAAACATGAAACCACTTTTCGAATTACGTTTAGGAAAACCAGGTAGTTCATTTGCATTTGAGATAGCAAAGAAAATTGGTCTTCCAACCGACATAATAGAAGATGCAACAGATAAGATAGGTAAAGATCATATTAACTTCGATAAGAATCTTAAAGACATAGCAAGAGACAAACGCTATTGGGAAAATAAAAGAAGAAAGATACACGATAACGAAAAGAAATTAGATAGAGTACTTGAAAAATACGATCAAGAACTAAAAGAGACTAATGCTTTAAGAAAAGAGATAATACAAAAAGCAAAACAAGAAGCTGAGGATATTCTTAAATCTGCAAATAAATCTATAGAGAACACTATTAGAGTAATAAAAGAGAATAATGCAGACAAAGAGAAGACAAGATTAGAGAGAAAGAAATTTGCAGAGACTAAAGAACAGATTCTTAAAATAGAGAACAAAGAAGACGAAAGAATACAAAGAAAGATAAGAAAACTTAAAGAGAGAGAAGAGAAAAGGAAATTCAAAAGACCAAAAGAAGAAAAAGAAAATATCTCAATACCTGAAGAGAAAAAAGAGATTGCAGTTGGTTGTAATATAAGAATTAAAAAATCTGGAAATGTAGGAGAAGTTATTGAACTTACAAACAACACGGCAGTAATTGCTTTAGGTAATTTAAGAACTACTTTACCTATTAAACAAATAGAGTGGATTAGTAAGAACCAAGCAAAAAAAGAGACACCTGTAGTTGCAAAACTTAATCTTGATCTTCAAGAAAGAGTATATAAAAAGAAACTACAATTTAAAGATAGAATTGATGTTAGAGGAATGAGAGCTAATGAAGCATTACAAACTGTAATGGACTTTATAGATGAAGCAATAATGGTAGATGCTAATGAAGTTCGTATTCTTCATGGTACAGGTACTGGAATACTTCGTCAGTTAATTAGAGAATTTCTTAATTCTGTACCTTCAATCCGTAATTTTAAAGATGAAAAAATTCAGATGGGTGGTGCTGGTATCACAGTTGTAGAATTTGAAAGATAAAATCTGAAAAGATAAGTAAATAGTAAGCCCTCAATGCATGTAAATTGAGGGCTTAATTTTTATACGAGCTAAAAGAGAGAAATAATCATATATTAATATTTACTTTTAAAACAACATTAATAGGACGTATATAATATATAGAGCTACTTCTAGACAAAGCATTAGAAATAGAATATTTATAAACAGTCTCATTAGATAAATTTCTAGCTTTAAGCTCTAAGCTTCCCCAATTAAGTTTCAATCTACTAAACAAATCGTAGAAAGTTATTTCAGCATATTTGTCGTTAAGCAATTCATTAGCAAAATACTGAGAATCAAGACCAATAGTCCAATTATCCATAATAGAATACGACACCCCCATAGAACATTTATAATTATTCTGATTAAATTTATTATCATTTATAGAATTAGAACTTTCACTACGAGTAGCTCTACCTGATAAACTAATTTCTAAATCTTCAATAGGAGAAAAATTATATAATAATTTTAAAGAATATAATCGTTTCTTGGATTTTATTAGAAGTCCATCTCTATAATTATCTGCATTAATAATAGAATAAGATGGTGATAGTTTTAACAAAGAATATAAAGGTAAAGTTTTAGACAAATTAAAACTACAAGTAAATCGGTCATAATTTTTATCAATATTCAAGTATCTATTTATAAAATAAGAATCCTCAATACTAAAGTCTGACGTTCTACTCGATTCTGCCCAAGAATAGCTAATAGAAGAATTAAAAAACAATAGCCAATCTATATTCTTCCATTCAAAATCTCCGTGTACTGTGAACTTTTTACCTTCTGAAATATTATTTATTCCCTCTAACAAATCTCTTGGAGAAGAATACATTGTTTTAAGATATAAACAATCTAAACTTTCTACTAAATTCGAATAAGAAGATCCCAATTCTAAATCAATATTTTCTACAGGAGTAAGATTTAAATTAATTGTAGGAGAATATACAAATACACTCTTCTCTATTTTAGTATCCAAAAGATTAATATATCTCCATGATAATTTTTGACTTAAAGAAGAAGAAAAAACACCCTTACGATACTGTATATTTGGATTTATACCTAATTCTTGATCTACTAATTGGCTATATGAATATCCAGTCTTAATAGAATTTATTGGTTTATCATTCCAATCTAAATTCTGAGACATCCACCTTTTCTTTAATTTATAAAAACCTTCTAAAGAAGTATAAAAATCACCCATTGTAAAAGAATGAGAAATGTAATTTCTAATATTCAGAATAGAAATATCAACATTTTGATTTGTTGGCTTAGTATATCTATCCTTAAAAAGAATATTAAAATCTTGATTCGATTGTCTATAATACACAAAAGACTTTATATTAAATATCTTATTGCCAAATCGTTTCATTATATTTAAATTATTACCAATCTTAAAATCTGGTATTTCAATAGAATGATTATAATTATCAGTTCCTGTAGAGATAAAATCTGAATTTAGAAAACCACCTGCAACAGACAAGTGATTATCAAAATAATAAGTCTTTTCATTAGCATTCAAGCATATATCTACATTAAAATCTTTAGTTCTTAAATCTCCTTTCTTACGAGATATGAACGTCTTTTCACTTTTAGAAGTATAATAAGTATTTGAAACCATACTTTCTCCTTCTTGCTTATCAAGTCCTAATTGAATATTAGTCTTAAGCACATAATCATCAGAAAATTTCACAAGATTATTAATACTTGCAATATGGGTAGTATTAAAAAGCCTTCTTTCTCGAGACAGTTGATAACACATAGGAACAGAAGAATAGAAATATCCAATTGAATATAAACTGTTAGAAGAGAAAAAATTATGTAATTGAATTTTTAAATCTTCTCCCAAATTTCCAGTTGCATAAACTATGAGATTTTGAAATTTCTTACTAAAATTCATAGCTGTTGCAGATAAATCCCAAAGAAACTTTTTATAACCTAAACCAATATATCCATTATAAATCCATTTATTCTTAGCCTTTTCTTTGAGTTTAATATTAAGAGCTGTATTGTCTGATATTACAATATCAGATAACATTTTAATAGGTTGATGACGCTTCATAACTTCAACAGTTGCAACATCATCGCAATTAATATTCTTTGTAGCAAGTGTATATCTACCACCTAGCATATCAGAACCCTCGATATAGAAATTAGATATTGGTTTCCCCTGAAAAGAAATTGTTCCATTTTTACCTACCTCAATTCCAGGCAGCTTAACAAGCACATCTTCTAGCTTTGTATCTTTAATATCAGAAAAAGAAGAGACTCTATAAACTGTTGTATCACCCTGACCAAGAACAGATTTACTTTTAATCTTCACCTCCTTCAATTTTGTAATTTTCTCTTTTAATTCAATACGAAGGTTTGTATTTTCAATATCAACATTTGTTACTTCATACCCTAAACAATTAATTATCAAACGAAGTTTTTTATTAGTCTTTATATTCTTAAATACAAAAGATCCATCCTTCTCACTTAAATAAAAAGCTATATACTTTTTATTCACATCAACTAGTTTTACTATTGCATTAAAAACTGGTTTCTTAGTCTTATTTGAAATGATAGTGCCTTTTATCTCTTTAGTTTGAGCATTAATATTAGAATTAAGAAATAAAGAAAATATCATTATTAAAATTATTCTAATTCTCATAACTCATCTTTTTCTATAAAAGTATTTATTCCTTTTTTAATCCTTTTCTTTCTAATAGAGTTCGAATCCTCAGATAAGATATTCCATTTTGAATTTCCATTACGTTTATCTCGAACAAAATCTTTTCTACTTATTTTTATATATTTCTTACTTTTATTGATTGATTTTAAGAATACAATAGGAGATTTTATCTCTTTAAAACCAATTGCTTTAAAATTGTAAACACGATCTGTATCAGTAATCTCAAGAATCAAACCTGGTAAACCTCTAAATTTCCATGGACCTTCACTCAAAGGTATTTCCTCTGTAAACCAAGCAATATAATTTCTACCTCTGAATTTACAATCTGCTCTCCTACAAACAAAACCTAAAATTTTCTTTTCACCATTCTTTAGTTTCCAATTTATCTTTTTGGGATAATCGTAATAACAGAATTGAGTAGAACTTATTTCGTCAATTTCCATAATTCTATTATTAGAATAATCTTTATAAGTGTACTTTTTATATCTATTGAATAAAGTCTGATTATCAAGAGAAAAGTTATCCTTTGAAAGAGCCTGATACAGTTGCATCCTAAACACATCTTCTCCACTAGAGGTTTGCAATAAAGAATCATTCCTAAATTTATCTTTAGAATAGGTTACAGAATATTTATCTCCTATTTTTAATAATAAAGGAATCTTATACAATAATTTAGAATCTAAGGTTTTACTAATATTATAAGTAATAGTATACCTACTTGAATCTATTAATCCATATGGTATGTTTTTGTTACCTGCTCTGTTTAATACATTTGATTTACATGCTATTAATAATACTAAAACAATAGCGCCTAATAATGTTATTTTAAAATTTCTCATCTATAATCCCTTTCCATTTCATCATATTTCATTTTTTTTCTTCTTGAAGGTGAAACATCGAATAGTTTAGAACCTTTCATCCCCATATAAAACCAATCATAACCATACCCCATCTTCTCATTAAGAAAAGTTATTCTATCAATCTTATAATACTTGTGATTTTTATTTAAGAACGATTTCATTATCTTAATATTCGAAGAATTATCTTTCTCAAAACCAGTTGCTATATACTTATAGTGCATTTTAGTATCATATACACTTAATATTAAACCTGGCAGACCAGAAAACTTCCAAGGACCTTCACTAATAGGAATTTCTTCTGTAAACCAAGCAATATACGTTCTTCCTCTAAATTTGCATTTAGCCTTAGTACATTTATAGCCAATTATTGTTTTAGATTCTGACAGTATTTGCCATTGAAATATAGGATTAGATTCTTTATACATAAACTGAAACTGACCTATATTATCAATTTCAAAAATGCTATTATCCCTTTTATCTTTATAAGTATATTTAGCAAAATCTCTATGAATTTCTTTTTTCTGTTTTTTTTGAGTTTCACTTAGAAAATCCACAGCTCTTCCTAATCCTCCAGGTAATAAAAATAAAGAATCAAATTTTGCAATAAAGGAAGAATATGTAATAGAATATCTCTTTCCTACTTTTAAGAATAGATCATGAGAGTATTTCCTTTTACTAATGGTATCTCTCAAATAAGAATAATTATAAGAAACTTTATACTGAGAAGTATCTATAATTCCTGTTTTAAAATTTTCCCAATAGACTCCCAATTTGTATTTCTTGTGAGCTACTTGTTGAGTCTTACAAGAAAAGATGACAATTATAAATATTGTCAAGAATAAGTAATACTTGTTTTTCATATATTGTAGTTTAGATTAGAATCTTCATTTATACCTATCTGTAATCTCTTTCCATTTCGTCATATTTAAGTTTTTCTCTTCTCGAAATTGAAACATCACAAAATTCACAATTTCTCATACTCATATAAAACCAATCATATCCATATCCCATTTTTTCTTTAAGAAAATCTTTTCTTCCTATTTTATGATATTTTTGATTTTTAGTTAAACAAGATTTCATAATTGATATTTTAGACTTTCCATCTAATTCAAAACCTCTTGCATTATAAGTATAATGATTCTGGGTGTCATAAACTTTTAAAATAAGTCCTGGCAAACCTGAGAATTTCCATGGACCTTCACTTATAGGAATTTCTTCTGTAAACCAAGCAATATAAGTTCTTCCTCTAAATGTACATTTTGCTTTTTTAACTTTATATCCTAAAAGTAAATCAGTATCAGAAAGAATTTCCCAATTAAAAAATATTTGAGGTTCTTTATACATACAGTGGAAATCGTAAGCATTATCAATTTCAAATATTATATTCTTAACTTTATCTTTATAAGTAAATTTAGTAAAAGATCTATGCAGTTCTTGATCCCTTTTTTTTTGTGTCTCTATTATTAATTTATAAGCTTTATCTATACCTCCTGGGGTCATTTCAAGTGAATCTATTTTTGCTATTAATGGACAATATGTTAGTGAATATTTACTACCGATCTTTAATAAGAGATCAAAACTCTCTCTTTTATTTGTAAACGTATCCCTAACTTGTGTATAGGTGTACAAAATCTTATACTTACATATATCAATAGCTCCTACCTCTAAATTCTCCCAATACAAATCTAGAGCAAGTTGTTTTCCTTGATTTTGTTGAGTCTTACAAGAAAAAATGACAATTATAAATATTGTCAAGAATAAGTAATACTTGTTTTTCATATATTGTAGTTTAAGCAATAATCACAACCGAATTGTCATAATCATTATTTACTATCACAATATAGATATAAATATGTTTAATTCAAAGAGGAAAATAAAAAATTTGAATAATAAATAAGTTAAACTAATCTCTCCACAAATCTTCCAAATACCAATTTTCAGGAAAACCCATAGCTCTTAAATCTACAGATTTATACTTATTAAGGAGAGTTTTAACCTTAGAAGAAAATGTACATTTTGGATTAATTTGCATAGAAAGGTATAGAATCATAGAAAGAGTAAAGAACATCTTTCTATTATCCACATAGCTAGATTTTAACCAAGTATACTGAGTTGATTTAGGAATCTTTGGACTAAGTCCAAAAACTCTATTCCACATTCTTGAATGATGTGCACAAATATTTCTAATATGAACAATAGACCGTAGCCAAGATTCCAGAACTTTTGGGTGCAAACCTGCAAGAGAGGAAATTTCTTTTTTTTGTTCACTATTCCTTAAGTTACCAAACATTCTAGATATAAGACCAAAAGAAGAGAACTCTAACATAATCCAACTTGGAGGATATTCGTCAGTATATTTAGCTTTAAAAGCTTGTACAAAATCTTCTTTACTTCTTTTAAATTCACTCTTTACAATTTCTAAAGCTGTTACTGCATGTTCTTGATTTGAAAAAAGACTAATGTCTTTATACCAGAAAGGACCAATAGCATTAGACATTACAAAATCTATTTTTGTTCTAAAAGCTATTTCTATCTTCTCTAATTCACCTATTATTATCTTTCTTAACTCCCTATCGAATTTATACAGATTAAAAACAGCTTCAAAATCTACACCATCCTTAAATATATGCTCTTTTTTATCTTTTAGAAATGGAAACCAATATCCACTTAATCTATAATAACTAATAACCTCGAAAAGATGTATTGCCTTATCTTCATTTGTAAAAGATAGACCTCTTGATTTTAGTTTATTAATGATATCGGCATAGGAAGAAAGGGCCGGCTTAGAATATGGCGCTTTTGACATAGGTGTATAAAAAATAAAAGGCTTACCCAGTTGCGCTGTTCACATGAGAAGCGGGGTAAGCTTGTTGCCACAAAGATAGATAAATTTTCTTTAGGGCAAAATCATTACATATCAGAAATGTCTAAGCATTTTGAATCTATAATATACTTATTTAAGATTTTCTTCTTTATTACTTTCAATTTATTTTCAAATAATTGTGGTTTAAAATTCTTTTTTTGTCTTTTAATTTCTGCTACAAAAGCTCTTTTATTATCCATATTTATAGCAACTATATCTATTTCATTTTGATCTCCTTTAGGTTCCCACCAAGAACCAATATTTCTATATTCAAAACTCTCTTGAAGTTGTTGCTTAAAATATAACTCTAAAGCCATACCCGAGTATGTTGGATAATCTTTCTCTATCAAATTAGATAATCCTTTAAAATTTTGTATCTCAATTAAAGTTCTATTTCTTTCAACGTATCTAAACCAAAAACGTAGAAAATTATCAGATATTTCATATCTAACTGTTTGTGAACCTTTTTTTGCAAAAATAGGTCTAGATCTTTTTATTAAATCATAAACAGTTTCTAATTTACTTAATTGTCCTCCTATGCTTTTCTCTCCCATAAAAGCAGCAATTTGAGATTGAGTATTTAAACCTGAAGATATTGCATTCAAAATTGAAAAATAATTCCCATAATTTTTACCAAATTCTTGAATTAATAAATTTCTACCTTCATCTATAAAAGGAGAATCCGATTGACAAATATAATTAATCATTGAGGATACATCTAAAGCATTATTATCAACCAAAAGTTCAACATATTTAGGAATACCTCCTGTATATGTATAAAGAGCTAATAAATTATCATTTGAATAATTTGGCTTATAATCTGACAAGATTTCTTTTAAAACAGAAGTAGTAAATGGATTTAATTTCATACTTGAATCAGCTCTACCAAATAAAGGTTCTTTCCTATCTTTAAAAATCTTACTCATAAGAGGATATATAGAACCACTTACTACAAAATTAATTTTTGTTTGCAAACGATATTGATCCCAATAGTTCTGAATCTCACTATAAATAGAGTTATTAATATTTATAAACTCTTGAAATTCATCAATCACTAGAGAAAATTTCTTTGTTTTACCTTGTTCTAGTAAGAATCTAAAGACTTCAATAAAAGATGTCATTTTAGGAACAAAAACAGATAACTTGTTTTCTATCTCTGTACAAAAATTAGTACACAAATCAGATTCATTCTTTCTACTTACAAAAAGATATATAATAGTCTCATCTTCTAATGCTTTAAATATTAAAGATGTTTTTCCTATTCTTCTCCTTCCTGTTAGGACTGTTAGTTTAGAATGTTCTGTATATGCACTTTCTTTTATTTTTTGAAGGTTTCGTATTTCTTCTGTTCTATCATAGAATTTCATAATTCACTTTTTTACGGTGGTAAAATTTACGGCTGTTGTAAAGATATGAAAAATATTTTATCTGAATTAAGGATAAAATTACTATTTCATTATATAGAATGTGTAGAATTTCCTTAGAACGTATAATATAATGCTTTAGCATTATCAAATGACTTCCCTAATTTAGTAATAATATCCTTTTAATTTATATATCTTTGGTCGTTACAAATATTATTTAAAATGAATCAGTTTTTATCTGAAATTTCTAAAATTAAAAATAGAATTAAAGTTATTAATATCACATGGCAAGATATTAATCATATCAAAACTTCTATTCTTAAAGAACAAAATCTAAAAAATCTCAACGAACTTAGGGATAGGTTTGAAGGAATTGCATATTACGAAGCAATTTACAAAAAGATTGCTGGAGTTATTGCATTAGAAAAAATTTTAAAAAGAAGAATTATTGATTGGGAAAATATAAAACCTAAGGAATATAAACCTATAATCGAAATTTCAGGAACTAAATATTTAGTAATTACAACAATATTTGGAGATTTGCCAACTATTCCAAAAAATAATAAACTTCCAATTATATTAACGATTGCAAAAGAAGAAAAAATAATATGGGCTATCGGAATTCTTAATATAAATGATTTTTCAAGTTTATTTGATTTTTCAACGTATATAGATATTGATACGATCACAGACAGTTATATATAATAAGATATAGTTATTTATAAAACCATATCTTATTATATTCTGTAGTATTTTTTTAATCATTAAAAAGATCCAATGGAGACATTTTGAATTGTAAAGATTGAGGATCAGGAGTTCCTCCTTTCCTTTGAACTTTTATCCTTCCAATTTTTAATCCACCCCTAGAAGAAATCTCCACTTCTCCTTGTGAAAAAAAATTCGTTACAGAATTAATATCTCTTAAAATCCAATCTATATGACCTGTTTCATTATTTTTCCTTGTTACCAAAAACCATTCTGCAGCAAGAGCTCCACGTCCTTTAAGAATATCGTTAAAAATTTGCACTTTATTATACCTAAAAAATGCTATTAATTCTTGCACATCATCAGTATTTAATTCATCTAAATACCATCTTCTTTTATCTCTAAGATCAATTTTTTCTTCATCATTAGGGATAATTTCACCTGTAAATTTTTTTAATGTTTCTGCTATTTTATCATTAAACCCCCACATTTCTTGATAGGTATCTACTCGCCTCTTATCAATTTGATTAAAATTTGCATTTGTATTTGATTTCTTTAAAGATAAATTTTCTCTATATAATACATTATCAACAAAAATATCTAATAATACTTGAATATCTGCTTTTTTAAACTTAATTGTATTATCTATTAATTCTTCTGTAGCACCCAATTCAATCGCTTTTATTCTACTTATACGAACAGGAATTGCAATAGCATTTAGCGATTTAATCCTTTTATAGTCATATCCCATAATAGAAAGCCATTCTTGTGCTTCTCTATCTGTTTTATAATTATTAAATTTTAAAGTTATATCTTCTTCATTCTCAAATCCTCCTCTTGCTGTTTGAGATCCTATTAACTGTCTTTGATTCATAAAAGTATATTTTTTTATACATCAATATTCTCTACTATTTCTTTTAGTATAGTTTTTAAAACATTTATTGCAACACTATTACCAAATTGCTTATATGCCTGAGATTGACGATTATTAATTATAAAACTTTCAGGAAATCCCTGAATTCTTGCACATTCTCTAGGTGATAATTTTCTAATTACATTTTCTACTTTATATAAACCTGTTTTAGAACCAACTCCTCCTCCATATGCTGATAAAGTTATCGCATGACCATTGGGATCATAAATCCTCTCACCCTGTCTTCCTTTTCCAACTTTCCCTATTTGAATTGGTTTATTTGGAAGATCTTTAGTTCCAAACAAATTCTTATCAAAATTTACCTCCTTGTAAATTTCAATATCTGACCTATCTATTTTTTTTACATTAATAGGATCAAATTCTAGAAAATCAATTAAAGCAACTTGTTTATCACTTGGTTTAGGAAAGATAAACTTACTATCATATATATCTTTTCTAAAACAAACAAAATAAATTCTTTCTCTATTCTGAGGTAATCCATAATGACTTGCATTTAACACCTCATAATTAACATTATAACCTAAATTCTTAAGACTTTTCTCAACAGTAGAAAGTGTTTTTCCACCATCATGTTTTTCAAAATTTCTTACATTCTCTAACAATAATATCTTAGGTTTATGATACTTCACAACCCTTTCAATTTCAAAAAATAAAGTACCTCTTGAATCCTCGAAACCATTCTGTTTTCCAGAGATAGAGAAAGCTTGACACGGAAAACCAGCACATAATATATCATGATTTGGAATTTCTTTTGCGTCTATTAATGTTATATCTCCTTTAGGCTTTATATGATAATTTTCATAATAAGTTTCAGCTGCATACTTATCCCATTCTGAGGCAAAAATACATTCTGCTCCAAAACTTGATAAAGCTTGATGAAACCCCCCAATTCCAGCAAATAAATCAATAAATTTTAACCCTTTTATTTTCAATGTAATATATTATTAGTTTTAATCAGAGACTCTTTATATAATAAGCTGTTTTTATATAATGCTTAAATATATTTGCAACAAAGCTAACAAAAATAAACGAAAACGAAATTCTCACACTTCTATGCAATTCTAATAATTATAACTTTTAAATCGCAAATTATTCTCAAAGACTATAATATATTATTAGTATACATCTCAACCCCTCTCCCACAATCCATCATCATCAGCCCATCCATTGTCCATGCTTTTTACAAGCCACCTTGGACAAAGGATGGACAAACCATGGACAGACCATGGACAAAGTACGGAGATGGTATGTCTAAATTACATCTCAATTACGAATAAAAAGATTGTAAATACTGACTGAATTGTAATATTTGCATATAGAGCCAAAATTCAAGAAAAGTAAAACACAAAAGCCTTACTTGTTAATAACAAAGGTATTAAAAAAACTCCTATCAACTAACTTAAAGATAAAGCAAAAAAAAAGATGTCCCAAATAAGAACATCTTTTTTAATTACTCTAGCACGGGAAGAGAGGCTCGAACTCCCGACACCTGGTTTTGGAGACCAGTGCTCTACCAACTGAGCTATTCCCGTATTGCGAAAGCAAAAGTACAATCTATACGGTAGTTTCGCAACTATTTTAATAAAAAGATTACAAGTTTTTTTACTTCCATTAACCAATAGATTACTAGTCAGACATTTGCACTTGAATTTATTTTCTGATTAGTATATAGTTTCCAATAACACATATTAGTGAGCAAAAGGAATAAAATTCATTAAATTATACGATTGATACGTATTGGCTCCCAAGATACTTTTGGAAAGTATTTTTAAATGGAAACGATATGCAAAAATTAATGATTATTCTGACGCTCACGATATTGAGCTTCAATGTGCTCAAGGCACAAAACGAGAAACTGACCATTAGTGGTACCGTTTATAATGAGATTACTAATAAGCCTCTAGCTGGTGTATATATTACAAATGGAAGTAGAGGTTGCCAAACAGATAGAAAAGGAGTATTTGTATTCAAGAACCTACCAAAGGGGAAAATTACTCTATATACTATGTACTATTCTACTTTCTCTAGCGATTCTATAGAACTGAATTTAGAAAAAGATACTGTAGTAAATTTCAAGATTAAGGAAATTTCTCAACGTTTAGATGAAGTGGTTATAACAGGAACAAGAACTAAAAAACGTCTTTCAGAAACTCCTATCCTTACCAATTTAGTTCACGCTAACGAAATTAAGAAAGCAGGTTCTGTTTCTACTCTTGAGACTCTTCAAGACAATATACCTGGAATTGTTGTTTCTCCTAATGCTATGGGGAATAATATGAGAATTAAAGGACTTAATAGTAGATACATTCTTTTTCTTGTTGATGGAGAACGTATGGTGTCTGAAGGGGCTGGAGGTAATATAAATCTAAATCAGATTGATGTTGATAATATTAAAAAAATAGAAATTGTTGATGGTGCTTCTTCTGCACTTTACGGCTCGAATGCTGTTGGTGCTGTTATAAATATTATAACTAAAGAACCTGTTCATAAATTTCAAGCAGGTGCTCACCTTACTTTTCAGAAATATAATACTTGGACAAGAAAGATTAATGTAGGTACTAAATTAAATAAATTACAGGCCTATGCTTCTGTTTTTAATAATAGTTCTGATGGTTATGATATTAAAGATGGCGCTTATGCAGCAAAATATAATAACTGGGGATCTAATCTTAAGTTGAAATATAAACTAAATAAGAAAACAGATTTTAATATTACTGGTAGATATTTTACTCATGAGACTTTCAATCCTGAGAATAGTATTGACGTTATGCACTCTTTAAATGAAAAATATACTATAGGTGGAGCTTTGAATTCTTCTTTTGGTAAACATTCTATTAAAGCTAGTGTTAACTACGACCTTTTCTACGATTTCTCTGTTCTTGAAATGAAGAATGATGAGAAGGAAGAAAAGAGTCATGCTAGCTATACTTCTACAAGACTACTTGATAACTACAAAATATCTGATGATTTTGAACTTGTTTCTGGTTTAGAATATAATCATGAAGAGTATTTCTCTAAAAAGATTTTGGGTAGCAAACCAAAGACAGAAATTCTTGATGATTATAATATTTTTACTCAGGGGACCTATAAAGTTTTTAAAGGATTCGACATTGTTGGAGGCCTAAGATATACTTATAATAACAAATATAAATCGGCTTTTTCTCCCAAATTATCTTTAATGTATAAAATTAAGGAATGGACTTTTAGAGGTGGAGTAGGTTCTGCTTTTAGAGCTCCTAGTATAAAAGAGTTATTCTATAACTTCAGTCACAACGGTGCATTTCAAGTTTTAGGTAATGCCGATTTAAAAGCTGAAAAGGGTATGTATTATTCTTTATCAAGTGAATTTACAAAAGGTCCTTTCAATGCTTCTATTTCTGCATATTATAATAAAATATCAGACAAAATTACTCAATATTATGTAGTTAAGAAAAATGCTCTTGATGAATATAGATATAAGAATGTAAGTAGTGCTACATTGAAAGGTTTTAATATTAATCTATCGTATATACTACTTCACCAATTTATTATTAAGGGTAATTATAGTTATTGCGATGCTATAGATAATTCAACAGGTCTACAACTTAGTAGTAATGTAAAACATAGTGGTACAATTTCAACTACATGGAATTCTACAATTGCTAACAGTCCTTTCTCTTTACAAATGTCAGGAAGAATTCATTCTGCCAAACTTTATCAATCGTCTGAAATAGATTCAAGTGGTAAAGAAATTATTACAAAGGATGAATCGAAACCATATTCTATTTGGAAACTGGCTTTTAGTAAACCAATTAGAATACAGAAACATACTATTGAATTGTCTCTTAAATGCGATAATATCTTCAATTTCAAAGAAGAATCGTTTGTGAATCCAGGAAGACAATTCTTAGTAGGAATAAGATACAATTTTAAATAATCAAATAAATTTAACAAAAATGAAGAAGTTACTATTATTATTTTCGGCCATCATTGCTTTAGGTCTTTTCTCTTGTAGTAAAGATGATGACTCATCTAATAAAACAAATAAAGCTATAACAGCTAATATCGATGCAACAAGTAAAACTGTATGGAATTATTATTCTTTATCTGATAACAAATTGGTTGGCACTGGTAGTGATGCAGATAATAAAACATGGTTTGCTCGTAAAGATTGGGATATTGCCATTTGTAGATATTCGGTTAGAACTAATAGTGGAGAAGCTAGTAGTGTTGACGCTAAAGGTGGTGTTTATACTTGCAAGAGTGGTATCTCTTTTGCTGATGCTAAAGTTGATGATGGCTCTTTTGAAACAGATAAAACGTATGATAGCTATGCAAAAGATTATTCTATTATAAAAATAATCAAATCGAAAGCTACTGTTATTACTTTCAAAAGAGACGACAAGGGTAATATGGTTATGCCTCCTGTTTATATGAAAGCTCCTATATACATTTTTAAAAATGCTGAAGGAAATAAACAGTATAAATTAGAGTTCCTATCATACAAAAACGCTGAAGGTACTTCTGGTTATGTTTCTTTCAAATATGAAGAATTATAGACAGAATATACAATCAGTAATATTTTATTAAAGAGGCTATCTAAATGATAGCTTCTTTCCACATTTCTACACTTGTATCATGAAAAAGAAAATTATAATTCTTGCAACAATATCTATTATTCTTGTTGCTGGATTTTTTACCTATAACAAATTTATATCTACAACGCGTATTGGGAGTTTAAACTTTCCAGATTTCACTGTAGAAAAATTTGCTCGTTCAAATAATAATCCATGGATTAAAATCGACAATATTAAAATTGATGATATTGATGCCATAGATGATTATGATATGCTTCTTGTGAGAATTCACGGAAGTAGCCTTACAAAAAAGCATTTATCCGCAATAAAAAAAGCTATTAAAAAAGGGATACCTGTTTATTCCACAGAGAGTGATAATAAAGAAATTAATTCTCTTTCTAAAGAAGAATTAAGATATATCTCTACTCTTATGAATAATGGTTCTATAAGAAATTATAAATCGATGTTTAATTTTATTAGAAAGAAGATTGATAAGAAACTTCTTTTTAATAAAGATTATGAAGAACCTGTTATTATTCCAAATGATTATTTTTTCCATACTGGAGAAGACGAGTTCTTTGCCTCTTATAAAGAGTATCAAAAATTCTATAAGAAATCTAATAAGTATAAAAAAAGAGGTCCGAGAGTTGTTCTACTTTCTGGAAATATAAATATTCAGAATTCAAATAAAGAACATATGGTAGCGATTATTAAATCGCTAGAAGATAAAGGTATTAATGTATATCCTATAAGTTCTTTCGGAATGAAGAAACTTAAAATGATTAAAGAAGTTAATCCCGATTTAATTATTAATAGACCTCATGGACGTTTAGTTATGGGAGGTGGAGAATCTGGTAATCGTCTTTTAGAAAAATTGAATGTTCCTATTTTAGCTCCTCTTACTGTTAGCGATTTATATTCTAATTGGTTAACAAGTAAACAAGGTATGAAATCGGGTGGAATGACTTCTATGAGTGTTGTTCTTCCTGAATTGGATGGTGCTATTGCTCCTTTTGCTATTGCTGCTCAGTTTGAAAAAAATGGTAGAAGAATTTTTGATGCTATACCTAAACATACCGAGAAATTCTGCAAACTAGTTAGTAATTATTTAAAACTAAGAATAAAGAAAAATAAAGATAAAAAGATAGCCATATACTATTTTAAAGGTGTTGGTAAGGGAGCCATCTCTGCTGCTGATATCGAGGGGGTTGAGTCTCTATATAACACTCTTTGCTCTTTAAAAAAGAGCGGATACAATTTAGATGGTCTTCCTTCCAATATTAATGATTTTAAAAGACTTATAAATGAAAAGGCTCCTGTATTAGGACCTTATGCTCTTGGAGCTTTTGACAATTATCTTAAACATGGAAATCCTGAATTAGTAAATGTAAATACTTTCAATAAATGGATTAATAATAATCTTCCTAAGAAATTGGGTGAAGATTTAGTGAATACTTATGGAGAAGCTCCTGGTAAATATATGGCTGTAGAGAAAGATGGTAAGAAATATATTGCTGTAGCTAGACTTCAATTTGGTAATGTTTGTATTTTACCTCAACCTCTTCCTGCTGTTGGTAATGATATTCAGAAACTTGTTCACGGTGTGGATAAAGCTCCAGCATATCCTTATGTAGCATCGTATATGTGGACTAGACTTGAATTTGGAGCTGATGCAATAATGCATTTTGGTACTCACGGTAGTTTAGAATTTATTCCTGGTAAACAAATTGCTCTTTCAGGCTACGATTGGACAGATGCTCTAATTGGAGATATGCCACATTTCTACATATACACAACTAGCAATATTGGAGAAGGTATTATTGCTAAAAGAAGATCGTATGCTTGTTTAATATCACATCTTACAGCTGCCTTTATGCAAGGTGAATTATACGATAATTTCAAAATTCTTCAAGATAGAATTCATAAAATGGAGGATATGGAAGATGGTAATTTGAAAGATAATTATCGTAGAACAATTAGTAAACTGGCAAAAAAAGAAAATATACAAAGAACTCTAAATCTTGATAGCACTAGAATATTGAATGATGAAGAGATTGAGAAAGTTCATATGTATATTGAGGAGATTAATAATGCTAAAGTAAAAGATGGTTTATATACTCTTGGAGAATCTTATTCTAAAGAAAATATAAATAATACAGCACGACTTATTTCTTACGATCCTGTGAGATATGGCTTAGCTAATCTTGATCTTGCAAGAAAAAAAATCTCTGAGAAGGATATTGATAATTCATTATTTATAGCTCGCTATTATAATAAAAAGACAGATTTAATTATTAAAAGAGCTCTAAGAAATGAAGATAGCGAGAAGATTCTTTCTTCATATATTTCTAAAAAAGAAATGAGGATTTATAAAGATTATCTTCGAAAAGAAAGAATAAAGAGAGAAAAAAGAAAAGCAATGATGGGTAGAATGATGAAAATGATGTCAAGAAAGAAATCTACCTCATCAATTAAGTTCTTAGATAAGAAAGGTAATTTATTAATTATCAAAGATAATAATAAGAAGAAAAAGCATAAGGGGATGTCTGCAATGCAGAGAATGGCTAGCGCTAAACCTGTTAGTATGAATTCTTCTAAGAAAGATGATTCTATTAAAATATTACTTTCTGCAATAAATGATTTAAACAAGGTTATTAACAATGTTAATAAGTCTAGAAATAATTTAAAAATAAGTACTGATTTAGAAAAGACAGCTTTACTAAATGCTTTCTCTGGAGGGTATACAAGAACAGGTTCTGCTGGAGATCCTATATTAAATCCTTCTGCTATTCCAACAGGAAGAAATTTCTACTCTATAAATCCTGAAACTACACCTACAGCTGAAGCATGGCAAGTGGGTAAGAAATTAGCTAACAAGTTATTAGAAAACGAATTAAGAATAAATAAAAAGTATCCTGAGAAAGTTAGTTTTACTCTTTGGTCTACAGATTTTATAGCTAATGAAGGAAGTACTATTGCAGAAATCTTTTACTTACTGGGAGTAGAACCTTTGAGAGATGGATTTGGTTATATCAGATCGTTGAGATTAATTCCTCAAGAGCGTTTAAAACGTCCTAGAATTGATGTTGTAATACAGACATCTGGACAATTAAGAGATATTGCTGCTTCTCGACTAGCATTAATAAACAAAGCTATAGCTATTGCAGCCTCAAGTGATGGAGAGAATAATTTTGTTAGAAAAGGTGTTGAAGATGCAGAAAGATATCTTTTAGAGAAAGGTTATTCTCCTTTAGATGCTAAGAAATTTGCAAAAGAAAGAATCTTTGGAGGTGTGAATGGTGCTTATGGTACTGGAATTATGGGAAGAGTTGAAAGTGGTGATTCATGGGAATCTAGAGATGAGATTGCTAATCAATACATAAATAATATGGGTGCAATGTATTCTGAGAATGGTGGTAAGAATTGGGGAGATATGAAAAAGGGAGTATTTGAAGCTGCACTATTAAATACTTCTGTTGTTGTTCAACCTCGTTCTAGTAATACTTGGGGACCTCTTAGTTTAGATCATGTTTATGAATTTATGGGTGGTTTATCTTTAGCTGTTAAAAAAGTAACTAATAAAACACCTAGAGCATATTTCAACGATTTTAGAAATCATTCTAATGCAAGAGTTCAGAATCTTAAAGAAGCTATTGGAGTAGAAACTAGTTCTACTGTTTTCAATCCTAAGTATATTAAGGAGATGATGAAAGGTAGTGCAAGTGCTATGGAATCTTTTGCAGAGACTTTTAGAAATACTTATGGTTGGAACTCTATGCGACCAGAAGCAATAGACCAACATATATGGAATAAGTATTATAAAGTGTACGTAAAAGATGAGTACAAATTGAATCTTAAAAAGACTTTTAAAGCTAAAAATCCGTATGCTTTACAAGAGATGACAGCAGTAATGTTGGAATCAGCTCGTAAAGGGATGTGGAAAGCAAGCGAACGTCAATTAAAAGATGTAGCAAAACTTCATTCTAAATTAGTAAAAAAACACCAAGCAGGCTGTAGTGGTTTTATCTGTAATAATAAAAAGCTAAGAAAATTTATTTCAAAACAATTACCTAAAGTAGAAGCTAAAGAGTATCAAAAGAATATTAAGCAAGCTTTGGAGGTGAAAATTGAATCTAAGAATAAGGGAAAAAATGTTGTACTAAAGAAAGAAGAACAAAAGCAAACTAAACAAAAACAGAAAATGAATTCTAAAAAAGAAGATTCAAATAATAGTATGTATTTGTATGGACTTTTGGGATTATTAATACTTGTAGTACTTATTGTTAGACGTAAAAGAAAATAATGGAACAGTTAATTCAAGTAATATTTATAATAGCAATCTGCAAATATTGTCTTAAAGCTGCCTTAGGTGGCAGTTTTAAGCATATTTGCCTATATGGATTTATTGCTACTGTTTTTGCAATATCTATATATCCTTTTGTTATTAGTCAATCGATGAATGTTATACAAACATTTCTTACTAATAAGAAATTGGTTTCTGATGCAGCTGTAATTACAAGTTTTGAAGCTATTGCTGGTATTTTTATATCACTTAGTCTTTTAGATAATTATTTTAAACCTAAGAATAAGAGGAGTAATTTTATTAGAATAATAAAAATAATACCTGGATTTATATGTTTTATAGGTATAGGGTATTTTGAATTACACTTCTTTAAACTATTAGTTGGTTTTAGTTTTGAACTTATTAGTTTATTCTATGGACTTTTAGTATTTATAGGAGTAATTTCTATAAGTTATATTCTAAAATATTTACTACTTGGGGAAAGTGATAAATTAGAATTCAAAATTATCTTAAATATACTAATCTTAGTATTTGGATTACTTGTATACTCTTCAATAGCAGATTATAATCTTTCAAACGCTCAAACAGTAATAGAGTGGAAAGCATTGGGATGTCTGTCTCTAATAATAATAGCCTGCGTAGCGATTGGCTTCTTTTTAAGTAAAATCAATTATAAACATCTAATACAAAAATCAAAATGGATCAAATAACAAATATTCTATACTGGCTTTCAACAGGTTTATTAGTACCTGTAACAATATTTCTTCTTTTCTTTTTTATTAAATCATTGATAATGATAGGAGGATTTTATGGTTTGTATATTAATAGGAATAAAGTAAATACAAAGATTAATAGGGAAATAGAGAAAAATGTAAGTGTTAGTGAACTTTTAAAATTTGCTAGTAATCTAAATGAGAAAAATAATAAATTAGTTTCTTTTCTTAAAAGGATAGAGAATTCACCTAATAACACTCCTACCCTAGATAAGATTTTAGGTGATTACGAAATTATTGTTGATAAAGATTTAGGTAAATCGAAGTTATTAACAAAGATAGGACCTATGTTAGGTTTAATGGGAACTCTTATTCCTATGGGGCCAGCATTAGTTGGTTTAGCAACAGGAGATGTTGCTTCTATGGCAAGTAATATGCAAGTGGCTTTTGCTACAACTGTTGTTGGTATTATTATTGGAGCAATAGGATTTATAAGTCTTCAAGTACGCCAAAGATGGACAGCTGACGACATGAATATTCTAGAATATGTAGTTGAATCAATAAAGGAGAGCAAATAATGTCAAGAAAAAGAAGATTAATAAAGAGAGATGAAGATAATGATCCTCTATCAGTTCTTACAAACTTATTCGATGTAGCAATGGTTTTTGCTGTAGCTCTTATGGTAGCTCTTGTTACTAAATTTAATATGACAGAAGTCTTTTCCAAAGAAGATTTCACCATGGTAAAGAATCCTGGTTCTAAGAATATGGTGATTATAACTAAAAAAGGTAATAAAATAGAGAAATATAAATCGAGTAAAGAAAAATCGAATAGCAATTCAAGAGGTAAGAAAGTTGGAATTGCATATCAATTAGAGAATGGTGAGATTATTTATGTCCCAGAATAAGATACAAGTGTTTAAATGGCTTTAACTACATGTGTAATAGTTTTTTATGTAGAGAAAAGCACGATAAGGTAAACTTAATTGTTTACCTTATCTATTTATACTCATTATTAATTAGTAGACAAAACCCTTTCTTTCATATAATTAAGTGATTGTATCTTATTTAGAACAATTCCATATTTGTATAGCAATAAAGGATAAGTATTTATCTCTTTGCGCTTAGTTATTATTTATAAATAATTCAATTTTTACACTTATGAATAAGATAGGTATTTTTTACGGTTCAACAACAGGTAACACTGAAAGTATTGCAAATGTAATACAAGAAAAAATTGGTAGTGACCTAGCAGACGTTTATAGCGTAGATTCAGCTTCTCAAGAAGATGTTGAAAAATATGATAATTTAATATTTGGTGCTTCAACATGGGGTATTGGTGACATTCAAGATGATTTTCAAGGATTTTTAGATACTCTAGCAAATGCTAATTTAGATGGTAAAGTTGTAGCATTATATGGTTTAGGAGATTCTTCTTCTTACCCAGATTCTTTCTGTGGTGGTTTAGGAGAACTATACGAAACTATAAGTTCAAGTGGTTGCAATATCGTAGGTAAAGTCTCTAAAGACGATTACGATTTTGATGACTCACAAGCATTAGATGGTGATGAATTCGTAGGTCTTGCACTTGATGAAGACAATGAGAGTGATAAACACGACGAAAGAATATCACAATGGTTAGATACAATAAAAGAATCTTTTAAATAATTTCAACATGCAGGTATTTGCACATCATTTATATGAACACAAAAAAGGTTTAAGAAACCTTATTCTTCACACCACAAAAGCTGAATATAAAGACGAGATTATTTCCCGCCTGAATAAAAATAATATCTCTTTTCTTATTCAACATGTTGGTCATGATAAAATAAATGTATTCTTCGGCTCTAAAGAGTGCGTAGAAGTAGTTAATAGTTTTATCAATAGATCTTTAACAGATTTAACAGACGAGGAAGATTTTATACTAGGTATAATGCTCGGCTATGATAGATTGTTACAGTGCAAAAGATACCTGAAAAGAAAAGCAAGAAAAGATTTAAAAATTGCAAGTTAAAACTGCGTAGGACTATAATCAACAGATTCTTAAAATATGTAGAAGGGTGTTATATCGTATAGATATAGCACCTTTTTTTATGTTATTATAAATAATATCGCTTGACAAATACTTATAATTATAATAACTTGATTAACAGTTAATTTAAACTTAATTCAAGATTATGACAAAGATTCTTCTAACAGGAGCAAACGGATATATAGGTAGAAATTTATTAGAGAATTTATCTCATGGGAATTATGAAATTTATTGTACTGTAAGAGATAAAAATCGTTTTTCATTTATAGAAAAAGAAAATATTAAAATTATAGAATTAGATTTTCTAGATAAGAGTACATTATATCGTATACCTAATGATATTGATATAGCTTATTATCTTATGCATTCTATGTCGAGTTCTCACAAGAATTTTATTAATCTAGAGTCTGAAGTAGCAAACAATTTTGTTGAATATATTGAAACAACTAAAGTAAAACAAGTAATATATTTAACAGGTATGCTAAATGAAGAAAAATTATCAACTCATTTAGAATCTCGACAGAAAGTTGAACAAATTCTTTCTAAGGGGAAATTTAATTTAACAACTCTTAGAGCAGGGATTATTATTGGAGCAGGAAGTGCATCTTTTGAAATAATAAGAGATTTGGTTGAGAAACTTCCTATTATGGTAGCACCAAAGTGGATTAAAACAAAATGTCAACCTATATCTGTAATTGATGTTATTAAGATTCTTACTTCAATTATTCTAAAAGAAGGGACATACAATCAAGCTTACGATATTTCAGGTGAAGAGATTTTAACATATAAACAAATGCTACTTGAATATGCAAGATATCGGAAACTTAAAAGACTTATTATAAGTGTTCCTGTACTGACACCTAAATTATCTTCCTATTGGTTATACTTTGTAACATCTGTTCCCTTTGCTCTAGCACGATCTCTTGTTGATAGTATGTCAATTGATTTTATAGCTAGAAACAACTATCTAGTAGATCTTTTAGGTATTAAACCTCTTAACTATCATGAATCTATTGCTTCTGCATTTGACAAGATAAAACAGAACACTGTAATTTCTAGATGGACTAATGCTATCTCAAATGGAAAATTAGATTCTAATATTGAAAAATATATAAAAATACCTGTTAAAGGTTGTTTAGTAGATAAAAGAAGTGAATTTATTAAGAATAGAGAAGATGTACTAAATACATTATGGTGTATAGGTGGACAAAATGGATGGCTATATGCAAATATCTTATGGAAATTTAGAGGATTCATTGATAAATTGGTCGGAGGTGTTGGTTTAAATAGATACAGAAGAAATGCAAAAATTATAGAAAATGGGGATGTTATAGATTTTTGGAGAGTTATTCTTGCAAATAAGGAAAAAGGTATATTAATCTTGTATGCAGAAATGAAACTTCCTGGTGAGGCATGGCTTGAATTTATTGTTAGAAATGATAAAATTTATCAGAAAGCCTGTTTTAGACCAAGAGGTTTGTCTGGAAGATTGTACTGGTATTTATTACTACCTTTCCACACTTTAATATTTAGAGGAATGCTTAAACAAATTGTAAAAAAATCAGAATAATTAGAGTTCTTAACATAGGTCAATCTTTTATTCTAATATTATTAAGAATTTTGTTCTCTTTAATAAATAATGGGAACATAAAATGAAAAGAGATTTAGATTTTGGAATAGATAATATTTCTGTATTATACATGAAAATACTTATTCCTACTATATTGGGAATGGTTTCATCAATAATTGTTATAATAACGGATGGTATTTTTGTAGGTCGTTTTGTAGGAAGCCAAGCTTTAGCAGCAATAAATATATCTGGACCAATATTCATGATAAGTACAGGTATTGCCCTAATGTTTGGCATGGGTAGTTCCGTTCAAGCTGCTTCTAAGATTTCAATAGGAAAAAAGAAATTGGCAAATATTATTATTTCAGATTCTATATACACTTCACTAAGTTTATTCTTTATAATATCTAGTATTTTATTTCTATTCACTAGTAAAATATCATATTTCTTAGGAAGTACAGATAATTTACTTCCAATGGTTGTAAATTATATAAGAATCTTAAGTCCTAGTTTACTATTCTATATGCTTCAAAATATAGGCTTATTTATTATTAGACTTGATGGCAATCCAAGATTCGCTATGAAATGCAGTTTATTACCAGCTTTTATAAATATTCTTGGAGATTATATTTTAGTTAAAGAATTAAATTTAGGAATAAGCGGTGCTGCTATTGCCACAAGCTTAAGCTATTTTATTGGTGGATTTATGGTTATAATATATTTTAATAGAAACACTAATGGAATAGTCATTAACAAACTTTCTAGAAGTTATAAATCTATAAAAAACAGTATAACCAATAGTTTACATGTTTGTAAACTTGGATTCTCTGGTCTTTTAAGTGAATTAGCAATTGCATTTATGGCTTTAATAGGAAATTATTTATTTTTAAAATATCTCGGAGAAGATGGTATTGCAGCATTTAGTGTTGCTTGTTATTATTTTCCAATAATTTTCATGCTAAATAATGCTATAGCACAATCTGCTCAACCAATAATAAGCTATAATCACGGAATTAAAAAGAATCATAGAGTAAATAGGACTTTAAGAGTTTCTATTTATGTAGGAATAATAATTGGATTACTAATTACTCTATTTATGTGTATTTATAATTCTGAAATGGTTGTTTTATTTCTAAAAAAAGGGACATCAGCATATTTAATAGCTAAAAAAGGAATTCCATATTTTGCAAGTGGTTTTATATTCTTTGCTGTTAATATTATTATTGTAGGATATTATCAAAGTATTGAAAAAATAAGAACAGCAAATACTATAAGCATTCTAAGAGGTTATATTATACTTGCAATATGCTTCTCTACTCTTCCTTTAATATTTGGTGTTGAGGGAATATGGTTATCTATCCCAGCCTCTGAATTTATAAGTTTATGTATTTTCTTAGCCTATGTATTTAGAAAAAGAATTATTTCTTCTTAGTTAGTTTTGCACGAATTCTACTTAAGGATTCTGGTGCAATATTTAAATATGATGCAAGATATTTTAGAGGAACTTTCTGAACTAATTCAGATTCTTTTCTCAGAATATCTTCATATTGTTTTGTTGCATCCATGAAAAAAGAAGAGGTGAAAAATAACTCTAACTCATAAATTACTATTTCAAGATATTTTCTAGACCAAGTTGATAATTCGATATCTTCTAAGAGTAGTTTCTCAAATTTTTCTCTTGATATAGATAGCAACTTACTATTTTCTATAAATTGAATACTTACAAGAGATCTTCTATTATAAGGAATTCCAAGATTATAGGTGACAAATTGTTGAGGTTTAACAAACCACGCAACTTGCTCTTTATTCTCTATTAAAGAAAACACACGAGCAAAACCAGAAAGCATAAAATATGTATTTTTATTATATTCATTCTCTCTTATAAGAAATTCACCTTTTTTAAATTCTTCCTCCTTCATATTTTCTAATAATAAATTTAGAACATTATCAGAAAGAGGATAAATAGAATTCATAAAATTGTAGAAAGTATCCATATAAATCGTTTTACTATAACAATAGAGTAAAGGTACATATTTCTAATTTCATATAGATTATTGAATTAAAATTAGAATTATATGGATAAAGCTTCATACATTTATATTTATAACCTTCAAAATAAGAAAATGAAAGATATCAATATTCATATATTTAATAACGATCTTAGATTAAAAAACAATCATGCTTTAGCTGCTTCTACAAAGTCTAATATCCCTAGTCTTGGGATATATGTATTTGATGAAATGAAAAGTTTAAATGAAAGGCAAAAGTCTTTCATTTATGATAGATTGAATATCATAAATAATGAACTAAACAGCTTTGGAAGTAGTATTGCTTGTTTTAAGGGAGATAGTATTGTTGTTTTAAACAATCTTTTGAATAAATATAAAATCAAGAATATATTCTTTAATAAATCGTATGATCCTTTTTCTATAAAAATTGAAAATAAGATTCATATTTTCTGTGACAATAATGGTATTATTTGCAAAAGTTTTAAGGGTAATTATATTTTTACGGAGAATGAGATTTTAAGTAAAACTGGAAATCCATACAAGAAATTTTCTCACTATAAAAAAGAGTGGTTAAATAAATTTAAAATTGAATTGCTTGAGTCGTATTCTAATAGTAATGAGAATTTTAATAAAGAGATCTTTAAATTTCCTACTATAAAATCATTAAATATTAGTGAAAATTCAATAGATGTTAAGGAATATAGAATTGATAATCTATCTGATTATAGTAAATTAAGAGATTATCCTTTTGCTGATAGCACTAGTTACTTAAGTCCACATCTACGCTTTGGAACAATACATATAAGTGATGTGTTAAGTAAAACAATAAGTAATGAAAGCTTTGTTAGCGAATTGATATGGAGAGATTTCTTTTCTCAAATTGCCTACCATTTTCCTCAAAGCATTGATAATAACTTCAAGAAAAAGTATGATAATATAATATGGAGAAATAATGAAAAAGAATTTGAGAAATGGACATTAGGAGAAACAGGTTATCCTCTTGTAGATGCAGGTATTCGTGAATTAAATTTAAGTGGATATATGCATAATAGAGTACGTATGGTGGTAGCTAGCTTTTTATGTAAACATTTACTAATTGATTGGAGATGGGGAGAAGCTTATTTTGCTTCTAAACTTATAGATTATGATATAGCTTCAAATGTTGGAAATTGGCAATGGGTAGCTGGAAGTGGTTGCGATACTATGCCGTATTTTAGAATATTTAATCCTATCTCTCAAGTAGAGAAATTTGATTCAGAAATGAATTACTGTAGAAAATGGTTAAAAGATTATGAACAAATAGAACCAATTATTGAGCATAAGTTTGCAAGAGAAAGGGCCTTAGAGACATATAAAACATCTCTTCAGCCCTAGTAATCAAAGTAATATAATTATATAAAAACAATCATATTTTATTTATAATCTTGCCATGCTTTTATTTTTATATCTTCTTCATTTAGAGAACAAATACTCTTAATATAATCTTTTGCTAAAGAAGTATTGGTAATTAGAGGGACATTAAAATCGATAGCATTTCTTCTTATATGGTATCCATTTTTTATCTCTAGATTAGTATGATTTTTAGGAATGTTAATAACTAAGTCTATCTTTCCTTCTTTAATAAAATCTATTGTATTTGGACTTTTATTTTCTTGAGGCCAGTATAGTTTAACAACTTCTATATCATTCTCTTTAAAGAAGTTTGCAGTTCCATTAGTAGCATAAAGATTGTAACCATGCTCAACTAAAAGTTTTGCACTTTCTAATAAATCTATTTTAGACCACATAGGTCCTGATGAGATTAAGATATTTTTATTAGGATTTCTATAACCTACTGCTTGCATACTTTTAAGAAGTGCTTCGTGGTAGTTCTCACCCAAACATGCAACTTCTCCTGTAGAAGACATATCAACACCAAGAACAGGATCGGCCTTAAGTAATCTTGCAAATGAAAATTGAGGTGCTTTAACTCCAACATAATCAATATCATAATAAGATTTCTTAATTTCATCCATTTTAATATCAAGCATTACTTTTGTTGCTATATCAATCATGTTGATATTCATCATTTTTGAAACAAAAGGAAAACTTCTTGAAGAACGTAAATTACATTCTATAACCTTAATATCGTTGTCTTTTGCTAGAAATTGCATATTAAAAGGTCCAGAGATATCAAGAGATTTTACTATTTGTTTAGCAATATTCTTAATCCTTCTTATTGTTTCTATATATAATTTCTGAGGAGGAAAAACTATTGTTGCATCTCCAGAATGAACTCCAGCAAATTCAACATGTTCACTTATAGCATGAATTATAAGATTACCATTTTGAGCAACTCCATCAATCTCTATTTCTTTTGCTTTCTGTATGAATTCAGAAACAACAACTGGATGATCTTTACTTATTTCTTTTGCAAGATTTAAGAAATGACTTAATTCGCTTTCATTTGCAACAATATTCATAGCAGCTCCTGAAAGTACATATGATGGACGAATAAGTATAGGATAACCAACCTTTTCAATAAACTTATCTATCTCTTCCCTACAAGTGAATTCACTCCATAAAGGTTGATCGATACCTAATTCATCTAACATAGTTGAGAATTTACCCCTATCTTCTGCCCTATCAATATTAACAGGTGATGTTCCTAGAATATTTACATTCTTTTTATGAAGATTTAAAGCTAAATTATTTGGAATTTGCCCACCTGTTGAAACTATTACACCTTTAGGATTTTCCAATTCTATTATATCAAGAACTCTTTCTAAAGATAATTCCTCGAAATATAATTTATCACAAGAATCATAATCTGTACTTACCGTTTCAGGGTTATAATTTATCATTATAGATCGATACCCTTGCTTATTAATTGTATTTAAAGCATTTACTCCACACCAATCAAACTCTACAGAACTACCTATTCTATATGCTCCCGATCCTAGAACAATAACAGATTTATTATCATTTTCAAATTCTATATCTGAAGATGTTCCACTATATGTTATATACAAATAGTTTGTTTGAGCAGGATATTCTCCAGCTAGTGTATCTATTTGTTTTACAATAGGAAGAATTCCTCTTTTCTTTCTTTCTTGCCTTACTTTAAGTATTCTTTCCTCATTGTATTTTGTTTTACAATATACTAGATTAGAAATTTGAAGATCTGAGAACCCTCTCATCTTAGCATCTAAAAGCAATTCTGAAGAAATATCTTCTATATGGTCATGCCTTTTAATTAGATATTGAATATTGTGAATAGTGTGTAGTTTGTATAAAAACCATTTATCTATTTTAGTTATTTTATAAACCTTCTCTACTGACCACCCTAATTTGAAAGCTTCAGCAATTGCAAAAATTCTTTTATCAGTCGGATTATTTAATTCTTCTTCTACATTCTTTATCTCTATATCATTACCAACAAAACCATTCATAGATTGACTAACCATTCTAATTCCTTTTTGAACAGCCTCTTCAAATGTTCTTCCTATTGCCATAACCTCCCCAACACTCTTCATTGAAGATCCTATGACTTTTGATACTCCTTCAAATTTATCTAAATCCCACTTAGGAAATTTACATACAACATAGTCTAAAGACGGTTCAAAACATGCAGAACTTACTTTAGTTATTGAGTTTTTAATTTCATTCAGCTTATATCCTAGAGCCAATTTTGCTGCTACAAAAGCTAAAGGATAACCTGTGGCTTTTGATGCAAGTGCAGAAGAACGAGATAGACGAGCATTTACTTCAATAACTCTATAATCTTCAGAATAAGGATCTAAAGCATATTGTACATTACACTCTCCTACTATTCCTATTCTACGTATTATTTTAATTGCTATTTCTCTTAATTTATGGTACTCAGTATTATTTAGAGTTTGAGACGGTGCAACTACAATACTCTCTCCTGTATGTATTCCCAATGGATCGAAATTCTCCATATTACATACTGTTATACAGTTATCGTTACAGTCTCTTACAACTTCATATTCAACCTCTTTCCATTTTCTTAAAGATTCTTCTACTAGTATTTGAGGAGAATGAGAAAATGCTATTGATGCTAATTTAATTAGTTCTTCTTCTGTATTACAAAATCCACTTCCAAGCCCTCCAAGAGTGTATGCTGCTCTAACCATTAATGGATATCCTACTTTCTTAGCTGCTTCTTTTGCTTCTTCAAGATTCTCTGCAGAAATACTAATAGGTGTCTTTACATCAATTTCTTCAAGTATATTTGCAAAAATTTGTCTATCTTCTGTATCTATAATTGACTGTACAGGAGTTCCTAAAACCTCTACATTGTACTTCTCTAGTATACCTTTCTCATATAATTCAACTCCACAATTTAATGCTGTTTGACCTCCAAAAGATAAAAGTATAGCAGATGGTTTTTCCTTTATTATCACTTTTTCTACATACTCAAGAGTAATTGGTAGAAAATATATCTTATCTGCTACTTTATCAGAAGTTTGTACAGTTGCTATATTTGGATTTATTAAGATGGTTTCAATTCCTTCTTCTTTCAAAGCCTTTAATGCTTGAGAACCTGAATAATCAAACTCACCTGCTTCACCAATCTTTAATGCTCCCGAACCTAAAACTAAAACTTTATCTATATTATTCTTTTTCATCTGCCTTACATTTTTTAATTAGTTTAATAAAATCATCAAATAAATATTCTGTATCGGTTGGACCACTACAGGCTTCAGGATGAAATTGGACTGAAAAGAATGGTTTTGTTTTGTGTTTTATTCCTTCTATTGTATTATCGTTAATATTAGAAAAAAGAATATCCCAGTCCTCAGGTAGACTTGATCTATCAATAGCATATCCATGATTCTGAGAACTTATATAACATTTATCTGTTGATTCGCTTATTATTCCTTGATTGTGACTTCTATGTCCATATTTCAATTTATAGGTTTTAGCTCCAGCTGCTAATGCTAGTAATTGATTTCCTAAGCATATTCCAAAAATAGGTTTGTCTTCTTTCATTGCAAGACGAAGATTATTTATTGTTATCTCACAATATTTTGGATCACCTGGACCGTTAGATAAAAGGATTGCATCGTAATCTTCTTCTGAGAAATCAAAATCCCAAGGTACTCTAACAACAGTACAATCTCTTGATAGAAGACATCTTATTATATTAGTTTTAACTCCACAGTCTACTAATAGAACTCTATATTTACCATTTCCATAGACTATCTTCTCAGGTGTACTTACCTTGTCAACAATGTTTTCAGAATTAGGATTATAGAATTCTGTTTCTTGATCATCTATAACAATCTTTGCTAAAGCAGACCCTTGATCTCTAAGCTTCTTTGTTAATTCACGGGTATCTATACAACAAAGTCCTGGTATTTTTTGATCTTTCAACCAATTACCAAGACTTTGTTTTGAATTCCAATGACTTTCTTTCGGGGAATAATCAGATATTATTATACCTTTACAATGAATCTTGTTCGACTCGTAATATTCTAATAGGTTATCATTAAAAGAATCTTTCGGGACTCCATAATTACCTATTAAGGGATAAGTCGCTACAAGTATTTGTCCATAATAAGATGGATCGGTAAGACTTTCAGGATAACCTGTCATTGCAGTATAGAACACCAATTCTCCTGATGTATTACCCTCAAAGCCAAAGGATTTCGCTTCAAGCTTTGTTCCGTCTTGAAATTCTAAGTGAGATTTTTGAAGTTTCATTTTTATTGTCGTTAGTAATTATTCAAACTTCACAAAGGTATAATATCTGTATAAATATGCAAGCGTTTTGTATTTTTATACAACAAAAGGAGACTATAAATAGTCCCCCATATTATTCTTATTAGTTATAACAGCATGAAATATATACTAATTAATCATTTCCTAAACACCTAGATATGTAATGATCATTAATTTTAAATATTCAATAAATAGTGTGATTGCGTACAATTCCATGCTGTATTTTTTTATTCTTCTACATTCTATTCATTTGATCCTTTGCTGCAGATCTTCCTCTATATGTTTTTTTATAATTATTGAACCTCCATACTACATTTAGAGAGAAATATGAAAGTCTGTCATCATCATCTTTCTGACGAAGATATATGTTGTTAACAACCGAATCCATATATCTTAAACCAGTTCTGAAAATATCTTTACCAACAAAACTTATTAATAAATTATCATTTAAAAATGCCTTTTGAATATTTACATTTATCCTATGTCTATCTTCCAATTGATATATTTGTGCTGAACCTCCACCATTATAAATATACTCCGCATTTAGTAAGAATCCTTTTGGTAATTTAATATCATTATTGAATTTTACATAATATAAAGGTTCATTCTTCATTTTAATACCATCAAGAGCATCAAAATCCATAAAACGTCTTGTATAAGCTAGAGTTAAACTTGGTTCATAAATCCCAAAATGAGGATGAATATTTACCATAGCATCAAAAGTTTGTTCTTTCTTATAGTTAGTCCAAGTACTTATTATTACAGGTGATGCTTGAGATAAATTATAATAATATGTCCCTATAAAATCTTTATTAAAGATGTAATTTACTTTAAACAATAGCCACTTATAGAATATTGAATATTGATATTGATGAAAGATTTGTGATGTTAACTGAGGATTCCCCTCTTGACGAAGAAATTGGTTCATGTAATATGAATAGTTATTCAGTTTCCCAAAATTAGGACGTTTAATTCCACTCCTATATGTTACAGTATTCGAAACTTTCCCAATTTTATATGATAAGCTTAAACTAGGAAAAACATTGCCATAATTCTTACTTATTGAATTCTTATTATCTAACAAATCTGTAAAATCTGACTTGACATTTTCATATCTTATACCTGCAGACATACTAAAGCTGTTTTTTGAATAAGAGTAATCAATAAAACCTGCAAATTTTCTTTCGTCAGTCTTATTCTTTTTACCTTTTACAATACCTTTATAATCTAATTCACTATCACCTTTAACATCGCTATATTCTAATCCAAATGAGAATTTATTATTATCGTTTAACTTATACCTTACTTTAGGGTTAATGGCCATTAATTTATAATTTGATTCATTATCAGAATCGGTTACTTTATGGCTATTATTATTACCATACTCATCAGTATCTTGATCTCTTTTTTTATAGCTATACATATAATCTGCATACATCTCTAGTTTAAACTTGTCAGAAAGCTGATTGTTATAATATCCATTTATATGATTCGAATAGTTTGTATCGTCCATATCTGTAATACTAAGAATATTATTATAGAGTTTCTCGTTAGAATAGATTTTCATATTTAAATGTGCATCATCCAAGAAAGAGTAATACATACCGTCATATTTTAATCCTATATTTTGCTTCTTTGAAATTGCATAATTTGCACCAAGTGAATAAGTTGTTCTTTTATAAATATTATTCTTAGAGTAAGAATCTGAAATTTGTCTCCATTCTATATCTGGTGTATGAACTTTTGCCTCACTCTCTCCTGATAATTCACGTTTCCAATCTAGATAATTTATAGTACCAAAGATATTTAATCCATTAGTATTGTAATTAACTTTAAGAGCTTGACTATTTGAAATCTTATGACCTTTCTTAAGCATTGATTCAATCTGCATTGATAAACCCTCTAGGCGCTTCTTAGTTATAATATGCATTACAGCTCCAACTGAAGCATCATATTCAGCACCAGGATTTGTATTCAATTCTACGTTCTTAATATTTTTCACTTCCAATTGATTAATTTCATCCATGGAATTAATCTTTCTTCCATTTATATATATTAATGTTGAACCTCCAAAGAATGATGTGAGCTTATCATTCTTTAGCATCATACCTGGAATTTTTCTAAGCAATTCAGTAGCATTAATTTCTCTACTTAAAACTGTACCTGCTACATTTGCAACTATTGAACCTGATCGCATTTTTATAGGTGCTGCAGATCCTTTAATCACAACCTCACCAAGTAATTCACAATCTTCTTCAAGAGTTATACGTATTGGTTTTCCAATTCTGATATTTTTCATTTTCTTTTCTTTATAACCAATAAAAGATATTTCTATATACATATCAGAATCTAAATTCTTAGTCAATATTTTAAAACTTCCTTTCTCATCTGTAGTTGTTCCTAAAATACAAGTTCCTTGAGAATTACAGAGCATAACATTGGCAAATTCAATCGGTTTTTCCTGATTATCAAGTACTACACCCGACACTTGTGCCTGTAAAAAATTGCATAGCAGTAGCTGTATGAGAATGACGAACATCACTCTCATTTTAAAATAGTTTCTCATAATATTTAGTTTAGTTTATTTTGCCTTACTGAAACTTTTACAATCTATTTATCTCATCTTTAGCTGCTGATCTTCCCTTATAAACTGATTTGTAATTATTAAATCTCCATACCAAACTTAAAGAAATAGAACTTCTATCTTGGTCATTAATTTGATACATAGATATATTATTTATTGAGCCTTCAAATATGTTTTTATTTTTATTAAAAATATCTTTGAAATTAAGACTTAACATTAGTTTTTCATTATAAAATGACTTTTGAATCTTTGCATTAAAAATATTCTGAGACCTAGCTTGAGCAAATTCATATGTTCCACCGCTATTAAAGAAATACTCAATATTCAAAAGGAAGTGTTTAGGTAACTTAAAATTGTTATTAAAATTCACATAAAACATTGGATTATTAGTCATCTTAAATTCATCTACAGCATTGAAATCCATATAGTTTCTCATGAACGTACATGATATATTTGGTTCATAAAAACCAAACTTATAATGAATATTAACTAGAGCTGAAATAGTCTCTGCCTTATCAAAATTCTTCCAACTTGTTATTAATACTGGAGAATTAGGTTCTTTAGTATAGAAATCATTACCAATATAATCTTTATAATACACATAATTTAATTGGAATAATATAAACTTATATAAAAATGAATATTGAAGGTTGTGAGATATTTGAGATATTAATTTTGGATTCCCTTCTTGATAAAGGAAACGATTAAGATAATAAGAGTAGCTGCTAATTTTCCCAAAATCAGGTCTACGTATTCCACTTCTATATGTAAAACTATTACTTAGACTTCCATTACTATAAGATAAACTTAAACTAGGGAAAAAATTACCATACGTTTTATTTATATCTTTTTTTCTATCTACTATATCCTTAAAATCAGAATCTACATTTTCATACCTCAAACCAGAAGATAAATTAAACTTACCTATACTAAGATTATAATTAATAAATGCAGCTAACTTACGCTCTTTTGTTTTACTTTTTTTATCACCTAAGATTGAAGTACTATAATCTAAATCAGTATTCCCAGAAACATAGCTATATTCTATACCTGCTGATAAATTCTGTTGTTCACTTATTCTATATCTGAACTTTGGACTAATAGCAAATAAATCAAAATTTGAAATATTATTTGATTGTGTCTCTTTTAACTTATTAATTCCGTACTTTTCCTTAGTAAACTGATTTCTTTCTTTATGTGATTTCATATAATCAGCATAGAATTCAAATTTCAAATCTTCACTAATTTGATTATTATAGTATGAATTTATATGGTTTGAATATGCTCTATCTCCTGAATCAGATTTTCCTTCTATAAAATCTTGTTTTTTAGAATTAGCAATAATTTCCATATTTTGAATAGTAGAAATATCAACATCATTATTAGTTCCATCATATTTAACACCGATATTCTGACTATCTGATATCCTATAATCAGCTCCAAGTGAATAAGAGTGATATTTAACATTCAAATTATCTCCATACAAATCTGTATTTTGCTGCCACAGGGTATCTTTGGTTTTTATCTTGGTCTCTATATCTTGATACGTCTTCATATTTGAATTCTTATACCTATAAGAACCAAATAAATTCAATCCTTTAGTATTATAATTAATTTTTATAGCATCAATATTTGATAACTTCTTTGATCTTTTTATCGATGCCTTAGATTCAATTTGTAGAGATAAGCCTTCTAAACGCTTTTTTGTACTAATCATTAGAACAGAACCTACAGAAGCATCAAATTCTGCACCAGGATTAGTATTAAACTTTACTTTCTTAATATTTTTTACTTCTAAGGCTTTAACTTCATCTATAGAATTAACTTTTCTTCCATTAATATATATTAATGTTTTTCCTCCAAAGAAAGATGAAAGTTTATCATCTTTAAGCATCATTCCAGGAATTTTTCTAAGCATCTCTATAGTATTATCCTCTTTACTTAGAATCGAACCTGCAACATTAGCAACAACAGCACCTCCCCTTATTCTAATAGGTTTAGCTTTGCCTTTAACAACAACTTCCTCTAATAACGTTAAATCTTCTTCTAGGTGTATTTTAAAATTATGTTTATTATTACTAATAATGAGCTTTTTATCTTTATAACCTATAAAAGAAGTTTCCAAATACATTTGGGGGTACTTTTTATCTATTTTCAAAACAAATTTACCTTCGCGATTTGTTGTTGTGCCAACTAAGAATGTACCATTAGACTTATATAATACGACGTTTGCAAATTCTATAGGAGAATTTTTTACATTCAAGACTACACCTGAAATTTGAGACAATGATTTATTATACGTAATAAATAGAATAAGTATAATAAAGATCAACTTTAATTTTATTAACTTTTTCATGCTTGTTTAGTTTAGTATCACTAAAATATGAAAAAGCTTAAAATATCAATGTTAGTATTTTCTTAAATATGTTTTAGAATATATTTAAAAATGAATCCTAAATTTTAAGATTAACTCTTTATATTATAAATTTTAACAATCTGTTCTTATTGAAATCAAAAAAATATTAGTAATTTATGTAGCTTTTTATATCAGAATTATTTTCTATTAAATTTGCTTAATAATTACCCAAGATTAGAAATACTTTTACCTTTTGATAAGCATAATCATATAGTTAAAATTTATAAAAATAAACAGGTATTTTTTATTATTACACAATTATAACTATATAAATACCATCATTTTAAACACTTAATTATTTCTTTTATTTCTGTTTTTTTCTCAATTGAAAGATTATGCCATCTTATTCCCTCTTTTGCACCTTGTATTGCACAAAGCATATTATAACAAACCCTGTCATCAATTTGTTTTAATTTTATATAAATATCTTCTATTTCGGTATGTATAAGTTCTTTTTCTGAAGATATTCCAATTAAGTTTAATTTATTTGCTAATACTTCACCAATATTAGGTAATTCTATTAATGATTTATTCATACTATTCTTATTAAATATATTCTAGATAAATTTTATTATAAATATAAAAATAAAATACTAATGTATCCTAATAAACTAGATTAATAAAAAAACTATAGACATTATGTGAAATATAAACAAAAAAAAGCACCTAAGTAGAACTTAGGTGCTTAGCGGAGAGAGAGGGATTCGAACCCCCGGTACCTTGCAGTACAATGGTTTTCAAGACCACCGCATTCGACCACTCTGCCATCTCTCCGATTGCACAGCAAAAGTAACTCTTTTTATTTAACTTACAAATCAAATTCCATTTTTTTTGGTTTAATTTATATGTATAAAATAGAGTATCTTCACAATATCCTAATTATCAAAGAACTATATTCTTTATAATTTATACCGAAATTGGAAAGTAAATTCAATATTATCACCTACTTGCTTATGAGAATATGCAATTTTACTATATAAAGTAATTTGCTTACCTAATTTATAAGACATATTTAAATACATTCTATTTCCTTCCCCGTAAAATGACTTAAAACTAAAAGCATACAATACATCATGTTCGTATTCATAAATTCTAGAAGAATAATTATCAGTCTTATAGTAACAAAATCTTAAATAAGATTTAAACCGTGAATTAAAAAAATTTGATTTTATATCAAGATACATAAGCATTCCTTTATTATCTATATTCACATGCTTAAAAGTTAGATATTCAAACCTAGAACATAACTTTAGATTTTCATAAATATTAAAATCGCCACTAAACTGATATGAAAATTTTTCCATTTTATAAATCTGTGTATTTTTTACACCAGCTTTATCAAGTGGCTTTACCTCTCTTTTAAATTTCAAATCAAAATTCACTGTTTTTGAATAAGGATAAGCAATGTTTAGTAGCTCTTCATTACCATTTCCTCCATTTCTCATCCTATAATTAGGATATTTAAAACGGAATATATCAAAATATGAATTAATTTTTAATCCTTCAAAGATATCATATTCAATACCTAAATACACTCCTTCTTCATTAGCAGTACGTCTTATCTCTCCAAACCCATTTGCATACTTTGAATGATAATTATTATCATATTTTCTCCCTGACAGAGATAAAGATAAATTATTAGAACTATAATAATTTATTCCCATAAAGTGTGCATAGCATTTATTTTTAGACATAGCATGCTCCCCATATATAAAGAAATTTGAAATATTCAATCTGTAATCAATACCAAAATTCATATTAGTTTTTCCAACAAATTCAGCTTTCTTCCAATAATAAGATGAAGGAAGAATCTTTATATCGTAATTAGAATACAAATAATTACATCCAATTTGTAAATACATACCATTATACTGAATATTGGTACCATAATTATTTTCTGTAGATACATCTTTAGAATAAATTTCATTATCAGTTCTATGATAACCTGTATTGGGCAAAGATTTTATTCCTTTATTTTTAATATCTACTTTGGCATCTATAGGACGTTTAGAGTATAGTGCTCGTAAACTAATATTTTTAAATAAATTTAATTTAGTATATATTCCTCTGAAGAATCTATTCTCATTAGAAGATGTATTCCCATGTTCTTTATTATAGCCAATTCCAATATCTGTTGTTTGCTTAGATTTAAAAGAGCTAAAACTATTACCTAGAACAAGGCCTTGTCCCCACGACACATTATAATCACCGATATATATTTTTTCAATGAATTTATTTAATGATAGTTTTAGAAAACCAGAATAATAATCAAAGCCTTTCTTCTGATGCTTAGCAAAAAAAGCTTCTCCTGGATCTTTTTCCATTACAAAACCTAAAGTATATCTAGAGTTTTTATATACCTTATATTTTACAAGATATCTCCAGTTATTTCCTTCATACCTATCATTTTTAGATTTAGAATTCGTACTTGTCCTTATAAACAACTGGTGATGAGTATTTTTTAATAAAGATTCATTAGAAATTTCATTCTTAATACTATTAGACACACAAATAAAATACTTTAGCTTTTTCAATTTTTTATTTGTGAATCCTTCTACCAAAATTAAATTTTCTATACTAATATAGTTACCATATCTGTTTCGATATTCTAAAATACGTTTTATATCATTAGGTTTAATAAATGGTAGAATTTCTAAAAGATATACATCATTTGAGTTTATATCTACAGGATTCTCTTTTAAGTCATATATCTTATCTACTAATACTTCTGAATTGTCAATATTTGATGTTTCAAGATATTTAAGTATAATTTCATCAATATTTTCTTGTGCAAAGATATCTTCTAGCCCAATTAATATAAAAACTAATATTAAAAATAACTTATGCACAATTATTAGATCAAAATTAATTTAAAACGCATATCATAAAATAGTGAAAATTATTATTTATTGGTGAATTAAATTCTTTTCTTTTTAATACATATTTTTGACTATCAATATGTGCATTTATCTGAAGATTTATAGGATCATGTTGAGAAGCTTCGTGTTTACCAAATATTTCAAGCTTAACTGTTTGTCCTTTTCTTCCTCGAACTCTAACATTCCATTTATTTTTTACTTCTCCTTCAAAAGTATGATTACCTGTATTTGAAGTATACACAATTTTAGATATAGTATTAATATGTGCATCAATTTTATATTCTATTTCATATACCATATAATCTTTATTTTCTGAACAAGAACACAATAAAATTGGAAATAGTATAAAATAAAAAATAAAGCGATTAAGATTCTTTAAGTTTCTCATTATAAATATTGTTTGTATTTGCCTTATCTCAAATATAACATAAATAATTCTTATTAAAGAATTTAAGATAGATAAAAAAGAAATTCCTATAAATAGCAACATTTGCTATTTTAATAGGAATTCTAATAGATTTACTAAATTACTTCTAAACATTTAAGTTTCAGAAATCAAAAAATAATGAAAATATTTATTTTTCTTTTTACGATATGTCTTCTCCCTTACTGTATAAGAATCAGATGATGTATATTCCCTAATTGATAATTTTATATCACTATTAGTATTATTAGTATACATCCCAAATATCTCAAGCTTTATAATTTTATTTTTCTTTACTGATATCTTTTTAGACCAATTATTAATATGTTGACGATTAATTATCTTATAACCATCATCTGTCGTATATATTATCTTATTAATAATATTTCCTTTTGAAGAAATAGAATACTCTATTTGAGAATTCATATTATTTGCATCCAAATTTGAAATACTTGAACAACTTGAGAACAAAATTAATTTGAAAAAACAAATTACTATTAAGGAAATATTTATAGTCATATATTTATTGTTTCTATACCTCGGTAAATATAATATAAAAAGTACTCTTTTACAGTATGAAAAAGAGTACTAAAACAATTTTATTAGGTATAATAGTAAAAATCCCTATTAATAGCTAGTAACTATTAGCTATTGGAATATTATTTATTCTGGATAAGCATCACTCCAATTAACAAAAAAACACAACCAATAAATCTTGTTATATTAAAAGAAATAGGTTGAAAACCGAATAGACCAAAATGATCAATTACAGATGCTGTTATCATTTGACCGGCAATTGAGGCTGCTAAAACAGTTGATACTCCTAATTTTGGAATAAAGAAAATCACAGAAGTCACAAAAACAACTCCCAAAAAACCTCCTAAAAATAAATAGAAAGGAATTACTTTAATAATTTCATAAGTAGGAACCTTTACTCTGAAAATAACATTTAAACATATCAGACTAATAAAACCTACAAAAAAATTAACCAAAGCTCCTTGTAAGGGATTTTTTAAATATGTTGTTAATTGCGTATTAATACTTCCTTGTATTGAAACTATACAACCTATTATAAGAACTATAACTATATAAATATACTTCATCATATTAAAAGTAAAATATAAAGATAGTCCTATTTTTTAATATATCTAACAGAAAGGAAGGTCTCATCTTTATCTAAAGCACCCCTTTGTATAGCAGGAATATATAAAGGTGCAAAACCTCTTATCATAGCTTTATTATCCTTATATGGACTTGAAGTCCAAAAATTACCCATAGTTCCTCTAAAACAAAAACCTTTCTTATCTTTTGCTCCACCAAGTACAATACTTAATCCTAATTCATTATTTCCTCCATAATAGATTTTAACAATCTTATCAAGGATTTCTTTATTCCCTCTTTTTAAACCATGTTCATCCTGAACACCAAATATATCTACCTGCTCCTCTGTCATTCCAATAAATTTCTCTAATTCCTTCCAATCTTCATCTGAAGGTAATCTCCAACCTTTAGGACAGATCTTTATAGCCGTCTCATAATTATATAATACTCCATACAACTTATATTCATCAAGTGATTTTGCTTCCTCAATATTTGTTCCTTCATATCCATAAACATGAGCACCAGAATTTAATATTTTGTCATCTATATAAGCAAAGTTTTCTGACATCCATATTTGATTACCAATCTTAACAGTTGAATACAGTCTATCAAACGTATTTTCTTCCTCAACTTCAACAATCTTTGTAGTATTATCTTCATCTTTTGAACATGATATACAGATAAACAAAATAATAATAAAAAAATATCTATTCATAACAATTAATCTTTTATAAGTCTAACACTATAAGCACTTTTTCGGTTTGCTTTCGATCTATTAATTTTTGTACTAGAATTAAATAAAGCCCTACCTATTATCGATCCATCTTCGGATATTCCTCCCCAGAAAACTGTTCTTAAAAAGATTTGGTTGAAATAACCAGAAGAAGATCTTAAACCTGCAGGTTTAGCAGAAAATTTTGTTTCATTAGTTGCTTCAAAACTTAAATCTTGCCAATCTTCCTTACTCATTAGAGCATACGATTTACTCCCCCTCGAACCATAAGAAGAAATTTCTTTATCAGATAATCCAATATAAGTTTCTAATTCCTGCCATTCTTCATCTGATGGAATATGCCATCCTTTAGGAATACACGATTCTATAGAAGAATAAGAATATAAAACACCAAATTTTTTATAATTTTCAGTACTCATTGCTTCTTTAATATCATCACCACTATAATTATAAACATATGCTCCGTTATTCAATAATTCTGAATCGATATAAGCAAGATTTTCAGCCATCCATACTTGATTACCTATTTGTATAGTTTGGTATTTTCGGCCAGCTTTATCAATACAAGAAAATTCATCATCTTTACTAACAACAGTAACATCACAATTAGCCGATTTATTTCCATCAGCTGTAGTAACTGTTATAACACATTTTCCAGCTTTAACAGCCATAATTGAGAACTCTCCATCGGTAAAAATCACATCTTCATCTGAAAAAGAAAGTTTATAAGATTTATTAGAAGCATTCTCAGGCAATATCTTGATATTTAAATCATATTCTTCATCTACCTTTAAAGTAAGAGATTTTTCAATACTAACAGATTTAACAGGGATATGTTTCTTAACAACTTTAATAGTACATTTAGAAACAATATCACCTACACTTGCAAGAATTTCTGCTTCTCCTATACCCAAAGCAGTAATAATACCATTATTCATGACAGAAACAATTGATTCATCAGAAGATTTCCAAATCATATTGATATCAGGAATCTCTGGAAAGACTTTCGCTTCTAATTGATAACTAGAACCTTCTACTAACTCTAACGTCGATTTAGAAATTTCTATTTTCTCTACTTTTAATACTTTAGGACCATCTTTCTCAGAACATCCCATAATAATTAATCCAAGGATTAATAATAATAAGTTTTTTTTAATATTCATATAAATGTAATTTTGTTAGAATTACATTTAAAGTTAAGAAATACAGAAACACAAAAACAGTATTATGAATAAGTAAAACTGTTAAATTAATAATATGTATTTTCAAAAGGAGAAATGCTATTAGAAAAATAGTCTCATAAATAATAGAAATTAGTAAAAATCACGAAACTTTCAATTTAATTACTTAAAACTAAAAAATAGATACAATCAATATAAATTAATCTGGTGTAATAATATTCAGATTATTAATAAGAATATTCAGATAGATCTTATATATTTAATTGAGACGGTACAAATTGAAAATAAAGATAGATATATAACATATAAGAAAGAAAAGATCGAAATATATAATTAGATTTCATATATCACATAGAAAGAAATCAATATTAGTAGATATAAGAAACTAAACAATATATCATATAAAAGAGATCCAAAGAAATAAATAA
>SNAP01000030.1 GCA_022496785.1 Marinilabiliaceae bacterium JC040 | reverse complement strand
AGTCTTACTTGGCTAAAGATAAAAAACTATTCCTTGCTATTTCAAATTAGAATTAGAAAATAAAACAATTGTAAACCAAACCTCCAAAGACAAAAAGTACTCTTGATTAAGAGTACTTTTCTATATTTCAAAACATCTAATTCTTAATAAAATTAGGTAATTTTGATTTAAAACATTTCATCAGTAGTAATGTTTTACTAATGATAACTCTCAAAACATTTCAAATCATTCTCCTTTACTTTTTGTTTTAAAGCTTCAAAATCACAAGAATTAGGTATATAGTACATATCGGTCAAATCTGGAGTTATACTAATAATCATGTAAGGATTTACACTTATGAAATTTAAAATATATTGTTTCTTAAGAGCTGATAAAATATAATTATATGAATTCTCCATTTCATATAAAAGACTTCTATAATCATCATCTCTATCTGATTTATACAGGTAAATTTCAGGGAAACTAGATAATAGCTTAGCTCTATTTTCAAGATCTTTTATATCTTGGTTATCAAACATATCTAATTTCTCATCATATTCTTCATAACTTAACCAATGATCAAAAGTTCCAACTGCTAATATTCTGTATCCCAATTTTAGAGGAGATATTTCATACTCTAATACTTCATCAAAGTTCTTAAAAGGACTTAAAATTTCTTTAACCTTATCTTCTTCTAATTTTTTCATTTATTTATTACCTTTACGGGGTCTTATAGCCCCTGTGTTTGCATATACTGAATGATCTCTTAATGAATTTTTATTATATCTTTTCTCATTTTTCCAAACATTATAAGCTTCATCAAGATGCGTCGATTTGTTTTTTTGGAACACTTCTCCTGTTTTTTTATTCAAACATCACATCAGAAATATTCGGTTTCACTGTACTATACCTAATTCTAACCGAATCCCCAACTTTGACTTTGAAACCACTTGGGATTGTAGAATACCCAGAATATATCTTATCTTGAGATGAAAATCTATAATGAAATTCTTTAGTTCCAATTCGATTTCCTCCAGGATATCCAACTCTTGTAACTATTCCAATACATACATCGGACGTTTTCATATAATGATTCTTTCGAATTGCTGCAATAGCAAGTAGTGTAATAATACTAAAAAATATTAATACATTTAAAACTGATTTTTTATTATGTTTTTTATTATTTTTTTTCATCTTCTTTTTTAATTATTCTTGCTGTTGTCGTACCTATCGCCGTTGATATTACATTTGAATTCACTTTACCAACAGTTTTATTTAATCCTTTAGTTAATTACAAATGCATTTTAGCATCATCAAATTTCTTGAAAGCTTCCATAGGAAGTTTTGACTTAGACTTTAAATTAGAATTTTTAACAGAATTATTTGCTTTAGTTAAATTCTTACTCTTAGCAATCACATTTGCTTTAGCACCTTTTACTGCAACATTCGAACTTATATTTACTATTTTTTTTGAAATTTTTGTACTCCCAATATTAATTGCACTATTCAATACTGCTTTTGTAGCGATATTTTTCACATCAGTCTTTACTTTAAATTGTGAATTTGGCTTCCATTCTACAGCTTCTTTTACTCCTTCAACAATCAAAGTTTTTGCCAATTTAAATTTACCCATAGGATTTACTGCTGAAAATCCTACACTTGCAAAATTCACATTTCCTACCAATTCATTATATCCCTATTTACCTGAAGATTGATAATTATCATAAACCTGTAAACAATAATCTAAAGCTTCACCTACTACAGCCCATACCCATTCTCCATCTACATTACTAATTGGATTATTCTTACAATATCCATAATGAGATAATGAATAGTAAGAATTAGAGTAAGGATCTATTGTATAAAAACGCCCCAAATAACCATCATACATCCTAGCTCCATAGTCCAACCAATCAGTACCCTCCTGCAATTCCTTGCCATTATACAAGTACTTATTATCTGAACCACCAAAGTTAGACATCACTCCTCCAAAAGGATAATAATCATTTTGCT
>SNAP01000028.1 GCA_022496785.1 Marinilabiliaceae bacterium JC040 | reverse complement strand
GACTTATACTCAACAAGATTTAACCTCTATAACATTTACAACATTATCAAATAGTGATTGGGAAACTCAAGCATATATAGATGCTAATGGTAAAAAAAGATGGGATGGTTGTAAAAAAACTTGTGATAAGATGTTAGCTAAAGTAAAAGGAAAGAGTACAAGATCTGGAGAAATTATATTGACTACAGGAGATATAAATGGAGTAGTAAATGGTACAACAGGTAAATTAAGTGATGGAACTAAAAGTATAAATTCAAGTATAGATAATGGAATGCCTGTTATTGTAGGTGTTGATTATAAAGATAAACAGGAACATAATTTTAAAAAATATGGTGGTGATGGAATGACAGACCATTTTATTTTAATTATGGGTAAAACAGAGACTTATAAAAAAGGCTTATTACAGGGTATAGAGTATAGGTTTTTTGATCCAAGAACTAAATTGAGAACACGTGGAACATCTAAAAAAAATACATTGTCAGTATCAAATGGATATTTAAAAGGGAAATATTATAAAAAAAGTATGCAGTTACCTCAATTAGAAAAACGAAGAAAGCAAAATAGTTTGCTTTTTATGAGATTAATAATTTTGAGTTTTTTATTTAGTATTCAATTTAATTGTAATGCTCAAAATAATAAAAAGTTTAATGAATTATTGAATAAATTCAGATTAGTAGAATGGCCTTATGATTTTTCATATTTTAATGAAAATAGAGGAAAAGAAATTTCTAAAGAAGAATATAATATTTTCTTAAATCTAGATCATGAAAAATGGAAATATGGAGGATGTTATGCTTATAGAGCAGAGTCTAGAATAAATTTTAAAGATTTTATTGGTTTGATTTTTGAGTTTGAATATTATCCAGCTAATTTAAACGAAGAAAAAATGGAAAGAAGATTATATCTATATGATAAAAGTGGATATATAAAATCGTATTTAATTCTTGATGTCTCATATATGCAAAAAGATAGAGAGATAAATAGCAATTTTAAATTTAAGAAAAATCTAGAATTAGAAATTAAAACAGAAAACTGGATTGAAGGAAGAGAGAATCCAACAATACATTCAAATTCATATAAAATCAATCCTGATACAGGTGAGATAGTAGAAATTTCAAAATAAATAATTTTAATAAAGCAAAGAGGTTATCCAAAGGATAGCCTCTTTTTGTATAATAAGTCAGTCATCTTTAGACAAATATGCATATTATTATAGATATGATGACTATCATAGATTAATAGAAAAGAAATTACTAGGAGTAGGTAAGGTTTAGTTTATACATATTACGATACCTATTCTTTTTCAAAGAGTTCAAATCATACTTATAAAAATCTTTTATCTCAGAGTTCTTATAATAATAAGGTATTAGGTTTAGTAACAGGATTGAAAGAGAGGGTATTGGGAGAGTCTAATAAATGGATATTGACAGTAAATTATTATGATGAGAAAAGTAGACTTTTACAGTCTGTGAAAGATGTATATCCTGGAGGAATATATAGGTTACAATATAGGTATGATTTTGTAGGGAATGTACTTGAATCTTGTGAGACTAATAATTTTGGAGGAAAAGAAAATAGAGTACTAAAGAAATATGTTTATGACAAGAGAAGTAGATTATTATCTGAACAATATTCAATAAATAATGGTCCTTTAAAATATGTTTCTAAGCATTATTATTCAGARTTGGGAGAAAAATCGAAGCTTTTTCTAGGTTTACAAAATTCYRTAGATTATRAATATGATATACGAGGTTGTTTAACAGAATTGAAATCAAATGTTTTTGAAATGGGCTTGTCTTATGGGACTAAATCTTCAGGAGTAGGAAATTTAGCATTTACAAGTCAGTATACAGGWAATATTTCAGCAATAGATTGGAAGTTTAAGTCWCCCAAATTGARTGGAGATTCAAAAGTATATACATATTCTTATGATGGAATATCTCGATTGAAGTCTGCAATATATGGAGAGAATAAGAAACAGAATGACAAGTATAATGTGTTTTTGTCTTATGATTTGAATGGAAATATTCAGA
>SNAP01000027.1 GCA_022496785.1 Marinilabiliaceae bacterium JC040 | reverse complement strand
TTATTTATTTCTTTGGATCTCTTTTATATGATATATTGTTTAGTTTCTTATATCTACTAATATTGATTTCTTTCTATGTGATATATGAAATCTAATTATATATTTCGATCTTTTCTTTCTTATATGTTATATATCTATCTTTATTTTCTTTCTTCTTTTTTTTGAATGACTTATTCTGTTTTCAATTTGTACCGTCTCAATTAAATATATAAGATCTATCTGAATATTGTTATTTTTAATCTGAATATTATTATACCAGATTAATTTATATTGATTGTATCTATTTTTTAGTTTTAAGTAATTAGATTGAATTTCAACTTTTGTTGATTAAGGGTATTTCTCTACAATTTTCTTTTATTCAAAATATATAGAAACATTTATTTTTTATGATCTTAGAGTTTTATTCTATATTAGAATATCTTGAATATTGGTAGTAAAAGGTACTAATAGTTTATAACATTAAGATTTATGTATATCTGTAATGAACAGGTAAAATATCATTTATTATTTAATAATCTATTCATAGCAATCGCGATACCATGCTAATTGTTTGTATTTAGTTGAGAAACTACCATCTCCATCCTGTGGACAATAAGATGATAATCCACAAAAAGTTTTTACATTAATTATTTTATCTGATGTACCACTTGAATATAATTTTGAAGTTGAATATTTATATTTTACAGCTTTTTGTAATGCCTCTTCAAATCTACTTATTTTTGCTATTCCTAGATGTTTAACCATATTTTCAAAATCATATAATCCAAATGTTGCTGGTGGTAGCTTTGCTAATATTTGTAAATCATTTCTATTTATAGAATAAAAAGCTCTCATGCCTTCACCTCTAAGTAACTTTCTAGTATTTAATGCTAATTCAGATAAGTATCTTGTTTCTATTACTGAGATGCATCCTGCATTGTACCAAAATGGATGTCCGTCAGGAGCTGATTTAGCATTGTAGTAATTATAAAATTCTAATGCTGCTGATTGATAATCTGTGTATTCTTTAAATAAGTGTGGCAGCATTTTGTTATATGGATATCCCGATGCCATAACTTCAGCTGCTGATGCCATTATGTATTCAGCTTTATCTTTTAGTTCATATGCACATTCTATACTTCCCATTGCACAAGCATCAAACATTATAAATTCAAAAGTATTTGGCGGAATTGCATATTGTAATTCGAACATATCAATTTTTTCTCCGTTATCATTTCCAAAAGATTTTAACTCTTCTTTTCCTGTTTTACTTTTTGGTAGCCAAGAAGATCCATGACTCCATAATATAAGTCCGTAGTGATTCGATGTAGATTCCCTTGTTGCTTGAATTAATTGTTTGTTCATTACCTCTGGGGATACTGAATTCTGTTCTGGATATGTCTTTAGTATTTTAAAACCTTTTCCTGTACCTGTTATTTTTATTAATTGTGGTTTATCTCCTAAATGTTCTCCGTTAATTATAATATCATTTCCATCTATGTATACAAGTAAATTCTTTTTACTATCCTGATAGTTCTTTTTATATGATATCATTTGATTGATATTCCTAATAGCGTCATTGTTTAGATTATTATCAGCTACCATATAGACAATTATTGTCTTGTTAATACTGCCGTTGTCTATATATTTATTGTCTTTATTGCATGATATAAGATATAGAGCTAGTATTATTGTATAGAATAATGTTTTTTTCACTTTTGTATTTTTAAAGAATAGTTAACACCTATAAAGATATGTATTAAGAATAGATATTTCAAAACCTTTTATTATTTCTTATTAAATTAATGTATGCTTAATTATTAAACCTATTTTTTTAGTTTTTTAGTCTTTATCTTTTTTGGGGTTTTTCTTTTTTCTAGATTTTATTTAATTTTTTTATTTTGGTCTATAATTAACGTATTCAGACAGTTAGCAAAATGTGGTAAAAATTATTTAGAAATTAAATGCAGAAAGATTTGGAGATACGAAAATTTGCACTACTTTTGCATTCGCAATCGAGAGATAAACGCTTTGAAAAGTCAGACGTTTTACGGTTGTTAACAGATTGAAAATAAGCGAAATAAGCCTTTTAGGTTTATTG
>SNAP01000026.1 GCA_022496785.1 Marinilabiliaceae bacterium JC040 | reverse complement strand
KMWWKMATTCWGAATGAAAGAGCTCGCTTTGACCGTTAAGAGTAGGTAACCCCTTCCCTGTCTTTGTTTCTATTGCATTCTATCTCATCGTATCATGTGATATTTGAGAATCACCGTCAATACCTCGGTGTAGGTCTGGGATAATTCTTTGTTCCATATCCCTGGGGCTATTTACAACTAGCCAATTAAGAATTCTCAGATGTACTAGTACTAGCAGTGCATCAAAGATGCAGTCCTCGATTCTCCCAAGAGGCCGCGAGCAAACATATTAATGACGAGGAAGGCATTGTTTTTATGCTACTAATACTTGTACTTGCTCTGCTATTCTGCCCAAGCCCGGCTGAGGAAGAGTTGCGGGACGTAAAACAAAAAAATAAGCGGACGGGCATACTATGTGTAATGATTMKAACATCAACGATAAATAAAAAGAATAAGGCCATAYCATTTCGACAAAAGACCTACACCCAAGTTCCATAGCTTTTGGTCCGCTATCCCGATCATGATTTTCCTACCCYCAGAGGGAAAGGGCCTTCCCCTTTGGGCCGGTTGTGGGCGAGGAGGGATTCGAACCCCCGACACCGTGGTTCGTAGCCACGTGCTCTAATCCTCTGAGCTACAGGCCCCACCCCGTCTCCACTGGATCTGTTCCCGSGAGTACCCTCAAAAAAAGAACCTTTCTCTCCCCAKCCATTATTTTKATTTCGGATTAAGAATATGTGAAAGCGCGTTTCTCTCTATAAGAACGGTGCGTTCCGAGGTGTGGAGTGGGAGAGARGGGATRTCATGATTGGGGTTTTGAATAAGACGACCCTTTCTTTTTTCATTTGTTTTTTCTTTTCATATTKAAAAAGTAATAAGAATGRGGGGTGTTTAGYKTTTTTTCATCCTGGCGTCGAGCTATTTTTCCGCAGGACCTCCCCTACAGTATCGTCACCGCAGTAGAGTTTAACCACCAAGTTCGGGATGGATTGGTGTGGTTCCTCTCCGCCTAGGACACCAGAATATCGAACTATGAACGAAGAAAGGCATGAGAGAAAAGYATATTGGCTAGTGAYTCTGAGGCCCCAATTCTTGACTGGARGGGACACCAAAGGCCTCTGCCCTTCCATCCCTWGCCTTRGATGGATAGAGAGGGAGGGCAGATMTTT
>SNAP01000025.1 GCA_022496785.1 Marinilabiliaceae bacterium JC040 | reverse complement strand
AAACGAACGGTATTTAGAGGTGGAGAGTTTTTAGAAATCTTTATTAGACATCATTTTACCTATCACAACTAAAACTTATGATGTTGATCTAATTTAGCTCCACATTTCCCAGCTTTAAAAGAATTACTTGGTGTATATTCACAATTAGGGTATCTTGGGTCATCCTTTATAACTTCTAAAACTTCTATCTTTCTATCAGGATATTCTTGCGATAAAATTTGCTTTTGTCTATTAACTACATTTTCTTGCTCTTGGGAAGCACTAAACACTTGCCAATTAACCTCAATATCTCCTCCATCACCAGTAACTCTAAATATCTTATCTTTATTTTTACAATACTTCAAACATAAACTTAAGAAATTAATATTATTTTTTATAGTATGATTTTCAAGTATATCAGACAAAAATTCTTTTGACAAGATATTCTTTTTACTTGAAATAAGAAAACTACTATAATTATCATAAAAATAACCTATTATTTCATCAATATTCACTGGAGTTACTCTTATTGCTGCAGCAATAATTGAATAATTATTTGGATAATCAAATTCATACTGAAAATATTCATTAGGATTCAAACTCTTAGGGACAATACCTTTATATGACCTTATTCTATTTTTCTGTAATTGCATACTATCATATATAAAAAGATAAACAGGAATGTCATTAGTTAAAACATATTCAGAAATATATTTAGTAAATCTATCAAATAATGTTTCTAATAGACTATTATCTCCGTATGTTCCTTGAAAACATGTTTCGATAGCATTTACTTCTTTCAATTTTACTAATATATCAGCTTTTGAATTCTCTATATCAAAGCTATTAAAAATAGTCCAGCTATTATAGTATCTAGATGTGCCTACTAGATCTTTGTAAACATTTATTTCTGGCATTAATTTCTCTTTCATTTTTTATAATTATGATGTTGTTTTAATTTATAGCTTACTGCATTTTTTTCAACTTTACCCGCATTAAAATGTGGTCCTTGAGAGCCTCCATCTTTATAATTTACTGGAATATCTTTTCTTATGAAAATAATTTCTTTTTTACTATTAATAAATTTATATAGATTTAAAGGTTTCCCAGTATTTATATCCCTTATAATTTTTTTTTCATATGGTTGTTGATTTCTAGGAATACCATTTTGATCCTTAGCTTTTCTAAATGCTTCTTTTCTAGTATTACTTTCTGTATCTTTTCCCCCTCCAAACTTATAACCTGCAGATGAATTAGCAGAACCATTTGCCATTAATAAGGCACCTGTTGCAGAAACAGCTGAACCTGTTAGTGTAAGTCCTAATCCAACACTAGTTACCGCAACACCTGGAACTGCTCCAACTCCTGCAAAAACCACACCAGCAGCTGTCATACCTTCACCAACCGCTGCAATTCCAAGACCTGCAGCCGCAGTTCCTCCTCCTCCATCAACCATAGCTTCTCCAATTGCTATTGCTGCTGAATCAGTAGTTTTTAATGCATCATTGTAATCTGAAGCATCCTTAGGTGTATATGCATTTCTTAAAATTGTTGATCCTGGTAATATATTAGTTGTAATTCCGATTACCGTTCCTATAACAGAATCCCACCAATCATTTCCATCAGGATCTATCAAACGAATAGTATTATTACCCACATAATTATAAGGTGTACAACTTAAATAATTTTCTGCATGAGCATCAACACAAAAGAAACGTCCCAAATAACCATCATACATCCGAGCTCCATAGTCCAACCAATCAGTACCCTCCTGCAATTCCTTACCATTATACAAATACTTATTATCTGAACCACCAAAGCTAGACATCACTCCTCCAAAAGGATAATAATCATTCTGCTGAAGTAATTCGCCTGAATCATCTACCACTGCTCGTACATTACCTAAATGATCACATATATTATATTCATACTTACCAGATGAACCATTCACTACATAACGACCTACACTTGTCAAGATATAAGATAATGAACCATTTTCATAAACAAAACCATTGCTATAAGTCAAAGTCTTACTTGGCAATATATTCTGTAATTTCTCTCCTCCTGAACTATACATATAACGAATCCTCTGATTCTGCACAAGTATCTCCTTAGGTAAATTTAATGAATTATATTCTATTTTACTAATATACTTATTTTTATCTGATATCATATTTCCATTGGAATCATAAGTATATTCCAAACTACTATTTGAACCATCTTTAAATCCTAAAGAGGAATCTCCATCATCTGATACTGATAATAATTGATTTCCA
>SNAP01000209.1 GCA_022496785.1 Marinilabiliaceae bacterium JC040 | reverse complement strand
ATCCACCTCTTCCCATCCCGAACAGAGAAGTTAAGTCCGTTAGCGCCGATGGTACTGCAGAGATGTGGGAGAGTAGGTCGATGCCGACATTATAACGTCCAAGATTAGTTTCTTGGACGTTTTTTTTGTGCCTATATTTTTAGGAGATATTTATATATTCAATTATTTATTTCTTTGGATCTCTTTTATATGATATATTGTTTAGTTTCTTATATCTACTAATATTGATTTCTTTCTATGTGATATATGAAATCTAATTATATATTTCGATCTTTTCTTTCTTATATGTTATATATCTATCT
>SNAP01000207.1 GCA_022496785.1 Marinilabiliaceae bacterium JC040 | reverse complement strand
TTGGACCTATGATCCTSTATTCACCTCCTCTTGAGTGCTAGAAAKTCAAAATCCATWTTTTCCRGAACCGATTCTGGAGCGATTCTTMAAGCAATTYGAGGCTTAAATTCCTCMACTTGTCGAGTCCATAACKTCTTCAATATTTGTCCGAATTTGTTCTCGTTTGGACCTATGATCCTGTATTCACCTCCTCTTGAGTGCTAGAAAKTCAAAATCCATTTTTTCCRGAACCGATTCTGGAGCGATTCTTCAAGCAATTCGAGGCTTAAATTCCTCAACTTGTCGAGTCCATAACTTCTTCAATATTTGTC
>SNAP01000206.1 GCA_022496785.1 Marinilabiliaceae bacterium JC040 | reverse complement strand
AAAGTACGTAACCGCAAGGAGCGTCCTAGGGTAAAACTAGTAACTGGGGCTAAGTCGTAACAAGGTAGCCGTACCGGAAGGTGTGGCTGGAACACCTCCTTTCTGGAGCAGATAAATAGACTTACTTATTTTTTCTTTGATGTTATTATTAGTACACTTGGTAGTKTAGTTTGGAGTTCAATTCTCTGAGTACTAACTTATTTTACCGTATAACGGTAGAGTTCATTGACATGTTGAAATCAGAATCAAGAAACGAGAAAAGTAGAGGAATGAATACGAGAGATCGATTCATAAATAAGAAATTAAGGGCGTATGGTGAATGCCTAGGCTCTCAGAGGCGATG
>SNAP01000204.1 GCA_022496785.1 Marinilabiliaceae bacterium JC040 | reverse complement strand
AATGGCTTAGAAAGAGTACTGAACGATGGAATGAAACGGCGGTAAAAACCGGCGTGTCCTAGAAATGATCGAATGTCTTTCATATTACGCGGTGAAGGAAGCTAAACCTCCATGCCWTYRGAAGACACGAYRTGGCCWAAMACRATACCTTTGGTCACCATGAAGTGACACTTTTCCCAATTWAGAACGAGGTTGTGTTCYKCACAACGCTGAAGMACTTTATCTAAGTGGTCGAGACATTGATCAAATGAATCTCCGTAAACGGAGAAATCATCCATAAAGACTTCAAGATACTTCTCGACCATGTCACTGAAAATTGACATCATACAGCGTTGAAAGGTAGCAGGAGC
>SNAP01000023.1 GCA_022496785.1 Marinilabiliaceae bacterium JC040 | reverse complement strand
ATTAAGAATTAGATGTTTTGAAATATAGAAAAGTACTCTTAATCAAGAGTACTTTTTGTCTTTGGAGGTTTGGTTTACAATTGTTTTATTTTCTAATTCTAATTTGAAATAGCAAGGAATAGTTTTTTATCTTTAGCCAAGTAAGACTTAGACTTATAGCAATGGTTTTGTCTATGAAAATGGTTCATTATCTTATAWCTTGACAAGTGTAGGTCGTTATGTAGTGAATGGCTCATCAGGTAAGTATGAATATAATATATGTGACCATTTAGGTAATGTACGAGCTGTAGTAGATGATTCAGGAGAATTACTTCAGCAGAATGATTATTATCCTTTTGGAGGAGTGATGTCTAGCTTTGGTGGTTCAGATAATAAGTACTTGTATAATGGTAAGGAGTTGCAGGAGGGTACTGATTGGTTTCAGAATGAAATAACAGGAGATGTTTATTATCATAGTGATTTAGCTTCAAGATATATATCAAAGGATTTGGTATTGAATAATACATTAACTTTAGGAACATATAAGAATCCACAGTACGACTCTGCAAAGAGATTTGGTCCAATGTATTCAATAAGAAATCAATCTTGGATAATCAAAGAAAATGTTTATGGGAAGCATGTCTTTGGGAGTAAGTTTGGCAAAATAATTAATACTCTTCAAAAAGTTCTACCTTGGAAGAGTGCTTATGAAAATATATTAGAAAAAGTTTTGAAATAATTAATTATAAATATGAAAAATTTAATAATACTACCCCTTATAGTTGTTTTTTTAACTTCAGCTTGTCAGAATGTTGATGTAAAACAACAAATAAAAAAAAGATATAAAAATAGTATACGTTTTTTTGAGAAAGATTTGGTTAATCATTTTCCTACAAATTTACCCGAAAAATGCTGGTATAGTACAACTGTTCCCAAAACAGATACTTTAAAAAAGCTTGGATTTGGAGTTGATAAACTATTTATGATTTATGATATGTCTAAATATAAATCTATATCATCTGATATAAAAGATTTGCCATGTACGATTTATTCTGCTAATGATAGTAATTTGTTATTAATATTTGATTATTGTGATGTAATTGAAATTAAAGGTAGAAAATATAGAGACCAAGAATCTACTGAACGTCAAAGTTTGGCAAAGCACAATATAACAAATGCAAATAGTCTGCCTATCCCCCTTTTTGAAATAGATCAATATAAAGGTAATACTATGTGTGGTTTATCAGAAGATTTTAAACTATATGTATTAGATTCGAGGTCTGGTAAATATATTGATGATAAATATTTGCAAGAATGTGGAAGTTTACCAGAAAAATGGAAACATGGTTATTCAAAAGGTTTTGCTATGAGTGATAAAAAAGAAGTTATAATTTATTGGATGATTGTTTGGTAGATAACAAGATAAATTTCAGCCACTTTGTTGTTCAATATTAGATATACAGATATATATAAAATGTTTGTTAGTTAACCTGCAAAATAATTGTTTTGCAGGTCAACTTTTTATAGAATCTATATTTTATATGTATCTGAGAGTTTGTTTATACATAATTTAGGAATTAAACAATTATAATTTTAATAAAGAATTTTTTCAGAATTGCATTTATTCTTTCAAAAATTGCATTCTGATATGAATCATTGCTTTTAGTCATACTAAGTTTGATATTTTTTATAATCGATGTATCCTGAAAAAGCTTATAATGTTTGGAAAAATGAGAAACTATATAATAAAAATATAATAAGAGATTATTCTGTACATGCAAACATAGGGGCTAAAAGACCCTGTAAAGGAAATAAATAAATGAAAAAATTAGAAGCAGAAAAGGTTAAGGAACTTTTGAATCCATTAAAGAATTTATATGAAGTATTAGAGTATGAAATATCTCCTCTAAAATTGGGATACAGAACATTAGCAGTTGGTACTTTTGATCATTGGTTAAGTCATGAAGAATATGATGAGAAATTAGATATGTTTGATAACCAAGATATAAAAGATCTTGAGAATAGAGCTAAGCTTTTATCTAGTTTCCCTGAAATTTATCTTTATGATACTGATCAGTATGATTATTCTCATATATTGTATGAAATAGAAAAAGAAAAATTGTATAATTATATTTTATCAGCTCTTAAGAAACAATATATTTTAGATTTCATAAGTGTAAATCCTTACATGATTATTAGTATTACTCCAGATTTAACAGATATGTACTTTGTACCTAACTCTAGAGATTTTGAAGCTTTAAAACAAAAAGTAAAGGAGAATGATTTGAAATGTTTTGAGAATTATCGTTAATAAAATATTACTACTAACGAAATGTTTTAAATCAATATTACTAGATATGAGGATGAAGATGGAAATGAATTATTAACTACAAATGATGGTAGTGATGATGTCGTTAAAGTTACTGGAGAAAAGATTAAAGATTTTAAACGATTTGGTGAAATATATCAAGAAAATT
>SNAP01000199.1 GCA_022496785.1 Marinilabiliaceae bacterium JC040 | reverse complement strand
ACTCCACAATTCAGTAATTCGYGTTACAGTATRAMTAACCAATCATGGTCAAAACGKATAGCCAAACAGCCGACGCTAATATCTYAGCCGGACAAGATKGCCCAGTAATATGATTCCAACAGAAACAATCAAACAAGAACATTCTGCCAAAATCATACTTCCCGGAWCATCCTGAGATYAGCTGAGACAAACAAGCGTACRACYGAACGGTGACGTTTYAACCAAMCAAGGTAARATCATACTACGCTATCAWCCAAAAGWCATGCAMTTAGCCAAACAGCTAATAAATTCAAATAACCAGTAAAATTGCCAAACGATAGTACACCTGTCAACCAAACAGCGTTCTACAAACAGAAA
>SNAP01000197.1 GCA_022496785.1 Marinilabiliaceae bacterium JC040 | reverse complement strand
GGGACACCTAGTGGTTTAACGGCTTGTTGCACATGCTAAGTTTAATCGTGATTCCTACGAAAATGAGTTAGGACTTTATTTTTATTTTTTTATATATTTTTATATTTTTAGTTAGGTYTAGTAATAAGTGTGTCGCACTGAAACTCGGGACGAGTCTCGAGCTASTTAGGGGGTGTGATTGAGCGCTAAAAATGTATTATTYTGGTGTCTGTTTACCGCGTTTTAGAACTGTTTATAGGCTAWTAATTGTACTTTAAGTGTTGTTATTGCTTTTAGACGTTTTACGGCACTAATTACATATATATGACTATTTTTCAGGATTTAGTGCGAAAAACTATTTTTCAGGATTTAGTGCGAAAAA
>SNAP01000195.1 GCA_022496785.1 Marinilabiliaceae bacterium JC040 | reverse complement strand
CTTAAACTTTACTCTTTATCATTTTTGCTTTCCTTTTTTCACCATTTTGWTACATWGAGGACAATGYAWRWTTTAAGTGTGGGGGAGGGTTRGRATGATAAATWCGTAAAGTTAGCTAGAATAAGCTATGTAGATAAATAAAKTAGTTAGKTTKRAAAAAATTGAAAAATTTAAAAAAAAAATAGGAATTTAGATTGARTTKAATTGTATGTTTCTAGTTTCTWCTTCACKTATTTTTGCTCAATTTTTGAACTTTAACCCGAATGGGAGTYAAGATTAGCAAAGAATTCTTATATGTTTCTATGAGTTTATTGGCTTGAGTGTTATAGTCTAAAATAGCCCTAAATAGCGTTACACAAGTCT
>SNAP01000193.1 GCA_022496785.1 Marinilabiliaceae bacterium JC040 | reverse complement strand
TCGACATTCATGGGTTCCATCGTTCCCATCGCTTCTTGTTTAATGGTTAGGTCTTAATTTTACAACGGAGCTCTTAATGAAATTTGTTCTTGAGTCAATTTTCTCAGTCTTTATTGGCTCAAGGCTCTTGGTTTTTTGTTCTATATCTATCATTTATTTATGTATRAATCAGTATTGATGMTTTATTACATTGTCTTTTATGAGATGACTARATSRCTCATAGMCCTTACATATTGGAATTCTATATCATTGATATTATTTTTCTCTCTTTCTCTCACCCCTCTATCCACATATTTTTTCTATATTCCGGTTCATACCTTAGAATTAGATTTTTTCTTTTTTAGTTTATGCAAAACAATGCAAAACA
>SNAP01000022.1 GCA_022496785.1 Marinilabiliaceae bacterium JC040 | reverse complement strand
CAATAAACCTAAAAGGCTTATTTCGCTTATTTTCAATCTGTTAACAACCGTAAAACGTCTGACTTTTCAAAGCGTTTATCTCTCGATTGCGAATGCAAAAGTAGTGCAAATTTTCGTATCTCCAAATCTTTCTGCATTTAATTTCTAATTAATTTTTACCACATTTTGCTAACTGTCTGATAATCTTTAAAATAAGCAAAAGAAAAAAATTTAGATAATTTGAAGAAAAAATAAGCACCTTTAAAAACAATTAAAAGGTGCTTTATATAAATATGAAATTTTGAATTATAAAGTTGAATATTATATGCAAATAGTATTAATATTAGTTCTATTATGAATAAATAATTATTTGATTTTGGATACAAATAACTGAAAAAACATAGTTAAATATATTAATTTGCAATAGGAGGTAAGATAAAATCATCTAGTAATAGCATATAATTATCAAAATCTTTATGCCTAATAGCAAAATAAATGTTTCGACCTACATATCGTTTTAAATCAATAAATATTTGTTGCCAATGATCCTTAGCAATAGAGAAGTCCTTTATTTTAACAAAATCAGCAACAGAATCATAAGAATTACTAGCACATATATAAACTTCATATCCATCAAATTCTCTACCATCATAAGACTTAACCCAAAAAGATGCCATAGAAGATTCTTTACTAACAATTAACTTAGGAGATATTATCCAATTATCAGCATGAACAGGACCATGCATATTCACATAAGAATGCGACACCAAACCAGATAAACCATTGTGAGCAGCATTAATATCTTCATTTACAGAATCATATTTAAGAATTTCAAAACCGGTATTATTATCAGTTCTTGCTTCTCCTTCCTTCACAAAATTCCAAACAGAACTAGAATAATCCATATTTTCAAAACCATCTTTAAAAGAAGATTCAACCTTTATAATAATATTATCAGTAAAACCACCATCTACCGATTCAGCAGTCACACTAGCTTCTCCTTCTTTCTTAGCAAATAAGAATTGTCCATCAACAATTTCAACAACCTCAGAATTATCACTTCTAAATACTACAGACTTGTCAGAAGCATTAACAGGAATAACATTCAGTTTCAAAGAAATCTTTGAATTTTTAGCTACAGATAAATTTCTAACAGGAAAATTAATAGATTCGACATGAACTGGACTTACTTTTAAATTACATAAAGCCTTAAAACCACCATCTTTAGAAGTAACATATATTTTAGTCTCTCCAACTTTTAGAGCAGTAACAACACCATCTTTCACACTAGCTATATTAGGGTCTAAAGACGACCATATTTTCTCTTTATTTGTAGCATTTTCAGGAACAATTTTAGCAACTAGCAAACCTGAATTTCCAACAACTAAATTAATGTCAGTCTCATCAAGAGTAATTCCTGTAACACTATTAGCAATAACCTTAACCTTACAATTAGCAATAAAACCTCCATCAGAAGATTTAGCAGAAATTACAGCATCTCCCATCTTCAATGCAGAAAGAACTCCCTTATTAGATACAAAGACAATATTTGGATGAGAAGAATTCCATATAATTTTAGAGTTAGTAGCATTTTTAGGAACAACTTCAGCAATTAAAACATGCTTGGATCCAACTTTAATTTCAGCTTCCTGATTACTAATTGAAACTCCAGTAACTTTTATAAACTTAGGTTTAACAATAACTTTACAGGACTGTTTAAAATTACCATCTACAGTAACTGCATTTATAAAAGTAGAACCAGGACCAACAGCAATAACTTTCCCTTCAGAATTTACTTTAGCAATTTCTTCATCAAAAGAAGACCATCGTATCGACTTATTTTCCGCTTGTATAGGAGTAATAGTAGCATTTAAACTAATTTCTTCATCAACGACTAATATTACTTGAGATTTATCAAGAGAAACAGCAGAAACTTTAACTACATTATCTTTAGAAGAACATGAAGACAAAAGGATACTAACGAACATAACTACAGAAGCTATGTTCCTCATTCTTAATCTAATTACAGTCATATCTATTCATTTAAATTTTGTTCGAAGTTAAATAAATAATGAAAACAAAACCACATATTTGTTAATTTTATCAACTTATTGTTAATAATAATTAAAAGATAATATAGGTAAAGTCCCTACATATTTAATAGTATTAAATCATCAAAAAGATCATATTATAGATATATTGAAAAAACAAGAAAGATAAAAGACACACAAACAACAAAGAGTCTATAAACTATTTATGTTGTATATGATTTTTATAAATATAATAAAAGAATAACATTTTTTTAAGAAAACTAAGTCAAAATGTAAACATTACTTAACCCATTATATCAAGCTTTAAAACAGATAGATATATAACATATAAGAAAGAAAAGATCGAAATATATAATTAGATTTCATATATCACATAGAAAGAAATCAATATTAGTAGATATAAGAAACTAAACAATATATCATATAAAAGAGATCCAAAGAAATAAATAATTGAATAT
>SNAP01000192.1 GCA_022496785.1 Marinilabiliaceae bacterium JC040 | reverse complement strand
GTTTTTTAGGATTTTCAATTTACTCTGGCCGTCCTTTGTTGAGAAGTTTTTCAAGACGGACGTTTTTCGTGTTGAGAGTCGGGACTGACAACGTCTCTATCGAGGTGGAAACTACGCTTGAACAGATCTTGTACGAAAACCGCTTRGCCAGAAATTATGCACTTTTCCTGCAAAATAATCACAAATATATACTTAGTGGCGTAAAACGTTCAAAAGCAATAAAAGTACTTAAAATACTCGTATTAACCTAAAAACGTCTTTAAAAAGCGATAAACAGACACCCAGATATTACAATTTTAGCGTTCTATCAATGGTATCTCTATCTGAATTAAGTAATGTTATGTCCATTAATAAATGAAAGTCTATA
>SNAP01000190.1 GCA_022496785.1 Marinilabiliaceae bacterium JC040 | reverse complement strand
ATATAAGCTTACGTGTAAGAGACTGTCACTCGCTGTGGTCACTCTTTCCAAAGTGTTCTACTTCACTTATATATAAACTCAATTGAGTCCTACAACCCCATCTTTGCCTAAACAAAAATGGTTTGGGCTRWTCCCGTTTCGCTCGCCGCTACTAAGGGAATCATTRTTATTTTCTTCTCCTGCAGGTACTAAGATGTTTCAGTTCCCTGCGTTTGCCTCCTATAWATAGGATACTTGATCTTCAATCAAGTGGGTTGCCCCATTCGGATATCTACGGGTCAAATAGTTATTTGCACCTAACCGTAGCTTTTCGCAGCTTATCACGTCCTTCATCGCCTCTGAGAGCCTAGGCATTCACCATACGCCCTTAA
>SNAP01000188.1 GCA_022496785.1 Marinilabiliaceae bacterium JC040 | reverse complement strand
TTAGTAATTAGTTAAACCTCAATTAATAATTAGTTAGTAATTAATTAGTCTTTAATTAAGTAGTAATTAGTTTACMTTAGTCTACTTAGTTTAATTTAATCMTGTTTAGTTTWGTATAATTAATMCTGTTTAGTTAATCATCATGCCTTGTTATTTTAAACTGTACCTTTACATATCGACCGTTTAATTAAGAACAGTAGAATCACTCAACTTTAGTTTAACAATGTAGGAAGTAGTTAGAATAAATTAGCTGTTTTAATTTCAGTACTTTAATTTCAGTCTGTTACTTACTTTTTCAGTATTTTCTTTATCTCTACTTAGGACTGTCAGGCTGTCCTCAGCCTGACCTAGTTGTTATAATCTTTCAATTCT
>SNAP01000187.1 GCA_022496785.1 Marinilabiliaceae bacterium JC040 | reverse complement strand
GATTTTTTAACATGAACAACAATATTGTATGGGAATATGCTAGAAAGTTTTGTAATATCTGGAGGAGTAATCATATAGCAGTTTACTGTTTTCAATTTAGGGCAATTTGTAAAAGCATCATTCTCAAGATACATAATTGATTCTGGAAGATTWACTTCTTTTAAAGATTCACATCCATAAAAAGCTTTAAATYGAATCATTTTAAGAGTTTTTGGGAAAACTATTTTTTTAAGTTTTTTACATGAAACAAAAGCACCTACCTCAAGAAGCTCGCATCCATCTTTAAAAACAACAGATTCAAGTCCATAATTCATAGAATAAGCCTTAGTTCCGATTTTTTTAATATTACTTCCTATTTCTAAATTTTTTAATT
>SNAP01000186.1 GCA_022496785.1 Marinilabiliaceae bacterium JC040 | reverse complement strand
GCCAAGCCATAAAAAATAGATTCTAAAAAAGAAATTAGATCGAAATTAATTGAAAAAAAAAGAAAGAGGAATGCTTTTTAGGTATGACCTGATMCCAATGGGTCTGATGGAATTAAATTAATTTMTACTTCAAACRTGGGATCYCYTGTCTCAATTAAGAGGGGTCATGGAAAGAACAGGTTCMAAATCACGATCAATTCCTTTTTCAAAGCCYGCTGCAGCTGCACGAGCCCTTCCCGCGTGCCACAAATGACCTAYGAATAAGAAGAAYCCTAGAACAAAATGCGAGGTAGATAACCAACTTCTAGGAGAGACATAATTGACTGCATTGATCTCAGTAGCTACACCACCGACAGAATTTAAAGAACCTAAA
>SNAP01000184.1 GCA_022496785.1 Marinilabiliaceae bacterium JC040 | reverse complement strand
TCGACTTATTAAAAACTGAACCAAATGATGAATGAAAACGAAAGCCCGTCCTGCCCGCATGCACTCTAATCAGCTACTCCTTTTCCTTTGTCAAGACCTGTGGGGGGGGTGTAAGGGGTTAGCTTCCTATGTAGTCGTATAAACAGGACCACATACGTGGCCAMAAATAACAGTTGATGCAAAATATATAAGGGGAACTACAAGTAGACTACATGCTTCAAAATGTAAAGGATAGYTACTAATAGAACTCATCATACATCGATACATCACACTTTAATTATTTGTTTAGGTTTCACTTGTTTACATCTCCTCTGCTCAACCATCTCATCAGTAACCAGTCCCATATCCCATCGTGACGCCAGTGTCCCCGGATAG
>SNAP01000021.1 GCA_022496785.1 Marinilabiliaceae bacterium JC040 | reverse complement strand
CAACGGAGATCCACCTCTTCCCATCCCGAACAGAGAAGTTAAGTCCGTTAGCGCCGATGGTACTGCAGAGATGTGGGAGAGTAGGTCGATGCCGACATTATAACGTCCAAGATTAGTTTCTTGGACGTTTTTTTTGTGCCTATATTTTCAGGATGTATTTATATATCTTTCTTTATTTTTCCTCTTCTTTTTTATTGAATAGCTTATTCTGTTTTCAACTAGTACCGTCTTAATCAAATATATAAGATCTATCTGAATATTGTTATTCTTAATCTGAATATTATTACACCAGATTAATTTATATTGATTGTATCTATTTTTTAGTTTTAAGTAATTAGATTGAATTTCAACTTTTGTTGATTAAGTGTATTTTTTTTGCTTATTTATATATTTTTATTCTATTCCATTGAATGAACCTATTCAATATTCAGATTATATATTTATATTTTTAATAGAATCTTCATTCTCTATATTAATTGATGGATTCATTTGTTTTTCCTTCTTTCATTTTTCGCCTTGATTTATATTTGTTGTTTATTTTTTTTGTAAAGATAATTTCTTGCTGTATTTTTATGCTCGTTTTAAAATGATATCTGTTTAAGTAAATTATTTGATAATATATTTTTAAAACGAAGGTTAAAGTGTTTATTCATAGTTTCAAAGAATATGAAGCTTGAATTAGAAATCAACATAATTGCTTCAAAGTAACTAGTGTATTTTATTAGTTGCTTGGATTATACTAAACTAAAATTAATGATTATGACAACAAAACAATTAGGAGGTAAACTAGTAATGGTTTGTCTTTTACTTTCTATTCTTATTTTACAAAGTTGTTCTAAGGGACGTGTAAAAGTTAGAGGTTTATCTTTAGAGCAGAAAGAAATTAAGTTATTAGTTGGAAATACTACAGAGTTAACACCTGTTTTCTCACCTAAAGATGCTACAAATAAAAACATTATCTGGGCTTCAACTAATGATAAAATAGCAAAAGTTAGTGAAAAAGGTTTAGTGGAAGCTGTGTCGAAAGGTTCTGCTACTATTTCAGCTAAATCTTTTGAAGGTGATTTTGTTTGTACTTGTATTGTAAAAGTTGATGAAATTCAAGTAAAATTAGAGAAGTTATCTTTTAAAACGGAGGCTACTTCTGTTTCTGTTTCAGGAAAACTAGAATTAAAAGCTTTGTTTAAACCTTTAAATGCTACTAATAAAAAAGTGACTTGGGCTTCTTCTAAGCCAGAGATAGCTACTGTAGTATCTAAAACATCTGACAAATCCGGTGAAGTTATTGGTGAGATTTTAGGAAAATCTCTTGGTGAAACAACAATTACAGCTACTGCTGAAGATGGTGGGCTAATTGCTTCTTGTAAGCTTACAGTAATTCCACTGAAGGCTAAATCTATCCATTTTAATAATGAAAAATTAGTATATGGTTTAAATACAGTATCTCAATTAAGGGTAGTTTTTGAGCCTGAAAGAGCGACAAATCAAAATGTAAAGTGGACATCTTCTAATCCTGCTGTTTTAACTATAGATGAAGAAGGTATAGTGAAAACATTACAAGTTGGTGTTTCAAAGATTTCTGCTGTTTCTGTTGATGGAAATTTCTTAGCAGAATGTTCTATTGAAGTGATTGAGCAATTCTTCGATAGTTTTGAAATGTTTGATTATTCTAATAAATATTGGAAATTATTTAAGTTAGGTGAAGTTCCAGTATCTAATCCTACTGGTTGGGGAAGATATTTCTGGAATGGTGATGCTGCTTATTTAAATCCTGGTAAAACTGGTAGATACGGATTGCTTTCTTATTCTTACGTAAATAGAGATAAAGGATATAATGCTGATAATTGGGTTGTTTCTTCAAAAATTTCTATTACAGATAAATATAATGAAATGTCTTTCTGGATAAGATCTGTGGATAAAACATATAAGGAAGCTTATGAGGTGTATGTTTGTGATAAAGCTACATATGAAGATCACAATGATTTTAAGAGAATTCAAGAGCCTTTACCTGCAAGTGGTGAATGGGAGCAGATTTCTATAAAATTGTCTGACTATATTGGAAAAGATATCTATGTTGCGATAAGACATCATGATTATAATAAGTTCGTTATAAATTTAGATGATATTCTTTTACCTCCTTTATCAAAGAATCCTAGTCCTGCTTCTTTAGTTGAGCCAAGTGAATTCTTCTATGGTAAGGATGTTTTGGAGAATAATTTCTCTAGATAATCATTTTCTTAGATAAAATATTTTAGCACCTTTAGAAGAATTCTAGAGGTGCTTTTCTTTTTTCTAGATTTTATTTAATTTTTTTATTTTGGTCTATAATTAACGTATTCAGATAGTTAGCAAAATATGGTAAAAATTAATTAGAAATTAAATGCAGAAAGATTTGGAGATACGAAAATTTGCACTACTTTTGCATTCGCAATCGAGAGATAAACGCACTGAAAAGTCAGACGTTTTACGGTTGTTAACAGGTTGAAAATAAGCGAAATAAGCCTTTTGGTTTATTTAGAGTTCTTTAAAATATTGATAGCAGCAAAGAAATAAAAGAATAAGTGAGACCTGAATAAGGAAATCTATTTATTTGTAATAGAAAACTAAATTAAAAAGATTTTATTACAATGAAGAGTTTGATCCTGGCTCAGGATGAACGCTA
>SNAP01000003.1 GCA_022496785.1 Marinilabiliaceae bacterium JC040 | reverse complement strand
AATGTTTAGGAAATATATTTAAAGATTCACTTTTAGATGTAGTTCATTCCGAAATTATAAATGGTGAATCTTGGAGGTTGACAAGAGATAAAGTATCAGTATGTAAAGATTGTGAATATCGTTATTTGTGCCCTCCAATTTCAAATTATGAATTAGTTCAAGACAAATACAACCTGTGTTTGAATTGATAATATTATTAACCTAGGAGTAATACTTCTAATAAATTTTAATTAAGATGAAAAAAATCAAATTAAACAGTCTTTCTGCGAGAAAGATGAGTGAGAAACAAATGGGTGTTGTTAATGGTGGAAAAAATAAATCATGTTCATGTTCATGTTATTATGCAAATACACCAGGAGGTTCATCGATTGTTTATAATAGAGACACTAATTGGATAAGTTTTCCAAATGGAGGTTATTCTAAACAAGGTACAAATAAATATATAATTTGGGGAGATCCAGCTTTACAAAACAAACATTCATGAAATTTATAAATTTATTATTTTTCATTATAGCTGTATTTTTTCTTTTTTTGAATACAGAAATAAAGAAGTTTGAAAAGAATATAAATGATGGGAAAAATATAACCAACTTGTTACATTTGAATTTAGATAGTGTAGATAGTAAACCAACCAATATTGATCTAAAACAAATTTGCGATACCGTTATTTATATTCCCTTAGAGACTAAAAAATCCTGTCTAATAAATGAAATTCACGAAAAATCTTTTGATGGGAATGATTTATTTATAAATAGTGGTGGAAATTTATTCCATTATAATATAAATGGGCGATATTTAGGACAAATAGGGAAAAAAGGTAGAGGACCAGGAGAGTTAATATGTTTTACTCATTTTTTAGATAGAAAGAATAAAAGGGTGTATGCATATTCTCACTATAGAAGCAAGTTTATGATATATTCATATTCAGGAAAATATATCTCATCAACTCCAAGATATAGTGAGTTATCCTTTGGTTCAACTAAATATATTTATTATAGAAATAATAAATTAATTTCAACTAAACCTCTTTGCCTTACAAAATTAAAGAAAGGTAAAATAGTAGATGATTATAAAATTTGTGATATGAATTTAAATGGAAGTGTAAATCATCAAATTAAAAGTTCATTTCTAAATGGATCTATTAAGCAAGGAGTGAAATCTGGAATGTTTAGTATTGTTGGAAATGTTTTATATTCTTATAATAACATAATCAAATTCCAAGAATTTTCTAATGACACATTATATGAATATAAAAATGGATGTTTATTACCAAAAGTCGTATTTAAAATGCCGTCTTTCCAGAAAAAATATAAACCTCCATATCCCTCAAATTTTGTAGATGTAAATAAAATGGCATCTTGGTTTTCTGATTCGTATTCAAAATATAGCATAAAAGCACGAGGAGAGAATACTAGGTTTTTATTTATAAGCGGAACTGATCGTAGATATATCTATTTTAAAAAAGATAAAAAGTTATTAAGAATAAACAAAATATATTCTAATACTAAGGATGATGTGAATATGTCATTTTCTACATATAATAATCAGTATATAATTGATTATGTTTCAGCAGATTTATTCATGAAAAATGTGAAGTTATTAATAAATAATAAAAAAATTACAGATATATATCGCTGCAAATTAAAATCAATACTAAAGAGAATTAATGAGGAATCAAATCCTGTATTAGTTTTGTATAGACTAAAGGAATAATTAATAAAAGTTAAACAAGGAACAAAAATTCCTATAAATGATTTAATATGAATAAAATTAAACTAAATCGATTTTCAGAAAAAATTATATCTGAAAGTCAAATGGATGAATTGAATGGTGGAGAAACTGTTAAGTTTTGTGGTTGTTCATGCTATTATGAACATAGAGGAGGATCTTCTATTGTCAGTAATAGAAAAGCTAATGATGCTGGATCACCAAAAGGTTTAAGTTCGCCAAAAGGAAAATATAAGCAGTTTACGTTAGAAACAGATGGAAAAGCTCCTATTGAGGAAAGTTAATATTCAAATAATAGCATGGCTAATTTATATCAGTCATGCTATTAATGTATTCGCAATAACAGATAATATATTAAGATTAGACATCATAATAAATAACTAAAGGTAATCTTGCTAAAATATACAAAATGAAACATACATTTATAATGAATTTGCTTTTGTTTCTTTTATTTTCATGTGGAAATGGAGTAAGTAAAGTGCAAACAAAAAAACTCCTGAGCGATACAATATCATATTCTTATAAGAAAGATGGTATACTGTATTTAGATCTGAAGACTGCTAAAGAAAAAAAAGTAGATATAAATTTGAGTGATATATGCGATTCTGTTATTTATATTCCTTTAGAGACAAAAAAGAATTGTCTTTTAACTCATATAAATCAAATAGAGATAGATAGTAAAAATATATTTATCTACTCAGGTTGGAGTTTCTTCCGTTTTGATATAAGTGGCAAATTTCTAAATCAATATGGAAAAACAGGTAGAGGTCCTGGAGAATATATCTGTCAAGGCTTTTGTTTAGATAAAAGAAATAAGATAGTATATCCTTCAACTATTTTTAGAAACAAAAGATATAAATTTACTTATGATGGTAAATTTTTAAAGTCTTTTCCACTGCAAGATAACCGAAATACAACACGTAGGATTTATTATAACTATCGTAATAACACCTTTATAAATTCAACAGAATATGAGATTTTTTCAAGAAAAGATGATGCAAACAACGGTAAACGAATATTAGTATCAGAAGTAAATGAACAAGGTAAATATGAAAAAATTATATATAGTAAGTTTTTTACGCCTGAGAATTTCTATATTGAAAGATATTGTGGTCTTTTTTATCCTATATTATCAAATATGTATATTTATGATGATACTAGGATTATGTTAAGTGAGGTGGTTAATGATACTTTATTTGAGTATAAGAATAATAAAATATATCCAAAAGTTATAACGAATAATAAGGCATTTAGAAATAAATTGAAAATAGAGATGTTTTCTAATATTAAAACAATTAAATCTTACGGCAAGGTTCATAATATTATTCGACCTAATACTTATTCAACAGTTGTAAATGAAAGTAGAAGATATATGTTTTTAACCTCTTTAGATGGTCTAATGTATATTTATGATAAAATAGATGATAAGTTACGATGTGTAAATATAAACTATAATATTGATGGATTAGATGTAATTAATTTTTATAAAATTATAAATAATAAGTACTTCTATGGATTAATTAATGCAGATGAATTTATAAAATTGGCTGAGGAATCTTTAAAATCAAGTAAATATCCAGATAGGTATAAATCTAAATTGAAATCTGTTTTAGGAAAAATAAATGAGGAATCTAATTCTATATTAATTTTATATAAAATTAAAAATTAGATATGCTTGCAAATTTAACTGCTATATATTATTTTTATGTGAATTATTAATATTGCTTAATATCTATAAATAAATGAAAAAAAATATACTAATCTACATTATGCTGACATTATTTATTATGTCGTGTAAAAGTGAAAAGAAAGAAGAAAATAAGTTTGCAAAACTAAAAAGCACAAAATCAATTAATAGAGTAATTGAAGTGAAGTCTGCAAAAGTTGAAAGAAAAGATTTTAATATGGAACTTTTAACTAATGGAAAAGCTTCAGTAGCAAAATCTGCAGTTTTGAAATTTGCTTTGAAGGGGGAAATTGATAGAGTATACGTTAAAAATGGAGATAGAGTAAAAAAAGGTGATTTACTAGCTAAAATTAATACAGATGATCTTTCTCAAGAATTTGAGAGAGCAAGTTTGGATTTAAAAGATAAATATTTGGCATTGGGAAATGAAATAATTAGTAGAGGTTATAAATTAAAGGATTCTGCTAGTATTCCTAAGAAATTATTCGATATAATGAAATTGAAATCGGGTTATTCTAAGGCATTTCTAGCTTATAATAATGCTAAAACGAATTTGAAGAAATCTAAAATTATAGCTCCTTTTGATGGTGTGGTTTCGGATATTAAGGCAAAACCTTATAATAATTCATCTGAATATTCAGAATTTTGTGTTTTACTTGATGATAAATCTATTGAAATTAGTTTTAATATTTTAGAGACTGAAATTCTTAAGGTGAAGATAAATGATAATATTGAAGCTTTCCCTTTTGCTAATAAGAATGCTAAGTTTCTAGGCAAGATTACTGAAATCAATCCTAGAGTAGATGATAAAGGGATGGTTAGAATTAAAGCGAAGATTGATAATTGTGATGGTAAAATAATTGATGGAATGAATATGAATGTTTTAGTAAGAAGATTACTAAAAGATAAAATGGTTGTTCCTAAGTCGGCAATTATTAAAAGACAAAATTCTGATATTCTTTTTGTTGTTAGTAACGGTGAAGCTATTTGGAAATATGTAAAAGTAGGAGAAGAAAATTCTGATGAAGTTGTAATTAATGAGGGGGTTAATATTGGTGATGAAGTTATTATTTCCAATAATATTGCTTTAGCTCATCAAACGAAAATTAAAGTTATTGAATAGTATAAAGATATATCTATGAAAATTTCATCTTTTTCAGTTAATATTGTCTTTATTGTTCTTATGCTTTGTGGGGTTGTGGTTGTTCCTAAAATAGCCTATAGTCTATTCCCTTCTAGTTTAAATAACGATTTGACAATTTCCTATACGTGGACTAATGTTAATCCAGAAATAATTGAATCTAAAGTAACTTCTTTAATCGAAGGAAGTTTGGCTAGAGTTGAAGGTGTGTCTGATATTTCTTCTAAGACTTCTAATGGAAGTGGAAATATTAGTATTAAGGTTGATAAAAAGATTGACTTTGATATGGTTAAATTAGAAATATCTTCTATTTTAAGAAGGTTAAAATCTAAGTTACCTAAAGGGGTTTTTATAAATCCTATTAGAACTAATAAGAATGATTCACAGACAAATAGTCTATTAATGTCTTGTCTTATTTCTGGAAATGGCAATATTAATGATATCGCTGATTTTACAAAACGAAAGATTCTTCCTAAAATTAGAGCTATTGGAGGTATTGAGGAAGTAAAAGTCTGTGGAGGTAAGAGAACTCAATGGATTATTAAGTATGATAAAACATTATTAGATAATTTTAATCTCGATTATAATGATTTGTTTTTTGGAATTTTAAATTCTATTATAAATAGAAATATTGGTAAGGTGAATATTTCTAATAGAGGTAAATCGTTTGTTGTTCTTAAATCGGAAGAAAAAATTAAAAAATCTTCAATAGAAAATATCAATATATCTAATCGAGAAGGTAGATTAATAAAAATTAAAGACTTAGCTCAAGTTTATAAAGACAATATTGAACCAACTCATTATTATAGAATTAATGGATTGAATTTGATTACTGTTTATATCTTTGTTTCTAAAAATGTAAATAGATTAAATAAATCTACTGAATTGACAGATCTATTAAACGGTATAAATAATGAAATATCTCCAGATAAATCTATTAATATTGTTTATGATAGTTCTGATGAGTTAAGATCTAAGATCAATACTATAGCATTTAGAACTATTCTTACTATTATAATTTTATTAATTTTTGTTGTTATAACAAGTTGGAGTTTGAGATATCTAATAGTTGTGGTACTTTGTTTACTGGCAAATGTGCTAATATCTTTTGTCCTTTATTATGTTTTTTCAATAGAAATTAATATGTATTCTATGGCTGGAATGACTGTTTCTTTGGGAATTATCATAGATAATGTGATAGTTATGTCCGATCATTTAAAATATCATAATAATAAAAAGGTATTTACTGCTATTCTTGCTGCCACTTTAACTAGTTTAGGTGCTGTATGGATTATTTTTGGAATGGGAGATTCAGTAGTAGAAAATGTTAAAGGTTTTTCTGCTGTCATTTTTGTTAATTTGTTTGTATCTCTTTTTATTGCCTATTTCTTTGTCCCTGCATTAGTCGATAAAATTAGTATTAAAAAAACTTCTAATAATAATACATTTAGAAAACGTAGACGTCTAACTAAATTTAATCTCTTCTATTCTCGTTTTATTATTAGTTTAAAGAAAAAGCGTTTTGTTATATTTATTGTAGCTATACTTTCTTTTGGAATTCCTGTTAATCTTTTGCCTACCGAAATAGAGGGGAAAGGTAAAATGATAGAAATGTATAATTCTATTTTTGGAAGTGATTTCTATAAATCAATTAAAGTGTATATTGATAATTCTTTAGGAGGTTCTTTACGTTTGTTTACTGAAAATCTTTCTTCACCAAGATATAGAAATGGTAGAGAGTTTAAACCTATTATTAGAATATCTATAGATTCCGAACATGGTACTTTGATTGAGGATATGAATGAAGGTGTAAAGAAAATTGAGAATTTTCTTCTTACCTATAAAGATATTAAGCAGTTTACAACTAGAATTTTCTCTGCAAATTCTGCATTTATATATGTTGAATTTAAAGATGACAATATTGATAGTAGTATTATTTCTAAGATAAAAGAAGAGGTTTTTGAATTTGCTGATGTTATAGGAAATATTAATACTTCTATTTATGATAATATTTCTAATAAACCTTTCTCGAATCAATATATTATGGAAAAGCATAGAAATTCGATAATTCTTCTTAAAGGATATAATTATAAAACTCTTTCAATTTTTTGTGATTCTATAAAAGCTGATTTAGCCGAAAAGATGAGAGTTACAGATTTGTCGGTAGGAGATAATTGGGAAGATGATAATAATTCTGGTTATAAATTGAAAATTGATAAATTGAAATTGGGAAAACTAGGTATTAATATAGATAAAATATTACATGTAATAAATAAAGAATTATCAACTTATAATTATCCGATATACTCATTCTATAAGAATAAGTATCATAGATATTTATTGGAATCTTCTGATAAGGGAAAAATTAGTATGTGGGATTTGCTTAATAAACCTTTCCATTTTGATGATAAAACTTTTTGCTTAAGTGATTTTGCAAAAATTGTACCAATAGAGGAAAGTCCTAATGTAATTAGAAAAAATCAAGAATATCAGAAATATGTATCATATAATTATTCTGGATCTCAGAAAATTGCTAAAAGAGTTAGAGATAGAATTCTAAAAAAATATAAAAAAATATTACCTATAGGTTTTACTATTGAAGATAAATCAAATTCTTTTTTCTGGCATTTAAGCAAGGAGAGTTTAATGAAAATTCTATATATTCTTATAGCCTTGGTTTTAATCTATTTTATTTGTTCAATATTACTTGAATCTCTAAAACAAGCTTTAGCTATTATTGTTTCAATTCCTATTTCTTTTATAGGTACTTTCTTGACTTTTTATTTGTTCAATATAGAATTTAGTAATGGAGGTTATGCTTCTTTTGTTTTATTAAGTGGATTGACTGTTAATGCTGCTTTATATATTGTTAATGAATATAATATCTTGATTCATAGTAAACAGAATAATTTGAAAACATATATTAAAGCGTTCAATTATAAAATAATTCCAATCTTTTTAACAATAATTTCAACAATCTTAGGTTTTATACCTTTTGTTGTTGGTAAAAATACAGATGGCTTTTGGTTTAGTTTAGCAGCTGGAACCATGGGGGGATTAGTTTTCTCTATTATTGCGTTAATAGTGTTACTTCCTATTTGTATGCCTAATATAAAAAAATCGTAGTATGGTAAAGTTTTTAGTAAAAAGACCGATAGCAGTTATAATGACAACAATAGCTTTTGTTGTTTTAGGTTTGACTTCTATGTTCGAGCTTCCTGTTTCTTTGATGCCTGATGTTGATATACCAGAGGTTAATATATATCTGCAAAAAAGAAATGCTTCTGCAAAAGAAATTGAATCTGGTTTTATTTCCCAAATAAGAGAGAGAATTCAAGATATTGATAATTTACGCGATATTGAAACTCAATCTTTTGATGAAAAAGGAAATGTAAAATTGAAATTTGATTACGGAACTTCTATAGATAAGGCTTTTATGTCGGTGAATGAGAAGATTGATAATATAATGAATAGTTTTTATTCTGATGTAAAGAGACCTATGATTATTAAAGCTTCTGCTTCTGATATTCCTGTTTTCTATTTAAATATTAATTTTAAAAACTCTAATTCTGAGAAGGATTTTCTCGATTTAAGTGAATTTACAGAATCTGTTATAAAAAGACGAATAGAACAGCTTCAGGATGTTGCAATGGTTGATGTTACTGGATATGCAAAACCTGAAATACAAATTACACCTGATTTAGAGAAATTAGAAAGTTTACATATTTCTACAGAGGATTTAAGTAATGCTATTAAGGATAATAATAAGATTTCTGGTTCTTTATGGATAAAAGATGGTTATTATAGGTTTAATATTAAGTTCCAATCTCAACTTTTAAATAAAAAAGATATTGAAGATGTTTATTTGAATATTAATGGTAGACTATTACAAATTAAGGATGTTGCTATTGTTAGGTATACTGAATCTGAATCTTTAGGTAGCTTTTATAATAAAAATGAGAGAGGTATTTCAATGGCTATTATTAAGCAGTCTAATGCTAGAATGTCAGATTTGAAAAATGAAGTGGCTAAAATTGTAGAAAAGTTTAAATTAGATTATCCAAACATAGATTTTTCAGTGTCTAGAGATCAAGCTTTACTTTTAGATTATTCAATAACTAACCTTTTACAAAGTCTTATCGCTGGTATTATTCTAGCTATATTGACAATGTTCTTTTTTCTAAAAGATGCTCGTTCTCCTTTTATTATAGGAATTTCTGTACCTATTTCTCTAATTATTTCTCTATTGTTCTTTAAGTTTTTAAATATTTCTATTAATACAGTCTCTCTTTCAGGTTTGATTCTTGGAGTGGGAATGATGATTGATAATTCAATTATTGTAATAGATAATATTAATCAGTTTATTAGTAGAGGTTCATCTTTATTTAATGCTTGTGTTAAAGCTACAAGTGAGGTGATTCGTCCTTTGCTGTCTTCTGTTTTAACAACTTGTGCGGTTTTTATTCCTCTTATTTTTCTTAAGGGTATATCTGGAGCTTTATTTTATGACCAAGCTATGGCTGTTACTATAGGGCTTTTTGTTTCGTTATTTGTTTCTATAACAATTGTTCCAGTGATTTTTAATTTAGTTTCTAAAAAAGCTAAAGAAACTAAACTAGATAGATTTATTAATAGAATATCTTTTAAGAATCCTGAAAGATTATATGAGAGGGTGTATGATTATTTATTTGAAAAGAGGAGAATTTTTCTAATTTCTTGTGTCGTTTTCCTTGCAATAGGATTCTTTATTTTCTTGTTTTCTAAAGTAGAAAGTATGCCTAAGATTACAAGTCCTGAGTTGATTGTTAAATTAGGATGGAATGAATCAATTGAGCTAAAAGAAAATCAAAAGAGAATCTCAGAAATAGTTAAAGAATTTGGAAATAAATTTGAAGAGTTTAATGCATATATTGGTGAAAAAGATTTTTTACTAGAAAAAGATAATTCTGCTAATGTTGAAGAAACAGAATTATATGTAAGAGCTTCTGATGAGAATGTTTTAAATAAAATAGTAAAGAATATTTTCTCTTGGGTTAATACTAAATATCCCAATGCAAATATTGAAAGACTTAAGGTAAAAAATATCTTTGAACAAATGTTCTCTAATGATGAAGCTCCTATTGTGGCTAATTTATTAGCTTCAGGTTCTGTTGAAATAAGTCCTGATGTTGTAAGTAGTCTCTCTGATAGTATTAAAATGAAATTTCCAAATGTGGTAATTTATCAGCCTTCACTATTATCTAGAGTCATTTTAAAATTAAAATCTGATAATGTTTGTTTGTATAATGTGAATGTAAAAGTTTTATTATCTGATTTAAAGAAAGAAATTAATTCAATTAAAATTGATGAGTTAAGGTGTAGTAATGATTATATTCCAATTGTTTTTGCAGGTAAAAAGAATAATTTATTTCATATAATTAATTCTTGTTATTATATATGTAGAGATAATTCAAAAATTCCGTTTTCTGCTTTAATAGATGTAGAATCTTCTATTGATTATAAAACAATTGAAGGAAGAAAATATGGAAAGATTGTTCCTATAAAAATTTATAATACAAATGAAAATGAAGAGGAAATTGTTGAATATATAAGAGAATATTCTAATTCAAAAGATATAAACGTTTTGTTTACTGGAGGTTTCTTTAGTGGAGTACTTATGTTGCATGAGATGATTATTGTTTTAATTGTTTCAGTTTTAATGTTATATTTTATTTTAGCATCTCAATTTGAATCTTTAAAATTACCTTTTATAGTTTTATTAGAAATTCCTATTGATATTGCTTTGGTTTTAATTGTTTTATTCCTATGTGGATTAACAATTAATTTAATGTCGATGATTGGTCTGATTGTTATGTGCGGTATTATAATCAATGATTCGATTCTTAAGATAGATACAATAAATAAACTAAGACAAGAGGGCTATAAACTTAAGGAAGCTATTCACCTTGGAGGTGTTAGGCGTTTTAAACCGATTATAATGACTTCTTTGACAACTATTTTAGCAATGTTCCCTTTTATTTGGGGAAATGATTTAGGATCTCAACTGCAGAAACCTCTTGCTGTTACTATTATTTCTGGTATGACAATAGGTACTTTTGTTAGTTTGTTCTTTATACCTTTATGTTATTATTATTTTGAAAGAAAGAGGAATTAAGATTCACAGATATTATAGATTATTAGTATTAATATTGTAAAATTAAATAATAATACATATTTTTACATAATAACAATGAAGATTATTCTTTCAATGAAAAAACTTATATTTTTACTTGTATTTATGAGCTTTTGTATTATCTCAAAAGCTCAATTTCATGTATCTGGTTCTGTAGTAAATGATAATAATAAACCGATAGAAGGTGTTTATATTGTAGCTTATAATGTTAAAACTGGAATTTCTTTAAAATCTTGTGTTTCTGATATATCTGGGAAATATATGATTGATTTAGATAAAACTAAAGGTGTTGAAATTGCATTTAATTTGCCTGGATTTAAAACAGTTATTATGGATAAACTCTTGCAAACTGATTTATTTAAGAGAGTTGTTATGCATGATTTGTCGTTTGTAACAGATGAGGTTGTTATTTCTGCTGAAAAATATGTGATGAAACCTATTGAAGGAGGATTTAATTATAAAATAATTGATAAGTTTATAAGAAAAAATAATACTTCTTTAGATATATTGAATTATACTCCTATGGTTCATATTTCAAATTCTGAAAGTATTAATATGATTGGTAAGAAAAATGTTGTTGTATTTATTAATGGTAGTAAAACCAATATGAATTATACAGCTTTGATTTCTTATTTAAAAAATGTTCCTGCAACACAAATAAAGGGAATAAAGGTAATATTGAACCCTACAGCTAGGTATGGAGTTGATATGAATACAGGTGTAATTGATTTAAAGATTAAAAATCCTAATACAGATGGTTTTAGAGCAATTATTAATGGATCTTGTATGCAAACCCAGTATAATAAGCAAACATTGGGTGGAACTTTTATTTTTGGAAAAGATAAGTTGTCAATTAAATCAAATATAGTATTTAAGAATCTTAGAGATTACGAAAAAAGTGAATCAGTTTATTATTATAAATTAACTAATAATAGTAATAGTTCTAATTCTAAAAATACAGGAAAAAGATCGTATTATGATATCTTTTTAAGTTTAAAATATGAATTTACTAAAAATCATAAATTGGAAATGTCAGCTAATTTTTATAATTATTTGTCGAAGCCTAAGTATAATAGTTTGATGAAATATTATAAATCTAACTTAAATAAAATTGACTCTACATATCACATTAATATAAATAGTGATCTTAATACTAAATTTTTAAGTTCTAATATTAGATATACAGGTATTTTTTCTAATGGATCGCGTTTATATACAGATTTGTATTATATTACTAATAATATAGACAATCAAATAGATAATGAGTTTAAAGATGTGAGTCCTGGAGTTAATACTATGAGATATGATTATGAAAATGATTCTCCTCAGTATTCTGATGTTATTACTAATAAATTGACTTACGATTATCCATTTGGAGAAAAAGCTTTATTGTCTTTTGGAATAAATTCCAATTATGCAAAAACTAGCTTTGAGAGTAAGTATAATATTAAAATTGCTCCTAAAGATTTACCATTAATAGATCATAAATTTAAGTTTACAGAATTGGGTGTATCACCTTATGTGGGATTTAAGTATAGATTAAGCTCAAAATTAATGCTTGGAGCTGACTTGGGTTTTGAATATAAAAGCCTTGAGAGTAAATTAAATGGAAAGCAATTTAATTCTAAAAATATTTCTAAAAGGTTGAAACCTTCAGCTTTTTTTGCGTGGAATAATTCTAGTGTTCAAATCAGTTATAATTTAAGTTCAAATACTGATTTTGCTGATTTTAGATCGTATTCTCCTTTTAAAAGATATTTTTCACCTACTTCTTATTCTCAAGGAAATCCAGATTTAAAACCTATATACTATTTAGATCAAAATTTAATGTTTAAGAGAAAAAAATGGTCTTTATTGTTTAGATATGTTCATATAAAAGATATGACTTATGATATTCATAAGGTTATAGATAAAAATAAAATGATAACTAGAACTATTAATTACGATAAACAAACTAGATTTGCAACTACGTTATCATATTCTGGAAGTATTACAAGATGGTGGTATATAAATGCTTCTTCTTGTTTGAATTATACGACATATATTGATAAATCTGAAGAAGTTAATTTAAATAAGAATGGATGGTCTGCTGAATATTCATTAAATAATTTTCTGACAATCTCTAAAGAAAAAAGATTTACTTCAAGTATTACAGGAAATTATTTCACTAATTCAATAAATGAATATGGAAAGTCGTATGGTTTTATGCAATTAAATCTTTCTTTAAAAAAGAATTTTGATAATTTCTCGCTAAGTCTATATGCATATAGATCTTGGGCTTGTAGAGATGGAGATTTTTCTACAGATAGATATTCTTCTATTGATGATAAATATCGAAAAGGTTATTCCTATAGTATAGGAGAATATCAGGGTTTTAGAATATCTTTTATCTGGAATTTAGGAAATACAAAATTGAATAAAAATATAAGAAAAGGGAATAATGAGTATTTACGTCGTGTATAATAAATAAAATGAATGAAAAAATTTCCAATTTATAGACAATTAGATAAAATGGATTGTGGTCCTTCTTGTGTGAGAATGATTGCAAAGTATTATGGGAAATATTATGATTTAGAAACTTTAAGAAAGAAATCTTATTATACAAAATCAGGTGTTTCTCTATTAGGTATTAGTGATGCAGCTGAAAGTATAGGTTTTAGAACTTCAGGAGTTATGATTACTTTTGAAGAACTTGTATCTAATGAAATTTTTCCATGTATTCTTCACTGGAATCAAAATCATTTTGTAGTTTGCTATAAAGTAAAGAAAACTAGAAATGGTTATAAAATATTTATAGCTGATCCTGCTACGGGACTATTAGAGTATGACGAGGAAACTTTTAAGAAATGCTGGTTTCAGCATAAAAAAGATAATGAAGACTTAGGAGTAGCTTTATTATTAAAGCCAAAACCTGAATTTTTTAGTCTAGAGGGTGAAACGGAAGTAAGTAATAGAGATTTTTCTTATTTTGTGAAATATCTTAAACCCTATAAAAAACAGTTGTTACAACTTGTTTTAGGTATGGTGGTTGTGAGTTTATTACAATTAATATTCCCTTTCTTAACTCAATCTCTTGTAGATATTGGAATTCGTAATAGTAATTTAGCGTTTATTACTTTAATATTAGTATCTCAACTTGTGATTTTTGTTGCTAGAATATCAGTAGAATTTATACAGAGTTGGATTATGCTGCATGTGAATGTTAGGATTAATATCTCTTTAGTGTCTGATTTTCTTGCAAAATTAATGAAGTTACCTTTAAAGAATTTTGATTCTAAAAATACAGGTGATATTCTTCAAAGAATTGATGATCATAGTCGTATAGAATCTTTTCTAACAGGAAGTTCTATAAATATAGTTTTCTCCTTTTTTAATTTTATTATATTTTCTTGTGTTTTAGCTTCTTATAATGTTTTTATATTTCTAATCTTTTTATTAGGAAATAGCCTATATGTTGTTTGGATTTTACTCTTTCTAAAAAAGAGAAGAGAGCTTGATTATAAGAGATTTACCCAAGCTTCTAAGGAGCAAAATAAGATTATTCAATTGATAACTGGTATGCAAGAAATTAAATTGAATAATTGTACGAGACAAAAAAGGTGGGAGTGGGAAAGAATTCAGGTTAAACTTTTTAAAATTAGTATTAAGGGGCTTGGTTTAGGTCAGATGCAACAGGTAGGTTCTGTATTTTTTAGTCAAACTACAAATATTGTAATTACTTATATTGCAGCAAAGAGTGTAATTTCTGGAGATATGACTTTAGGTATGATGATGGCAATGACTTATATAATAGGGCAATTATCAGCTCCGATAGAGCAATTTATTGGTTTTGTAAGATCTATGCAAGATGCTAAAATTAGTCTTGAACGATTGAATGAAATTCATGGTAGAGAAGACGAAGAACTTAATGTAGATCAAAAAATAAATCAATTACCTAAGGATAGAAGTATATATCTAAAAGACGTTTCTTTTAGTTATAATGGTTCTGATAGAGATTATGTCTTAAAAAATATAAATTTATCAATTCCAGAAAATAAAGTTACAGCTATTGTTGGAGCTAGTGGTAGTGGAAAGACAACATTAATTAAATTGATGTTAGGTTTTTATGATCCTAATCATGGACAAGTGCTAGTTGGAAATACACCTTTAAATCTTATAAATCCAAATTTGTGGCGAGAAAATACTGGAACAGTAATGCAAAATGGTTATATCTTCTCAGATTCGATTGCTGAAAATATTTCTTTGGGAGATGATAGTGTAGATTATTCTAGATTGCAAATTGCTACAGAAACAGCTAATATTAGTGATTATATTGAATCTTTACCACTTGGTTATAATACTCAAATAGGAATGGAGGGGAATGGTTTAAGTCAAGGACAATGTCAACGTATTTTAATAGCAAGGGCTGTCTATAAAAATCCAAATTATATCTTCCTTGATGAAGCAACAAATTCTCTAGATGCTAATAATGAGAAAGATATTATGAAACATTTAAAAGAATTCTATTTAGGGAAAACTGTTGTGGTGGTTGCCCATAGGCTTAGTACTGTAAAGGATGCAGATAAGATTATTGTTTTAAATGATGGTGAAATTGTTGAGGAAGGTAATCATTCGTCGTTAGCAGCTAAAAAAGGAATGTATTATCGTTTAGTGAAAAATCAATTAGAATTAGGAAATTAATTATGGCTAAAAAAAAGATTGTAAATAATAGTTCCGAGGTTCAGGAAGTTATGGGGCAGGTACCAAGTTGGACATTAAGATATGGTATATTGATAATTTTTATAATTCTGATGGTCTTAGCTATTTTAAGTTATTTTTATAAATCCCCTGAAGTAAAGAAAATTGTAGTTCGTATAAGTTCTACAAGTCCTTCTGTAAGTGTGAATTCTAAAATAGGTGGTAAAATAGATTCTGTTTTTGTTAATAATGGTTTAAGTGTAGGTAAAAAAGATATGGTATTAGCATTTTCTAATAGTGCCAATATTAATTCAGTTCTGAACTTATTAAATTGTATTAAATTATTAGAATCTAAGGAGTATTCAATAGATGTAATTAGTAGTATTTGTGATTCTGAGATTACTGATTTAGGTGAATTGCAATTACCATATTCAATATTGGTGAAAGCTTTAGAGGATTATAAAGTTTTTATGGAATCTACATATTATACCTCTAAGAAAAAATTACTTAGAAATAAGATATTGGTTAAGGATAACTTACTTAAATCGTATAAAACTCAGTTGATATATCAGAATGAAAACTACCAAATATTAAAAAAATCATTTAGAAATGATTCGATATTATATTGTAAGGGAGTGGTTTCTAGAAAAGAATTTGAGAACTATAAAACATCTTTTTTAAATAGTAGTTTGGAAAATATTAGATTTAAAGATAATATAAAACAATTAAATCTAGACCTACTGAGTTTAAAAGAATCTTTGGTTGAAACAAATAAAGAAAATATAAACAAAAGAAATCTGCTATTGTCTGATATCCGTAATAGATTAATAGAACTTAAAACGAAATTAGATATATGGAAATCTCACTATATTTTATCTTCTCCTATAAAAGGGAATCTACATTATTCGACAAAAGTCTGTAAAAATATGGTTTTTGAGAAGGATATGTATCTATTTACAATAGTTCCAGAGGTTGCACAAAATCCTGTTGCTTTAGGATATCTTTCTAAGAAAATGATGGGAAATGTTAAACTTGGGCAATCAGTTAATATACGTTTATATAACTATCCATCTAAGGATTATGGTTATATAAAAGGGAAAATATCATTAATCTCTAGAATACCAGTTTTGAAGGATAACTATCTAATAACTATTAGCTTCCCTAATGGATTGATTACTGATAGTAGAAAAGAAATAGATTATATTGAAGATTTGTCTGGGGAGGGTGAAATCATTTTAGAGGATGAAAGTTTATTGCATAAGATATTATATTCTTTTGTGAAATAAATAATAAAAGGACATATCATAAATGATATGCCCTTTCTCAATTTGAGAGAAATTATCTCTAAGTAAAGTTAAATGTGAGTCTTAAACAGTACCTATAAATAGGTTTTTAATCTTTTCTTTATTTTAGACTTTCTAATTTTCTCAATAGCATGAGTTTTTAGTTGTCTTGTCCTTTCTTTTGATATTTCAAGTTCTTGACCTATTTGTTCTAAAGAAAATTTGTGTTTATATCCTATGCCATAATACATACGAATTACCTGCGCTTCTCTATATTGAAGTGAAGCAATGATAGTCTCAATCTCTTTTTTTAGTGATTCATATTCGAGTTTATTATCAGGTTGCTCTTTACCTTCAACATTTGACATTGTATCTAGAAGAGTAAAGTCATCTTCTCCTGCTACAGGCATGTCAACAGAAACATGTTTCTTTTGAATTTTAATTGCATCTTTAACTTCTTTAACAGATAAGTCAATAGAATTTGCAACTTCATCTGGAGTTGGTTCGTACTCCTTTTTTTGTTCTAATTCTGCATAAGCTTTTGTAACTTTGTGTATTGATGAGATTTTGTTTAAAGGTAATCTCACCATACGTGCATGTTCTGCTAGAGATTGTAAAATGGATTGTCTAATCCACCATACGGCGTAGGAAATAAATTTAAAACCTCTTGTCTCATCAAAAGCTTTAGCTGCTTTTATGAGTCCAATATTTCCTTCATTAATAAGGTCGATAAGTTGAATACCTTGGTTTTGATACTGTTTAGCTACTGAAACTACAAAACGTAGATTAGCTTTTACTAGACGATTAAGAGACCTTTGATCTCCTTCTTTAATCTTTTGAGATAAAATTATCTCTTCGTCATTAGTGAGCATATCAATTTTTGCTATGTCCACTAGATACTTCGATAGTGAAACAGATTCCCGATTGGTAATCTGTTTGTTAATTTTAAGTTGTCTCATTATTATTGCGTGTGTTTAGTTAAAATCAAAAATAAGAATTATTTTTATTAAATACTAAATATTTACAAAAAATATTAAAAAATGTTATTTTTGATTTATGTTTTCTTGATATAGTGGGACTTACAGAGGGGTGGATTAAACAATATTCATCTTTTATTGATAAATTGATTTTATATCTAAATACATTTATATAATAGATGTTAATTTTTTTTGCGTTATTACGTTTTTATGCTTAATATTGCAGTGAGTACTTACTTATTCTAGTGATATCGAGTAATCATCTAAATTTTCTTATCAAAATCTTGATAAAAAATCACAACACAATTCAATTTTATAAAACATATGTATGACATTTTAGAATTAAATAAGAAACTATTACCTGAGTTAAAGGCTATAGCAAAGGAGTTGAAGATAAAACGTGTAGATTCTATAAAGAAAAAGGATTTAATATATAAGATATTGGATCAACAGGCTATTCTTGCATCAGAAATAAAGACTGATGATAAAAAAGAGAAAAAAGATAGAAAACCAAGATTGCGTTTAAGAAAGCAAGCTGAGCCAGAAAAAGCTGCTTCTGTAGAAGGAGGAGTTTTGACTAAGAATAAGGATATTGAAAAAAGCCAAAATCAAGAAGCTAAAGAGAAAAGTAGTTCTAAAAGCATACTTGAAATTCCTTTTTTAAATTCTAAATCTCATAGAAAAAAAGATAAAGAAGAGAAAAAAGTTGAGATTGTTGAAGATAAAATAGAGGAGAAAGAGATTGTTGAAGTTGAAGAGGTGAAGCAAGAAGTTATAAAAGAAGAGATTAAAGAAGAGAATGATGTGAAGGCAGAAACTCCTGAACTTGCTGATAAGAAAGATGAAGCTCCTATTCTTGAAAAGAAAAAACGAAACACTAAGAAAATCAAGATAGTTAAGGATAAGAAAGAAAATAAGAATATAGAAAAGACAGTTGTTGATTCTAAAGATGTAGATAAAAAATCTATAGATAGAAAAGACGATAATAAAAAAGATACTCAAGAAATAAAATCTCAAGAAAATAATAAACCTCAGGATAATAGAAATCAAAGAAATAATGATCGAAAGAGTAATAATAAGATCTATGATTTCAAAGATGCTGTTGTTAATTCAGGTGTTTTGGAAATTATGCCTGATGGATATGGATTTTTAAGATCTTCTGATTATGATTATTTTAATTCTCCTGATGATATTTATGTATCACAATCTCAAATTAAACTTTTTGGTTTAAAAACGGGAGATACTATAAAGGGTTCTATTAGACCTCCTAAAGAAGGTGAAAAATATTTCCCATTAATTAAAGTGATGTCTATAAATGGAAGAGATCCTGAAGCTGTAAGAGATAGAGTTATATTTGAGCATTTAACTCCTCTTTTCCCAGATGAGAAATTTAATTTATGTGGTGGTAATAAACCTTCTCTTTCTGTTCGAATCGTTGATATGTTTGCGCCTATTGGTAAAGGTCAGAGAGGACTTATTGTTGCTCAACCAAAAACAGGTAAAACTGTATTATTAAAAGATATTGCAAATTCTATAGCTCAAAATCATCCAGAAGTGTATATGATAGTTCTTCTTATTGATGAACGTCCTGAAGAAGTTACTGATATGGCTAGAAGTGTAAATGCTGAAGTTGTATCTTCTACTTTTGATGAGCCTGCAGAAAAACATGTTAAGGTTGCAAATATTGTTCTAGAGAAAGCAAAAAGAATGGTTGAGTGTGGACATGACGTTGTTGTGCTTCTAGATTCTATTACTCGTTTAGCAAGAGCTTACAATACTGTGTCTCCTGCTTCAGGTAAGGTGCTTTCTGGTGGTGTAGATGCTAATGCTCTACATAAACCTAAGCGATTCTTTGGTGCTGCTAGAAATATAGAGAATGGTGGTTCTTTAACTATTTTAGCTACAGCTCTTACAGAAACAGGTTCTAAAATGGATGATGTGATTTTTGAAGAGTTTAAAGGTACTGGTAATATGGAATTACAGTTAGATAGAAAACTAGCAAATAGAAGAATATATCCAGCTGTTGATATTACTGCTTCTTCAACTAGAAGAGAGGATCTTTTATTAGATGATAATACTACAGGAAAATTATGGGTATTGAGAAATTTCCTTGCAGATATGACTCCAGTGGAAGCTATGAATTCTATTAAGAGTAAGTTAATGAAAACAAGATCAAATGATGAGTTTTTAATATCTATGAATGATAAATAATTAAGATATAAATAATCTATTTTAAGCCCAATTGTAATTGCTACAATTGGGCTTTTCTTATTTTTATTGACTATAAATTGCAATTTTTAAGCGAAATTGTAAAGTCTAGATTGCAAAATGTGAAAAAAGAAGGTATTTTTGAGCACAAACTTAGAATATGAATACTCTTTTAGAAACACATAGAATTCTTTTGGATGATACAAGATCGTCAATATCAAGGCAATTGCTTGATGATATTGATTTTTCGTATCGTTTTATTGCAATTAAAGGTGATAGGGGAGTTGGTAAAACAACGTTTTTATTGGATATTCTAAGAAAATATTATCCTAATGATGATTCAGTTTTGTATGTGAATATGAATAATTTATTCTTTTCACGTGTGGGATTATTTAGCTTTGTTGGAAATTTTTATAAAACTGGAGGGAAAGTTCTTTTATTAGATCAAATACATAAATATCTAGGTTGGGAGAAGGAGTTGAGAGATATTTATAAGACTTTTCCAGAATTGAGAGTTGTTTTTACAGCATCTTCTATTGTTAATATACAATCGAATGAATCTTTAGGTGATATTATAAAGGTTTATAATTTGAGAGGTTTATCTTTTAGAGAATTTCTTAATATTAAGACTGATAATAATTTTAGTAGTTATAAATTAGATGATATAATTAATTATCACGATAGAATAGCTAATGATGTTTTGCATAAATTACGCCCATTAGCTTATTTTAGAGATTATATGAAGTTTGGATATTATCCTGTTTTTATAGAGAAAAGATCTCATATTGATAATTTATTAAAAAATCTGAATTTAACTTTGGAATTTGATATACCTTATTTGAATCAAATTGATTTAAAATATTTATCTAAATTGAAACAATTATTGTATTTGATAGCTTCTGAAGGAAGTTCTCAACCCAATATAAGTAAATTAAGTGGTAAAATAGGCGTATCTAGAGCAACTATAATGAATTATCTTTTCTATTTAAGAGAGGCAAGATTATTAAATCTTTTAGTAGGAGAAAATGATAAAGTAGAATGTGGGAAAAAACCTAGTATGGTTTATATCCATAATACAAATCTTCTTTATGCAGTAAATGATAAACCTATAGATGAGTTGGTTTTAGCTAAGACTTTCTTTTTAAATCAAACTTCATCTGTTGCTAATGTTAATCATTGTAGTAGTAAAAATGACTTTATAGTAGATAATAATTATCTATTTGATATACAATTAAAGGAAAATATAAATAAAATTAAGGGAGAAAAATATATAGTATCAGAAATGATAGAAAAGGGTAAAGGTAAGAATATACCTTTATGGCTTTTTGGATTTTTATATTGAAACCAATAATTACTTAAATATTAATAAAATGGCAAAAGAAAAGACATTTATTACTTGTGATGGTAATGCCGCTGCTGCTCATGTTGCATATATGTTCAGTGAAGTGTCATGTATCTACCCTATCACTCCTTCTTCTCCAATGGCTGAGAACGTTGATGAGTGGGCTGCTCAAGGTAGAAAAAACCTTTTTGGTGAAACTGTTAAATTAGTTGAAATGCAATCTGAAGGTGGTGCCTCTGGTGCTGTTCATGGTTCTATGCAAGCTGGTGCTTTAACAACTACTTTTACTGCTTCTCAAGGTTTATTGTTAATGATTCCTAACATGTATAAAATTGCTGGTGAATTATTACCATGTGTTTTCCATGTTAGTGCTCGTGCATTAGCTGCTCATGCTTTATCTATTTTTGGTGATCACGCAGATATCTATGCTGCTCGTCAAACTGGATTTGCTATGTTAGCTGCTGGATCAGTTCAAGAGACTATGGATCTTGCTGCTGTTTCTCATTTAACAGCAATCAAAGGTAGAGTTCCTTTCGTTAATTTCTTTGACGGATTCCGTACTTCTCATGAGATTCAAAAAATTGAAGCTATTGATATGGAAGATCTTCGTCCTCTTGTTGATTATAAAGCTTTACAAGAGTATAGAGATAGATCTTTAAATACTAATAATCCTTTCACTAGAGGTACTGCTCAAAATCCTGATATTTATTTCCAAGGTCGTGAGGCTGCAAATAAATATTATGATGCAATTCCTGATATTGTGGAAGAGTATATGGCTGAGATTTCTAAAATCACAGGTCGTGAGTATCATTTATTTGATTATTACGGTGCTGAAGATGCTGAGAATGTTATTATTGCGATGGGTTCTGTTACAGATTGTATACGTGAAGTTATCGATTATAAAGCTAAAAATGGCGAAAAAGTAGGTTTACTTTCAGTACACTTATATCGTCCATTCTCTGCTAAACATTTCTTAAAATATATTCCAGCTTCTGTTAAGAGAATTACTGTTCTTGATAGAACTAAAGAGCCAGGTGCTAATGGTGATCCATTGTATCTTGACGTTAAGAATGTTTATTATGGTAAAGAAAATGCTCCTATCGTTGTTGGTGGTAGATATGGTTTAGGTTCTAAAGATACTACTCCAGCTCAAATAGTAGCTGTATATAAAAATATGGAATTACCAGAACCAAAAGATCAATTTACTGTAGGTATTGTTGATGATGTTACATTTACTTCTATTCCTGTAGAGGATGAAATTCATGTTTCTGCTCAAGGTACTTATGAAGCTAAATTCTTTGGTTTAGGTTCTGATGGAACTGTAGGTGCTAATAAAAACTCAATTAAGATTATAGGTGGTGCTACTGATAAATATTGTCAAGCATATTTCGCTTATGATTCTAAAAAATCAGGTGGTTTTACTGCATCTCACTTACGTTTTGGTGATTCTCCTATACGTTCAACATATTTAGTTACAACTCCTGACTTCGTAGCATGTCATGTTCCTGCTTATTTACACCAATATGATGTATTAAAAGGTCTTAAAAAAGGTGGTTCTTTCTTATTGAATACTACTTGGACTAAAGAGGAAACTCTTGAGTTGTTACCTACTAATATGAAAAAATATCTTGCTGAAAATGAAATTAATTTTTATATCATCAACGGTATTAAATTAGGTAGAGAATTAGGTCTAGGAAATAGAACTAATACAATTATGCAATCTGCTTTCTTTAAAATTACTAATGTGATTCCTTTCGATTTAGCTGTTTCAGAAATGAAAAAAGCTATCGTTAAGTCGTATGGTAAAAAAGGAGAGAATATTGTAAATATGAACTACTCTGCTGTTGATGCAGGTGGTAAAGATGAGAATGTTGTTAAAGTTGAGGTTCCTGCTGAATGGGCTAACTTAGCTTCTGAGGAAGTTTCTAATGTTGAAACTGACAAACCAGAATTTGTTAAGAATGTTTGTGATGTTATGAATGCTCAAGCTGGTGATGATCTTCCTGTATCTGCTTTTGCTGGTAAAGAAGATGGTACTTTCCCTGCTGGAACAACAAGATATGAAAAACGTGGTATTGCAAGTTTCGTTCCTGAATGGCAAGTAGAAAATTGTATACAATGTAACCAATGTGCTTATGTTTGTCCTCACGCTGCTATTCGTCCATTCTTATTGAATGATGAAGAATTAGCTAATGCTCCAGAAGGATCTACAACTAAACCAGCAATTGGTAAAGATCTTAAAGGATATCAATTTAGAATGCAAGTTTCTACACTAGATTGTACTGGTTGTGGTAACTGTGTTGACGTTTGTCCTGCAAAAGAAAAAGCTCTTGTAATGAAGCCTCTTGATACTCAATCGGATGAGGTTGCAAGATGGAATTATATGGATGAAAAAGTTGGTTATAAGAAAGTTGTTGAACCAACAAATGTGAAAAATTCACAATTTGCTCAACCATTATTCGAGTTCTCTGGTGCTTGTGCTGGTTGTGGTGAAACTCCATATATCAAATTAATTACTCAATTATTTGGTGAAAGAATGGTTGTAGCTAATGCTACTGGATGTTCTTCTATTTATGGTGGTTCTGCTCCTTCTACTCCTTATTGTAAAAACAATGAAACAGGTAGAGGTCCAGCTTGGTCTAACTCATTATTCGAAGATAATGCTGAGTATGGTTTAGGTATGATGACTGGTGCAGAGAAATTAAGATCTCGTGTTGCAGAAAAATTAGCTGCTAATATGGATTCTTTCAATGCCGCTACTAAAGAAGCTGCTCAAAATTGGTTAGAGAATGCTAATGAAGGTGATAAAACTATTGCTGTTTCAGATGCTTTAACTGCTGCTTTAAAAGAAGAAAATACTGATGTTGCTAAAGAATTATTAGGTCTTGAGAACTTCTTTATCAAGAAATCTCAATGGATCTTCGGTGGTGACGGATGGGCTTATGATATAGGTTTCGGTGGTGTAGACCACGTATTAGCTTCTGGTGAGAATGTAAATGTTCTTGTTGTTGATACTGAGGTTTATTCAAATACAGGTGGTCAAGCTTCTAAAGCTACTCCAGTTGGTGCCGTTGCTAAATTTGCTGCTTCTGGTATGAAGGTTCGTAAGAAAGATCTTGGAATGATTGCAATGTCTTATGGTTATGTTTATGTTGCTCAAGTAGCAATGGGTGCTAACCAAGCTCAATACATTAAGGCAATTAAAGAAGCTGAAGCTTATCCAGGTCCTTCATTGATTATTGCTTATGCTCCATGTATTAACCACGGTCTTAAAGCTTCAATGGGTAAATCTCAAAGAGAAGAGAAACATGCTGTTGAATGTGGTTACTGGCAGTTATATAGATTTAATCCAATGTTAGAAGCTGAAGGAAAGAATCCTTTCCAATTAGATTCTAAAGAGCCAGATTATTCTAAATTCAATGATTTCTTAATGGGTGAAGTTCGTTTTGCTTCTCTTAAGAAAGTTAACTCTGAACAAGCTGATAGTTTATTCTCTATTACTCAAGATGATGCTAAATGGAGATTAAATAATTATAAGCGTTTAGCTAATATGGATTACTCAAAATAGTATAATTCTATATTAATATAATAATGCGGATATCTTTTTATTAAGATGTCCGCTTTTTTTATAAATAAAAAGATACAACCTAATTAAAGGTTGTATCTGTAATAATTACATGTTAATCATGTATTTATCAATCATTTCCCACTAATTGACATGCATTAATAAGGTCAAAAACTTAATTCAACTATAACGAAGTTATTAATAATTACAAATCTTGAATGTTAAAATAATGTTAAAAATAAATAGAAACTGTACTAATAAGGATAAATTAATTGTTAATAATACTGTTGTTTGTTCGCTTAAAACCCACTAGTTTATAGGAATATAGGTTGTTTTCATATTTATATATAGCTATATAGTAATTGTTCTCTGTTTGGTAGAATGATCCTTCAATACTGTCGTAAATAATCTTATTTTTATTTACATATACATATTGATAGTTGTAATATCCTTGTTTTAAAAGTACTTTTAAAGTGTATGCTTTGAGCTTTATATTATATTTCATTTTAAACTTATTACTAATACCCCAATTTGATAATTTTCCATAAACATATACATCGTTTTTTAGAGGTTCTTTCATTTTAAGTGTGAAATTTACATAAACATAATCAGCTTCTAAGTCGGGATTATAAGAATTATATGAACTAATTTTATAGTTGCCATTTATATCTCTTTTGAAATTATATCTATCGTAGTAGTGATTTTCATCATCTCTTAAATTAAATACAGTAGTGTCTCTTGTGTTGTCAATTGATTTTATATATCTGCTTGCAAAATTCTTATTACTACAATTAAAATATCTAAATTCATTTCCAGCTTTAAAGATATTTTCTTCGTTATAATCATATGAACATGTTTGTCCATTTATGAATAAAGGTTTTAGTTGAATTCTATTATTTATATTTCCATTCTGCCATACGATAGTTTTTAAATCAGTCCCAGGGTTGAATATATTTGCTTCAGAAAAATCTATTGAAAAATCTATTTCGTGATATTTATCCATGTATCTAGTTAAACTAGCTTGTTTAGCTTTTGCTTTTATTGGAATCTTATTATTTAGAACCATAAATTTTGAAATAAATAATGTATCAGATTTGTTCTCGTCTTTATATACAATGATTTTATAATTACCTGAGATTTTAAATGAGATATCATCATTAGGAAGTTCCAAATTAAAGTTTGTGTATTCGATATTAGTATTGAATGAAAGTTCTGAATTTTCAATATAATTTATTGAAAATCCGTTCATGAATTTGTATTCAGATAGTTTAGAATCGTTCCAATTTACATTACAATGTCTTATTTCATAATATAACTGTTGTATTTCTGTATCGAAATAATCAAAATTAAGATGAATTTTTTCTTCTGAGTTTAATCTTATGATAGGAAATGCATTCTTATCTTTCCTTGAATAGATATTTAAAGTGTGTATAGAATGATCCTTTATATCAGACATATACGAAATGTTTGATTGGGCATGTACATCTTGTGATGTGAAACTTAATATAAAGAAATAAAGAATTAAGATTATTATGTTCTTTAACATGTTATTTGATTTATTAGGTTAAAATTTACTTAAAGGTATATAACTATTTTGTATCGGAAAAATCTTCGTTTATTAATATATAATACTAATTTTGCCGTATTGAAATATATAGATTTAATAAACACAATAGCAACAAAATGTCCAGAACACTAAAATTAAAAAAAGGACTTGACATTAAGCTAATGGGAAAGGCTGAATTGACTAAGATCTCTGTAGATAAATCAGAGTATTATTCTTTGAAGCCAACCGATTTCCATGGTTTTACACCAAAATTAGCTGTAAAGGTTGAGCATGAAGTTAAGGCTGGAACACCCCTGTTATTTGATAAATACAGGCCGGAAGTTAAGTTTGTTTCACCAGTTAGTGGTACAGTAGTAGCCATTAATAGAGGTGAGAGAAGAAAACTATTAGAAGTAATTGTTAAAGCAGATGCTGATACTTCTTATGAAGCAGTTCCAAACATTTCTGCAAATTCTAGTGCAGAAGAAATTAAGGCAAGTTTGTTACAAGGAGGTCTATGGCCTTACATTAAACAAAGACCTTATGATGTAATTGCTAATTCTGATTTTACACCAAAATGTGTGTATATCTCGGGATTTGATACATCTCCACTAGCACCAGATATGGAATATGCTCTTCAGGGTGAAGAAAAGTATTTACAAGCAGCAGTTGATGTATTGTCAAAATTAACATCAGGTGGAGTTTATATTGGAGTAGATGCTAAGAAAAAAGGTTCTAGTATTTATGAAAAATTAAACAATGTAACTGTAAATTATTTTTCAGGTAAACACCCAGTAGGAAATGTTGGAGTTCAGTTGCATCATGTAAATCCAATAAATAAAGGCGAAAGAGTTTGGACTGTTAGTCCTCAAGACGCTGTAATTATTGGTCGTTATGTATTAGAAGGAAAATATGATGCTCGTAAGACAATTGCGATGACTGGTTCAGAAATGAGTGAGAAAGTATATTGCGAAGTTCTTCCTGGTACACAAATTGAAAGTCTTCTTAAGGGACGTTTGAAGAATGAAGTTAAACAACGTATCATTTCAGGAAATGTTCTTGTGGGAACACAAATTGAAGAGAATGGTTATTTAGGCTTTTATGACAATCAAATAACTGTAATTCCTGAAGGAGATAATTTTGAGTTCTTTGGTTGGATGACTTTAGGAATGAATAAATTCTCAGCTTCTAAAACATTCTTATCAAATATTCTTCCTAAAAAAGAGTATCGTTTAAATGCTAACTACCATGGTGAGCCAAGAGCTTTTGTGGTGTCTGAGCAATATGAGAAAGTTCTTCCAATGGATATCCTTCCAGTATTTTTGCTTAAAGCTATTTTAGCAGAAGATATTGATAAAATGGAACAATTGGGAATTTATGAGATAGCTCCAGAAGATATGGCTCTATGTGAGTTCGTTTGTACTTCAAAAACAGAAGTTCAAGATATTGTTTGGAAAGGTATCGATTTAATGATAAAAGAATTAGGACAATAATCTTATAGAAATTTATTATAATGAAAGCATTAAGAGATTATTTGAGCAAACAGAAGCCAAAATTTCAAAAGGGAGGAAAGTTCGGAGCTTTTCAATCTACTTTTAACGGTTTTGAATCGTTTCTGTATGTTCCAAATCACACAACAAAATCGGGATCTCACTTAAGAGATGCTATCGATTTGAAAAGAACTATGAGTATAGTTGTTCTTGCTCTTGTTCCTGCTCTATTATTCGGGATGTATAATGTTGGTTACCAACATTTCTTATCATTAGGGCAATTAGCTAATGAATCAATTTTCTCTCTTTTCTTTTACGGTTTTGTAAAAGTATTACCAATAATAATTGTTTCATATGTTGTTGGTTTAGCAATTGAGTTCTTTGCAGCTCAAAAAAGAGGACACGAAATAAATGAAGGTTATTTAGTAACTGGAATGTTAATTCCTATGGTTATGCCTGTAGAGGCTCCATTATGGATGGTTGCTGTTGTTACAGCTTTTGCTGTTATTTTTGGTAAAGAAGTTTTTGGAGGTACAGGTATGAATATTTGGAATCCAGCTTTAATTGCTAGAGCAGCATTCTTCTTTTCTTATCCAACTAAAATTTCAGGTGATTCAGTTTGGATTGCTGATAAAGCAGATGCATTTTCAGGTGCTACTCCACTAGCTACTGCAGCTACTGGTTCTTTTGATAAATTACCTGACTTAGCTACTATGTTCTACGGTTTTATTCCTGGTTCAATAGGTGAAACTTCAACTTTAGCAATCTTATTAGGTGCTGTTATTTTATTAGTAACAGGTATTGCTAGTTGGAGAATTATGGCTTCTGTTTTTGCAGGAGGTTTGGCAATGGGATTATTATTTAATGCATGTGCTCCAGAACAAGCAATGACAGCTGCACAACATTATATGAATTTGCCAGCTATTAATCATTTAGTTATGGGTGGTTTTGCATTTGGTGCTGTATTTATGGCAACAGATCCTGTTACATCTTCTCAAACAAGAAGTGGTAAATATATTTATGGATTCTTAATTGGAGTTTTAGCTGTTTTAATTAGAGTTTTAAATCCAGCTTATCCTGAAGGTATGATGCTTGCTATTCTATTTATGAATACTTTTGCACCATTAGTAGACCATTTTGTAGTTCAATCTAATATTAAAAGAAGATTGAAGAGAGCTAAAGTTAACGCTTAAAAAATAAAGAAATGAACAAACAAGGAAATACATATACATTTTTATATGCTGCAATTTTAGTTGTAGTTGTGGCTGCAGTTCTTTCTTTTGTTGCTTTAAGTCTTAAACCTATGCAAACAAAGAACATTAAGATTGAAAAGATGCAAAATATTTTAGCATCTGTTAAAATTAATGATGTTGAAGCAAATGAAGCAGAAAAAATTTACAATAAACTTATTACTAAAACTTTTGTAGTAAATGTAAAAGGTGAAGTAGTAGAGGGTGTTAATGCTTTTGATGTGGATTTAAGTAAGGAGGTTAAGAAAAAAGTTGATAAAAGAAATCTACCAGTATTTATTTATACTAAGGATGGTGTAAATAAATACATTATTCCTGTAAGAGGTAAAGGACTTTGGGGTCCTATTTGGGGTTTTATTTCTCTAAATGATGATAAAAACACTGTCTATGGTGCTATTTTTGATCACCAAGGAGAAACTCCAGGTTTAGGTGCTGAAATTGCAAATGAAGCATTCCAAAAACCTTTTTCAGGAAAACAAATACATAATGAGAGCGGTAAATTCGTTTCAATTGAAGTACATAAAGCAGGAAAGGGTACTGATATCCATTCTGTAGACGGAATTTCAGGAGGAACAATGACTTCTAAAGGAGTTGATGCAATGTTAAAAGATTGTTTATCTTCTTACGAAGCATTTTTAAAAAAATAAAATATTGAAAGATGAGTGCTAAAGAACCATTGTTTTCAGCAAATAATCGTAAGTTGGTCACAGGACCTCTTAGCAAGAATAACCCAATTATGGTTCAAGTATTGGGTATATGTTCTGCTCTTGCGGTTACAGCGAAGCTAGAGCCAGCTATTGTAATGGCTTTATCGGTAACAGCCGTAGTTGCTTTCGCTAATGTTATTATTTCATTATTAAGAAATACTATCCCTTCAAGAATCCGTATTATTGTACAATTAGTTGTTGTTGCGGGTCTTGTTATTGTGGTTGACCAAGTTTTAAAAGCTTTTGCTTATGATGTTAGTAAGCAATTATCTGTATTTGTTGGTCTTATTATCACAAACTGTATTATTATGGGACGTCTTGAAGCTTTTGCTTTAGGAAATACTCCATGGAGATCATTTTTAGATGGTATTGGTAACGGTTTAGGATATGGAATTATTCTTGTTGCTGTAGCTTTCTTTAGAGAGTTATTAGGAGCAGGTACTTTATTCGGATATAAAGTTATTCCACAGTGTTTCTATGATGCTGGATATTCAGATTCAGGTCTTATGGTATTGTCTCCTATGGCTTTAATTACTTTAGGTGTAATTATATGGGTACATAGAGCAAGAAACAAAGATTTAATTGAAGAAAATTAAAATTGAGAGATAATGGAAAATTTATTAAATATATTCGTTAAGTCCATATTCATCGATAACATGGTATTTGCATATTTCTTGGGAATGTGTTCATATCTTGCTGTATCGAAGACTGTTAAAACATCATTTGGACTAGGTATTGCAGTAGTTTTTGTACTTGCAATTACAGTTCCTGTTGATTTTTTACTACAAAATTACATTTTGAAAGAAGGGGCATTAACTTGGTTATTAGGTGATGCTGCAAATACTATAGATTTAAGCTTTTTAAGTTTTATCATGTTTATTGCAATTATTGCTTCTATGGTTCAATTAGTTGAAATGATAGTAGAAAAATTTGCACCAGCCCTTTATACTCAATTAGGTATATTTTTACCTCTTATTGCAGTAAACTGTGCTATCCTTGGTGGTTCACTTTTTATGCAACAAAGAGATTATTCATCAGTACTTGAAGCAACTTCATTTGGTTTAGGTTCTGGTATCGGTTGGTTGCTAGCTATCGTTGGTATTGCAGCAATTCGTGAGAAATTAAAATACTCAAATGTTCCAGCTCCTTTAAGAGGTTTAGGTATAACATTTATTGTTACAGGTCTTATGGGTATAGCATTTATGAGTTTTATGGGTATTAAATTATAATAAGAAAAGATACGAATTATGATACCAATGGCTATAAATTATACAGTAATAGTGGCAAGTGTTTTAATATTCTTGGTCATTATTATGTTTTTAGTTGCAATATTACTATTTGCAAAGAAAAAACTAACTCCTCAAGGTGAGGTTAAAATTAATATTAACGATGGAGAGAAAGAGCTTACAGTTAATCCAGGTTCAAGTCTTCTTTCTACTTTAGCAGAGAATAAAATATTCTTACCATCAGCATGTGGTGGTGGTGGTTCTTGTGGTATGTGTAAGTGTCAAGTAGACTCTGGAGCAGGTTCTATTTTACCAACAGAAACAGGTTTCTTCTCTAGAAAAGAACAAAACGATAACTATCGTTTAGCATGTCAAGTTAAGGTTAAAGAAAATATCGATATGAGAATTCCTCAGGAAATTATGGGTATTAAAAAACTTGAATGTGAAGTTGTTTCTAATCACAATGTTGCTACTTTCATCAAAGAATTTGTTGTTAAGTTACCAGCAGGAGAAAATCTTAACTTTAAATCTGGTGGTTATATTCAAATTGATATTCCTAAAATTGATGTTGATTTCAAAGATATGGATATTGAAGAAGAATATAGATCTGATTGGGATAAGATGAATCTTTGGGATCTTAAGATGCAAAATCCAGAAGATACTTTCAGAGCTTATTCTATGGCTAACCATCCTGCAGAAGGAAATATTATCATGTTGAATATACGTATTGCAACTCCTCCGTTCGATAGAGCTAAGGGGTGTATGATGGATGTTAATCCAGGTATTTCTTCTTCTTATATTTTCTCTCGTAAACCAGGTGATAAAGTTACTATTTCAGGACCTTATGGAGAATTCTTTATCAAGGAAACTGAAAGTGAAATGATGTTTATCGGTGGTGGTGCTGGTATGGCTCCAATGCGTTCTCATATCTTCCATTTATTTAAAACTTTGAAAACAGGAAGAAAAGTTACTTTCTGGTATGGAGCAAGATCTCTAAGAGAAGTTTTCTATAAAGAAGATTTTGATTCTATTGCAGCTGAATTCCCTAACTTTGAATGGCATTTAGCTCTTTCTGATCCTCAACCTGAGGATAATTGGGAAGGACCTACTGGATTTATCCATCAAGTTATTTATGATGAATATTTATCTAAACATGAGGAACCAGAAGATATTGAATTCTACCTATGTGGACCTCCTATGATGACTCAAGCAGTTGTTAAAATGACAGATTCTTTAGGTGTACCTTCAGAAAATGTAATGTTTGATAATTTCGGAGCATAATTTTTAAACTCAATATATTTAAGCCACTTCAATAATGAAGTGGCTTTTTTTTATACTATTTCTATAATGTATTATTAATTTGTTACTTTTGCGGCATGAAAAAGATAAGTTTGTTAATTTTTCTTTCCGTTCTATTAGTTTCATGTGGGAAGAAATATCATTATAATGAGGGATATATATTTGGAACAACATTCCACATTATATATGAATCTGAAGAAGATGTTAAATCAGATATTATAAAAGAGTTAATGAAAGTGGATAATTCGTTATCTTCTTTTAATAAAAATTCAATTATCTCAAAAATTAATAGAAATGAGAATATAGAATGTGATTCTATGTTTCTTGAAGTATATAATAAAGCAAAATTAATATCTAAGGAAACTAACGGAGCTTTTGATATAACTGTTGCACCTATTGTAAATGCATATGGTTTTGGTTATAAAAAATATAAAAATCAAGTTAATATTGATAGCCTAATGCAATATGTTGGTTATAATAAGATTAGTCTTGAAGGAAAGAGAATTATAAAAAGAAATCCAAATATTCAATTAATTACTTCAGCTATAGCTAAAGGTTATGGTGTTGATATTGTAGCTAGATTTTTAGAAAAGCTAGGAATAAAAAATTATCTAGTAGAAATAGGAGGAGAGACTAGATGTCTTGGGCATAGTGAAAAACATTCAAAATGGAGAATTGGAATTGACAAGCCCATTGATGATGTTACAGCTCAAAATAGAAAAATAGAAGATGTTATAGAAATGAATTCAGGTTCATTAGCAACATCTGGAAATTATAGAAATTTCTATCTAAAAGATGGTGTGAAATATGCACATACGATAGATCCAAGAACTGGAATTTCTGTTACCCATACAGTTCTATCAGTATCTGTTAAAGCAAAAGCATGTATGGACGCTGATGCTTATGCTACAGCATTTATGGTTCTAGGTTTAGAAGAAAGTGAAAAAATTATAAATGCAAATAAAGATATTGAAGCATTAATAATTTATTCAAAAGCAAATAAATTAGAAATATGGAAATCTAAAGGTTTTAAATAGATGAAAAATGAAGTAATATATCCGTGGGGGCACAAAAAGAGATATAATGATTTTTCATCGTATTTTAAGTCTATCCACAATGAAAGAGTTCAAAAAGTATCTATAGATGCTGGTTTTACCTGTCCTAATAGAGATGGTAGAAAAGCATATGGAGGTTGTACTTATTGTATTAATAAAAGTTTTAGTCCTTCTTATTGTTCATCAGGTAAAACAGTTAGTGAGCAAATTAATGAAGGAATTGATTTTTTTAAAGCGAAATATAAATCTCAAAAATATTTAGCTTATTTTCAATCATATTCAAATACATACGCTCCTATAGATATTTTAAAAAATCTTTATTCTGAAGCTTTAAGTCATCCTAAAGTGATAGGTTTAGTTATCGCAACTAGACCTGATTGTGTTAACGATGAGATTCTTGATTATTTGGAGATCTTAGCAAAGGATTATTATATTGTAATAGAGTACGGAGTAGAATCTTGTAATGATAAGGCTCTAGAATATATGAATAGGGGGCATTTATATGCAGAAGCTAAAGAAGCGATTTTAAAAACTGCAAATAGAGGTATTCATATAGGAGCTCATTTGGTTATGGGGCTAGCATTTGATACTTATGAAACAATGATAAATAATGCTGTTGAATTATCAAGATTACCTATCGAAACTTTAAAAATACATCAGTTACAAATTTTAAAAGATACTGTTGCTGCAAAACAATATAGTGAAGATCCAGCTCAATTTACAATGTTTACTGCTGAGGCATATATTGATTTTGTCGTTGATGTAATAGAAAGAATTAATCCACATGTATATTTGGAAAGGTTTATTAATCAAGCACCAAAAGGTATGATAATAGCACCAAATTGGAATGGAATGAAGAATTTTGAATTTATTGCAAAGGTTGAAAAGAAATTAGAAGAAAGAGATACATATCAAGGAAGACTCTATAATGAATAAATCTTAAAATTTCGTTAAATAAATAAAAGCCACCTCTGTAATTTACAGAAACATGACTTTTATTAGCATTTTTGACTATTTTTAACCATAAATCTCATGCAATATTAAATAAATTGAGAAGAATGACCAAATTATATACAAAAATATCTCATTTTAAATCTAATTGTTATATATTTAACAACTGAAAAATAATTAAGAATGAAGACCATATCGCAAGTTGTAGAAATCATAGTTAAAGAAAGACCCTTTCTAGTTGAACTTTTAACAGAAGGTTTAGTTAATTTATCTTCTTTAGCGAGGCATCTTAAAGAGGATGTTGAAAAAGAATTACAAAAAGAAGTTCAAGTAGGTGCAATTGTTATGTCTTTAAAAAGACTTGTACCTAGTTTAGAAATGAAGCAAAAGCAACATGTTAAAAATATATTATCATCTGTAGATGATATAATTCTAAGATCAAAATTATCAGATTATTCATTTAAAAATTCTGATAGTTTAATGAAATCTCAGATAGAATTAATGAATTGTATAGGTAGTGATAATGAAATCTTTTATACAATAGTTCAAGGTGTATATGAAATTAATATTGTTATTAGTTCTGTATACGATTCAAAAGTTAAGGCTATATTTGAGAATGAGAATTTAGTAACTCAAAAAGATCATCTATCATCTATAACATTAAAACTTCCTCAAGGAAATATTAAGCAGCCAGGTTTGTATTATTTTATTTTAAAAGAATTAGCTTGGGAAGGTATTAATATTGTTGAGGTTATATCAACTTCAAATGAATTTACCATTGTGGTAGAAGATGATGATATAGAAAAAGCATTCTTATTACTAAAAAGAATGAAATAAGATAAATTTCTATAAAATTACTAAAATATAAAAAAGCAAGCTTCCATTATTGGAGCTTGCTTTTAATCGCAAAATAAACTATTAATAATCGAATTGATAAAACATTAGTATGTAAGTCAATCTCTTCAAATTATCGTAATACATAAATAATGTGGTTCTGTACGTATTACATTCTGCAATTTACGAATAATTTTTAAAAACTATTTAAATATGTAAATTTATTTTAGAAAATAAATCTGTAAATAGTATTCTTATAAAAGGTATTATAATATAGAATCTCTACATTTTTAAATAGAAATCTTTTGTAAGGTTTTGATAATCATTTGTATATATGTGCCTTGTATCTGTTTCTATAGTTAAAAAATCATCTTGAATATCTTTTTCTATAAAAGACAATTCAAACATAATTCTTTTAGGATTTTTACTTTTATTGGGTTTTATTCTTATTATTTTATTTAGAAATAGATTTTTATTAAGTGCTTCATCGATAAAATTCTCAGCTTCAATAGGAGGTAGTATTATGCATAATTTACCTTTGGGACTTAAGTGATTAATACTAAAACTTATAATATCTGAAAATTTTAATGAATCAGTATGACGAGCTAAGCATTTTTTCTTTGTTTGATTCTTTGTTGAATTATTAAAGAATGGAGGATTGGAAATTATACAATCATAATTCTTTTTTGTAGAAAAGTTCTGTAAAGATATATTGTATATTGAGATTCTTTTACTCCATTTGCATTCATTAATATTATAAACAGCTTGATTATATGTATCTGTATCTATTTCAATGGCATCTATTTTTGCTGAATTATTTCTTTGGGCGCACATTATAGCAATAAGTCCTGTTCCTGTTCCTATATCAAGAATATTTTCAGAATTATTTATATTAGCCCATGCACCTAATAAAACACCATCTGTTCCAACTTTCATTCCAGATTGATCTTGCTGAATTGTAAATTGTTTAAATTTAAAATATGTATTAGCCATTTATTAATAATTTTCAAAAACACCTAAACCAAATAGTGCAAAATCATATTTAATAGGATCGTTAATATCTAATTTTTTAAGATTAGATGTGATTTCTTCTACGGATTTCCAATCATTCTGTTTTCTATTAAGTAATCCTAATTTTCTTCCAACTCTACTAGAATGCACATCTAAAGGTAAGTATAGCTCAGATGTTTTAATGCGATCCCATATTCCGAAATCGACACCTAATTCATCTTTTCTAACCATCCATCTTAAAAACATATTTAATCTTTTTGCAGCAGAATTTTTCTCAATATTTGAAAACTGTCTACTACTTGTTTTTGGAAAATCTATAGAGAAGAATATCTTTCTAGCATTTATAATACCTTCTTTTATAGATTCATTATTAGAAAAGATATTTTCTAAACCTTTATGATTTATATAGATATTTTTAAGAGACTTTAAAAAAAACACACAATCTTCTCCGTTAAATGTTCTATGTTTAAATTCATAAAATCTTTTGTAATCTTTCTCTTTTGCATTTATAATAAAATTATAAGGATCATAATCCATCCATTTAATAAGCCTATTGGAATTATTGATAATCGTTTTTCTTTGTCCCCAAGCAATTGTTGAAGCAAGAAATGCTGTAATCTCAATATCTTCTTTTTTATTGAACTTATGCGGAATTTGTATAGGATCACTATCAATAAATTCTTTTGTATTATATTGCTTATACTTGTTATCAAGTAGCTCTTTAAGCTCCTTATTATTCATTTATTCTTCTTTATAAATTTTACCATCTTCCATGTATAATGTTCTATCTGTCATTTTAGATAAATTATTATCATGAGTTACAATCACAAAAGTTTGATTTAGTTCATCCCTTAAGTCAAAGAATAATTGATGAAGTTCATTCCTATTTTTTGAATCAAGATTTCCAGAAGGTTCATCTGCAAGAATTACAGAAGGATTATTTATTAAAGCTCTAGCAATAGCAACTCTTTGTTGTTCTCCACCTGATAATTCTGCAGGTCTGTGTAAAGCTCTTTCTCTAAGATTTAAAATTTCAAGAAGTTTATAGGCTTCTTTTTCAGCTTCATTTTTTGATTTTCCAGAAATCCATGCAGGAATGCATATGTTTTCAATAGCATTAAATTCTGGTAATAAGTGGTGAAATTGAAAAACAAATCCGATATGTTTATTTCTAAAATCCGATATTTTCTTTTCATTCATATTTGAGATATCAATATTATTAATGTTTATTGATCCTCTAGAAGCCTTATCAAGTGTTCCAATAATTTGAAGTAAAGTTGTTTTACCCGCACCACTAGAACCTACTATAGAAACAATCTCATTCTTTTTTATATGTAAATCAATTCCTTTTAGAACTTCTAATTCTCCAAAGGATTTATGGATATCTTTTGTAACAATCATCTATTTAAATTTTTTACTAAGATAATAAAAGAGATATTTATTAATTGAAAAATATTGAATTTTAATTACTATGTTTACATAAAATAATAATAAACATTCATATATTGATAATATATTTAAAGATTCAAGTCTTGTAAATTATGTATGAATATCTCAATTAGAAATAAAGAAATAAGGAATGTTTGAACAAAAAATATCTAAAGAATTAAATATCAAAGAATCACAAGTTGAAAATACGTTGATTCTATTAGCAGAAGGAGCTACAATTCCTTTTATTGCTCGTTATAGGAAAGAAAAGACAGGTTCACTTGACGAACTTGCTATTGCAAATATTCAAGATCTAAATCAAAAATATTTAGAATTAGATAAAAGAAAAAAAGTTGTAATAGAATCTATTAAAGATCAAGGAAAATTAACTAAAGAGCTTGAGAATAGTATTCTATTATGTGAAACAATTCAAGTGCTTGAAGATATTTATATACCTTATAAACACAAAAAGAAAACAAAAGCTGATATAGCTAGGGATCTAGGATTAGAAGGTTTAGCTAAAATAATTATGTCTCAAAAAGATATAGACTTGATTCATAATGCAAATCGTTTTTTAAACTCAGAAATTAATGATATAGATAATGTTCTTCAAGGAGCTAGAGATATCATCTCCGAGTGGATTAATTCTTCTATTTTTGTAAGAAAGAAATTAAGATATCTTTTTTCACGATCTGCAATCTTAAAATCTAAGGTCATTAAAACTAAGGTTGAAGAAGCAGAAAAATATAAAGATTATTTTGACTTTTCTGAGAAATTATCAAGATGTGCTTCACACAGATTCTTAGCTATACAAAGAGGAAAAACAGATGGATTTTTAAGAATTGGTATAGATGTAGATAAAGAAAATGCAATTAGAATAATTGAAGATATATTTATAAAATCGAATGGAGAATGTGCTGATGAAATAAGAAAAGCTGCAGCAGATTCGTATAAAAGATTACTTTTCCCTTCTTTAGAAAAAGAATTTATAAATCAAGCTAAAGAAAAGGCAGATAACGAGGCAATACAAGTGTTTTCTAGTAATCTTGAGCAGTTATTATTATCTTCTCCTCTTGGTCAGAAACGAGTTTTGGGAGTTGATCCTGCTTATAGAACAGGTTGTAAATTAGTATGTTTAGATGCTCAAGGTAATTTATTATATAACGAAACTATATACCCACATCCTCCACAAAATAAATTTGCAATTTCAGCAAAGAAAGTTGCTCATTTAGTTGAAACTTATAATATTCAGGCTATTGCAATTGGAAATGGAACAGCAAGTAGAGAAACGGAGAGGTTCTTTTCAAATATTCACTATGATAGAAAAGTTCAAATATTTGTAGTGAGCGAGAATGGAGCTTCTGTTTATTCTGCATCTAAAATTGCAAGAGAAGAATTTCCAAATTACGATATTACAGTAAGAGGAGCTGTTTCTATTGGTAGAAGATTAATGGACCCTTTAGCCGAATTAGTAAAGATAGATCCTAAATCGATAGGAGTAGGGCAATATCAGCATGATGTCGATCAAAATAAATTGCATACAGAATTAGATAAAGTTGTTGTGAATTGCGTAAATAAAGTTGGAGTTAACTTAAATACAGCTTCAAAACATTTACTTACATATATCTCTGGCTTAGGGCCTGTTTTAGCGAATAATATTGTCGAATACCGTCAAGCTAATGGTGCTTTTAAAAAGAGGGAAGATCTATTAAAAGTCAAAAGATTAGGAAATAAAGCATATGAGCAAGCTGTAGGTTTTTTAAGAGTATCTGACAGTATTAATCCTCTAGAAAATACTGGTGTTCATCCTGAAAGTTATTCAATAGTAGAGCGAATGTTAAAAGATCTTTCTCTAAATATATCTGATATATTGGGAAATAAAGATATATGTGACAAGATTGATCCTGAAAAATATATAAATAAAGATTTTGGATTACCTACAATAAAAGATATAATTAAAGAATTAGAAAAACCTGGAATAGATCCAAGAACGGTTGCTAAGATTCTAAAATTTGATGAAAGAATAAGAAATTTTGAAGATGTAGAAATTGGTATGATTTTGCCAGGTATAGTGACTAATATAACAAATTTTGGTGCTTTTGTAGACATAGGAACAAAACCAAATGGTCTAGTCCACATCTCTCAAATTACCGATAGATTTATAAGTTCTCCTAATGAAGTATTAAAATTACACCAACACGTTAAAGTTAAAGTTATAGATATAGATATTACAAGAAAAAGAATACAATTATCTATGAAAGAGATATAGAATAATCTTCCATATCTAATTATTATATTTAACATGTTATTTTAGGAATTAATTTCTTTTGAATACTAATTATTATCCTATACTTTTATAGAAAATATTAAAACTCATAATTATGAAAATATCATCTAATTTCGATAGTGGCAATATAGAAATAGTAAATATTGTAGATAACGTTATAGAATTAAAAATACCTAAAGATACAAAATCAGACTTTTTCCAATGGTTTCATTTTAGACTAACAGGAGCAGAGTATGAAGAAGTAGAAATAAGAATAGTAAATGCTGGAGAATCTTCGTATCCTGAAGGATGGGAAAATTATCAATGTAGAGCATCTTACGATAAAAAAGAATGGTTTACTGTTGAAACATCTTATGAAAATGGACAATTAGTGATTAATGCGTGTCCTCAATTAAATTCAATATATTTTGCATATTTTGCACCATTCTCATTTGAAATGCATCAGGAATTAGTTAGTGAGGCACAACTTTCTGAACAATGCGATCTTGAAGTTATTGGTCAAACTGTTGAGGGAAGGGATATTGAAATGCTTACAATAGGTAATGCAGATGATGATAAAAAGAAAATTTGGGTAACAGCTCGTCAACATCCAGGTGAAGCAATGGCTGAATGGTTTGTTAAAGGTTTTATTGAAAGAATACTAGACGAAGCGGATCCTGTAGCTAGAAAAATTCTTGAAGAAGCAGTTGTATATGTAGTTCCTAATATGAATATAGATGGCTCTATTGCTGGTAATTTAAGAGCCAATGCTGCAGGTAGAAATCTAAATAGAGAATGGGAAAATCCATCTGAAGAATTTAGTCCTGAAGTTTATTATGTGAGAAATAAAATGGATGAATTAGGAGTAGATTTAGCTTTAGATATTCATGGAGACGAAGCTATCCCTTATAATTTTGTTACAACTCCAGAGGGAATACCTTCTTTTGATGAATATAGAAAAAACATTCAAGATAAATTTAAAGATCATTGGATGGAAATTAGTCCAGATTTCCAAGATACTCATAATTATGGTGTTAGCACAGCTCCTGCAAATCTAGCAATAGGATCTAAGCAAATAGCTGAACGATTTAAATGTGTAGCTTTCACTATTGAGATGCCATTTAAAGATAATGATGATATGCCAGATCCTGTATACGCTTGGTCTGATGATAGAGCTATCAAATTTGGTGAATCTGTTTTAAATCCTATTTTGAATGTATTAAAACATTTGAGATAAGATTCTTTAATAATTAATTGATAATTCTTAAAAATAAGATTATCTTCGCGCAATTTTATTAAAAAATAAGATAACATATGGCACAATTTACTCAAGACATTTCAAGAACTTTCAGTGAATACCTACTTATACCTGGGTTAACAACTGAAGAATGTACACCACAAAATGTAACATTGAATACTCCATTGGTGAAATTTAAAAAAGGAGAAAAACCAAGTATAGAATTAAAAACACCTTTTGTATCGGCTATTATGCAATCTGTTTCAGATAGTAATATGGCAATTGCTTTAGCTAGAAATGGAGGTATTTCTTTTGTCTTTGGATCTCAATCTATTGAATCTCAAGCAGAAATGGTTCGTAAGGTTAAAAAGTACAAGGCTGGTTTTGTAAAAAGTGATGCAAATCTTAAACCTACTGATACTTTAGCTGATGTTATGAAACTTCACGAAGAAACAGGATATTCAACTATGGTTGTAACTGAAGAAGGTGAAGGTAGAGGTAAATTGATGGGTATTGTAACTAGTAGAGATTATCGTCCTAGTAGAGATAAAGCTGATATGTTAGTTAGAGATTTCATGACTCCATATGAGAAACTTATTACTGGAACTTTTGGAATTACTCTTCAAGATGCTAACGATATTATTTGGGAGCATAAATTAAACAGTCTTCCTATTGTTGATGGAGAAGGTGATTTTAAATATTTAGTATTTAGAAAAGATTACGATAATCATAAAGATAATCCGAACGAATTGTCTGATGAACACAAAAAATTGATTGTTGGTGCTGGAATAAACACTAGAGACTACGAAGAAAGAGTTCCTGCTCTTGTTGAAGCTGGATGTGATGTATTATGTATCGACTCTTCTGATGGTTTCTCTGTATGGCAGAAAAATACTATCGATTACGTTAGAAAGACTTATGGTGATAAAATTAAAATAGGTGCTGGAAATGTTGTTGATAGAGAAGGTTTTAATTATTTAGCTGAAGCTGGTGCCGATTTTATTAAAGTTGGTGTTGGTGGTGGTTCTATTTGTATTACAAGAGAACAAAAAGGTATTGGTCGTGGTCAGGCTACTGCTATTATAGAAGTTGCTGCTGCTAGAGATGAGTATTTTGAAAAAACAGGAATCTATATTCCTATATGTTCAGACGGTGGTATAGTTCACGATTATCATATGGTTTTAGCATTAGCTATGGGATCAGATTTCTTAATGATGGGAAGATATTTCGCACGTTTTGATGAATCTCCTACTAGAAAGATGATGGTAAACGGATCGTATGTTAAAGAATATTGGGGTGAAGGTTCTAATAGAGCTAGAAACTGGCAAAGATACGATATGGGAGGTCAGAATGGTCTTAAGTTTGAAGAAGGAGTTGATAGTTATGTTCCTTATGCAGGAAAATTAAAAGATAACTTAGATGTAACTCTTGGTAAAATTAAAGCTACTATGTGTTCTTGTGGAACAATTTCTATTCCTGAATTAAAAGAAAAGGCAAAAATCACTTTAGTATCTTCTACAAGTATTATTGAAGGAGGAGCTCACGATGTAATGCTTAAAGACACTAATTCAAATAACTAATAGAGAATTTCTAATTAAATTTGATATATAATAGCGACTTGTAATAAGGTCGCTATTTTTTTTTATATTTGTAATAATTAACAAACGTGACATAAATGAATAAAGAGAAAGAAGTAGTTGGAGAGATGTTCAATGATATTGCTCCTAAATATGATTTTCTAAATCATTTTCTATCAATGGGTTTAGATAAAGTCTGGAGAAAAAAAGCAGTTAATCAATTAAAAAATAAAAATCCAAAACATATTCTTGATGTAGCAACAGGTACTGGCGATTTTGCTATAAAATTAAATAAAGTACTAAAATCGAAAGTTACAGGTGTTGATATTTCCGAAGGAATGTTAAAAGTAGGGGTTGAAAAAATCTCAAAATTAGGTCTTTCCGATAGTATTAATTTACAAGTAGGAGACTCAACAAATCTTTCTTTTAAAGATCAAGAATTCGATGCTGTAACTGTTGCTTTTGGAGTAAGGAATTTCGAGAATCTTAATAAAGGACTATCTGAAATGTTAAGAGTAACAAAAGAAGATGGTAAAATAGTAATACTAGAATTCTCAAAACCTAGATTATTTCCTTTTAAGCAATTATATTCTTTTTATTCTCTAAAAGTATTACCTTTTATAGGTGCATTGTTTTCTTCAAATAAAAATGCATATACATACCTTCCAAAATCTGTAATGGCTTTTCCCGATGGTGATAAATTCCTTCAGATAATGGAAAATGTAGGTTATAAAAATTGTAAAAGAAAAGTTATGTCTTTGGGTATTGTAACTATTTATACTGGTATAAAATAAAAATAAGAATTTGTGAAAAAATATCTTTTAATAATTGTTCTATTTGCTTTTTCTTTTTCGTCTTTTGGGCAGAAAAGAATGCTTGGAGATTTAGTGAAAAATTATCAATATGTCGATCTTAAAACAGTAAATTTTGGTTTTACCGTAGGACTTAATGTTTTAGATAATGAAATGTGGCATAAACAATATCGTTCTAAAACAAACGAATTATACTTTGGTGAAGTAGTAAAGGCAAATTATGGTTTTTCTATTGGAGGTATAGCGCAATTTAAGATTAATAAATACTGGTCGTTACGTTTCAATCCTACTTTATTAATGGGAAAAACAACAGTCTCTTTTAATAATATACTTCCAGGAGCAAAATATATTACATCGGCAGATCAAAAAGTACCAGATGAATATAAGATGAATCCAAGAGATGTAGATATAAGTTCAATAAGCTTTAATTGTCCAATACTCTTTAAGTTAACATCAGAGAGGTTTGGTAATTATAGACCCTTTATGTTGGGAGGTCTTTCTTTTAACTACGATATAGCTTCTGAGAAAGTAATTAATGTTGATCAAGATATCTTTCTTAGAAAAAAACCTATGGATCTATGCTTAGAATTAGGTTTGGGAGTTGCTTTCTATTTGCCATTTTGTAAGTTAAGTACTGAATTGAGATTATCTTTAGGTTTAATTGATATTTTAGATCATAATATTACAGATAAAAATAGAAAAGATATTAAAGCAAGCTCAGTACCTAAAGCCGCTATGTATACTGATAATATAGATAGAATGACTTCAAAAGTATTTAGTATTCTAATTCATTTTGAATAAAATTATAATGTATAAAGACATAAATATATCATTGAGTCCAAAGGAATCCTCATTTGATAATACAATAAAAAGAAAAGCTGCTGAATTTCTTAAAATAAAAGAAGAAGAAATAAAAGAAATTCAGAAAATTAAAAGCTCTATTGATGCTAGAAGAAGGAATATTAAAGTCAATCTAAGATTGAGAGTATGGATAGGAGAGAATCCAGATAATCCTAATTTCTCAATGGAAGGTATTGATAGTGTAAAAACAAACAAATCGTCTAAATCAGTTATAATAGTTGGAGCTGGTCCTGCTGGTTTATTTGCAGCACTTCTTTTAATACGTAAAGGTATAAAACCTATTATTCTTGAAAGAGGAAAATGTGTTGAAGAAAGAAAATTAGATATTAGAGATTTATATAGATCGGGAATAGTTAATACTGAATCTAACTTTTCTTTTGGAGAAGGAGGAGCAGGAACTTTTTCTGATGGAAAGCTCTTCACTCGTTCAAAAAAAAGAGGTAATGTAAATGAAATTCTTCAGATATTACATTATTATGGAGCTCAAGAGGACATTTTGTGGAAAGGTCATCCTCATGTAGGGACAGATGTACTTTCAAAAATCATTGTAAATATTAGAAAAGATATTCTAAATTTTGGTGGAGAGATACATTTCAAAACAAAAGTGACCAATTTGATTGTTGAAAATAAAAATATTAAAGGTGTAAAAACAGAAAATAAAGATTTCAAATCTGATAATGTTATTTTAGCAACAGGCCATTCTGCGAAAGATGTGTATAAATTTCTTGAAGAATCAAATATTAAGATTGAGTCTAAAGATTTTGCTGTGGGTGTTAGATTGGAACATCCTCAAGCTTTAATAGATCAAATACAGTATCATTCAAAAGAAGGTAGGGGTAAATATCTCCCTGCTGCAGAATATAGCTTTGTAGGACAGTTTTCTGATAGAGGAGTTTTTTCTTTTTGTATGTGTCCTGGTGGAATAGTTGTACCTGCATCAACAGAAGATGGTTTACAGGTAGTAAATGGAATGTCTTCATCTGGTAGAAATACAATTTGGGCCAATTCAGCTATGGTATGTCAAGTAAGACAAGATGATCTTTTAGCATATAAAGAATATGGAAATTTAGCTGGTTTATATTTTCAAGAAGATATGGAGAAGATAGCTTATAAATTTGCTGGAGGCAAACTAAAAGCTCCAGCTCAAAGAATGAAAGATTTCGTAGAAAGAAAATTTTCTAACGATTTCCCTAAATCTTCATATAAAATGGGATTAACTTCTTGTGATATGTATAAAGTATTACCTAATTTTGTCTCAAAATCACTAAAAGAGGCTTTTATTTCTTTTGGAAAGAAAGCTAATGGATTTTTAACAAACGAAGCTGTAATGATAGGTGTAGAAACTAGAACTTCATCTCCTGTACGCATACCAAGGGATAGAGAGAATATGGAACATGTTCAAATTCAGGGACTTTATCCTTGTGGAGAAGGTGCTGGATATGCTGGTGGAATTGTATCTGCTGCTATGGATGGTTATACATGTGCAAGTAGAATTAGTGAAAAATATTAAGATCTCTTTATATTTTTTTTAATAATTCTTGACATTTTTTTAACTATTTGTTATCTTGCTGAACCTTTTTAAAAAATCAAATAAAACCTAAAATAAAAATTGAATTATTTATGAAAAGATTATTAACATTTTTAATCGTGAGTTTGTTGTCTTTATCAGTATTTGCTCAATCAGCTGCTGAATTAAAGAATAGTGGGAATAAAGCTTTAAGAAGTAAGAATTATAAATTAGCTTTAGAAAAATATGAAGCTTATTTTAAAGTTCTTGAAGGTAAAGATAATGCTAGTGTTTTTAATGCTGCTTATTGTGCAACTAAATTAAAAGACTATGATAAAGCTGTAGTTTATTTTTCTAAAAGTATTAAAAATAGATATAAAACAACTTCAGCATATAAGTTTAAAGCAATAGCTTATAAAAAACAAAATAAAGAAGCTCAAATGGTTGCTACTTTAGAAGAAGGTCTTAAAGCTAAGCCTGGAAATAAAAAATTAGAGAAATTATTATATATACATTTCTTGAAAAAAGGAACAAAATTACAAAAAGCTAATAAAGCTGTAGAAGCAAGAGAATGTTTTAAGAAAGTAGCTAAATTAAATACTAAGAAATTTAAAGGTGATGCTTTTTATTCTTTAGGTGCTTCATTTTGTAACGAGGGAGCTATGATTATTGAAAAAGCTCGTCCTTATGCTAATACAAAACGTGAGAAATTTGCTGAAGAAAAAGGAAAAGCAGTTAAATTATACAAAGAAGGTATTAAATACCTTGATAAAGCTTTAGCTTTAAATCCTAATAGCGAGTCAGCTAAAAAGACAAAAGAAGAAGCTTTAAAGACGATAAAATAAATTTATCAATCATTTATATTAAAAGCGAAGATGTAATAATCTTCGCTTTTTTGTTTTTATCAATATGAGTTAATTGTAATTAAATATTATCTTTGCGATTAATCACTAGATTTATTAATTAATCAAACACTTAAGTAATGATAGTTTTCTATAAGAAAAATCAAACTATTTATGCCGTATCTTCCTCTTCGGCATTAGATTCATTAAATCTTAATAAACTAAGTTGGCTTTTTGGCAATGCTGAAAAAGTTGAATCAACTCAAATGGATGGTATTTTCATTGGACCAAGAAGGGAAATGATAACACCATGGAGTACAAATGCTGTTGAAATTACTCAAAATATGGGTATTTCTGATATTCTTAGAATTGAAGAATTTGCAATTGTAGATAGTAAGAAAACATCGTACGATCCAATGTTAAAGGCTATGTATGAAGGTTTAAATCAAGATGTTTTTACTATTGATACTAAACCTGAAGATATCATCTTTATAGATGATATTAAAGCTTACAGCTTACAAGAAGGTCTAGCTTTAAGCGATGAAGAAATTAAATATCTTGAGGATTTATCTAAGAAATTAGATAGAAAACTAACAGACTCAGAAGTCTTTGGTTTCTCTCAAGTTAACTCAGAGCATTGTAGACATAAAATCTTTGGTGGATCTTTTATTATTGATGGAGAAGAAAAAGAAGAAAGCCTTTTTGGAATGATTAAAAAGACTTCTGCTGTTAATAAAAACAGAATTATTTCTGCTTATAAAGATAATTGTGCTTTTCTTGATGGACCTAAGGCTGTTCAGTTTGCTCCTGAAACTCAAGATAAACCAGATTTTTTCCAAGAAAAAGAAATAGATACTGTTATCTCATTGAAAGCAGAGACTCATAATTTCCCTACAACTGTTGAACCTTTTAATGGTGCTGCAACTGGTACTGGTGGTGAAATTAGAGATAGAATAGCTGGTGGTAAAGCTTCTATTCCTGTAGCTGGAACAGCTGTTTATATGACTTCTTATCCTCGTTTAGATGGAACTAGAAAGTGGGAAGCAGGAACTGATGAAAGAGATTGGTTATATCAAACACCTGAAGAAATTTTAATAAAAGCTTCTAATGGTGCTAGTGATTTTGGTAATAAATTTGGTCAACCTTTAATTTGTGGATCTTTATTAACTTTTGAACATTCAGAAAATGAAAAAGAGTATGGGTATGATAAAGTTATTATGCAAGCAGGAGGTATCGGTTTTGCACGTAAAGAGCAAGCTTTAAAAGATAAACCTGAAGTTGGAGAAAAAGTTGTTCTATTAGGAGGTGATAACTATCGTATTGGTATGGGTGGAGGAGCTGTTTCTTCTGTTAATACTGGTGTTTATGACAATTCTATAGAATTAAATGCAGTTCAACGTTCAAATCCTGAAATGCAAAAAAGAGTCTGTAATGCTATTAGAGCAATGGCAGAATCTGATGAAAATCCTATAACTTCTATTCACGATCACGGTGCCGGTGGACATCTAAACTGTTTATCTGAATTAGTAGAAGAAACAGGTGGTAAGATCGAATTAGATAAACTTCCAGTTGGTGATCCTACTTTATCTGATAAAGAAATTGTAGGTAATGAATCTCAAGAAAGAATGGGACTTGTAATGAATGAAAAACAAGTCGATCTATTACATAGAATCTCAGATAGAGAAAGAGCTCCTTTCTACGTGGTTGGAGAAACTACAGGAGATATGAGATTTACATTTGAAAATACTAAAACTGGTAACAAATGTATCGATCTTCAATTGAGTGATATGTTTGGTTCTTCTCCAAAAACAATAATGGAAGATGAAACTGTTAAAGAACAATTCGCTGAATTAGAATATAATAAAGAAAATCTTGAAGAATATATAGAGCAAGTACTTCAATTAGAAGCTGTAGCTTGTAAAGATTGGTTGACAAATAAAGTTGACCGTTCTGTAACAGGAAAAATAGCTACTCAACAATGTGCTGGTCCTCTTCAATTACCGCTTAACAACTGTGGTGTTGTAGCTATGGATTATACAGGTACTCGTGGTATCGCTACTTCTATAGGACATGCTCCAGTAGCTGCGATGACTGATTCTGCTAAAGGATCGAGATTGGCTATTGCTGAGGCTTTAACAAATTTAGTTTGGGCTCCTATTCAAAATGAGATTGAGGGTATTTCATTATCAGCTAACTGGATGTGGCCTTGTAACAATAAAGGAGAAGATGCTCGTTTATACAAAGCTGTTAAAGCTGTAAGTGATTTTGCTATAGATTTGGGTATTAATGTTCCTACAGGTAAGGATTCATTATCAATGACTCAAAAATATAAAGATAAAAAAGTTTATGCTCCAGGAACTGTTATTATTTCTACAGTTGGAGAAGCAATAGATATTAATAAAACAATTTCTCCTGTTCTTAAAGCAGATAAAAATACTGAATTAGTATATATCAATTTATCAAGTGATGATCATAAATTAGGAGGTTCTTCTTTTGCTCAAGTTATTAATAAAATAGGACAAGATACTCCTGATGTAAAAGATTCAAAATATTTTGCTAAAGCTTTTAATACTATTCAAAAATTAATATTAGATGGTAAAGTGTTAGCTGGTCATGATATTTCTGCAGGTGGTCTTATTACTGCTCTATTAGAGATGTGTTTTGCTGATAATAAATTAGGTTTAAATATCGATCTATCATATATGAAAGAACAAGATATTATTAAACTATTATTTGCAGAAAACCCTAGTGTACTTCTTCAAGTTGAAGATTGTGTTGAAGTTGCTAAAGTTCTAGAAGAAGCAGGTATTTCTTACGATTTCATTGGAAAACCTGATGAGGCTGGATCTGTTGTTATTAATAAAGTAAATGATTGTTGGGATTTAGATGTTGAATCATTAAGAGATATATGGTTTAAATCATCTTATCTATTAGATAGAAAACAATCAGGAAACGATTTAGCTCTTGAAAGATATAAGAATTATAAAACTAACGATTTAGAATATTCTTTCAATTCTGATTTTACTGGTAAACTATCACAGTATGGTCTTGAATTAGGAAGAAAGACTAAATCAGGTGTTAAGGCAGCTATTATAAGAGAAAAAGGAGTTAATGGAGATAGAGAAATGGCATGGTCTCTTCATTTAGCTGGATTTGATGTGAAAGATGTACATATGACAGATTTAATATCAGGTAGAGAAAATCTTGAAGACGTTAATATGATTGTCTTCGTTGGTGGTTTCTCTAATTCAGATGTACTAGGTTCAGCAAAAGGATGGGCAGGAGCTTTCTTATATAACGAAAAAGCTAAAAATGCTCTTGATAATTTCTATGCTAGAAAAGATACTCTTTCATTAGGTATATGTAATGGTTGTCAATTAATGGTTGAATTGGGACTTATATATCCTAAGCATGAAAAACAAATGAAGATGCTTCATAATGATTCTCATAAGTTTGAATCAGGATTTATTGGAGTTAAAGTTGAAAAGAATAATTCAGTGATGTTATCTACTCTAAGCGATAATCAATTAGGAGTATGGATTGCTCACGGAGAAGGTAAATTCGATTTCCCTTATTCTGTAGAAGATTACAATATTGTTCTTAAATATGCAAAAGACAATTATCCTGCTAATCCTAATGGTTCTCCTTATGCAACTGCAGGTATAGCTTCTGAAGATGGTCGTCATTTAGCTATGATGCCTCACTTAGAAAGAGCTATTTACCCTTGGAACTGGGCTTATTATTCAGATGAAAGACAAGATGATGAGGTTAGTCCTTGGATTGAAGCTTTCGTTAATGCTCGTAAATGGGTCGAAAATATGAAATAAGAATCATATATTATTATAAAGAAAGCGTTAGTAATTTGTTTTACTAACGCTTTTATTTATTCTATAGAGTTTATAAATATTATTTCTAGATATTTATTTTTAAACCAAAGCTATATGTTCTTATTAATGGGTAACTTACTGTTGAATCAGTAATATAAGTCATTGCATTCATTCCTTGTTTGTGATTAAATTGATATGCATTTTCTATATTAAAATTCACAGCTAAAGATTTAATTCCTATTGATTTAATGAATTCTGAATTTATATTATAAGACAAATTAATATTGTTGATACTTAAGTATGACGAATTTATAACATATCTACTATCATCAACTATTTTGTATGTTCTTAATTTTGGAAATTTAGATTTTTGACCTTCTTCTGTCCAGTAATTAAGTAAATCTTTATGTACTTGTAAGTTTGTGTTTAAGTTGTTATAGTTACATAATTTCATGTAATTGTAATCATACATTTCTCCTCCTATAGAAAAAGACATATTCACAAATAGAGAGAAGTTTTTATATGATAAAGTATTTGATATGCCTCCATAAAAATCTGGCATACGATTACCTACAATTTGCGATTCACTTTCATAATAATCCTTTGTGATTTCTTTTTTTGATGAAATTATGTTTCCATCTTGGTCTCTTATATTATCAATATAACTCCATTGTTCTTTTCCATCATCACTATCAATACCTACATATTTATCTGTATAAATGCTATATACTGAATTGTTTAAAAGAGGATGATTTTTCTCTTTATTTCCATCTCTGTCGTATATGTTTTCTATTTTACTTTTTAATTGGGAGATATTAAAATTTATATTCCATTTTAAACTATTATTTATTGGAATGATGTTGATATTATATTCAATACCAGACATTCTGTTTTGTGCTAAGAAATATAAATTTGAATTTGATTTATCACCTATATTGTTAAAATAATTGAAACCTAAGCTGATTCTATTTTTAAATAATGAACTTTCTATACCTAGATCGAATTTTGAGAAATATCTATCTTTTATTTTAGTTTTAAATTTAAAGAAATTATCATCAATAAATCGTTGATATTCACCAAAGTACGTATACTTATTTGATAATCCATAATTACTAAAAATACACAATTTATTTATATGTTTTATCTTCGAAAAGAATGCTTCTTTTGAGATGTCCCATTTAAAAGAGAAAGTCTTATAGATTAAAGAATATTTAGTTTCTTTTATATTTTCTTTTCTATATATGAAATCTGCAAAATATTTTTCTCTAAAATTATAATTTATACCAAAATTATAACTCTCATATGTCGTGGTGATATCTTTATTATTGTGTTTTGGAGAAGTATTAAAGAATGTATTATTCTCTTTAAATATATCTTCATATGTGTAGTTTGATTCTGTATTTTTATGGTTTATATATAAGGCTAAATTATTACCAAAGAAAGCTTTTTTATATTGTAGATTCTGTTCTAATAAAGAATTTTTGGTTTCATATTTTTTCCCTTCATAAAATTTTAATTGATTCTGAGTATCATGTATAAGGTTATTTGTTGTATTAAGACTATTTATTGATCTATTATATTGCAACTTAAATTTTAAATCATTTATAGGTTCTATTTCTATATATGCTCTTGTGTTAAAGAAAAGATATTTATCAGATAAATCAGTTTCATTATTTAATATTAATGGGTGATCATAGAGATCGTTATTAAATATTTTCTTATTATCGCTATCAGTTTCAATTTCTTTAGTAGTTTTATTTCTACTATATAGTCGTGCTGTTGGAGATAAATGTCTAAATTGTTCTAAAATTTTTGGATTTGTTTTTTTAATATTGTTTTCTGAATATCTATAAGAAAATCCAAATCTTATTCTTTTGTTTGAATTTAATTTGATATTGACTAATGAATTTTTACTGTCATTTGAAGAATGTTTATATATGCCTTTTTGATTCATTGTACTTAAACCACAGTACATGTTTACTATTTCATTCTTATATGCAACAGAACCACCATACTCTTGTTTTATACCTGAATCTTCTAGGATTTTCTCTATATCGTTTGAATATATAAGTTTAGCATGAGGATTTAATTTACCTGTTATATAATCAATAATTTCATCATTTGGAACATTATAAGGATTATGCTGGCGAAATCCAATTATATTTTTAGCAATTGATTTTCTGAAAGAAAGATCATCTTTATCATTATGACGACTTAATTGATATTGAAAATACAATTCATATCTTTCCTTTGGGCTTATTGTTTTATAATTTTTTAATCCCTTTTCACTAAATCCGATATTTGAATATGAGCTTGCACTAAATCCATTTTGACTTGCTGTTTTAGTATAAATCTCTATTGCACCATTTGATGCTTCTTTTCCATATTTACCTAATGAAATAGCACTTTTTACAACTTTTATTTCTTTAATATCAGATATTGGGATAAATATATTATCATTTCTTATAACAATATCGTCCACTACAAAAAGAATACCATTGTTATTATATACATTACTTATTCCTCTTATAGATATCTTTGGAATGCTACCTGGAGAACCGTCTACATCTAAAACTTCTACTCCAGGAATATTTCCTTGAAGTAATTTAATGATATTTGTACTTCTATAATTTTTGATAACGTTTGTATCAATTTTTGAATTATTAATACTAAGACTATCTTTATTATAGTTTGAATTTATTAGATACGAATCTAATATGTTTTTATATGATTCACCTTTTGATATATAAAGTGAGCACATAAATAGAATAATAAGATAAATTTTTTTCATTTTATATGTTTTGTTCACAAAAGTATATAAAATACATTGTTTATAAAACATAAACATATAAAATATTGATTCTTATTATAATTTATCTATTTCTTCAAATAATACTGACGAACATCTTTAGGAAAACGTTCAATAGAATATCTCAACATTGTTCTAGGCATTTCTGTACAATGTTTTTCTAGAAAATCTTCTAGTTTACTAATCTCTTTTTTACCCATTTCTCTAAGTAACCATCCAATGGCTTTATGAATAAGGTCGTGTTTATGAAATAACAATTTCTCAGCAATGATAAGGAAAGTGTCAAATTCATTGTTTCTTATAAAATGCATACAAGTAACAATTGAAATTCGTTGTTCCCATAAATTCGAAGATTCAGCTAATTTGAATAATATAGATTTATCTTTATCGTGAAGCCAGACACCTAGTAGTTTATAGCATGATAAATCAACTAAATCCCAATTATTAATATATCTTGTATTTGAAAGATAAAAATCAATATACTGCTTTTGAGTCTCTTTCGATTTTGTAAATTTAAATATTAGAATTAGTAAAGCAGTAAGTCTGTATTCATGTATCTCTGAAGAAACCAATATTTGAAGTTCTTCCATATTGATATCCTTATAATACTTCTTTGCGATACTCCTAGCTTTGGGAACAGTGATTCCTACAAATATATCACCTTCTCCATATTCACCTTTGCCAGTTTTGAAAAAACGTGAAAGAATTTTGGCTCTTTCACGTTCACTTATATTTTCTAAATCTTTTATTAAATTCTTAAGCATTTAATGCAAATTTTATTGCTACCCAATTATTATCTTCTTTCTGATCTACAAAACTAAGACCATTTCTCTCAGCTTCTTCTTTTATTAGTTTCACATCTTGTGAATAAAAACCACTCATAATTAGAAGTCCATTTTTTTCAAGATGCTCTTTATAGTAGTGCATATCATTAAGAAGAATATTTCTATTGATATTTGCTAATATAAGATTGAAATGATTGAATTGTTCTAACTTACCAGCATCACCTAAATGGATATGAACATTAGAGATGTTATTTAATGATAAATTCTCTATAGAATTATTATATGCCCATTCATCTATATCAATACCAGTAACTTCTGAAGCACCACACATTGATGCGTAAATACCCAGTATACTTGTACCACATCCCATATCTAATACTTTGTCTCCTTGCTTTACAGTTTCGTGAACATTTTTAAGCATTAAAGCTGTTGTTGAATGATGACCTGTACCAAAAGACATCTTAGGATTGATTACTATATTGTGCTTACATTCATCATTCTGTTGATGAAAACTACCTCTAATACAAACAAGATTATCTAAAACGATAGGTTGAAAGTTTGATTCCCATTCAGCATTCCAGTCTTTACTTTCTATCATTTGTACAGAAAAAGATATTTTATACTCTTCCTTTAAATGATTTATGATTTCATCATTCTCTACTTTTGAAAGATCGAATTTAGGCATAGGAATATATGCTTTTACGTAATCAGATTGTAAATCAAAACTTTCAAAATCATAGTCGCTCAGTTGTGCAACAATTATTTCAGCTATTTCTTCTTTATAAGGTTCTATAAAACAATTTAATTCTATATAGTCTATCATCTTCTTATTTCATTTTTATTCTCTGCAAAAGTACTCTTTATAATCCTAATATATCAAGTATTTTTCTATTTCTTTATTATACTAGCATAATTATGCATGAAATCGCATAATTATTTTAATTCATAAGCTTGTAAGTTCTTGAAAATAAGGCAAATGTAAAAGAAATATATTTTTGAGAACTATTTGTTTAATTGAATTCTAAATGTATTTTTGCATGGGCTAAAATTAATAGCTCAATATGTGATGGAAATTAAATTAATATTAACCAATAAATTGTAAAAAAATGTCTTTTGTCACTAAAGAAAAATTATTTTCGAAGGATTTCTTCGTAACTTACGCATGGTTGCTTGGTGGTTGTTTTGTATTTGCTATAGGAGCAGTATTATTTGCAGAGCCGTATAAATTTGCACCAGGAGGTACTTATGGTATTGGTATTGTAGCTCACCATTTAGATGTTATAAAAGGTTGGGCAACTGAGTCTTATGCATTATGTCTAGATATACCTTTGTTAGTTCTTGGTATTGCTGTATTGGGAGCTCGTTTTGGTGTTAAAACTATTGTTTGTACTGGAGCAATTCCTGCTGCAATGTTTTTAATACATAAGTTCTACGGAGAGGCAGCTTTAGTAGAGAATGATCCATTATTATCAGCAATCTTTGGTGGTATTGTATATGGTATCGGTATTGGTATGATTTTTAAATCAAGAGCAACTTCTGGAGGTTCTGATATCATAGCAATGATTTTAAACAAGTACACTCACATTTCATTAGGTACTTTAGTTATTATTGTTGATGGTATTATTACATTTACAACTGTAGCTGCATTTGGTGACTGGAAACTACCTATGTACTCTTGGATTATCATCTTTATCGAAGGTAAAGTGATTGATATGATTGTTGAGGGAGCAAATGTTCACAAAACAATGCTTATTATTTCTGATAAAGCTGATGAAATTGGAGCTACAATTATCAACGATATTAAAAGAGGAGCTACTCTTATCGAAGGTAAAGGAATGTACCAAGGTGCAGAGAAGAAAATGATCTATACTACTGTAACACGTAGAGAAATGGTTATCCTTAGAAAGAGAATTTCTAATATCGATCCAGTAGCATTTGTTAATGTTGTTGATTCAAATGAAATCATTGGTAGAGGATTTAAATCAATAGATGAGTAAAATAACTATCATTCAGAAGAATAAATTTGTATTTTTTGTTCGAAATATTTGAATATGTGAATAAAAAATAGTTATTTTGCCAACTGTTTGGAAAGCGTTTAAGATTAAAATAACTAGAAAATGTCAAGAGTTTGCGAAATTACAGGAAAAAAGGCAATGGTTGGCAACAATGTTTCTCACTCTAAAAGGAGAACTAAGAGAAAATTTGATGTTAACTTGTTCAAGAAGAAATTCTACCTGCCTGAAGAAGACAGAACTATTACTATTAGAGTATCAGCTGCTGGCTTGCGTTTAATCAATAAGATCGGATTAAATGCTGCGTTAAAAAGAGCTCAGGCTCAAGGCTTCGTTAAAAATTTCTAAAATATTACAGAAAGATGGCAAAGAAATCAAAAGGTAATAGAGTGCAAGTTATACTAGAGTGTACTGAGCACAAGGAGTCAGGAATGCCTGGAACTTCTAGATACATTACTACAAAGAGTAGAAAAAACACTCCAGATAGAATGGAATTGAAAAAATACAATCCAATCTTGAGAAAAGTAACGTTACACAGAGAAATAAAATAATAAATTATGGCTAAGAAAACAGTAGCAACTTTACAGAATAAAGATGGTAGAGGTTTCTCTAAAGTTATTAAAATGGTGAAATCTGAGAAAACAGGTGCATATTCTTTTAAAGAACAAATTGTTCCTAAAGAATCTGTAAAAGAATTCTTCTCTAAGAAGTAATCTTAAACGAAAAATATAAAGGCTCCTTGATTAATTCAAGGAGCTTTTTTATTTTAAATAGACTAGGTTAAAGTTTTTTTTTGTAATTTCGAACCATCAAATTTGAAACAGTATTATGGCATTATTTGGATTATTTAATAAAAAGAAGAAAGAAAGCTTAGATAAAGGGCTTGAAAAGACTAAAGATAGTGTAGTTAAGAAACTTACTAGAATAGTTGCGGGAAAATCTACTGTAGATGATGATGTTCTAGATGATCTAGAAGAGGTATTAATTACTTCCGATGTTGGGGTTGATACTACCTTAAAGATTATAAAAAGAATTGAAGAAAGAGTTTCTAAAGATAAATATCTTGGAACTTCTGAATTAAATAAAATACTACAGGAAGAAATTGTTGCCCTTTTAGCTGAAACAGAGAAAGAAGATTTCAATTCTCTTTCTGTTGAAAAGGAAGATAAGAATCCTTATGTAATTATGGTGGTTGGTGTTAATGGTGTTGGTAAAACAACTACAATTGGTAAACTAGCTAGTCAATTTAAAAAACAAGGAAAATCTGTATTGCTTGGAGCCGCTGATACCTTTAGAGCTGCTGCTATTGAGCAATTAGAAGTATGGGCTCAAAGAGTTGATGTTCCGATAGTTAAACAATCTATGGGTTCTGATCCTGCATCTGTTGCTTTTGATACTCTTAGTAAAGCTAAAGCTACTAACGCTGATGTTGTTATTATTGATACAGCTGGTCGTCTTCACAATAAAGTGAATTTGATGAACGAGCTTACTAAGATTAAAAATGTAATGAATAAGATATATCCTAATGTCCCTGATGAAATCCTTTTGGTTTTGGATGGTTCTACAGGACAGAATGCATTTGAGCAAGCTAAACAATTTACTTTAGCTACTGAAGTAAATGCTCTAGCAATCACCAAACTTGATGGTACTGCTAAAGGTGGTGTTGTGATAGGTATATCAGATCAATTTAAAATTCCAGTTAAGTATATTGGTATAGGTGAAGGAATTGACGATTTGCAAGTCTTTAATAGAACAGAATTTGTTAAATCATTATTCTAAAAACCAAATAATAAATAAAATATAATTCAGGCTGTTGTATGTTTCTTTTTAGTCTCATGCAACAGCCTTTTTTTAATCTTTAAAGATATTAGTTATGGATAAGACAAAAATATTATTTGTATGTTTAGGTAATATATGCCGTTCTCCTTCTGCAGAAGCAATATTTCTTAAGATGATTGAAGACAAAGGTATAGCAGAAAATTTTATAATTGATTCTGCAGGGACTTCTGGTTGGCACAATGGCGATCAAGCTGATAGAAGAATGCAAAAGCATGCTGTTAGAAGAGGATACGATCTTCAATCTTTATCTAGAAAGTTTTATGCTGATTCAGATTTTGAAGATTTCGATTATATTATTGGAATGGACGATCAAAATATTATTGATTTACGATCTCAAGCTAAAAATGAGAATGAATATTCTAAAATCTCTAAAATGACAGATTATTGCATAAATTACTCACAATGGGACGAAGTTCCCGATCCATACTTTGGGGGAGATAAGGGATTTGAATTGGTTTTAGATATATTAGAAGACGCCTGTGAGGGATTAATAAATACAATTCAAAAATAATATAAGAATTTATAAAATTCTAGGTATAAAAAAAGCTGTCTAATTGTTTAGACAGCTTTCTTCTATATTAGAAATATTATTATTTCAATAGTAATTTTGCTCTAGTAATATATTTTTCAATATCTCTAGCTTCCATAGATTTAGAATGCTCTTTTTCTACTTTTTCGTAGATAGCTAAAGCTTTCTTATAGTTTTTAGCCATTTCATAAGCGTTTCCTGCTTTCATTAAGAATACTGGAGTTGTAAAATTATTAGTTTTATCTTTTGCAGCTTTTTCATAAGATGAAGCAGCTTCATTGAATTTACCTTTTTCCATATAAGCATCACCGATATTAGAAATAGCTAATTGAGAAACTAAAAAATCATCAGAAGAAAAATCTTTTAATAATTCAATTGCTTTGTCGTATTTACCTAATTTAAGGTAGCAAACACCAGCATAAGCTTTAGCAGTATTTCCTGCTGTAGTTGAACTATAATCTGCTATAACAGCATTAAAACCTAATTTATTACCGTCACCTTTAAGAGCTTTTGTATACTCACCTTTACCAAAGTAATTTTGAGCACCAGCAATTTGTGCAATAGCTTCTTTTTCAAGAGGAGCTTTGTATAATTTATGATATCCAATAACAATAGCAACAAGGGCAATAAGAGCTATTGTTCCGTATGTTAATCTTTTTCTGTTATTTTCAATAAATTGTTCTGTACTTGTTAAGGCTCTTTCGATATTTTCGAAATTCTCCTCATGATGGTCTGTGTGTTGTTGTTTAGACATATTTATAGTTTTTAAGTTTCTTTAAATTTTACTTACAGGCAAAAATACTTTTTTTTTATGTAAGAATGAAGCTCTTTTTATAAAAAAATACTAGTATTTATGCCCTTTTCAATTTACATTTCTTATAGATTAGCTTTATATTTGTGAAAACTAAATAGTAAAGCATGTACGTAAAACGACTAGAGATACTCAATTACAAGAATATAGAAGATTTAGAACTTCAATTTTGTGATGGAATTAATTGTTTAATTGGTAATAATGGAGTGGGTAAAACTAATATTTTAGACTCAATCTATTATTTATCTTTCTGTAAAAGCTATTTTGGGCTTCCTGATAGTCAAAATTTGCGTCATGGAGCTGATTATATGGGACTACATGCTTATTATGGGGAAGAGGAGAGTGAAGATGTTTATGTGGCATATAAGAAGGGTCAGAAGAAGAAATTCAAATATAAAGGTGAAGAGTATAAAAAATTATCAGATCATATAGGTAAACTTTCAGTTGTTATGGCAACTCCTTACGATAATAATATTATATCTGGAGGAAACGAAGAAAGAAGGAAATATATGGATGGTATAATTTCTCAATGGGATAAGCAGTATTTGATAAATCTTATAAAATACAATAAAGCTATTCAGCAAAGAAATGCTATGCTGAAAGCAAATTTTATTGATAAAGAATTACTAGAAGTTTGGGATGTTCAACTTTCAGAATTGGGAAAATCAATTCATTCTAAAAGATGTGAGTTTGTAGAAAAAATAATGCCCTATTTCCAGAAATATTATGATATTATATCAGGATCTCAGGAAAAAGTAAGTCTTGAATATGTTTCTCAATTAAATAGCGAGACTTTTGAAAATCTTTTAATACAATCATATTCAAAAGATATTGCAATGCAGTATACAACAGTAGGAACACATAGAGATAATCTTTTATTTAAATTAGATGAATATCCTGCTAGTAAAATAGCTTCTCAAGGTCAAAAGAAAACTTACTTAACAGCAATGAAACTTGCACAATTCGATTTTATTAAAAATGTAAGTGGTAAGAAATCTATTCTGATTCTTGATGATATTTTTGATAAATTAGATGCAGATAGAGTTGAACAGATTGTTCGATTGGTAAACGATTCAAATTTTGGACAGATTTTTATTTCAGATACTAATAAAGATAATATCGATAATATATTAAAAGATGTGGGATCGGGATATAAACTTTTCAAAATTAATAAGGGAGGTATTGTAGATGAAACGATTTAAAAATGACATTAGAGATAGTAGAGGAGATAAGATAGATATACTTATTGACCAAGCTCTGAATAAATTAGGCTATAGGAAAAAGATGCAAGAGTCTGATATTGTTGACGCTTGGCCTGAGACTGTTGGGAAAATGGTGGCTAATAGAACTACAAAAATGAATTTATCAAATGGTAAATTGTATGTTAAATTATCCTCGTCAATTGTAAAAAATGAATTATTAGTGCTTAAACCTAGAATTATTAAGTCCCTAAATACTAGACTAGGAGAGAAAATAATAGATGATATTATCTTTTTCTAGCTAATAAACCTATTGATTGAGTGAATTAATTATATTAGATTTGTACGACTAAAAGAACTAAGACAATGGTGATAGAGCATCTAATAAAGGGAATAATTATTGGTTTAATGGTATCGATACCACTTGGCCCAATGGGGGTATTGATTATACAGAAGACTTTAAGTAAAGGAAGATTATCAGGTTTTATATCTGGTATGGGTGCTGCATCTGCCGACACTTTCTATGCTATTTTAGCTGCTTTTGGTTTTGGTTTTGTAATTACTTTTATTCAAGCACAACAGTTTATTCTTCAAATTATAGCAAGTGCTATTTTAGTTGTAATAGGTTTGAAGATATATTTCGCAAATCCTGTAAAACAATATAGATCGAGAAGAACAGGTAAAGCCAATTTACTAAAAGATTATGTGTCGTTATTTTTCCTTACAGTCACTAATCCTGTGGCAATAGTACTTTTTATTGCATATTTTGCAGGAACAAATGCTTTTGGAACAAATCCTACTTTGCTTATTGAAGCGATTGTGGTTTCTGGAGTTTTAATAGGTGCAACTCTTTGGTGGTATGTTCTAACTACCATTATAAATCTTTTCAGAAGAAAGTTTCGACTAAGAAGCTTATTTATTATAAATAGAGTCTCAGGAGTAATAATTACTATTTTAGGAGCTTTTGCTTTAGTAGCGTCTTTTGAACCAATTAAATCGTGGGTGGAAAATCTTTTTTAGATTAAAAATTTCTTAATATACTACTTTAATATTTAAATTATATTCACTATTAAGTGGATATTTAGATTTGCTTATAGTATTTTTGTTCGTACCCTCTCCGTATCAAGTCCGTATTAAGTTCGAAAAATATGAGAAATGGTACGGCAGAACTACCTAGAGGTTTGTACTAAGCTTAATACTTTTTGTTATATAGAGCAAATAGGGAATTAATTTATAATTCCCCATAAAATTTTAGATATTTTGCAAGATTCGAAATTATATATTCAGGACTGTGATTACTTGGGAATATATGATTTTCGGAATCTATTTACTGATTCTTTATTCTACTTAAAGTCTGAGGTGTTGTTCCTAAGTATTGTGCAATCATATTGTTAGGGATGTAATTTATATACTCCTTTAAATTTTTGTATAAGTTCAAATATCTTTCCTTTAAAGTACTACTCAATAAACAAGCAATTCTATCTTCTAGAATAGAAGTATGATTGTCCCAAAGTAGCTTGTAAATATTGTATGCTTTATTTGAGTTACTAAATGCACTTTCAATTTTATTTCTATTTATTCTCCAGATACATGTTATCTTAATAGCTTGTACTTTAAGATTTAGGTTATTGTTAATGTTTACAAATTCTCCTTCTTTAGAAAAGTGAATAATTCTTTTTTTATTGCCACAATTTATCCAGTTTGCTAGGATACCTTGTTCTACAAAGTAGATATAACTATCATTATTTAGAGTAATTATTTCGTTTTTTTCTAATTCTACCCTTTCAATATACTTCTTTAATGTATTTATTTCATCTTGATTGAGATAAATATCTGTTTTTTTAATAGCTAGATTGTTTAATTCAAATAGCATGTAGTTAATTATGTAGTCTCGTTTCATAAGTATGTTATTTTTGGTCGAAATATAAGAAAGAAAATAACAATATATGCCCGCAATTGCTTGTGTAGAGTATAATTTAACAATTCTAAAAGGTTTTTTATTTCTTATTAAATTATAAATGAATATTTGTTAAAGAATATTAAATAAACAAAAACATTGATTGTTTTTAAGATAGGTATAAGTTTATTATGATTTTACTATTTTATATTTTTAATATAATTTTTAAAATTGTAATCTAGCTGTATTATGCATTATAAATTATTTGATCCAATTAATAGATATGTCTTTTTTATCTATATATTTTGAGTATGAAAATTTAGGAATTCCTAGAGCCATACCTGCATAAATATTTCCTTTAATACCTAATTTATTAGATAGGTAATTTTTTCTATTATCGTTGTCTATAGCAGCTATAATAAAACCAGTATAGAATTGTCCTATTCCCATAGATTCTGCCATTAATGATGCATTTTGGTATGCAAGATTAGCATCTTGTATTGCAAATCTATTTTTCTCTGAATGAATTAATAAAAGAGCTGTCGCTTCTCTTAAGATTATATCTTCACCATTTTTGAATTTTTCTTGCATACTAAGGAAACTTGGAAGTAGATTATATACTTCGCTAGCAAAAGGTTTTGCTATTGATTTTATAAATGGATTATTCAATTTCTTAGCTATTTTAGAAAAAACAGATACAGTGTAAGTTGAAATTTCTGAAAGAATTTCCTTATTCGTTATTATTGTAAATTCAACTAGTTGTTTGTTTTTAGCTGTTGGAGCTCTGTGGGCTGCTTCAATAATTGTTTTAAGAGTTTCGTCTGGAATAAGATTCTTTGAAAAAACTCTAGTTGATCTTCTAGATTTAATTAGTTCCATTAAATCGTTGGAATTTGGAATGTTTTCTCTACTGATATTGTGAACCTTTGTTTTGGGAAAACTAGAATGTATTACTGAATTAGTAGGGCAGTAGGCCAGGCAGTGTCCACATTCTATACATTCATCTTCGTTATTGATTTCTATTTCTCCATTATAAGTGAAAATGTCTTTAATGCATACTGATATACACTTTTTACATTTAATGCATTCTTCTTTGTTTATTGAAATATTCATTGTTAGTTGTGTTTGTTTATACGTAAATATAAGGTATTTCGTTTTTATTTTGAAATGATTTTCTAAGAATGAATCTTTATTTTGTAGATATACCTTAAAGGGTATAATATGACATGTATATATAAAGATTATACCTATTAGGGTATAAAATGATTGTTGTATAGATTAATTATACCTTTTAAGGTATAATTTTTATACATAATGATGTGTTTATATCTGAAAGGGTATAATTTTTGTATATTTTTTATATATTTATAATACAAAATAGATTAATATGGAAGAATTAACGATACCTCAGTTTGTGAAAAAGATGAGAAAGAAGTTTGGTCTGACTCAAGTAGATCTTTCTGAAAAAACAGGAGTAGGTCTTAGATTTATTAGAGATTTAGAGCAAGGTAAACAAACTGTAAGGTTAGATAAGGTAAATGATGTTTTAAGATTTTTTGCAGCTGAAGTAGGTCCTGTAAAACTTAAATAGAGAATAAGAAAAAAGGTAGCCACAATAAATTTGTAGCTACCTAATTTGTTTTTTCTATCTATATTAAGTCCTTATTTCTAAGGAATATTCTTAGATTGAAATAGATTATTTACCTAAAGTTGCAACCATTACAGCTTTAATAGTATGTAATCTGTTTTCTGCTTCGTCAAATACGATTGATGCAGGAGATTCGAAAACGTCTTCAGTAACCTCAACACCGTCAAGACCGAATTTTTGGAATACATCTTCACCAACTTTAGTTTCTCTATTATGGTAAGCAGGTAAACAGTGCATAAATTTACATGCATCGTTTTCTGTAGCTGCCATAATTTCTTTGTTGATTTGGAATGGTTTAAGAAGATCAATTCTTTCTTTCCATACTTCGTCTGGCTCACCCATAGATACCCATACGTCAGTATATAAGAAATCACATCCTTTAACACCAGCTTTAGCGTCGTCAGTGATAGTGATTTTTGCACCAGTTTCTTTTGCGATTTCTTCACAAGTAGCAACTAGTTCTGCTTCTGGTTGTAGGTTTTTAGGACCAACGATTCTAACATCCATACCCATTTTAGCAGCACCTACCATTAATGAATTAGCCATATTGTTACGAGCATCTCCTAAGTAAGCAAAAGCTACTTTGTTAAGAGGCTTGTCAGTATGTTCCATCATTGTTAAGAAGTCAGCTAAGATTTGAGTTGGGTGGAATTCGTCAGTAAGACCATTCCATACTGGTACACCAGCATGTTTTGCTAAATCTTCTACGATTGGTTGACCGAAACCACGGTACTCGATACCATCGTACATACGACCTAGTACTCTAGCTGTATCTGCCATAGATTCTTTGATTCCGATTTGAGAACCTGAAGGACCTAAATATGTTACTTGAGCTCCTTGATCATGTGCAGCTGTTTCAAAAGCACATCTTGTACGTGTAGATGATTTTTCAAAGATAAGAGCGATGTTTTTACCAGCTAAAGTTGGTTGCTCTGTTCCAGCGTATTTAGCTCTTTTAAGATCTCTAGCTAAATCTAACATGTATTGGATTTCTTTTGGTGTGAAATCTAATAACTTAAGGAAATGTCTATTTCTTAAATTGAAACTCATAATATTATGTATTTATAAATTAAATAATGAATTATTTTTCTCTTTTAAATTAGTCCATTGTTATTTTAGAACCATATTTTTTGTCTTCTAGAAGTGTAGCTTCTGTAATGATAGATTTTTCTCCACCATTTTTAACGAATTGCATACAAGCTCTAATTTTTGGAGCCATAGATCCTTCAGCAAAAGTACCGTCTGCAATATATTTTTCACAGTCAGCATAGTTTAAGAATTCTAAAATTTCTTGGTTCTCTTGTTTAAAATTTTTGTAAATATAAGGAACATCTGTTAAAATATAGAATTCATTTGCATTAACTGTGTTTCCAACAACAGCAGAAGCTAAATCTTTGTCAACAACTCCCTCTACAGGAACAGTTTGACCTTCTTCATTAATATATGCTGGGATACCACCACCACCTACTGTGATAACGATATTTCCTTCATTAGCTAACTTTTCTACTACATCTGCATTAGAAAAAGATGTTGGAACTGGTGAAGGTACTACTCTTCTCCAACCACCGTCAGCTTTTACTTCTTCTTTAAATATCCATCCTTTTTCTGCTGTTAATTTCTCAGCATCTTCTTTAGAATAGATTCTTCCAACTCTTTTTGTAGGGTTTTTGAATGCTGGATCGTTTTTGTCTACTAATACTTGTGTAACAAGTGTAACAACGTTTTTATCGATTCCGTTTTCTTTAAGAATGTTTCTTAAATTGTGCTCAATCATATAACCAATACCACCTTGAGATGATGCTACATTGTAGTCTAATGTCATTTCTGGTAAATCGTATAATTCTTTTCCAGCTGCATTTTGCATTAAGATATTTCCTACTTGAGGACCATTACCGTGTGCTAAAATGATATTGTAACCTTCCTTAATAAGGAAAATGATATTTTTTAAAGTGTCTTGTGTGTTCTGAGTCTGTTCTTCAACAGTACCTTTTTGGTTACCACGCAAAAGAGCGTTTCCACCTAGTGCTATTACCGCTAGTTTCTTCTCCATCGTACGTTAAAAATTTTAATAATTAATATTCCTTTTTATTGTCAGTAGAATACAGGTCTACATCCGTTTTTTAGAATTGCAAAACTAAGAAAAAAACTGACTATTTAATCTTTTTTTAAGAAAAAATAAATGGGTCTAATGTGTTGAAAGATAGGGTAATGGATAAATATTCATGTAGGAGTTGAAAATCTGCATAAAAATGATAATAATTAGTCTTTTTCTTATGAAATATGCAAGCATATTCATTTATTTAGATAAGTATTTTCATTATAAATTTTTTTTATTACACGAACTAAATGCTTACTTTTGTATTATTAGGAATAAAGAGAGTATATGGCAAAGAAGAAAAAGAAAAATAAGAAATCTGTAGATGCAAATTTGGCTAATGTTTTTATACCTTGGCATAGTAAAAAAATGTATACAATATATGGTATTGTGTTCTGTTCTTTTTCTGTGTTAATGATAATTTCATTTTTATCGTTTTTTACTAGTGGTGGTATCGATCAGAGTAAGTTGGATATTGAAACCTTAGAATATATTATTAATCCCAAAATTGTTGTAAATAATTTGGTAGGGAAGTTAGGCGCATCTATAGCGAATTTCTTTATAAATTGTACTTTCGGTATACCATCTTTTATCTTTTCTTACTTGTTGTTTATTTCTGGTCTGAAATGTTTAAAAGTATATAATAGAAGTTTGAAACGACCTTTAATTATTGGTTCTATTGGAGTTTTCTGGCTTTCAATAGCTTTCGATTATATCTTTTCTAATATATTTACTCATACTTATGTTTTCCCTGGTGGAATGTTTGGCTTCCATATGAAACAGTGGTTTGTTGCTGCTATGGGACAAATAGGTACTGGAGTTCTTTTAGCAGTTGTTTTTTCAATAATTATAATATTTGCTTTTCCAAAATTCTTTCCGTATGTAGCTAGATTAATGAATGTTATCTTGAAGAATAAACGTCAAGACGAAGATTTAGATGAAGACTACACTAGCGAAGATAGTACTTATATAGAAGATGTTATTGAAGATGAAGATAGTTCGTATATTGATGAAAGTCTATTTGAAAAAGATACTATTAATGCTAATGAAGATTTTGATTCTCAAGACTCGAATAAGCATGTTTTTACAGACGATTTATCTTTGAATTTTGAAGAAAAAGAATCTAAAAATAAAAAGACTCAAAATACAGGTAAAGATGATGAAGTAGAGTTAATTGTAGAAAATGATGTTAAAGAGGAAACTGTGAAAGAAAATAAGGTGCAGTTAGAAGATTATGATCCTACTTTAGAATTGTCTTCTTATAAATTCCCTTCTATAGATCTTCTTGAAGCTCATGATGCTAATAATAAAAAGGTTACAACAGTTGAATTAGAAGATAATAAAAATAGAATTGTTGAGACTTTAAGAAATTATAAGATTGAGATTGTTAAGATTATGGCTACTATTGGTCCTACAGTTACATTGTATGAAATAGTACCAGCTCCTGGTGTTAGAATATCTAAAATAAAGAATCTTGAAGATGATATAGCTCTTAGTCTTTCTGCTTTAGGGATAAGAATTATAGCTCCTATTCCTGGTAAGGGTACTGTTGGTATTGAGGTGCCAAATTTACGACCTGAAGTGGTTTCTATGAAATCGGTTATTGGTTCTAAGAAATTCCAAGAAGCTAAATATGCTCTTCCTGTTGCTTTAGGAAAAACAATCTCTAATGAACCATATATTTTTGATTTAGCTAAAATGCCTCACTTGTTAGTTGCAGGTGCTACTGGACAAGGTAAATCGGTAGGTTTAAATGCTATTATAACATCTTTGCTTTATAAAAAACATCCTTCTCAACTTAAATTTGTGATGGTTGACCCTAAGAAAGTTGAGTTGAGTATATATTCTGTTATAGAGAAACATTTCTTGGCAAAATTGCCAGATGCTGAAGAGCCTATTATTACTGACGTAGGTAAAGTTGTTGCTACTTTAAATTCTCTTTGTACAGAGATGGACGCTCGTTACGATTTGTTAAAGAAAGCAACTGTTAGAAATATTAAGGAGTATAATGCTAAATTTACTAAACGTAGATTAAATCCAGATAAAGGACATAGATATTTACCATATATAGTAGTTGTTGTAGATGAATTTGCCGATTTAATTATGACTGCAGGTAAGGAGGTTGAGCAACCTATTGCAAGAATTGCTCAATTGGCTAGAGCTGTGGGAATTCATATGATTATAGCAACTCAACGTCCTTCAACAAATATTATTACTGGTTTAATTAAAGCTAATTTCCCTGCTAGGATTGCTTTTAAAGTGGCCTCTATGATTGATTCAAGAACTATTTTGGATGCCCCTGGTGCTAATCAATTAATTGGTAGGGGAGATTTATTGGTTTCTGTCTCTAGTGAAATGGTGAGAGTTCAATGTGCTTTTGTTGATACTCCTGAAGTGGACGCTATTACTGAGTATATCGCTGATCAGAAATCGTTTGAAACTGCTTTTATGTTGCCTGAATTTATTCCTGAACCTTCTGGTGGTGAAGCTGGTGAAATAGATTTAGGAAATAGAGATCCATTGTTTAATGATGCCGCTCATTTAATAGTACATTCTCAACAAGGTTCAACATCTTCTATACAAAGACGATTCTCTATTGGATATGCTAGAGCAGGAAGAATTATTGATCAACTTGAAGCAGCTGGAGTTGTTGGTCCGTTTGAAGGAAGTAAAGCTCGTCAGGTGTTAGTGCCAGACGACTATGCTTTAGAACAATTATTAAGTAACTTGTAAAATAAACAATTAAGTATGAAGAAATTATTATTAATGCCTATAATTATGTTTTTATCTGTTTTGACTCTTTGCGCTCAAAATGATAAAAAAGCTAAAGATATCCTTGATAAATTATCTAATAAATATTCTAAAATTGAATGTATGAAAATCAATTTTAGAATGACTGTAGAGAATAATGAAGAAGATATGAAGGATAGCTCTATAGGTATGGCGGATATTAAAAAGAATAAGTATAAGATATCTATTATGGGAACTGAAACTTTCTTTGATGGTAAGAATAGATATAATTATATGAAAGATGCAGAAGAGGTAAATATTTCAGAAGTAGAGGAAAATTCTGGTGATTTAACTAATCCTGCTAAGATTTTTGATTTATATAAGAATGGATTTAATTATTCTTTGAATAAGACTTATAAAAAAGGTAAGACTAAGTATGCTGAAATTTATTTAATTCCTAGAGAAGAGAAAGATTTCTCAAAAGTTATTGTTTCAATAAATTTATCTAAGAATGAAATTGTAAGTTTCGTTTCTAAAGGTAAAGAAGGTAATGATTTAAGAATTGAATTAATAAGAATGGATACAAAGGTTCATTTCTCTGATGGACATTTTGTGTTTGATGAAAAATCGCATCCTAATGTTGAGGTTGTTGATATGAGATAGAATTTATTTGAGAGCAAATGTTTAATTTGTTTTCTTTTTTGAGTAGAAAAGTTCGGTGATATGCCGAACTTTTCATTTTTATATGTGTTATGTATTGTATTTTACTTATTGAGAGATTCTTTTAAACTTACTAACTCCTGAACAGCTTCTTCAAAATTATTTTTGAGATATATTATCTCTTTATCTATAATATTTGTATCACCTTCTTTTTGACCTTCTTTGAGCATCGTTTGATATAGCTTTTCTTGGTCGTGACTTAAATTTCTATTTTCGTCTAATTCGTTATAAGCTATTCCCTTTGCATTATTCTCAATCTTATGAAGAGATTCTCCTATATTTTGTAATCCCATTGTTCTGCAAGATCCTTTAGCTTTATGAGCAACTAAACCAAGTTCAAACCATTTTTTGTTTTCATAATCTTCTAGAATGTCTTTATAATACGAGGTTGCCATATTTACAAATACATCAACCATGTCTAGGATTATTTCAATATCATCTCCAAAAATATCTAGTAGTAAATCTTTATTTACATGTTTAAAAGTCCTGTTCATTATTTGTTTCTATTTTGTTGTAATTCACGATATGTGTAAATATACTTATAAAATGGAAAAGTCAATACAAGTATGTGGCTAAATATTAAGATTAAATCTTAATATATTATCATTTGAAACGTTTGTTAATTATTTTGAATATTTAATAAATTTTATACATTTGTTGTATAGATAGTAAAGAAAGTAATATAGTAAGTTTTACGTTAAAAATATAATATATGAAAACAACAGCATTTACTCAATATCATATAGAATTGGGTGCAAGAATGGCAGAGTTTGCAGGTTACAATATGCCAATAGAATATAACACAGGTATTAAAGATGAGCATAATTGTGTAAGAGAGAAATTAGGAGTATTTGATGTGTCTCATATGGGTGAGTTTTGGGTAGAAGGTCCTAAAGCTTTCGAATTTGTTCAAAAAATTACTACTAATAATGTTGCTGATTTAACTGACGGTAAAGTTCAATATACTTGTATGCCTAATGGTAAAGGTGGAATCGTTGACGATTTACTAGTATATAGATTTAGAGAAGATAAATATTTGTTAGTTGTTAATGCTGCAAATATTGATAAAGATTTTGCTTGGGCTTCTAAATATGCAAAAGAACTAGGAATGGAAATTGGTAAGGAATTGATTAATGTTTCTGAAGAATGGTGTCAATTAGCTATCCAAGGTCCTTTAGCATTGAAAGCTATGCAAAAAATGACTGATACTACTGTTGAAGACATGGAGTATTATACTTTCAAAGAATTAAGTTTTGGTGGTATTGAAAGAGTTTGTTTCTCTACAACTGGATATACTGGTTCAGGTGGTTGTGAGATTTATGCTAAAAATGAAGATGCTGATAAATTATGGAAAGCTGTTTTCGAAGCTGGAAAAGAATTTGGTATTCAACCAATTGGTTTAGGTGCTAGAGATACTTTAAGATTAGAAGCTGGTTTCTGCTTATATGGAAATGATATCGATGATGAGCATTGTCCTATTGAAGCTGGTTTAGGTTGGATTACAAAATTTGTTGACGGTAACGATTTTGTTGATAGAGAATATAACGAAAAAATGAAAGCAGAAAAACCAACTCGTTGGTTGAAATGTATCGAGCTTCTTGAAAAGGGAATTGCTCGCCACGGTTATGCTATCGAAGATGCTGAAGGTAACGAAATAGGTGTTGTTACTTCAGGAACTGTTTCTCCTATGACAGGTAAGTCTATTGCTATGGGTTATGTTAATGCTCCATTCCATAAAAGAGATACAGAAGTGTTTATTAGAATTCGTAAAAAGACTGCAAAAGGTAAGATTGTTAGATCTTTTATGTAGTAAAATAAGTCGATAAAAAATAAAAATAGCCTCCAGTTTATGCTGGAGGCTATTTTAGTTATTAAAATATTGTTATTATACACAAAATAATAGCTAATTATTTGAAAAGTTGAAAATAGAAATGTAGCTTTAAATCGTCAAAAAAACAAACGTTTGTGTATTGATTGAAAAAAGCTTTGATATTAATAAAATAAACATCGAAAAGGTTTTTTATTTCTATCTTTATCTTACTTTTGTGATTAAATTAATATGACATTAAAATAATAAAATAATCAACCAAATAATTGATAAAATGAGAAAGCATATTTTTAACGCAGGTCCTTGTAAATTACCTGATTCAACACTTGAGAATACTGCTAACGCAGTTAGAGAATTAGGAAACTGTGGACAGTCTATTATGGAAGTATCACACAGATCTAAGGATTTCCAAGCTGTGTATGATGAAGCCGTTTCTTTATTCAAAGAATTATTAAACATTCCTGAAAATTATTCTGTATTATTTTTAGGTGGTGGTGCAAGTACTCAATTCTGTATGGTACCTTATAACTTCTTGAAAAAGAAAGCTGCATTTGTAAATACAGGTACATGGTCAACAAAAGCTATAAAAGAAGCTAAACTTTTTGGTGAAGCTGAAGTTATCGCTTCTTCTGAAGATAAAGGATTTACTTTCTATCCAAAAGATCTTCAAGTTCCTGCTGATGCTGATTATCTTCACTTAACTTCTAACAATACTATTAGAGGTACTGAGTTTTTCGAAGATAAATCTTATGATGTACCAGTAATCTGTGATATGTCATCTGATATTATGAGCCGTCCTGTAGATGTTAGCAAATATGCTATGATCTATGGTGGTTGTCAAAAAAATGTTGGTGCTGCTGGTGTAACTTTTGTTATTATCAACAACGACTTCGCTAAAGAAAATTTAGCTGATAGAGTTATTCCAACAATGTTGAAATACCAAACTCATATTGATAAAGATTCTATGTTTAATACACCTCCATGTATTAATATCTTTACAGTTAAAGAAACTCTTAAATGGGTTAAAGCAAACGGTGGTGTAGAAGGAATGGAGAAATTAGCTAAACAAAGAGAAGAAATGTTATATGCTGAGATCGAAAGAAACTCTATGTTTAAACCAGTTGTTGAAGAAGGTTCTCGTTCAAGAATGAACATTCCTTTCTTGATGGCAGATGGAAAAGAAGATTTAATGTCTGATTTCATTGCATTCTCAGAAAAACACAATATTTGTGGTATCAAAGGTCACCGTTCAGTAGGTGGTTTCCGTGCATCAACTTATAATGCTTGTTCAATCGAGGACGTTGAAGCTTTAGTTGCATGTATGAAAGAATACGAAACATTAAAAGCTTAATTATATTGAGTTTTAAGGGTCTTATTGTTTAAGACCCTTATTTTTATATATAAACATAATATTGTTATGTATCTATTGTAATTATTTTTATACAGATATATACAAATTAAAAAATAAAAGAGATGTCTAAAAAGGTATTAATTGCAACAGTTAAGCCATTCGCTCCTGCTGCTGTAGAAGGTATTAGAGAAGTTCTAACTAAAGCTGGTTATGAATTATCAGTTTTAGAAAAATATGAATCACAAGATGAATTAATCGCTGCTGTTGCTGATGTTGACGCAATGATTATCCGTTCTGATAAAGCTACAAAAGAAGTTATTGAAGCTGCTAAAAATCTAAAAGTAATTGTTAGAGCTGGTGCAGGTTTTGATAATATCGATTGTGCAGCATGTACTGAAAGAGGTGTTGTTGCTATGAATACTCCAGGTCAAAACTCAAATGCAGTTGCAGAGTTAGCACTTGGTATGATGGTATTTTTAGCTCGTAATGGTTTTAATGGTAAAGCTGGTTCAGAATTAAAAGGTAAAAAGATTGGTATTCATGCATACGGAAACGTAGGTAGAAATGTTGGTCGTGTTGCTAAAGGTTTTGGAATGGAAGTTTATGCTTTTGATCCATTTATGTCTAAAGAGCAAATTGAAGAAGCTGGAGCTATAGCTATAGAAACAGTTGAAGAATTATATAGCACATGTGATTATGTATCTCTTCATATACCTGCTAATGTTCACACTAAAGGATCTATAAACTATGATTTAGTTAATAGAATGCCAAAAGGTGGTGTATTAGTTAATACAGCTCGTAAAGAAGTTATTGATGAGGCTGGTTTAGTGAAATTAATGGCTGATAGAGATGATATTAAATATATCTCAGATGTTGCTCCTGATAATGCTGCAGAATATGCACAATTTGATGGAAGATATTTCTTTACACCTAAGAAAATGGGTGCACAAACAGCTGAAGCAAACATCAATGCAGGTATTGCTGGTGCAAACCAAATAGTAAATTTCATCGAAAACGGTGATGAGAAATTCAGAGTAAATAAATAATTTATTATAAACTTTTCAAATTCTTAAAGATGGCTAATATTAAACCATTTAAGGCGTTACGCCCAACAAAAGATATTGTAACAGAGTTAGCATGTCTTCCTTATGACGTAATGAATTCAGAAGAAGCTGCTGAAATGGCTAAAGGTAAAGAGAAATCTTTATTACACGTAACAAAAGCAGAGATTGATTGCGAAGCAGGAGTAGATATTCATTCTGAAACTGTTTATGAAAAAGCTGTTGAGAACTTCAAAGCATTCCAAGATAAAGGATGGTTAGTTCAAGACGAAGAAGCTAGATATTATATCTATGCTCAAACAATGGATGGTCGTACTCAGTACGGTATCGTTGCTAATGCTTCTTGTGAAGATTACCAAAATGGTATCATTAAGAAACATGAGTTAACTCGTCCAGATAAAGAAGAAGATAGAATGGTTTTAACTCGTTATTTAAATGCAAATATCGAGCCAGTATTCTTCTCGTATAAATCAGTTCCTGCAATTGATGAGATTGTATCTAATTGGGTAGCTAATAATGAAGCAGATTATAACTTCGTTGCAGAAGATGGTTTCGGTCATCATTTTTGGGCTATTACAGATTCAGCTTTAAATAATCAATTATTAGAATTATTTGCAACAAAAGTTGATTCTACATATGTAGCTGATGGTCACCATAGAACTGCAGCTGCTGCAAGAATTGGTCTTGAAAAGAAAGCTGCTAATCCAAATCATACTGGTGATGAAGAATATAACTACTTCATGTCAGTTCACTTCCCAGATAATCAATTAAAAATTATTGACTATAACCGTGTAGTTAAAGATCTTAACGGATTGTCTGAAGAAGAATTAATTGCTGCTATCGAGAAAAACTTTGCAGTTGAGTGTATGGGTGAAGATATCTATAGACCAGCTTCATTACATGAGTTCTCTATGTACTTAGGTGGAAAATGGTATAAAATGACTGCTAAAGAAGGTACATATAACGATTCTGATCCTATTGGTGTTCTTGATGTTACAATTTTATCTAATTTAGTATTAGATCAAGTTTTAGATATCAAAGATTTAAGAACTTCAACAAGAATTGATTTTGTTGGTGGTATCCGTGGTTTAGGTGAGTTATCAAGAAGAGTAGATAATGGTGAAATGAAAGTAGCTTTTGCTTTATATCCTGTTTCTATGCAACAATTGATTGATATTGCTGATACTGGTAATATTATGCCTCCTAAAACAACTTGGTTTGAACCAAAATTACGTTCTGGTTTAGCTATTCATAAGATTGACTAATAATAAGAACAAATCTATATAAAAGGACTCTTTAAAGAGTCCTTTTTTATTTGTTCTTATTTATTCTTTATAAATGAAATGAAAGAAGCTTCTTCAAAAGTGACAGGTTTTGTGTTTGCAACTTTATGATTTTTATCAATTATGTATGCATATGGAAGACTTCTTATTCCATAATATTTAGCATATTTTGTATCCATATCTTCAGAATTGAAAAGATGTATTATATTCTTCTTATTAAAATTGTGTTTTTTAATATAGTTTCTCCATATTTCTTCATTTCTATCAAATGAAACAAATACAAAAACAACATCTTTTTGATCTTTTATTTTACTGTATTTCTTATTAAAATATTTTATACCGTGTAGACAAGCTCCACACCATGTTGCCCAATTATCAACATAGACAATCTTATCTTTTAACATATCAATTGAAAAATCTTTATTGTAAGAAATTAAGGTTTCAATATATTTAGCTTTATTTCCAACTTTCTTCCCAAGACTAGTACCAGCTTTTACAGTTTTAGCATGTTCAATATATTTTTCAAAAACATTGTTAATTCGCATTTCTTCTATTAGTATCTCTTTTTCTTCTTTTGATACGTCTGGGATTAGATCAGAAACTATTAAACCTGTAAATGCACTTGCTACTTCTTTACTATTAAGTTCTTGATTTATAAATATTATATCAGGATCACTTTTATAGAAATTTTTATTAAATCGTCTGAAATATCTTACTTTTAGATAATCATGAATTACATTTACATTATCAGTAAAATTCATAAACTGATTGTTATTGATATTAAGTGTTTTTATAAAATCGAAATATTTATTGTTATAATCCTTAATTTTATAAGTATCTGCAAGCATAAACTTAATATGTGCCATTTTCCCATCAATAATAGCTCTGAGTAAATTATATTCTTTCTGTGATAATTTCTTCTTGATCTTGTCTAGTTTTGTAATTAAATCTTTTTTAGCAAGGTTAATATCTTCAATTCTTTTATCTAACTTTTTTCTACTAGAAAATAGTGTATTAATTTCGAGTGTAAAATTATGTATGAACTTATTTAGATAATCTTTCTCATCAAATTCTAATCCAGATTTGGTTATTTTAATGTCGATGGTTTTACGTGGAGGAGCAAACAAAATATAGTTCTTATTATTTGCCATTAGAAACATTTGTACAAATTTTCCTTGTTTATTTGTATCTAGGATACCTTCTGTATTTTTTACAAAAAGTTTCTTCTTAACAATATCTAAAGTACCAATATTATTAAACTTTGTGATTGAAAATGTTTGGTTGTTATCAGAGTAGAAATGAATAAAACCTTTCTTCTTACTCTTCAAATTACTACATGAAAGTATTATTATTCCAATAGTAATAATGCTAATGAATATTAAAATCTTTTTCATCTTAAGGTATTTTGATTGTTAGTGACTATTATATATAGCTAATTTACAATAATTTACTAAAGATGACAAAAGTTTACTTATAATACTTCTATGTAGTAATTTGTGTAAAAGTAATTATTTTACATGATTTTTTGTTGACATAAATGATCCAGAAAGTAGTAATCCTCCAATTATTCCCATAAATATGTATGCTACTTGCATCCACATATTAGATGGAGTGTCTGCAGCAGATGTTCCAAATAAACTACTTAAACCAATAAAAGCTTTACTTCCTGGAACAAGCATAACAATACCTGGCATGATGAAAACAATCTTTGGAGATTTAGAAATTTTTCCAAAGATCTTACTACATATCATTACAGCTATGGTTCCTATAAATATACTTAGTAGTATTCCTGTGAATTCTAAGAATACAGTAGTGTAGAAGCTTATAAATCCGATTACAATACAAAGGAAAACATCTCTATGTCTAACTTTAAAGATAGGTAGTAAACTGCATACAAGTAACAAAATAGCTATAGGATCAACCCATTTTGGTATGTCATCTATTGTTGGTACATGCTTTACTTCCATAAATAAGCTTATAAATGCAAGCCCAAGCATAACTCCAAAGAACTGTTTGAATAAAGATACCATAGCTCCAGAAAACTTTGCAGTTCCTGAAGTTAAATTGTATGAAGTGATTTCTTCCAATGAATTTGTAATGGAAAGTCCAGGTATAAATATGATTATAGATGCAAGAATGCTTAAAGATACATTGATGTTTGGGAATATATAACTTAATCCTCCAACAACTAAAGTACTAGCAAAAGCAACTGCAGATTCAAGAGTACTTGAAATATAATCGGATTTCGATGCAAAATTATATAACAAATATATAAAAATACCTGCTATTCCAGCAGCTATTGCAGACATCCAGTTAGTGTTTAAAATAACACAAAAAGATGGTCCTGAAATTAGAAATGCTATAAATTCTAGAATTTTTCTTTGTTGTGTATTATTATCAATGTTTTCAATTTCGTCACTAGCTTCAGAGAATGATATTTCTTCAGCAAGAAGTTTTTTTGTTATTTCGTGAATCCTTGCTAATCCTCCAAGATTAATTTCACCAGGTTTAACAATCTTCATATAAGTGTATGTCTGATCATCATCCTCATAGAACACATAATTAATCCACGTGGGGTTATCCATAAATGTCCCTTTAATGTTTTTAATCTCGCATATTTGTCTTAAATAAGACTCTATTTTGTATGACAAAATTCCATACTTATGGAGCGCCATACCCAATTTGATAACAAATTTATACTGCTGAGGTACGTGTCTTTTCATTTATAATATATTTATCGCAAATATATTATAATCTTGTATTGAAAATACAACTAATAAGAAAAATTTATAAAAAAAATGTGGTTACAAATTGAAAGAACTTTTCAACTTATGTAACCACAATATTTTAGAATATAAATTCTTAGTTTTTAAATTTCTTTAGGTATTTCTTAAGTGCATCTTTATGAACTGTAAATCCCATCATTTTTAGTTTTATGTAGTCTGATGAGAAGAAATAATAACCGAATTCAGGTGCTGCTTCATCATTATTTCTTGATCCTGAACTTGAATCTTTTATTAGATACCAATCTTTACCATCTTTATCTTTATAGTATCCCATTAAGTGCATTCCATGATCATCAGTTGTACTACCATTAGCAAATCTAAATACTCTAGCATTTTCATCAATATATTTTGAAGGGATATCAAAAGTAGGGACTAAAGCTACATTTGTTGTGCGTAAGAAACCAGCTTCAGAAACATCACCACCAATACTCATTGTATAACCATTCTTGATAGCTTTTTTAAGAACTTTCATAAAGATATCAAGAGGAAGATTATAATATTCTTTACTATTCCACCAATTGTCTGGTACTTTATATGAAACTTGTTTCCAATATGGTTCTGATTTTACAGAAAGAACTTCAACATAATCATCAGGATTAATTTTACAGTAATCAGTCATGAATGATTTAGGAGTATATTCTTTACCATCTACAGTGAATTTAGTTGGAGGAACTCCAATATAGTGATTCATTATAGCTTTAATAGTAGCTACAACTTCATCTTCATTCCATGCGTTATTTTCTTTAACCTTTTTAAGATAAGCTTTCATCTCATGATACATTTTTTTGTGAGTATGAAAACGTCTACCATCTTTTAATCCAGTATATTTACTAGCAGGAACAAATCCGTTCTTTTTATAAGAACGAGTTACAGCATTGGCTTCAGATCCTTGTTCAAAGATAGTTGTTCCACGAGAGTTTACAAATCCTTTAGCTTTTTCGACAAACTCATTGTAAACAGTATACATTTCAGAAAGTTTTACTTTTTTACCAGTTATTCTAAAAATTTCTGATTCGTACATTGAAGTAGTAGAAAAACACCAGCAAGATCCAGTATTTCCTTGAGATATTGAAGGATTAGCCCAAGTTTTCTTATAATAAGAAAGTTTATTAGGCAATTTCATTTTAGATTGATCCATAAAGAAAATCTTTTCATTCTCTTTTTTATCTAATTTGTTATCAATATTTCTGATATCTTTTAGTATCGAATTTTGATAGTAACCTGGTTTGTACTCTTTGAAGATAGCTTTATCTTTTTTTTGAGCAAAAGAAGCACTTCCAATTAATAATGAAAGAAGTACTAGACCTGTTTTTTTATACATAGCTAATTTATTTGGTTTAAATATTTACGTGTAAATTTAATAAAGCAAATCTATAGATACAAAATATTATATAGAATGCTTATAAAATATATTGATATTCTGTACTTTATTATCAATTATTATTTATTCTTAAATCTTTTTCACACAAGTCAATTTCATCTATAGGACCAGTATGTTTTTCATTATCGTCAGAAAGTTTTACTGTAGGTATGTATTCTCCAAATCCATCAGGCATAGCGTGAGTCATTTTAATTACAATATTAAGAGGAGTTACACCAACATCATTTGTAGTATTAGTTCCTATTCCAAAACTATATTGAATTTTATCTTTACAATATTCAGAAATTCTAAAGACTTCTTCTGGATTTAAATTATTACTAAAGACAATTGTTTTATATTTAGGATCTATTCCTAGAGATTTATAATGTTTTAGCATTTTATTGGTATATTCTATAGGATCTCCAGAATCATGTCTTGTTCCATCAAAGAGTTTTGCATATAAAGTGTTGAAGCTTTTTAAAAATGCTTTAGTAGTAAAAGTGTCAGATAAAGCAATACCTAATTCACCTCCATATGTTTCTACCCATTTACCAAGTCCTTCTCTATTTGCTTGGCGATATCCATATTTTGCAGCCATAAACATAAACCATTCATGTGCATGAGTTCCTATTGGAATTAGATTGTGTTTCATTGCTAGGAACATATTACTTGTTCCAACAAAAGAGCCTTTTGCGTCGTTTTTGTATACCTCAATAACTCTATCGTGATTTTTTAGAGAATATCTTCTTCTGGTTCCAAAATCAGCAAAACATATATTCTTTTCTTTATAGATAATTGCTTTCTGATGATCTTTATTATTAAGACTTTTGGTATCTTTTATATGGTTGTTAGTCATTCTAAAATATAGTTCTGAAATAAGAGCCATAAGAACAACTTCCCATAAAATAGCTTCATGCCATGGACCTTCAATTGTTAAGTCAAGTTTACCATCTATTTGTTCAATTGAAACTTGTTTTGGATTAAATCGATAACCTCTTAAAAAAATAAAGAATGTTGGAGGAAGATAATATCCACATGTTTCTTTTAACCATTTTTCTTCTTTTACTGTTAAAGATAGTGTGGCTAAATGATCTATTTGCTCTTTTAGTTCTTTTGAAAAACCTTTTGGAAATTCAAGTTTTTTTGTTCTTTCAAAAAACTTATATTTTACTAACGCTCTAGGGAAATGATGAATAACAGCATTCATCATTGTAAATTTGTATAGATCGTTATCTAAAATTGATGTAATAATCGGTTCAAAAATCATCTTGTAAAATTTTAAATTGCCACAAAATTATAGTTTTTTAAGAAGAATTAATTTTTTAATATAATTAAAATTCAATATTTATATTAATAATTTATCAATTTAAAAGATTTTACATTCATGGTATTGGTTATTTCTTTGCAAATAGAAGAATGAACCCTAGAATACCTAGTACAGAAACTTTTCCCCATTTAGTTATTTCCCAAAATCTGCTATTGTTTATATATTTATTTATTCTTCCAGATAAATTAGCAATACCAGAGAAAAGCAAAAATGATATGCACATAAAAATAAAACCTAGAATTATCATTTGAATTGTAAAATTGAAGCCATTTTTTGTGATAAATTGAGGTAATAGTGCAATAAAAAATAATGAAACCTTAGGATTTAAGACATTCATAAGAAATCCTTTCTTTATTAATTTTATTGGAGAGATTTTATTAGAGATAATATTTGAAGAAGTTTTCTTTTCTTTTATAGTAATAAAAGCAATATAAAATAGATATAAAGCTCCAAAATATTTAATAATAGAAAAAGCAATTGCTGATGTTTGAATTATTAAAGAAACTCCAGTTGCAGCTGCAATGGTATGAACCATAACTCCTAAAGATAAGCCAGCAGAGAGAGCTATACCATTCTTTTTCCCATTTGTAATACTTTCAGTCAAAACCAATATATTATCTGGTCCTGGCATAATTGCAAGAATAATTGATGCGCCAATAAAAGATATTAATAAATTTAATTCCATTGTTTTTATTGCTAATATATGAATTAAAAGGTAATTATTATCTAAATATATTCAAATAGCAGCAAATTTATTGTTCTCTATAATATATGCATAGAATTAAAAATAGAGTTAATAATCTGTATATGAGGGATTAATGAGTGTGACATATAAAACATATCTGTTTTTTTTATAAAATAATGACAATAATATTTGAATAGTGGACATATGTTCATTAATATTGTAAGCGAAAAATACACATTAAGGATAGAAAAATACACAATATGATACTTGCAATAGCTAGTGGCAAAGGAGGAACAGGTAAGACAACATTATCTACAAACCTAGCTTCATATATATCAGAAAAGCAAAAAGTTACTTTAGCAGATTTAGATGTTGAAGAACCAAATTCTGGTTTATTTTTAGATGTAGAAAAAGATCTTGAAAAAGATATGTTCAAAAAAATACCAGAATGGAAAGAATCTGAATGTATCTTATGCGGTAAATGTCAGGAATGGTGCAAATTCAATTGCATACAAGTTTTAGGAGACGAAGTGATGATATTTCCAGAATTCTGTCATACATGTCATATGTGTGTTGATTTGTGTCCTGGTTCAGCTTTATCATTTAAAGATGTTAGAATGGGAAGGTTATCAAAATCACATAAAGGTAATTTAACATTTGTAGAAAGTAGGTTAAATATAGGTGAGGAGCAGGCAGTTTCTTTAATATCTCAGACTATTGATTATACTGAAAACTATGCAGACGAAGATGAATTAATTATTGTAGATGCACCTCCAGGAGCAGCTTGTCCAGTAATGGAAGTTGTAGATAAATCAGACTTTGTTATCCTTGTTACAGAGCCCACTCCATTTGGTCTAAACGATCTTAAAATAGCCGTTGAAACAATGAGAGTTCTGAATAGAGAATTTGCAGTTGTTATAAACAGATATGGTATAGGTAACGATGATGTAATATCATATTGCAAGGCTGAGAATATAGATATCTTGGCAAAGATAAATAATGATAGAAAATTAGCAGAATTATATTCGAAAGGTAATTTGTTATATAAGCATAGTGAAAACCTACGAGAACAATTAGATTTGATAATAGAAAAATTACACTTGTTAAAATAGTAAGAATGAAAGAAATTGTTGTTATTTCAGGAAAAGGAGGAACAGGTAAAACATCAATTACTGCTTCTTTTGCAAAATTAGGAGCCGAAGAAATTGTTGTAGCTGATTGTGATGTTGATGCAGCAGATATGCATCTTGTAATGTCTCCTGAGGTTATACATACTGAGGATTATTATAGTGGATTTGTTGCTAAGATAGATGAAAATAAATGTACACAATGTGGAGCTTGTATAGATACATGTCAGTTTGATGCAATCTCTCCAGAATTCAATATAAATCAATATAAATGTGAAGGATGTAGTTATTGTTCAGAGATTTGTCCAACTCATGCTATAAAAATGCAAGAATTGTGTATAGGACAATATTTTATCTCAAAATCAAGAATGAATAACTATTTAATTCATGCAAAATTAGGTATAGGTGCAGATAATACAGGGAAATTAGTTGCAATGGTTAAGAAAGAAGCACGAAAAATTGCAGAAGCTAATAATCTCAATACAATATTAGTTGACGGTTCACCAGGAATTGGTTGTCCTGTACTTTCATCTTTAACAGGAGCAAATCTAGTATGTATTGTTACAGAATCTAGTCTATCCGGCTTTCACGATTTACAAAGAGTGTATGAAGTAGCTAAAAGATTTAAACTAAAAGCTTGTTGCATTATTAATAAACATGATTTAAATACCAAACTAACTAAGCAGATTGAAGATTATCTAGAAAAAGAAGGGATAATACATTTAGCAAACTTACCATATATGGCTAATTTTTCTGATGCAATGGTTGAAGGAAAAACAATAGTAGAAAAAGAAAACACAATACATAGTCAATTAATAAAAGATAGTTGGCAAAAAATAAAAGAGATAGTAGTATGAAAATAGCATTTACAAGTAAAGGAAATTCATGGAGTTCAGAAATGGACCCTAGATTTGGAAGAGCAGAGTACATCTTTGTTTATGATGAGGAATCAAAAAAGATTGAAGTTGTTGAAAATGAAGGAATATCACAAGTAGAACATGGAGCTGGACCAAGAACAGCAAAATTAGTATTCGATATTAATCCAGATATTATAATTACAGGTAATGGACCTGGTGGAAACGCTCTAAGAGTTTTAGAAAAAGCAGATATCAAGATGTTTACTGGAGCATCAGAAATGTCTTTAGAAGAAGCTTATAAGAAATATCAAAATAATGAATTAACTATTTTTGAATAGTTCTTCAGTTTTTTTTATATGTTATTAATATATTTAGGGACCTATGATTATTTCATAGGTCCTTTTTATTTATAGAGATTTTTTAGTTTCAGTCTTATACAGAATATAAGTGTACATATCTTTAGCTTTATAAAAATTGATATATCTAATAACAATCTTTTCAGATGCGGTATAAACAATAATATTAGCAGCATTTCTTCTTTTCTGAAAGATAGTTTGTACAATCTTTACACCTTGAATCTTGTTTATATCTACAATTGTATTGCTTGTAGCAAGAATACCAGATTGTTTAATCAAATAGTTTTCAGAAATTCTAGCTAATAATTTTCTTTCTTTCAAATAGATAGAAATAGCAGTTAAAATCTCCCATAAAATATAAGCTAGGATAATATACCTATTTATATTGATAAAGAAAAGTCCAATTAGAGGAAGAAGCATAAAGAAAATAATATGTCTTATAAAGAATCTTTTATAGGTTTTAGCAACTATATATCTCTCTTTCTCATTATTAGGGAAGATTTCATTTCTTAAGAAATATTCAATTTTATCTTTACAGGCAGGAATTAAAATACTACCATTTTTTTTAGACTCTTTACTAGCATTAGTCTGTGTTATATTAATATTATAAATACCTAAAAGTCTTTTAATAGGATTAGTAGTCCATTTATATGTTTGGATTTTATGTTTAGGTATAATCTGAGAAGTCCGTGTGAAAATACCTTTTTCTAATTGAAATTTCTTTTCATTTTTGTACAGAGTAAAATCATAATTACTTATAAAAGCGATAATAATATTAATAGTAATTGAGAACAAGATAAAAGCAATAAAAAGTATAATACCAAAAAACAAACCAATATTAGCTATCTTTTCATAAGTAGTATTTAAAATATTATCTAAATAGCTTCTTATATATTCTGCATAGGTATTATAGAATCCATAAGCTATAGAAATAACTAATAAACCTCCTCTTAAGATATTTTCACTAAGTGCATATTTTATAATATCTATTGGTGTTAATTTAAATAACAATTCAGGATTATTATCATTAGAATCTATTTTTACTTCTTCCTTAATTTCGATATCATCATTATCAACAAGAGTATCTTTCTTTTCCATAAGAATAGATTTTAGCTGTTCAGCATCTTTTCTTTTCATTGCTTTAAGGCTAATTTCCTTCTTATTACTTCCTGGAGAATCAATTTCTAATTCTACAATATTTAGAACCTGCTGAATAACATTCTGTTTAATGGTTACAGATTGAATTTTATCAAAAGGTACAGATATCTTAGTTTTATTAAAATAGCCTTTTTCTATAACAAATTCATTATTGGTTATATAATAGAAGAAATTTAAGTAATATAATATAGAATGGGCTATTAGTAAAGCTATTAGAACGCTAAGTCCTATATATAAGATGTTATCAATATGTTCACTTCCAATTAGAGAAGCTGCGAAAACTATTATAATCTTAATAGATTTATATAGCGATCTTATAAACTCAACTACCGTAGCAGTGGCAGATAATTTAGATTTACTATTGATTTTCATATTTTTCTAATCTTGAGTTAATAAAGTCCTTAATCTTAAAAGCTTGTTCTTTTGTTAAACCTTTAATAACTAAATCGCTTGAAGATTCACCTGATGTATATAAATTTAGATTTTTCAGTTTATACATTCTAGTAACTGGACCTTCAGTTACGGCTACATGTTGCACACGATTAAGGGGTATAGTAATGATACTATGCCATATAAGTCCCGATTTATAAGTAATATCATTCTCTCTTAGTGCAAAAGCTCTTTTTTTATGTGCTTTGGGTAAAATTAGAATAATAGAAATAAAGATTAGGAAGACAAAAACAATAGGTATCAACGAATATACGTAAGGGAAATCAATTGCAGTTAAAGCTATTATATTCATAGCTATAAGTATTATTACAAAAAGGATTATAAACTTTAATCTTCTTACATTAAGATACCTTCTATTTATAGGTTTAAAATCCAAATTTTCAAATCCACATAGTGCATTAATATCTATATTTTCATTTGTAAATTCACTCATAATATTATATTTATTATTGGTTTATTCATTAATTTCTAAAAGATTCTTAGCTATATTATTATCAAGAGTTCCCACTTCTTTAAGCTTTCTATTCATAACATTAGTTCTAGTATTTTTTAGCTTGCTTAATTTTGTAGAAGCAGTATTCAAACTCTTATCAACTTCATCTAATTGCTTAGAGAAATTGTTAAACTCAGTTTTAACAGCAGAGAGAATATTCCATACCTCACTACTTCTTTTTTGAACTGCTAGAGTTCTAAATCCCATATTTAAACTATTTAATAAAGCAGCTAAAGTTGTAGGTCCTGTAATAGTAATTTTATATTTAGTTTGAAGAGTCTCAAACAAGCCTGGTTGCCTTAATATTTCAGCATATAATCCTTCAGTAGGAAGAAACATTATAGCAAAATCTGTTGTGAAAGGAGGGTCAATATATTTGGTATGAATATCTTTTGCAAACAATTCTATCGACCTATATAAAGACTTACGAGCAATATCCATAACCTCAATATTTCCTTCTTCAGAAGCATTAAGAAGAGCTTCGTAATTCTCAATAGGAAATTTTGAATCAACTGGCATCCATACTGTTTCATCAGAATTCTTACCAGGTAGTTTTATAGCAAACTCAACATTTGCTTGAGAACCTTTCTTAGTAGCGACATTCTTAGCATACTGTTCAGAAGTTAATATTTGTTCTAAAATATTTTCAAGTTGATATTCACCCAATACACCCCTTGTTTTAACATTAGAAAGCACACGTTTTAAATCACCTACACCACTAGCAATAGATTGCATTTCGCCCAATCCTTTATGCACTTGTTCCAACCTTTCACTTACGAGTTTAAAAGATTCTCCAAGTCTTTTCTCTAAAGTCTCACTCAATTTCTCATCAACAGTATGTCTCATCTCATTTAACTTCTCACTATTATCTTTTCTAATAAAATCAAGCTGTTTATTAATATCAGATTTAATATCCTTGGTGCTATTATTCAAGTTTTGAGCAAAATTGTCTAGAGTAATTCTTAATTCATTTCTATTTTTAAAAGAAAGATCATTATTCTCACTTCTATTTCTTTGGAATTCATCTTTCAGATTCTTTTCAAAATTATAGATAGAGACTTCAATCTTATCAAGAGTTTTTTGGATAGATAATACATCTACTTTATTATTGTTTTTTGTAATAACTAAATATATTATTGCCACTTGAAAAAGTAGTATAATAATCAAGAAGAAAAGGTTCATTTATTTAATTTTAATAGTTAATATATTTAAAGATATAAATTTAGATTTAAAGATTGCAATCTTAGAAAGAATAAATCATAATATCAAATTCAAAGCCTAGTAAGTATTACTATTTTCTGAGGTATGATACAGGTAAAAATATTATTAAATTCTATCTATAATACACCTTTTAAATCTATGCAAATACTTATAATATATCTTCAAGATTTTTGTTAAATTATAATTAAAATAGAAAATACCTTATAAGTGTGTTTAAATAAAAAAAGATTGCCAAAACAGGCAATCTTTTCATATGTGAAATAAGTATTAAAATACTAGTCTTCAGTCTTTTCTTCTTCAACTTTAAGAAGGTCATTCTCTTGAAGGATATTATACCATTGGAACAATTTTTTCATATCAGAAGGGTAAACTCTATCTTCATCATATTCAGGAAGAATATCTTTTAAATATTCCTTAAGAAGTTCTGGTTTCTCTTTATGATTTATAGAAGGTCCAAAATTAGTTTTCTCAGCTATTAATTTAAAAACTTCTCTTAAAGGCATATCTTCACTTTCTGTATAAATAGCAATATCATCCAATGCAACTATTTGAGCAGAAGTATAAGCTGGGAATCTTTTTCCTGTAGATACAGATTCAACAATCATTGCATTTTTGTTATTAGAAACCATTTTATATAATCCAGGTTTTCCTGTAATTGCTAGAATATTCTTAAGCATAGTATTATCGTTTATTTGTTATTAAATTATTTTAAATTACGTTGTTTCTTAATTGTTTCATAAGCCTCATTAATTGCTCTAAATTTAACCTCGGCTTGATTTTTAATTTCCTCTCCTAAATGTTCAAACTTATCAGGGTGATTTTGAACAGCCATTTTTCTGTAAGCCTTTTTCACTTCATCGTCTGTAGCATTCTTAGAAATACCTAAAATTTGGTACGACTTATCGAAATCTTCAACAAACATAGCTTTTATAGAATTGTAATCAGAAAGACTAATACCTAGAAGTTGAGCAATTCTTCTAATAACATTAATTTCCGATTCAACAATATTATTATCAGCTTTCGAAAGAGAAAACAGAATATGTAGAAGTTGAGTTCTATCTTGATATTTTGTATTGCGTGCAATTTGTTCACAAACTTCTTCAAGAGGAATATCTTTATTAAGAAGATCTTTTAATATTTTTAAAGAATCAAAGGTAATATCTTCACCAAAATTCTTAAGTAAGAAATCCTTTACAAAAGATAATTCAGATTTTAAAACCTTATTGTCTGCTTTCATCACAGCAGCAAATAAGACTAAAAGAGCTGTTATAAAGCTATTTCTTGCGTTTGTCTCGTTATTAACATTTCTAGAACTGTTAAAAGATAAAGTACTACCAATAGCAAATCCCAAAAGTGCCCCAATAGGTCCACCAAAAGCCCATCCTAATCCAGCACCAGCCAATTTCTCAAAAATTCCCATAGCTATAGATTTTTTTATTAGGAACAAAGATAATTAATTATAGATAATAACCTATGTTTTTTTTTCTGATTACTTATAAGTATTTTTGTGTATATACATAAATGAAATGAAATATTTGATAACGATAATATTGACCCTAAACTCATTATTAGTCTTAGGTCAATGGGATACAAAAAAGGTCTTAGATCAAGGAAGAAGTGCTATTTATTTTGATGATTATATATCAGCAATAAATAATTTCAATAACATAATAAGGGCAAAACCTCATTTAGCAGAACCCTATTTCTTTAGGGCACTTGCAAAGCTCAATCTAGATGATTATCAGGGAGGTATAAAGGATTTAGATAAGGCTATTCGCAACAATAGAAACTATGGATATGCATATCTTTATAGAGGAATAGCATACCATAATATCAAGAAAGATCTACTATCATTAAAAGACTATAAGCAGGCAATACGTTTAATACCAACCGAGCCATCTTTATACGTAAATATAGGAATATCATATGCAAGTCTAAAAAAACACACCCAAGCAGAAAAGAATTTCAATTATGCAATAATGTTAGATCCAAAGAAAATGGATGCATACCTAAACAGAGCAATAGTTAGAGATGAAATGAAGAACCTTGATGGTGCAATTCGCGATTGTAATATAGTTATCAAGCACAATGTTTTCGACCACAGAGCATATAGTTTACGTGCATTCATTCAATTCAAAAATAAAAAATACCGAGAAGCATTAAGCGATTATAATCATGTTATAAAGATAGATGATAAAAACATTAGAGGATTAATGGGAAGAGCCTATACATTCTACAATTTAAGAGATTACAAATCTGCATTAAAAGATTATGCAAGTGTAATTAAAATTGACAGTCTTTACGCATATGCCTATTATAATAGATCTCTTTTATACAAAGAAATAGGAGACAAAAACAAAGCAGTACGCGACTTAGACAAACTTATAGAACTTAATCCAGATAATATATTGATATATTTCAATAGAGGAATTCTTCGTCAAGATCTAGGAGAATTAGATGGAGCGTTAGACGATTATACCGAGGCAATACACCTATATCCCGATTTTGCGAGGGCATATATGGCTCGTTCCAGTGTCTATCGTCTTAGAAATCAATCTAAAAAAGCAGAAAAAGATTATAGGGAAAGTCTAAAAATTATAGAAAGATATAAAAAGATGAAATCTGGAGATAAATCTGTATTTGTAGACACTACCTCTAATTTCAAAGAGCTAATAGACATTAATATTCCTGAGAACAGAACCATGAAAATGATTAAAGGAAGAATACAAGATAGGCACGTTATAGTAAAACTGAAAAATAGTTTTAGAATAGCATTCCTTCATGTAGATTCTTTAAGAGCAGGTAAGGTTCAATACTATGACAATTACACAATGTCGTTCAATCAAAAATACAACTATCAGCCAGGAATAACAATCACTAATAAATATCTAAATACAGCTCAATCTTATCTTAAAGATATAGAGATGAATCTTAAAAAAGACAATATATATAAGTCAAACGACAAAGAATTAATCCAATTGATAAAATTGCTAGGAGAGAATAAATACAAAGAAATTGAAGAAATCTACAGAAAAAAAGAATATTCAAATAATGTACTCTTTGAATTTATTTATGCCTATGTGAAATCCGAAATGATTACATATATAAATCAACAAAAGCAAAATCAGAAAACAATACTAGGGTTAAATAATAAAACTAAGGAAAAGAAAAAAATCACTAAAATAGACTATTCTGAACCAATATCAATCTACACATCTTGTATAAGAAAAGATCCTTCATTCATCTATGCCTACTTCAATAGAGCAAATTCATACGCTCGTTCAAGAGAAATAGAAAAAGCAATTTCCGACTATACGAAAGTAATTTCTTTAGATGGAAACTTCGCTGAAGCCTTTTATAATAGAGGATTATTGTATATATATAAAGGAGAAATTGCAAAAGCAGCTCAAGACTTGTCAAAAGCAGGAGAATTTGGGTTAAAATCTTCTTATAATATATTAAACAGATACTGTAGATTAGACAAATAACGATAGATATGACAAACAAACCTTTAGCGGAGAGATTACGTCCTACATCTTTAAACGACTATATAGGACAAGAGCATTTGGTAGGAGAAGGAGCAGTCTTAAAGAATATGATTGAGTCTGGAAACATCTCATCTTTTATCTTATGGGGACCTCCAGGAGTGGGGAAAACAACTCTTGCAAAAATAATTGCTAAAACCTTAAATAGACCATTTCATATACTATCAGCAATTAATTCAGGAGTTAAAGAAGTGAGGGAAGTTATCAATAAAGCAAAATCTCAATTCTTTTTCAATACTCCCAATCCAATAGTATTTATCGACGAGATACATCGTTTTTCTAAATCACAGCAAGATTCTTTACTATCAGCTGTAGAAGATGGAACAATCACTTTAATAGGAGCAACAACAGAAAATCCTTCTTTTGAAGTAATTTCACCACTACTATCGCGATGCCAAGTCTATGTTCTAAAATCTCAAGAAGAAAAAGATCTTTTAAAGTTATTAAATAGGGCATTAGAAACTGATACTGTCCTTAAAAACAAACATATAGAGGTAAAAGAAAGCACGGCTCTTTTCCGATTTGCAGGAGGAGATGCTAGAAAACTTCTTAATATACTCGAACTGGTGGTTAATGCATCTTCAGAAGAAACAATTCTTATAAATGATGAGGTTGTAGTAAAACAGTTACAAGAAAATCCTGTAATGTACGATAAAGATGGGGAACAGCACTACGACATCATTTCAGCCTTCATAAAATCGGTAAGAGGAAGCGATCCTGATGCTGCTGTATATTGGTTGGCGAGAATGTTAGTAGGAGGAGAAGAGCCACGTTTCATAGCTAGAAGATTAGTCATTTTAGCCTCTGAAGATATAGGACTAGCGAACCCAAATGCTCTACTATTAGCAAATGCAACATTCGATATAGTACATAAAGTAGGTATGCCAGAAGCAAGAATATCATTATCGGAATGCACCATCTACTTAGCTACATCACCTAAAAGTAATTCAGCATATAATGCAATAAATGAAGCTATGGCATTTGTGAAAAAGACTGGTAATTGCTCAGTCCCATTACATTTAAGGAATGCTCCAACAAAACTAATGACAAAACTTAATTATGGGAAAGAATATAAATACCCACACGAGTATCAAGGGAATTTTACAAATCAACAATACCTGCCAGACGAAATAAAAAATCAAAGGTTTTACAAACCTCAGATAAATAAATCTGAAATTACTATCTTTGAACGCTTAAAGACTTGGTGGAAAAATAAATATAAATAGCAAGATAAATGTTAGATATTAAAAGATTAAAACATAAAGACAGTGGAAACTTCTTTTTAATGGCCGGTCCTTGTGCTATTGAGGGAGAAGAAATGGCTATGAAAATAGCAGAGAAACTAGTCGAAATAACAAACAAATTAGAAATCCCATTTATATTTAAGGGGTCATATAGAAAAGCAAACAGATCTCGATTAGATTCTTTCACAGGAATAGGAGACGAGAAAGCTCTAAAAGTACTAGCAAAAGTAAGAGAAGAGTTTGATGTTCCAACAGTAACAGACATTCATGAATCTCACGAAGCTGCATTAGCTGCACCTTATGTAGATATTCTTCAAATACCAGCTTTCCTATGTAGACAGACCGATTTATTGGTAGCTGCAGCAAACACAGGAAGATATGTAAACATTAAAAAAGGACAATTCCTTAGAGCAGAATCAATGGAATTTGCAGTCGCTAAAGTCAGAGAAAGTGGCAACGATAATGTAATTCTTACAGACAGAGGAACAATGTTTGGATATCAAGATATGGTTATTGACTATAGAGGAATACCAGTTATGAAACAAAATAACTGTCCTGTTGTTCTAGACATAACACATTCTTTACAGCAGCCAAATCAAACTTCAGGTGTAACAGGTGGTCGTCCAGAACTAATTGAAACAGTAGCAAAAGCAGGTATATCTGTAGGTGCTGATGGTATTTTTATAGAGACTCATTTCGATCCTAAAAATGCTAAATCTGATGGAGCAAATATGCTTAATATCAATAAAATGGAAGATCTTTTAACTAAACTAGTAAAGATTCACCAAGTGGTTAGAAACTTCTAAAAAATAAATTTAATAGTATTAGAAGAAAAAATCTAATAAGCTATTAACACTATAAAAAGAAAAGGATTGTATTCACATCTTAAAATGAATACAATCCTTTTTATATACTAAAGATTCTATAAACTTTATAAAATCTAATAATATTTAAGAAATTAAAGCATTAAAATCGTCCTCAGAAAGAACTGCAACATTCAATTTATTAGCCTTATCCAATTTTGAACCTGCCTTAGCACCAGCCAATAAATAATCTGTATTCTTAGAAATACTAGTCACCACAGAACCTCCATTAGCAATTATAAGCTCCTTAAAGAATTCTCTCGATTCAGAAAGAGTACCAGTAATAACAAATTTCTTATCCTTAAGCTTATCCGATTTAATAGTGTCTTCATCCATTTCCATTCTCAATCCATACTCCTTAAGAGAATTTACAATAGACATATTCGTTTCATCCTTAAAGAAATCCTTAAGAGAATTAGCCATCTGTTCACCAATATCAGGAACCTCAATAAGTTCATCGAAAGAAGCAGAAATAATATTATCAATATTAGTAAAATGAGCTGCAAGTTTATTCGAAGCAGTCTCACCAATATGTCTAATACCTATTGCATTAAGCACCTTATTAAAAGGAATTTCTTTCGACTTATTAATACCATTTATAATATTAGCAACAGTCTTTTTCTGAATACTAGTAGTTTTTAGAGTATTAATTTTCTTAATAAAAGATTCACTCTTCGATAAAAAGAATTTAATATTTCTAGCAAGATCAATATCTATATTACACTTCTTCGCAATATCCTCTGAATGAGCCTTATAAATCTCTATAATATAGTCGTATTTAGATGTAATTTTAGTAGCAACATCCAAATCAAGTCCATCAATATTAAGAGCGTAAAGAATATATTTTAAAGAAATACCACCTTCATCAGCTTCTCCTTTAAGTAATTTCTCAAGAACAGTATTAAAAGCCTGATTGAAATAATCTAGAATTTTCTTAGCCTTAGCAGCATTACCAATAATGTTAATCAGTTCTGCCAAAGAACATTTCGAATATGCAGTAAGCGACTTATAATACTCAGCTATCAGAGAACACTCCTTATTAGAAATAGTCTTATAACCTATACCGAAAGCATAAATAATTCTATCTAAAGAAATATCAGAAACTTCATATTTATCAGGATAGATAATTCTCTCTAAACCAACAAGTTTTTCAGGTATATTAGGTAAATTATATAAGTCAGCAATATTAGAAATGATATTATTATTAAGAAGCAATTCAATAGTCTCACTTCCTAAACCATCAATATTCATAGCTTTTCTAGAAATAAAATGCTCAATACGTCCTCTAATTTGAGGTTTACAAGAAACATCATTCGGACAATAGTGATTTGCTTCCCCAGTCTTTCGTGTTAATTCAGTATTACAAACAGGGCAATGTGTAATAAAATACACTTTCTCTGCATCTTTTTCTCTTTTCTCTTTATTAACTCCAACAATCTTAGGAATAATCTCACCACCCTTTTCTACATAAAGATAATCGTTATAGTGAAGATCAAGATTCTCAATAATATCTGAATTATGAAGAGAAGCTCTTTTAACAGTAGTACCTGCTAAATGTATAGGTTTTAAATTTGCTACTGGAGTAATTGAACCAGTTCTTCCAACCTGATAATCAATAGAAAGTAATTGAGATTCAACTCTTTCAGCTTTAAATTTATAAGAAGTTGCCCATCTTGGAGACTTGCTCGTATATCCTAACTCCTTTTGTTGTTTTATTTGGTTTACTTTAATAACAATTCCATCAATAGGAACAGGAAGATCTTTTCTCTTAACATCCCAATACTCAATAAAATCATTAATCTCTTCTACTGATTTACATACTTTAGTATGCTTAGAAATCTTGAAACCCCAATCCTTAGCTCTATCAAGCATATCTTCGTGAGTATTCTCAGACAATTGTTCTCCTGGAACATAATACAAGAAACAATCTAATTTTCTTTTTGAAACAACAGAAGATTTTTTAGACTTCAAAGTACCGGCTGCAGCATTTCTAGGATTAGCAAACGGATCTTGACCTTTAATCTTTCTCTCATAATTCAAATCGTTAAAGACATTATAAGGCATAAAAATCTCTCCACGAATTTCAAAATCCTCAGGAAAAGAATCTCCAGACAATTGTAAAGGTACCGACTTGATAGTCTTCACATTAGCAGTAACATCATCACCCAATTTACCGTCCCCTCTGGTAATAGCCTTATCAAGTGCACCATTTTTATATCTTAAACTAATAGAAGTACCGTCGTATTTAAGCTCGCAGACATAATTAACAATCTCAGAAGTATTTTTATTTATACGTTCTATAAAAGATTTAATTTCATCTGTAGAATAAGTATTATCTAGAGAAAGCATAGGATAGTTGTGGCTCACCTGATTAAACTCATTACTAATATCGCTACCAACTCTCTGGCTAGGTGAATTAATATCAAAAAATTCAGGGTTCTCTTTTTCAAGATCTATTAATTCCTTCATCAACTTATCGAATTCAAAATCCGAGATACAAGGTTGAGATAATACGTAATATTGGTGATTATATTTGTTCAGTAAATCTCTTAATTCTTTAATTCTATTTATTGGGCTATTATTTTCCATTCAATTAATTATTATCTTTAAGTACAAAAATAAGTAAAAAAATCACGAATAAAGAGGTAATAGCTATGTAAAGAAATAAGTAAAATTCAAATTATTATATATATAAATTTATTAATAATTCATTTAGTATACTTATTTTTGTCTGACATATCATAAAAATATTTCAATGAAGAAAATAATCGTTCTATTAGTATTAATCTTGTGTGTAGGTTATGCAAAAGCTCAATATGTAGATAATGGGCAAGATCCATTCTCAATCAGTTGGAAACAGGTTGACAACAAATACTTTAAACTGATTTTTCCTGAGGGAGAAAATGAAAGTGCACAACGATTCGCTAATATATTGTATTCACTTTTCGACAAGAAATACTCTTCATTAAATCATAAACCTTCGAAAATACCAATTGTATTACACTCTAGAGGAGGTAGGAGTAATGGTATGGTAGTTTGGGCACCCAAAAGAATGGAATTATTTTCTATAGCTTCAACATCGAAAGATTATGTCGATTTCTATCAACATTTAGCAGTACATGAATTTCGACATGTAGTGCAAACCGATAAAATAAATCAAGGATTCACACGTTTTCTATACTATCTTTTTGGAGAACAAGTTGTAGGAGGAGTATTAGGATTATATGTTCCAATGTGGTTTTTAGAGGGAGATGCAGTAGCTTTCGAAACAGGAAACACACTTGGAGGTCGTGGTCGTGATCCTCAATTTCTACAAGAATTAAAAGCACAAATTCTCGATAAAGGAACATATTCATATAGCAAAGCAGTACTTGGATCTTATAAAGATTATATACCAAATCGTTATCCTCTTGGTTATTATATGATTACTAATTCAAGGAAGAATTATGGTACTAAAATTTGGGAACAAACCCTAGACGAAGTCGGACGTAAACCCTTTAATCCATTTTGCTTTAGAAGTGGAATAAATAAAATAATATCACCAAAACGAGATTCTGTATGTCGTAAGGTTTTTAAAGAATACAATTATCAAGGAAATATAGATAGTATAATAAAAGCAACAAAATACAATGATGCTAAGCTGACTTTATATTACGATAATATGCGTGAATTAAAGATGAGGTGGGAGAAAGAAAACAAAGAATCTAAAATAGATAAAATTAAAATCATAAATAAAAAGAAAGATTCTTATACATCATATAAACACCCTGTAATTATAGACGATACAAGCTATATAGCTCTAAAAGAGGGTATCAATCTTAATACAGCAATAGTAAAAATCACTCCTAAGAAAGAAGAAATATTAAAATATACAGGATCGTATGTAAACAGGCTGTCATATGCCAATGGAAAACTAGTATGGTCGGAATATATCCCTCATTTAAGATGGGAAAATGGAGGAAAAATGGTGCTTAATGTATATAATATCTACACTAAAAGACATAAAAGAATTAAATATAAGAATAATGTTTTCTCTCCAAGTATTAACGATAAAGGAGAAATTCTACTCGTAGCAGAGAATACAAACCAGCAAACATCAATAATTCGATATGTAGATGATGCATTTTTTATACTAAAATCTTTTAATAATAAAGAGATTTATATCGACCCAACATGGATAGATAATAATAGAATTGCATATATAGCACAAGATTCAAAAGGTAGAAGAATAGAACTATTCAATATATCTAACTCAACATCAATAAGATACACAGAATCGAAATATACAGGTATTTCTAATTTGTACTATAATGGAGGTAATTTATATTTTACAAGTTCAGTTTCTGGTAAAGATGAATTATATGCATTAAATATTAAAAAAGAAACAATCAATAAACTTACATCTTCTAAATATGGTAGTAGACATATAGCAGCTAAGGACAATAAAATACTATATTCTACTTATACTGCAGATGGATATTCTTTAGTGACTAAAGACATGAAAGATGTGAAAAAAGATTCTAGATTTTATAAAGAGCAGTATAAATATCCTTTAGCAGAGACTATAAACAAACAAGAACTACTAAAAGATAAGGAATACAAAAGTCGTGATAATTTTAAAGTAGAATCGTATAGTAAAATACTTCATGGATTAAATATACACTCATGGGCTCCTGTTTATACTAATAGTTTTTCAAGAGATATCAATAAGATAGCAACAGTTGGTGTTTCAGTATCTTCACAAAATGCATTAAGTACTTTATTCCTATCTGGAGGATATAAATTAGATAATAGATATGTGAATGGATCTTTTGCAGGGAATATATCTTATAGAGGATTTTGGCCTATTTTTGATTTTGACGTAGAATATGGAAAGAGAAAATATTATAGGAATTCAAGAACAAATTTAAAAACTGAAACAGATGTAATACCAGGACAGATTGTTATAAATGGAGAATATAAGCATCTAGAACTAACATCTACAATGAAAATTCCTTTTAATATATCTAGAGCTAATTATACAACAAAGATAATTCCGTATATTAAAAATGAATTAATATTTGATTCTCAAATAGATATCAATTCGGCTATCTTTACAAAAGAAAGTAGACCTTCTGAAACTACTATAGAATTCGATTTAAAGAATCATATTAATATACCTAAAGAATACAATGATTTCCAAACATATGGATTAGACTTTTATAATCTTAGACATCTTTCTCATCGTGATATAAATTCAAGGTGGGGACAGTTAATACACTTAGGTTATATTCACTCTTTAAATGTTAAGAAAGAAAATCTATGGGGAATATTCTCTTCTGTAAAACTATATTTTCCTGGATTCTTTAAAAATGATGGTTTCTCATTATATGACAGGTATGAGAAATTCTCAAAGTATAATTTTATTAGTAATTCAGAAGAAAGTTCAGAAATTAATATATTATCTCAATATAAATCAAAAAATCATTTCAAGATAGACTATGTGACACCTCTTTTATATCCAGATTGGAATATATTGAATATGATATATATAAAACGATTTTATACTAAAATGTTCTATAGTCAGATAAATTTAATTTCATTATCAGAATCGAAAAATCAATATTCATCATACGGAAACGATCTAATAATGAACTTCCATATATTAAACTTTAAGCTACCTCTTCAATTAGGATATAGGTTTGGTTACGAAAATTATACTGGTAATATCTTTTCAAAAATACTCTTTAAAGTTTCATTTAATATTTAAAAATAGTATTGAAATATTCAATATGGTTGAAATAAACTGTTAAAGACTACTATAATTACTAGAAATTACATAAAAAATACTCTAATTATGTGATTGCAAACATTTCTCTATGCATGTTTCTTTGTTGTGTAGAAAGATTCTAAAATATAGTTGATGCAAATCAACTAATATTTTTGAACACTAAAGAACATTGTTCTTTTTTCTAAACTAAGAAACAAATACATAAAGAAATGAAAATACAAAGAATTAATGATTGGTTTGAGAAACAAGCCAAATGGATAATTAGATTTAGATGGCTAATTATCCTCCTATTTACAGGATTATTAGTCTTTAGTTTTAATGGACTAAAAAAAATTACTATTGAATCATCTTTTGATGAATATTTTCTGGAGGATGACCCCATATTAGTAAAATCGGATGAATTCAAAGAAATCTTTGGAAACGACTATTTTGTTGCTGTATTAACAGAATGTGACAATACCTTTTCTCATAAATCTTTGAAACTTATAAAAGAACTATCACAAGAACTACTAGATAGTATTTCATATTCCGATAAAATAACATCATTAACAAATATTGAATTTCTAAGAGGAACTCAAGAGGGGATGCAAATAGAACAAATAGTTCCAGAAGAAATACCCACAGATAAAACAAAGCTTGAAGAAATAAGGAAAAAAGCGTACAGTAAACCTAATATTGCTAAGCGTTTAGTTTCTAAAGATGGTAGATTATCGTGGATACTTTTAAAATTGAGAACATTTCCAGAAGATTCAATATGGAAAAAGGATAAGAAAGCATTAGCACCAGATTTTCTTACAGGAAAACAAGCAAGTAAAATAATCAGTAAGGCAAAATACAAGGATATAAATCCAAAGGCGACAGGAATGCCATATCTTTCATTTAAGAAACAATCATTTTATAGTAAAGAGGCAAAGAAAGTAATGCTAATGGCTTTCTTCTTTTCTTTATTTGTCTTGATATTTGCAACAAAATCGTTTAGGGGAGTTGTTGTACCACTTGTCACATCAATAAGTTCAATAGTAATTATCTACGGAATGCTTGGCTATGCAGGCTATAAAATAGATAGTGCCATGATGAGTATTCCAATATTACTATCAATGGCAATATCCATAGCCTATAATATTCACTTATTCTCTTATTTCAAAAGACATTTTCATAAATCAGGTAAACGTAAAGAAGCTGTAATAGAATCTGTTGCAGAAATGGGATGGCCAATACTATTCTCAGCACTAACAACAGTTGGAGCTTTACTTACATTTTTAGTAATACCAGTAAAACCTCTTCAATTCATGGGTTTTGCCACATCGAGTTGTGTTTTAATAACATTCCTTATTGTTATATTCTTGATGCCTTCAGTATTAAGTATAGGTGGAGATAGAAAAAGCGAACAAAAAGTCGATAAAAAAGAAGGACTTAAAGAAAAGAGAGATAGATGGTTAGACCGACAATTATCTACATTAGGACGTTTTGTATTAAGAAACCCAAAATCAATAATTGTAACATCAATTATAATTGCAGTCTTTATGATAGCTGGAGCATTAAGAGTGGAATCTGCTTTCGATATAGAAAAGACTATGGGAAGACAAATACAATATATAGATGATATACTAGATATTAGTGAATCGGAACTAGGTTCTTTATACTCATACGATGTAATGATAGAATTTCCAAAAAATGGAGATGCTAAGAATCCTGAGAATCTTTTAAAACTAGAAGAATATTCAAAATATGCTGAATCTTTAGAATTAACAAAACGTACAACATCAATTTTAGATATAGTAAAAGATTTGAATAAGACATTGAATGAAAATTCAGAGAAATACTATACAATACCAAAAGATAAGAATCAAGTAGCACAAATGTTGTTATTATACGAAAACTCTGGTGGTACTGAATCGGAATATTGGATGGACTACGACTATAAACGTCTTCGTTTAATGGTAGAATTAAACTACTTCAATTCAGGAGAAGCAAAAGAAGAATTAGCAAACATGCAATCTGAAGCTAAAAAGATATTCCCAAATGCACAGGTAACAGTGGTAGGAAATCTACCTCAATTCACATCTATGATGGATTATGTGGTAAGAGGTCAAGTTGCTTCATTTGGTATAGCTCTAATAGTAATTATGCTACTATTAATGTTAGTATTCGGAAGCTTTAAAGTCGGTTTAGTAGGTATAATTCCAAATATAGCACCAAGTATTGTTGTAGGAGGAATCATGGGATGGTTAGATATACCATTGGATATGATGACAGCAACAATAATGCCTATGATATTAGGACTTGCAGTAGACGATACAATACATTTCATAAATCACGGAAAACTAGAATTCTCAAGAAAAGGTAATTATAGAGATTCAATTCTTAAGACTTTTAAAACAGTGGGTGTTGCTCTAGTGCTTTCTACAGTGGTTATAGCATCAAACTTCTTAATGTACACAACATCACTAGCAAATCAATTTATAAATCTAGGAATATTGGCAGTAGCAGGTATGTTATCAGCACTATTAGCCGATTTATTTATAACTCCAATACTATTTAAATGGTGTAAAATTTTTGGTAAAGAACAAAACTAAAATATTATGAGACAATTATTTATAATACAATTATTAGTGCTAGCATCTTTAAGTATCAACGCACAAGATCTATCAGGAAGAGATATAATGCAAAAAGTAAAAGATCGTCCTGATGGAGACACAAGATATTCGGAATTAGTAATGAAACTTATTAATAAACGAGGACGAACAAGAGAAAGAAAAATGAAATCTTATTCTATGGACATAGGTAAAGATAAAAGAACAATAATGTTTTTTGAATACCCTGGAGATGTTAAAGGAACAGGATTTCTAACATGGGACTACGATAAAGTAGATAAAGACGATGATAAATGGCTATATCTTCCAGCAATGAAAAAGACAAGAAGGATAAGTGGAAGTTCTGCAAAAAAAGACTATTTCATGGGTAGCGATTTCACTTACGATGATATGGGAAGTAGATCTGTTGATGAGGATACACATAAATTACTTAAAGAAGAAATTCTAGATGGTAAGAAATGTTGGGTAATAGAATCAAAACCTAAGAATTCAGATGAGATATATAGTAAAAAGATATCATGGATAAGGCAAGATTGTTTAATGTTTGTGAGAGTAAAATATTACGATAAAATGAATAAACTACATAGAGAATTGAACATCTCGGACATTAAAAAGGTAGATGGTTTTTGGACTAAAGGATCTCTAGTAATGAAAAACGTACAAAAGAAACATAGTACAAAAATGTTCATAAAGAATCCAAAATTCAATGTGGATATCGATAAAAGCTTATTCAGTATATCAAATCTCGAAATGGGAGAATTTTAATTGAACTAATATGTATAGAACATTATTTATAAGTTTGTTTATTCTACTACCTATTGTAAGTAAAGCTCAAATGTCGATAAAGCGTACACGCTTCAATGGATTTATAGATACATATCATGCTGTAAATAATTACCAAGATTTTCTCTCTTCTAGAACACGTTTTAGAGGAGAGTTTAAAATTGGTAATTCAAAATCGTATTTATTTACATCTTTCAATCTTACACACAACAATCTTTTAAAAGATGAGACAGGTATAAAATTGTTAGAAGCATTTTATTCATACAAGGCAAAGAATATAAATTTAAAAATCGGAAGACAGATTATAATTTGGGGAGTAGCCGATGGACTAAGAATAACAGATAAAGTATCTCCAATGGATTATACCGAATTTCTAGCTAGAGATTACGATGATATTCGATTGGCAGTGGATGCTTTCAAATTTAGATATACAAAAGATAATATGAAATTAGATTTTGTATTTATACCAATATTCGAATCTTTCAATCTTCCCATAAATAAAGATAATCCATGGTCTATTATTAATCCTAAGCTATTGAACAAATACGAAGTAGTAGACAATAAACCAAAGTTTAAATTAGATAATTCGGAATTAGGAATACGTTTATCATACAATCTTCCGGGTATCGATTTTTCACTATCGAGTTTATATACATGGAATAAAATACCTATTATACGAGCATCAAAGGTCCAAGATAAGATGATGATTATCAAAGATTATAAAAGAATGTTCTTTATCGGAGGAGATATTTCAAAGCCAATTGGAGAATTTGTAATAAGAGGAGAGGGAGCTATAAATTTTAAAAAGGCCTTTCTTACAAAGACAAATAATATTCTAAGAAAGAAATCCTTAGAATATCTTCTTGGAATAGATTGGTATGCGAGCAACGAATGGGTATTTATGTGTCAATATTCGAATCAAACCATATTAGACTACAATAAATCAATGGTTTGCGATAAGAATATGTCGCTTCTAACACTGAATATTACAAAAAAGATATTCAATAGTACAACAAAACTATCCGATTTTACGTATTATGATATAAACAACAATAGTTCTTTTAGTAGATTTAGTATAGACTATTCACTATCCGATCAGCTACACTTTATAGCAGGATATGATTGTTTTATTGGAGATAAAGGGAAATTTGGACTTTATAAAGATAATTCAGAATATTGGCTTAAAGCAAAATATACTTTCTAAACAAAAAGGTGCGATAATATTAGATTTATCGCACCTTATTTATATATATCAAAAGAATAAAACTTTCAATTTCTAATGGCAAGGTATATTGCTATCATCGGCTTCGCAAGCTACCATCACATTTTGCTTATAAGACGATTCAATAAATTTAATATCTCTATCCATAGCAAAAGGATTCATATTCAAGATATGGAAATTGGTAACAATAATAGAATCATCATCAAGGATAGAGAAATCACTCTTTTTCTGTAATACTTCAATCTTATCATTACTCTTAAAGATATTGAAATTGACTTTCGAATTAGATAGAAGCTTATTGCTGAAGTATACAAGATTGTTGAAACTCTCAACAATACCTTCCGATTTCTCGTTTGGAATGATAATATTAATATATGTATTAAATTTTCTACCTAAGAAATTCATCCACATAATTTTATCTCTTTCACCTTTTAAAAACCCTCCAATGGTAAGAGCCGTTTTATAAGTTGAGATATTATAATTGTCTTTCAAACATATAAAAGTCAGTTCTGTTCTTTTAAGTTTCTTAAGAGTCTTAAGCGAAAATTTAGATAATTTTTTACCAGTAAATTCAACAGCTGTAATAATAAACAAAATTTGAAATTCTTCCTTTATATCGTTTATTATCTTAGAAGGAGATTTCTTATTGAAAGAAGTCTTCTTACCATTATTAAAATATATAGTAAACGATTTATAATCATCTTCTATTTGAAGAATATGCATTGCCATTCCACTTATTTTTGCAAATTGTGCAGCATGGCTTATCAATTCATCATTTTTCTTATCTGCCCAAACTAAAAAACTTTCCTTATTTATCATAGGTCAAAAATACAAATTGTAAATTAAAATTCTAGTATTTTTTATTACAAACTATTTTCAATTATTGTTAAGTATTTACTGAATCGATAATATACTTCTGCCGTACCTTTTTCGTTATCAGTGGGACTTGATACGGACTTGGTACGGAGAGGGTAGGTCTAAAAAAAGGTTGATTAGAGAAATAAAAAATAAAACTCGTATAAAAATACGAGTCTTTAAGTCCAATAATATGTTTAATTTGTGTTTATATTAGAAATAAAACTATTCTAAATTCAAAAGATCTCTGATAACAACACTAGCACAAAAAGCACCAAATACAGAAGGCATATACGAGATAGTACCCACATTAGAAACCTTATTAGTACCTTCTTCTTCCACAACAGAATCTTTGTTAACAAACTCTTCAGAAAAGACAACTTTAACACCTTTTCTAATACCTTCTCTATTAAGTCGTTTTCTAACAGCTCTAGCAAGAGTACAATTTTTAGATTTAGCAATAGGAGCAACCTTAATTTTTTCTAGATCGTATTTACCACCAGCACCCATAGAACTAACAATTTTATGCTTATTCTCTACAGCATATTTAATTAGATTCACTTTAGGAGTTAAAGTATCTATAGCATCAACAATATAATCGTATTCATTTGAAAGTAATTCTTTGAATTTATCACCATTCATATATTCATTAATAGTGATAATCTCTACTTCAGGATTAATATCCAACAATCTTTCCCTAAAGCTATCAGCTTTTTTCTTGCCGATAGTCGATCTAAGAGCAATAAGTTGCCTATTAATATTCGATTCTTCAACTATATCACCATCAACAATGGTCAATTTTCCAACACCAGCTCTACAAATTTGTTCAGCAGCACTACCACCAACACCACCAAGTCCGACAATTAGGACATGAGAGTTTTTCAATTTTAAAATATTTTCTTCACCTAAGAATAATTCCGATCTACTTAACCAATTACTCATATATAAAAAGCTTATTAATTTTCTATATAATATGAAAAGGTAGCTGAATGAACAACTACCTTTAAAATATATTACTTTATATTTTTATCAAAAATATCGCACATCCTTTTGAATATGACATCTTCTTCACCAACACCTTCCACATCAAATACTCTATCACCGTTATTATAGAATTCAATTACTTTAGAAGTAGAAAGAGAATGTCTTTCTAAACGTCTAATAATAACATCTAAATCTTTATCGTAAGGTAAATTGTTGAAAGTTTTACCTCTATTAGACAATCTTTTAATAGACTCTAAAGTAGGAACATCAAGATTGATAATAGCATTAACTTTAGAATTATATCTAAGTAATAAACCATCTAATATATAAGCCTGAACAATAGTTTTAGGGAAGCCTTTAAAGATAAAGCCCTTAGCATTAGGATGTTCTTTAAGTCTTCTTTCTATTAATTTAATAGCAATCTCGTCAGGAACAATATCACCTTTACCTAGATATTCAGCAGCTTGATTACCAAGAGCTGTTTTAGCTTTAATTTCATCTCTAATCATAGAACCAGTAGGAACAAAAACAAGGCCGTATTTTTCAGCAAGTTTTTTACACTGAGTACCTTTACCAGCTCCTGGAGCACCAGTAACAACGAAATTAAATTTTCTTTGTTCATGAGTTTTCTCAATAGCACTAGTAAGTTCATCAAAGACATTTTCCATAGAACCAGTACCATCAATAGGGTAGTAAATACCTTTTTCCTTATAGAAATTAGCAACAGGTACAGTTTTTTCTCTATACTCTTTAAATCTATTTTCGATAATTTCTTCAGTATCGTCGGCTCTATTTTCAATTTTAGCTCTTTCAAGCATTCTAGCCTTAAGTTGATCGAAAGGTACTTCCAAAGAAAGCATACAATCGAGACTAGAGTTCATTTTCAATAAAAGACCTTCAAGAATATACGCTTGAGCATAAGTTCTTGGAAACCCATCAAATAGAAAGCCATTAACGTTTTTGAAATTAGATAATCTTTCCTCAATCAGTTGAACAACAAGTTCATCTGAGATTAAATTACCCTTACTAATAATAGAAGCAGCTTGACGACCTAGTTCAGTATCGTTAGCGATTTCTTCTCTTAACATATCTCCAGTAGAAATATAGGCAAGATTGTATTTCTCAACAAGTTTTCTTGATTGAGTACCTTTACCAGCTCCTGGAGGTCCAAAAAGTGCTATGTTTAACATGTCTATGTTGTGATTTAATTAAGTATTCAAAAATAAGAACTTTATTTCTTATAACCATGCTGTATAAGTGTAATTATTCAAAATAATATTCATCTTATTGGTTTATAGTAAATATCTATGCAAAAACAATTGAATTTTCTTGAATAAGATTGTTTCTATATTTATATTTGTAGTGCCTCAAAAAAGCATTGATTAAAATAAATATACAAAAATTCACATAAAAACATATATATGAAACCTACACACATTGAACACATTGGAATTGCTGTAAAAAGCCTAGAAGAAGCTATTCCATTTTACGAAAAAGTTTTAGGACTTGAGTGCTATGCTGTTGAAGAAGTAGAAGAGCAAAAAGTTAAGACAGCTTTTTTTAAAGTTGGACAAACAAAAATTGAGCTTTTAGAATCTACAGATCCAGAAGGCCCTATTGGCAAATTCGTAGAAAAAACAGGAGGTGGAATGCACCATATGGCATTTGCATACGATGATGTTGAGAAAGCATTGAAAGAAGCAGAAGAGAACGGATGTAGATTAATTGACAAAACTCCACGTAATGGAGCAGAAGGATTAAAAATTGGATTCCTTCACCCAAAATCTACATTTAAAGTATTAACTGAAATCTGTGGTGATAAATAATCATCCTCATTCTTTTTTTTGAAAATATGAATAGTCAAGATAGAATAAAAAAATTAATAGATCTTCGTACTGAGGCTAAACTTGGTGGAGGAATCAAGAGAATAGAATCTCAACACAAAAAAGGTAAATTCACAGCAAGAGAGCGTATCGACATGCTTCTTGATGAAGGAAGTTTCGAAGAATTTGACATGTTTGTAACACACAGATGTGTAAACTTTGGAATAGAGAAATCTAAATTCTTAGGAGACGGTGTCGTAACAGGACAAGGAACAATCGACGGACGATTAGTATTTGTATTTGCCCAAGACTTCACAGTATTTGGTGGATCTTTATCAGAGACACTAGCAGCAAAAATCTGTAAAGTGATGGATAAGGCAATGTTAGCTGGAGCTCCAGTTATTGGTCTTAACGATTCAGGAGGTGCTAGAATACAAGAGGGAGTAAACTCATTAGCAGGATATGCAGAGATTTTCGAAAGAAACATCTTAGCATCAGGAGTTATTCCACAAATTTCAGCAATTTTCGGTCCTTGTGCAGGTGGAGCAGTATACTCACCAGCATTAACAGACTTTATCTTAATGACAGATAAATCTTCATATATGTTCGTAACAGGTCCTAAAGTAGTTAAGACAGTTACAAACGAAGATATAACAACAGAAGATTTAGGTGGAGCAAGAATTCACTCATCACGTTCAGGAGTATCACACTTCTTACTAGAAGATGAAGAAGAAGGAATCATGATAATAAGAAAATTAATTTCTTATTTACCATCTAACAATATGGAAGAAGCTCCATTCTTAGAGACAAACGATCCTTCAGACAGAATAGAAGACGCATTAAACACAATAGTACCAGACGATCCAAACAAGCCATACGACATGACTGATATCATTCATGCAATCGTAGATAACGGTGAGTTTATGGAAGTACACAGAAACTATGCTAAGAACATAATAGTAGGATTCTGTAGAATGGGTGGTAAATCTGTAGGTGTAATAGCTAACCAACCAAACTTCTTAGCAGGAGTATTAGATATTGAATCATCAAGAAAAGCAGCAAGATTTGTAAGATTCTGTGATGCATTTAATATCCCAATATTAACATTAGTAGACGTTCCAGGATTCTTACCAGGAAGTATTCAAGAGTACGGTGGTATCATCACACACGGAGCTAAATTGATGTTTGCATATGGTGAGGCAACAGTACCAAAAGTAACTATAACAATCAGAAAATCATATGGTGGAGCACACTGTGTAATGTCTTCTAAACAACTTAGAGGTGACTTAAATTACGCATGGCCAACAGCAGAGATTGCAGTTATGGGAGCAAAAGGAGCTAACCAAATCTTAAACGGTAAGAAGATAGCAGCAATAGAAGGAGAAGAAGCGCAAATGAAAGAGAGTATTCGTTTAGAGGATGAGTACACAGAGAAATTTGCAAATCCATATAATGCAGCATCATTCGGATATATCGACGATGTAATAGAGCCACGAAATACACGTTTCAGAATAATTCGTGCATTTGAATCATTAGCAACTAAGCGATTAGCAAATCCTGCAAAAAAACATTCAAATATACCTTTATAAAATTAAAAAGCTATGATGATAAATTTAGCAGCAAATCTAACAGAAGGTTATACAGTAGCTTTAGTAGGGTATTTGATAGTATTCGTAGTATTAGTAATATTGATACTAGTATTTACAAACATCCCACGACTTCTTAATTTAAATTTGAAAGCAAAATTAAAGAAAGAAGGCAAAGAAGTTAGTGATGAATCTTTAGAGATTGATGGCAATGTAAATGCGGCTATAGCAATGGCTATTCACATGTATTTTGATGAAATGCATGATGAGGAAAGTGGAGTAATAACTATTCATAAAGTAGAGAAGAGATATTCTCCTTGGAGTTCGAAAATATATGGAATAACACCAACACCAACTATTAAACGATGAAGAAGTTTAGTTTTAAAATAAATGGTCAATCTTTCGATGTAAACGTACAAGATTTCGAAGGAAAGACAACAGTAGTTTCTGTTAATGGAACAGATTATGAAGTTGAATTAGATCAAGAAGTACAACAGCCAAAGACGCCAAAATTGGTAAGAAAAGCAGTTGTAAACAAACCTGGAGAGGGAACAATTAAGAAGACAGCTTCATCAGGAGGATATAAAATTAAAGCTCCACTACCAGGAAGTATCTTTAAACTTAATTGTGCTGTAGGGGATACAATTAAAGAAGGTCAGTGTCTATTGATAATGGAGGCAATGAAGATGGAAAATAATGTATTATCAGACAAAGCTGGAACAATTTCTGCAATAAAAGTAAATGTAGGAGACACAGTATTACAAGATGATGTATTAATTGAAATTGCCTAAGTATTAATCAAGAATATTAATTAGATATGAAAAAGAATCTTTTAATGATATTTTTCTTTGTGAGTATATTGAATTTGACCTTTATGAATTCGACAAATGCACAGGAAAATGTTAAAGATGTTCTGACTTCAGGCAAATGGTTAAACCATGCAGATGGATATAAGCCAAATGTATTTGGAGATTCAGATTACACTGTACAAAGATATAAGATACACCAATTCCGAACTAATGGAACTTTTATAATGGATAGTATAAAAGTACGTTATACAGGAACATGGACATTGGATGGAAACAAAGTAATAATGAATTTTAATCCTAAGAAGGTAGTTCATTATTCAAAGAATGTAGATCCAAACTCACAAGGTTCATCTTATAACTGTACACCGGATGTAGTAAAATTAGGAAAACGTGTAGGAACAATAAACGGAGAAGTATTAGAATTTGCAGATTCAAAGATGAATTGTGAGCACTCAAGTGGTGCCGTAGCAGGTTTGAAAAATTTCTGGGAATTTACAGGTTTAGCAAATACTACAACAGGAAATTTAATAATGATATTAGTAGCGATAGGATTCATATTCTTAGCTATTAAATTCGATTACGAGCCATTATTATTAATTCCAATTGGAACAGGAATCATCATTGGTAATATACCATATTTCCAAGGACAAGATTTCAACCTTAAATTAGGAATTTACGAGCCAGGTTCAGTATTGAATATACTTTATCAGGGAGTAGTACAAGGATGGTATCCTCCACTAATATTCTTAGGAATTGGAGCGATGACAGACTTCTCATCACTGATATCGAATCCAAAACTTATGTTACTAGGTGCAGCTGCACAGATTGGTATATTTGCAACATTCTTAGGTGCTTTAGCATTTGGATTTGCAGCACCAGAGGCAGGAGCAATTGGTATTATTGGTGGAGCAGATGGTCCAACAGCAATCTTCTTATCATCAAAATTAGCTAATGGTGTAAACGTAATGGCTAATGGAGAAACTGTTAAGAACTTGATTGGTCCTATTGCAATTGCCGCATATTCATATATGGCATTAGTACCAGTAATTCAACCACCAATCATCAATCTTCTTACAACTAAGAAAGAGAGAATGATTAAGATGAAAGCTCCAAGAGCAGTATCTAGATTAGAGAAAATTATGTTCCCAATTATTGGATTATTGCTAACAGGATTTATTACTCCAACAGCATTACCACTATTAGGAATGTTATTCTTTGGTAACTTATTAAAAGAATCTACAGTAACAAACCGTTTAGCATCAACAGCAACAAATGCTTTAATCGATGTTATTACAATGTTATTAGGTATTACAGTAGGAGCTTCAACACAAGCAGATGTATTCTTGAAATGGGATTCAATTTTCATCTTCATTTTAGGAGCACTTTCTTTTATGGTTGCAACAGCAGGTGGAGTATTATTTGGTAAGTTGATGTCGCTATTAGCGCCAAAAGACAAGCCTATTAACCCAATGATTGGTGCAGCAGGAGTATCAGCAGTGCCTGATAGTGCTCGTGTAGTACAAAATATGGGATTAAAGAATAATCCATCAAACCACTTATTAATGCACGCAATGGCACCAAACGTTTCAGGTGTTATTGGTTCAGCAGTAGGTGCTGGTATACTTTTAAGTTTCTTGATGTAGAGAATTATATTAGTATAATATATATGAATAGGTCATCCTTTTTTGGGTGACCTATTTTTTTTATGCTATATTATTTATTGTATATATAATATAAAATCTATATATTTGTGTATCTGATTTGGGTTTCCAAATTAGTTATATTATTATACAGAAATTTTGTATTTAATTTCGTATTAATAAAAACCAATTGTAGTAGAGACCGCGGTATGAATATTCTAAATATTTTACTAAACTAAACCTTTACAACCAATCTGAAGGTTGTAAATTAAACTGAAAAAAAACTGAAGATTCCTTTGATTATTAGAAATTGAATTACTTTGCGGTCTCTATGAAGGGGGTGGGGGAAGTTTCTGATTTTGGGAATTTTAGTTTATGTAATTGCTGATTATATATAGATTGAAAACTATTATTAATGAAAATATGTAAAAATAGTTTATCCTCGAAATTTCCTAATCTTGCTAGAAAATGGGATATAAATGAATCTGTTATACAAAATATATGGATTCAAATAAAATTCCTATTTATTAAATATTACTTAAACTAAATGGATGTGATAATGATAGATGATTTCAAAATTGAAAATAAAGAAAAATTTTCTAAAGAAGATTTAAATGTATTTAAGAAGATATTAACGGATGCTAACGAAGTTGGAGAATCGACTTTTGATGGTTTAATGAGAAAAAATCCTTTATTATTAATTTGCAAAGAAAAAGGTTTAATTATAGGTACTGGTGCTTTAAAAATACCAAATGAAAAATATAAAAATACGATTTTTAATAAATCTAAAACAGATTTTCAATCAAGTGATTTTACTTATGAACTAGGGTGGATTGTTTCAAAAAATGAGGGAAAAGGGATTGGTAGAAAAATGACAGAAGCTTTAGCTAATTATAAAGCTTCATTATATGCTACAGTAAAAAAAAATAACCTACGTATGCGTGATATTCTTGAAGATGTTGGCTTTACTATTACAGGAGAATCTTATGATTCTGATCGTGGTGATTATAAAATATGTTTATACGTTAAAATAAATTTGTAAAACCTTGGAAGTATTAACTGAGATAAAAGATTTGTCTGATTCTACAAATCTAATTTATTGTATTGAAAATATTGATGAAGCCAAAATTATTAGTCCAAGTTCTATGGATGATATTGGAATTCGCCTGTATAAAAAGAATAATCATTTTTTATTCAAAATAGAAAATAATCTATATAATCTCAATAAGTGGAATTATAATAATGTTAAAGTTAAATGTGGTGATTTAATTTTGCAGATTCCTAATCTGTCAGTTACAAATAATCATTTTGATAATACAGGATATATAACAAAAGGGAAGATAACTAATTTTAAGTCTGGAAATTTTATTATAAATGAGTTAAAATATAATAGACTTCTTTTACCAATTACTGAATCATTGAATTTTCTTTTTTCAATAGAAAATGTACTACATAATTACAAATATAAAAAAGAAAAAATAAGCAGATTAGCGACTAAGATATTTATGGATGGGTTAGAATTTCTTTTGTATCAGGCTCAAGTAGATGTAAAGAAAATAACTGCTTATGATTATCTAATAATAGAATGCAAAAGTAAAATTTCGTATTTAAAATTTTCAGAATACTGTTTTTCTATATTGATTAGTTTTGGATATATTTCAGGAAATTTTATAAATGATGATGGATATTATTTTCAATATAAAGATAAATTTAAGACACAGATTGATTGTTTTGAATATGCGAAACTAAGAGGTTCTATAAATTGTAGTTGTGTTCCTATATATACAAATACTTTTAGTTACATTCAAAAAAGTGAAATATCAGATCTGTATAAAGATAAAGTAAGGTCTTTGAGTATTAAAGAGTTTTCAAAATTATGTACTTTATGTCATAATAATGATGATATAAAAAGTGTTTTGTTGTTATTAATAGAAGTGAATACCCAAAGCCTTGTTGCTAGTCCAGGTATACTATCTATAGCTTTGGAAACAATTGCAAAGTTTATTAATGATGAGAATACTAACTCTTTAGCTCCAATTAAATCTAAACCAGTATCAAAATCGTTAAGAAAAGATTTGCTTGCAGTTATTAATGATTATGAAGGTAAGATAGAAAAGGAGGGTATAGACATTATTAAAAGAAAAATAGATCAATTAAATCAGAGGACAAATAGAGATAAATTATTAATACCATTTCAAATATTAGGAATAGAGATTTCTGATAATGATAAAGAAGCTATTGAGCAAAGAAATGCTTTCTTACATGGTCGAAATCCTATGGTACAAAATTCTTTACCTAAAACAATAAATGAAGAAGATAAATATAGATATTATTTACATTTGAAACTTTATGTATTGATATCTGCAGTATTATTAAAATATATAGGATATGATAATCTTGTTGTTAATTATCCTAAAATTTATGAAGAATACACAGGAATAAAGTTAGATGAAGAATATTATAGGCAAATATAACGTATATCACATCTAATGTAAGTTAAGTACGATTATGTGTTACTAATATATTAATAAGAAAATTGAAATGGAAGAAATATTTTATGCTATTAAAAAGTAAGAAATGATTTATCTTTTATTGTTTAGTTATCTCGTTTGGTATTAAAAATGTTGGGAAGAATAATGAACATATCTTAATGTCGATTGCAAATAAATTGTTTACTAGTAGGAATATTTCAAGTAAGCAAAGATCAGATGCGATATTTACTTATCTTAATAATAATCGTAGTTTTCTCGATTATAAGACTAAACACTTCGAATTAATTACTTTCTATAAGCAACGTATAAATTTTATTAATGATGAGGGAATGATTAAAATTTGATGAATTACTTGGAAAATTTACAATAATGATTCTTTAGAAGAAGTTACTTCTGTGTTAGTTAACATAAAAAACACAAGTATTATTGAAAATATAATGGGAAAAGGTAAAAGAAGAGACAATTGAAGAACATGAAATTAGATTAATGAATGTGTTGAATTGGTAATAAAAGAGAAAGTAGGTGTTTTATGGTTGCATAATATCTAATTAGATAGATAAGAAACCACATGTAAAGTTTTTCTAATTTTTCATACAGATATGAAGCAATAATTATAACTATTTTAAATCTATCTAGATAAAAGTGTTGTGTTTCTTGTTAAATTAAACTTATTATCTTTGCCAAACATATATACAAGATTTTTAGTTGATCATTGAGATTGTATATGAATATTGCATAATAATAGTTTAATATGAATAAAAAGGATTTGTCAGAAGCAGATATAAAAGCTAAGTTTATAACACCAGCGATTTTAAAAGCAGGTTGGAATGAACATACTCAACTTGGTAGGGAAATTTATTTTACTGATGGCAGGATCTATGTTAAGGGTAAGATGACTACACGTGGACAGCGTAAATTTGCTGATTATATTCTTTATTATAAAGCTAATATACCTATAGCAATTGTTGAAGCTAAGGATAATAAACATTCAATTAGAAGTGGTATTCAGCAAGCTTTAGATTATGCTAATGTTCTTGATATTCCTTTTGTTTTTAGTAGTAATGGTGATGGTTTTTATTTTCATGATAAGACTGTGTCAGATGGAGATATAGAGAAAGAAATAAGTATTGACGCATTTCCTTCTCCTGAGTTTCTTTGGGCGAAATATAAGAAATATAAGGGACTTGATTCGGAAAAGTCATCTAAGATTATATCACAATCATATTTTGATGATGGATCAGGTAAGACTCCAAGATATTATCAACAGATAGCAGTAAATAGGACATTAGAAGCCGTTGCAAAGGGTCAAGATAAGATTCTTTTAGTAATGGCAACAGGTACCGGAAAGACTTATACTGCATTTCAAATTGCACATAGATTATTTAAATCTAAAACAAAAAGAAAGATATTATTTTTAGCAGATAGAACTGCTTTGATAGATCAAACTTTGCGTGGTGATTTTTGTCACTTTAAAGATGCGATGACAGTTATTAAGAAGAAGGTTATTGATATAGATGGTAAAGAGGTCTTAGTTTCAAATAAGAAAAGAGGTATTGATTCTACAGACAAAGCTTTTGATATTTTTCTAGGAATATATCAAGGATTGAGTTCGAATACAGAAATGCCTGATGCTTTTAAAGATTTTAGTCCGGGTTTCTTTGATTTAATTATTATTGATGAGTGTCATAGAGGAAGTGCAAAAGAAGATAGTAAGTGGAGAAACATATTAAATTACTTTGAAAGTGCTACTCATATAGGTTTAACAGCAACACCTAAAGAAACTAAAGAGGTTTCGAATATTCATTATTTTGGTGACCCCGTTTATACTTATTCACTTAGGCAAGGAATCGATGATGGTTTTCTTGCACCATATAAAGTTATAAAAGTGACTTTAAATATTGATGCAGAAGGATGGCGACCAACAAAGGGTTATCTCGATAAAAATGGAGAAGAGGTAGAGGATAGGATATATAATATCACTGATTTCGATAGAACGATTGTTATTGAAGAGCGAAGAGAGCTTGTTGCTGCTAAGTTGACAGAATTTTTGAAAGGATATGATAGATTTGCTAAAACTATAGTTTTTTGTGTTGATATAGAGCATGCAGAGGGAATGCGAACGGCCTTGGCAAATGCAAATGCAGATCTATTTGGAGAGAATAACAAATATATAATGCAGATTACTGGAGATAATCAAGAGGGAAAAAGAGAATTAGATAATTTTATAACTCCCAGTGAGAAATATCCAGTTATTGCGACTACTTCTAAACTAATGACAACAGGAGTTGATGCACAAACTTGTAAGGTTATAGTATTGGATAGTAATATAGGTTCTCCTACAGAATTTAAACAAATTATAGGACGAGGAACACGAATAAATGAGGAATATGGTAAATCATATTTTACGATTATAGATTTTAGAAATGTAACACATCATTTTGCAGACTCTGCTTTTGATGGTGATCCAGAAATGATAAAAGATGTTAAAGGAGAAGATGATCTTGAAGGGATTGATGATGAGTTTACTGAAGAGGTAATAACTGATGTTGTTGGTGGAGAAGAAATTGTATTTCCAGAAGAGCAAGAAACACCTGAGATAAAAGGTGGTGGTGAAATTATTAGTGAGAAAAGAATAAAGATACGTGTTGATGGTGTTAAAATAGAAATAGTAAATGAAAGGATTCAGTATCTAAGTTCAGACGGAAAGATTATAACAGAGGATATAAGGGACTATTCAAAGAAGAACATTTCAGAGAAATATAAATCATTGAATGATTTCTTAAATCAATGGAATAAAGCAGACAAAAAGAAGAAGATAATAGAAGAGCTTGAAGAGCAAGGAATATTCTTTGATGTATTAAAAGAAGAAGTAGGACATGATTACGATCTTTTTGATTTAATTTGCCACGTAGCATATGATGCAAAGCCCTTAACAAGAAAGGAAAGAGCAGAGAATGTAAAGAAACGTAATTATTTCACAAAATATGGAGAAAAAGCTCAAGCAGTAATATCAAGTTTACTTGATAAATACTCTCATGATGGTTTATTGACGATAGAAAGTGCAGAAGTACTTAAGTTGGATCCATTAAATAAATTAGGCACACCAGTAGAGCTTATTAATGCATTCGGAAATAAGAAAAATTACAATCAAGCTCTAAAAGAATTAGAAACGGAATTATATAGTATAGCATAAAATGGCAAATGTAAGCGCAGTAATAAAAAGCATAAGAAATATAATGCGACAAGACCGAGGAATTTCAGGTGACGCACAACGATTAGAGCAGTTAGGGTGGATGCTTTTTTTAAAGATTATAGATGATAAAGATCAGGAACAAGAAATAATAAAAGACGACTATATCTCTGTTATTCCGGAGCAATTTCAGTGGAGAAACTGGGCAAGTGACTCAGAGGGAATAACAGGAGATGAATTATTGACATTCATAGACAGTACTGTAGAAGATTCAAAAGGATTATTTGTAAGTCTGAGAGGATTGACAAGTCAAAATAATGCTAAAAGAGCAGCAATAGTTAAGGAAGTATTTGAAGGATCAAACAACTTTATGAAGTCTGGTTATGAGATGCGAAAAGTCGTCAATAAGCTTAATGAGATAAACTTCAATAATTCAGAAGACAAGCATATTTTTGGTGATATATACGAAAGTATACTTCAAGAATTACGTGATGCTGGAAACAAAGGAGAGTACTATACACCAAGAGCAGTAACTCAGTTAATGACTCGAATGACTGATCCGAAGTTAGGTGAAACAGTACTAGATCCTGCAGCAGGAACTGGAGGTTTCTTAACAGCAGCGATTGATCATGTACGCGATAATTATGTAAATACTGTTGATGAAGAGCATATTCTTCAGAATAGTATAACAGGATGGGAATTAAAACCAGTAGCATATGTATTGGGATTAACCAATCTGATACTTCATGAGATGGACGTGCCAGACTATCATTATGTAGATAGTTTGAAAACAGAGTATAATGCAATAGAAGAGAAAGATAAAGTAGATGTGATACTAGCAAATCCACCATTTGGTGCAAGTATAGCTGATGGTGTTGAAACTAACTTTCCTGCATCCTATAGATGTAAAGAATCTGCTGATTTATTTGTAATATTAATGCTGCAACTTTTGAAAGCAAATGGCCGATGTGCAATAGTATTGCCTGATGGATCAATTACAGGAGAAGGAGTAAAAGCACGAATTAGGGAAAAATTGTTGACAGATACTAATTTGCATACAATTATACGATTACCTCAAACAACATTCTTTCCAGCAACAGTAAGTACAAATCTATTATTCTTTCAGAAAGGAAGTCCTACTAAGGATATTTGGTATTACGAACATAAGTTACCAGCAGGACAGAAATCATATTCTAAAACTAAACCTATTCGTTCAGAAGAGTTTGGACCACTTGTTGAATGGTGGAATAATCGCGAAGAGAGTGAATTATCTTGGAAGGTAAATATAAAAGATTTGGAAGGCTTTGATTTGGATATTAAGAATCCTAGTAATAAAGTTGAGGAAGTTGAATTGACAAGTAGCGAAATATTTGAAAGCTTGGATAGTTCTTTTTCTAAATCTAAAAGCATAATAGAATCTTTAAAGCAGCTTCTAAATGAGTAATAATATAATAAAGCTAGGTGATTATTGTGATGTCGTGAAAGGAGCAATAGGAATTAAGAAAGCAATTCCTGGAGATTATCCACTGGTCGTTACAGCACAGGAAAGACTATCACACACTGAATATCAATTTGATAAAAAAGCTGTAATTGTTCCTTTGGTATCTTCAACAGGCCATGGACATGCAAGTATTAAACGTTTGCATTATCAAGAAGGCAAGTTTGCTTTAGGAACAATACTTGCTGCCATAATAATAAAAGATGAAACAATAATCAATCCTAGATTCCTTTATATTTATTTGTCTTATTTTAAAGATCATTTACTAGTGCCTTTAATGAAAGGTGCAGCTAATGTTACTTTAAGTATAAGTAAAATTAATAGTGTTGAGATTGTATTGCCAAGTATTGTAAGACAACTTGAGATAATAGAATTAGAGAGGAATAATTCAAAAGTTACAGATCTTATAAATGAAATTCAGATTCAAAAAGATTTAGTTCTTAAGTTAAAACAATCAATTTTACAAGAAGCAATACAGGGAAAGTTAACAGAGAGTTGGAGGAGAGAGAATCCTAATGTTGAGCATGCAAGTGAATTGCTTAAGCGTATAAAGGCTGAAAAAGAGCAGTTGATTAAAGATAAGAAGATTAAGAAGGAGAAGGCTTTGCCTCCAATTAGTGAAGATGAGATTCCTTATGAATTACCAGAGGGGTGGGTTTGGTGTCGATTGGGGGAGATATGTTCTAAAACAGGATCAGGTAGTACTCCTAGAGGTGGCAAATCAGCATATGTAGGTAATGGTGTTAAGTTCATTCGTTCACAGAATGTTTATGATGATGGTTTAAGATTAAATAATATTGTGTATGTCTCTGATTCAACGCATGAAAAGATGATGGGTACGAAAGTTAATGCAAAAGATTTGTTGCTTAATATCACTGGTGGTTCTATTGGCAGATGTTGTATGGTAGATATAACATTTGATACAGGAAATATTAATCAGCATGTTGCTATTATCAGAACGGTATTTTCTTTCTTAGGAGATTATCTTCACAAAGTTATTTGTTCTCCTTATTTTCAAAATATGATATTTAATGTTCAAACAGGAGCAGGTAGAGAAGGTTTACCAAAGAATAAGATGGATAATATTCTTATAGCACTTCCACCTATTGAAGAGCAGGCTTTGTTAGTTAAAAGAGTACAGATTATATCGGAAAACTGTACTTCATTAGAAAAAGAGGTCGTTAATAGTGAAGAAAATGCAAAAAAAATAATGCAATCAGTCTTAAAAGAAGCTTTTAACTAGTGTATATTAATTTGAAATAAATTGAAATGAAGATTGGTCATATAAAAAAGCTTAATTTACTTTTTGATGTAAAAAACTGGAATAGAATTGCTGGTCATACTAAAGTTTTTGATCGTTTTTGTGATTTGTATGAAAATCTATCAGATGAGCAAATTGATCTAATACTTGAATTAATAGAACGTTATACTTGGATTACTACTAATGATTATAATTCTAGATTAGCTAACTTGATTGACGGAATTGATAAAACATTATTGAACACAATAAAGAATATATATTTATTCCCTGCTATAAATTTTAAAGATGTGGATAAGACTAAGAGTGGAAATGCTATTATGTATATGTTACCACCTTTAAAAAATTGTGTTAATGGCTATGAAAATATTAATTTTTCACAATTGAATTCATTTGACGAATTGACTGCATTGGAACTAAAAGATGATGAGCTTTTATTCGTTGTAGACGATTATATCGGAACAGGTAATACTGTTATAGAAACATTAAAAGAAGTATCTAAAAATACTTCTATTTCTGATGAAAAATTAAGAGTACTATCAATTGTAATTCAAAAGGATGGGCTAGAGCTTTTAAAAAACAAAGGAGTGAAAGTATTATATAGTGAGGTTGTAATGAAAGGTATTTCAGAATATTATCATGGAGAAGTATTGGAGAAGAATGTGCAAACGATGTTGGAAATTGAAAAGAGAATTCCTAAAGTCGGTTCTTTTAGTTTTGGTTATGGACATTCAGAGTCACTTGTAACGATGATAAAAACACCGAATAATACTTTCCCAATATTTTGGAAAAATCATAAAAAATCAGGAGAAGAATATAAAGCTCCTTTCCCTAGGTTCTAAAAATAGTAATAATGAATGAGAAAATATTATATACACTTTTAAGTGTAGTTAAAAACAATGGAGATGCTAAGAAACTAATTCATGAAGGCTTATCTTATCAGCAAATTGCAGAGTATACTGGGGAAGCTATAAATTCTGGTTTTATAGAATACTCTGATGGAGTGGTACAGCTTGCTGAAAAAGGCGAAGAGAAAATAGCTAGTTTAGATTATAAATTCAAAATAACAGATAAAAATAAATGGATAAAACCTAAAGAAAAGAGTAAGATAAAAGATAAATTACCTAAAGATTTTATATATTTGCCTCATCAAAATGAGCTGTATTTTTAAAGTAAAGATATTTTATCGGATGGTGAGTTCACCATCCTTATAGAGAACATTCTTTCAAGCTCACCGACCTTTCGATAAAGCTAAAATTATGCAAGCATAATATTTACCTTTCTCGCAAGCTCGGTATTCCGAACGGGGGCTCTGGGTAGTCCCCTGTTCTAAAGGACTAAAAAATAATGTATGAGTGCAAATTTTGATATATATAAAAAGGAGTTTGAAAAAAAAGCTTCTAATAATGGATATTCAGCAGAAAATATACAAAAATGTCTTTTGTATGCTGAGCCATTAATTGAGAATAATCTTCCTGTAATATATAATACTTCTCATTTTTCTAGATTGGTTGAATATCAGAAAAGTTATATAAATAGAGCAGTTCAGTTTCCAAAATCTTTTTATCGACATTTTAAGATTCTTAAGAAAAATGGAAATACAAGATTATTGTCTGAACCTTTGCCTAGTTTAAAAGAAATTCAAAATTGGATATTAGAAGAAATTCTATATAAAGTAAAAGTAAGTAGGTATGCGAAAGCTTATGTTAAAAACAGAAGCATAAAAGATCATATAAAATACCATAAGAAAAGTGAAAAGATATTAACGCTGGATATAACAAAATTTTTTGATTCTATAGAATTTGAATTAATAGAGAATTTTTTTAAAAATTTAGGTTATTCAAATCTTATATCAAACTTACTAACAAAGCTTTGTTATTTAGATGAGTCTTTGCCTCAAGGAGCTCCAACAAGTCCTTGTTTATCCAATATTATAATGTATGATTTTGATGAGGTGATGGGGGGGTATTGTAGAAAGAAGAATTTAAAGTTTTCTAGATATGCAGATGATATGGCTTTTTCAGGTAATTTTAATAAAGAAGAATTGATTGATAAAGTGAGATTTGAATTGAGTAAAATAGGTTTGAAACTTAATAATGATAAAACAAAATTGATGACTCCAAATATGCAGCAAATTATCACTGGAGTTGTTGTAAATGAGAAAGCTCAAATTCCAAAATCTGAAAGAAATAAGATAAGGAATGCTATGTTTTATATTAAGAGGGATGGTTTATTGAGTCATATGGAAGTTACTAAGCAAGATAAAGCGAATTATTTGGAGCATTTATTGGGTAGAATTAAATATGTATTATTTTTGAATGATAAGGATAAAGAATTTATGGAGTATAAAAAGTTTTTGTATGATTTGCAAAATAAGTAAGTAATTTTCTATATATAATGTAAATCTACGAGGGTGTTCTATTTCTCTGAGATTTTTGTTTGATATATAGTTAGAATTAAATGCTAAGATAATTATATTTATTTGAGAATTTTTCTATTTGATTTTTTATACTAAGTAGAAGCTATGTTCTTGAAGATCTTTGATGATCTTTTTGTGAGGTGTTTTGCCAAGTTGCTATAGGTTAGAGTGTGTATGTAGTAATCGAAAGGGGGTCTTAGTCATTTTTGGTGGAAAAGTATGACACTTAATTTTTAGTTTATAACAGATGTGTATTTCTTAAAATCAGATAATTATAACAATAAAAACTAGTATATTTGGATATTCCTCTCAAAGTTTACACCCTATTCCTGCGAAAGGTTACCATCTTATCGAATATAAAAAAAACAAGCATTCCTGTCAAAGTTTTCACCCCTTTTATAATATTGTGTGTTTATTTCTATTATAAATGTGCGAATGTTTTATATTTGGTACCATGCTGATTAAAAAAGGTACTAAGTTACAAACTCTATATGAACCTGAAATATAACTTATTACAAATTCTTTAATAATAGAAACAGCCATTTCGGAAATGACGGTTTCGGAACTGTATCTTTCTAAATTTATTTGAATATGAAATTTTACGATAGAGAGAAAGAGATTGAACGATTAATAGCGATACACAAAGCTTTTTACTTGCTATAAGTAAAGTTTGTTAAGTATGTATAGTGAAGTGATAGGTGGTGTAGAAAAGTTTGTTTATGGATGATATGTTGTAAAATTTATAAGTAGAAAGTATTATAATATTCTAAAAAAGAATAAATATATTTACTTAAAAAATCTAATGAAATGAATACTAAATATTGGATGTATGCACCTGGAGAAAAAGCAAAAATGTGGGATGAGTTCTATGATAAAGGAATTATGGGACTTGGTTGGATATTTTTAGGAAATCTTAAAAAGTATAAGTCAAAAGAAGAGATTGCAAATAAACTTCAGGAGTATTATGATACTACAAAATCTAAAATGAATAGTGTAGATGCTAATTATGATTTTGCAAATAGAATGTCTATAGGTGATGTTATAATTGCTAAGAGAGGAAGATCAGAATATCTAGGATATGGTATTGTCTCTTCTGATTATTATTATGAGGATAAACTAGAAGAGTATAAATCTTTTAGAAAAGTTAATTGGATTAAAAAAGGTCTTTGGATTGAAGAAAATGCAAACATCATAATTAAAACTTTAACTGAAATTACTAATAAACGATTGTATATAGATAAATTGAATGAACTAATGGGTATTAAAAATTCATTAGATATTAAAACTTCAAAAGAGATGAATAGTGATTCTTTAAATTCTATATTATACGGTCCTCCAGGAACAGGTAAGACTTATAATACAATTAATAAAGCTCTAGAGCTTTGTGGAGAAGATATAAAAGGAAAAAGTAGAACGGAAATAAAAGAATTATTTGATCTAATAGTTGATGAAGGAAGAATAGTTTTTACAACTTTCCATCAGAGTATGACTTATGAAGATTTTGTTGAAGGGATTAAACCTGTGGAGCCAGAAAAAGAAGGAGATCCTTTAATATTTAAAGTAGAAAAAGGAATATTTAGAATACTTTGTGTGTCTGCAGCTTTTTCTTTAGCTCAGGAGAGAGAATCTGAAACTACAGAGTTATTACTAGATTTCTCATTAGCCTATGACCAATTTGTAGAATATATAAATGAAAAATTACCATCTAAAGAGAATATTGAACTAACAACGAAAAATGGAGGCAATATTTTAGTTGATGACATATCTAGTCAAGGTAACATTATAATTAAGCATCCTGGAAAATCGAAGACTTATTCGGTATCTAAAGAACGACTTTCAAGAATTAATGCCGCCTTTCCTGATTTATCAAAAGTAAACAATATTTCTCAAGAGTTTAGATCAATTATTGGAGGTTGTAATTCTACAGCTATTTGGTCTGTTCTTAATGCAATAAGAACTAAAATATTTTCATACAAAAATTATAATAGAACTACTCATAAATATACATTTGAAGAAAAAGAACAAGTAGTACAATCTTTAAAGAAAGAAGATTATAATGGAAAGAAAGGTAAAGCACATGTTATTATTATTGATGAAATAAATCGTGGTAATGTTTCTCAAATATTTGGTGAACTTATTACATTGCTTGAAGAAGATAAACGTTTAGGTAATTCAGAAGCCCTTCAGGTTCAATTACCTTATAGTAAAGATTGGTTTGGTGTCCCTCCAAATGTTTATATAATTGGAACAATGAATACTGCTGATAGAAGTGTGGAAGCTTTAGATTCAGCTTTAAGAAGAAGATTTAGTTTTACAGAAATATCACCTGATACTGATTTACTAAAAGGTGAAATTAGTAATTCTTTTGATTTTAGTCTTTCAACAATTTTAGAGACTTTGAATAGAAGAATAGAAAAGCTATTGGATAAAGATCATATGATTGGTCATAGTTATTTTTTGAAAGTTAATAATATTAAAGATTTAAAGGCTGTGTTTCAAAATAATATTATACCCCTTCTTCAAGAATATTTCTTTGGAGATTATGGTAAAATAGGATTAATAATTGGTGCTAATTTTTTTGATATTATTGATAATCAAACAGAAGAAAGTTTCTTTGCTCATTTTGATGATTATGATACTAGTCCTTTTATTGAAAAGAAGATATACCATTTGAAAAATGTTTTAAAGATGCCTGATGAAGAATTTATTAATGCTATTCATATCTTTTTAGGTCAAAAGAGTTAAATATGAAATGCCATAAAATTACAGTTTTCGAGCATGAAAGTATTCGTGTTGATAGAGGAGAAAATAAAATTTCACCTTGTCAATTAGATGCTTTACATAGATTTTATGGAGAGAAAGGTGTGCCTTTTTATTATCTAATACATAATGGAGTTAAGTTTAATGAATTTGTTGGGGTATTACAGGTAGGAAAAACTACTATAGAAGTACTACCTAAAGCTGATAAAAACTCTGATGAAGATAAATGGAGAAAAGTGCTTATTTTCATGTTAAATACTGTAGGTGTTTTTGATATACATGCTCCAAGTAATAGTGATTTAAAACTAAGGAACAATTCTATACTAGATTTATATTTTGAATTATTTGTAAAAGAATTGGAGTATCTATTGCGTAGAGGATTAATTAAGAAGTACAGAGTTAGTGAGGGGAATAAATCTACTTTAAAGGGTAGTATCCATTTCGGAAAACATTTAAGTAAGAATTTAATTCATCAAGAACGCTTCTACATTAAGTATTCAACTTATGACAAAGATCATGAAATTCATGCTATATTATATAAGGCACTTAAGTTGTTATACTTGATAAATACTAATGAGCAACTAAATAGTAGGTTGGGAGCATTAATTTTAAATTTCCCAGAGTTATATGATATTAATATTACTGATTCTTTGTTTAAGAAAATCGTTTACGATAGAAAAACTGAACAGTATAAAAATGCTATAGAAATAGCACGTTTAATATTATTGAATTATCATCCAGATGTATGTTGTGGAATAAATAATGTTTTAGCATTGATGTTTGATATGAATCTTTTGTGGGAGAAATTTGTATATATTAGTCTTAGAAGGTACAAAAAGAATTCAATTTCTATAAAAGATCAAAATTCAAGATATTTTTGGAAATCTCAATCTGGAAAGAACTCTAAAATACGTCCAGATATTGTTTTGAATATAGGTGAAGAAAATTGTATAGTTCTAGATACAAAATGGAAAAATATTTATGAGCATAATCCTTCCATTAATGATCTAAGACAGATGTTTGTTTATATGAAGTTTTATGGAGCTAAAAAAGTAGCTTTAATATATCCTGGTTCTAAATATATAAATAAATCTGGATTATATTATAATCATAAAAATGTTGGAGATAAAGATTTGAGTGATGAGCAGTGTTGTGTTATATCTTTATGCGTAGATTATGATTTTAAAGCTTGGGAAACGACTATAAGAAAAATGATTAATGATTGGTGTGATTAATATGTAATATTGTTGATTGTTTTCATAAAAAATAATTAAATTTGGAATATTATTAATAAAATTTAATATCATGGGAAAATTAAAACCAGGTCCAAAACCTATTGCACCATCTACCGGAGAAGTAGATAGACGTCGTCATGATAATAAGGCGACTCCAGGAAATAATCCAAAACTTAAACCAAAAAAGAAATAAATTAAAAATTTATTTGAATTGGATATTTCTTGTTTTTAGTGTAAAGTGTAAATCTCTATAGAGATTTACACTTTGTTTCTTAGAATATATAAAAGATATAATATCCGTATGTAGAGAAAAAGGTATTTTGGTAATAAAATAATGCACACTAAGCAATAAATGAAAAAACTACACATAAAGATATTAGTATTATTAGTTTCAATTGCAATATCAGCTTGTAATTTTAAATCTGATATAAATATCTCGAATAAGAAAGATTTAGTATTGATATTCAATTCATCTCCTAATAATTTGGTATATCGTTCACAGGATTCTTCATTTATAAGTAGAGATAGATTTCTATTAACTTATATTGATGATAATCATATTTTAAAGAAATGGTCTCCTAATATGATGAAAAGGAGTGATACTTTAATAATTCATTCTAAACGAGATTATATTGATATTACTCATCTGTATAGAGGTATTGACAAACTATACTATCTTTTTAAAAGGGGAGATACAGTAGTGTTTAATTATTCTGGGAAGAAACCTCTACCAATAGTAAAAAATAGAAAAGTTAAGCAGTATGATTTGAATTATGGATTAACAATTAGAAAATTACTTTATAATGATGATTTTCCTGCTGGTTTAGCTTGGTATTTAAATAATAATGTTTCTAAATCTGAAATGAATAAGTTTTATTTCGATGATTTTCAGAAGACTTTGTCAGATGCTAAAATAAAAAGATTTATTAGAGATTCTCTTTATAAACACAATCTTTTATCTAAGTCTGTTTATGAATACTATAATATGCTTGATGAGTATTCAATCTTCTTTAAGAAAGTGAAACAAGATATTGGATATAGCTTAGAAAATAGAAATCCTGAGATTAGTCTTGAAACTTTGTCTAAGTATAAATTGTTTAATAGTTTTAAGAATAATAAAAAGGATTCTTTAATCTATTATATTCCTTATAATGATTTTGTGTTTGCGATGTATACTTATTTCTATAAAGCAAAATTGCCCTTGATAAAAACTTCTAATAGTCTAATTAGGGATTATAGAGTTGAAATGGATAGTATAATGAAACTTAAGACTAAAATTTTTAGTATTGAAGAGGAAAAGGTTTTTGCTTTATTTGCTTTAGATAATATAGTAAATCACTTTTCTAATAAGGACTCTTATAAATATCTAAATCTTTTTCTACAAAAATATAGAGATACATTAAAGTATAAGTATATCTTGGATAAATATAATATAGGAAAGAATGTTTCTAAGGATTTGTGTTTGTTAGATATTAATAAAACGAAAATAACATTTAAAGATTTTTTGAAGAAGCATAAAGGTAAATTGATTTATGTGGATTTTTGGGCTAGCTGGTGTTCTCCTTGTAGAGAGGCTATGAAGTATTCAAGAATTTTAGAAAAGGAATATAGTAATAAGGATGTTACCTTTTTATATTTATCTAGAGATAGTGATTTTGATATATGGAAGTCAACGAGTATAAAAGAGTCACTCGAAGATTCATATATTATTGAGAATTTTAGAAATTCTAGTATGATTCAGGATTTGAAGATTCATCTTATTCCTAGGTATCTTTTGTTTGATAAAGATGGTAATTTAGTTCATAAGAATGCTCCTGGACCTAAGGGGAGGGAAATTAGGAAACTTTTTAATAGTTATTTAAAACATCTCCTATAATTATCAAAGATTATTAGTTTTAAATTATCCATGCTTAAATCTAGAATTTTTGCAACACAAGAATATATCTCAATAATAGAAATATCAGAATCATCGTTTTCAAGAAATAGATATTCTAAATCAATATCTTTTAGATTTTCTTGAAGTTTTCTATTATTGAGAATATTACCTCCTATTGATATATAAATTCCTCGTTTGGTAAATTCTTTTGCTAGTATACTGTTTTTATTAAAACCATGAATTATCCACTTAGATTGTGGTTTATGGATTTTGTGTAATTCTATTATTTCATTACTAGCTTTTACATTATGTATTATTAAGGGTATTCCTAATTCTTCTGATTTATTTATGTGAATTGAGAATATCTTTTTTTGTATTTCTATATCTTGATTTTTTATTTTATCTATTCCACATTCTCCTATAGCTAGAAGATTTTCTATTTTCTTTAATGATTTTAGTGTTTCTATTACATCTTCTGTAATTGTATTGATTTCCCATGGGTGTATTCCTATTGAGAATGTATTTTTGTATTGTGTATTTATTATGTCAGATATTTTTATATTTGTAATCGAAATAACGTTTTCTTCTTTTTTAAAAGAGTGTGTATGTATGTTTATATATTTCATAGCATGCTTTGAAAGTTCTGTTTCTAGATTAAAATTAAAGAAAATATCTTTTAATAATAACAATAATAGATTTTAAACATGAAAAACATTAAATATCTTCTTGTTTTATTAGTCTTGTTTGCATCTTGTACTAATAAGAATAAATACGATAGAGAGATAAAGAATATTAAGGCTTTTACTAAGTGTTACGATTATGCTAGATGGTTTAACCCTAGTGATGAATCTGTAGATATAGATTGGGATAAATTTCTTCTTTATGGAATTGATAAGGTTATTAATTTGAAATCAGAGGATTCACTGAAACTCGTTTTAAATGATTTGTTCAAGCCTATTGTTCCTGCTGTTTCTATTAGTAATTTGAATTTTAAGTATGATATAAAGAAATTTGATAGTATTCTTAAAAATAAGAAACTAAGACCTACATATTGGCAGCATTATGGTGCAGATTTGGGACTATCAAGTAATAAGTATAGAAAGTTTAGATTTAATTCAAAGAATGAGACGAATAATATAAATAAATTAGCTATAAGACAGTATCTACCTGCTGAATTTTATAGAAATATGAAAGTTCGCATTAGAGCTTATGTGAAAGTTAATTCGAATACGAGTGGTAGTGGAGAATTGTTCCTTTCTTCTTATTCTGGATTTGCTTTTTTTTCTTGTTTGCATGATTCTGTTAATAGAATAAGTTTAAATAAGTGGAATTTATATGAAGAAATTATTAATGTGAAGGCAGATGATTCATTAATAGATTATGGTTTTTACATGAATGGTGATGGAGAGATATTTGTTGATGATCTTGAATTATCTTATTATAAAGATGGTAAATGGCATATTATCTTTAAAGATGATTTTGAAGGAGAAAAAATTTCTAAGTGGAAAATGTATTTTAATGAGTTTACAAAAAAAATAAGTCACAAGGAGAAGTATTCTGGAAAGAGTTCTTTGCATATTAAATCGAAGGGCAAGTTGTTTAATTCTTCTATGAAATATGGTGATATTATTGATGAAAAGATAAGTGACGGTTTAAAGATTTCACTTCCTATGGTTTTGATAAGAGATGATGAGAATACTTATCCTATTGGTGATGCTGATAGTAAAAATAAATTGCTAAAAAGTATGAATGATTTTAAATCGACTTATTTTCTTGATAATCTTGAGGAGATAGTTCAGTATTGGTCTGTTATGAATTATTTTAGTCCTCATTTAATATATAGAAAGGATAAATGGAAGAATAGTTTATACATTGCTCTATCTAAAGAAATGAATGGTGAATCTGGTATTTCTTATTTATGTAATATTCTTGAAGATGCACATACATCTTACCATGTCCACTATGATAATCAATATCGCATGCCTTTTTATGCAAGTCTTATTGAGGGAAAATTAATTGTAAGTAATAGTATTGTCTCGGATATTAAAGTTGGTGATGAGATTCTAGAATTTAATAATCAGAAAGTTTTTGATGTTTTTAATAAGAGTGGTGAGAATATCTCGGGAGGGAAGAGGTATAAGAATCTTCTAAATACTTTTATATGGAATAAAGTTGAAAATAAAGCTTTGTATCCTATTGTAGTTAAAAGAAACGGGAAAGTTCTTCATTTAAAACTAATGTCTAGAGATAGAGGATGTCCTGCTAAATTAGTAAAAATGGATTCTGTTATAATAACTAAAGATTATACGTATTTAGATTTATCTAGAATTGATTTGCTGAATGCTAAGAAGATAATAAATGAGAAACATGATAAGAATCATTATTTGATATATGATTTGAGAATGATGGAATATATGCCTTATGCTCTTTTACCTGATTCTATAAGATTATTAAATAAATCGCAAGGAGGACAAACAATTTTAAGAACTAGACCAGATTCTTTTAAGTTTACAAAATTAGGTTTCAAGCCTAAGTCTTTAAATAAGATTTCTTCTGAGATTAAGAAGAATATTTTTTTGGTTGGTCCGTATAATATTAGTAATCAGGAATCTTTTATCGATTTTATACATGAGATAGCTTATGGTGTTACCGTTGGAGATTATACTGCAGGTGCAAATGGAAATATGAATTTTATAAATTATTCATCTGGACTTTATCATCTTTTTACTGGAGAAAGATATATATATCATGATGGGAAATGTGTTTTTTCTAAAGGGTTGAAACCTGATTATTTGGTTCGTCAATCTTTGACTAGCTTTTACAAGAATGAAGATGATGTTTTTAATGCTGCTGTTAAATTGGTTCTTAAGAAGAAATAGTTGTAAATTGAAAGTACTAATATATATACTGTGTAGTTTTGTTGATCTTCATCTCATATATATAGTCTAAAATAAACCTACAAGTTGATTTTGAATTTTATCTTTACTACATTTGTTGTATAATATATTAGCAATCAATTAATAATAATATAATGAAGATTGTTAGAATATTTGAAAATACGAATGATTTATTAGCAATTAAATATGAAAATTCAGATATTGATGTATTAGAACAATTATTTAAATCGTGGACAGATATTGAGTTTATTGAAGATTTCTTCAATACTAATATAAGTGATTTAAATACAAATTATTGGAATAATATTTCAGTTGAAGAAGCTATTTTTTCTTTACTTGAGGAAAGTGGTAGGTTAATTAAGATGTTTAATGAATTAAATAATATCAGTTATATCGAAAGACAAAGTAAGTTAAAGGTAATGTTTAGACCTCTTGATAATAATTTATCTAATAAATATGAATTTGATAGAACAAAAGTTTATGGTGGAAGGCCTAGAAATTTCTTAAGAATTTATGCATTAAAAATTGATGAAGAAAAGTATATAATTACTGGTGGGACAATTAAATTAACTAAGAAGATGCAGGATAGAGAAAATTCTAACATAGAACTTAAAAACTTAGAAAAATGTAAAGATTTTCTTTATAATAATGGTATAGTAGATAAAGATGGTTTAGATGAATATTTAGAAATAGAATGTTATGAAGATTAAGAATAAAGAGAAATTATTAGAAATTATTTCTGATAGAAAATCAAACTGGTTAGAATATGCAAAATTTCAACAAGAAAATGCAAATTGGTTAGAGAAATCGGCTAAAATTGCTATTGTGATATTAAGACATTTGCGAAAAAATAATATAAGTCAGATAGAATTAGCTAAACGTCTCAATGTAAGTGCTCAGTATGTGAATAAAATATTAAAAGGTAGAGAAAATTTATCATTAGAAACTATTTCAAAACTTGAATCAGCGTTAAACATAGATTTAATTGAAATAGAAATTAATAGAAATATGTCTGAAGCAAAAAAAGATAAAATTGTTTGTATTAATATCAATAAAATAAATAATAGAATTTCTAATAATCAGTGGAATTTATTTAATTCAGATAATTATATTTTTAAAGGAGAGGCATAAATGAAAAAAAGTACCACAAATATACAGTTTCGTCTATTTCAAGTTATTACAAAGCAATTTGCGATTATTAATGAAAATCATAATTCTAATCTGGATGTAGGATATAATCTTGATACAGAATTTAAAATTGATGAAAGTAATAATATTATTTCATGTTTGATTGATTTGTTTTTGCTTTCAGAAGATAATATATTCTTAAAATTAGGTATCGAAGTGAATTTTTTGATTGAAGAAAAGTCGTGGAATGATTTGAAGCAAAAAAAGAAAATTATTTTCCCTAAACTTTTTGCAGAACATTTGAATTTTCTAAGTTTAGGAACATTAAGAGGAGTTCTACATGCTAAAACAGAGAATTTAGATATGAATAAGTATGTTTTGCCATTGATTGATGTATCTGATTATATAAAGGAAGATTTATGTTTTGATATATAAATGTAAATGAGATTGATTTAAATCAATCTCATTTATCTTAGATTAAAATCTTAACATTTGTTTTCCATGATGTCAAGTATAACTTCGTCGGTCTTTTCCATTCCTTCAGAACCTATTAATCCTATATTTTTGATTGTATCTTCTATATCTGTTGCTACAATTCCATCGTTTCTACAAATAACGCCGTTCATTGATGCTAGTGAAGCTTGAACTGCTGCTGAAACTGCTGAGTATACTTTTAGAGAACAACCTTGTTTTGCACCGTCGCACATCATTCCTGTAATGTTTGAGATCATTATCTTAATTGTGTTTTCAATTAAGTCTAACTTTCCTCCTAGTAGATATGTGATTCCACTTGCGGCTCCTATTCCTGCTATGATTACTCCACATAATGCTGATAGATGTCCCATCCCTTTATGTATATGTGTTGCTGTTAGATTTGATAGAGCTAGAGCTTTTAATAGTTCTTCTTCACTTTTGTTTAAGTGTTCTGCTACTGCAATAACTGGCATAGAGACTGTGATTCCTTGATTACCACTTCCTGAGTTTGTCATTACTGGTAATGGACATCCATCCATTCTTGCATCAGAAGCACCTGTTGTTCTAGCTAAGCATAAGTTTAGTAAGTCTTTTGAAAGATATCCTTTCTTGATGCTGTCGTGTATTGTTCTACCTACTTGAAGACCATATTCTGAATCTAGTCCTTCTTTTGATATATTCTTATTCATATCAATTTCTTCGTATAGGAAACGAAGATCGTTATAATCTACGCTTTCTATATATGAATAAATTGATTTCATGCTAAGTTGAAGATCGTCAAGATTTGTTTCTTTTTTTGAACAATCTTGTTCTTCTGATACTTCTTTTTCGAAGATTATTTTTCCATTCTTTTCTACTAATATTACATTAGTATGTGCATGTTGTATAATAACTTTTGCATTCTCTTCTCCATATCTACATATGGCTTCTGCATAAAGTTTATCTGGTGCATTCTCTTTTACGGAAACTTTCACTTTATCGTCTTCAAGCATTTTTTTCCCTAATGGCAGATTTTTCTCGTTTACATCTTTAAGTACTTCAAGACCATAATCTGACTTTCCGCATATAGCTCCTAGTGCTGAAGCTATTGGTAATCCGTACATTCCTGTTCCGGGGATACCTGCACCCATACCATTTTTAAATATATTTCCACTTACGGAAACTTCTATCGATTCAGGAGTGTGGCCCAATGTCTCTGCACATTTTGCACATGCTAATGCACAGGCAATAGGCTCGGTACATCCTAATGCTGGTACGCAACCTTGCTTTAAAATGCAAGTAAACTGTTCATTTGTAATTTCTGCCATTGTTTAATTTTTTTATTTATTTTCAATTTATGTTTGGGAAACATGTTTTAGTTGAAAAGTCCTTCAATTTTAGCAATAAAAAAAGACTCGCAAAAATTACGAATCTTTTTTATATCTTCACTTATAATATTCTTAAATTATTCTTAAACCTATTGTAATATTGAAGATTTCTGGTGCTTTAAAGTTTTTAGAGAAGTTTTTAAGACCTTTTTCATAATCAAAGTCGATGTTTAACTTCCATATTTCTACTCCTGCACCTAATTTGATATTCCATATAGCTCTATCAGGATCAATATTATCATCTAGTGTTTTAAATCTAACATCTGTTAATGATAGTTCCTTTGTAGAAAATGATGCTACTGGACCAGCATATATATGAACATTCATAAATGGTAATTTGATGATTTTATAACCTAATAAAATAGGTATATCGATTGATGAATATTCCAAATCTGAAGCTATCATTTTTGCTCCTGCTAATTGTGATTCTGGAATTTCTATCTTACCTTTTTTTACTGAATAGTCAAGAGCTGGTTGAATGTATAATTTTCCTAAATTGATTCTTGCAAATACTCCCATCATATATCCACCAGATGCTGATTCTTTTACACTTGATTTTATTCCACCTAAACTTAAATCAGATGTGTTAATCTTTGTACTAGCCCATCCTGCATGTACACCAAGACTGATTGGCGATGCTAATTGAGCCGATGCCGTGAATGCTATAACGCATATAAATAATGATAAAAAGATTTTTTTCATAACAGTAATTTTAAAATTTTTGATTAGTTAATTAAAATCAAATATATGAATTTATTCTGAAAAATTCAGAACAGATGATTGAACATGCTATTGCAACATTCAATGATTCAGCAATTCCTGTGCCTGGACGGGCGTTTGGGATTGATATTTTTTCTGTTATTAATCTTGTGATTTCTTTACTTATACCTTTACCTTCGTTACCCATTACAATAAATCCTTTATTAGATAATTTTTTTGTGTAAAGATTTTCTCCTTCCATATATGTTCCATAAATAGGAAATTCTGGACTTGCATGTTTACTAATTATTTCTTTTATGTCTGTGTATGTGATGTTTACACCTAGTACGGCACCCATGGTTGCTTGTATCACTTTGGGATTGTATACATCGACAGTGCCTTTACTGCAAATGATGTTTTTTATTCCAAACCATTCTGCTGTTCTTATTATTGTTCCTAAGTTCCCTGGATCTTGAACATTGTCTAACACTATAGATAGATTGTTTTCTATGTTTTCTATTTTGCTTTCAGAATATCTGAATACTGCTAATATGTTTGTAGGTGTAGATAAGGCAGAACATTTCTTTATGATATTTTCTTCTGTCTCTATTATTCTACATTTGGTATTAGTTTCGTTATTTATTGTGTAGATATCTTCTGAATTATTTATAGCATTTTCATTTATCCATGTCTTTGAAGCTATAAGAAGATAGGGTTTTGCACCATTTTTAAGGAAATCCAAAACAATTTTACTACCTTCGGCAATAAACATCTCGTTTTGTTGTCTGTATTTTTTTTGGTGTAAACTATTTATAAATTTTATTTGGGCTTTTGATAGCATATGTAAAAAATAAGATACGTATATTTGTAGCACAAATGTATAGAAATTTGAAAAATATATCAGTATATATAAAGTTATTTTTAGTCTGTGTATCTATTACACTTCTGTTCTTAGGATGTTCTCCAGTTAAATATGTGAAAAAGAATGAATATCTTATTAATAAAACAGAAATTGTAATAGATAAATCTGATATTAATAAAGGTGATGTATATAAAAATGTTGTTCAGAAACCGAATTCACGAATCTTAAAGTTCTTTAGATTTCATTTGGGCCTTTATAATTTGAGTGGTACAGATATTACTAAATGGTATAATCGTTGGCTTAGAACTATTGGTGAAGAACCTGTGATTTATAATGAACAATTAACAGAAAGATCGATTAAGCAAATCAAACAATACTTATTTAATAATGGATATTTCGATGCTCAAGTTGAAGATACTATTGTTAAATTACGTCCTAAGAGAATTAAACAGATTTTTAAAATTAAGTTGGGAAAACCCTATCTTATTGATGATTTCTCATATTTTAAATTAGATACTAATTTAACTAAGGATGCTAACTCTTTGAGAAAAGAGATTGAAAAGGATTCTTTGAATTCTAAAATTAAGGTTAACGACCCTCTGAAAGTTACCCTTATTAGATCGGAAAGAGAAAGAATTACTAATATGCTTAAGAATAAAGGTTATTTTAATTTCTCTGATAGATTCTTGCATTTTTATGCTGATAGCTCTTTTAAATCGAAAAGAATTAAGCTGTTTATGTCTTTAAAAAAAGATATTACTCGTGAAAAATTAGTTTTTAGAAAATATAGAATTAGAAATATTTATGTGAAACTGATTTCTCATAAGAGTAGATTTAATGAGGTTGTTGATAGTAGCTTAATAAAAAGAGATACTATTTTATATGATAATAAGTTTTTTATTTATGAAGGTAAGAAGTATCTTAGAACTAAAGTACTTAATTCTGTGATAAGAATTAATACAAAGGATTTGTATAGTATTGATGCTGTGGAAAAGACTTATAAAAGTTTACAGTCTTTAAATCAATTTAAATTTATAAATATAAGTTTTAAAGATAAAGAAGAGGTAGGTGAGAATAAAGAAAAACAAATTGATTGTACTATTGAATTACGACCATCTATTTCTCAATCTTATACTGTGAGTGCTGATTTTACAAACTCATCTGGAAATTTAGGTACTGATGCTAAAATCACTTATTCTCATAAAAATTTATTTAGAGGTGCAGAGAATTTTCATATTTCTCTTGCTGGTGGTGTTGAAAGAGAAAAAGTGTCTTCAAATGAAACTTATATTAATTTCAGATTCGGTACGGAGTTAAAATTATTTACGCCTAAATTGTTTATTCCATTCTTTTCTCTAGAAAAATTTAGAAAGAAATATTCACCTAAAACAGTTTTTAAACTTGGTTATAATTACCAAGATATTTACTATTTCAAAAGAAATATTGTTGATTTGAGTTTCGGGTATACTTGGAATGTTGGCAAAAAAGAAAACTATACTTTTAATCCTTTAAATATTGACTTCATTGATATGATTAATGTGAATGAAACTTTTTTAAAGAATTTGAAGAATGATTATATTAAAAATTCATATATAAGCCATATGGTGATGTCTTCTAGTATAGGATATAAATATTCAGATAATACAGAGGAAGATTTTAGTAATTATTTTAGATTGTATTTTGAGTCGGCAGGTAATTTTGCAAGTGCAATTGCTAAATTGGCTAAAGAAAAAGTGCATGAAGAACAAGCAAATGATGGAAGTGTTGACGAATATAGAAAATTGATTGATATTAGATATGCCCAGTATTTGAAAACAGATTTAGAGTATATCTTTCATATGAAGCTAAATAAAGTAAGTAGTTTAGCTGGTAGATTTAGCATAGGTATTGGTTATCCATATGGAAATTTAAAGGTATTACCTTATGAAAAGATGTATTTTGCAGGTGGAGCAAATGGTATTAGAGCATGGCAAGTTAGAACTTTAGGTCCTGGAGGTACAAATTTAGATAATATAAAAGCCAGTTTGATATCTACAGCTAAAACAGATGGTGTTTATACTAATCAATTTCAGTCTGCTGTGGATTCGTATTTCCAAAGAATGTCGGTAAATAGAGTCGCTGATATGAAGATAGAGGCAAATTTGGAGTATAGATTTAAATTGTTTGGTGGTTTAGAAGGGGCATTTTTTGTTGATGCAGGTAATATATGGTCGATAAATGAAAAAGAAGATATAGAGGAAAGTAAGTTTAAGATTAAAGAATTTTATAAACAAATAGCAGTGGGGACAGGTTTAGGATTGCGATATGATTTTAATTTCTTTATTTTAAGATTTGATACTGGAATTAAGGCTGTTGATCCTCAAAGAGATGCAGGAGATAGATTTGTATTTCTAAGAAAAGGTTATAATAATTTTGATGATTTTACTTTCAATATAGCTATTGGATATCCTTTCTAGGTTTAATAGTCGTAAATAATTATTAACTTCGTAAAAAAAATATTTTAAAGACAATAAGCAAAATATTATAAAATGAAAAGATTAAGAGATTTAGTAAAACCAGGTGTCGTATTTGGAGCTGATGTTCAAACAATTTTTAATGTTGCTAAGGAAGAAGGTTATGCTCTTCCTGCTGTAAATGTTGTAGGTTCTGATTCTATTAATGCGGTGATGGAAGCTGCTAAAGAGGTTAATTCTCCTATTATTGTTCAATTTTCTAAAGGTGGAGCAGAATTCTTAGCAGGTAAAAGTTTAAAATTAGAAGGTTTTGAAGCTGGAATACTAGGATGTGTTGCAGGAGCTAAACATATTCACGCTGTTGCAGAAAAATATGGTGTACCTGTTATTCTTCATACTGACCATGCTGCTAAAAAATGGTTACCATGGATAGATGGGCTATTGGAAGAAAGTGAAAAATGGTTTAAACATACTGGAAGACCATTATTCAGTTCTCATATGTTAGATTTATCTGAAGAATCTTTAGAAGAAAATATTGAAATATGTGAGAGATATCTAGAGAGAATGTCTAAAATAGGTATTACTTTAGAAATTGAATTAGGTTGTACTGGTGGTGAAGAAGATGGTATTGATAATACTGGAATTGATAATTCTATGTTATATACTCAACCTGAGGATGTTGCATATGCATATGAAAGATTAATGAAGATTTCTGATATGTTTACTATTGCTGCTTCTTTTGGAAATGTTCACGGTGTTTATAAACCAGGGAATGTTAAATTGACTCCTAAGATTCTTGATAATTCTCAAAAATATATTCAAGAGAAATTCTCTACTTCTGAAAAACCTGTAAGCTTTGTTTTCCATGGCGGTTCTGGTTCTTCTCATGATGAAATTAGAGAAGCTATTACTTATGGTGTTATTAAAATGAATATTGATACTGATACTCAATGGGCTTTCTGGAAAGGTGTTAAGGAGTATGTTGAAGAGAATATTGATTATTTACAAGCACAAATTGGTAATCCTGATGGTGAAGATATTCCTAACAAGAAATATTATGATCCTAGAAAATTCTTAAGATCAGGTGAAAGAGCTGTTGTTGATAGATTGAAAGTAGCATTTGAAGATTTAAATGCAATTGATAGATACTAATAAGTTCCTACATATAGTAAAGCCGTATAATTTAATTATACGGCTTTTTCTTTTTCTAGAAGTTTAGGTATACTAGATATTTACCTTTTGCTTTTATTTCTATTTCTGATTTTATTGATTCGTTTAATGTTCCTTGCCATGTTTCTTTAAAATCGTATATAGGATATTTTAAATCTTTAGAATCTAAACCTGTAGCATTATAATTAAGAATGGAGATTTGTTGTCCTTTATATGTGGATAGTTTAGAATTATCTTTACATGTAACAAACATTCCATAGTCGGTAACACTAATGATATTTGATTTGTATGTGTTTAGAAGACTAATATTTGCCATGGTGTGATCGTCTCTTTTTCCTGTTAATCCAAGTATGGCTATATTATCAATATTTTGTTCTTGGCAGTAGTTTACTGCTTTTGAAAGATCGTTGTTTTCTTGATCTTTTATATGAATAAATCTATCTGAATAGTTCTTTTGTACTTGTTTTGATATAGAGTCACCATCACCAATTATTATATTGGGTATAATTTTATTCTCAATTGCTGTATCAGCTGCTCCATCACAACATATAATCTTTTCTGCATTTTTTATTAATTCTTTAGAAATATTGTTCTTAGGGAATTCACCATTACAGATTATTAGGGTTGAGAATTTCTTTATCTGATTGATATAGATATTTTCGTTTGAAATGTATTTTTCTTTTGAGATAAGACTCATATTATACCACTTATAATATCCTATTATTGCAATTACTGAGTATAGTGCGTAAAGGCCAGATGTGAAAGGAAGATCTTTATATATGTATAAACCGCAACTTACAGCATCTATTATAAACCATAAGATCCATTGTTCTATATATTTGTGTGCTAGCTGCCACATAGCAACTATACTTAAGGTTGTTGTTAAACTATCGAGCCAAGGTACATTGCTATTGGTGTATTTTGTTAGTATAAAACCAATGATACCAAAGATGGCTACTGAAATTACTGAGAGTGGAACTAGGTATTTATTCGGCATGAATTTGATATCTGCATTCGTATCTTCTGTTTTTGATTTATTATCCTTTAATCTTTTCCAAATAATCCAACCATAAACTGCTGCTATAAGATAGTAGACATTAATACCCATATCTGCATATAAACCTGCATCGTAGTATACTTTTATGTAGATTGCTGGCATTATAAAACCAGCTAACCATACGTATATGTTTGCTTTGTATTCTAGATATAAATAAATTAATCCTACGATTGTTCCAATAATTTCTAAGTATTCCATAGTTCTTTATGATATAAAAGTCTAGATATTTAAATCTAGACTTTTTAATTGTTTATTTTAAAACTTTATTGCTAGGTTTAGCATAAAGTGTCTGCCTGCTTGAGCTGCATATGATGCCCAATTTCCTCTAGTTTTTACACCTTTATCTTCGTAGAAATAACTTCCTGCCCATCCATTGTTTTCATATTCTTCGTTGAATACATTGTTTAATGAATATCCTATTGTGATTTCTTTAAATAGTGATGTTTTAAATGTATATGAAAGATGTAAGTTTGAAACAATATATGAATCTAATGAACATTCATCTTGTTCTGCATTTGTCATGAATTGTTTACTTACGTATTGAGTGTTGAATGAAGCGTTAAAGTGTTTACTGTTGTATGATATTGCTCCATTTAAAATTGTGTTTGGAGAGAATGCTATGGTTGTTTCTTTATGATTGATTTCCCATTTTTGGTAGTTTTTATCGTAAAGAGTTTCTTTAAAGTTCTTAATCTTGTTTTTACTGAAAGTAGCATTTGCATCTATAGTCCAGTTTTTAAGGAATTGAGCTTTAAGAATGAATTCTACTCCCATTCTATATGATTCATCTACATTAGCAGATACTGCTTCACCAATTTCATTATTTTCTCCTGTTAGTACAAGTTGATCTTTATAATCCATATAGTAGAAGTTTGTACCTAGACTAAATATCGAAGATTTAAATTGATATCCAAATTCGTAGTCTAACATCTTTTCAGAAGTAGGGCGTTTGTTTACATATCCGTCGGTATAGTTGTTACGTGTTGGTTCTTTTTGTGCTACTGCAAGAGATGCATATGCTCTATGATTTCTACTTATATTCCAATTGATTCCTGTTTTAGGATTAAAGAAATTGAATGAATCATGTATGTCAAGATCTTGCATTTTATTGTTTATCCAATCGAAGTTATCGTTAGATCCGTATATCTTATAATCGATATTTCTATATTGAAGGTCTAAAAAGAAGCTAGTTTTACTTGTGAAATTGTATGATACTTTTGCGTATAAGTTTGCATCATTTTTTCTTGCTTGATTAGTGTAATATTCATGTGAAGGATTGAAAGCACCAATATAATTTCTAATCCAAATAACATTACCGAAGTGATCTCCAACGTAGCGATTAAAGTTACCACCAATATTAGCTGTGAATTTATCTGTCTTGTAGTTCAATGATGCTACTAATCCACCAAAATCGTTAGCCATTTGTTTTCTTCTTACTAAATCGGATGTGTCGAAAGTTACACCTAGATATTTATATGAAGATAGCCCGTAATTACTTAGAGTACGATCTTGTTTGTATTCTTCGTAGTATCCGTCTCCTCTTGTATAGTGGATTCCTGTATTAATACTTAATTCATTACTAAATCGGTGGTTTAGTAAGATTTGGTAATTTTGCTGATTGTAGTGGTCGATTTGATTGTCGTAGAATGCTATTTTTGAATTAGAATCTGTATATTTTCCACAAGAATTGTATGTACGACCGTATTTTTTCATTTCTTCTTTACTTGCATAATTCCATGCATGGTAAGTTTCTTCTACTCCGTTAAAAGTGATGAATTTAATGACTGTGTTATCGTTGAAATATCCTGCTTGCAGTAAGTAACTACTTAAATTGGCAGAGGCTCTATCTATATATCCTTTAGTTCCGATATTTGATAATCTACCTGAGAATATCCAGTGTTTATTTATTAAGCCAGTACCAAATTTGAATGTTTCTTTATGAGTATTAAAAGAACCAAAGCTTGTATTTATTTCTGAATAAGACTTAGGACTTAGTCCACCTGTTAGCATATTTACACTAGCACCAAAGGCAGAACCACCATTAGTTGAAGTTCCTGCTCCTCTTTGTATTTGTATGTTTTTTACTGATGATGTGAAGTCTGGAAGATTTACAAAGAATACCGAATGACTTTCTGCATCGTTTACTGGTATTCCATTAATTGTTACATTTATTCTTGTACCATCAGTTCCTCTAACTCGCATAGATGTATATCCTATACCTGTTCCTGCATCGGATGTAGTGATGATTGATGGTGATAGACTTAATAGATAGGGTAGATCTTTACTATTATTTCTTCTTTTAAGATCTTTTTTAGAGATATTAGTAAAAGCAACTGGAGTGTTACTTGTGGCACGAGTAGAAACTACCTCTACTTCTTTTAGATTTACAGTTTGGAGACTATCTTTTTTACTTATACTATCATTTTTAATAGTTTGTCCAAAAGCACTTCCTGCTAAAATCATTAGTGCAGGAATTAAAACATTAATTTTCATTTTTTCCAATATTAGTTTATAATATATAGGAGGATTAAAATTTCCCTACGACGGCATTACCCGTATCAGGTTTATGGGTTTGTTCTCAGCCCGTAATTTTAAGGCACCCCTCCGTGAAACGCATGCAAATGTATATAAAAAAATGCTAGTTTATTGTACGGTGGCATTATAAATTACAAGATATGATAAATATCTGATATTAAGTTTGTTGTGATGATGGTGATTGCTTATCTAGAATAAGTATATTCAGTTAAATATTAATATCTGTGTTAATAATATCTCTTATTTATGAGAAATTTAACATTCTGAATGAAAAATCTGTGTATAATAATTTCATATCTTTGCTAATATGGAATTGAATGAACGTACGAATAAGGAATTTGTAATTGAAGAAGTCAATATAGGTACAAGAAAAGCTTTTAAAAAAATATTTGATAAGTTTTATTTACCTCTAGTGAGATTTGCGTATTCCTATATTAAAGATTCCCATATGTCGGAGGATATAGTACAGGATGTTTTTACTAAGATTTGGACTAAAAGGAAAGAAATGTCATCTTATGATAATATCAAAACATATCTTTATACTTCAGTTAGAAATAAATGTTTAAATGAATTAGAACATTCTAAAGTAAAAGAAAAATATATCTATCACGTTCAAAATAATTCTAGTGTGTATGTCGATACAGAAGATGTAGAGATGGAACAAGAGGTATATAAATTGTTGTTCGATGCAATTGAGGAGCTACCTAATAAATGTAGAAAGGTATTTAAATTACATCTTGAGGGGAAAAATAATAATGAAATAGCAGAAATTCTAGAAATATCAAGATTGACTGCTAAAACCCATAAGCAAAAGGCTAAAAGAATGATTACAGAAAAGTTGGGGAATCTATCTTTTTACGTTTTTTTATAAAAAAACACTTTTTTGAATACTCCTTTTTTATCCTTTAGCTGTTATAGTAGTAAAAGAGGTTCTCTATATGTATAGAAATAATAAAAAAATATCACATTTAATATTCAAATATATTGATGGTTCAATATCTAAAGATGAATTATCAGTACTTGAAGAATGGAAGAATAAGTCAGATAAGAATAAGAATTTATTTGATAGAATTGTTTCTGTTGAAAATTTCAAGGATTATTATAAACTAGATTCTAAGATTGATAAGAAAGAAGCTTGGAGAAAAGTTTCAGAGAAATTAGGTCTAGATGTATATGTTAAGGCAAGACGCGTTTTAGCTTATGCTGCTGCGATTATTTTACCTTTATTAGTTTCTTATCTTTTTGTGGTAAATAATAAGAAAGATATACAAAAAGTACCTGTTATTGCTAAATCTATAATAAAGCCAGGTTCAAGTAAGGCTAAATTAATTTTATCTGATGGAAAGACAATATCCTTAGGAGAAGTGAAAAAAGAAAAGAAGATAAAATCTACCTATGGAGTTGATATTGTAAGTGATGATGAGCAGATAAAATATAGGCGATATAATAAATCGAATAAAAAATTCCAAAATAAATATAATGAGATTGTTGTTCCTAAAGGAGGAGAGTATAGTCTTGTTTTATCTGATGGTTCTAGAATTAAACTAAATTCTAATACAAGATTGAGATATCCTCTTGCTTTTTCTGATAAGAAGCGCTTAGTGTATCTTAAAGGTGAAGCTTTCTTTGAAGTGAAACATAGTGTAAGTAGTCCTTTTATAGTTTCAGTAGATAAAATGAAAGTAAAAGTTTATGGAACACGATTTAATGTGAATTCAAATTTACATAGTAAAGTAGAAACTGTATTGGTTGAAGGTAAGGTTAGTATGCTCTTAGGGAAAAAAGAATATACTTTAAAACCTAGTCAATTGGGAAGTTTAAATTTAAAAACAAGTAATGTTAAGATTAAAAAAGTAGATACTGATTTATATACTTCGTGGGTAGATAATGAATTTATTTTTAGAGATAATAGGTTAGAAGATATCTTACATACATTAAGTTTATGGTATGATGTAGATATTGAGTTTTTACATGAGGATCTAAAAGAATTAAGATTCTCAGCGAATTTAAAAAGATATAAGAATGTTGATGTGATTTTAAAGTCTATGGAAGAAACTTTAAGTGTTAAATTTATTATACGTAATAAGAAAATAATAGTGACAAAATAAAAGAAACCGAACAGTATCTCACCCCTGTTCGGTTTTAATAATTTGAATAAGTTTTAATAACGACTTATTCTAATGTTAACTTCAATTTACAAAATTATGAAAAAAAATCTATTAATTAGCCTTTATGGACTAATTAAGAACTCACAAAAATTTAAGATTATGAGGCTAAGTCTTATTTTTCTATTTATTTTTAGTTTAGGTTCTACCGCAAAAACTTTCTCTCAGAATCAAACTGTTACGATTAATGCAAAGAATATTAGCATTAATGAACTACTTACAAGTATTCATAAACAGACAGATTTGAATTTTATTTACAATTCTCAACAGATTAAGAATCTTGGTAAAGTTGATATTAATGTAAATAACAAGACAGTTAAGAGTGTATTAGAGAATGTTTTTAGTGATAAACCTTTTTCATTTAAATTTGAGAATTCAATTATTGTGATTTTCCCAAAGAAGAATGAAATTAAGCAAGCTGAAGATAAATTTATAAAAGGTGTTGTTGTTGATGAAAATGGAAATACTCTACCTGGAGTTTCTGTTTCTGTTAAAGGAACACAAGTTGGAGTAAGTACAAATATAGATGGTACTTATGAACTTAAATTACCAAATAAAAAGAATATTGTTCTTGTATATGAATTTGTAGGAATGATTCCTAAAGAGGTAAAATATAAAGGGCAAAAAGTTTTAAGAGTAGTTTTAAGTGAAGATAAAGTGATGCTTGGAGAGGTTGTTGTTACAGGTTTTCAAACAATTTCTAAAGAAAGAGCAACAGGAGCTTATTCTAAAGTAGATGTTGATGTTTTAGAAAAGAATCCTGTTACTGATATTACAAGCACTATCGCGACTTTGGTTCCTGGACTTACATCTGATGTAGACAAGAATGGTAATACAAATCTTGTGATTAGAGGAAAAGGATCTCTTACAGGAGGTAGTTATCCTTTAATTGTAGTTGATGGTTTCCCTATTGATGGAGATTTAGCATCAATAAATCCAAATGATATTCAAGATGTAACAGTATTGAAAGATGCTGCTTCTACTTCTATATATGGTGCACGTGCTGCAAATGGTGTAATTGTTGTAACAACTAAGAAAGCAAAAAAAGAAGAGTTCAATGTTTCTTATAGCGGATTTGTTAAGATATCTAATAAATATGATTTAGATTATTCTTTAGGTATGATGAATTCTGAACAGCAAATTAATAGAGAAATTGCATTTATGAAGAATGGAATGTTTTCTGATATACCAGCTGATACAAAATGGAGACAAGGATATAGTTATTCTCAATCTTTATTAATAGAAAACAATCAAGGTAGAGGTTTATCTGATGCTGAAATGATGAAGGAATTGAATAGACTTAAAGGTTTAAATTATAGAGATGATTATGACAAATATCTTTTAAGAAACCCTTTAATGCATCAGCATAATATTAGTGTTTCAGGAAAAGGAGAAAAAAATACTTATAGATTATCTGCTATGTTTGATCAGGATTTGACTGGTTATCAGTATAATAGAATTAATAAGTATTTAGTTTCTTTATACAATCTTTACAAGTTTAATGATAAATTATCTATTGGTTTCAATGCTTCTGTGAATATTAAAGATTCTCAAATGAATGGTGTTGATTTTAGTGAAATAAAAGGATCTGTTTCTCCATATCAACAATTTGTTGATAAAAATGGTGATTATACAGATATGCCTTCATCTGGTTACTATCTTCCATACAGACAATATATGCAAGATAGAATGCCTTATAAAAATTGGAGATATAATATTTTAGAAGAAGCTAGAAATAGAGATAATAATTTCAATTCGAATTCTATAAGATTACAAACTCAATTAAATTATAAGATTATTGAAGGTTTAACTTTAACCAGTCAATTCCAATATGAATTATTCAATAATCATTGGAAGAATTTTAGTAGCGAGAAAACTTTCTATGTTAGAAATTTAGTTAATACTTTTTCTTCTAATAAGACAGATAAGGGAGGAACTACTTATGATTATCACCCAGAAGGATTTTCTAAAGGAGGTATTCTTTTTGAAAGAAACACTGAAAAAACAGCTTATAATTTTAGAACTCAATTAGAATATAAGAAAGAAATACTTCCAAAGCATAATATTAATGTCTTAGTAGGTACTGAAGCTATTTCAAGTGAATATGTTCAACCTTCTACAAGGCAAATTATGGGGTATGATCCTTTAACTTTTACAGGAAATACTTTTGATTTTACTAAAGAGTTAGAGTATCATGAAAAAAATGGTGGTAAAACGACTATGGGTGATGTATTTAACAAGCCTAATAGTTTAAGAAATGAGTACAGAGAATATAATAGATATTTCTCAGGTTATTTCAATTTTGCTTATTCATATGATGATACTTATTCTCTTTCTATAAGTATGAGAACAGATGCTTCTAATTTTGTATCTGAAAGTGTAAAAGAGAAATTTTCTCCATTTTGGTCTGTAGGTTCTATGTGGAATATTCATAAAGAGAATTTTATTGCTGATAACTTTAACTGGATTAATAGATTATCATTAAGAGCTTCTTATGGTGTTGTAGGTTTACCAGCAGCAAGACAAAATTTATCTACATTGACAACTGTTGGATATGGTGTGAATAATACTTATGGAGCAAATATTCCTTTTGCAAATATAATGAGTTATGGATTATCTGATTTGACATGGGAAAAATCAAATACATTTAATTTAGGTATCGATTTTTCTTTATTCTCTAATAAACTATTTGGTAGTATAGAATTCTATAATAAGTATTCTACAGATGTTGTTGCTTCGAAAAGTGTTGCTGCAATGATTAATCCAAATAAGATTTTAAGTGGAAACTTTGCTGAAGTATTAAATAGAGGAGTAGAATTACAATTAGGTTCGAATTTGCAGATTACTAAAGGTCTTGAATGGAATGGTCTATTGAATGTAGCTTATAATTATAATGAAGTAACTTCTTTTGATTATAGAAATAATGTTGTAAGTAATTATTTAAGAGGAGGTACATTTATTGAAGGGAAGCCAATTGATTATTTAAATACTTATGAGTGGGTAGGTGTTTCAGATCAAGGAGCTGCGATAGTTAGAATAAACGGTCAAGAATTAACTATAGATAAAAATCTTCCTTCAAGTGATATAAATCAAATAGATTATGTGAAAGGACAAAATGTATATGATTTCTTAAAATATTCAGGAAGAAGAACTCCTTCTGTTACATCAACATTTAGAAATTCATTTAAGTACAAAAATTTTGAATTAATCGCTACCGTTTCTGGTAAATTTGGTCATAAGTTTTTATTACCAGGTGTGTCTGGAAGTACTATATCTAGAAATTCATTTACAACATCTGAGGCTTCTGCAAATGGATGGTCTAATGCAAATAAAAATTCAAATATTCCAAAAACAAGTCCAGAAGAGAATGTAGATAATACATTGTTAAAATCGTATGGACATTTATGGTCTAACTATTATAATAATAGTAGTGCGAATGTCAGAGATGCATCTTTTATAAGATTCAATGATATTTATTTAGGGTATACATTACCAAAAGCAATAATGTCAAAATTAAAATTGAAAAATGTAACTCTTTATGCTCAAATGAGTAATGTAGGTATGTTATGGACTGCAAATAAAGAAAATATTGATCCAGAGTATATACCAAGACTTAGCAATGTTGTTAAGCCTCCAAAGACTTACACATTTGGTTTAAAGATAACTTTTTAAGAAAATAACAAAATGAGAAAGATATTATATATAGTTTTAATGGGTCTACTAATGGCTAATTGTTCTGATTTTTTAGATCAGAATCCAAATCCATCTGGTAATAAACCAATTAATAATTTAAAAGATCTTGAATTATTATTAAATAATCCAGATGCTGTTTATGGACCTTCAAGTTTAAATGCTGTATCATTGTTTACAACGGATGATTATGGTATTGATATAGATGTTTATAATAGTTATAAAGATTTTAGCCCTTATATTACTTCTGTAAGAATGAGTTTATTTGATAGTAAATATTTATCATCTAATTTAAATTCATGGACTGATGGTTTCAAAAATATGTATTTATATAATACTGTTTTAAATACTCTTAATGAAGTAGAGGGGGATCCTGTATTAAAAAATAAGCTTAAAGCAGAAGCTTTAGGTTTAAGAGCTTATTATCATTTTTCAATTTTAACATCTTATGCAGAATGGGATTCTACTAAGCCTGGTATAGGTTATGTAGATAAGATAAGTGAGCAAGCTGAATATAGTAGAGAAACAGTAGAATACACTTTAAATAAGATTTCTAGTGATATTGCAGAGGCAGAAAAAATATTCCTAGATTTAGGTGAAAAATCATATGATATTACTAAAAATTGGAGAATGTCTTACCCTGCTCTTATGTCTTTAAAAGCTAGACTAGCATTATATAAAGGTGATTATAAGACGGCTTTAGAATCTTCAAATGCAGCTCTAAATGGTTATAATAATTTTGAAGATTTAATAGGTATAGCTACATCAACAGCTCCAACGATAGGCTGGCCAACTGGAACTCCAACAGTAAAGGTATTAGCTAAAGCAAATACTATGCAAGATATAGTTAAAACCGAGGGTATTTATATTCCTAGTATGTCGTGGAATGCAGCTGTTTTATTCCCTTCTCATGAATTATTAGACTTATTTGATCCTTCGGACTTAAGAAGACAATTATTCTTTGAAAATAATAATGCTTTATTAATGGCTTTTACATTTAAACCAAATGCTTCTAAATTGAATGACTATTATTATATGAGTTCTTATTATAAATATGGTCCTGCTTTTGTAGGTGGACAATTATTTACAGGTCCAACAGTAGCAGAAATGTTATTAATAAAGGCTGAATGTTTAGCTAGAAAAGGTCAAACTAGTGATGCTAAGAATATTTTAATTCAAATTAGAAATAAAAGATTTGCTGATAAATCTAAATTGACTGTAAATAATGGACAGGCAATTACAGGTTCTATTGCTAATGTACTTGATGAAAGACGTAGAGAATTACCTTTTACTATTAGACTTTATGATTTAAAAAGATTGAATGGCTTAAAGGCAGATCCTAGATATCCTAATGGTAAAACTATTACAAGAAAGATTTTTAAGGATGCAGATTCTAAGAATCCAATGGTAACTTATACTATTGCTCCAAATTCAGGAGTCTATGCTTTACCTATTCCAAGTGAGGAATTATTCTCTCTTAAATGGCAGCAAAATTCAAATGATGGTTTATCAGTATCAAATTAAAAGATAAAAATAAATGAAAATATTTAGTTATTTTATACTACTACTATTATGTGTTTCTTGTTCTAAAGATTATAATCTTAAAGAAACAGATGTGAACACTAACAACGATAAGAGGTTATCTAATTTAACCTCTTTTCAAAAAGAAGCTTTAGCATATTTTAAAGAAATTTGTTTAGGTTTTGAGTATGGAAATCAAGGTGAGATTGTGAAAAAATGGGCAGCCTCTGATACTCTTAATTTATTATTTGAGTATAGAAGTCCAGATATGGCAGATCAAGGATATTTAATTCAACCAGATTATTATCCTGCAAATCAAAATGATATTAGATTAAAAAGAAGAGAGATTCTTTTAAATAGTTTAAAAACTACTGTTGATACTTTGAATAAGTATTTAGCAGCTTCTAAATGTCATATTAATATAGTTGAAGCTGATGGAAAGAAATATTCTGCTGGTCCTATGATTAATCAACCAAATTTCCAGAACAGTGAGACTTCTCAAAAACATAATGGTTTATTAGTATTTGCTTCGCGAGCATATTTCTTGTGGAGATATCCAAGTGCAACACAATTACAAGCACAATATGGAAATGGTGCTTTATGGACGATTATGCAAAATGATGCATCTAATGCAAATAGAATTACAGGTTGTAGAATATGTTGTGTTCTTGATCAACCTGCAGCTTATGATAATAATTTAGCTGTATTAAAGAGCTTTATTAAGGAAGAACTTGTACAACCTCTTGGTTTTTTTAGAGATTCTGAGAAACATCCTTCAAGTATATTTTATGAAACTGCTAATGATGGTGGTTTTTCAACAAAAATGTCTGATTTAGATAAAGAAATAATCAGATTAATGTATCATCCAGATGTTAAAATTGGAATGTCTGGTATGCAATCTCAACAGGCGATAATAGGTCTCTATAATAGAGAGAATGAGTAGTTTATAGTTCATTCAAATGTCAAGGGTTGTCTTTTAGTTAAGACAACCCTTCTTGTATATATAGTTTATAACTATTTCATTTGAAATTATATTTATAGGTGTAAAATTTTCATTATAGTTTATAGATTAGGAGAAATATCTATACTTCTAATTTTAGAATATTTACTATAAAAAACACCCCAAAAGATAAATTTATCTTTTGGGGTGTTTATGTTTTAAATGATTTTTATAAAGTCATCATGCTTATAGTTTCTTGTTTTAGAACTTCGGGAATGTTTATTTCTCGGATTTCTAGAGAATTAACCCATTCTCTGACTTCTTGAGGTTGCAAAGTATAAAGAACATCTCTGAATTCATCAACTTCTTTTTCTGAATACTCATTTTCTCTTTTATTCTTGTATGCATCTAATTCTTCATCATCAAAATAAACAATAGTTTTTTTCAGTTTCCTCATATCGAGTTCACAAATTTGATGAGCTCCGCAACAGTCACTACTTACATCTTTATAGTCTTCAACAATTTCTTCACCTTCTTTGGCATTCTTAGTTTGAATCTTTGAATGAATTAAGGTAAATAGTATTACTAGGGCAGCTAGTCCGAGTAATCCAATAACGATATACCACATTTTTTAGCTTACAACGATTTTTTTAATAGTTTTACTTGGTTAGATAATCTTTCGATTGTTTCTTTATTTTGCTTTTTATTTTTTTCTAGTTTATTCAATTTATTTGTAAGTGTCTTAATTTTACTATTAAGCTTAGAGATTTCAAGTTCTTTAGCACTTAATTCATCTTTAGTAAGAATCAATTTAGATTCATTTTTATCGAATTTCATTCTAGATGAAATTTTATATTGTGTATAAGTCTCTTGAAGTTGTTTTTTATCTTTTTTAAGATTTTTGATTACAGCTTTAAGTCTATTGATAGTATTAGTTTTGCTGTTAGCAACATCATTCAATGTTCGATTTTTATCTTCTATGTCACTTTTTATAGAATTGATATTTTGTCTTGTGTTTTTCAAAACTTGACTTAATGAGTCAATTTTACTATCTTTTTTTGAATTACTATATACAAGTTTATTTCGAATATCATTATATTCTTTAATAGTGTTTTCAAGTTTTACTGATAATGTTTTTTGAGATTTGTTTAAAGAATTAATAGTTTTATCAGCATACTTTTTTTTCCCTAATAAAGTATTATATTTCTTTTTTGACACACAAGATGTTAGGCTTAAAGAAGCAACAACAATAACTAAAATTGTTTTTTTCATAATAGTACCTTCTACTTAAAATTATACTTACTAATTTGCATTGAATCTATTCTAAAATATTGCTTTTATTCAGAATAATTTATTACTTTGAACAAATATAAGTAAATATTACTGTCAAAAATAAGAAATATGAGAAAAGTATCAATAATCTTCTTAATACTGCTATGTTCAAGTTTAGTCTATGGTCAAAAATATACAATAAAAGGGAAGGTGATTGACAAAACCTCTGGTTTAGGAATATCCTTTGCTAGTGTGTGGATAAAAGGTACATTTGTTGGAGTTGCAACAGATTTAGAAGGGAAATATGAATTAGAAGTGCCAAAGGATAAGTCGGATTCTGTACTTCAATTTTCTTCTGTTGGATATAAAGACGAGGAGTTTGATTTTAATTTGATAAAGGGAAAGAAGGATGTGCTTAATGTATCATTGCAGTCTCGTTTATTTATTTTTAATGAAGTAAATATTACAGGAAAATCTTTAGTTCTTCAAAAATATCTTAAGAATGTATGTAAAAATATAGTTGATAATTATCCTCAAAAACAGTTCTCTTCTGATGTTTATTATTCTTATAATAAGAAAATTGATTCTACTAAGAGTGAAACAAAGAATTCTTTGTTAAGAGTTTATGATGATGAAGGTTACAAACGTTCTTCTGTTGATAAAACATATAAATCTGTTAATTATAAGTTTTTAAAAGTTGATAAACAATCTGAAAATGGATTCCTAGGTGGAGGATCTACATATGTTGATAATATATTGTATTGTGATATAGTTAGAAGTGTTGGTAATATACTAGATATTAATAATTTATCTGAATTTATGCTTGAAAGATATGCAGATATTGATGATAAGGGTATTAATGTAATTGTAATAGGGTATAGATTGAAAAGTAATCAATCGGATATTGTTAATATTGATGGATTAAAATCGTATTCAGGAATACTTTATATTAATAAAGAAAATTTTGCTGTAATAAAGAATATTCTTAAAATACAATTAAATAAAGTTCCTAATTTAGGATTACCTATTGTCGTTAAATCTAATAAAGTTAAAGGGAATGATGTTATTCTAAATATCGAAACTAATTATAAAAAGGTTGGAAGCAAATATTATTTATCTCAGATATTATATCATCAACAATATAATAAAGAGCTTATAACGATTGATTATCGTCCACAGGAATATAATTTATCAAAACCTATTAAAGTTGATGGAAGAGAATATTATGAAGAGCTTAAAGCTGATAGTAAATATTGGTCTATATTTTCAATAAATAAAGATTTAGAAATAAAATAGTAAATTAAAATCTTCAATAAATAAAAAAATAGGTGATTGTTTAACAATCACCTATTTTTATTTGTTTTTTGGTTTTATTTCTTTCTAATGAAAATCTGAATAGGAACTCCACAGAAATCCCATGTGTCACGTATTCTGTTCTCTAGATAACGTTTGTATGGTTCTCTTACGTACTGAGGAAGATTTGCATAGAATGCAAAACTTGGAGCGTAAGTAGGTAATTGAGTTACATATTTAATTTTAACATATTTCCCTTTAACAGCTGGTGGTCTAAAATCTTCAATAGCTGCAAGCATAACTTTATTAAGCTCAGAAGTTTTAATTTTTCTTTTTCGGTTTTCATAAACACGAATAGTTTCTTCTAATCCTTTTAATAAACGTTGCTTAGTGATTGCTGAAGTAAAGATAATTGGAATATCAACGAAAGGAGCTAACTTATCTTTTAAGTTTTGCTCAAAATCTTTCATAGTATTTGTTTCTTTCTCAATTAAATCCCATTTATTTACAAGAATAACACATCCTTTACGGTTTTTAATTATAAGATTGAAGATATTTAAATCTTGAGCTTCAACACCTCTAGTTGCGTCAATAATCAACATACATACATCTGATTCTTCAATAGCTCTAACAGAACGCATTGTAGAATAGAATTCAACATCTTCGTTTACTTTATTTCTTTTACGTAAACCAGCAGTATCAATAAACATGAAATCGTGTCCAAATTTATTATATCTAGTGTATAGAGCATCTCTTGTTGTTCCAGCAATATCTGTAACAATATTTCTGTCTTCGTCTATTAATGCATTTATAGTTGACGATTTTCCAGCATTAGGTCTACCAACGATAGTTATTCTAGGAATTTCTAGATCGTCGTTTTCAAGATTATCTTTTGGTAAATTATCTACAATAGCATCAAGAATATCTCCAGAACCTGAACCATTTACAGAAGACATAGGGAATAATTGATCACCAACTCCTAGAGCGTAGAATTCATGAATATCAAATAATCTTTCTCCATTATCTACTTTATTGACGATTAAGAATATAGGTTTTTTCACGTTCCTTAATACTTTAGCAAAAGATTGATCAAGGTCTGTGATACCTAATTCAACATCAACAACAAAAAGAATAAGATCTGCTTCTTCCATACCAAGCATAACTTGTTTGTTGATTTCTTCTTCAAAGATATCATCAGTATTAGTTACATAACCTCCTGTATCAATAACAGAGAAATCGGTACCATTCCATTCAACTTTACCATAGTTTCTATCTCTCGTAACTCCACTTTCTTCGTTCACAATAGCTTTACGGGTACCAGTAAGTCTATTAAATAGCGTAGATTTACCAACATTTGGTCTACCTACAATTGCTACTATCTTGCTCATAACTTAATTTTTAATTTTACTTGTTAGTTGTTAGAATATCCAAAGTTTTGAAGATTTTTCTCTTTACTTCTCCAGTCTTTGCTAAGTTTGACGTGGACCTGTAGAAATACTTTTTTACCAAAGAAATTTTCAATGTCTTTACGAGCTTGAGTTCCAACTCTTTTTAAGGCTTCACCTCTTTTACCTATAATAATACCTTTTTGTGATTCTCTTTCAACGTGAATTACGGCTGATATTCTAATTATTTTAGGTTCATCGATAAATTCTTCTACTTGAACTTCAACAGAATAAGGAACTTCTTTATCGTAGTTTAGTAAAATCTTTTCACGAATAATTTCGTTTACAAAGAATCGAGCTGGAAGATCAGTAATTTCATCTTTTGGGAAGAAAGGATCACCTTCTGGTATTAGCTCAACAATTTTATTTAATAGATTATCTAAATTAAAGTTCTCTTTAGCTGATATAGGATATATTACAGCATTAGGAAGAGTTTCTTCCCATCTTGTAAATAATTCTTCTAACTTTTTATCATCACTTAAATCAATTTTATTGATGACTAATAAAACAGGAGCAGAAGTCTTCTGTACTTTAGATAAGAAAGCTTCATTTTTATCAAATTTCTCAACTGTATCAGTAACGTATATGATAACGTCAGCATCAACAAGAGCAGAGATAGAGAAATTCATCATTGACTCTTGTAGTTTATAACTAGGTTTAATAACCCCTGGAGTATCTGAATATACAATTTGGTAATCGTCGGTATTAACAATTCCTTTAATTCTATGACGTGTTGTTTGAGATTTAGAAGTGATGATAGAAATCTTTTCACCAACTAATCTATTCATTAAAGTTGATTTACCAACGTTTGGATTACCAATAATATTTACAAAACCTGCTTTGTGATTCATTAATCTTCTATTTAATATTTGAACTCGCAAATATAAGCAAATAATATCAATATCTGTTCTTACAAGTATGATATAGAATTTATTTACAATATTTTGGTTTCAAAAAATGTTTCTATTCTTTTTATTTAATTAATCCCATTCTTCTTAATAAGGCTTGGTTATTAGGTTCTTTACCTCTAAAACGAAGATATAGATCCATTGGATGTTCTGTTCCTCCTCTTTCTAAAATATTCTCTTTAAAGGATTTAGCAGTTGCTTTATCAAAGATACCATTTTCTTTAAAAAGAGAGAAAGCATCAGCATCTAGAACTTCAGCCCACTTATATCCATAATATCCTGCAGCATAACCTCCTGCAAAGATATGTCCAAAAGCAGTAGAGAAGCAAGAACCTTCAATATGAGGAAGAACATTAATTTTATTGAAAACATTCTTTTCAAAATCTATTATTTCAGATTGAATAGGTTTTTTAATGCTATGATATGCCATATCAATTAAACCAAAACTAACTTGTCTGTCGTTGTTGTATGCTGCTAAGAAATTATCAGATTTTTTAATTTTATCAATTAGTTCATTTGGGATATTTTCTCCAGTTTTATAATGCTCAGCAAAGGTATCAAGCCATTCTTTTTCCATAGCCCAATTTTCATGTATTTGAGAAGGAAGTTCAACAAAGTCTCTCATAACACTTGTACCAGAAAGAGAAGAGTATTTACATTTTGATAGCATACCATGAAGAGAATGCCCAAATTCATGTAGGAAAGTTGTTACTTCTCCAATAGTCAATAGAGATGGTTTCGTTGTTGTAGGTTTATTAAAGTTCATAACAATGGTAATATGAGGTCTTATATCTTCACCATTGATGACTTTTTGTTCACGAAAATCATTCATCCACGCTCCTGATTGTTTGGAAGGACGAGGAAAGAAATCTGTATAGAGAATTGATAAGAAATTATTACTCTCGTCTCTTACTTCGTATGTTTGTACATCTTTGTGATATTTATCTATATTGTGAACTTCTTTAAATTTTAACCCATAAAGCTTATTGGCTAATCCAAATACTCCTTCTTGAACTTTATTAAGAGGAAAGTATTGTTTTACTTCTTCATCATCAAGTTTGTATTTTTCTTCTTTAAGTTTTCTAGAATAAAAAGCAAAATCCCAAGATTGAAAGATATCTTCTTTGAAACCATTATTTCTAGCGTAATCTTCAACTTCTTTTACTTCATCAATAGTGTATTTGTGAGATGCAGTATATAAGTCATCAAGAAATTTATTGACAGTTTTAGCATCTTTTGCCATTCTATTGTCAAGAATGAAATCGGCATATGTTTCGAAACCTAGAAGATTTGCTTTCTCAAGACGAAGACTTGTTGTCTCTTTTATTATATTGGTATTATTGTATTCGTTGTTTTTGAAAGCTATTGAACCTCTAGCTTTAGCCATTTGTTCTCTCAATGATCTGTTTTCAGCATAACGCATAATAGCTATATAAGAAGGAAATTCGAGAGTGAATAAATAACCTTCTAGTTTTTCTTCTTGAGCTGCCATTTGAGCAGCTTCTATTGCACTATCAGTAAGACCTTTTAAATCTTCAATATTAGTGATGTGAAGTTTAAAGTCGTGAGTTTCTTTTAATTCATTAGCTTCAAATTTTAAAGCAAGTTCTGATAATCGAGTTGAAATTTCTTTATATCTTTCTTTTGCTTTTCCTTCAAGATTTGCTCCTGAGCGAACAAAACCTTTATAAGTGTCTTCTAAAAGACTTGTTTCTTCTGTATTAAGATTTAGAGTTTCTTTCTGATTATAAACTAATTTAATTTTTTTAAATAATTCATCGTTTAAGCTAATATAGTTTGAGTATTCAGAAAGTAGAGGGGAAACTTTGATTGCAATTTCTTGAATTTCATCATCAGAATTCGCTGCTTTAATATTGAAAAAAACTCCTGCAACTTTAGATAATAATGAACCACTTTTATCAAGTGCTTCTATTGTGTTTTCAAAAGATGGAATTTCTGTATTTTCAATAATACTATTAATTTCTTTTTTTCCTTCTTCTATTGCTTTTATAAAAGCTTCTTCGTAGTGATTATTACAAATTTTACTAAAAGGAATTGTTTCATAAATTGTGTTCCAATTTTCTAATAGCGGATTATTTTTGCAATTTAGTACAGGTAGAATGAAATATGTCATAATTATATATTTTATTTTTACAAAGATACTTAAGTATTGTATAATAATTGGTATACTTATTTTGGAGGATAAAAATACTAAAAATCATATAATATAATCATTGTATTCGATGTTTTACTAAGATACATTTGCGTTTGAAAATAATACTATATGAACAAGAAATTACTATATATATCCATCTTTGTTATTTTGATTACTTTATTACTTCCTTTTAGAGTGTATTGTCAAGAAAATACAAATCTTTTGGGAAATGTTAAAGATAAAAATAATAAAGAAAATCTATTTATGGCTGTTGTTGGTTTTAAAGAAATTAATAAATGGACAACTTGTGATGAAAATGGAAACTTTGAAATAAATAAAATACCTAAAGGAGAGTATACTTTAGTTGTGAGTTCTTTAGGTTATAAGACTTATCAAATTAAGATTAGTATTCCTTTCCGAAAAGAAAATTTACAGATATTTTTAAAATCTGAGAATCTTCAATTAAAAGAAATTATTGTAATAGCAAAAGAGAGTAGAAAAGAGAATACAAGTTCTAAAATAGATAAAAATGCAATAAGTCATTTACAACCTACAAGTTTTAAAGAATTATTAGAGTTGTTACCAGGGAATTCATCTATCGATCCCTCAATGGGAAAAGTTAATATTGTTTCTATGCGGCAAGTTGGAAGTGATGTGAATACATCTTTAGGGACTTCTATACTAATGGATGGAATGCCTCTTTCTAATGATGCAAATTTGCAATCTATTGATGGATGTTATGATAGAAAAATTAATAATAGAAATAACACTGGATTTGGTTTAGATTTAAGAAAAATATCTACTGATGATATTGAAAAAGTGGAAATAGTAAGAGGTATTCCTTCTGTTAAATATGGAGATTTAAATAGTGGTTTAATAAAGATTAAAAGAAGAACAGGTAAATCAAGATATAGAGCAAGGTTAAAAGCTAGTCCTAATTCTAAATTGTTTTATTTGGGGAAAGGTTATGAATTAGGGAATAAATCTTTTATAAATGTAGGAATAGATTATTTAAATTATAAAATAGATCCTTGTAATGATTTATCTAATTATAAAAGAATAACTTCTTCTGTAAGATATAATAAGCGTATAAAGGGAAATGAGAATATTTTTGATATAAAAGCAAGTATTGATTACACAGGCTCTTTCGATGATGAGAAAGAAGATAAGGAAATTAATAATGGAAGAAAGGATTATTATAAAAATTCATATAATAAAATACGATCTTCAGCAGGGATTATTTGGAGAAAGAATAAAAGTAGTTTTCTTAAAAGAATGGATTTTAATATATCTTCTTCTTACACTCATAATAAACAAATTAGAGATTTATTAATTTCACAAGAAAGAGATATTCCTTGGACAAGAGTAAAAAAAGAAGGGATACACGATGGAGTTTATTTACCATTTAAATATCAAGCAAATTTTAAATCAGATGCTAAACCTTTTAATTTATTTTCTAGCTTGAATTTTGATTTCCAATATGACTTTAAGCATGTAAAGCAGGAAATATCTTTAGGTTTCGATTATAAGTATGATAAAAATTATGGAAGAGGTGAAATATATGATCCTTATCGACCTTTGTTTTTAGCTAGTGAGAGAGCAAGACAATATCGCGATGTTCCATCTTTACAAAGATTATCTTCTTATTTGGAAGATAAGTTGTCCTTTATCTTTAATGAGTATGTTTTAAATTTAAATGTAGGAATAAGGACTACAAAATTATTAAATATAGCAAGTAAGTATTCAATATCTAATAAAATATTTATAGAACCAAGGTTTAATTTAATTTTTAAGTTCCCTTCATTTAACTTCTTGAATTATAATTCTACTATAGGTATTAATTTGGGATATGGACATCATAAGCGTTTTCCTGTTTTGACACATTTATATCCTCAAAAGCAATATTTTGATTTGCAGTTACTAAATTATTATCACACAAATGAAGCTTACCGAAGAATAGTTTTTGATACACATATAGTGGATCCTACAAATTATAATATTAAAGAGGCTGATAATAAGAAATTTGAATTAGGTTTTGATTTTAATTTTGGAGGGAATAGTTTTTCGTTAACAGCATTTATAGAAAAATTAAGTTCAGGTTATAGAGACTCTAAGGGATACAGATCTTTTACTAATAAGGTCTATGATAATAGTTCTATAGATCATGCTAATATTACATCTAAGCCAGATTTGGATGATATGACATATAAATTAGATACTGCACTATATATGTATAACAAAACAAGTAATGGTGCTTTATTGGAAAAGCGAGGTATAGAATATCAATTATCTTTTGAAAGAATTGAACTTTTATCTACAAGATTAACAGTTAGTGGTGCTTGGTTTAGAACAAGATATTCTGATAGTCAAAAAGTTCTCAGACGAAAGAATGTAGTTATTCTAGGTGAGAGATATAATTATATTGGAGTTTATGATTGGAATAATGGAACGGATCGAGATAGATTTAATACTAATTTTAGATTTGATACTCAATTTTTTGATAGTAATATAATATTTTCAAGTTTATTGGAGATTATGTGGTACTCTTATTCTCAAAAAATAAAAAAAGATCCAAGACCTATACAATATATCTCTAAAGATGGAAGTATTCACAATTTTACTAGTGATAGTGAAAAAGATATGAAATTAAAAATGTTGATAATGCAATATACTGATTCAATGTTTGAAAAGAATAAAATGCCTATAGAGATGAGTCTGAATTTTAAAATAACAAAGAAATTCAACAGTAATATATCTTTGTCTATGTATGTAAATAGATTAGTATCATATTTGAAACCAATAGAGCATAATGGTATAAGTATGAAAAGAAGAACAAGCCCTTATTTTGGAATGGAATTAAATATAAAATTATAAAATTAATACAGTTATGTTAAGAAAGTTATTGAATGGATTTATATTAATACTGGCTTTATTTACCATAGTATCATGTACTGATGATGAGGAAATAAAGAAAGTTGATGTGTCTTTAAAATGTTCTTTAAAAGAGGATATATTTAAAGGAGGAGAATTGTCTGATATTATGATTGAGTTAAAGAATAATTCAACAGGAAAAATAAGTAAAAAAGTTTATACTGAGGGAAAATCTATTTCAATTGATGAGGGATTATATGATATTACAATATTTGCAAAGGTTTCTTTCTCAACAGAAGTTCCTGATGTGAAGGAAGATAATAAGCAATTATTAGGAGCTAATGCAATTAAAACTCAGAAGGTAAGAGGAGTTTTATACCAAATTGCTTTGCATGGGCAGAAGAAAAATCTAGATGTTGATCTTTATACATTTCACTCAAGTGAAGGATTTGTTCTTTCTGAAATATATTTCTCTGGTAGTAAAACACCTGAAAATAAAATATATAGGTCGGATGCTTATTTTGAAATATATAATAATTCGTCTGAGGTTCTTTATGCAGATGGTTTATGTATAGGTGAAAGTGCATTTGCTACAACCATAAAACAAGATTATAAACAGGATAAGACAAATATTCTTATTAAAGATATTATAAATAAAAATGTAGTTGTTAAAGCTATTTATCAAATACCAGGATCAGGGAAAGATTATCCTGTAAAGCCAGGAGAATGTATACTGATAGCTGATATGGCACAAAATCACAAAGAAAAGAATAGTAAATCTGTTGATTTATCAAATGCTAATTTTGAATGGTTTGATAAAGATGATAAAAATAGAGATACAGATAACCCTGAAGTTCCGAATATGAATAAAATCTATTGCTATACGGAAACTATTTGGAATTTAAATAGTAATGGGCAGAATTCTTATATACTTTTTAGATTAGATAAGAAAGAAAGTGATTTTTTAGCTGCTAATAAGTTTGATTATTATTATATGTTTGAACATCCAAGACTTCCTAAGCCAGTTCGTAAACCTTTTTTTGGATATACTGTAAATAATTCTTTAATAATAGATGCTGTTAATATAACAACTCCTTCTCGTTTTAAATGGTTAGTAATAGATGAATCTTTAGATATGGGATATACACATTCTGGAGATGGAGATGCTTCTAGATATGGAAAAAGTGTACAGCGAAAGATCTCTTATATAAATGCTGATGGGAAAAAGGTGTTGATGGATACAAATAATTCTACAGTGGATTTTAATTCTACAGTAATGCCAACACCAAAATCAATTAATTAAAGTAAAAATAATATAGCGTATAATGAATAGTCGTGTAATAAAGATATTAGTAGTAGTCTTTGTCATAAGTAATTTCATTTCATGTAAGGATGAAAATGAAATAAAGAAAGTAAATTTATCTTTTAAATGTAATTTAAAAGAGGAAATATTTAAAGGATCAGAATTGTCTAATATTAAGGTTGAGTTAAAGAATAATTCTACTGGAAAGATTATAAAAAAAGACTATCAAGGGACTTTACCAATTGTTGTTGATGAGGGATTATATGATATAATGATTACTGCAGAAGTTTCTTATAAATCGGAAATACCTGATATAGGTGCTGAAAAAGAATTGCTAGGAGCTATAATTGATAGAAAACAAGATCTTAAAGGTATGGTTTATAATATTGCAGTTAATGGTAAGAACAAAAATATTGACGTAGAATTATATTCATCTTTTAATACTAAAGGTTTTGTGTTTTCTGAGATATACTTCTCAGGTAGTAGAACTGGTGATTTGAAAATGTACACATCGGATTGTTTTTTTGAAATATATAATAATTCTTCAAAAGTATTATATGCAGATGGTTTATGTATTGGGGAAGGGGCTTTTTCAACAAATATTAAAGAAAAATTTCTACCTTATGTAATGGATAAAAAGGTAGTAGTTCAAACCATATATCAGATTCCTGGTAGTGGTAAGGATTATCCTATAAAGCCAGGAGAATCGATACTTATTGCTGACCAAGCTATCGATCATACAAAAGTTAATAATAATTCAGTAGACTTATCTAAAGCTCAATTTGAATGGTATGATGAAGGTAAAAATAGTGATGATATTGATAATCCGCGTGTTGTCAATATGAATAGAATATATTGTGATACGGAAACTGTTTGGTCTCTAAATAATAGCGGTGTAAATAGTTTTATACTTTTCAAAATGGATAAGTCAGAGAAATTATTTTTAGCTGAGAATGCTCATAATTATTACTATATGTTCGTAAGTCCATATATTCCTGATCCAATAAAGATGGACTTCTTTGGATATACTGTGAAAAATTCTTTGGTGTTAGATGCTGTTACTCTAGGAATTCCATCAGATTTTAAATGGTTAACAATAGATAAATCTTTAGATATGGGATATACACATTCTGGAGATGGAGATGCTTCTAGATATGGAAAAAGTGTACAAAGAAGAGTTTCATATATAAATGAAAAGGGAAGAAAGGTATTAATGGATACAAATAATTCTACTGTGGATTTTAATTCAACAGTGGTGCCTAGTCCAGGATATATTAAATAATTAATAGAATTTTATAGAGATGAAAAAGGGTATAATATTTTTAATTTTACTGTTTCTTATTACTTATTGTAATGCTCAAGAATATAGATATACAAAAATAGAATCATTACAATGTGATAAGTATTTTTCATCTCTATTTAATAATCCTGCTACAAAATACTATAAGTATAGATATTCATATTGGGAAATAAATTCTGGATTTGATATTTCTGAAAAGAATAGATTAGTACAAAATGCAGATAAATCAGAGAATTATCTTTTTACTACAAATTCTTATATAAAAAATAAGAAGGTATTATATTATGGTTCACTGAATTATAGAACTAGTAAAGATAAAAATGTAGGGTGGCTAAAGTCATCAGATTATGAATATTTATATCCTTATGTACTTTTTAATAAGGGGAATATTGATCTAAATTCTGAAGAATATATGTTTTCAGGTGGTTATTCTAATATTTTAGGTAAAAATAGAATAGGAATTTTTGGTAAATATAGGGCAATGTATGAGTTCGGAAAGAAAGATCCTCGACCTCGAAATATTATTTCTCAGTATTCTTTAAATTTGGGTATTTCAAGGCAAATTAGAAATCATTATATTCTAGGATTTTCTTTTAATATTGATATTTATAATCAAGCAAATATTCTAAAAGTTTTTCGTGAGGGAGATAAAGTAAAAATGTATTTCATGAAGGGATTTGGATATTATGATAGGATTTTTTCTATGATGTTTAGAAATTTCACTATATATCATGATATGCAAACATACACTCTTTCCTTACAATTATTTAAACATAATTTAAAAGGATACTTTGCATTGATAAATTACAAGCATATTAATTTAAATCATGATTTATCATTAAATCAAGATATTAATCTTGCTAATCAAAGTAGAAACTCTTTCGATATTAGTTTTGGGAAAAGAATTTCTGATAATTTTGTTAGCAAATTATTAGTTAATTATCTAAAACACAAAAATACAGAGAATGTATATGAATCGATAGGATCTGGACAATATCGTAAGATTACATCATATTCTAATATGGATATAATGTCTTATCGATTAATAAATTCAAATATGTATTCTTCTATAAACCAAAAGTTTAATTTAATATTAGACTTAGGATTTTATAAATATAAAGAAGAATATAAAATAACAAATGACTACATTGATATTTCTACTGGAATTCTAAATATATCTTCATTAATCAAATTTAAGAATCTTTCACTAGAAGCATTATTAGGATATTCTAGAAATCTGAAATCTAAATATCAGTTTGTAGATCATTCTAAAATGGAAGATATAAAGGCTAAAGTTTTAGAACCAAATTACAATTATCTAAGTTCAAATAAATATAAGATGGGGCTAAATGTAATTTATAAGTATAGAATTAATGAGAAATATCAATTAGCATTATCACTAAAATCTAAAGTTGAAAAATCTTCAATATATAATTTATCTCATCAATCAATCTTCAAAATTGGAATAATATTTTAAAAAATTAAAATGAATATAATAGAATGTAATCATCTTACTCATTATTATGGGGAAAGATGTATCTATAAAGATCTAAATATTACTGTAGAAAAAGGTAAAATAGTAGGTCTTTTGGGTAAAAATGGAACAGGAAAAACAACAACAATAAATATTCTCATGGGATATTTAAAAGCAAAGAGTGGTGAGTGTAAGTTGTTTGGTGAAGATTCTAATAATTTATCTCCTGAAACCAAGAGTAAAATAGGTCTTCTTTTAGAGGGACATATACAGTATTCGTTTATGAACATAAAACAAATAGAAAAATATTACTCTTCATTCTTTCCGAATTGGAATAAAGATGCATATTACGATTTAATGAATAAAATGCATGTGACTCATACTCAAAGATTATCAAAGATGTCTTGTGGACAGCGTTCACAAGTAGCACTAGGTTTGATTTTAGCTCAAAATCCTGAATTATTAATACTAGATGATTTTTCAATGGGATTAGATCCAGGATATAGATTACTTTTTGTTGAATATTTAAAAGAGTATGCAAGTGCTGAATCAAAAACAGTATTTGTTACTTCTCATATTATTCAAGATATGGAGCAACTGATAGATGATTGTATTATTATGGATTATGGAAAGATTTTAATGCAGAAACCAGTTGAAGATATAATGAAAGAATATAGTGAATATGATAGTTTAGAAAAAATATTTATAGGTTTAACAGGAAAGTATTAGAAAATGTTTAGATCAGTAATGTATAAAGAATGGATAAAAACAAGGCTTTTTATCTTTCTAATATTATTAATAACAATAGCACTTCATTCTTATATGTATATAAAAGTAGGTTATAGTCTTAGAATGGTTGGTGGAGCTCATATATGGTCTGTAATAATAGATAGGAATCAATTTTTATTTAGGATAATGAAGTATTTTCCATTATTATTTTCTTTTATGATTGCATTATCTCAATTTGTACCAGAGATGGTATCAAAACGTTTGAAACTAGCATTGCATTTGCCATTAAAGAAGTTCACTATTATTAATTGGACTTTATTTATAGGTGCCTTTATACTTGTAATTGTCTATCTAATTAATATTGTAAGTCTAATCTTATTCATGAATATTCACTTCTCTTGTGAAATTATTATTAGTGCACTACAAACAGTATATCCTTGGTTTCTAGCTGGTTTGTTATCTTATTTCTTATCAGCTTGGATAATTTTGGAACCAAGGTGGGGAAGAAGAATTATTAATACTTTAATTGCTACATCTGTAGTTCCTATTTTTTATATAGAGTCAATACCAGGTGCTTACGTTAAAGTATTTCCTTTATTAATTTGTATTCTATTAGCAAGTATGTTTATTGTTATAGATTCAGTAAAACGTTTTAAACAAGGTAAATAATATGAGAAAGTTTTTAATTGTAATTATTGCATTATTAGGTTTAGCATGGATACTACCTACAATGTATAATCTTGCTACAAGTTCATATTCATCATCTCCGATGTCTCTATATAGTGCTTTAACTCATAAGTACTACACAATGACTTTTAACGATGGAGAGGTTGAAAGAAAAGATAGAGAAGGAAATATCTATACACAAGAACAATTTGATAGTTTATTACCTATGGTTTATGCTAGACAGTTAATATATAGACAAGAAATGCCTAAGAAAATTAATGGTATCATTGTTGATATAAATAAAATAAGGATATCAAATTTTAGTTATAGATATAGACCTTATTATAAAAATACTCCATCTATTAAATTATATCCCTTAATTGAATCTGTACCAGAGAGATTAGATTTAGTAGAACCTGCAGATAGATTCCGTTTTGTAAATTCAATAGAATTTATTGATATGGAGTCGAATACGATAAATATAAAAAAGAGTAAAAGATATAATGATAAGTTTATAAGGCACGGTTTTAATGGGCCAGTAAAATTTATATCTGGAATACCCTCAACAAGAAAGAATTATGATGAGGGGTATTTTATAATGGATAGTAATAATCATCTTTTTCATATGAAGCAAGTATGTAATACTCCTTTTATAACTAGAGTAAGAACTTGCGATAAATATGATATTGAGTATTTTACTGCTACTGATTTTACAGATAAACAAGCTTATGGATTTTTCTTCACTAAGGATGGTCAGATGTATAGATTATTAACAGATATGTATAAAGTGGAAAAAATAGATTTACCAAAAGTAGATCTTGATAAAGATCAATTATCTATTATGGGTAATTATATGATCTGGAACTGTACATTGATTCATAATAATGAGAAATCTTGCTATGCAATTGATGTTAATAAGATGAAACAAGTTGATTCAATAATACATCAAGAAGAGATAAATTCAAATTTATTTGATTCAATAATTCCTTTTGAAATATCTTTTATTCATTCTAATACAAGATATCTAGAATTAAGAATTACTAATAATTTTCCATATAGTTTGATATTTAATTTAATATTTGTGTTAATTTTTGTATTTTTAGAAAGGTTTAGAATTAAAGGGACAAAATCAATACTAAATACTCTTCTAATATTAGCTACAGGATTATATGGATTTATAGTGTATATATTCTTACTAAGAGAGAAGAAATAATATAACCAAATAAAATAGATAAAATGAAAAGATTAATGTTGCTTATAGCTGTTTCAGCTGTATTATTTGCTTGTGGTAATGCTCCAAAAACTAAAACAACAAAAGAAAAAGAAGTTAAAGTTACAATTGTTGAAGATGTTTTTAAAATTGCAACTGCAAATGTAGATAAAGAGATTGAATTTACAGGTGTTGTTAAACATGTATGTAGACATTCAGGAAGAAGGATGTTTGTTGCTGATAAAAAAGATGGTTTTATTAAAGTTAATGCTTCAGAGAAAGTAAAAAAATTTAATAAAGAATTAATAGGAAAAACTGTTAAAGTTAAAGGTATTGTAAGAGTTGAAAAGATTTCTGAAGAACAAATTGCTGCAATGGAGAAAAAACACGCAGAGGAACATGCTGATGAAGCAAAAGAAGGTGAAGAAACTGGACATTGTGGTACTGAAAATGCTCAAATTAAGAAAATGAGAGACTGGATGAAAGCTCATAATAAAGATGCTTATGAGGTTTATACTGTTGAAGTAATATCTGTTGAAGCTTTATAATTATATAAAATAAAGACTTAAAAAGATAATAAAAGAAGCCTATATAATTGTTTATATAGGCTTCTTTTGGTATTACTATATGAAAGAAGTATTACTATTTTATATCTTGGATATCCATAATATTATTAACAATAGCATATACCGCTAACCCTGATAAAGATTTTATATTAGTTTTTTCCATAATATTTTTACGGTGAGTTACTACTGTATGAACGGAAAGACATAAAGAAGAAGCAACTTCTTTATTTGTTTTACCTGAGATAAGTTCTTTTAGGATTTCTATTTCTCTCTTACTTAATGGATGTTCATGAGAATTAGTAGCATTCTCAAGACATTTCTCAAGTTTAGGTTTTATAGATTCAATACTATCATCTATATATATAATCTCATCAAAATTATTTAAAAGTTCTTTATTCAGATATGTATATATCAAAGCAATAAATCTTGATTGTTCATTAATATTGTAATATTTTTTAGTCTTAGCTATATCTTCTTTAAGAAGAAGAGGATTACAAATAATAATCTGTTTGCATCCCTGTGAATGTGAAATTATTAAATTATCAAAAGAACTGTATCCATGAATATTTTTAGCAAGATTACTTGCAGATAATATGGAAATTAGTCCTTGTCTTATTATTTCTGATTTTTCAATAATGTAAATGCAATTTATCATGATTTTTCAAATTTCTTAACAATGGGAATTAATATATAATTCTCAATAATAGAGTGTAGATATAAATCTGGCTCTAAATCGTATAAACGATATAAAATTTTGTTTCTATATGTAGAGCTCAAATTTGAAGGAATATATTTAATTAATATATTTTTTAGATCTCGTAGTTTTAATTCTGTATCTGAATGAGTATGTTCAAATTGTTCAATCGATTTAATACTTGTGATATTAGTAGTGTAATCGTCTATTAAATTTTCGATATATGGGAATACATGTTCTTCTTCATATTTGAAATGTTCATCAATATCTTGAATATATTCTTCAAAGAATTTATTTAATAAGAGTTCATATTTACCTTCTATATCATTAGAGAATTTATCAATATTTTCTCTAATAGCAAGAATCTTTGATTTAAAAGATTTATGGGAATTTTTTAAAAAGCTTATAATGTCTTTTATAGAATCTTTTTCACAGTTACTGATATTTGCTTCATTATTAATAATTAATTGAGTTATTGCTAATAGTGAATATTTATCGATATGGTTTAATATAGCAAGTTCTTCAATATTAGAGTCTTTAAATCCTAGAGGAATATCAAAACGTTCTAGCATATAAAGAATTTGCTTATTATTAATCATTAATTCAGCAATCTGTGAGTCAAATGTAATATTTTGTATCATTGTTTTATGATTTTATTTTACTCATTAAGTGTAAAAGTACTTGATTATTAGTTAAAATAATAGAGTAAAAATGAAATTACTCTCATTTAGTGATAAAGTTAAGAATTTATCCTTATAAAAAGGTATTGAAAGCAAACTGTACTAAGTATATCTTTGTGATAGTTTTATTGGATTATGAATTGTGAAGTATTTATAGTCTTTGCAATCAGAAGACCGTCTCCAAAGCCATTGAGACGGTTTTTTTATATATATAAAAAAGGTATATACCTATTGGTATATACCTCAATTTATTATATAATAATGGATTGTAATTTTATTTTACAAGTTCTAAAGTATCTTTTGCGATAACTAATTCTTCATCAGTTGCAATCATCATTACTTTTACTCTAGAATCATCTTTAGATAAAATTTTATCAACACCTCTTTGACCATCATTAGCATTTTGATCAAAATCAACACCCATATATCCTAGTTTTTCACAAACGTGGAAACGAGCATTACTATCATTTTCTCCAATACCACCAGTGAAGATAATTAAATCAACACCACCTAATACAGCAGCATAAGCACCAACATACTTACGAACTTTATAAGAGAAAATATCAAGTGCTAATTGAGCTCTTTCATTACCTGCTTCAGCAGCTTGTTCAAGATCTCTACAATCAGAAGAAACACCAGAAACACCAAACATACCAGATTCTTTATTAATTAAGTGGTTTGTTTGTTCTGAAGTTAAGTTATCTTTTTCTTGTATATAAAGTAAAGCACCTAAATCTAAATTACCAGTACGTGTACCCATTTCAAGACCTTCATTAGGAGTGAATCCCATTGAAGTATCAACAGATTTTCCACCATCAATAGCACAAATAGAAGCACCATTACCTAAATGGCATGTAATAATTTTTTTATCTTCAATATTCCAATCTAGGATGTTACATGCTTTCTCTGCAACAAATTTGTGTGAAGTACCGTGGAAACCATAACGTCTAACTTTATAGTCAGTATAATATCTATATGGGATAGCGTATGTATAAGCCTCTTTTGGCATTGTTTGATGGAAAGAAGTATCAAAAACTGCAGTTTGAGGAACATTAGGAAGAATTTCTTCCATAGCATTAATTCCTTCTAAGTGAGCAGGATTATGTAGTGGAGCGATTTCACAACAAGCTTCAATTTTCTTCTTAACATCATTATCAATAATAACTGATTTATCAAAGAATTCACCACCGTGAGCAACTCTGTGACCAACAGCATTAATTTCTTCTAAAGAAGAGATTACTCCATTTTCTTCAGATAATAATGCTTTTAAAATCATATTAATACCAACGCTGTGATTTGGAATAGGATCTGTAGATTCTAATTTTGATTTACCATTAGCAGGTTTATGAGTGAAGATACCTTCTGGTAATCCAATCTTTTCGCAAAGACCTTTTGCCAATACATTTGGTTCGGCACTCATGTCGATTAATTGATATTTAATAGATGAGCTCCCGCAGTTTAGAACTAAAATATTCATTATAAGATATTTATTAATTATTTTCTATATATATTTAAGATTACATGTTTGCTGCTTGGTTCGCAGTAATAGCTACCAAAGAAACAATATCGCTTACAGAACAACCTCTTGATAAGTCGTTAATTGGTGCGGCCATACCTTGTAAGATAGGACCTACAGCTTCAGCGTGAGCTATTCTTTGTACTAATTTATATGAAATATTTCCTACTTCAAGAGTTGGGAAAACAAGAACATTAGCTTTACCTGCAACATCTGAACCTGGAGCTTTTGAAGCACCAACAGAAGGAATAATAGCAGCATCTGCTTGTAATTCACCATCAATCATTACATCTGGAGCCATTTCTTTAGCTAGTTTTGTAGCCTCAACAACTTTATCTACCATTTCGTGTTTAGCAGAACCTTTTGTTGAAAAACTTAACATAGCAATTCTTGGCTCAATTTCAGCAATAGCTTTAGTAGTTCTTGCTGTTGCTACAGCAATCTCAGCTAATTCACTAGCTGTTGGATTTGGATGTACTGCGCAATCTGCAAATACCATTAATCCATCATCACCAAATGATTTGTCTTCTAAGAATAATAAGAATGCACCAGAAACTACAGAAATACCAGGTTTAGTTTTAACAACTTGGAATGCTGGACGTAGTACATCACCAGTAGCATTTTGAGCTCCTGCAACTTCTCCATCAGCATCTCCATTTTTAATCATTAAAGTAGCTAAGTAAAGAGGATTTTTAGTTAACTCTATTGCTTGCTCTTTTGTCATTCCTTTTTTCTTTCTCAATTCACAAAGAATATCTGCATATTCTTCAAGTTTGTCGTGGTTAAGAGGATCAACAATAGTAGCTTTGTCAATATTCTTAAGACCATACTCATTTACCTTATCAGCAATTTCTGCTGGATTTCCAATTAAGATTATTTGAGCATAACCTTTTTCAATAATTTGGTCAGCAGCTTTTAAAGTACGTTCTTCTGTTCCTTCAGGAAGAACAATCCTTTTGTTATGCTTTACAGCATTCTCTTTGATTTTTTCTAACAAATCCATTTGTAAGTCAGTGTTTTTATTTGAATATTTTCTTATGAGTGCAAAAGTAGAAATTTTTTACGTTTTTATTACCTATATTTGTTATGAATAACTTAAAACTTTATTAAATGATAAACCTTGTTTTTGCTATGGGGCCGTATCCCTTGATAATAATGATATCCTTGATTGTTGTGATATCATATTTTTTTAACCAATTTTCTTTAAAAACTTCAATTCCTAGCGTGTTAATGCTTATCCTTTTAGGATTTATTATTCAAAAAAGTTTTAATTTCTTCGGAGTAGTGCTTCCAAATCTTGATAATATGTTGGAAATTCTAGGTATTGTAGGTTTAATAATGATTGTTTTAGAGGCTGCTTTAGATTTAGAAATTTCTAAAGAGAAATTACCTATAATTATTAAATCTTTTATATCGGCACTAGTTGGTATTTGTTCATATGTATTATTAATTGCGTTGATTCTACAAATGGTAATTCCTTCAATAGATTATGTGAATGCAATGCTATATGCGATTCCTTTATCAATAATGAGTAGTGCAATTGTAATTCCTTCTGTATCTAGTATGTGTGAAAAACCAAAAGAATTTATGATTTATGAAAGTACTTTTGCTGATATTATAGGAATAATGTTTTTCTATTTCTTATTACAGAATATAGAATCATCAGGAATAGGAGAAATAAGTTTAAGTGTAATATCTAGTATCTCTGTTACTGTTTTATTTTCTTTTTTTACAACATTCTTGTTATTATATGTGTTTCAAAAAATAAGATCAGACGTTAAGTTATTTGTTTTTCTTGCGGCTTTAACATTACTATATGCAGTTGCAAAAACATTTCATATGTCAGCTTTACTGATTATTCTAGTGTTTGGAATAGTATTAGAAAATTTTCATTTATTCATGAAAGTTAAATTTGTAAAGAAACATTATAATACAGATGCATTAAAAGAAGTCTTTAAAGGATTTAAAATGTTGACAGTAGAAACATCATTTTTAATTAGAACATTCTTTTTTGTTGTTTTTGGAATGTCTATTGTTTTAAGTTCAATTCTAACCCTTAAAGTATTATTTGTAAGTGCAGCTGTTCTAGCTGTTATATATCTTATTCGTTTTATCTTGTTAAAGATTCTATTAAAAGAATCTATAAAAGCTCAACTTTTAATAGCACCTAGAGGATTAATATCAATTCTTTTGTTTTATAATATACCTGATGCATTTAAAATTGAAGATTTTGAAACAGGTATAGTTTTATTTATTGTTTTAGCAACATGTATTATAATGGCTATTTCTTTAGTCAGAAATAAAAAGATGGAGTGTGAGATGGTTGAGAATAATTCTGTTGGAGAAAAAACAAGCCTAACTAAAAATAGTGATTTATAGATATATAAAAATTAATATCTATTTATATTTTATTAGTCTATTAGAATATTACTATATTTGCTAAAATTATATGAGAATGATTTTTTAATTAAAAAATATAGCAATGAAATTATTAGAAGGAAAAATAGCCTTAATTACAGGTGCTTCGAGAGGAATTGGTAAAGCTGTTGCTTTAGAAATGGCTAAACAAGGTGCTGATATAGCATTTACTGATTTATTTTACGATGATATTGCAAAAGAAACTGAAAAAGAACTTATAGCTTTAGGAGTTAAAGCTAAAGCTTTTGCTTCAGATGCAAGTAACTTTAATGATACAGATAAAGTTGTTGCAGAAATAGTTAAAGAATTTGGAACTATTGATATCCTTGTAAACAATGCTGGTATTACTAAAGATACTTTATTAATGAGAATGACTGAAGAACAATGGGATGCAGTTATTAATGTTAATCTTAAATCAGTATTTAATTTTACTAAAGCTGTTCAAAGAACAATGTTAAAGCAAAAATCAGGTTCTATTATCAATATGAGTTCTGTTGTTGGTGTAAGTGGTAATGCTGGACAAGCAAACTATTCTGCATCTAAAGCAGGTATTATTGGTTTTACTAAATCTGTGGCTAAGGAGTTAGGTTCAAGAAACATTCGTTCGAATGCAATTGCTCCTGGATTTATTGTTACTAAAATGACAGCTAAATTATCTCAAGAAGTACAAGACGAATGGGCTAAACAAATTCCATTACGTAGAGGAGGTTCTCCAGAGGATATCGCAAAAGTGTGTGTGTTCTTAGGTTCTGACCTTTCTTCATATGTTACTGGACAAACAATTCATGTTTGTGGTGGTATGAATATGTAGTAGATCTTTATTGTTGAAATAAAGAGAGAAGGCAATTTCTATTGGAATTGCCTTTTTTTTATTCATATGTCCATGCAACTTGCTTATTACGAGTCATTTAGTGTTTGTTAATAAATATTAATATCCAAGGTTTAAGTGTTAAATATTCAATTTTTTATTATTAAGAATTTGGTATTGATAATTATGGTAATATATTTGCATCGCTAAACAGAAAAATTAATTTATGGTAAGAACGCCCTTGAAGCATAGGACATTACTACTTTCTCTAATCTGTATAACAACTCTTTCACTAGGTTGTTTGATTTATAAATCATTTAATACTGAGTATAAACCTTCTTTAAAATCTTACAAAGATTTTGTAGTAGAAGAAGCAAAATTAAGAAGCTTGATAGAAATTTCATCAGCTTGTATTGATACTACAGTAAATATAAATCAGTTTGAAAATTCAAAAAAACAATTTTTTCAATTTAAAGGCAATTATAAGTATGTCTTAAATTCTTTAAAGGAGAAAAATATAGAATTGAATACTACAGAAAGCAATGCTTTAAATAAGCTATCTATAAAAATGACAAGAAGTCTTAAAAAATATAGTAGATTAGCGTATATGTACAATCAAATAAATGAAGAGAATAAATCAATTTTGATTACATATAATGGTTTGAAGAAAGAGCTGGGAATAAGTAATTCTACGAATAATGGTGAACAGTATCAGTTTTCTTTAGATAATAAAGAAATAGAAAAGTACAAAAGAATAAAACATCTTTATGAAACTTTAAAAAAGAATCCTAAGAGGAATAATATTAAATATTTTTCAGAAGATATTCATAAAGAGCATATTATTTTTATTTGTGCAAATATTCAAGAATTAATTACAATAAGAAGTTTTATTGATGAAACTAGAGCTATATATGTAAATAGAAGGAATTCTAGTTTTGTAAATGAAAACAAAACACAAGTAACAAAATTAGTTAAGCAACTTCGATCAATAAGAAATAGATCAGAATTATGTAATCTGTATATTCCACGTGAAAGTAGAAGTCTTAAGAAATTAGAAAGATTTGCTTATTCTATAGCAAAATAAATATCATTATCATTTTTAAAAAGCTATAGTTGAAATAAAAGGCCATAAGCTTGAAAAGATAATAATCACAAGTACAATTATCCAATATAAAATACCTATGCTTATTAGTTTTATATAAGTAATAAAAGTTTTTTGCTTATATAATTGACTACCACCTCTAAAGTGGTGATAAAAAGAAAATATTGGTATAATAATATAAGGAAATATCGAGGTTCCAAGCGTAACACAAGCGTATCGTATGAATCTTGATATTTCTTTTTTTATTTTAAAATCTCTCTTATATAGTAGAGAGTTTTTATTCTTAACTTCTTTATATTGTTTGAATCTAAGTCCTATCAATATTAAGAAAATAACCCATGGTATAATATTTAAACCGATAGGAAGATATTCGTTAAATATTAGAAAAACACTTATTAGTACAAATAAATAAGTGTGTTCTGTCAATGAAAATATAAGGTGAGTTACATAGTATTTGTAGGATTTGCTGAATGCTAATTTAAGTAGTAATCCATAAAATGGCATTAATAAAAATAATAGCCAAGATATCGTTTTAAAAACTTTAGATTTATAGTAATCTGGATGTTTTGAAAAATCATCCATTAGAATAGCTAATTTCTTATTTGTTAGTGTATCTATATCAGAAATAGAATCTATACTGACTAATAAATTATTGAATTTATTAGTTTCAAAAGCCAATTTGATTTTATTTTTTGATAATTCATCTTTTATTTCTTTTGTGACTAATTTATTGTCTATTGATGTAGAATGTTTAGATAATACATTATTAAAAATAGAATCAGTTTTACTTTTTACAAGTATATTTTCTTTGTTTTCAGAATTATTAAAATCAATAATATTATTATCTTCTTGCGATGTTAAGTTTAAAACGAAGAAGAATATAAAACTTGAAAAAATAAAAAACCGAAAGGGGGGCATATATTTTATAATCTTTCCTTTGCTAAAAGCTATTGATATTTTCCCAGGGTATAGTATAATCGTTTTAAAAGTATTCCAGAAACGAGTATCAAAAGCAAACATGTTTCCAAGAAAGTCATCGAACATGAATTTTATAGGTCGATTAAATTCTTTGGAAGACTGTCCACAATGTGGGCAATAATAACCGAAAAATCCAGTAGAACAATTTTTACATACATGAAATTTTTCTTCTTCTTTCTTCTTTACGAGTTTTGATTTTTGTTTCTGGAATATCTTCATATTTCAAATCTATAGGTTAAATCTTTTTTTGTATTCTTTTGTTAGATATTCATCAACCCACTTATAGTAACTGATAATATCTTTATCACTAATTCCTTCTTTATTTATAGATCTAGCTTTATTAAATAATTGCTCTTCTATCTCATAAAGATCTTTCTTTATACCTCCATTTATTGAATTCTGGTAAATTGATAAATCCATATATTTATAACCAGCAGATCTTTCAATAGGATATATCTTAGATTTTAATGCTAAAGCATAATCAGCTAATTTTGCATGCGATTTTTTCTTACCAGTCATTAATTTAGGTAAATTTCCTTTTGAAGTCAACCAAATAGGTACCGAGACACAAGATAGAGGATATGATATTGTAGACCACATACATGTAGATTTAGGATTATTTCCTGCTTTTACTCCTTGTATAGTTATTGCAGAAGCTGTTCCATTTCTAACAATTAAATCACCTGAATTTATGTATTTACCTTTAGAGACATTAGGGTAAACATCATTATAGTCTATTCCAAGTAAAGAATGATATAAAGAACGAGAGAAATTTGATGAAATATTTTCAGCTGTAAGATTATTCTCTGCATCTGCTTGATCAAAAATCTTTACAGCATTTTGATATCTAATATATCCAATACCTTTATCTTTTTTCCCAATATATGAGAAATTAGATCTAATAATATAACCGTGAGGGGCAATTTTACTATCATTAGCATCATATTTTACGAAGTGATTATTATCACATTCATAGTAAGCACAACCTCCTTCAGCATCTATAACTCCAAAGTTTGCGTTTAAACCCCATGGTTTAGGAAGTTTCTTAAGCATCTTCTCAAAATCCTCTAGAGTTTTACATTCCTTTAGAGCTTTTCTCATTATAATTCCTTCTTGATCTCTAAATTTAGTTGGTTTATCAAGATTTGTATTAAACGATGCAGAATTCATAATTGCAAAACCTGAAGTATTATAACCACCCCAAATGTTTATTCCTTTTTTATCTTCAGCATTAACAAGACCTAAATATGGAAATCTACCATCTGTGAAGTACATTAATTTGTTATTAAAAGATTCTGTATCCCTAACTTTCCATATCATAGGTCTACCATCTTTAGTGTATTTCCCTGATATAATAGCAGTTGTACATGCAAAAATTTGCCCAACTATAAAAGATAGGCATAGTGTAAGTAAGATTTTTCTTTTCATTTGTATATTTTCTTATTATGATTTCTACAAATTTATAAAATAATGTATTTCTTTTTGTAGAAGATAAAAATTTTTATCTTTGGAATACAGCAAAATTAAATAATTATGAATAAATATTTACAATTTATTATTTGTATAGTCGTTTTCTCCTCATGTTCTCCAGTAAGTAAACTTGCAATGAATTATTACGACCCACCTAAAATACCGATTCCAGAAGAAGTTACTAGTATTGCATTTGTAATTCGTCATCCTCTAACTCAGAAACAGTTTGATGTGATTAAATCATCAAAGGCAATGAAACAGAATTATGTTGCTAATCAATCTATTATTGAAACTTGTTTTGATGGTTTCTACGATAATCTTAAGATGGATGTCAGATTTAACCAAATAATGTTCTATAATAAAGATGCAGAAGTAGTAAAGAGTTTGGATTCAATACCTAATTTAAATTGGATTCAAGTAGATAATATTTGCAAGAAAACAAGATCTGATATATTAATAGTTCTTGAAGATGTTTCTATATTAGCTAGTGATACAAAAAAATCGTCTGTTAAAATTAATTGGAAATATAAGTTTAAAATTTATGATCCTTTTAAATTTAAAATAATAGATAAATATATTATTAGCGGAAGTGAAAGAGAGTGGATAAATAATGGTTTAACAATTAGGGATATACTTATTGATAATGCTTATGAAGCAGGAAAGAAGTATGCAAGACGTTTGAAAAGGAACTACCATTCATCATTGAGAGTATATTTTAGTAAAGGAAATAAATACGTGAAATTAGGTGCATACTATTTGCAAAATGGAGATTATTATTCAGCTAAGAAAGTTTGGACTCTTGCACTTAAGAAAAATCCCAATAAAAATATAATTCATAGACTTTATTTCAATATAGCTCTTGTGGATGAATATCTTAAAGATTTTAAGAATGCTAAAAAGAATCTAGATAAATCTTTAGACTTTATTAAATCGAGTAAATATATTCAAAAAGATAAGGAAATTATCAATAAAAGAATCAAGCAGTTAGCAAAAAGATATCAAAAAAAATAAGTGTAATATAGAATGTTTTTAAATAGTGTTATATAATACTTTGCAGTTAATCTTTAAGTTGTTGATATATAGCAACTTCCATATATGTAAAAATATGTAAAGGTATTACACGAATTTACAATATATTGTGATAAAGATATAGATACCTTTGACTAAAGAAGGAAATATTTGTATATTTGAATTGTTATAGAAAGACAAAACGCATGATTAGTCTTGAATGCACATAAGAGGCTATCAGGTGTCTATATTTAATTAACATTAGTTTTGTTTCATTTATAAGCAATTTGTATTGATTTTAGAAAAGCTTGGGAGTAGTGTCCCAGGCTTTTTTTTATATCTAGAAATATTATATAAATCTATATCATTTGTAAGCTATAATATTTTCAACTAAATTCGTGCTACATAATAATATTAAAATAAATGCCTCAATTAAATATCTATAAAGCATCAGCGGGTTCTGGTAAAACTTTTCAGCTAACAGGAGAATACTTAAAGTTACTTTTTAAAAATATTGATAATTTTCGTCAGACGATAGCAGTTACCTTTACAAATAAGGCAACAGACGAAATGAAATCAAGGATTTTAAAAGAGATATTTATATTATCTCAGGGAGAAAAATCTAATTATTCAGAAACTTTAATGCAAGAGAATTCTTTGTCAGAGAAAGATTTGCAGAAAGTCGCAAAGAAGATATTATTTACTGTACTTCATAATTACTCATGGTTTGCAATAACAACAATAGATAGTTTTTTTCAGACAGTAGTGAGATCATTTACTAGAGAAATCGGTTTACAAGTTGGTTTTGATATAGAAATAAATCAAGATAAAATAATAGAAACTGTTAGTAGTTTAATGTTTAAGGATCTTAAAAATAATAAGAACCTTATGCAATGGATTGAGAATAGTATAAATGAAGCCGTTCGTAATGGAGACAAGTGGGATATAAGACAGAAGATATTATCTCTATCTAAAGAGGTGTTTAAAGAAGATTATAAAAAATTCGGAAGTGTAATATTAAATAAATTTTCAAATAAAGAGTTTCTAGATAATTATATCTCAGATTTAAGAGATATTCAAAAGGAATTTCTGGATAAAATGTTTGATTTAGCTAATGAAGGAAATGAATTAATTAGATCTCAGGCTCTTTCTGTAGAAGATTTCTCTTATGGAAAATCAGGATTTGCAAATTATTTTAATAAAGTTTTATCTAAAGATTTAAAACCAAATTCAAGAGTCTTAAAATTTGTTGATGGTGGAAATATTGTTGCAGCTAAGGCTAGTGCAAATGTAAAGAATGCAGCAGAAGCAATACAAAATGACTTGATACGTATAATGAATTCAATGATTTCAATATATGAAGATCAAAATGTAATGTATGAAAGTATTGAAGTTGCTTTAAAAAACGTACAACAGTTGGGTGTTCTTATTGATTTCTCCAAATACCTATACGATTATACAAGGAATGAGAATCTATTTGTTCTTTCTGATTCTGCTGAACTTATTAATAAAATTATAGACGATAATCCAAGTCCATTTATATATGAAAAATTAGGAAACACATTTACAAACTATATGATAGATGAGTTTCAGGATACTTCTTCAATGCAGTGGTATAATTTTCAACCATTAATAGAAAACTCAATAAGTGAGGGAAATTATGGTTTAATTGTAGGAGATGTAAAACAGTCAATCTATAGGTGGAGAAATGGCGATTTAAATCTTTTAGACTATAAAGTAGAAGATTATTTTGGAGATGCAAGTAAAACAAACACATTAACATACAATTGGAGATCAAAATCTAATGTAATATCTTATAATAATTCGATATATCATTATATACCTCAAATAATCCAATTAGAATATAATAATGAAATAGAGGGTAGAACAGATATCGATGATTACTATAGAAAACAATTATTGAGTATATATTCATCGTCATATCAAGTGATACCAAATAATAAAAATGAAAAACAAGGTAATGTTCAACATTCATATATTCCAAGTGATGATGAATATAATGAAGTGATCTTTTCAAACATAGAAAGAGATATAATTAATCTTCAAGATAAAGGATATCTTGCAAAAGATATTGCTATATTGGTTAGTAAAGCCAAAGAAGGAGCTCAAATAGCTGATATTTTGATGGAATTAAAAGTGAACCACAAAGAAGATGCTTATATCTTTGATTTTATATCTAATGAATCTCTGTATTTAAATAATTCTGTAGCAATTAAAATTATTACAAATGCAATACAGGTGATAATAGAGCCAGATAATCTTATTTGTAAAGAAAATCTTGTATATGAATATTACACAAATAGAGATATTGATATATCAGAAAATAATATCAATTATTCTGATTTGCCAAACTCTTTTATTGAAAATATAGAAAATCTCAGAAATATGTCAATTTATGAATTGACAGAACATCTAATACAGATATTTGAGCTTAATAAAGTAAAGGAGAATTATCCATATTTAGAAGCTTTTCAAGATTTGATAGCCGATTATAATAATCAGAATGGTTCAGATTTATTATTATTCTTGGATTGGTGGAATAAAGAAAAAGAAACAAAGGTGATATCGGTTTCAGAAGATCAAAATGCTATAAAAATATTAACTATCCATAAATCAAAAGGTTTAGAGTTTAAGAATGTTATAATTCCATATTTAGATTGGGAATTGAATTCTGAGAAACATGGAAAAATTCTTTGGGTAAGTACAGATGATGAAAAGATTGGTAAAATGGACATAATACCAGTAACATACGGGAAGAAACTGTCTGATACAATATTTGCAAAAGATTATTATAAAGAAAAATTAAAAACTTATATAGATTCAATAAACAAACTTTATGTAGCAACTACTAGAGCTGAAGATTCATTAATAATGTATTCAAAATCTAATAGTAAAGGAAAAATAGACAAACTTGCTAGAATAGGAGATCTTTTATACTATGTATATGAAAATTCATCTTCTTATTTAATTCCTGATGATAAAGCAATAAACGATAATTATATGGAAGTACTATCATCATGGAATAGCGACGATATGATTTTTTCATATGAATCTTCAATAGAGATAAAAAAAGAAGAAAATAATTCTAATGATAGAATATTGGAAGAATATTTATCAGAACCCTTAGGTAGTAGGTTAAAACATAAATATCATGGAGAAGATTATTTCGATTTTGAGGAAAAAGGAGATATTAATGAATATACACCTATTTCGAAAGGGAATATTTTACATGCTATATTAGAGAATATTATAACAGTAGATGATATAGATAATGCAATAAATAAATTACTGTTTGCAGGTCAGATAACAAATACTCAAATAAAGAGTATAAAAAAAGAAATTAATAAGCTTCTTGAAAACGATCAACTTAGAGATTGGTTCTCTGGGGAATGGGAAATACAGGTTGAAAGAGATATTATAACAAAGAATGGTTTCGTATTGCGTCCAGATAGAATAATGTTAAAAGAGAACGAAGCAATTATTCTTGATTATAAATCAGGAAAAGAAGAAAGAAGTGAACACAAAAAGCAAGTATCAATATACTGTAATGTTCTAAAATCATTAGGATATTCAGTAGTTTCTGGATATTTGTGGTATATTCACACTAATAAATTAGTGAAAGTATCGTAATATTAATATAAAATGAATGTATATTTGCATCCGGAAATAAAAATATAAGAGCATTGGAAAACGGTAAACATACTATAGTTGTTAAAACTTTTGCTGGACTTGAGCAAGTCTTGAGCAATGAATTAAAGGCCATAGGAGCTGAAGAAATTAAAGTACTTAATCGTGCAGTAAGTATAAAAGGAGATGATGAGGTTTTATATAAAGCGAATTATCTATGTAGAACAGCACTTAGGGTTTTAGTCTTAATTGATACATTTAAGATTTCTAATGAAGAAGATCTTTATAATAGAATAGCTAAAACAAATTGGAGCAAGTATATGGATGTAGATCACACATTTGCAATAGATGCTAATGTCTACAATTCTGTACTAACGCATACTAAATATGCAGCTCTTAAAATGAAAGATGCTATAGTTGATCAATTCAGAAGGAAATTTAATACTCGTCCTGACGTAGAGACAAAGCATCCTGATTTTAGATTAAGTATACATATAGAAAGCAATAATTGTTCTCTATATATCGATTCATCAGGTAATTCATTAAGTAGAAGAGGATATAGAGTAGCTGCAAATGAGGCTCCAATGAATGAAGTTTTGGCTTCTGGTTTAATAAAATTAGCTAAATGGGATTGTAAATCTAATTTTATTGATCCAATGTGTGGGTCGGGAACTATTCTTATAGAAGCAGCAATGATGGCTTGCAATATTCCTGCAGGATACTATAGAAGATATTTTAGTTTTATCAATTGGAAAAATTTCAATGCTGATATTTGGAAAAAAATTATTTCAGAAAGTGAAGCTAATATTATAGAGCCTGATTGTAGAATTATTGGTAGTGATATTTCTAATAAAAGTCTTGAAATAGCTAAACAAAACATTAAAAGAGCTCGCTTACATCACGATATTGAATTAAAACAAGTTTCTATTCAAGATTCAGAGGCTCCAGAAGATAAAGGCTTTCTTTTAACAAATCCTCCATATGATGAAAGATTAGAAATAGAAGATGCTACTGTATTGTATGAAGAAATAGGAGATACTCTTAAAAATAAATACCAAGGTTGTACTGCTTGGATGATAACTTCAAATAGAGATGCTTTACGTTTTGTAGGTCTTGCTACAAGTAAAAGAATTTCGGTTTTCAATGGTGCTCTTGAATGTGATTTTGTGAAGTATGATTTATACGAAGGAACAAAGAAAATTTCTCGTAGAGATATAGATTTTAAACCTTTCGATTCTAGAAGAAACAATCATGACTACGATAGTGAGAATATGACTAGACGTCGTGAAGAATACAGAACGAAACACAATAAAGAAAATTCTGACGAAGGAGGCGACTTCCGTAGAGGTGATCGTAAACCAAGAGGAGACTTTAGAAGAGACGACCGTAGATCAGGAGGCGACTTCCGTAAGGACGATCGTAAACCAAGAGGAAACTTTAGAAGAGACGATCGTAGATCAGGAGGYGACTTCCGTAAGGATGATCGTAAACCAAGAGGAGACTTTAGAAGAGACGACCGTAGATCAGGAGGCGACTTCCGTAAGGACGATCGTAAACCAAGAGGAGACTTTAGAAGAGACGACCGTAGATCAGGAGGCGACTTCCGTAAGGACGATCGTAAACCAAGAGGAGACTTCAGAAGAGACGACCGTAGATCAGGAGGCGACTTCCGTAAGGATGATCGTAAACCAAGAGGAGACTTTAGAAGAGACGATCGTAGATCAGGAGGTGACTTCCGTAAAGATGGCAGAAAAAGTTTCGATAGAAAACCTAAATTTGAGAATAGAGAACCTAAGCCATTCAGAAAGAAAGACTAAAAAATTTTAATTAAGGAATTATATATAATTTCTAGATATAATATAAAATAAGGGATGTCAGTAAAGACATCCCTTATTTATTATAAGAATTAAAGAAATTATTTATATTCTTTAGGTTCTATTTCGTTTCTTAAAACGCTAAGTCCGTTCATTGCTAAAGCTTTCATTTCATCTTCACCTGGATAAACAAACATAGGAGCAATAAAAGAAGTCATTTCTTTCACATACTCAACTAAGAAAGGATTATGAGCAATACCACCTGTTAAACAGATACCATCAACTTTACCTTTAAGTACAGCAGCCATTTCACCAATAGCTTTACCAACTTGGTAAGACATAGCATCTTGAATGTATTTAGCTTTTTCATCACCATCTTTAGCTTTACACTCTACTTCGTAAGCATCATTAGTACCAAGATAAGCAACTAAACCACCTTCTCCTTTAATCATTTTCTTAACTTCGTCAAGAGTCTTTTCACCAGAGAAGCATAATTTTGCTAATTGACCAACAGGAAGTCCACCTGTTCTCTCAGGAGAAAAAGGACCATCACCATCAAGAGCATTATTTACATCAATAACTCTACCTTCAAAGTGAGCTCCAACAGAAACACCACCACCTAAGTGAGCAACAATAATGTTAAGTTCTTCATATTTTTTACCTAATTCCTTAGCACATGTTCTTGCAATCGCTTTTTGATTTAAGGCGTGGAAAATAGATTTTCTTTCGAAAGCTGGATGTCCAGAAATACGAGCAACATCTTGTAATTCATCTACAACTACAGGATCGGCGATATAAGCTTTAATATTACCATTCTCTTTTGCAATATCGTCAGCAATTAATCCACCTAAGTTTGAAGCATGTTCTCCAGAAACACCTATTTCAAGATCTTTCTTCATTGCTTCATTTACTTCGTAAATACCAGATTCAATGTGTTTTACTAATCCACCTCTACCAACAATAACATTAAGGTCAGAAACTTTGTAACCTGCTTCTTCTAATTCCTTAACGATTATATCTTTACGGAAATGGAATTGAGAAGCGATGTTCTCGAACTGAGCAATTTCTTCTGCAGAATGCTTAATGTTTTTAACGAATACTGATTCTTCATCTTCGAAGACAGCAATTTTAGTGGATGTAGATCCTGGATTTATTGCTAAAATTTTATTTGCCATTTAGACTTGTTTTATTATGTTATTGAATTTAAAATTATTTCTTAATAGTTATGCAAAGATATAAAGTAAATTACTATTTATCAATAGTTAAAAATCTTCAAATTGTATATGTGTTGCTAAATCTCTTGCAGCCATTCTTATAAAAGTTTCTGGTGTATTCATTGAATTATCTACAGTAACAGAATAATCTGTTAGAGAGTATGCTTTCTCAAATACATTTGGAAGTTCTTTAGTCTGTCCATTAATAGCAAAACATCTTGAGCCGTAGCTATTAGCAATTTTAGCTATTTCGTATGGAGCTTTACCAAAAGAGGATTGTTTATCCATACAACCTTCTCCTGTAACAAGAATATCACAATCTTTAAATTCTGAATCTAAATCTAGAAACTTTATAAGATAATCTAATCCGTTGTATAAAGTACAATTAAAGAAAGCTTTAAGAGCAATAGTTATACCACCAGCGGCACCAGCGTATTTCATGTCTTTAAAATTTTTACCGAACATTTTTTCTAAAAGGGAAGATATATGTTGATGGTTTTTATCAAAAACAGGAAAATCTTTTTCTTTTATACCTTTTTGAGGACCATAAATATGTACGGCACCATTTTCACCTAAAAGAGGATTCTCAACATCGCAAAGAACATCTATTTGAAGATCTTTGAATTTCTCTAAAGAAGAGAAATCTATATTTGCTATTTCATGTAAATCTGCTGCATTATATACATCAAGTTGTTTGTTAAACCTATCATAGTATTTCACACCAAGCATATAAAGCATACCTAAGCCCATATCAACAGTTGCACTACCGCCAACACATAAAATAAGTTTGTTAATATGTTCATGAGGAAGTTTTGCTATTAATTTACCTAAACCTTCAGTATTTGCAATATAAGGATTGAGATCTTCTTTTTCAATTAATTGAATTCCAGAAACAGAAGCCATTTCAATAATTGCTGTATTATTTGAAAGATATATAGGAGCTTTAATTCTTCTACCTATAGCATTTGTAGTAGGATAATATTTTTTTATTGCATGAAGTTTTCTTGCTAAAACACTAGCAGTACCATCTCCACCATCTCCAATAGGGATAGATAAAACTTCGTGATGTTGTCCTAGAATAGAATTAAATTCTTTTTCAATAAAATTACTTATTCTGAAAGCATCAATGCTGTCCTTATATGAATTAGGAGCAACAATTATTTTTTTCTTCTTCATAGTCAATATTTATTGTAAATGGCTTAAAGGAAAAATTATTAAATAGATCATTTTCTGGCCAAGATTTTATTTTTCTTAAAGTCTTTCTCATCATGTTGTTAATTCTATACGGCAATTTAGGACCTCTCCAAGTACTCGTATTCGAAATAAAAACCCATGTTAATCCATTTTCTTGTTTTTCAAGTAGGACAGATGTTCCATTTAATGTACCAGTACGCCACCAATTATTGTTATAATCAATCTTCATCCAACCAATAGGGAATCTTGAAGAATAGTTCTTTGTCATATACTCTATAGATTCTTTAGAAAGGATATCAGGACGGTAATCAATTCCATCTATAGCAGAAGTGAATTTTAATAAATCAACGGCAGAACCAATCCATGCTCCAGCACCTAAGAGACCTCTAATATTATTACCACCATTACATCTATTAACTAATTTTCCAGATCCATCACAAGCAGGAATTTTATCTGTTCCGTCGTGTTCATAATAGTTAACTTCATTACTATATTTTTGATCTGGGAAATTATATGCCAGATGCATGTTGTAGATACCACACTTACTTAATATTTCAGTTTTAATATAATTCTCATACGACATACCAGAAAGTTTCTCAATAATTTTCGATAAAATAATATACCCCATATTTGAATAGGTAACAGAACTACCAGGTCTATAAGGTAATCTTCTTTTAAGAAGATATTCTATATTAGCATCTGTAGAAGGAGGTGCAGAAACATTCATTTTTTTAGCGACTCTTAAAGGTGTGAAAATAGGTTCTTTAACTCTTCTATAAAAGCCAGATTCATGTCTAAGAAGATGTTCTACAGTAATTTGTTTATATCTTTTATCTTTAAAATGTTGATATTTCTCATCATATAATATACCATCCTCACCAAATACTGTCTGATTCAAATATAATTTACCTTCCTCTTTTAATTTCATAATGGCAGTAGCCGTAATTAATTTAGAAACGCTAGCATATCTAAATAAATGTTGAGGTGTAGTAGGAATAGAATCTTCAACATTAGCAAGGCCATATCCTTTAGCAAATAACAATTTATCATCTTTTGAAATAGCAACAGAAACTCCGTGAAGTTTCCATTTATCCATGAATTTTTTTATCTGTTTATCAATGTAATTCGAACAATCAGAATCCATAAGTTCATTATGTAGAATCAGTGATAAGGTTTTATTATATTCATTTTTATTAATTGATGTTTTGTTAATACTAAGAGGTATATGTACTAGAGTAATTATTAATAAGATTTGTATATATATAGTGCGTACGCTATTGAATAACATTAAAAGTTAGCATTTTAATTTAATTAATTTCAAATATTCTTCTTGTAAAAATCTAAGTAAAGAATTATTGCAATCAAAACTAAAATCATCTATACTATTTATAGGTAATATGTTTAAAGATGTACCTGTTAAGAAAGCTGCATCATAGTCTTTAGCCTGATCTTTACTAATTAGTTGGTAATTTACGGCTATTTTGTTAATCTGACAAAGTTTAATAAGTCTTTTTCTTACAGTTCCTCTTAAAACAAGTTCATTAGGACAAGTGGTGATAGAATTATCTTTAATAAAGAAAAGATTAGATCTTGATCCTTCAGTAATAAAACCATTGTTATTTATAAGTATCATTTCAAATACTTGTTTTTCTTTTATAAGATTATTGGCTCTTCCTCTTAAATCATTATTAATAATTTTTGCATTAGGATTTGGTCGAACAGCATCCATAAAAGAGCATTTAACTCCATTTCTAACTTCATCTTCATTAGGGTAGTAATGTTTGATAAAGAAAATCATATATGAAAGTTTATTATCTCTTTCAAAAAACAATAATTTAGTATTTCCGGAAGATACATCATTAATAGTAGCAAGGTTCTCAATTTCTTTTTCAAGTTTATCTTTTGAGAAAGGGCATTCAAAACCAATGATTTTTAAAGAATTTTGAAGTCTAATATAATTGGCATCAAAATCGATTATTTTACTATTTACGAGTCTAACAACTTCATAAACAACATTGTTAGCATTAAGGATATTCTCGTTAAAGCTTGAAGAAAAATATATTTTAGAATCAAAAATATATTTGTTTTTATAACATTCTGACATGACTTAATTTTTTACAATCACAAATTTACTATTTTTGTAGGATGAATGCAGATAATAAGGAAAGAATTAAAGCCTTTGTCGATAAATTTTTTGTTATCGAATTAAAGAGACTACAAGAAGAGAATTTTCATCATTTTTCTTTTATACTTATGGGTCAAGCAATTGAGACATTAGGAGGTTTTTTAGATGATAAACCTCTTAAGGCACGTTCTCAGTCAATGAAACGATTTAATAAATGTATACGCCGACTTATGCCGGAATATTACTCACATATAAATAAAGACAACTTCTTATACGATAAGCTACGTAATCAATTGGTACATTCTTTTTCTCCCTCAGGTTCTATATACCTAACTAACAGAAAGAAGAACACCGAAGGATTGCGACATCTTCAAAAAAATAATGGTAAATTAGTCTTAGTTTCAGAAGATTTATATGAAGATCTTTTAAGGGCAATAAATAAATTTTACAAGCTTTTAGACGAAAATAAAGTCAGAGTTAAAAACGTAGCAGAAATAGAATATCAATAAGAATGACACGTAAAATAGTAATAATTGGAGCTGGCAATGTAGCCACTCATCTTACTAGAACCTTGGTAAAAACGGGTTATAATGTATGTCAAATATACAGTAGAACAATAAGTAATGCCAGAGAATTAGGTTCTAAAACAGGAATATATTTTACAGATAATATTGCAGAAGTATATAAGCAAGCAGATATATATATATTCTCAGTAAGTGATACCGCAATAAAAGGTATCTTAATGCGTCTAGATCTTCCAAAAGATGCATTATTAATACATACAGCAGGAAGTGTTAGTATGGATGTCTTTAAAAATTACTCAACAAATTACGGAGTATTATATCCTCTTCAAACATTTACAAAAAAAAGAATAATAGAATTTAGTGATATACCAATATGTGTAGAAGGAAATACTGAAGAAACAACTCAAAGCATAGAGGAAATAGCAAATAATATATCTCAGAAGGTAGAGAGGATAAATGAAGAGAAAAGGAAATATTTGCATCTTTCAGCAGTTTTTGCTTGTAATTTTGTGAATTATATGTATTCACAAGCTGAGCAGATATTGAAAGATAATGAGATGGATTTCAGGCTATTACATCCATTGATAGAGGAAACTGCAATGAAGATAAAAGATATCTGTCCATCAAAGGCACAAACAGGTCCAGCAATAAGGAACGATAAAACAACTATGAATCAGCATAAAGAGCTGATAGGAGATAATGTAGATATTAAAAAATTATATACTTTTATAAGCAATAATATTACCAAAAGTAAAGAAGAAAATGGCATTTTTTAAAGAAGAACTAAATAAAGTAAAAGCTTTTATATTTGATATAGACGGAGTACTATCAAAGCAAAGTCAAGAAATAGATGAGAATGGTCAATTAAAAAGAACATCATGTGTAAAAGATGGATATGCTTTAGCCTATGCCATAAAAAAAGGATATCCAATTGGAATAATATCTGGAGGGAAAGGCCCAGGAATTGAAAAACGATTAAATAGTTTAGGTGTAAAAGATGTTTATCTAGGTGTTTCAAATAAATTAGAAGCATTAGCAGATTTTTTAGCAAATCACAAATTAGTAGAAGATGATATTTTATATATGGGAGATGATATCCCAGATTATGAAATAATGAAAAGAATAGGTGTGGCAGTATGTCCTCTAGATGCATGTCCTGAAATAAAGAATATATCAGCATATATTTCAGACTGTAAAGGAGGGGAAGCATGTGTAAGAGACATTATAGAACAAGTATTAAAAGCTCAAGATAAGTGGTTAGACACAAGCTGTTATGTATGCAGTAAATAAATATAAATAGTATGAAGAAAATATTAGATATCTGCAAAAGATTAAGAATACTTCAAATAGGAGGTATTGTTTTATTATTAATGATAGTTAGGTATTGTATTATTAATTCTATTCTTTCAATTGGAGGATTTTCAATACAAATGCCAACATATCTATTTGTATTATTGGTAATAGCCTTAGGAGCTTTAGTGTTGGCAGGTTATACAATAGATGATTATTTTGATACAAAGAAAGATGTAATTGTTCGTCCGAATCAGAATATTGTAAAGACTAAGATAGAAAGGATAACAGCCATAAAGTTGCATGTTATTTTAAACTTTGTAGCAATAATATTAGGTGGTTATGTTTCATATAAAACAGGAGTAATCAATTTAACAGTTTTGTATATACTTGCAACAGGTTTAATGTGGTTTTATAGTACAAGTTACAAGAAGAATAAAATATTTGGACAATTTATTATATCATTAATGGTAGCTTTTATACCAATAATCGGTCTTTTATATGAGATTCCATTTTTAAATGGATTCTATGAAGATCAAATGAAAGCAGATGATTTCAATTTCTTATATCTTTTCAATTGGTTAGGAATTTTCTCTTTAGCATTATTTTTAGGACAGTTTGCTAAGAATCTTATAAAAGCGAATTTAAAAGATTTAGTCTTATACGATGAAACAGATAATAGATTAACCAATATTACTATCGCATCTTTATATATGGGTTTAATACTTGTTTCAATATATGTTACAAAATCAATTTTTGAAACAGTGAAATGGGCTCAAGCATACATTATAGTATTCTCGATATTACTTCCTTTAGTAACAATCATAAACATATGTGGTAGAAAAAATATTAAAAGCCTAAAAATTCAGTTATTATTAAGTAAAGCTATCGTTATATCAATAGCTCTATTTGGAATAATTATAGCTATAGTACTTCAAAAAGGTTTATTATAATGTTAGAAAACTATAAAATATTATTAGGTTCAGGTTCTCCTAGAAGAAAGCAAATGCTTGAGGAATTAGGAATTTCATTTACGATATCAAAAAAGGAAGTTGAAGAAACATATCCTGAAGATATAGAAAAAGATAAAGTAGCAGAATTCTTAGCAGTGAAAAAAGCAGATGCTTTTATTGAAACTTTGAAAACTGATGAACTTGTTATTACAGCAGATACAACAGTTGTAGTTGAGAATACTATATTAGGAAAAGCTAGTGGACTTGAAGAAGCTAAAGAAATGTTGAATTTATTATCAGGTAGAGATCATTATGTGTACACAGGAGTTTGTATAAAATCTATTGAAAAAACAATAAGTTTTACATCGTCAACAAAAGTATATTTTAAAGAATTAAGAGAAGAAGAAATAGACTACTATATAAAAGAATATCAGCCTTTCGATAAAGCAGGAGCTTATGGAATACAGGAGTGGATTGGGATGATAGGGATAGAAAAGATAGAGGGCTCATATTTTAATGTAGTTGGTCTACCTGTACAGAGATTGTATTCAGAATTATTAAAATATTAATATTTAAACTATATAATAATGAGAAAAACCGTATTATTTCTATTAATCCTTTTCATTAGTTTGCCAATAGTGAAGGCTGATGAAGGGATGTGGATTCCTGCATTGTTGAAGAAATACAACATAGAGGATATGCAAAAAGCTGGATTTAAACTGTCAGCTGAAGATATTTACAGTGTAAACCAAGCGTGTTTAAAAGATGCTGTAGTTGGTTTAGGTAGAGAGGGAAGTCCTTTTCACCATTTTTGTACTGGAGAGATAATCTCAGACAAAGGACTAATGATAACAAATCACCACTGTGGTTATGGAGCAATTCAAGCACATTCATCTTTGGAACACAACTACTTAAGAGATGGTTTTTGGGCAATGAGTATGGAAGAAGAATTAGCTAATCCTGGAATAACAGCTTCATTCTTAGTAAGAATAGAAGATGTAACTGAAAAGGTTGAAGCAATTCTAAGAACAAAATTAGCTCCTAAAGCACAGAAAGCTAGAATTAAAGCTATAATGGATGAAGCTGTAAAAGGAACAAATTTGAAAGCAAACATTAAATCTTTTTTTGCTGGTAACCAATATTTTATGTCTGTATATAAAATCTATAAAGATGTTCGTTTAGTAGGAGCACCACCATCAGCAATTGGTAAATTTGGTGGAGATACTGATAACTGGGCATGGCCACGTCACACAGGAGATTTTTCAATGTTCAGAATATATGCAGATTCAAATAATGAGCCAGCAGCATATTCTAAAAATAATCAGCCATTAAAACCTAAGAAATCGTTAACAATATCTCTAAAAGGAGTAAAAGAAAACGATTTTACAATGGTATTTGGGTATCCAGGAACAACAAAAGAATATCTAACATCATATGCAATAGATCAGGTACAGAATATAGAGAACCCAGAGAAGATCGCTATTCGTACATTGAAATTAGAAACAATAAAAGCTTCTATGGCATCAAGTGAATTATTGAGAATCAAATATTCAGCTAAAGCTGCAGGAGTAGCAAATTCATGGAAAAGATGGAAAGGTGAAATTAAAGGATTAAAACGTTTCAATACAATAAAATTGAAACAAGATTTAGAAGCTAAATTCCAAAAATGGGCAGAAGTAACACCAAAGAGAAAGTTGAATTATGCTAATATTTTACCTCAAATGAAAGAATTGTATGCACAGAAAGCAGAATATGCTCGTGCATATGCTTATGCAGTTGAGGCAGGTATTAGAGGTCCAGAAATTATTGGATTTATCAATTCTGTTAATTCATTTTTAAAATCTTATAACGGTAAAGACGAGAAAAAGCTAGAAGCATTTTATGGAAAGATAGATGCATTCTTTAAGAATTTTGATTTAAATACAGATAGAAAGATTTTTGTAAAATTAATGTCACATTATATCAAAAATTCATCTCCTAAATTTTTACCAGAAGAATTAAAGAAATTAGAAGGAAAAGATATAGATAAAATATCTAAAAAATTATATAACAAATCTTTCTATACATCTAAATCTCGTTTAAAGAAAATTATTTCAAAACAAAAGTATAAGAAATTATATAAAGGTAAATTGAATTTAATAGCGCAAAGTATTACAAATAAATTCCGTAAAGAAATTGCGCCAGAATATTATAAAATTGACTCAAAGGTAAATAGTTTCCAAAAGGCATGGTTAGCAGGATTAATGGAAATGCAAAAAGATAAGAAATTCTATCCAGATGCAAATTCTTCGTTCAGAGTGTCGTATGGTAAGATTAAAGGATATGAATCTAGAGATGCAGTAACATATGGACATTATACAACTCTAAAGGGAATAATGGAAAAAGATAGACCAGAGATTTACGATTATAATGTGCCAGAAAAACTTAGAGAGCTATATAGAACTAAGAACTATGGGAAATATACTCAAAATGGAGAAGTTCCAGTATGTTTTGTAGCAACAAACCATACAACAGGTGGAAATTCAGGTTCACCAGTCTTAAATGCTAATGGAGAGTTAATAGGATTAAACTTCGATAGAGCATGGGATGGTGTTATGAGTGATATGTATTACAATCCAGAAATTTGTAGAAATATTGCTTTAGATATTAGATATGCATTATTCATTATAGACAAGTATGCAGGAGCAAAACGTTTAATAGATGAAATGAAATTTGCAGAATAATTAAGCAATATAAATTCACATTCATAAGAATGTAATAATAGTATTTACACTATTATATAGAAGAGGATGATTAGTATAATAATCATCCTCTTTGTTATATATACAAGTTAGTTTAACAAATCTGTTAAATATTATTAATAAAACATTAACGTTAAAAATTACACATACCTGTATAAAATTATTTTCTTTGTTATATAATTAATGTAGAGCTCTACATTGCACAACAATTAACAAATAATAAATAATACAGTATGAAAAAAACGTTATTATTAGTATTAGCGATTTTCTGTTTGTTTACATTCACAAATGCACAGTCGGAGAATAATGTAAAAGTAACAGTAAAACTAAAAGGACTTAAAGCTACAAAATGTAGTTTCAGATTACAAAACAAAGAAAACCCAAAGGGTAAATGGGTATCATTTCCAGTAAAGGGAGAAACAATTTCTCATCAATGGAAAGTTGATGAACCAACTTTAGTTTATTTTTCTTCAGATGATAGAGCTGTAATGAAATTTTCAGGACCAGACAAAAGAGGTTATTTTATGAGTCCAGTATCATCATTTGTTTTTATTGCTTATCCAGGAATGAATATGAATGTAGAGGGAAAAATCTCTGATTATGTAGATGCATTCCCTTCAGGAGATAAAGAAAATAATCTTGTAGCTGAATTAAATCGTAAAATTTATCCATTACAAAATAAAACAATGAATGTTTTGTATCAAATGGGTGATAAAACAATTTCTGCTTCTAAAAAAGAAGAATTGAAATCTCAAAGAAATAAATTGGATGCTCAAGTTAGTGAAATTTCATTCAAATTTGTTCAAAAGCATATATCTTCAATTTATGGAATGATAACGGCTAGAAAATTCATCGGTAATAAGATTAGTCTAAAAGAATTCCCAAAATATCTTAAGAAAATCAATTCTAAATACAAAAAATCTAGATATTATAAAGATTTAGTAGATACATATAAGAGACTAGTAAGTCAAAAGAAAAGTCAAGAAAAGACTAAAGTAGGAAGAAAAGCACCTCGTATCAAAACAAATGCAACATATTCAGGAAAAGAATTCGATTTAAAATCTTACAGAGGAAAATATGTATTAATAGATTTCTGGGGAACATGGTGTGGATATTGTATTAAAGGAATGCCAGAGATGAAAAAATTTGCTGATGCTCACAAATCTAAAATGAGAATAGTTGGTATTGCATCTGAGTCAAAGAATACTAAACCATGGAGAAATTTCATAAAGAATAATCCATACAAGTGGGTACAAGTATTGAATGGTAAAGGTAAGCACGACTATGTAAAACAGTTTGGTGTATCAGGATTTCCAACAAAAATATTAATATCTCCTAAGGGAAAGATATTATTAAGACATGTAGGAGAAGATCCACAATTTTACAAGGATTTAGAGAAATTACTTAAGTAATTTGATAGATTATAGAAACATTTTAAATTTTTAAGGTGACAAGAATATTGTCACCTTTTTTGGGGAAATAGAGAAGCTAAGAAATAAACTAACTAATAAGAAATATTAATAAAAAAAAGTAAAATCTCATGCTTAAAAGATTGTTATTACTAGCAGTATTTTCTGTATCAATACTAGGAAGTGTATTAGGGCAGAAAGAGAATAATGTAAAACTAAGAGTATATCTTAGAGGATTAAAATCGACAAAAGGGACATATTTTGTTAGGACAAAAGAGAATCCTAGAGGAAAATCTGTAGAATTCGCAATTAAAGATGGAAAATTCAATATACAGTTTAGGGTAGAGAAACCTAGTATAATGTATTTAAATTTAAATGAAAAAGCAGTTACAAAATACATGAGTCCAGCGAAGAAAAGTGCATATCCAACTCCACTTTCTTTTCTTGTATTTATAGCATCACCAAATTCTGATATTTCAGTAAATGGAAAAATTTCAGATTATGTAGAAGGATATCCAAAAGGTGATAAAGAAAATAATATACTATCAAAACTTAATAGACAAATTTATCCTTTAATGAATAAAGCTATGAATATTCAGTATCTATTAGGGGATAAAACTTTATCAAAATCAAAGGTAAGTAGATTAAATACTACAAAGAAGAATATTGAAAAAGAGATAATATCAGAAAAGAAGAAATTCTTAAGAAATAATATTTCATCTATAATAGGTTTAAGAACAGCTGCAATGCTTTTAAATGAGGGTCTTTCATTAAAAGAAGCACCAAAATTTCTTTCTAAAATTGAAGATTCTTATAAAGGAAGTTCAGAATATACAGTTCTAATGAATAGATATGAGCAATTAAAAGGTAAAGCATCAACAGCTGTAGGTTGTATTGCTCCTCATATAAAAACAAGTAACACAAAAAGTGGCAAAGAATTTGATATCAAAAGTTTAGGAAATAAATATGTATTACTAGATTTCTGGGGAACATGGTGTAGATATTGTGTAATGGCACTTCCTGATTTAAAGAAATTTAGAGATTCACATACCGACAAATTTGAAGTTGTTAGTATTGCAAAAGAATATGGTAATTTAAAATCTTGGAGAGCTTTCTTAAAGAATCATCAATATAATTGGGTGCAATTATATAATGGTAAAGGAGAATTCAATTACGCTAAAAGATTTGGAGTAGAAGGATATCCAACCTTTGTATTGTTATCTCCTAAAGGGGAGATTTTGATGCGAGAAGTTGGAGAAAGTAAAGATTTCTTCAAGAAAATAGAAAAGATAATAAATAAGAAATAAGAATAAATGCTAATTAAGGTAGTATCTTACATTTTAAGACACTACCTTTTCAATTATAAAATCTAATCAATTTGCGATTGATATGTTTTATATTATTTTTTTAACATTTTTTCTGTTATTTGATCAATACTGAAAGAAGCTGGACGTTGTGAAGGTGGAAACTCTTTAAATGTTTTCAAGAATTTACCCATTTCATCTTGTGCTTTATATATCATAAAAGCGTGATTTGACATCCATTTGCCATAGTTTTCTGATTCTTCATGAGCTCTTTCAAATGGATCTCTTCTAAGATTGAATAATAAAGGAATTCTTAAAGGAACAAAAGGTTCTCTCCAAACATCTAATCCCTTAGCTCTTTGTTCAGCAAATACTAATTTCCAATCTCCTGTTCTCATTGCGACAGGCATTCCATCATCATTGAAATAAAAGAAATTTTTTCTAGGTCCTTTATTAGTTTTACCTGTTAATAATGGAAGAAAATTATATCCATCAAGATGACACTTATATTGTTTATTATTATATTTAAAATCACCTTTTAGTAATTCTTTTTTCACATTATCATTTCCAGCTGCAGCTAATAAAGTAGGAGCCCAATCTGTATGAGACATTATTTCATTTGAAATACTTCCAGGTTTTATATGTCCTGGCCATTTAATTATAGCAGGAATTCTATAAGCACCTTCCCAATTTGTATTTTTCTCGGATCTAAATGGAGTTATCGCTCCATCAGGCCACATATTGTAGTGAGGGCCATTATCAGTTGAATAAATAACAATAGTATTTTCATCAACACCAAGTTCTTCAAGAAGATTAAGAAGTTTACCTACTATTTTATCATGTTCAACCATAACATCGTTATAAAATCCTTGTCCAGATTGTCCTTTTACTTTTTTACGTGGATAGGTAGGATAATGCATACCTGTTGTGTTCATCCAAGTAAAGAAAGGTTTACCTTGTTTTACTGATTTCTTAATAAAAGCTTCTGCAGCAGTAAGAAATTCTTCATCACAAGTTTCCATTCTTTTTTTACTAAGAGGTCCTGTGTCTCTAATTTGTCCATCTGCAGTTGCCTTAATAACACCTCTTGGTCCAAACTTTTTGGCAAATTCTGGATCTTTAGGATAATCAGGATTTTCGGGTTCTTCTTCTGCATTTAAATGATATAAATTACCGAAGAATTCATCGAATCCATGATTTGTAGGAAGATACTTATCTCTATCGCCAAGGTGGTTCTTACCAAATTGTCCTGTAGTATAACCCAGAGTTTTAAGCATTTCAGCAATGGTAATATCTTTAGCTTGGATACCAATATCTGCACCAGGCATTCCAACTTTAGTTAAACCTGTTCTCAACGGACATTGTCCTGTAATAAATGCAGATCTACCTGCTGTAGATGATTGTTCTCCATAGAAATCAGTAAATCTCATTCCTTCTTTTGCTATTCTATCAATATTTGGGGTATGATATCCCATAATCCCGTCAGAATATGCGCTAATGTTATACAAACCTATATCATCACCAAATATGACTAAGATGTTTGGTTTTTCTTGTTTTTTATCTTTCTCATTAATATGAGAAGCACTTGCAGGAAGTATAGAGCTTAATAAAGCAGTCCCAACTCCTACGTGTTTTAGAAGGTCTCTTGAATTCATATTATTTGTTTTTAATTACGTAACAAACGTAGCTTAAGAATCCAAGATATTTTACTGTAAAATGACATTGAATTATCCCATTTTGCTTTTTGTTCATATTCTAATTATATTTGTTACTATAAATATTAGTAATTCTAAAACTTAGTTTATGCAAATTGATTTAGATTATAATTTTTCTAGTATAGATAAACAATTAGATATTTGGAATAATTTCTTAAATGGTGAAATTGAGGATGGCACGTTAAAATTAAAGGGTGGCGAAATACGAACATTTAGGTATGAATATCTAGAAGTTATTTGCGCAGATGTTGAGTGGCCTAAAGATATAGTAGTAGTAAGACGTATTAATAAAGATGATCAATTTATTCCAATACAATTTACTATTGGTCAATCTACAAAAAAAGATATGTCAGAAGTAGACCAAATGATTAATCAAGTTAAAGAAGGTATATATTTTACTAATATAGATTCCTATATGTCATGGGGTTTAGATTCAAAAACTCAGATTATTGTTTTGAGATTAAAAAAGAGTAAGATTAAAGAAATATTAGGGAAAGAACATCCTTTTTGCGAAAAATTAGATAAAAATCAATCTTTTTATTTTTATGAAACCATATCTGCTAAGATGAGATCTATTATATATGAATTATTAAACAATAATCATTCTGAAAAGATAAGAAATTATCTATGTAAATCTTATTCATGGATATTACTATCATTACTTTTAGAAAGATTTATAAATAGGGAAGATAAAGTCTATCAAGAAATTAAAGAAGTTAATTTAAAACAGATATTTAAAGCACGCGAAATTCTCCTTAATGATTTCTCTAAAACAATAACTATAAAAGAATTATCTAGAGAATGTGGTTTAAGTTCAACTAGATTGCGTGACTTATTTAAAACAGTTTATGGTAAAAGTATACATAAATATTTCCAAGAATATAGAATGGAAGAAGCTAAAAGACTTTTATTAACGGGAAAATATACTGTTAGTGATGTAGGATATAAGGTTGGTTATTCACATTTAGGACATTTTTCTGCAGCTTTTAAGAAGATGTATAATGTTTTACCAAAATCATTTCTATCTAAATAGTCATTATGGGATAAAACTATATTGAAATAGGATTTAAGAAATCTTCTATCTTTTGTTTTTTTGTGAATAAATTAATAAACAAAAGAATGGAAATACAAGATTGCAAATCACGAGATCAAATTATTGAACTAATAGCAAGAATCAAATCTGAAGTTATTGGACAGGAAAATTTAATTAATGGTCTAGTAATAGCCCTACTAGCAGATGGTAATATACTAATAGAGGGAATGCCTGGTTTGGCTAAGACAAGATCTATTAAGATATTTTCCAAGAATATTAATTTAAATTTAAGTAGAATACAATTTACGCCAGATTTATTACCCTCAGATATAACAGGTACAGAAATGTATTTAGGAAATAAAGAAGGTAATTTAAAATTTCAGGAAGGACCAATTTTTAATAATATAATTTTAGCTGATGAAATAAATAGAGCTCCTTCAAAAGTTCAATCTGCTCTTCTAGAGGCAATGCAAGAACGTCAAGTGACAGTGTTAGGAAATACATACAAATTGCCAAAATTTTTCATGGTATTAGCGACTCAGAATCCACAAGAACAGGAAGGAACATATCGTCTTCCAGAAGCTCAGATGGATAGATTCCTAATGAACATAAAAGTTGATTATCCAAATGTAGAAGAAGAATTAGAAATACTACATCTTATAAAGAAAGAAGAGAAGCAAAATATAGAGGAAACATTAAAACCCTTAAATAGTGATATCGTGGATATTGCTCGAAAAGAGATAAAAAATATAGTAGTTTCTGAAAATATTGAGAAATATATAGTTCAACTTATAATAGCAACACGTATTCCATATAAGTATAGCGAGAAACTTGAGAAATGGATCCAATCTGGAGTTAGTCCGCGAGCAACAATTGCTCTTGAGAAGTGTTCAAGAGTATCAGCTTGGTTAGATAGGCGAGATTATGTAATTCCTAATGATATAAGACAGGTTATAGGAGATGTTTTGCGTCATAGAATTCAGTTAAAATATGAAGCAAATGCAGAAGGTATAACTAAAGATGATGTTATAAGTGAATTATTAAATGTTGTTTCTATAGCTTGATGAAAACAAAAAACTCAAATATAGATTATAAATCCAAAGTTAATATAAGTATAGAATATTTATATGAACTTAAGAAATATTCATATGGATTTAATTTCCTTCCTAATTATAAAATACAATCATTATTATCTGGAAATTATTTATCTAATTTACTTGGGCAGGGGTTAGATTTTCAAGAAGTTAGAGAATATGTATTAGGTGATGATATCAGAAAAATTGATTGGAAAATTAGTGCGCGTACAAATGCCCTTTATTCAAAAGTTTATACAGAGGAAAGAGAAAGAGGTGTATGGATAATTACAGATCAATCTTCATACATGAAATTTGGAACAGTAAATTATCTAAAGTCTGTTATTGCAGGAGAAATAGCAGGTCTATCTTTTTGGAGAATATTCGAGCATGGAGATAAAATAGGTAGTGTAGTCTTTAATGATATAGATTATAATTTATTAAAACCGTCTAATGTTTTCAAAAATAAAATAAATCTACTTTCTAATTTAGAAATCTATAATAATCACTTATTAGATAGTGAAATAGAAATGGTTAATAAAGAAGACATATTAAAAGCTTTATTATCTGAGATAGATAATTATAAAGAAAATAATCAATTACTAATATTTATCACAGACATACTAAATATAAGTGAAGATAATTTCAATAGAATAATGAATTTGAGAAGAGATGTAGATATTATTATTTTTAACATAAATGATATTGCAGAATTAGAACTGCCAGAAGATAATGTAAATCTAAGATATAAAGATTTGTATTTAGAAATAGATAAACGTAATAAAAAGATATTTCAAGAATATAAATTGAAAAATATAGATAAAATTAGAAAATTACAAGCTCAAAGTATAAAAAATCGTATACCGATTATTTCAATGAATACGAAAACTTCAGCAATAGAACAGATTAGAACCTTATTAAATATAAAGCAATGAATAATATTGATAATACAATTTTAAAGGGTCTACAATTAATTAAAGAGCCTGATAAAATTGATTTTTATCCAAGAACTATAGGTTGGGAATGCCTATTTATTATAATAATAGTGTCTATTATTTATTTTATATGTAGGAAGGTTATAAAATATAAAAGGAATAGATATAGGAGAGAAGCTTGTATATTAATCAAGCAATTATATATGAATAATAATATTTCATTGGGCTCCAAGATAAATAAAATGTCTGAAGTGCTTAAACGAGTTTGTATACAATCCTATCCAAATTCTCAAGTATCTGTTTTATATGGTAAAGAGTGGATTATATTTATTCAAAATAGACATTCATCTTTTCATTATAAAGAAATGTCAAATTTTCTTGAAGAATATATTTACTATTCTGACCAAAAATTATCTAAAATAGAAAGTTTAAATTTTGAGAGTTTTGTTTTCGAGATATTAATATGGATAAAAAAACATCATGTGTGAATTTGAAAATATTTGGGTATTTATATTATTACCACTTCCCTTATTAATGTTACTTATTCCAAGATATAATAAGAAGAAGGTAAGTTTGAGAATTCCTTTGGGAATGAGTCAATCAATACAAGAACTGAAACTTAGTAATAATAACAGAAATAAAATAAAAAGCAAGAGTATTGTAGATTGGCTAATTATTATAATAATATGGATTTTATTGATTGTATCACTAGCTTCTCCGTTTATTGTAGGTAAATCAAAACAAATATCTAAAACAGGTAGAAATATATTGATGGTATCAGATATCTCTTTAAGTATGCAAACATCTGACTTCTATGATAAGGAAGGTAATAATCAGACAAGGTGGGAAGTTTGTAAAGAAGTAATGAATGATTTCATTAAAAGGCGTAAAGGAGATAGAGTAGGACTTATAGTTTTTGGTTCTCAAGCGTATACACAAACTCCTTTTACAGAAGATATAAATAGCTATGGTAGGTTTTTAAATCAAATTGAAGTTGGAATGGCAGGTCAAATGACAGCTATTAATAGTGCAATAGCATTAGGTATCGATCTATTTGAAAAAGATAAAATAAATAAACGGATAATGATATTATTAACAGATGGAGTTGATAGTAAAAGTTCTGTTAGTGCTATAAACATGGCAAAATTAGCTAAAGAGAAAAAAGTAATTATATATACGATTGGAGTAGGAGGTTCATTGAATAGTAATTCCGACTTAGATGAGAAAACACTTAAAGAAATATCTGATGTAACAGGAGGGAAATATTTTCTAGCTAACGATAGAAAAGAAATGGAAGGTATATATAAAAGCTTAGATAAATTAGAACCAATGGAATATAAGAATAGTAGCTATTGTCCAAAAACAAAACTATTTTATTATCCATTAATTAGTGCGTTTTGTTTAAGTTTTATTCATATAGTATTGAAACTATTATTTCATTTAATAAAGAAATAAATTATAAAAACTAAAGTCATGAATATTTTTAATTTAAAGATTATTCCTACAAATTTCATATTTCTTAGACCATATTATCTGCTGTTATTAATACCTATAGGAGTTTTGTGTATTGTATTTTTATATCAAAATAAGAAGAATTATACTTGGATAGAAAACATACCAGAAACTTTGAGACCATATGTACTAACAAAAGATGGAGTAAAAAGATTCTCAAAATCCAAACTATTATTAATAGTAGGATATATATTACTAGTTTTATCTATTTCAGGTCCAGCAAATAAAAAGCAAGATAATTATGGAAATAAGCTAAATTCGTCATTAATAATAGCTTTAGATGTTTCAAATTCTATGTTAGCAGAAGATATTAAGCCGAACAGATTAGAAAGAGCTAAACTGAAGATTAATGACTTACTAGATAATATACCAGAGATGCAAGTGTCAATATTGGTATATGCCGGATCTGCTCATGTTTTAGTTCCATTTACAAATGATTATAGAATAATAAAAAGTCGTTTAAAAGCTGTAAAACCAAGTATAATGCCAAAACAAGGAAGTAGTATTGAAGAAGCTTTTAAATTATCTGAAGAACTATTAATAGAAAATAAAAAAAACTGTACAATTTTATTTGTGACAGATAATCTAAACAAGGAGAATCTAAATATATTTAAAAAAGAAGATACTGGGAAATTATACGAATCATTAATAATTTCAAGTACAGATTCAGTGAAAATACCATTAGCAAATGGGAGATTCATGAAGTATCAAGGTAAGGAGATATTCTTGAAATTAGATAATTCAATATTATCTGAATTTGATTTTTTAGAAAATATGAATGTTACACAGATAACGCTTGATGAATCAGACATTTTTAAAATAAAGAAGAATATAGAATCTAATTCTAAATATTTTTTAAATAAAGATTTATCACAGGAAGATTGGATAGATATGGGATATTATTTAATACCATTATGTTTGTTGATATGTTTATTCTGGTTTAGAAGAGGTTGGAATGTTGAAATACTTTTACTACTAGTTGTATTAAATATGTCTTCCTGTACTTTTAAAGATATTGGAGATAAAACACAAATAAAAGATAAATTTATTGATTTATGGTTGACTCAAGACCAGCAAGCTTCATATTTACTATTAAAGAAAGATACTTTAGGAGCTTTAGAAAAATTTCAAGATAAAGAGTGGAAAGCCTATTTATATTATAAGAATAAGAATTATAAACAATCTGAGATATTATATTTGAAGGATACAAATGCAATTTCCTATTATAATTTAGGAGTAGTATTAGTTAAGCAAAATAGATATAAATTAGCAAGTAAAGCTTTCCAAGTATCGATAAAATTAGACAGTAATTTAATTTGTGCACAGAAAAATCATGCGTTAATTATGCAATATCTAAAAGCTAAATCAAAAGCATATGAATTTACGAATAGCCACAAAAAGCCTAAGAGTCTAAAAGATGAAATTAAAGATATCGAGAATGAGATATCGAGTATACAAAATGCAGATAGTACTTTATTTAATATAAAGAAAAATGCGGTTCTTGTGAAATCTAATAATGTGAAAAGAGAATTAGATATAGATGAAATATTACAATATAATAACAAGCAAAAGAAGATATCATATAAAAATGTTGTATTGAAGGAGATTAGTAGTGATCCTTCAGAATTTCTTAGACGTCAATTTTTATATCAATATACTAAAAGCAAAACTAAAAATAATCTTTTTATAAAGCCATGGTAAAAGTCAGTAAATACATAATAATATTCATTTTTTTACTTTTAAATTTGAATGCATCAGCAAAAGTGTTTGCAGAGCTTTCTTTTAGCAAAAAAGAAGTAATGGTGGGAGAAAAAATAGAAGTAAAATTAGTTCTATATTCTAGTACATGGTTCACAGATGCTCCCGTTATAACAAATTTTGATATCCCCTATTCGATTTATCTAAAGAATGGAGAGAATATTTCTTTGGTAAAAGTAATTGATGGAAAGAAATATTCATCAATTGAAATGAACTATTATTTTTTCGCACAAAGAGTTGGAGAATTCACATTACCACCAATAAAAATAAAAGTAAAATCTCCTTTTGAAGGTGATTATAAACCTCAAGAACAAGTTATAAAAACAAAACAAAATACAATTCGAGTAAAAGATCTTGGATCGAAAGATTTTAAATATTTTATTCTTAGTCCTAAAATTTATTTAAAAGAAAAATATCTATTAAAAAAGAAGGTATATAAAGTAGGAGATATAATAGAAAGAGATATCTATATATGTGCTTATGAAACTCTTTCGTCTCTTTTACCAGAGATATCTATGGAAGGTATAAGTTGGGCAACAATATATAATGAAGAGAAAGAAAGAGAGACAATAAACACAGGAGGAAAATTAAAATCAATAAGTAGACAAAGAATAAGGTATTTACTAAAAGATTCTGGAGAATATGTAATTCCATCTATAGAAATACATTATTACGATTCTTACAAGAAAAAATATCATAGTAAGAAACTATCTTCATACAAAATTAATGTTTTACCAAATGATAAATTAAATATAGCTAGAAATATACCTATATCAAAAGATAAATCTCAGTCAAAATTAGAAAGTATGTATATCTTAATATCAATACTATTGATATTGCTAATATGTCTGTTAAGAAAAAAAAATAGACTTATTATATGTAAGCTTTTTAAGAAAAAGGATTCAAGGAAAAAAAGAGAAATATATATTTTCAGGCAAATATCTAAAACAAATAATTACGCACAAAAATACACAAAATTCAATTTCTGGTATTTTAATTATTTTTCTAAAGAAAATAATATTAGTAATTCTTTAAAAGATTTTGGAGATGAAGAATTAAATTGTCAATATGAAGAATTACAAAAGGCATCAATAGGAGAAGAGCATAATTTCTCGAATAAAAGATTCTATAGTAGAATTAAAAGAATGCGTAGAGTACGCCAAAAGAAGACTAGGTCAGATAGGAATAAACTAAACCCCTTATATTCATAAAATGTTATTTTGGAGTATATTAATGGCAAATACTGCTAAAGACAACAATCAGATATCTATATTTTTGTAGAATAATATTTAATACGAATTAAAATGGATACTTCTAAAAATCTTAATTTCTTTACAGCAAAAAAATCAATTGATAAAGGCAGAAAACATTTTCATATGATGATAAAACCAATTGGAGCGGTTTGTAACTTAAATTGCACTTATTGTTATTATCTAGAAAAGATGAATATATATAAGGATAAGACAGATATGCCTAATAAATTTAGAATGTCAGATTCTATTTTAGAAGAATATACAAAAGTATATATAAAATCACAACCTATAGAAAACCCTAGAGTAGTATTTGCATGGCAAGGAGGTGAGGCTACCATGTTAGGAATAGATTTTTTTAGAAAAGCAATAAAATTCCAGAATAAGTATTCAGATGGAAGAAGAATTGAAAATACTCTTCAAACTAATGGGATGTTAATTGATGAAGAGTGGGGAAAATTTCTATCAGAAAACAATTTTTTAGTTGGAATATCAATTGATGGCCCCAAAAATATTCATAATTATTATAGAAAAAATATTGGAGGTAAGGGTTCATACGATAGGGTTATGCAGTCTATCTATATATTAAACAAATATAAAGTACAATTTAACACAATGTCGGTAGTTAGTAATATTACTGCAAAAGATCCGGTTAAAGTTTATCGATTTCTTAAGAGTTTAGGTACAACATGGTTACAATTCTCACCTATACAAGAGAGAAGAGCAACTGACGATAATGTAGATTTAAAATTAGTAGCTAATGATTATGAAGGAGAGGCAAAAGTAACTAAAGAGAGTGTACGTCCAAAAGAATGGGGGAATTTTCTAATAAAGATATTTGATGAGTGGGTACGAAATGATGTAGGAAAAATATTTATTAAAGAATTTGATGCAGCTTTAGAAGCTTGGTGTGGATTTATGCCATCATCTTGTATTCACTCAAAATATTGTGGGGATGGTTTAATAATAGAGCATAATGGAGATGTATATTCTTGTGATCATCATGTTTATCCGCAGTATAAATTAGGGAATATTCTAGAGACCGATTTATTAGATATGGCAAACTCAGATAAACAGAAAGAATTTGGACATAATAAATACGAAACTTTATCAAAGAAATGTTTATCATGTGACTATTTAACAGCATGTTATGGTGAATGTCCAAAGCATCGTTTTAATAAAACAAAAGAAGGGGAAGATCAAGCATATCTATGTGAAGGATATTATGCATTTTATGAACATATAGCTCCCTATATGCATGTAATGAGAACATTAAAGAAAATAGGAAAAGCTCCAGCAGAAATAATGGATTTAATAAAACTTCAAGAAAAAGAAGAACAAAAAAAGAAATAAGCAAATCATATAATATTGGATTATTAAAAAAGGATGTCTAAAACAAAATAGACATCCTTTCCTATTTCTAATAAAGAAACAAAAGAGATTTAGTTATTAAAGATATATAAGAAAACAACTTCACCTTCGTAAGCAGGTTTTCTATTACCTTCAATTTCTAATTTAATACCGATATTAGCTCTAATATTACCTCTTAAATTAACAACTTTATTAACCTTAGCGTGTAATCTCACTTTACTGTCAACAACAACAGGAGCATTGAATTTAAATTTTTCAATACCGTAGTTAACTTGCATTTTAAGGTTACGTACATCAACAATTTGGTTCCAAAGATGAGGAAGGATACTAATAGTAAGATACCCATGAGCTATAGTACTTCCAAATTGAGATTCAGTTTTAGCTTTTTCAACATCAACATGAATCCATTGATGATCAAGAGTTGCATCAGCAAATTTATTGATTTGCTCTTGAGTAATTTGATGATATTCAGAAACTCCTAAATCTTTACCAGTTAGAGCTTCTAGTTCTTCGAAAGAATTAATAATTACTTTTTCCATAAAATTTTAAATACTTTATTTAATGAGCAAAAGTACTAAAAGAAAGGAATAAATGCATAAATTTGTGTATATATTTAACTAAACTAGAAGAAAAGATGAAAGACATTAATGTATGGATACAAAAGTTATATGATATAGCTTTAACGTATGGTTTAAAAATAATAATGGCCATATTAGTTTTAATAGTAGGTTTATGGATTACAAAGATACTTTGTAGGTCTACAAAGAAATTCATGGAAAGTAAAAAAGTGGATGTATCCTTAGCACCATTTTTAATAAGTGTAATGTCGATGTTACTTAAATTTGTAGTAATAATTAGTGCATTAGCGATAATAGGAATAGAGATGACAACCTTAGTTGCCATGTTAGGAGCTATAGGTTTAGCTATAGGTATGGCACTATCAGGAACGCTTCAGAATTTTGCAGGTGGTATTGTGATACTAGTTCTTAAACCTTATAGAGTAGGAGATTTTATTGAGGTATCTGGATTTATGGGAACAGTAAAGGAGATACAAATTTTTTCTACATTAGTTCACACTCCAGATAATAAAGTAGTAGTAATTCCGAATGGACAACTAGCAACAGGAACATTAGTGAACTATTCAAAATTACCAACAAGAAGAGTTGATTTTGTTTTTGGAATAGGTTATGAAGATAGTATGGATGAGGCAAAATCAATTATAGCTAAAATAGCTAAAGAAAATCCCAAGGTACTTGAAAATCCAGAACCATTTGTAGCTGTATCAGCGTTAGGAGATAGTTCTGTAGATATCACATTAAGAGTATGGGTAAAATCTTCAGATTATTGGGATGTACATTTCTATATGTATGAACAAGTTAAAAAAGGTCTTGATTCAGCAGGAATTTCAATACCATTTCCACAAAGAGACGTACATATATACGAAACACACTAATTTTTTTACATAAGATAATTCACAGAGGGTTCATTATGATTAAGTATTTACTTAATATATGATGAACCCTCTTTGTTATTTCCTCGTTACAAATGGGACTTAATACGGACTTGATACGGAGAGGGTAGGTCGAAATAAGTATAAAATACCTAAAAAATCAATAAATATGCTTGAGATTTTTAACAAAAATATAACATTTAAAAGATTGCATAATATTTGCTAAAGTCAATTTAATATCCCAATTTTGTAATGTTCAAAAGGGGTAAAAAATTTATTAATTGTATTGTTAAATTTACTTACCAGTTGAAATAATAAGTTAAAAAATTAACTATAGAAAACTATTTTGTAATAATTTTTGGGGAAATATAATTTGATATAGTTTCGTAGTATTTTTTTAAAATTAAGTGAGTTCTGGATAGAGCTCACTTTTTTTATTATCTATATATTTTATGGAATAATTCTATTCAAAAGTAAAAATTGACATATATAGCTTATTTATAATAAGTTATGAATTTGATAAGTTTTGTGGTCTCATAAAACATTAATTCAATATTTTATAAAAAAGAAAAGACCATCTTTCGATGGCCTTTTAAAAGTTTTCACTGCGGAATAATCCTTATTGTGAATTCATTTCATTTTGTATTACAAATATAATAGAAAAATTTAATTCACAAAATAGAAATATAAAATTTATATAAAAACTTTGTGGAATAAGTATATTTTATAAATTTGTTATGAAAACTTAATTAAATAATTGTGAATTTAAGTATATGAAAAAGACAGTTTTAGGCCTTGATTTAGGAACTAACTCAATAGGATGGGCTCTATTGGAATCTGATTTCGATTTAAAGAGTGGAAAAATACTAGGAATAGGTTCTAGAATATTACCTATGGATCAAGGTCAAATAGGTGATTTTGAGAAAGGTAATAAAGTTTCTCAAACAAAAGAAAGAACTGGGTATAGAGGAACGAGAAGGCTTAATCAAAGAACAATTCTTAGAAGAGAAAGGTTAAATAGGGTTTTAAATGTCTTAGATTACTTACCTACAGAGTATAAAAATTCAATAGATTTTGAAATTCATAAAGGTCAATTCATAAAAGGTGAAACTTGTCAAATTCAATATAAAAAATCTGAAAATATTCATGATAAATCTGAATTCATATTTATGGATTCGTACAATGAGATGTTGCAGGATTTTGAAAAGAATCAGCCGTATTTATTAGAAAATAATAGAAAGATACCATATAATTGGACATTATTTTATTTAAGAGATAAAGCACTAAGAACTAAAATTAGTAAAGAAGAGCTATCGTGGATTCTACTAAACTTTAATCAGAAGAGAGGATATTTTCAACTTAGAGATGAAGAAGAAAAAGAAAATCCAAACCAGAAAGTAGAATATCATAAGTTAAAAGTAATTGATTGTGTAGATACAGGAGAAAAAAATAAAAATGGTCAAATTCTTTACAAGATAGAACTTGAAAATGGAATGAGCTTTATTAAGCCAAGTAAATTAAAGATAGATTGGAAGGATAAAGAAAAAGAATTTATAATTACAACTAGTTTAGAAAAAGATGGCAGTGTTAAGTTGAATAAGGATGGAGAAGAAAAACGTTCATTTAGAGCTCCTAATGAAGATGATTGGACTTTAGTAAAAACAAAGACAGAAGAAGAAATTTCACAATCGGAAAAAACAGTTGGAACTTATATCTACAATACAATATTGGCTAATCCTTCTCAAAAAATACGTGGTAAACTTATACAAACTATAGAAAGGAAATTCTATAAATCTGAATTAATAGCCATTTTAGAAAAACAAAAAGAATATCATAAAGAATTTAGAGATGAAGAAAAATACGAAAAATGTATAAGAGAATTATATCCTAATAATGAAGCACACAGAAGAGGTTTATTGCAAAAGAATTTAGCTTGGTTTTTAGTAAACGATATAATATTCTATCAACGTCCACTAAAATCTAAGAAATCTTTAATAGCTAATTGTCAATATGAGGAGAGAAAATATATTAAAGATGGAAAACCTGAAAAACAGGGTGTTAAGTGTGCTCCAAAATCTCATCCTTTATTTCAAGAATTTAGAATGTGGCAGTTTGTAAAGAATCTTAAAATAGTAAAAAGAGAAGAAAGTGAAGGGGGAAAGCAAAGAATTGATGTAGATGTAACAGGAAAATATATATCGAATAAGGAAGATTTAGCATTGCTATTCGATCTTTTGAATTCTAAAAAAGAGATAAAACAATCTGTATTTCTTAAACATTTTAAATTGTCTGAAAAAGAATATAAGTGGAATTATGCCGAAGATTTAAAGATACCGTGCAATACAACTAGGAGAGGAATTCTTGATAGATTGAATAAATGTGGAATATCTGAAGATTTCTTGACAGTAGATAAAGAAGAAGAATTATGGCATTTATTCTATTCTATAAATTCACGAGAAGAATTAGAAAAAGCTTTAAAAACATTTGCAATAAAAAATTCATTAGAAGAAGATGTATTTGTTGATAACTTTAAAAAGATACCATCTTATGACAGTGATTATGCATCATATTCTCTTAAAGCAATAAAAAAGTTTTTACCTCTTTTAAGAGCTGGTAAATATTGGAAAGAAGAATTAATTGATGCTAAAACTAGAGATAGAATTTCTAAAATTATAGATGGAGAAGATGATGAAGAGATAAGTGATAGAGTGAGGGAAAATATACTTAATAGTAGATACCCTTTAGAGAATATTTCTGATTTTCAAGGATTACCATTATATCTTGCATGTTATGTAGTTTACAATAGACATTCAGAAGTTGGTGAAATAAAGACTTGGAAACATCCTGAAGATATAGAAGATTTAGAACAACATAGTCTTAATAATCCAATAGTAGAACAAGTAATAAATGAGACTCTAAGAGTAGTTCGCGATATATGGATAGAATATGGACATGGAGAAGAAAATTTCTTTGATGAAATACATGTTGAGCTAGGAAGAGAAATTAAAAATCCTGCAGGGAAGAGAGCTGATATGGCAAAACAACGTCAGGAGAATGAAAATACAAATGTAAGAATACGAGCAATACTTCAAGAAATGTGTGATTCTGGAGTAAAAGATGTAAGATCGTATTCTCCAATGCAGCAAGAAAAATTAAAGATATATGAAGAAGGAATAATTAATTCTCAGAAAGAAATACCTGATGATATAAAAGGTATAATCAAGAAAAATGCACCAAGTGTAGGGGATATAAAAAAATACAAACTTTGGTTAGAGCAAGGTTATGTATCGCCATATACAGGAAAAATAATTCCTTTAAGTGACTTATTTACAAGAAAATATGAGATAGAGCATATTATTCCTCAATCTTTATATTTTGATGATTCTATGAATAACAAGATAATTTGTGAAACAGAGGTAAATAAATTCAAAAGTAATACTACAGCTTATGCTATGTTTTTAAAACATGGAGGAAGAACAATAGAATTAAGTTTTGGAGAGAGTGTAGAATTGTTGAGTAAAGAGGAGTATGAGAATCATGTAAAACGATATTTTGGGACACATAAAACAAAAGTTAAGTTAAAGAATTTATTAAGTGAAGAACCTCCAGAGGGATTTATAAACCGACAATTAAATGATTCTAGATATATAAGTAAAGAAGTAAGGACAAGATTGAGTAATATACTTAGAGAAGAAGGAGAGGATGAAGCAATATCTAAACATATAGTTAGTTTAGCAGGAAGTATAACAAGTAAAATGAAACAATCTTGGGGACTTAATGATGTATGGAATAGCCTAATAAGTCCACGTTTCCAGCGTTTAAATAGAATGGCAGCAGAATCTTCAAAAGGTAAATTGAAAGATTATAATTCATCAAGTTTTGGGTATAATACAGATAATCATTTTCAAATTCAGATACCAGAAGATCTTTCTAGAGGATTTAGTAAAAAACGTATTGACCACCGACATCATGCTTTAGATGCTATTGTGATTGCAGCAACAACAAAAGATCATATTAATTATATAACATCTATAAATACAGAGAAAAAGAATCATTCTTTAGTAGGTAAGTTACGAGAAAAGATAGAGCATGATGGCAAGCCAGCTCCTGGAAATTATTTAAAACCTTGGGAGACTTTTACAGAAGATGCACTAAAAGCTTTGGAAGGAACAATTGTTAGTTTTAAATCGAATGTAAGAGTGATAAATAAGACAAGTAATTTATATGAGAAATGGGAGAGATTGGAAGATGGACAATTGAAGAAAAGATTAGTTCGTCAAGTAAAAGGAGATAGTTGGGCAATAAGAAAACCTCTTCACAAAGAGACAGTATATGGACGTATAAGTTTACAGGAAAAGAAAGTAATAAATTTAAAAGCAGCTTTAGAAGTCTCTGATAAAATAGTTGATAAACCTCTAAGAAAGAAGATAAGAGGATTGAAAGAAGAAGGTTTAGACAATAAAGAAATCTTGAAATATTTTAAGAAAGAGGATAATAAATTCAGAGGTGAGGAGATAAAGAAAGTTGCTGTTTATGAAATGAATGATGATTATGTTGCTGTTAAGAAGAAATTAGGTCCTGATTTTAATTCCTCTTTGATTTCTAAGGTTGTAGATCAGCAAGTTCGAAATATATTGGAGGATCATTTAGTAAAATATGAAAATTCAGAAGAAGCATTTTCTACCGAAGGAATAGAAGAAATGAATAAAGGATTAGTGAATCATAAGCCTATTTATAGTGTTAGAGTATATGATGTTTTAGGGCTGAAATTTAATGTAGGATTAGAAGGGAACAGTAAAGATAAATATGTAGTTGCCGCAAAAGGGACTAATTTATTTTTTGGAATATATTCTGATGAATCAGGTAAGAGATCATATGATACAATTCCTTTAAATATTGTTATTGAAAGAGAGAAAGAAGGTTTATCTCCTGTACCAGAATTTAATTCAAAGGGTGAAAAATTATTAATGTATTTATGCCCAAACGACTTAGTATATGTTCCATCTGAAGAAGAATTGTGTGAAGAGATGGATATTGATTTTAAAAATTTGAGTAAAGAGCAAATTGGTAGAATTTATAAGATGGTTAGTTGCACAAAAAAACAATGTTTCTTTGTACAAAACAGAATATCAAAAATTATTATTGATAAATGTGAGTATGGAAGTATAAATAAAATAGAAATATCTGAAGAAGGACAGAATATAAAAGGAGTATGTTACAAATTAGAAATAAATAGATTAGGAACAATAAATGGAATAAAAAAATGATAAAAAAGACGTTATATTTCGGTAATCCAGCGTATTTATCGCTAGAGAGAAGACAATTGGTAATAAAATTGCCAGGAGTGGAAGATGAACGAGTAAATAAAATACCTGTACCAATCGAAGATATAGCGCTTATCATTTTAGATCATTCTAGAATAACAATTAGTCATAAATTAATACAAAAACTACAAGAAAGTAATGTAGCAATAGTAAGTTGTAATGATAGTCATATGCCGTCATCACAAATGTTACCATATAGTGGACATGCTTTAATGACAGAGAGGTTAAAGAAACAAATAGAAGTAAGCATAAGTTTGAAGCGTCAATTATGGAAACAGACTGTTGAATGTAAAATAAAGAATCAAGCAGGAGTGCTTGAAAAATATGGCAAAAATTATAAAAGACTTAAGATGTTAGCTCTTCGTGTAGAATCGGGAGATCCCCACAATGTAGAAGGAAGAGCTGCATCTTACTATTGGAAAGAACTTTTTGGGCCAGAATTTAAAAGAGAGAGGGAGGGAGATAGTCCTAATATGTATTTAAATTATGCATACGCAATAATAAGGGCTAGTGTAGCGAGAGGATTAGTAAGTAGTGGAATGCATCCCACTTTAGGATTATTTCATAGAAACAAATATAATGTTCATTGCTTAGCTGATGATATAATGGAACCTTATCGACCATTTGTAGATGATATTGTATATGATTTATATCTTCAGGGGCGATTAGAATCAAATGAGCTAGAAAAGGAGATTAAAGTTGAATTACTTAAGGTAAGTAATTTAGATGTAATAATATCTAAAAAGCAAAGTCCTTTACAGATAGCCATAAGTAGGACAACAAACTCGTTATATGAGTGTTATGAATATACAAGGCGTAGAATAGTATATCCAGTGTTTTAATGTCGTATAACTATTTAAATTCATATAGAGTAATGTGGGTAATGGTATTTTTTGATATTCCAACAGAGACAAAGAAACAGCGTAAAGCTGCAACTAAGTTTAGAAATACATTATTGGAGGATGGGTTTACTATGTTTCAATATTCAATATATCTTCGCCATTGTATGAGTAGAGAAAATGCAGAAGTTCATATAAAAAGAATCAAGACAAATCTTCCAGAGTTTGGACATATAGGAATAATTCGTATTACTGATAAACAATTTGGTAATATGGAATTATTCTATTCTAAGAAAAAAGAAAGTAAACCAAGAGTTTCTCAGCAATTAGAATTGTTTTAGGATTGTTAATTCTGATGTTTTTTATATCAATTGTGATTGATAATGTTAAAATTGCAAATCCTAATAAAATTGTAAATAGTTGATTTATAAAACTTTACAGGGAGTACGTTGTTGTAGTCCCTGTAAATATACAAAATGAAATGAACTTACAACGATGACGGAGTGCATATTGCTGACTTCAAGTTGTTGTAGTCCCTGTAAATATACAAAATGAAATGAACTTACAACGACCCTCACGAACAAAAGTTAAGTAACTAGGTTGTTGTAGTCCCTGTAAATATACAAAATGAAATGAACTTACAACTTCAGTTTCAACGCTCAAGCAGCGGCAAAGTTGTTGTAGTCCCTGTAAATATACAAAATGAAATGAACTTACAACGTACCTGTTGAATCTTGCAAGACTAAATCTGTTGTTGTAGTCCCTGTAAATATACAAAATGAAATGAACTTACAACGTTTTTTACTTTAAAAAGAATATATCTTCTGTTGTTGTAGTCCCTGTAAATATACAAAATGAAATGAACTTACAACCTAAAGAAGATGCAGAAACTGAATATAACAGTTGTTGTAGTCCCTGTAAATATACAAAATGAAATGAACTTACAACTTATTGAAAGTGGATATATTAATAAACTGAGTTGTTGTAGTCCCTGTAAATATACAAAATGAAATGAACTTACAACAATAGGTTAGAAATGTATGTCAATGATACTGTTGTTGTAGTCCCTGTAAATATACAAAATGAAATGAACTTACAACCAAAAACCGATCTACATTTATTTTTTGTAGGTTGTTGTAGTCCCTGTAAATATACAAAATGAAATGAACTTACAACTAAATTATTGGGAGGGTTTTCCTTTAATTGTTGTTGTAGTCCCTGTAAATATACAAAATGAAATGAACTTACAACCTCTACCTATGAAGTAGCGAGTTTCAGGAAGTTGTTGTAGTCCCTGTAAATATACAAAATGAAATGAACTTACAACGACCTGTTATTCTTTCTCTGATATCTACTAGTTGTTGTAGTCCCTGTAAATATACAAAATGAAATGAACTTACAACTAACGTTTCAATAAGCATAGTTACATAATCGTTGTTGTAGTCCCTGTAAATATACAAAATGAAATGAACTTACAACTCAATGTTTGAACCTTAGATATTTCACCGGTTGTTGTAGTCCCTGTAAATATACAAAATGAAATGAACTTACAACTACTTTGATTCTTTTAGTTTCGATTTTCAAGTTGTTGTAGTCCCTGTAAATATACAAAATGAAATGAACTTACAACTAGATTTGATCTAGTCTCATTTTGCAATTTGTTGTTGTAGTCCCTGTAAATATACAAAATGAAATGAACTTACAACTATCTCCTGTAAGCTCTCCATTACTTCTAGTTGTTGTAGTCCCTGTAAATATACAAAATGAAATGAACTTACAACTATACAGTCAATTTGTTTATAATCTGTAATGTTGTTGTAGTCCCTGTAAATATACAAAATGAAATGAACTTACAACTACATCTTACAGACTTTGAAGAATGTTTGGTTGTTGTAGTCCCTGTAAATATACAAAATGAAATGAACTTACAACTACCTTATATATAAGTAATAGTCTAACTTGTTGTTGTAGTCCCTGTAAATATACAAAATGAAATGAACTTACAACACCGATCTCTACAGAAGAAAACCAAGTGAAGTTGTTGTAGTCCCTGTAAATATACAAAATGAAATGAACTTACAACACACCTGTTGAATCTTGTAGAATTAAATCTGTTGTTGTAGTCCCTGTAAATATACAAAATGAAATGAACTTACAACCGCAATGTCTCTTAAATTAAAAACAAACCTGTTGTTGTAGTCCCTGTAAATATACAAAATGAAATGAACTTACAACTAGATCAAGAAGACTTTCCTTTAATGGAGGTTGTTGTAGTCCCTGTAAATATACAAAATGAAATGAACTTACAACTGAACTCATTGAATGCTTTTGTTAGCGAATGTTGTTGTAGTCCCTGTAAATATACAAAATGAAATGAACTTACAACATACCTGAAAATCAAAAAACTTTAGAAATAGTTGTTGTAGTCCCTGTAAATATACAAAATGAAATGAACTTACAACAGCTTGAATTACACAATCTGGAATCCATTTGTTGTTGTAGTCCCTGTAAATATACAAAATGAAATGAACTTACAACAAAATCCGTAATAGAACCGTCACCACCTTTGTTGTTGTAGTCCCTGTAAATATACAAAATGAAATGAACTTACAACTTGCTGTTCTTTCAACAAAACAACTTTTTAGTTGTTGTAGTCCCTGTAAATATACAAAATGAAATGAACTTACAACTCAGTTGTTGTAAGTTGCAATCTTGTTGCAGTTGTTGTAGTCCCTGTAAATATACAAAATGAAATGAACTTACAACTTTTATTCATTTTACTTTGTAAATCTGATTGTTGTTGTAGTCCCTGTAAATATACAAAATGAAATGAACTTACAACTACGATAGCGTTGTTTAACGAAACAGGGATGTTGTTGTAGTCCCTGTAAATATACAAAATGAAATGAACTTACAACTAAAGCGTTTAGATCAAAAATTACGACAAAGTTGTTGTAGTCCCTGTAAATATACAAAATGAAATGAACTTACAACTAATGATTGTATTATCTTTAATTTCAATAAGTTGTTGTAGTCCCTGTAAATATACAAAATGAAATGAACTTACAACTAGTTCAAGATATAAGTATTATATTTGTAGGTTGTTGTAGTCCCTGTAAATATACAAAATGAAATGAACTTACAACGGGTGGGTACTTTGTCAAAAGACCTAGGAAATTGTTGTTGTCCCTGTAAATATACAAAATGAAATGAACTTACAACCTATATCATTAATATTTTCGATTTACACGATTGTTGTTGTCCCTGTAAATATATAAATCTTACTTTCAAATAACTTTGTTACTATTAGATTATTTTAGTATTATTGTGTTGCTAGAGTATCTTGAGAAATACGAGCCCTTATGGAGATTAAGCTCTAAATATCCATAGTGGAAGACTCTATCTATATCTCCACTAATCTCTAAAAATATAGAATTAGAGAGAAATAATACAGTACCATTGGGCTGGTTACCTGTTCTCTTCATGGGAACGTTCTCTAACGATTATACCCATTACCGACTGATCGTTTCTGTATTACTAATTCTATAAATATAGCATATGGCTATTTATTCACTTAGAAATTTTCTGATTGATAAGATTTTAAATCCTAAGCCAAATTGAACAAATTCACCAGTTTCTTTATTCATAAGAGATTGAGCAAAATTTTTCTCGTAATCTAAATATTGAACTTCAAGATTATCTATATTAGGAGCTTTGGTAGAAATAGAAACCCACATTATTTCCTTAGAAGATTTTTCTAATTTTATTAGACTATATTTTTTAATCGTCGGAATTTCAGTTTCTATTAATTCTTTAAAATATTCTTCATTTATAGATTTATTTAATCTGTAACTATAATATTCAATTTTAAAAATATTATTATTTTTGGATATACTTAATCCATGAGCATTTTTTAGATGTTCTATGTGACCTATAACTCCAGATTTGCTTCTTCCACTTTTTTGAACAAGTCCTTCTATGCTTTCTCCTTTTAATAGTAAATAATCTATAATTCCACAATTTTTATTATGCCCTAACCAACTTTCTGCACTAAGAATATGCTTAGTACCTTGTATTATTAAATTATTTGTTGCTTGTATATCGCTTTTTAAATCTCTATTTACTGTCATTGTTTTCTTATATTTGTTTAGTAGTGATTCTTTGGAAGTGCAAATTAATTTAATATTTTGAAAAGTTGATATAATTATTCAGTAAAATTCACTTTATTACATTTATTAGTATTTTTTTAACTTTCCAAACACTACAATTCATTTGTTTTTACTACAAAACATATATATATTTACTAGTCAGAATAATGGGGAAGATGTTATCGCGCAATTTTAAACTAAAATATAACATTGACTATAAATGACACACTTAAATAAAGGTAGATATATTGGTCCTTTTTGGGGATCTTCTAATAATTATTCTACAGGTAGAGATCCTTTAGGATTACAATCTACTTCGCAGGCTGCTTATTCTATTTTATTACCTGGTTTAACTAATCTAACTAACCGGATACGTTATTATGGGTTTTATTGTTGGTTGTTAGATGAGTATAATAGTGGAAGTAATAAACAAAATATTATAAAGCAAAATCAGTTTATTCGTAGAGCTGAATATATGATTGCTTTAATAATGAACATACACTCTCCTGATAGTTTACAAATTTCAGGTTCTAAATTTGCTGCAAGTGAATTAAAAAAACTCAATGATGATGATTTCTATGATTTAGAGTTTGGAGCTGATTTAGATGGTGAGAAAGATACCTATTGGAAGTATCCTTCTGGAGCTTTTGGACAGTATTATGCTGGAGCTATGCAAACCATTGGTTTAATAAGTAATGTTGATGGTTTTCTAGATTTTATGTGCACGAAGAGGGATAATGTAGATATTATGGATGGCACTTCTCTCTCGATGGCTTTCTCAAAAAGTATTAATGATGAGTTGAAAGATCTATTTATTAAAAATGTTCTTGATGGACGCTTGTATAAGAGAGATTCTAAAGCATTATTTGATGCTTTTTCTATAGATTCTATTATCCCTAAAAGTGAAGAATGGGTATTATACAATAAAATGCTTTTTAGTATTGATTTTCCCACAAGACATAATTTCTATAAAGGAAGTTGTATCCGTAAAGATTCTATAGAAATTATTTTATCATATATTAATGATTGTGTAGACCCTAAGAAATGGAGATTTTTTCTTTATGAGATTTATCACAGAAAAGGTGAAGATCATAGAAATATTAAAACTGATGCTTCAATAGGATGGTACTATTATCAATTAAACGAGTTTTGGCATTATGGACTTGAAATTATTTTTTGGGCGGTTCTTACTTCTTTATCTAAAGATTATTTTGCTGTTTCAGTTAATGATTTCCTAAATGATTTTGTAAATAGAATAATTTCTAATTTCAAAAAGAATAATTTGATATCCGATGATAATGAAATTTTATCTAGTGTAATTGATAAAAATTCTAATAATGATGAATTTGCTATTATAAATGCTTTTCAAAAAGCTAAGAAAATTGATGATATTGATTCGGCTATAATTCTTGGTTTTAAATTGTTGTTTAAGATTTTTAAATCAAATAATTCAAAATTTGATGATTTGAATTTGTTTGGAATTTCTTACGAAATGGAACGTGATGGTGATTTCGTTAATGGTTTGAATGTTTTTTCTTCTTCTAGTGATTTTTCTTTTTCCGATTTTCTTAGACAATTTCTTCTTAAAAATATTATTAATAGGCATCTAGATGTAGCTTATAGAAAGATGGGATCTGGAGTTGAGAATTCTTTAAAGTTCAATTTTGAAGATAATCTTTTAAAACATATTGAAACTGTTGAACCTGTTTGGACTAGTCCTAGATTGTTTGCTTTGTATAGCTTTTTTAAGGATTTATCTTTTGTTGATAGAAGTGGATGTTTAACGAGTATTGGTAAGGAAGTAATAGAATAATAAGATATGGATTTTATAAGTAAAGATAATATTCTAGATTTAGTGAGTGATAATTATCATTCCTGTATTTTAACAAGTTTTTCTTTTGATAGTCATTATTTTGACTCTTGTGTTATGAGGCAATTTAGATCTAAAGGGGTTGGTAATATACTTTTATTTATAGATGAAGGTGTATTCCAGTCTCAATTAGGTTCTACTATAAATGGAAATATTCGTCCTTATTCTATTAATTCAATTGGAGCAAAAGGGTGTTTCAATCCAAAGATTAATTTGTTTTATGGAGAAAATGAGGCTTTATTGATTATTGGTTCTGGTAATATATCTTCTTCAGGACATGGAAAGAATCATGAAATATGGGCTGCTTATCATTTTGATGTTAATAACCAGACTCATAAGCCTCTTTTTGCTGAAGCTTTAAATTATATAGAATCGTTTACTAATAATATAAGTGGATGTACACGAGAGAAATTGAAATGGATTAAAGAATATTCTCCTTGGATAAAGAATATAGAGAATACAGATTTAGGAAAGTTTCATGTTCTTGATTTAAAGAATCAAATTAAGTTCCTAGCTAATGATGATAGAGGAAATATTTATAATAAATTAATAGAAAGTTTATCCGAAGATGACATTTCAGAGATTATTGTTATTTCTCCTTTCTATGACTCTAAGGGTAGATTCCTTGAGGCTATATATAATGATTTTCCAAAAGCTAGATTGTCAGTTATAATGGATGATAATGTAGGTGTATTTCCTAATGAAATGAATAGTGATATAGCTGAAGATATTAGTTTTTATTCTTGGAATGATTGCTATTTAAATGGTTCTAGCGGTAAATATTCTCATTTACATGCTAATATCTTTATTTTTAAGACTAAATCAGATATCACTTATTGTATGTTTGGTAGCGCAAATGCTTCTGCTGCTGCAATGGGTTTAGATTCTGAGCTTATAAATAGTGAAGTGTCTTTACTTATGAAATCACGAAATAAAGATTTTTTAAATGATTTAGATATTTCTATTAATACTAATAATTCGAAAAAACTATCTGCATTTACTAATAAAGATTTTGCAAATTCACTTGTAAGTTGTAATTCCTTAAAGGATTATAGAATTTTGTCAGTTGATAAAGAATTAGAATCTTATAAATTATGTGTAGATAGGGATATTGATTCTAATATAGAATTACACTTATTTAATAGTGTTGGAGGTATTATAATTAGTCGTTGTTTGACTAAGAATACAGGTTGTTATTCTACAGAGATTTATGATGGTAAAGAATTGGTTGTTTATGTTTGTCTTTATGATGTGAAGAAAAATAGATATGTTTCTAATAAGCAAATTGTTCAAGATGTTTTAAATTTAGAAAAAACTATTCCTGATCCTGATATGAAGGTTATAGATGTTTTATTGAGTGGAGTGGAGCAAGGAGATGATTTATTACTTGCTAAACTTGTTGATTTTATTTCGCTTAATAAGCTTGAAAATGAATCTAATAACTATAAGTCTGTTCAGTTTCTAAATACTTCTATTTATAGGGTTGCTGATTGTTTATCTTCAATTTTTAGAACTGTTGATAGAAATATAATAGAGAATCGATTTTTAGATGATGAAGAAATTGATAAGTATAAAAATAAGATTCAAAAGGAGGGAAGATTTTGTAGTAATAAATATATAAATGTTTATGACTTTAATTCTAGTAAAAGGAAGATAAATAATTTTTTTAAGTCTTTCGATAAAGATTTAGATAGAAAAGTAGAATTGATTCTTAATTCAATTTTAACTTCTCAAAAAAATGAATTTAGTATTAAGCCTATTAGTATTGATGAACTTTCATATTTTATTATTGCTACTCATCTTGCTATTCATTTTACTGATAATTATTTTAATTGTGATGATGGAGAAAATAGATATTCATCTTCAATTTTAACTTCTGTAGGTTATAAAAGTATGACTAACCTTTCTTTTATTATTGAAAGAATTATAGGTAAATTTCTACTAACGTGCGTAAATAAGTTTAAGACATATGATAGTAAGTATGTAAACGTGAAGTTTAGATATTTACGAATAGAGGCTTTTTATAATTGTATGTTTTGCATTGGTTCTTATAATTGGCCTAAAAGTAAATTCAAAAATAGAGATTTATTGTATTTGAATTGCATGCATTTTTTAGCTGACGATTTGGATTATTTATTAGATAAGAAGAATTTCTTTGATGAAATGTTGGCGCGTGTTAAGCATTCTTTTGGTTATGATAGAAGACCTATTGGTGAGATGTATAGAGAATTGAGAGTTTTAAAGACTTCTTATGATTTATTTTTGAGACGGAAAGAGGAGAGAAGTGCCGTAATTGATTCTAAAGACTTAGAGATTGGAATGATTGTTTTTACTTCTAGAAGTGGATTTAGTTCCATTTTTGACTTGGAAGTTGATAATGGTAAAGCGAAATTATTGCTTGCACGTCCTGGATTTAAGTGGTGTGAGTATGGTGAAGATTATTTGTTTTATAATGATAATTGGTTTTCTAAGAATCTTGTATTTTAAATTTTTTACGAATTCATAATTATTGTATAAAGAATAGTTAAAATATAATCCGTGTGTTATATATTTAACTATTAAGTATATATTTGAACTAAACAATTCAGTAGAATGGTTTTTTCATTTTGAATACTTTCATTGAGTATTCAAGTTGTTTTAGTTAAATATATCCCCCTGATTATAAGCGTATAATCGGGGGATGTTTTTATCTATTATTAATCTAATCTCGAAATAGGTATTTCAGTAGTTACTAAAGTTGTACTTTCTCCGTAAGGGATAAAACTTTCAAGAAATTCTTGCATGTGTTTAGTATTATTGAATATTGCTTTTATATGTAGATTGTATCTTCCCATAACACTAAGTACTTCTTTTACTTCAGTTGCTTCAAAAAGTTTTTTTGTTAATATTTTTAATTTGCCTGGGCGTGCTGTCATTAATATTATAGTTTCAATATCTTTACCTATTAAGGCATTATCAATTTTAATACTATAGGATTTAATTATTTTATTCTCTTCAAGTCTTATAATTCTTTCCCTTGTTGCCGACGTTGACAAATTAACCATTCTTCCAATTGCAGCGTAAGATAATCTTGAATTGGTTTCTAGAATATCAAGAATTCTTATGTCTATATTGTCAACCATAGATTTTATTGTTTTTATAATTATAAAGATAAATCTTATTGAAATTCATTTTCAATTCACTAAATCTTGTTTCAGAGATAGAGAATACTTACTCACCTTTGTACTTGTAAAATTAATAAAAGATAATCACAATGAAAAGATGTTTTGGAAGTGATAATTATTCAGGTGCTCATTCTCGAATAATTGAAGCTATTGCAAATGCAAATAATCTTCATACTTATGCATATGGTGAAGATGAATATACCGAACATGCAGTGCATACCTTTAAAAAATATTTTGGAGAAAATGTTGGTGTGCGTTTTGTTTTTAATGGGACTGCTGCAAATGTTTTAAGTATAAGAACTATTACAGATTCTTATAATGCTATTATTTGTGCTGAAACTGCACATTTATATTTTGATGAATGTGGTGCAGTAGAGAGGTTCACAGGTTGTCATTTTATCACTATTAAAACTATAAATGGAAAAATTTCTATTAATGATTTAAATAGTATTTCGTATAAGTTTGGAAACCAACACTGTCCTCAACCAAAAGTTATTTCTATATCTCAACCGACAGAATTAGGAACCTTATACTCACTTGAGGAAATTAATAGTATAGCTAATTTTGCTCATGAAAATAATATGTTATTGCATATGGATGGAGCAAGACTTTCTAATGCATCTGCAAGCATGAACTTAACATTAAAAGAAATTTCATTTGATTTAGGTGTGGATGTTCTCTCTTTTGGTGGAACAAAAAATGGGATGCTTTTTGGTGATGCTATAATATTTAAAGATAATTCGTTATTGAAGAATTTTAAATATCTAAGAAAACAGGGAATGCAATTAGCTTCTAAAATGAGATTTATTGCTGTACAATTTGATGAATTATTTCATGATGATTTATGGTTAGAAAATGCAAGACATTCAAATAAAATGGCTTCTTTGCTAAAAGATAGATTGATGAATATACCTAAGATAACCATTAAGCAGGAAGTTGAAACAAATGTTGTATTTGCTTATTTACCAATAGAATATGTTGATGTAATTAAAAATGAGACCCCTTTTCTTTTATGGAATGAGAAAGAATCATTGGTTAGATTTATGTGTGGTTTCGATACTGAAGAAAAAGATATTGATGATTTTATATGTTTATTAATTAAAACTTTAAATAATGACTGAATTAGTATATTTAAGTGATACTTACCTATTTGAGATTGATGCTAAAGTATCTAGTGTAGAAAATACAGAGAACGGTATAGCTGTAATTTTAGATAAAACAATATTTTACCCGCAAGGAGGAGGTCAGCCTTATGATTTAGGTGAGATTGTTTCTGGAACAAATAGTTTTATAGTTGAATCAGTGAGATTAGATGAAAAAGGTACTGTTTGGCATTTTGGAAGATTTATTAATGAAGAATTATCTGAAGGTGATACAGTTTCATTATGTATAAATAAAGCAAGAAGGGTTTTAAATTCAAGATTACATTCAGCAGGTCACCTTATTGATTGTGCTATATCTGAGTTGAAAATCAATTCTTTAATTCCAATGAAAGGATTCCATTTTTCAGAAGGTCCATATGTTGAATATGATGGAGTTGTAGAAAATACTAATGATTTAATTTCGATATTAGAAGATAAAGTTAATATTCTAGTTAACTTGAATTTACCAGTGGAAATTAATACATCATGTTGTAATGTAGATAAAATTAATATAAATGCACCTGCTGGAAAAACACCAAGATTTGTTAACTTCTTAGGTTTTAAACCTTGTGGGTGTGGCGGTACACATGTAAATTATTCATCTGAAATTGGAAAGATTATAATTAGAAAAATTAAATCTAAAAAGGGAAGAACTAAAATATCATATTCTATTCTATAATATCTCACTAAAAGTGTTTATAAATTAACAATACTTAAAGCTGTTAACAGTAGATAAGGATGTTAAAGAATATTTTCAAAATATATTTGATTTATAAAAGACTGTTAAATTTTACTATTATTGTTGTTTTTAAAACAAAAACTAATACTTTTGAAATGAAGCAATTCAATAAGAATAGTTTTATTTAGATACTAACATTTAGTATTTGAGTTATTTTAGTTTAGTAAATATTAAACCCCTCTATAAGCGTATAGAGGGGTTTTTTATATCTATTAAATTATTATTGATATATTTATTCTTCACTTTTAATGTTTCCCTTACAAAACATTATAAATAGAACTAAGCAAAAAGGATATATTCCAAATGCAACTTGAAGAAGGGGTTCTGTGATATTAGCAATGAATAAACAAATTCCCATAAATAGTATTAGTTCGTTTCTTTTTCTTTTTATATAGAAGAATATTGGATATAAAAGTATATAAAGAGAAAATAATAATCCAATTATGCCAAACTGAGTCCAACCTTGTAGAAATTGATCGTGTGAATGAAAATTATTACTTACTCCAGCATTATAGTTATGCTTACTGTATCGTCTATTTAATTCGGTTTGTGCATCACCAATACCGTATCCTAAAATTGGACGTTCTTGTATCATTTCCCACGATTGTCCCCAAATGAATATTCTTGGTAGTTGTCCAGCTTTATCTACAGTACTTATTTTATTCGATTTTATTCTTTTAACTCGTGGATGATTCATAAATATTATTGTACCTACACTTCCTACTATTATAAATGATATAATCCCTAACCATAGTTTATATCTACCAATATAGAATATAGAAATTACGATTAATGATATAGCATAAGTGAGTAAACCAATTCTTCCTTCTGTATTTAGTAAGAAAGTTGAAGTCACAAGTATTGTTAAGATATAGAAAAGAATTTCGTATATTTTCTTACGTTTTACTTTTGTAAGTAAGTAAATTGAAGATACAAAGGAGAAATTTAAGAGTAAATTAAATGGTACATGATGACTATAGCTATTAGCTCTTACATGATTAAAGAGTGTGAAAAAGTTCTTTATATGAAGAGAATCTTGTTGATATTGAAGAATTATTACTGATATTATTGAATATAATGTTCCCAGAATCAATATTTGACAAATTCTTTTAAGATTAAAAGATCGAAGCCCTACAAAAAGTATCACTAAAGGAACAAAAAAGAGGGCAAGTTTACGTTCTTGAACCCATAGTAGTCTGTCAATATTACTATCCCATGGTAAATAGATAAATCCTAATAAATAAAAGATAGGTATAAGTATTAAATACCAATTACTTTCCCTCCAATTAAAATTTTTCCATGTTCTATTTATCAGTATTTGCATGAATCCACTTATAATGAATATTGCTAATGAATATTTTTTAAATGGGTTGTTTGTGCCAGGAAAACTTATGCAAAAGATATGAACATATAAAGATAATTTATATACCAATGGAAGAAATTTTTTACCAATGATATTGTTCGTGTAGATACTAGATAAATTTGCAATAAACTTGTTTGTCTTTATTTTTCTATTTAGCATATGCTTGCTTTAAATTCTAATGAAATGATATTTCAGTAATGAATTTTTATATTTATTTTTGGCAAAAATAGTAAAATAGATCTATTACAGAAATTTTAAATGAAGTTTATTGTTTAGGTTGATTTTATTATCCTGTTGATATCTAGTGTTTTATGTTTATATTGAATAGATTTTATACTTGTTTAGTTTTTATTATATAGGTAATGTCCTGTTATTGTGTAACTAAATAAGCAATCTGAAATCTCTTGACCGTTTCCAATATTATGAACTATTAAATATCTTTTACCATCATTTGATTTTTTATTAATGACAATTCCGATGTGAGTAATTCCTTGTCCTAAATTCCAGCATACAATTTCTCCAGGTTTGTAATCACTTGCTTTTTTAGAATTCTTTAGTTTCTTTCCATATCTTGTAAAAAAGGTCATCAAATTAGGAACTCTTCTATGATCAATATTTGTGTCTGGATGTTTTAAACCCCAATATTTAGGGTATTTATGAAAATTTCTTTTCATATCCTCATGTACTTCTTTTTGTAAATCGATTCCTAATTGTCTATATGTTCTAATAATTACGTCAGTACATACACCTTTGTTTTTTGGTATGTCTCCATTAGGATATGCAATTTTATAATAAGTGGGATCGTAACTGACTTTCTCTTTTGTTAGTTTAATTGCTGCTTGTGAAATCTTTTCTAATTTAATTTTCTGAGAAAAAGAGGGTTCTAAAGATACAATGATTATAATTAATGCTAATAATATTCTTTTCATATTTATTCTCTTTAAATGAAGTCTAAATTATTTTATTATTTCTTTAATATTGATATTCTGTTCTTTGTATAGTTTTCTAGATTTATTAATATATATCTTCATCTTTTTTTGAGAGAATTTGGAAATTTTAGGTAAACTATCTAATTCATATTTATAACATGGAAGTACTTCAAATGTAGTTTTACCTTCAATCTTTGGTTTATTAACCCAAGTAAGATAGTAGCCACAATCAGAAATCGAAGTTTTGTTATTTTCTTTTTTTAATGTGAATTTAAGCATTGCTCCACCATCGCGTGGACTTGTTCTCTGATTAGAAACAAAATTACCTAAAGAGTATACTATTAATTTCTCTTTTTCATTAATTTTTTCAGGGTGATATTCCATCCTTTGTAGTACGTGAGGATGTGAACCTATTATTATGTCGACTCCTTTATTGAACATGAATTTTGCTAAATCCTTTTGATTTTTATTAGGTGTAGTTTTATATTCTATTCCCCAATGTATTGATACTATTAATTTATCAAGATTTTGGATTTTACTATCTTTTATGTCCTTTGATATAATTGCTGTGTCTATAAGATTTACAATTGTAGGTTTACGAACTTTTATTCCATTTGTTCCGTATGTGTAGTTTAGTATTCCTACTTTTATATTGTTCTTTTCAATTATTAATAGATTCTTATTTCTTCTTTCTTCGGCATTCTTAAATGTTCCTGTGTGGGGAATTTTTAAAGAGTCGAGTACTTTGATCGTTCTTAATAATCCTCTTTTACCTCTGTCGCAAGAATGATTATTTGCTGTTGTTAAAATGCTTATTCCACTTGATTTGCATGCTGTGATTAATGCATCTGGAGATGAAAAAGCTGGATATCCATTATATGGTTTACCTGCTAGTGTGACTTCTAGATTTGCAATTGTATAATCTACACTTTTGAATATTGGAGATACGTGTTTAAATACATTGGTATAATTGTATTGCTTTGTTTTTTTATTGTATGCTGCTTTTATTTGACTTTTATGACCCATTACATCTCCAATGAATAGTAGTGAAAGGGTAGAATCCTTTTGACATTTTAATATGCTATCACTTTTATATTTTAAAAAGCAATCAGCTTTTGAATCTTGTCCATAAACACTTATAGATGCAAGTATGAGTATTAGAAGTAATTTGAATTTCATATTTTTCATTTTTTATGTAAAAATAGTAATTTATAATAATTGAACAATAAATCATTAGATATTAGTATTATGGTTTTTATGTTTTTAGTCTATGAAAATGTGACATTAGTCCAAGAAAAGTGCATATTTACGTATTTTTATTATATATTTGTTCAATAAGTTTATTTATAAAATCGATAAAACCTATGAAATTTATGAAACGATTTAATTATTTAATTACTGTAATGGCATGTGCAGTATTGCTGTTTTCTGTTAATTCATGTAGTGATGATGATACTTCATCAGTTGGAAAATTATCTTTAAAATTAACAGATGCTCCATTTCCTTCAGATTTAGTTTCTGAAGCTAATGTAACAATTAATAAAATAGAAGTTAGAAATTCATCAAAAACAGATGAAAATCCTTTTATTGTATTAAGTGAAGAAAGTAGTAAATTTAATTTACTTGAATTAACGAATGGTGTTACTGAAACTTTAGTAGATTTAGAAGTTCCAGTTGGTGATTATGATCTTATTAGATTATATGTTGCCGATGCTGAAATTATTTTGAAAGATGGAAAAAAGTATGATTTAAAAGTTCCTAGTGGAGCTCAGACTGGTATTAAAATTTTTATTGACCCTTCAATAAAAGTTAAAGGTGGTTTAACAACAGAATTACTATTGGATTTTGATGTAAATAATTCTTTTAAAGCTAAAGGAGATCCTTCTAGTCCTGAAGGTATAAACGGTTTTAATTTTGTTCCTGTTATTAAAGCTTCAAATGTTTCAACTACAGGTACAGTTGAGGGCAGTGTTGTTGATAGTGCAGACAAAGCAGTTAAAGGTGCTGTTGTTTCTATTCTTTCTGATGGAGAGGTTTATACTACTGCTTTAACTAATGATGAGGGGAAATTTGTTGTTTTAGGTTTGAAAGCTGGTACTTATTCTGTAAAAGTTGAGTATAATGAATTAACGCCTATTATGAAAGAAAATGTAGAGGTTACTGTAGCAAATTCAACTAAGCTTAGTTTAAAATTTACAGAATAATAGTTTTTAATTATTATGAGATATCACTAAAGCGATAATCATTAATTTGATTATCGCTTTTTATTTATAAAATTAACAATTGTAAGGATTTTTATAAATATCAGTTAAATAGATAATCTTTAGGTATGCTCCTACATTTATATTCTATATTTGTATTAGCGATTCATTAAAGGATCGGTTTTCAGATACTAATGTTTAATGTATTTGAATTTTTATTTAGTTATTATGTTATTTATTTAGAATTTATTTCTAATTATTAAGACGCTCTATTTTAAGTTTGTTAAAGTAGGGTGTCTTTTTTTTATTAATAATTCATCAAGAGTAATATTTTAATACTTTTGTGCATAGTATTAAATTTAAAGTAAAATTATATGAGAAAGTTATTAATGATTCTATTCTTTGGAGTCTTATTAATTGGTTGTAAATCTAATGATTCAAAGAAGAATTCAAATTCGTTTTATGAAAATATTGTCTTTGCATCTAAGAGTGAAGGTATTAAGTTATTAGAAAAAGAGGATGCATTTACTAATCATTTCAGTCAATTTGATGTGGATTCAAGAGTTGGAAAAAGAAATTCTACTACTGCAGATTATTTAAGAGAAGCTGCTAAAGAACCAGAAGATTGGACTTCAGAAGAGATTAAAAATGTAAAGAAAATTGTTTTAGAAATCTCAAATCAGTTAGAGAAACTTGATATTAAAATCAATTTTCCTAAAATTCCTATCATTAAAGCTAGTATGGAACTTGAAGCAAAAGCTCAAGGATATACTCGTGATAAATCAATAGTTTTATATGACAAAGCTTTATCTGGTAAGAATGAAAGTTTAAGACATTTAATTACTCACGAATTGTTTCATGTTTTAACAAGAAATAATCCTAAATTCAGAGAAAAGATTTATTCTATTATCGGTTTTAAATTGATGAAGGAGATTGAAATACCAGCTTCTTTGAAAGATTATACAATTACAAATCCTGATGCTCCTTATGTTGATAGTTATATAACTTTAAAGAAAGATGATAAAGATATAAAATGTACAATGTTTATCTATTCAGATAGAAATTTTGATGGTGGAACTTTTATGAATTATATTCATATAGGTTTATTTAAACTTGATGATAAAGATATTTCTAAAGTTGAATTCAAGGATGGTAAACCTGTATATTATTCATTAAATGAAGTATCTAATTTCTTTGAACAAGTTGGTAAGAATACTAGATATATTATAAATCCAGAGGAAATATTAGCTGAGAATTTTGTTTATTCTATTTGGGGAAATAAGAAATTACCTAACCAAGAGATTTTAAATAAGATATTAATTCTTTTAAAAGATAAAAAGATATTTTCTTAATCTTATTTTTATAGAATTGCCTATTAAATAGGTGTATTTATTTATTAAGGTTCAAAATCATATTTTATGATTTTGAACCTTTTTAATTATAGGAATTATTACATTATCTGAACATAGCTGAGATGAGAATTATAAATTTAATTTCTTATGAAAATATAAATAATCTCAGTTAAATTAATCTTGCCAGTGTTAAATTTATTATCTTAGTATTTAAATAATATTATAAGATTATGAGTAAGAAACTAATTCTCTTTATTCTGACTTTGACATTTATATCTTTTTCTTATGGACAAGATGCAAAAAGCATTTTAAGTAGGGTAAATGATAATATACAAGGGAAATCGAATAAATCTGTTATTAAGATGTCGATAGTTCGGCCTAGTTATACAAGAACAATTGCGATGAAAGGCTGGTCGTTAGGTAAGAAATATTTTATGGTGTATGTTACTTCTCCTGCAAAAGATAAAGGGCTAGTGGTAATGAAATATGAAAATCAAATGTGGCAATATACTCCTTCGATAAATAGAATGATAAAATTACCTCCATCAATGATGTCTCAAGGTTTTATGGGATCGGATTATTCTAATGATGATGTTGTTAAGCAATCTTCTATAGTTGACGATTATGATCAGAAAATATTAAAAGAAGAAGTAGTAGATTCAAGAGATTGCTATCTTATAGAGATGATACCTCATGATGATTCTGATGTGGTATGGGGTAAAGTTCACTATTGGATAGATAAAGATTTGTATATTGTTTTAAAAGGGGAGTATTACGATGAAGATGGATACTTAGTTCGTACGGAATATGGGAAAAATATTAAGAAGTATGGTGATAGATATTTACCATCAAAGATTATAATTATTCCTAATGAAGATCCAGAAAATAAAACAATTATAGAGACTATATCTAATAGTTTTAATTTCCCTATAAAAAAGCGTTTTTTCTCTCAACAGAATATGAAAAGATTAAGGTAATGATATTGATTTTATAATTTATGAATTTATTTAAACTTGCAAGTCGTAATATTTGGAGGAATAAAAGGAGAGCTATTTTAACAGCATCTTCTATTAGTGCAGGTATATTTTTTGCTTTATTAATTAGATCGTTTCAATTGGGCGCATATAGTACTATGATTGATGAATCTATAGGTAAAGTTTCTGGATATATACAAATTCAAAAAAAAGAATTTTATGAAGATCCTTCTATAGATTATTCTTTTAATAATTATAAAGAATTATTAAATCAATTATCTAAATCGGATGGTATTAAAGCTGCCAGTCCACGAATAGAATCAGGAGCCTTAGCAGCTTCTATGGATAAAAGTAAGCCTGTTTTTATTATGGGAATTGATCCAATTTATGAGAGATTTATGTCTAATCCAACTAATTTGTTAGTGAATTATGTATTATCAAGATCTTCAATAAATAAGATTAGTAAAGAATTAAATTTAAATAATGAGAAATTTAAAATATTAAATGGATTAGAGGGAAAAGTATATAATAAATTGTCACATATATCTGATGATTTAAACTATTCTGATAAGGAATTTAATTCTGTTTCTAAAGTGTTTGATAAGTATGCTAAAATTAATGGAAGTTTTTTAAGGAGAAATGATGAAGGTATTCTTATTGGAGAAAAATTGGCACGATTTCTTAAAATTAATATTGGAGATACTTTAACTCTTGTAGGTTCAGGATATCATGGAGCATCTGCTGCAGGTTTGTTTCCTGTAAGGGGGTTTGTTAAATCAACTAATCCTGATTTGAATAATAAATTGATTTATATGTCTTTAAATAAGATGCAAGATTTTCTTGATATGAAAGGACGTATAAATTATATTGCAATTAATCTATATGATAAGAAAGAGATGGATATTGTTCAAGAGTATATAAGAAATTCATATTTGGATTCTTCTTATGTAGTAAAAAATTGGCAAGAATTAAACCCTTCAATGTATAAAATGATTGAGAGTGATAATCAGTCAGGTATAGCAATTATCTTTATTCTATATTTAATTATTTTCTTTGGCATTATAGGAACAGTGATGATGATGTTGAGTGAACGAAAGCAAGAGTTTGCTGTTCTTAATGCATTAGGAATGAAAAAGATTAATATGAAAAAAACAATATTAATTGAAACGATAATGATAGGAACGGTAGGTGTTTTTGTAGGGTTGAGTATATCTATACCAATTATTTTATATTTTAATATTAATCCTATCGAATTCACGGGTGCTACAGCTAGAGCTTATGAAAAATTAGGTTTTGCTCCAATGTTTCCAGCAGAAGGTATAGATTCCTATTTCTTTAATCAAATTTTTGCAATTTTATTTATGGTTATCCTAGCTTGCTATATCCCATTGCGTAGAATAGGAAAGATGAAAATAATTAAATCTATTAGACCTTAAAATTTTGAATATGATAATTTCTATTGCTTGGAAAAATATATGGCGTAAAAAATCAAGAAGTTTAGTTGTAATTTCAGCAGTTACTATTGGAACTTTAGCTGGAATCTTTTTTTGTGCTTGGATGCAAGGGATGTTCGATCAGAAAGTTCATGATTCGATAAATACAGAAGTTGGACATTTGAAGATTATGAATTCTAAATATCTTCTTAATGAGGAGATTAAGTATACTGTTCCTAATTTAAATAAAATAGAACAATATCTTGATAATGATAATGATGTGAAAGCTTGGGTTTCTAGAATTAAAATTGAAAGTATGGCTTCTACAGCTAGAAAAACAAGTGGGGTATATTTATATGGCATTGATCCTGATAAAGAGAAAAAGATATCTAATTTATATACTAAAATTATTAATGGTACAGGTGGATATTTTAATAAAAAGACAAGGCAAGCAAGCGTTGTTATTGGTGATAAATTAGCTGAGAAATTACAAATTAAGTACTATAGAATCACTGATAAAATTTGTCATTCTTTAACTGAATATGGTTTTCCGATAAATATTATTAAAGTTTTAGAAAATTTAAAAGGAAAGCGTTTTTCTAAGAAAAAGTTAAGTGTAAGATTAGAAAATCTAATGAAAAAAACAGATTATGAGAAATATAAATCAAAGATTCTTTCATCATCACAACTTTATAGTAGATCTAAAATAACATTTACATTTACTAATTTTAATGGATCTTTGACTTATTTAACTTGTAGAATTGTGGGAATTTATAAAACTTCAAATAATTTGTTCGATACTAGATATGTTTTTATTAAAAAGGATGATCTTATTAAAGAATTAGGAATTAATTTCTCTGGTATTCATGAAATAACTGTTTTAGCCAAAGATAAAATTAATGCTGATGATATTCATAATATTCAACCAATGAAAGAACGTTTAAGTAGCATGTTTTCGAATGTTGAAGTTATGGATATTGAAAGAACTGCACCTGATGTTTATTCTGTGCAATTAATGAGTAAACCATCTATGTATATTTTGATGTTTATAATTTATTTTGCTTTAGCTTTTGGAATAATAAATACAATGCTGATGGCTATTTTGGAAAGAATTAAAGAATTAGGAATGCTTAGAGCTATAGGGATGAAAAAAGTAATGATATCTAAGATGATTATGCTTGAAACAGTTTTTCTTACCTTAATAGGGACTTCTATAGGATTAATTTTATCTTTATTTATAGTGAATATGACATCAAAGACTGGAATTAATTTCTTTGGAGATAGTTTTGAAGATGCAGGATATGCTTCTATTGTTTATCCTAAAATATCAGTAGAATTCGTTTTATTTACAGTTATTATAATAATTTTCATAGCTGTTGTTGCTTCAATATTTCCAATACATAAAGCTTTAAAAGTTAAAAGTATTGATGCTTTGAAAGATTAATTAGAACTCTTTGTACTTTAAGAAAAGATATAAAATATGAAAAATGTAATAGTTTTAGAAGATTTACACAAGATATATAAGGAATCAGAAATAGAAGTTAAGGCTGTTAATGGAGTAGATTTAAAGATCCAAGAAGGAGAATTTGTTGCTATTGTTGGTCCTTCAGGATCAGGTAAAAGTACCTTGTTAAATATGATTGGTGGGCTCGATGAGCCTTCTTCAGGTAATGTTTATGTAGATGGAATGTCTATTTCAGGAATGAAAGAATCAGAATTAACTGATTTTAGAATGAAGTATATTGGTTTTGTTTTTCAATCATATAATTTACTCCCTGTATTAACTGCTAAAGAAAATGCAGAGTTTGTAATGAAGCTTCAAGGAAAAAGTCAGAAAGAATGTGATTTAAGAGTTGATAGTTTATTAAAAGAAGTTGGTTTAGAAGAAAGAATAAATGCTCGTCCTTCTAAGTTATCTGGAGGACAACAACAAAGAGTAGCTGTTGTACGTGCTCTCGCTTCAAAACCTAAGTTTATTCTTGCAGATGAACCAACTGCAAATTTAGATTCAGTATCAACAGAAACTCTTCTTGATATTATGGAAAATTTGAATAAAGAAGAAAATATGACTTTTGTATTTAGTACTCATGATAAAAGAGTTGTAAATAAAGCTAGAAGAATTATTACTATTGAAGATGGTAAGGTTATAAGTGATGTATATAAGTGAAAAAATGAATAAGCTCTTTAAATACAAAGTAAATATAAGACTATTATGTTTTGTTTTATTTTTTATGATTTTTAATCATTCTATTTATTCTCAAGAAAAGAAGCTTGATATTAATGGATATATTTCGAATGTTAGTAAAGAAACTTTTTTTAATGAATTGAATGGCAAATCAATATCTTTATTTGATAATATTATTCATAAGAGATTGAATTTTGCTTATTATTTAAGTGATAATATTACTTTTCGTTTACAATTAAGAAATCAGTTTGTAGCTGGTGAATCTTTTAATATAATACCTCAATATTCTAAATTATTTGAAACAGATAATGGTTATTTTAATTTGAACCATAACTTGTGGGTAGGAGATAAAAATTTAATGAATCTTCAGGTTGATAGATTTTATTTTGAGTACATGGGGGATAATTGGGAAGTTTCATTAGGAAGGCAAAGAATTAATTGGGGAAGATCTATTGTTTGGAATCCTAATGATATTTTTAATTCATTCTCTTATTATGATATTGATTATCCAGAACGTCCAGGTTCTGATGCATTAAGAATGAGATATTATTATGGTACTGTATCTCAAGCAGAATTAGTAATGAAAATGGATAGAAATAATCATTTGACAATTGCTGGTTTGACTAAGTTTAATAAATGGGATTATGATTTTCAATTTATACTTGGATATGTAAATAGTGAAGATTATATTTTTGGTACTGGATGGGAAGGTAATATTGGTGATATTGCATTTAGAGGAGAGTGTTCTTACTATATTCCTAAACATGATTTTAAATTTTCAAATGGTTCTATATTAAGTACTATTTCTTTAGATTATTCTATTAATTCAAAGTGGATTGTTCAGGCTGAGTTTTTATATAATGATAAAGATTATTTATTACCTATAAATAATGGAGCTTTTAGTCTTTATTCAGCTCCAACTTCTTCTAAAGAACTTTCTTTTAGTGAGTATAATTTTTTTGGAAATATTTCGTATTTGTATAGTCCTATTATTAGTTTTGGAATTTCAAGTATCTATTATACAGATTATTTAGGATACTTTATAATGCCCAATATCAATATATCTTTATCTAATAATTTATTACTAAATGTTGTTGTTCAATATTTTAATCTTGAATTTATAAATAATAGATACGATCAAATTAGTATGAATTTAAAGCTAAAGTGGAATTTCTAATGTAATTTTCTGTTAACTTCTAATTCAATTTTAACAATTAGTATTTATTAATTTTCATATATTTGTATATATAATTCTTATAATTAATAACGATATGGATATTCTTTTATTTGTTGGTTCAATTTTAACTGTACATATTTTAGCAGTTATGAGTCCTGGACCTGATTTTGTTGTTGCTGTTAATAATTCTTTATTATATTCTAGGAAGACCGGTATTTGGACTTCTTTAGGATTTGGTTTAGGAATTTTAGTTCATATTTTATATTGTGTAGCTGGCTTAGCTGTAATAATTTCAAAATCAGTAATACTTTTTAATATTATAAAATTTTTTGGTGCTGCTTATATTTTTTATTTAGGTTTAATGTCTATTATATCTAAAAGAACAAATATAGATGTTAATAAAGAGAAAAGAACAAAAGATATATCTATACTTAAAGCTATAAAGATAGGTTTTCTAACTAATGTGTTAAATCCAAAAGCTACTCTGTATTTCCTTGGTATATTTACCATCGCGATTTCTCCTGATACAAAATCATGGGTTTTATTTACAATTGTTTTAGGTATGTTTATAATTACAGTTGTTTGGTTTTCTCTAGTTTCTGTTTTCTTTACTCAAAAAAGGATATTGGAACTTTTTAGTAAATATCAAACATGGTTCATGATTAGTCTTGGAATAATATTAATTCTACTTTCTATTAAAGTATTTACGATGTTGGCATAAACCATTAAATATTTAATTAAATCTAATGTTTAGATAATTTATTAACAAAACATGACTTAAATTTATATAATTTTGTTTATTTTTGCATATATTAATATATAATTAATCTAAAACGCTAATAAATAAAATATTAAATGAGTTTTCAAAAACAAGTTAGAGAACATCTTTGTTCATATAAACATGATAATTATCCTTGTATCCCTTCTGTTAATTGGAGAGGCAAAAAATATTTTCATATTTTTCCAGATGAATATAAGTATTATAATATTATTGATACATATAGACAGAAATTTATTTCAAGTGAGTTTAACACAATTAAATTACATAATGATTTTAGTCATTTAACATCATCTCAAGCTTTAGGAATTAATTTATTGTATCCATTAATTGATAATAATAAATTAGAACTATTATTAGAAGCAATAGGTTTGTCAAATGAAGTTGTGAGATACGAAAGTGTTGAATTTGAGAAAAGTGGTATAGAACGTTTCTTTTCAGATTTAAATTTTTCTACAAAATTTGATTTCTATTTGGAAACTCAATCAAATAAGAAAATATATTTCAAAATTAAGTATTATGAGAATTCATTGGGATATTCAAGAATTTCTAAGACTCATGTCAAGAGGTATAATCTTATTTATTCAAAATTGCTTCACCCTTTTATTCAAAAATATCAAAGTCAAGAGGTTTTCTTTAGACATTATAAAATAATGAAGCAGTTGGTACATATAAATCAGGATACATATCTAATATATATTTGTCCAAGGGCTAATAGATCTCTTTCAAGTCAATTAGATTTTGTTCATGATGAAGTTATAAAAGAAGATTACAGAGCTTATTTTATTAATTCTGATTTAGAAGATATAATAAATTATTTTAGAGCTTGCTTGAGTGATATAGATTTACTGAAGCATTATGATGCGTTTATATATAAATATCTTGATATTTGATTGAATTATGATTAATATGAAGAAAATATTATTATTTTCTTAATTATTAGTTAAGTGGTTGACTAGTTATTTATAAATATCTAAATTTGGTAAGAAGGATTAATTAATAATAGATATTTTAGATACTATATGATAAATGATATTACATATAATTTCTTGTTTACTGTGATAGAAATGTCACAATCTTTCATAATAGGTTTTTTTTTATTGTTGTTGAGTTTTAATAAATCGAAGAAATTAGGTTTATTAGGAGTGAGTGTGATTTCTATTTCAATTTTAGATTTATCTCTACTTCTAGAAAATAATTTGTCTGAATACCTATTTTTATTTCTAAGTAGTTTTATTTTTCTTATTCCATTATTCTTTTTTTTATACGTAAATTCTCTTTTAATAAAGAATAACAGTCTTATTAAGAGAATTATTACATATGCTTCGATAGTGTGTTTTATCCTTTATAATATTTTAAATACAACTAATATTTATTTTAATCTTGATTTATTACCTATATATTTTGAATTATTAGATTTTTTTGCAGCAATAATAACTTTTGCTGTTATGGTTATTATAGTAATACAAATTTTTATTCACAATAAATTAATAAAGAATCAATATAGTAATATTAATAGAAGAGAGCTCAATTGGATATTATATTGTTCCTTATTGTTATTATCTTATACTATTATTACTCCTTATTTATTTTCATATTTTAATGTAAAAGATGTTCTTCAAGAAGTAATATTCTTTTTTATTTCTTTCTTTTGGTTAATTGGAATTAGCTATAATGCTGTATTATTTAAAACATCTAATGATTTAATTGAATTATCAGAATCTAAATCTATTATTCCATCGATTTCTTTAATTGAAAATGTATGTAATGTAAACTTATCAGATAGTAGTGATGATCTCTCTAATAGTGAAGAAGAAAAGTTGTTCTTCAAGATTAAAGATATTATAAGTAAAAATCAATTGTTTCTTGATTCAGATCTTACAATTGCAAATGTGTCAAATCTAATTGAAGAACATCCAAAATATGTCTCAAAAGTTATAAATTCAATCGGTAAGAATAATTTTAATGCTTTTATAAATGCTTATAGAGTAAATTATGCATTAGAGCAACTATCAAAAGAAATTGCGAGTAAAAATAGTATTGAGGGAGTAGGTAAAATGTCTGGTTTTAAAAGTAATAGTGTTTTTTATTCTTCTTTTAAGAAAAGAGTAGGAATGACTCCAAAACAATATATAAAATCACTTTAAATACATATATATCTTCTAAAATCAGAAATTAGGAAGTATTTAAAAGTATTTTTATTGTTGAAAAAATCTAAACTTAAGATATTTGGTTCGATTACGAAATAGTAATTCATTTTTAATAAAATTATAAATTCAAAAATTAATCGAAATGAACAAAATTAGATTGAAATTTATTTTAATTACAGTTTTTACTTTATCTGTATTTTCATCTATAGGTCAAAATGCTATACCTCAAGATAAAGATGTAATTGTAGGTAAATTATCGAACGGATTGACTTATTATATAAGACATAATGAGACACCAAAAAATAGAGTGAACTTTCATATAGTCCAGAAAGTAGGTTCAATCTTAGAAGAACCAAAACAGAGAGGGTTAGCTCACTTTTTAGAACATATGGCTTTTAATGGAACAAAGAATTTCCCTGGTGATAAATCACATAATGGAATTTTATCTTGGTGTGAGTCTAATGGTATTAAGTTTGGTAGAGATTTAAATGCAGGGACAGGAATTGATGAAACTATATATGATATAATGAATGTACCTTCAAAAAAGAAGAATATTGTCGATTCTTGTTTATTAATTTTACATGATTGGTCGAATGCACTTTTATTATCTTCAAATGAAATAGATAAAGAAAGAGGTGTTATTCATGAAGAATTACGAACAACAAATACAGCTAATCAAAGATGTATACAAAGTATAGCTGAACAAGTGTATGGTAAAGGTAGTAAATATAGTGATTGTTTACCAGGAGGCAGTGTAGATGTTGTAGATAATTTTGAATATGAGACTTTACGTTCTTATTATAAGAAATGGTATAGACCAGATTTACAGGCTATTGTTATTGTAGGAGATATTGATCCTATTAGAATAGAGAAGAAGATTAAAACAATATTTTCTGATATAAATACTCCAAAGAATCCAGCAAAGCGTAAATATTATAGTGTTGAATCGAATGATTCTCCAATTATTGCAATTGCTACAGATTCAGAATTAACTTCTCCTATGGGTATATGGTCGTATAAGATGCCTGTTGTAGATAAAGAGACTAAAAAAACTCCAGACTATATAGTATATAATTATTTATCGGATATTGTAAGTTTAATGATGAATGATAGATTAGCAGCAATAGCAAATGAACCTGGAAGTATAATTCATGGTGGAAATTTTAGTAAAGGAGGTTTTTTATTGTCAGGATATGCAATGGATAATTTTGAGATTGGATTTTCTTTTGATGAAAAGAAAACTTCTGAAGCAATAAAGATAATATATACAGAGGTGGAACGTGCTAGAAGATTTGGATTTACAGTAACAGAATATGAAAGAGCTAGAACAAATTATCTTAAACAGAAAGAATCAATGTTTGCTTCTAGAAAGACTATTGTTAATAATGTGTTTGCTCAAAAGTGTATTAAGAATTTTACTCATGGAGAGCCTTTATTATCTATAAAATCTGATTATAATTCAAGTACTAGTATAGCTAATAATATATCAGTTGATATTGTAAATAATTATTTTAAAGGAACTTTGACAAATAAAAATCAAGTTTTTGCTTTTATGTTACCTCAAAAAAGCAATATTGATATCCCAAGTAAAAGGGATATTAGAGAAATTATATCTCAAGTTCAAAGCAAAAAAATTGAAGCTTATAAAGAAGAGAAAATATCAAAACCTCTAATTGAAAAAGAACCCACTAGCGGTAAGATTATAAAAGAATCCGTTTCAAAGGATCTCAAAACAACAAAATGGATTCTATCTAATGGAGTTGAATTATTTATTAAAAAAACTAAATTCGAAGAAGATTTTATTGAATTTAAAGCATTTAGTAAAGGAGGTCTTTTAGCTATTTCTGAAAGTGATTCTCTATATGCAACAGAACTTTCAAATGTTACAAGTATAGTTAATTTAGGAACGTTCTCGAATACAGAACTAATGAGATATTTATCTGGTAAGATGGTCGACATTCAACCTTCAGTAGATTTAGATTCAGACAATATAAGTGGAAAATGTAGTAAGAAAGATGTATCTACTATGTTCAAGTTGCTTTATTTATTATATACAGATATTAAAATTGATTCAAAACAATTTGATGCTTGGAAAACAAAAAGAAAAGCTCAAATTGAAATGATGTCTAAAGAACCAAATAAGATGTTTGGTGATGCCATACTAAAAACTGTTTATAAAAAATATCCATCTAAAATAATAACAAATCCAAGTCAAATAGATAAATTGACAGTGAATCGTTTTGTTAATATTCTAAGAAAAAGATTTTCAAATGCAGCTGATTTCAAATTTGTATTAGTAGGAGATATTGATATAAATAAATTGAAACCTTTAGTTGAAAAATATATTGCGTCACTTAAAACATCTAAAAAAGTTGAAAAAGTAAATCTTTCTATGTTTAAACCTAATAAAGGAAATAGAGTTCATGCTTTTAATGTAAAACAAACAGAAAATAAAGCTTCAATATTTTCACAAATAGTATCTAAATATAAGTATAACTTAAAGAATATTATCTCTGTAAATATTTTTTCTCAGATTATGAATTATAGACTTTATAGAAAAATGAGAGAAGATGAAGGTGGCGTTTACAGTCCTTATATTGCTGTTAAATTGACTAATAGCCCAATGAAAAGAATGATTTTTACTATGGTATATGATACTGATCCTAAATTAGTAACTAAAATGAAATCGATAGTTAAGGAAGATTTATATGATTTATCTAAAAATGGACCTTCTAAAGAAGATTTTATAAAGGCAGTAAAATATCTTAAAAAAGAACATGCTCAATTATTAAAGAATAATTCATATTGGATAAATCAAATACAATTAGATATAGATAATAAGTTTAATCAAATTAATGAATTTTCTAGTACACTAGATAATATAGATCTAAATGATATTAAACATTTGGCTAAAATATTAAATAAATCTAGTAATAGATATGAAGTTATAATGAAGACTAAAAAATAAATTCAAATGATATTATTAGTTTTAATTAAATAAAAATAAAGGATTCTATAATTTAGAATCCTTTATCTATTATAATTAGATTTTCATTTGAAATTTAATAACAAGTGAAAATTTATTTGTTTAATATCTTAAAGAGGTAATTTTGTAGCTTTTTCAAGTATCATTTCGTTATGTTTAATCTTACCATCATTCTTTATTTCTGATTTTAAAGATAGTTTTACATCATCTTTTTTGTATGTCATTTTTACAACGAAATTACTTGCTTTTTTAAAGTCCTCTATTTCGTCTTTAATATCTTTAATTTGATCTAGGTCTTTAATAGTTTTCAACTTCTCTTCAAGTTCCTTAATCTTATCAGCTACATATTTCACATTCACTTTTATTTTAAAAGAATTATTAGTAATATCAGATACGCTATAAGGTATTACTTCTTTAATTGCTAATTTACCTGTTTCATTACTATAAAAATTTAAATTTATATAATTATTCCTTATAACTGCATAGTCAAAAGGAGCTTTTTCTGCTCTACCATTATTACTTATAATTTTCCATATTCCTGAGATATTTTCAAGAGAAGGAGAGTTGTCATTGTCACTTTTTTTACAAGATTGAAAACAGAATAGCATTGCTATCAAAGAAATAGTAAATAGACTTTTGATTACATTTTTTTTCATAATTAATAATTTTTAGTTTATATTTCATTTATATTGATTCTGCAAAACTAGAAATTATTTAATAAGAATTTGTTTGTCTATTTTTATTTTATGTTTTTTTTAACATAAAGCCTTTGTTTTTACAAGTGCTAATAGGTTTATCTTTAGACATATATATCTATAATTATAAATATCAATTAGACTTGTATAAATAGTGCTATGTAATTAATAAGTATAGGATCTATTATTTATATTATATTTAGATTGATTTTTTATGCTGTCAAGTATATTGTGCATTATTTTCGTGAGATGTAGTAATTTATAATTTTTCTAAAATTGGGATTTGATGGTCTTGGCATTTCTGGAATAATAATTTTACCATCTTTACCTAGTAAAATGAATTTAGGGACACCTCTTATTCTGTAGTGTTTACTTAACTCTCTTTGTGAGTAACCTGCTCTAATTTGAATTCCAATTAATCCATTTCTTCTTACAAATTGTTTCCATTTATTTACGTTACTATCTATAGAAATACTAAGGAAAATAATATCTTTATTTTTGAATTCATCATGAATCTTTTTTAAATAAGGAATTTCTTTCCGACATGGGGAACACCATGTTGCCCAAAAATCTAGAATTATATATTTACCTTTAAACAAATCTAAACTTATATCATTTCCGTTTATATCTTTACATATAAATGAGGCTGGTGGTAAGTCTTTAATAATATCAAGATATTCTTGTTGTTGTTTTAGAATATTAAATTGTCTTTTAAGTATATGGTATGATTTATTATTTTTCATACGAGGCTTAATAATTTCTAAAAATCTAGCCCAGTCTTTATTGTATCTTGCATTTTTCATAAATGCAATAGTAGCAAGTTGTTGATAATTGTTATTATCCTTTATGTTTTCTAATATATCAAGAATAATATGAATATATTGATCTTTAATATCTTTATTGAATACATTATTAGCTTTTATTTGCCTTAGTACATGCTCTTTATATTTTAGATTATTTATTTGTTTCCATATATTAGTAGTAAAGATTTCAATATCATCACTGATATAACCGTAATACTTATCGTTGAAATTAAATTTTTCCTTACCAAGAAACCAATATGGAATATCTTGCTTAGTGATATTAAGAGTTTTTGTATATTTTGATAGAGAGCTTCTAAATTTTGGATTTTCATATATTGCGCAATAAAAAGTCTTATAATTAAAAACATTTGCTTTTAAATAAGTATCCATCCATATTTTTAATTCTGGATTGTGTTTAGAAATGGAAGATATAAGTTTATATGACTTCTCTTTTATAATTTGTACAGTTTTATCTGTTTTATCGTATTTTTTTGTCCATTTATTAATATTGTTGAAAGGACTAAGATCTTCAAGAAGTTTTATATATTGGTTTAGAATTTCTTGATCTTTACCACCTTTCCCTTTAAAACTAAAAATTTTATCTTTGTTATTATCAATTTCTAAAGAATAAGATTTACCGCTTAAAGAAATAAATGTAAATGACTTATTTGCAATTAGTATACCTATCTTAAATTCATCTTTACTTGTTTTATCTAGTTGAAAATGTCCATTTATAACAGGTACTGTAATAGTACGTTCAGCTAGGTTTCCATTGAAGAGAATAATACTAATTTCTTTTGTAGGTTGTTTAATAAATCCTTTTATAAGAGTTTTATTTCTTCTTGCATATAAATTGATAGTTAATGCAACTAGAATAATTAGTAATATAGCTTTTCTCATATTGTACTATTCTTGAAATTATAATAAATGAATAATCTTGTGTTTAACTGTTTAAGGATCTGAAAGATAAAAAAATATTATTGAATATAGCAACAATTCCTTATTAAGTTGCTAGTAAACATTTTTACAAATAAAAGACTTATCAGTATTCTTTACTAATAAGTCTTCAATATTTATGAAAAATTTAAACTATTTCTATTTATTTATATATGTTCTTAAGATTTTACTAAAGTTAGGATTTGAAGGTCTAACAAAATTAGGTTCTATAATTTTACCGTCTTTACCTAGTAACATAAATTGTGGTATTCCTTTTATACCATAATGTTTTGAAATATTTTTATGTTCTTTCCCAGCAATAATTTGAATACCTTTAAGTTTATTCTTTTTTACAAAAGTACTCCATGCTTTAGTATTTTTATCCATTGAAATACTTAGAAAGACAATATTGCTATTTTTAAATTCTTCTTCTTTTTTTCCTAGAAATGGTAATTCTCCTCTACAAGGTCCGCACCATGTTGCCCAAAAATCAACTAGAATATACTTACCTTCAAAATCAGATAATTTTACATTTTTGTTATTTATATCTTTACATATGAAAGATGCAGCTGGAATTTTTGTTATATTTTCCATATATTCTTTAGCTTTTTTGCGTTTAGAATACTGATCTTTCATTGATTTAATAACAGTCTTATCTTTAATTTTTTTAGATGTTACATCAATAAATTCTTTCCAATCTTTAGAATAACGTCCATATTTCATATATGACATTAGAGCTATTTCTTTATAATTATCTTCATTAGTTATGTTTGATAAAATATCTAAATATGTTTTAGCATTTATTGTTGCCTTTGTTTTTTTATTCATATAATATGAATTATTACCTATTTTCTTTAAAATTTTAGAAGAATTTTTTGAACTAGTAATTTGATTCCACATACCAGATATAAACATTTCTATATCATCAGAACATATTCCAAGATATTTATCGTTTAAAGTGAACTCTTCTTTTGATAGGAAATGGAATGGAATATATTGTTTGTTTATTGCAAGATCTTTTGCAAAAGATTGAATCCTTTTTAGAAATTCTGAATTCTCATAAAGAGAACAGTAGAATATTTTAAAATTATAAACATTTGCTTTTAAATATGTTTCCATCCATTCTTTTTGATTTTTATTAGAGACTTTATTAATAAGTGCTCTTGATTTCTTTTTTATCTCTTGAATATATTTATCCATTTCTTTATATCCTTTTGTACAAGTTTTTATATTTCTAAATGGATTGAGATTATTAGTTAATTCAATAAATTGATTTAAGTATATTTGATTGTATTTATTAGGTCCAGTGTAAATAATAGGCTTTTTCTTAGTATTATCTATTTTAACATTTATCGGTCTGGAGTTTATTGCAATGTATGAATATCCTTTACTTGAAGCTAAAATTCCAATATTAAAATGAGAGTTTGATCTATAAAAGAATTTTCCATCTTTTATTGATAAATTTTTACTTCTAGAAGATAAATTCCCACTAAACAGTAGTAATCTAATACTCTTTTCTGACTTAACTTGTTTTAATTGTCCTACTATTTTTACTTTTGAATTCTGAGCAAAAATATTTAAACAGAATATTAATAAAATACTGACGCTTACTATTCTTTTCATAATTATATATTTTAATTTCATTATAAAGTAACTCTTTATAAAACAATAAAATAAGATATTTATCTTACAAGAATATTACATTTTTGTAAGATTACTAATTCGTATTTTTATAATAAGTAATAAATATTGTTATATATTAGTATATCATATAAAAATATCGAATAAAGATGAATAAAATTCTTATAATAGAAGATGATATAAATATTGCAAAAGGAATCTTTAATATCTTGTCTAAATATGGATTTAATGTAAGTATATTAACCGATTTTAAACATATAGATGAACAAGTAAAAATAATTGAACCTCATTTAATATTAATGGATATCAATTTACCGTATTTTGATGGATTTTATTGGTGTGCAATAATTAGAAAAATATCTTTTTGTCCAATAATAATGGTCTCTGCAAGAAATACGGATCTCGATCAAGTTATAGCTTTAGATAATGGTGCTGATGAATACGTAACAAAACCTTTTAATAATGAAGTGTTAATAGCTAAGATAAAAAGTCTTTTAAGAAGAACTTATGGAGATTATGTTTCAAGTAATGATATGGTTGAAATTCATGGACTGACTATAAATACAAATCGCTTAATAATGTCGTACCAAAACAAGGAAGTGATATTAACAAATAAAGAATTAATTCTCATAAAGTGTTTAGTAAATAATCACGAAAAAGTTGTATCTAGAGAAATTCTTCTTGAAAAAGTGTGGGATAACCAATTTTTTGTTGAAGATAATACTCTAAATGTCAATATAGCAAGAATAAGAAAGAAATTAGAGAATTTAGGTTTGGCTAATGTTTTAGAGACAGTAAGAGGATTAGGGTATAGATTATCATTAAATCTTATGTAAATATGAAGCTTTTTATAAAAGATCACCTATGGGTTATATTGTTATTTGTAATTTGCCATTTAATATTTATTCTTATTGAAGAATTAGATGGAATAACAAATAGTGCAAATTTATTTTATTATTGTATTCTTTCAACTTTCTTTTTATTAGTATTTCTGTTAATACGATACTATAGAAATAAGAATATGTATAAGTTATTATCGAATCCCAAGAATAAGAAATATAAATCTTTAGAAAAATCTTCTCTTCCTACAGCCTTATGTAGATATTTAGAACATCGTGAAATAGAATATTATGAGGTATTAAATAATTATAAAGAGAAACAAGATCAACATATATTATTTGTCAATAGATGGATACATTATTTAAAAACTCCTTTATCTGTTATTCAATTAATATATCAGGAAAATGAGGTTCAACCTATAGTTAATTCTCTTCAAAATGAAACAGATAAAATTCTTGATGGTTTGAATATGGCTTTATATTATTCACGTGCTGATTCTTTAAAACAAGATCTAGTTTTTGAATCTATAAATATTAATGATGCAATTTCTTTTGTAGTTAACGATTTAAAACGTTTTTTTATTAGAAAATCTGTATTCCCTGAACTTCTTATAAATAAAAATGAAAATATCACTTCAGATTTAAAATGGTTTAGATTTATTGTTTATCAATTACTAACTAATGCAATAAAATATTCAGATAAAAAGAACTCTAAAATAATTATAAGCTATTCAGATAAAATTCTTTCTATAAAAGATAATGGAATTGGTATACCTTCAAAAGATATAAAAAGAATTTTTGATATGTTCTATACTGGTTATAATGGAAGAAAGATGGGAGAGTCTACTGGGGTTGGATTATATCTTGTTAAGAAAGTTTGTGAAGATTTAAATTATAAAATTGAAGTTATAACTAAAATTGGTAGTGGTACTGAATTTTTAATTCATTTATGATTAAAAACTTATAAAGGCAAATGAAAATATTATTTTTAATTCATTTGCCTTTATTATGTACTTTCAAGAGATATCTTAGAATATTCAATTTAGGTATGATGTTTTATGCAATCTGTTTTCAATTTAGTTCTACTTATATATTGATTAGCATCTACGTATAAAACCATTAAAGAATCTTAAAGGTATGTATATTTTAAAATTTAATTTTAGAAATAAGATGTAGAGTATATCTATTGTTTATAACAAAATAATATAAAATTTGCAATATAAGATACCCAATAATTACAATAAATACAGGTGTGAAAATATTAAATTGAGCTGTATTTCCGAGAGCTTTCATAGCAAATAAAGAATGACTAAGTGCAAATCCTATTGGAAGAAAGAACAATATTGCCATTTGAATTCTTATAGTATTTCTAATTTCATTCTTAGATAAACCTATCTTTACTATATTTTGAAATTTATCAATATCATATTCTATATGGTTAAAGAATTTAAAATACAGCATACTTCCTGAGCATATCAAGAAAATAATACCTACAAAGAAACTTAAGAATAAAATATAGTTAAATTGGCTTGTGTACCTATAATACTGAACTCCTTTTGAATGAAATAAATAATGTTTTTTATATTTTGAATAATATTGATCATTTATATCGGTTAAATCTTTTGCTCCAAGTGTAATGTCTTCATATGAAAAGATGTGATATTGTACTCTATTCATATTTCTCATAAGTCTTGTATATTCTTTTTTGTCAACAATATAGATTGGAGTGTTTCTATAAGTTTTGCCTAATTTTGTGTAAATTCTTTTATAGGAATTAGTAATATTTGGTTCTTTAATATTGTTAATTAAGATATATTTTTCATTACAATTTCTTATAGAGTCATCCTTATCATTTATTTCAGATTTTAAATATTTATTCTTCTCAATATATACAGAATTTGGGAATTCCTTACTTACTATAGCATTTATGTTAGTATATTCATATTTAACATTCTTTTTATCGAGAAGATATTTTAAATCGATAACAGATTCTTTACTAAATTTATCTAATGATGTTATAACTATAGAATATTCTTGATTGTTTTCTAGATTTTCTCTAGCATTATAATTTATAGAATATATAGATGAGAAAGCTGTTAAACCTATTGCGATAACTATTGTGGAGAAAAAAAGAACCCAAGTGCAATCTTTTAATCTATGTGCTAAATCTGAAATCCATAAAGAATTAATTCCTTTATAGTATAACTTTTTATTACGTTTAAGAGTATTTATAAAAAAGATAAATGATTGATCATAGAAGAAATATGTACCTATAATTACCATTATTAATACAGGAAAGAAAATTTGTACTAGATTTTTTGGTGTTGCTGTATAGGCTAAATAATATCCAACTGCAATAAGTAGAACTCCTAGAATTATTTTAATAATATTATATTTAGGTGTTTTCTGACTTTTCCTATTAGATTTAAGGATATTTATAATTTTAATAAATCTCATTGATAATCCACTTATAAGAGCAACAATTATAAAGACACTTATAAAGCTCAAACTGGTAATAATAATTGGTTTGTAAGGGAAATACATATCCAGAACAGTATCTTTAATTATATATGCTATTATTATAAAGAATAATTTGGAGAATAATAGACCTAATAATATACCTGTAATAATTGATGAAAAGAAAATCACAAAATTCTCAAATAAATATAGAAACATGAATTGTTTAGATGAAATACCTAGAATCTGTAAAATAGCATAATCTCGACTTCTTTTGCGAGCATATGTTATAAGTGTATAGCTGACAAAAAATGCTAGAAATGTAAATATAACAATTTCAACACCGATTGCACCTTGTCTAAAAGAGGATTTCATTACACCGTTAATTACTTGAGGGTGGTATATTAACATAGCAAATATAAAGAATATCATTACAGAGAATGATGTAGCTAGGAAAAAAGTAATATATGAACTTAGATTACCTTTTATGTTTTTTATTCCAATATTTAAAAGATTCATATCTTACAATTTATTATTAAAAAATGAAAGCATTTTCAGTATATCATTAAAGAATTGCTGCTGAGAATCTCCCTTATGTATTTCATTAAAAAGTAGACCATCTTTAATAAAGACAACCCTATTACAAAAACTTGCAGCTTTAGGATCGTGAGTTACCAATATAGTTGTAGTCTTTCTTTCTTTATTTAGTAATTCAATTAGTTGCATTACATCATTGGATGATTTTGAATCTAAATTTCCAGTAGGTTCATCAGCTAATAATAGGGAAGGTTTGTTTATAATTGCTCTTCCTATTGCTGTTCTTTGAGCCTCTCCACCAGAAATCTCATAAGGATGTTTATCTAATAATTCAGATATCCCTAAAGTTTTAGAAATAGATAGAACCTCATTATCTATATTTTTAACATCTTCTTTATTCAGAATCATAGGTAATGCGATATTTTCTTTTACACTTAGTGAATCTAAAAGATTAAAATACTGAAAAACCATTCCCAGTTCATCTCTTCTAAAAATAGAAAGTTCTTTCTTAGAAATTTTATTTAGATTTTGACCTTTTATTAAGATGTCTCCAGAACTAGGGGTATCAATTGTTGATATTATATTTAAAAGAGTAGTCTTTCCACTACCAGAAGGTCCCATTATTCCAACAAATTCACCTTCTTCTACTTCTAAATTTATACCTTTTAGAGCTTCAGTATTTACTCCTTTTGTATAGACTTTTCTTAAATTCTTGATTTTTAACATATCTATCAATTTTCTTTTAATATTTTATATTACAAAAGAATACAATTGCCCAACAAACTTTAAGTTTTTAATCTTTCAATTAGATTACATTATTGTAAGGTTCTAGTCCATTTTCATAATCAATTAATATTATATTACAAATATCTTAAAAATATCTATAAAAGATAAGTAGAGTTAGTTAATCAAAAATAAATAGTTTGTAACTTAGAAAGTGAAAAATATATTGAATTATGAATATTGAAGAATTAAGAAACTACTGTCTATCATTAGCTTATACATCTGAAAAATTGCCTTTCGACGAGAATACATTAGTATTTTATGTAATGGGGAAGATGTTCTGTTTAACTAATATAGAAGAATATTCTTTTGTGAATTTAAAATGTGATCCAGAATATGCTATAGAATTAAGAGAAAGATATGAAGAGATAAGTCCAGGGTATCATATGAATAAAAAACATTGGAATTCTGTAAGTACTATTGGAGGTATTAGTGATAGAATGATGAAATCATTAATAGATGATTCATACAATCTAGTATTAAAAGGTGTTCCCAAGAAAGTTAAAGATGCATTTATTAATGATAATATTGACTTTTAAGAAAGATAAAACTCAATTTGCAAGGTTTTTATAAAAAAGATATTTATACCATCTAAATATTACAATAGAACTATTTATTATAGATGTCAGATATGGTATAAATATCTTTAAAGTTTATAATGGTATAAGGTGTCAAATATTTTCCAATATAGTGTTAAAGATAAATCTGTATATATTTGAGTAATTTATATTACCAAATTCATATTAAATATAATATAATCACATCCCTATTATAAAAGATAATCTCTTTATAAAGAATTAATTTCTTCTTGAAGTTTATTAATAAATCTTGCAAGATGAAAACCATCACAAACAGCATGGTGAACTTGAGTACTAAAAGGAATTATTACTTTATTACCTTCTTTAGTATATTTCCCAAAAGTAAATATAGGTTTTAAAAATTTATACCCATATTCTAAATTAAGGCTAAAACTTTTGAATGTAAGCCATGGAATCATGGAAATATTATAGCAATTGTCTGGAGTATTTGCTTTAGGAGATAAGCCTTTTTTATTACCATATGTTAAAAGATCTTTCTCATATCTTTCATTAAAAAGATAAAGATTCTCACAATATTCTGTCCAAATAGATGAAAATGTTTCATCATCTTTGTGAAAAATAGTATAAGAAGGATTCATCTTTTCAAATATAATAATATCTCCATCTTCATTAAATGAAGTTCTAAATTCTTTATACATATTTACCACTTTACTTACTATATAAAGCAAACTAGGATATAATTTTAAATTCTTATTTAGAATATTTGTAATATCTATGTCAACAGTCATATTATGAGTACATGGAATATCTTTAGTGTAAATATTAAAATATTCTTTTCTATCCCATTTATCTAATTCAATTTTTTTGTAATTCATTTCAATATATTTTCTATAATTGAATATTATTGTTTTTTCCTTGTAAAAACTAAGGTATTATCTTCTTGTGAATGGTATTTATATCCTAAAGAATCAAATTTCTTAAGCTCATCTATAGTTTCAACCTTATTCTCAATAATAAATCTAGCCATTGCTCCTCTAGCTTTTTTGATATATATAACTATTGAACGCAATTTATCACCATCATCTTCTTTGAATTCCACATTGATACATTTAGATTTTATTAAAGAGAAATCTATTGAATCTGAGTATTCTTTTGATGAAAGATTTACTATCAAATTGTCATTTCTATTTATAAGATATTTACTAATCTTTGTCTTCCAAAAATCATATAAATTAATATCATTTAAAACACTTTTATAATCCAATCTGTATGCCTCAATTATGTCCATAGGTCTTAAAATCCCATATAAAGAGCATAATATAAGAAGATGATTCTGTGCATATTCTAAATTTTCACAAGAAAGAGTTTTTGCATCAAGCCCAGTAAAAGCTTCTCCAGAATATGCTGCTATTGCAGCACTCATTTCATTATCAGAATCACCCCAATTCTCATAAAAAGAATAAACCTGATTAGCAATCTTTTCACTAACATTAAAGTTTTCCATGAAATCGAGAATAGAATATTTCTTAATCTTTTCTACTAAACTTAGCGTTTCTTCTTTAAAAAAAGGTTCAGAATAAGTACATAAATCAATTTTCTGTTTAAAATTTTGCTTCTTTGATGGAGAAAGTAATATTAGCATACTTATTTATATAATTTTAAATGTTTACAATTTATCTGTTTTATATTAAAACAATCTATATAATGTAAATTCAAAGATAAGAATAAATCTATTTCAATCTTATTCTTTAGATACATTAACTTATCTTTGACATACGATAAAGAAAAACAACAAAAGTGAATAAAGAAGATTTATATATAAAAGAGACTGCTAGCGATTTTTATAATACAATAGCTGAAACATATAATAATGCTGAGATAGAGAATAAAGATAAATCAAAGATACTATTCAATATCCTACAAAGAATATCTTACGCAAAGACAAAACATGTAAAGCAAACTTTTGCAAATTTGTATTCACGAATTGAGTATATATGCTCCAAGTTAGGTATAGATAATTCAATAAAAAGAGATATTCATAAAATAAAACACGATTATACTAATCATCACTTTAGTAATGCTGATATCTTATTAAATATTAAAACACTAGTTAGGTTGGTTGCATTTTGTTATAATTCAATAATTCCTAAAGAATTACAAAATATTAATCAAAACTATTTAGATAATACTCATCCATATAACAAAGAATTAGAAGTAAAGAATATTGCTTTAGAAACTACTGACATACAAACTAAAGATTTCGAAAGTGAAAATCTAGAAAATCTAGACTTAGATAGTCCAAATGGCAAATCTTATACCCATATAAGGGTTTCTGTTCTATCTTTTAATGAGAAGATAATAAATGCAAATGTCGTTGATGAAACTTGTAGAGAAATAACTATTAATTACTGTGAAACAATATTCGATTTATCATATATTAGAGAATATCTTCATGTGGGAATGCAAATGAATCTACTTGATGTTAAAATTTTTGATGATATATACATACCTAAATACATAATTCTTAATCCAGATTATATTATAAATGTATCTTCAATAGCTAATAATTTTGAAAATTATGGAAGAAGTAAATTTAACTATCTTGTTAAAGAATTGAAAGAAAGGCAGCCAAACTATCATATTCTTCTAGGTAATTTAGCAGATGATATGCTTGATAACACAATACATTCAGATGCCAATCCTTATAATTATTCAGATGTATTAACTTCTTTTCTAAAATCTAATGTTTTAGAATTTATGTACTGTCAGTCAAAGAATGAATTAAGTGAATTTCATTCTCAGGCAAAGATTCGTATGGCTAATATTAAATCTATTATTAGCGATTTGATATACGAAATAGATTTGTTCGAATCAGTATACGATAAAGATAAAATTCTTCTTGAAAGTTCTTTTATTTCTGAAATACTAGGAATTACTGGACGTGTGGATATGATACAGAATGATTTTAAACTGTTGATTGAGCATAAATCTGGTAAAATGGATGAATTTAATTCTAGGCATAAAGAAAATCACTATGTGCAGATTTTACTATATTTTGCTGTCTTAAAATACAGTTTCTCAATAAGAGAAAATCAAGTAAATGCTTTTCTTTTATATTCAAAATATCCTAATGGATTAATGTCAGAAGGTTATCTACAACAACTTTTAGCTGAAGCCTTCAAGGTACGTAACGATATTGTCGCTCTAGAAATAGATTTAGCAAATGGTATGGCTGAAGAGATATTTCCAAACTTATATGCAGACGATTTAAATACTTTTAATGTCAATAATAAACTATGGAATAAATATAATAAACCAGAATTAGAATCAATTCTAAACAACTATCATTCAGCTTTCTCAATTGAAAAAGCTTATTTCAATAGATATTATACCTTCATAAAAAAAGAACAATTATATTCTAAATTAGGTAGTGATTGCATTAATAGAGGAGGTTACGCATCACTTTGGAATATGTCTTTGGAAGATAAACTTGCAAATGGTTCAATACTCTATAAATTAAATATTAGTGAAAAATCTAAAAGTTCTAGATCTACTGGATACGATATAGTTAAACTAAATATTCCTAAGCTAAGTGAAGACTTCAATTCTCATATGAGAGCTGGAGATATGGTGGTTTTATATTCATATAAAGATCAACCTATGGTTTGTAAATCTTTATTAATGACTTCTGTTATTACTAATATAAGTAAAGATACTGTAAGTGTTAGACTTATAAATAGTCAAAAGAATGAGGCTGTTATAGGTAATAAAAATGATTATTTTGCAATTGAACCTATAGGTTCAGATGTTATGAACTCTCGAATGATTGCAGGTCTAAATCTATTTCTTGAAGCTAATAGAGACAGAAAAGATCTTCTACTTCAATTGAGAGAACCTACAAGAGATTTAAGTAGAGAATTAAATAAAAACTACGGACTTGAAGGTTATTTCAACGATCTTGTATTAAAAGCAAAGCAGGCAAACGACTATCTATTACTTGTAGGACCTCCAGGAACAGGTAAAACAAGTCAAGCTCTTAAATATATGATTGAAGATGCACTAGAAGAAAAAGATGGTACAATTCTACTTATGTCTTATACTAATAGAGCAGTAGATGAAATATGTAGCATGCTTATTGAAAGTGGTATTGCTGATAAAACTCCTTTTTTAAGGATTAGTTCAGAAGTATCTTGCCCTAAGGAATTTAGACCGTTTTTGCTAAGCGAAAAGATATCAGAAATAGATAAACTAGGAGAAATGATGTCTGGCTTTAATAGTTCTAGAATAATTGTAGCCACAACTTCTAAAATATTAGGATTACCATTCCTTTTTAAATTAAAGACTTTCTCTCATGCTTTTATCGATGAGGCTTCTCAAATTCTAGAATCTCAATTAGTTGGTATTTTATCTGCTAAAAATAGACATGGGGAAGATGCTATTAAAAAATTTGTCCTTATTGGTGATAATAAACAATTACCAGCAGTGGTACTTCAATCTACAGAAGATTCAACTATCAATAATCAACTTTTAAATGATAATGGTTTCACAAATTGTAGTCAATCTCTATTTGAAAGATTATTAAATAATACTAATTCTAATTTTATTCATGTACTCAGAAAACAGGGGAGAATGCATCCTCAAGTTGCTGATTTTTCTAATAAATCTTTCTACTTTAAAGAGAATCTAATGTCTCTAAATTTAAGTCATCAAGTCCAAAATCTCTCAGAACTTTATAAATTATCAGAAAGTAAAGATTCTGATAATTTAAAGACTTTTATAAGTACTGTTAGATTAGGTTTTATAGCATCTAAATTCACAGATAATAAATTAGAATCTACTAAATCTAATATCAATGAAGCTTGTATAATTGCAAATCTTATAAGTGATATTATCAAATATCGTAAAGATTTTAATCCGTCTCAATCTATAGGAATTATTGTTCCATATAGAAATCAGATTACTGTTATTAGAAACCAAATAGAAAAACTAGGAATACCTAATTTAGAAAATATAACTATTGATACTGTTGAAAGATATCAAGGCAGTCAAAGAGATATTATAATTTATTCATTTACTGTTCAAAATATCTTCCAATTAGATTTCCTTATTAGTAATTGCTTTATCGAAGATGATAAAATCATTGATAGAAAGCTTAATGTAGCTATGACTAGAGCGAGAGAACAAATGTTCCTTATAGGAAATCCAAATATATTATCAAAGAATCCTACATTTAACAATCTTATAAAATACTGTAAAGATAAAGATGCATTTCTAGCCTAAATGCATCTCTATATGTGGGATATTATCTTCTAAATATGTTTCAGACATAACCTTAAAACCTAAACTTTCATAAAACGATTTAAGATATAATTGCGCCGAAATTACAATCTTATCTTCTTTTAAAATGTCTTTTATATAATCTATTGCTTTTATAAGGAGTTTTCTTGCCAATCCTCTATTTCTGTATCTAGGGTCAACAACAACTCTTCCTATTGAAATATCCCTATAAGTTACTCCTTTAAATGGGATTCTAAGATATGCTAATAATTTCTCTTCATCCTTAATAAATAAATGTATAGAGTCTTTATCTTTGCCATCGCAATCTTGATATATACATTCTTGTTCTATTATAAATATCTGATTTCTTAATTTTAAAATATCGTATAATTCTTCTACACTAAGTTCTTGAAAACTTTTAAAAAAATATTCCATATAAGATATGTGTTAATTTATGAATCTAATTTTGTACTATCTTAGACTTTTAGGTGAACCTTTCCAAGAACATCCTAAACAATAAACTGTATCTAGATTATAACCATATAAAGATTCTTCTGGATTTCTTGATATAATATTATAATTCTCATCAACGTAAACTAAAAGACTTTCGCCTTTATTGTTTAAAATATAAAATGAATATATATCACATTGAGGACATTTTCTTTTTTTCATTATCATGCTTTTATAATTATCTATTTATAAAGATAAAAAAACCTACTATATAAAAGTCTATATAGCAGGTTTAATTATGAGAAAGCTAGTATTCTTTATGACTTACTTGCCTCGATTTCTTCCTCCTCCTTGACCCATTCCTCTTCCTTGACCCATTTTTGAGCCTTGATTCATTCCTCTACCCAAACCAGATCCTTGACCTCTTCCTCTGCCACAGCGTCTTCCTAGTCCGTAGCTAGTCTGAGATTCTGAATCTTTATTGCTTGTGTTAGTATTTCTATTATTTCCCGTAGAATCTTGTTTCTCAGAATCTGAATTAATTGAATTCACTTTTGCAAGATCCTTTTTCTTTTGTAATTCAAGTCTTTTCTCCCAATTACATTTTCCTTCTTGTCTACCTGGAGTATTGTCTCCTAGTGGACCTGTTCCATTTCTTCCTGGCATATCTTTAAATTTTAATTATTTAATGATTACTATTCAAAATTATGAACATTTGTTCATAATTCCAACTAATTTACTGAAATTAAGTAATAAGATTCTTAGAAATCATGGAAATTAAATTTGAAAACCTAAAAGGAATAGCTATATATTAAGTAGTAAAATTTATAGAAGAGATTGAAGTTAAAAAAGAAAACTTAAAAGGAATAGCTATATATTAATTAAGAACCTTTATTGAAATTATAAGAGCTTAAGTAAAAAACTGAAAGTGATATCTTTAAAAGATATACTTCTAAGATTAATATAAGAATCTAAAAAAAATCCCCCTAAATGTATCTTAACATATAGGGGGATTTTAAAACTTTATTCATTAAGATTTTGTGAAAGAATACTAATAAACTTCAGAAAACCTCAGATTTTATAATGTATAATAAATGAATTTAATCAATTATACTAAAATCTCGAATAATTATAATCTATTTGTTGCAACCCATGCATCTTGGTTTAATTTGTTTGAAAAAGTCATTTCCTTTATCATCAACAAGGATAAATGCAGGGAAGTCCTCAACTTCAATTTTCCATACAGCTTCCATTCCTAATTCAGGATATTCTACACATTCAATACTCTTAATATTGTTTTGTGCTAAAATTGCTGCTGGTCCACCTATACTTCCTAAATAGAAACCATGGTATTTACCACATGCATCAGTCACTTGTTGACTTCTATTTCCTTTAGCAAGCATAATCATAGAACCACCTTGACTTTGGAATAAATCTACATATGGATCCATACGGTTAGCTGTTGTTGGTCCTAATGAACCACATGGCATTCCGTTTGGAGTCTTAGCAGGTCCTGCATAATATACTGGATGATTCTTAATATAATCAGGTAATCCCTCACCTCTGTCAAAACGTTCTTTCCATTTTGCATGAGCAATATCACGACCAACAATTATTGTTCCGTTTAAAGAAAGTCTTGTAGATACAGGATGTTTACTTAATTCTTTAAGAATCTCTGGCATTGGTTTATTTAAATCAACTTTTACTACATCACCTTCTCCAGCTTTTCTTAATTCTTCAGGAATCAATTCACCAGGATTTTGATCTAGTTTCTCTAACCAAATACCTTCTTTATTAATTTTTGCTTTGATATTTCTATCTGCTGAACAAGATACTCCCATTCCTACTGGACATGAAGCTCCGTGACGTGGCAATCTAACAACTCTAATATCATGTGCTAAATATTTACCACCAAATTGTGCTCCAAGACCGATATTATGTGCCTCTTTAAGTAATCTTTCTTCTAATTCTATATCTCTAAATGCTCTTCCATATTCATTTCCTGAAGTAGGTAGTGCATCATAATAATGTGTAGAAGCTAATTTTACTGTTAAAAGATTTTTCTCTGCAGATGTTCCACCAATCACAAATGCTATATGATATGGAGGGCAGGCTGCTGTTCCTAACGATTTCATCTTTTCTACTAAGAAAGGAATTAATGTATCAGGATTTAATAGAGCTTTAGTCTCTTGGTATAAGTATGTTTTGTTTGCAGAACCACCACCTTTAGTTACAAATAAGAATTCATATTCCGAACCTTCTGTAGCTTCAAGGTCAATTTGTGCTGGTAAATTACATTTTGTATTTACCTCTTCATACATTGTTAATGGCGCATTTTGTGAATAACGAAGATTCTCTTCTGTATATGTCTTATATACTCCCTCTGCTAAAGCCTCTTCATCACAGTATCCTGTCCATACATGTTGACCTTTCTCACCATGAATGATTGCTGTTCCTGTATCCTGACAAAGTGGTAATGCTCCTTTTGATGCTACTTCTGCATTTCTTAAGAACGTTAATGCTACATACTTATCGTTATCTGTAGCTTCTGGATCTGACAATATTTTTGCTACTTGCTCATTGTGTGAACGACGTAACATAAATGATACACTCTTAAATGCCTCATTTGCTAATTTTGTTAATCCTTCTTTTTCTATTTTTAAAATCTCTTTTCCTTCAAATTCACCTACAGAAACATGTTCCTTTGTAAGTAAATAATACTCAGTATCGTCTTTTCCCAATGGGAAAGGTGGCTGATACTTAAATGGAGGTTGTGCCATGATATTTTGATTTAGTTATTCTGTATATTTTATATATACCCACAAAGTTAATTTTATTTCTAAAATTTACAATAATAATATTCTCTTGTATTTATCCTATTTCATTAGGTTTTAAAGACTTTAACCACCTTATTTAGACAGTATATTCATTAGCTATTAATTTTCTAAAACATTTACTTCTGTTTTGCTTAATCAAGATGTCTATTTCTCTACATACTTTACAGAATTTATACAGCATATTTATTGCTTGTTATTAACAATCTTGTTAATAATTCGCTTAAAGTCTTGTTTTTTAGAGAATTATTATAATATATTTGTATTAACAAGATTGTTAGACAATCTGTGATAATTATATATTAATAGTAAGATCTTATTTTATGGATAATAAAAAGATAAATAAAAAAGATTCTATTCTTGCTGCTGCAGAGAAAGAATTCGTTGTTAAGGGGTACGAAGGAGCTAAAATGACAGCCATAGCAAAACTAGCGGGTGTAACTCACGCGATGTTACACTACTATTTCACAAATAAAGAAACCCTTTTCAATGAAGTGTTTGAAAATAAGTTTAAACTCGTTAGAGATGTATTTTATATGTCTTTTGCAGAATCTAAACTATCTCTTATAGATAAAATTAGACTTTCGGTTGAAAAACACTTCGATTTTGTGGCTAAAAATCCTGATATTCCTCTATTTATACTCTCAGAATTACGGTCTAATCCTGAAAGAGTAGAAATATTTAGAGAGGGTATAACAAATTTGGTTAATAATGCTTTTCCTATGATACAAAAGGAATTGGATGAAGAGGCTGAAAAAGGACATATAGAGAAAGTCGATGTAGTTCAATTAGTATTAGATATAGTTTCTCTTAACGTTTTTGTCTTTGCAGCTAGAGATATTATCAATTCATTTATCACTAGCCCAAAAGAAGAAAGATTATTTTGGAGAAAACGAAAACTAGAAAATGTTGAAGTTGTTTTAAGTCGTTTAATAAAGAAATAGATATGAAAAATATTAAAAAAATAAGTCTATTAGTAATTCTTATCTTTGCATCTAAAGTACTTCTAGCTCAATTAAGTCTCGATTCTTGCCAAATTAAAGCTAGAAACAACTATCCTGCAATAAAGAAATATGGATTAATAGAAAAAACAAATGAATTTACAATTTCTAATATTTCAAAATCTTATCTACCCCAATTCTATACAAATGTAGATTACACTTATGTATCTACGGTACCTGAATTCCCAGATAAAATGAAATCAATGTTCGCTGCTACAGGTCTAAAAATGTCTGGTATAAGTAACGATCAATATAAACTAGCTGTGGGATTATCTCAGAATATATGGGATGGTGGCATTTCTTCTGCAAAACTTAAAATTGCTAATGCAGATAATGAAATATCTATTAAAAATCTAGAACTCGAACTGTATTCTATAAAAAATAGAGTTAATTCCCTTTTCTTTGGGATTCTTTTAGTAAATGAGAATTTGAAGATTAATAAATTAAGTCAGAAATTAATATCTAGCAACCTTCAAAAACTCAAAGATCTTTATAAAAATGGTGTAGCACTTAAATCTAATCTTGAATCCCTTGAAGTTGAACTCTTATCTATAAAGCAAAAAGAAATAGAGATATTAGCCAAAAAGAAATCATTACTACATATCCTTTCTGTATTTATTGGAGATGAAACTATATTAAATCAAGAACTTATTAAACCAAGTAAAGATTATCATATTACTCACAATATAATGCGTCCAGAACTTGATGTTTTTAATGCTATGAATAAAAAATTAGAAGCTCAAGAAACAATGATTAAAGCATCTACAAATCCCAAATTATTTGCTTTTGCTCAAGGTGTTTTTGGAAAGCCCGGTCTTAATATATTTGAGAGCATGATTGATAACGATTGGGCTTTAGATTATATGTTTGGTATTAAATTACAGTGGAATATTGGAAATCTTTATACTAAAAGGAATAGTATAAACAAACTTAATATTTCTAAAAGAATAGTAGAAAATACTAGAGAGACTTTCCTTTTTAACCTTAATATAAAGAAAAGTGAAGAGGAAATTCAAATCGATAAAATGAAAGAAATTATTCTTAGTGATGACGAAATAATAAATAAAAGAGTATCCATTAGAAAAGCTTCAGAATCTAAATTAGAAAATGGAATTATAGATATTAACGATCTTCTACACGATATTACTCAAGAATCACATGCTCGATTATCTAAATCTATGCACGAAATTTTACTACTAAGAAACATACATCAATTGAAAAATACTTTAAATATAAAATAATGAAAAAGATTTTAGGAATAATACTAATATGCATAACTATCTATTCTTGTGGGAATAATAAAAATGAATTTGATGCTTCAGGAACTTTTGAATCTACAGAAATCATAATATCTAGTGAAAGTACGGGAAAGATTCTTAATCTAAGTATTGAAGAAGGAGATAAAATAAATAAAAACGAAATTGTTGGAATAATAGATTCTGTTCAGTTGCATCTTAAAAAAATGCAATTAATAAAGAATATGCAATCTGTAATTAGTCGTTCTCCAAAAATCTCAACTCAATTAGCAATACTAAAAGAAGAATTAAAAAAGCAGATTAAAGAGCAAAAAAGATTAAAAAGGCTAGCAAAAGCAAATGCTGCAAGCGAAAAACAAATAGACGATATATCTGCTAGTGTTCTTATCCTTAAAAGTAAAATTAAAGCTTTAAAATCTACCTTAAACAATAATGTTAATAGTATTAGCGCTCAATCATCTGCTATAGAAATACAAATTGCTCAAATTGAAGATCAACTTTCTAAATGCTATATTAAATCTCCTACAAATGGCAGCATTCTTGCTAAATATTCTCAAGAAGGTGAATTTGCTAGGATAGGGAAACCACTATTTAAAATAGCAAATTTAGATGAGGTATTTCTAAAAGCTTATATCAATTCTGGTCAACTATTAAATCTGAAATTAGGACAAAGCGTCAAAGTTTTTGCAAATTTTGGCGGTGACAAGCAAAGAGAATATAAAGGTAATATTTCATGGATATCAAATAAAAGTGAATTTACTCCTAAAAGTATTCAAACACAAGATGAAAGAGAGAATCTTGTATATGCCATTAAGGTGAAGATTAAAAATGATGGGTATATAAAATTAGGAATGTATGGTGAAGTGAAATTCTAATTATGGAAATAGTAAATACATATAATCTTGTAAAAAAGTATGGTGAGACTTATGCTCTTGATGGATTAAATTTGTCTATCAATAAAGGAGAATTATTTGGACTGATAGGTGCTGATGGTGCAGGCAAAACAACAGTCTTTAGAATTCTTACAAGTCTCATCCTACCAGATAGTGGAGATGCTAAAATTCTTAATCTTGATATAAAAGAAGATTATAAAGAAATAAGAAAGAACATAGGGTATATGCCTGGTAAATTCTCTTTATATCTCGATCTTTCTGTCTATGAAAATCTGAAATTTTTTGCATCAGTATTCGGTATTAGTATAGAAGAGAACATGGATATTATCTATCCAATATATAAGCATCTAGAAAAATTTAAAGATAGAAAAGCGGGAAAATTGTCTGGAGGTATGAAACAAAAACTTGCTCTCTCTTGTGCTTTAATTCATAAACCTAAGATTCTTTTCCTCGATGAACCTACAACAGGAGTAGATCCAGTAAGTAGAAAAGAGTTTTGGGAAATGCTTAAAATGCTAAAAAGTCAAGGTATTACTATTATAGTCTCAACTCCATATATGGATGAGGCTAATATGTGCGATAGAATAGCTCTTATGCGTAAAGGAAAATTAATGTCTATAAATAGTCCTAAAAATATTATTAAAGATTTTGATGAGGTATTATATGAAATTAAATCCGATAATATGTATCAACTTCTAAATGATATTAGAGAATTTAAGAAGACAAAAAGAGCTTATACTTTTGGAGTATCTCATCATCTAATACTAGAAAAAGATAGTAAAGATGAGATTCTAGAATATCTAAAGACAAGAAATCATAAGAATATCTTTATTAATAGAGTAGAACCTAATATAGAGGATTGCTACCTACAAATAGAAAGTCTATATGAATAATAATGATAGTATAAATAAAGTTATTAAAGTCGAGAATCTGACTAAGAAATTTGGAAGTTTTGTAGCTGTTGATAATATCAGTTTCGAGGTCGGGAAAGGAGAAATATTCGGTTTTCTAGGTGCTAATGGAGCTGGTAAAACTACTGCTATGCGTATGCTATGCGGACTTAGTAAAGCAAGTTCAGGTAAAGCTAAAGTTGCAGGTTTTGATATTTATAAACAAACTGAAGAAATTAAGAAACGTATAGGCTATATGAGTCAAAAGTTCTCTTTATACGAAGATTTAACAGTCTATGAAAATATCAGACTCTATGGAGGTATATATGGAATTAAAGAAAAAGATATAAAACCGAGAGCATACGATTTACTAGAAAATTTAAATTTCTTAGATAAAAAAGATGCACTAGTTAAATCTTTACCGCTAGGTTGGAAACAAAAACTAGCATTCTCTGTGGCTGTGTTCCATAAACCTAAATTGGTCTTTCTTGATGAACCAACAGGAGGTGTAGATCCTAAAACAAGAAGACAGTTTTGGGAACAGATATACGAAGCTGCAAGTAGAGGAATTACAATATTTGTTACTACTCACTATATGGACGAGGCTGAATATTGCGACCGACTATCAATTATGGTAGATGGTAAAATAGAAGCTTTAGATAGTCCGCAAAATCTTAAAAAACAATTCAATGTAAATAGTATGGAAGATGTTTTTCACACTCTTGCTAGTAAAGCTAAAAGGGGGGATTAATCATGAAAAAATTCTTAGCCTTTGTACAAAAAGAGTTCTATCATATCTTAAGAGATAAAAGAACTATGCTTATACTACTAGCAATGCCAATTGCTATGATAGTTATCTTTGGTTTTGCTATATCTACAGAATTACAAAATGTTGATGTGGGGGTACTTGCTCCAAATAAAACATCTAGTATCAGACAAATTATAAATAAGATAAATGCTAATAAATATTTTACCATTGTAAAAGAAATAGATAACAGCAAGGATATAGATAAATCTATGAAACAAGGAGATATTGATATTGCAATTGTTTTTAATTCAAATTTCAATTCAGATCCTAAAATTCAAATAGTAATTGATTCTTCTAATCCGAATCTTGCTAATTCTGAAATGTTTTATATTTCTAGTATCCTTAAAGATTATTTTCAAGATGCTAATAGAAATATCAATCTTAAACCTAGTATTAAGACCAATACTCGAATGCTATATAATCCACAAATGAAGAGTTCTTATAATTTTGTTCCAGGAATTATGGGAATGATCTTTATTCTTATTTGTGCTCTTATGACATCTGTTTCTATTGTTAGAGAAAAAGAAAGAGGTAGTATGGAAGTACTATTAGTATCTCCAGTTAAACCAATTATTATAATATTTGCTAAGATGGTACCATATTTTGTTGTGTCTTGTGCAAATCTTCTTACAATACTACTGCTTGCATTCACTCTTTTACAAATACCTATGAACGGTAGTATTCTATTCCTATGCCTTATTTCCTTGATATATATATTCCTTTCATTGGCATTTGGACTGTTAGTATCAAGTTTAGTAGAGACTCAGGTGGCAGCAATGTTTGCTTCACTTTTAGGACTACTATTACCTGTATTAATGTTATCAGGAATGATATTCCCAATAGATAATATGCCAATAATACTACAATGGATTTCAAATATAGTACCTGCAAAATGGTATATATCAGCTGTAAGAAAAATAATGATTGAAGGATTGGAATTTACCTATGTATTAAAAGAAAGTATAATATTAACAGTCATGTCAATTTTTCTAATAATTGTAGCACTCAAAAAATATAAAAATAGATTAGAATAATATTATGAAGATTAAATATCTATTAGAAAAAGAATTCAAACAATTCTTTAGAAATGCTTTTATACCTAAGATGGTTATTATATATCCTCTTTTGGTTATGCTTGTAATACCTTTAATTACTAATCTCGATATAAAAAATCTTGATATATGTATTGTAGATAAAGATAATTCATCAAGTTCAAGAAAATTAATACAGAAAATAGATGCATCTAATTATTTTGTATTGGATAAAGTAGTTCATAAATATTCTGAAGCTCTTGAAGAAATAGAGAATGGTAATATAGATGCAATACTTGAAATAGAAAGCGATTTTGAAAAACATATGACTAATGGAACAAATGCTAATATTCAAATATCTGCTAATGCTGTAGATGGTTTGAAAGGGGGATTGGGTTCTTCTTATTTGGCTTCTATTATAAATGAATTTTCTGGTGATTCTCTCGCTTCGGTGTCTATACAGCATAAATATAATCCTCTATTAGATTATAAAAGATTCATGATCCCAGCATTAATAGTAATTCTACTTATTCTACTTTGTGGATTATTGCCAGCTTTAAATATCGTTAATGAAAAAGAAGTAGGAACTATAGAACAATTGAATGTAAGTCCAATAAGTAAACTTCAACTTATACTAGCTAAATTAATACCATACTGGATTATGGGATTAGTAATTTTAAGTATTTGTATTATCATCGTATGGCTAGTATACTCTTTTGTTCCTGCTGGAAGTCTGTTTACAATCTATTTAGTATCAATTCTCTTTATACTTATAATGTCAGGTTTTGGAATATTAATATCAAATATATCATCTAGTATGCAACAAGCTCTATTTGTTGTCTTCTTCTTTATGATGATTTTTATGCTTATTAGTGGACTATTTACTCCTTTTAATTCAATGCCTCAATGGGCAAGAATATTTTCTTCTTGTTTACCACCAAGATATTTTATAGAAATAATGAGAGATGTCTATTTAAAGGGTAGTGGAATTATCGATCTATACCCTAAATTCTTAATATTAACAGGTTTTGTTATACTAATAAATTTCTGGGCTATTCTTACATACAGAAAACAGGAATAATAATATTGAGTATCAGATTATTGTATAAAAGAAGAGGTTACCAAGGCAACGGTAACCTCTTTACAATCAAGATATAACATATAAAATCTAGTTTAGTAAGAAAGTGATATTTGTTAATTTAAGTATATCTTGTTGTATATGAATATATAAATAGTGTAAAAATAAAGTCTTTGTATTATATCTATTTTGAAAAATCTTTCTTAATACGTTTCTTATAATCATTAATTTCAGTCTTCACTTCTTTATGTAATATTAATAATCCCAAGAGGTTCGGTAACGCCATGAGGGCTATTGTTATTGCTGAAAGAGTCCATGCTATTGTTGTATCTACAAATGCAGCAAAGAAATATGAAATACAGAATATTAATCTAAAAGGTAAAACCCATTTATTACCTAGTAAGAAATTAACAGATCGTCCTCCATAATAAGCCCAAGCTAAAGATGTAGAAAATGCAAAAAGTAATAAACCAAAAGAGACTATTGTCTTACCGAAATCTCCCAAAATACTTCTAGAAAAAGCTTCTGCAGTTAAAGGTGCTGAGTGTATTAACGATCTACCTTTAAAACTAACATCTTCTTCGTTAAGAAAAACACCTTCTTCTATTAAAACTTTACCTGTATATAGTTTATCATCTTCGTCAAACACTTTAACATTTTCTGCTAAAGAATGAGCATGTAATATTGAAATTTTTTCTTGTATAATTCCGTCTATAACATTTAAATTACCATCATATAAAGGAAGTTTCTTTTTATGCATTACATATGCTGATAATTCTTTTTTGTCTTGAGCAATATTCTCGTGATATTCTTGATTAAAGACTACCATATCTGCAGCTTGAAATGTATTATCTAGTTTTTCTTTCCATACTCCAGAAGATAAAATAACTAAACCCGTAAGAGTACATATAACAATGGTATCAATAAATGGTTCTAATAAAGATACAACACCTTCAGAAACAGGTTCCGACGTTCTTGCTGCTGCATGGGCTATAGGTGCTGAACCTAATCCTGCCTCATTAGAGAATAATCCTCTATTTACACCCTTATTAAATGCAAAAGAAAATGTTGCTCCTAAGAATCCACCTGTGGCTGCTGTTCCTGAGAATACATCAGAAAAAATACTAATAATAGAAGGAATTAGATTTTCATAATTACAGCAAATTACAATTATAGAAGCTACAAAATATACTAATGCCATAAAAGGAACTAACTTTTCTGTTACACTAGCAATTCTTTTTATACCACCTAATATTACAAATGCTAAAATAACTGCAAGAATAGCTCCAGTAAGAATTTTACTTAATCCATAGGTAGCAAATAAAGAATTTGAAATACTATTAATCTGGGGAAAACTTCCTAATCCAAAAGCTGAAAATATTACCATCAAAGCAAAGAATCCTGCTAAATGAGGAGTCTTTAATCTTTTCTTCATATAATACATCGGCCCACCAGATATACTTCCATCTTCCTCTATTTCTCTATATTTATGTGATAAAATTACTTCTACAAATTTTGTTGTCATTCCAAGGAAAGCACATACAATCATCCAAAATAATCCTGCTGGACCTCCCAAATATAATGCAAAAGCTACACCTGCTATATTTCCAGTCCCTACTGTCCCTGAAAGAGCAGTTGCTAAAGATTGAAAATGAGAAGTATCTCCTTTGTCTCCTGGTTTATCATACTTACCTCTAATTACATTTATTGCGTGTCCAAAGAATCTAAATTGAGGAAAGCGTAGATATATAGTGTAAAAAAGTCCAGTACCTAATAGTAGCGCTACAAACCAAGATGATCCACCAATGTATGAATCAATAAGATTTAATAGATTGTTAATAGTGTTCATACGCAATAAATTTTATGTTTTTGTTCTTTTGATATTCCGAAGGTAATAAAATCATTTTTGCAAGTCTTAACATTTATAAACATTATTCATTGTTTATTTTCATTCTAAATTTTCTTACTAGTATATTTTATTAGTAATTTCGTGAAATATAAAAGATTTCAAAATGGAAAAAACAATATTTATATCAGGTATAGATACTGATGCAGGAAAATCAATTATCACAGGCTTGATGGCTAAATTTCTAATGAATAAGGGTGTTAATATAATTACCCAAAAATTTATTCAAACAGGTAATATTGATGTTTCAGAAGATATTCAAAAACATAGAGAGATTATGGGTATCGATCTTCTTCAAGATGATATTGATAGGACAACTTGCCCTTATATATTTACTTATCCTTGTTCTCCTCATTTGGCAGCTGAGATTGACAATAAGCCTATAAATACTAATATAATCAGGAATTGTACTAAAAACCTTGAAGCTAAATACGAAAAGGTGCTTCTTGAAGGTGCTGGTGGTCTATTTGTTCCTATAAGTAGAGAATATAATACAATAGACTATGTACAAGATAATAATTTACCTCTTATTTTAGTTACTTCTTCTAAATTGGGAAGTATAAATCATACTTTAATGAGTATAGAATTGTGTAAGGCTAGAGGCATTAATCTTGTAGGAATGGTATATAATGCTTTTCCTAACGATTCAGAAAAGATTTTTAAAGATTCTTCAACTATCTTTCAACACTATCTTGATAGGTATTATCCTAATTGTAAATTGGTAAGTGTCCCTATAGTAGATGAGAATGATTATCCTATAATTGATTTTTCTGATATTTTATAATTTTTATCTCTAAATAGATAAAGGAAGAAATTCTAATATTTTAGTATTTTATATTAAAGGCTGTTTCATCAAGTTTGAAACAGCCTTTGATATTATTTTATAATTAATTATTTTTTTATTACGAAAGTTACTGAAGTAAATAAAAAATGGAAATCATTATATGTTTTATCTGGAGGATATCTAAAAATAGCTCCTGCTGTTGATTCCGAATAGGTAGTTCTAAAGTAATAATATTCATCAGATTCTCTATATAATTCTAGAAAGATATTATCATTTGATAAATATAATTTTTCAGAGGAATTAATAACAGATAGATATGCATATGTATCATTTTCCAGATCAATAGAGATTTTATCATCTTTTTCTTTATTCGTATTATATGAAAATTTATACTTACTTCCAACTATAGGTTTAAAATCATGAATTATATAATGAAGTTTCACATAATTGCGACCAAGACCGATCTCAAATTCTGTAGTATTATTTGATACATTTTTTTTTACTTTTGAATCAACTACTGAATATATATCTGGATTATTTCTATCAAACAATGTAGGAGTTTGAAATTGTACACATGTAAGATATGAGGATGTTTCAGTTTCTAAAGATCTTTTAGAACTTTTACCTTTATATTTGATTGTACATTCAAATATAAAAGCTGATTTCGCTTCCATATAGCAGCTATATCTATAATATCTCTTATAATCAAAAATTGTAGGTGCTATTAAATCAATAAAACAATTAGCTTCACTTCTATCATATTTTCTATATGCTTTAACTTCATACTTAAAACTAGAGTCTGTAATATGTTCAGACTTGATTTTAATTATAAATACTGAAAATCTATCTATTTGATTTAACATTGGATCTTTTTTCATATGCATATAAGGAAGAGGTAGTTTTAAAGTTTTAGCATATGTTGCTGTAGAGTATGTTTGTATCTCTTCATCTGTTTTAGTATTTCTTGAAATAGTTTTTATTCTTAACCAATAGATTTTATCAGGAATTAAATTATTTACTTGATACGTATCTACAACTTCTTCACTTCTATATAAATCAGTAAATTCTTCATCATTGGAGATTTCTAGAAATCTATTTGTTATTATATAATCACTTGTGTTATGTGATTTAATAACGATATTAAAACCTGCAAAATCAATATCTTTTACAATATGAATAGTTGAATTTGCTAATGCATCACTGATATTACCAATAGAAATATTTTTTTCTTTTTTCTCAATTCCTATTCGTGAGTTAAAAGTAGCTTCACCTTTCAAAGATATTTTATATTTTCCTCCTAATTTATATGTATGAGAAGGAGAATTTTCATTTGATGTAGTATTATCACCAAAATTCCATACAAAATTTTTATATCCTACAGATTTGTTAATTAAATTAATTTCTTTTTTTTCTGAATCAATCTTATATTCAAAATCTAATTTGTAGATAATTTCTTCTTTTTCATTAGTTTCATTTTTTTCTTTTGAACAAGAATAAAAGAGAGAGAGTATAATACTTAGTGTAATAAATTTATAAGCACTCATGTTATTTGATTTTAGGTTAGTAATTAATATTTCAAATATATATAAAATATTATAATTATGAAACAAACTAAAAGCGAGTATAAATACTCGCTTTTAATGTTTAATATTAACCGATTTCAGTGCTTAAAATCTATTAGATTCTATTCTTAAAGTTAAAACCTAAAGACTCTATGGTTTCACGTATATCTTTTTCTTCATGTTTACCTTTAATAATAAGATGTTGAAGATCGAGATTCACTTCTGCTTCACTAACACCTTTCACTTTCAAGACATTTGTCTCTACACTGTTTTTACAGTGATTACAATGCATACCCTCTAACTGATAAGTAGTGCTGTCAAGTTCTTGTTCTAATTCTCTATCTTTATTCTTCTTCATTTTCTTCTGAATAAAAGCATTTGATAGTAAAATTAAGAATATTAATGAGAATAAAGAATTCCAAGACAATAATATTGTAGAATCGTGACATTCTAGTAATCCAGAAGCTACATTAAACCAATTGTGAGGTAAGAAATTATCTATTATATATGCAAAGCCAAAAGCACTTAATATTATAACGAATAGATATACTAATGTTTCTTTCTTTCCTAAGACTTTATTTACAACTATTAAAGATGCTGCATTAGTAGCAGGTCCTGCCATTAATAATACCAAAGCTGCTCCTGGTGATAAACCTTTCAACATTAAAGCTGCTGCAATAGGAATTGATCCTGTAGAGCATAAATACATAGGTATAGAGAATAATAGAATTACAAAATAATTCAAAATAGGAGCATCTGAATATAGATTAAAGAAGTTGTCAGGAACAAGAATTGTTATAATGCCAGATATTATAATACCTATCATTAACCATTTTCCTATATCTTGTAACATATGAACATATCCATATTTGAAAGCTTGTATCAATTTACCTCCTTGTGAAGTATGAGATGAAGATTCACAAGAGCATGAATCCGAAGAACAAGAGTCATCAGAACATGAACCACAAGAACATTCATCATTTGAATTTATATTCTCTTTAAGTTTAGTTTTATTAATTGCTATCTTGTTTTCAATCTTATTAATTACATTACCACCAAGTAAAGCTGTAAATAGAGCTATAAATGGTCTTATTATTGCAAAAGGTAGACCTAATATTGCATAAGTGGCAAGAATAGAATCTACACCAGTCTGAGGAGTTGCTGTTAAGAAAGATATTGTAGCCCCTTTTGAAGCTCCTTCTTTTCTAAGCGACATGGCAGTAGGAATCACTCCGCAAGAACACAATGGAAGAGGAATTCCAAATATTGCCGATAAAAAGACCGATCTGAAATTGTTTTTCGATAATTGTTGTGAATAAATTTTCTTAGGAATATACACATGCATTAAACCTGCAAAAAGAAAACCTAGAAGCAGGTAGGGTGACATCTCGTTCAATAGATATAAGAAATCTAAGATGTAATCAAGAATTTTCATATTAGTATTGTTTATTATTTACTTTTATAAGCGCTGCAAAGTATATATTAATAATTTACAATCAAATACCTTATTTTAGGTATAAAATTAAGATTTATCTAACAGATTCATGCGTATGAAAGTAAAATACTACAATTTCTTGATAAATTGTTTATAAGATAGGCTAAAATCTTATGGATTGAAATAAAATTTTATATTTTTGTTTCAAATTTTAAAATGTAAAAATTTCTATATAATGGCAATTACAAAATTAAGTCAGATTTTTGAACAATTGAAGGGAATGCCTTCAAAGAAAAGATTAGTTGTAGCGTACGGAAATGACGAGCATTCAATAGAAGCAACTTATAAAGCTATTGAACTAGGTATCGTTGACGTAACAATAGTAGGTGATGAGGCAACTATCAATGGAATCTGTGATAAATTTGGCTATGATGTTAGCAAATTCAAAATTGTACAATGTAACGAAGAAGTTGCTGCTACTAAAAAAGCTGTTGAATTAATCAACGCTGGAGAAGGTGATATCATTATGAAAGGTCTTTGTAGTACTGATAAGTATATGAGAGCTATCTTAAATAAACAAGCTGGTCTTCTTCCTCCAAAAGCTATCTTAACTCACGTAGCAATAATGGAATTCCCTACACTAGATAAATTACTAGTAGTAAGTGATTGTGCAATTATTCCACTTCCAGACTTTAAGCAAAAATTAGCTTTAGTGAATTATGTTGTTAAGACTTCTAAAAACTTAGGTATTGAAAAACCAAAAGTAGCTATGATTGCTGCTTCTGAGCAAGTTCTTCCTAATGTTATTGGTTCTATCGACGCTTCTGTTATAGCTAAGATGTCTGATAGAGGTCAAATCCCAGGATGTTTTATAGATGGTCCTTTAGCTTTAGATACTGCTATTGATAAAGAGTCTGTTGCTATTAAGAAACTACAATCTACTGTAGCTGGTGATGCCGACTGTTTAGTATTCCCTAATCTAGAAACAGGAAATATCTTCTATAAGTCTGCTACTAAATTAGCAAAAGCTGAAACAGGTGCTATGTTAGTAGGAGCAAAAGTTCCTTCTGTATTATCTTCAAGAGGTGATTCAGTTCAAACAAAATTAAATTCTATCGCTTTAGCTGCTCTTTCAAGCAAATAATATATTAGAATTAACGATATTTTAAGAGAGTCTAACTATTTGTTAGACTCTTTTTTTGTTAAGCTTTCTCTATTTTTTATTACTTTAGCGGAATGAAAAAAATCACTATTAGTTCACTATTGTTATTATTGGTGTTTACATGTAATGCCCATAAACTTATAATTCAAAAAGATAGTCTTAAAAAGAATTCTGAAAGTCTAGTTATTAAAAAGAGATTGACTATTAAATCTCAAATAATACCATTGAGTTTAATGGCTGCTAGTGGTATTATCTACGCAACAAATATTAGAAATGGTATTCAAGATAAATTAGGAAATCTTACTCATACTAAAATAGATGATTATATACAGTATATTCCAGATGTAACAGTTTATTTCGCTCACTTTCTAGGTTGCGAGCATAAAAATTCATTGTGGAATACTACTAAATATCTTGCTATGTCTCAGATATTAACGGCTGTATTTGTTCAATCAGTAAAGAGGATCACAAATATTTCTAGACCATATGGAGGAAAGTACACATTTCCATCAGGACATACATCTCAAGCTTTTGTAGGAGCAACAGCTCAGTATCATGAATTTAAAGATTATGACAAGATTTTTGCGTATTGCGGTTATGTCTTTGCTTCTGCGGTGGGAATAATGAGAGTTACAAATAACAATCATTGGTCTACAGATGTTCTTTTTGGAGCAGGTTTAGGTATGCTAATAACAAACTTGGTTTACTATTTCGAACCTTTTAAAGAATGGAATCCATTTAAAAAGAAGAAGTTTGCAATAACTCCTTCTTTAAATTATTATGGTAGTACAGCAATGTTAGGTGTAAACATCACTTTATAGTTTATACGTTAAGCTAACGCCAAAATTGTTCTTATTAATAAAAGTGGGGTAGATTGAAGTTCTAGAAGCAAGATTATTTAATATCTTGTTTGTATAACTTACTTTTCTACCTCTATTTGAAATAATCTTTCCCATACAATATCCAATACCAATAGCTAAAGGATAATCACTAAACCAGTGTACTTGATTGTGCATCATTGCTAATCCAACAGCACCCATAATAGAATATCCAACAGGTTTAATCCATCTCTTTTCTGGATAATTCTCTCCTAAAATAGTTACAGTACACATCATTGTTGCCATATGTCCTGATGGCATAGCATCATAATTAGATACATTCTGCATATATTTCTTTTGGTTAGGGAACCATGCCCATCTACCACTACCTGTTTTATCTCTCCATGGACTTTGTCTTCCTGTTATATGCTTTATAAATTGACAAGTTACTCCCATAGAAAGAAATTCTTCTGCTAGTTGTGTTGCAGTCTGTAATGCTCTATAATCGTTCTTTAATAGTCCATAAGTACAGAAAGTAGCTCCAATAACTAAACTAGGTAGTCCTTCACCAACCCAATATAAGAAAGAGTTAAAGTTTTGTGGATATACCAATAGCGAATTACCACCTATGGATAGTAAATCTCCATATTTCTTTTCTGAATCGATATTCAATTTATTCATACCTCTTCTGGTATTATCAATAAGGAATCTATCCGCTGGTATCAATGCTGCTGTTGCACCTATAGCGCCTGCTACCCATGGTAAAGATTGTCTTCTTGTTATTAAATATCCGAAATTACCCAAATCTCTAAAGGCATTTACAAAAATGTCTGTAAACTTGGGTTTGTAGTAGGTAAGAACTAGGTTATTACCTATTTTATAGACTTGAGTGTCTCTTTTGCCTTCAAATGGGCTTTCTTCATAAGGGACTTGTACCTGATGTATTTTATAGTCTTGGGCGAAAGATTTTCCGCATAAGAATACAATTAACATCAATGTAAATAGTGATTTCATACTGATTGATTTTAGAATTTTAGTCCAAAAGTATAAAAATTATAGCTTGTTTACTTTTAAATTTATTATAAAAGATACTGCAATTTAAAGAATTAAAGTCTAAGAAGCACAGCTTTATATATTATAATTGATTTACTAACCACATTAAGGTATAAAACAAAAAAAAATAAAGATTTCTAGTGATTGACGGCGTATTCCTTTAAGGATAGTTTTGTGTCTAATTTTTTAGAATATAAGTCAATCAAATTGTAATGAACAAAATAGAGAAATTTATAAGTCTTTTTATTTGTTGTAATTTGTTTATAGGGATTTCATTTGGGGGAAATACAGTAAACAGTGCGAATGTGTATATTAAAAATACTAATTCAAATTCAATAAAAAGAGATAGCTTGTGCTCATACGTTCTTAAAGGGCGTATAATAGATAAAAATACAAAAACAAATTTAGTAGGTGTTAGTGTTTCTATTGAAAATACAAGTATAGGATGTATGTCAAATTCCAAAGGAGAGTTTGCTCTTGTTCTTAATAAAGGGCAAAAAATTATCATATCCTGTATAGGTTATAAAACTAAAACTATAAAGCCAAAAAAAGATTTTATTCTAGTTTGTCTAGAAGAAAAGCATTTTAAATTGGATGAAGTTGTTGTAAGAGCAAGAACAAATGTCAACGATATTGATATGCGTGAAAAAGCAGGTGCTGTAGAAATTGTGAATATAGATATTCAGGCTTTGAAACCGGAACTCGACATTAGTATGGCGTTACAGGGACAAGTTCCCGGTTTACTAATATCTCAACCTGCTGAATTAGGGCAAAAACCTAAGATTAGAATTAGGGGTACTGCCTCTTTTAGGAAGAATAATTCTGCAAATGAACCTCTTTTCGTTCTCGATGGTATGATTATTTCTTCAGATGCTTTTCATACATTAAATATTGAAGATATTTCAGAAATTAAAGTACTTAAAGATGCTGCAGCAACAGCACTATATGGAGTTAAAGCTGCTAATGGTGTTATAGAAATGGTATCTAAACGAGGACATATAGGGAAGACTCAGATTGTATATAGAAATAAAACAGGTATTACTTTTAGAGGTAATAGAGGGGCTAAGATGATGGATTCTAAAGAGAAGTTAGAACTAGAGAGATTAATTCAAAACCCAGCTCTTCCAGGTTATAGATTTTCCGAAGATTATTATCGTAGATATTATTCTAACGATCCTAATCTTAAAAGCATGATTGCTAAGGGAAAAGTAAAACTCGATTCTTTAAGTAATATAAATACCGATTGGTTTAAAGAACTTACACGTATGAATCTTTTCCAATCTCATTCTCTAGGTATTAGAGGAGGAACAGATAAATCGCAGTACTATTATTCAGTAAATTATTCAAAACAAGGAGGTAAAGTAAAAGGAAACGATATAGAAAGATTCACAGGAAGGATAAATCTCGATTATTCAATACTTTCGAATTTACAAGTCTATTTAAATTTATCGGGAGGGGTTTCAAAGCTTAATACTCCAAATGGGGTTTCTGAATCTCTTACAAGTTTAATATATAAACTAAATTCTTATGAAAAGAAAAAATCAAATGGTAATAAACTGTATTCATATCCTACGCGTACTTATAGCGATTTAATAAATCAATACTCTAGTGAATCTAATCAAAAGAGAATTGAATCTTCAATAAATATAAATTGGAAGATTAATAAAGATTTAGATATATCAGCTGTATATGGGATGGATTATACATTAAACGAGAATCTTTCAATTATAAATTCAAATGCTTATTCTCAAAGAAATGTACCTGATGATGCTAAGGGAAAGATATCAAAATATAAGAATACAGATTTCAATTATAGTTCTAATGTAAGAGCTCAATACCTTAAGACTATAGATAAACATGATATAGCAATAAGTGCAAATACCGATTATTACTATACAGCAATAGACAATATAGGTATTGCTGGTCATGGTATAGCAAGTAAAATGAAATCGGCAGCAGGAATAAATCAAGCCTTAGAAGATAATTATAAGCCTAAGATTAGTAGTATGAAGCAAAAATATGCTCAAGTGGGTATTGGTGCATCTGCTGCTTATACTTTCGATAGTTTATATGAATTATATGGTAGTTATAAACTAGATGCTTCATCTCTTATGCCAAAAGATAAAAGATGGAATAAAGCTTGGTCTTTAGGTCTAGGATGGAATATTAGCAAATATAGTTTGTTAAAGAATCTTGATTACATTTCAGATATTAAATTAAGAGCTTCTTATGGTAGAATTGCAAATATAAGTGGTATTTCAGCTTCATCTATATTTCCAATCTATTCTTACGAGCAATCAGTGTATAATGGAAAACGTCTATTTTCATTAAGTGAATATTATAATACCGACCTAAAGCCTGAACAAACTATTTCTACTAATATAGGTTGTACATTCAATCTTTTCAATAAGCTAAATGTGAATTTAAACCTATATAGAAACAAAACAGTAGATGCTATCATTGGTGTACCAATTCCAATTTCTAATGGATATCCTCAACTAAACAGAAATGTTGGTGTCTTAGAAAATAAGGGATATGAAATATGTTTAAATTCTAAGATATACGATAATAACAATCTTAGAATATATTCATCTATTTCTATATCTTATAATAAGAATACAGTACTTGACCTTTACGATGGGGATAAACTATATTTAAATGAAAATTCAATGATTCCAGAATATGAAGTTGGTAAACCTATCGGAATTATATATGGTTTAAAATCGTTAGGAATTAATTCTATTGACGGTTTGCCTCGTTATCAAGATTCCAATGGTAATGAATTCAATTATAAGAAAAATATAAAGACAGAAGATTTTAGAGATTTAGGATATTCAACACCACCATATACAGGTTTTTTCAATAACAGTCTTTCATATAAAAGTTTCGATCTATCTATAGATATCTATTTCAATATAGGAGGGAAAGCTCAGTTCTCTCGGTCTTTTGTTAGAAGATATTCAGATATAAATTATAATGCAGTAAAAGGTCAGACTCTTGATATGTGGTTTAAACAGGGAGATATGAATAAGATATATCATAAATCGCGTATCCCAGCAATGGCAAATGATATATTACGTTGGCCAACGAATAAGACTATTTATAGTACAGATATGTTAAAGATTAATAATATTAGGTTATCTTACAGACTTGAGAAGAATTTCTTAAAAAAGAATCTTCCATTTATTCAATATGCTAATGTTAATGTACAATTGCAAAATATTCTAAGTCTTAGAAGAGCAGAGGATAAAGCTTCATTAAATGGAGTGCAGCAACCAATATTAATGTTAGGTCTAAATTTAACTTTTTAATATAATTATGAAAAAAATTATTACAATCTTAATCCTTAGTACATTTATCTATTCTTGCGATTTAGATATTCCTTTAGAAGATTCAATTTCTGGTAAAGATGCTATAGATAATGTAGATGTTGCAAGAGAAGCTATAAATAAAGTATATTTCTCATATCCAAAATATCAACTTGAATTATCAGTTCTTGCAGATGATTTCCTTCCTACTTATTTAATAAATCATTCTGACTATTATAGTACATTGTATTCTTGGTATGCTCTATCTATAAGGAATTTATCAAAGAAAATATTCGAGGATTATTATCAAGATATTCTAAATATAAATTTGGTGCTTAATTCAGAACGATATATTAAATTTAAGAATCCTGATGAAAAGAAAGAGTGGGAGATTATCAAGGCTGAAGCTTATGCACTTAAGGCCTTTTTATATAGCGATTTGCTATTCCTTTATTCCAATGAATACTCTACTTCTAAAGATAATCTAGGAATTATTCTAAAAAATGAAACTAAACTTGAATTTCTAAAGAGAAATACTGTTGATGAATCTTGTAAAGAAATAGAGAGGTTATTGAAATATTCTAAACCAATTCTTAAAGATAATTTCACATCTAAAGCATATATCACTTATAATGCAGCTCTACTAATAGAAGCTCGTTTGTATATGTATAAGAAAGAATATTCTAATGCTATTAGTTCTTGTAATAAAATATTACTGAATGTAGGTGAAGATTTAATAAATACAAAAGAAGGATATAAAAAATTATGGGAGGATGGAGATAATCTTGAAAAGATATTTGCTCAAGATAATTATACCTTTTTTCTAAATTCAATTACACATGATAAGAAATTAGGTGATTACTTTAGTATAAATAAATTTATTGATTTTGATGATGATGATATAAGAAATGGTATCTCTAATATATCGTTTCCTATGAAAGAAAATTTCACTACTAATTTAGTGAATCAAAATCTTCTCGGTAAATATAGATTCTCTGTGGAAGATACTAAACCTAAAGATATTAATGTATTAAGATTAGCTGAAGTATACTTTATACTAGCTGAAGCATATTATCGACAACCGAATAGAGAACTCTCGTATAAATACATTGAAAAGATTCTAAAAGCGAGAAACACACAAGTCTTTCCTAAAGATGATAAAGAGATGCTTAAAAAGATTCTATTAGAAAAACAGAAAGAGTTTGTAGGAGAAGGTATAAGATTTTTCGATTTAAAGAGATGTAAAAACGAATTACTAAAAGATTTAGGGAATGGGATAAAGGTGAAAATTTCTCCTAACGATTATAGATGGACTTTTCCTATCCCTAGAGCAGAAAATAGATATAATAATATAATACAAAATAAAAACTGGTAATTATGAAACAAATGAAATTAATTGTTCCTATGCTATTTGCACTTATAGGACTAAGTATGATAAGTTCTTGTACAAAAGAGGATGATGTTTATGATGGTAAGAATGAACTATTCCTTTCTGTTCAAGGAGAAAATAAAATTGTTGAAACAGAGGATAAGGTACTTAATGTGAAAATACTTCTTTCTAAACCTCTTGAAAAAGATAGTGAATTTACTTTTAAATTATCATCATCAACAACAGATAAGGAAGTAATTACTATTGTAAATAATCCTATCACCATTAAAAAGGGAGCAAAAGAGGCAAGTTTAAGTATTAAATCTTTAAAGAAAGAACTATTGTCTAAGTCTCATGTATTTACAATAGAGCTTGATAAGTCTAATAATACTGATATAATGTTTCACGCACCTATGAAGATTAATGTAGCACCTAGCCCTAAAGCTATTCCATTAACAAAAGAAGCAGAAGCACTACTTGTTAAATATAAAGCTAAAGGTTTTGATATTTCAAAATGTATAGGTTTTATGAATGTAAAGGTTCATATCATTTATCCAGGTGGTGGTAGTGACTCTTTCTTTGCTAATAAGGAAGAAAAAGATATTGAAGGAAAGACTTTTGTTACAATAAGTGAGAATGCTAGTGAATCTAAGATTCTACTTAAAATGACTAATAATGCAATGGGTATAGAGCAGTATTTATATAATATCTATCGTCATGAAACAGTATTATCTGAATTTTGGCCTCTACAACCTGCTCCTCAAGTAGCAATGCGTTTAGCAAACTATACTAAAGATTCTGATGAAACTTTCACTTGTACTTTAAACAATATTGAACTTCAATCAGATAAATCGTCTGTAAATATATTAGGAACAAAAACTGATTCTTATGGAGATGAATTGCCTGTTATTCCTTTCGATTTCACTTTTACTGCTTGGGATAGATTAAAGAAACTTGTAGAAGGTAAGAATTTAGAAGCTGTAGAAGCTAATAAACAAGGAGGAACTTTAGATCCTCAAGCATTCCTAAATTATTCGCGTATAGATTCAGATGATTGGGGTACTGGTATTTGGAAAAAGACTTCTGCTACTTACAATATGTCAACAGGGAAAATGAAATTTACTTTCTGTATGGATCATGCTTCTGCTGGAGATTATATCATTTTTGAGGTAGAATGTAGTCCAGTAAAATAAACTAATAAGAAATCAATGAAAACTAAGTCAATCTCAATACTATTTGCCATTATCTCTATAATGGCAAATAGTTTATATGCACAAAATATTAATAAAGAATTACCTCTACCGAAAGGATGTATTTCAGGAAAATTAGATAATGGATTAAAATATATCATTTTAAAAAATACTCTTCCAAAGAAAAAAGTAGAATTTCGTCTTGTGGTTAATGTAGGTTCTATAGTGGAAGATAATAATGAAAAAGGGGTAGCACATTTTCTAGAACATATGACATTTAATGGATCGAAGAAATATCCAGGTAATACCGTTGTTCAAGAATTTAAGAAAATGGGTGTTAAATTTGGTTTCGGACTGAATGCTTTCACAGGTTACGATAAAACCATATACATATATCCAGTACCAACAGATAAGAAAGAGAATATCGATTTTGCACTATCAGCAATTAAAGAAAGTATTACTAATCTAACTTTTCTTGAAAAGGAAGTCAACGACGAGAGAAAAGTCATTCTTCAAGAATATAGAGATAGACCTGCAAAGGATATCTTTTATTATACAAAAATAAAAGGCAGTAAATATACTAAAAGAGATCCCATCGGTGATGAATCTGATATTAATAGAATAAATTCATCAATTCTAAAAGAATTTTATAAAAAGTGGTATAGACCAGATCTAGTAAATATAATTGCTGTAGGAGATATCGATCCTATAGAATTAGAAAAGAAGATTAAACAAGAATTCTCTGATATAAAGCAAAAATCGAATATTGAAAGAAAAAATTTCAGTCTTAAAACTAAAGGAAGAACAGATTTTAAATTAATTAAAGATGATTCTTATTCTAAAAGTCAAATAGAACTAGTCTTTCCTACTAAATCAATAATTCAAAGGACTTATAAAAATCTAAGAGAGAAGTTGGTAAATAAAATTTTATCATCTCTAATTCAAGATAGAATTAAAAGTCTTGATGATATAAATTGTACATATTATGACACATGGTATCTTTCAGATATAAACCATCGTTCATTTGTAAATGTATTCGATAAAGAAGATAATATCTATTCTAAAATAAAATCAATAGGAAAAATCTTAAAACAGATTAAAGATTATCCTATTTCTAAAGAAGAACTTGAGGATATTAAATCATCTATACTTGAAGGTAATACAGGAGAAGATTATGAAAGAACATCAAGTATGATTTGCAACGATTATGTAGATTATTTTGTGACTGGAGATCATTATCTTTCAAACAGTACTACAAAGACTCTTTATGAGAAATATTTAAAGACTATAGATGCTAAGGATATACAAAAGGGTGTAGATTTTTATTTTCAGAATCCTAAAATGATTATTTGTGCAAGGACTAATTCAAGTGCTAAAATCAAAATTAAGAAAAGAAGAATTATTCGTTCATGGCGTAAAGGTCTAAAATCGGATGTTAAGCCATATATCTATAAGAGAAAAGCAAAGGAAAAAGAAGAGAAAGTTAAATGTAAAGAACTAGAAGTTGTAAAGCTTCAGAAATCATCTGTATTAAGTGAAAAAACTTATGAATCTATAGGCATAGAGGAAGTGAAACTATCGAATGGTGTAACATTACTATTTAAAAATGTATCTGGAAATAAGGGAGAAATTTATGTAGAAACTCTACTTAAAGGAGGTCTGTCTCTTGTAAACAAAGAGGAATATCCATTATTAGAATCAGCAGCGGCTTATGTAGATATGGGAGGTGTTGCTAATCTTAATTACGATGAATTAAGTAAGTATATGGATGCTAAGGATGTTTACGTATCTACAAATATAGGTCCAAATTACCATGGTATATATACAGCAACATATACTAATAATGTAGAAGATTTATTCAAATTACTATATGCAAAGATTTACCAAGCTAGAAAGAACAAAAAAGACTTTGATGAGGTTAAGGAAAGTCTATTAAAAGATTTTGGTAAAGAAAGTGAGACTCTAAAACGTTTACAAGCGATGTCCTCTAGGAAGTATTCAAATATGATACTTAATTATCAAGGTAGAATAGCACAGAACACTAGAGAATTCAAATCTAAAGAAGAGATTAATAATGCAAATCTCGATGATGTATATAAATTCTATAATAAGATATTCTCTAATGCTATGGATATGACTGTTGTTATTAGTGGTAGCTACGATTTAGAGAAAGTAAAGGCAACAGCTTTAAAATATATAGGATCGTTTAAGACAAGTAAGACGAATATTTCTAAATCTAAATTTGTAGGTAGTGCATGTCCTAAAGGGAAAGTTTATAAGGATATTATAGATAAAGATGCAAAACGAACTAGTTTAGGTTATCTATTTAGTTCAGATTTCAAATACTCACTAAAGAACACATTAATTCAAAAGATAATTCGTGATGTGGTTCAAAATAGATTGATAAGTCAGTTTAGAGAAAAACTAGGTATGGTATATTCACCATTTGTACTATCGTCATATAGGGTAGAAGCACCTTCACAATCATTTATGCAAATAGAATATTCATGTGCAAACGATAAAGTGAAATATCTTGAAAAGGCATTAATAAAACTAATACAAAAACTAAAAAAGAATCCTATAAAAGCAGAAGAGCTAAATGGAATAGTACAATCGTTTATAGTAACAAAGCGCGAAGTATTATCTAAAGACAATATGTTTGAGTGGAGAAAGAAAATTAAGGAAGTGGTATTGGATAGTGGAAGTATTTCAGAATTCGATGAATACGAGAAAATAGTAAAATCTATAAGCATAAAAGACATACAAGAAGGTTTTAATAAATACTTTATAGATGGACAATTTATTAGAATAAGTGTTCATAACTAGTAATTATAAATAATAATCATAAAATGAAGAAGATAGATATATTAGTATTATTAATACTATCCATAGGACTAATGTCGTTTAAGAACGACAAGCCAGCTTATATTATATATAATTCTAAAGGCAAACCAGTGAAATACTCTAAAATGCTTAAGAAATTAGCAGAAGCAAACATCTTGTTTATAGGGGAATATCACAATAATCCAATTTCTCATTGGATGGAATATGAAATCACTAAAGACTTATATAAGCTTCGTGATGGAAAGATTACAATGGGAGCAGAAATGTTTGAAGCAGATAATCAAATAATAATAGATGAATATTTAGCTGGGTATATATCAAGTTCAAAATTTGAAAGTGAATGTAAGTTATGGCCTAATTATTCAACAGATTATGAACCTTTGATAACATTTGCTAAAGATTCAAGTCTTAAATTTATTGCCACAAATATACCTAGACGATATGCGTCAATAGTACATAAGAAAGGTCCAGAATTATTATCTAAACTAAGCGATGAGGCAAAAAAGTATATAGTACCTCTACCAATTAAATTTGAAGCAGATTCGATACTTAAGAAACAATTGGGAATGATGGCTATGATGAGTAAGAATCCAGTGGGTATCATGAAAGCTCAGATTATAAAAGATAAAACTATGGCGTATTTTATAATGAAGAACTACGATAAGGAAAAGATGTTTATACATTATAATGGAACATTTCATTCTGATTCTCATTCAGGAATAGTAAAATATATAGATAAAGATTTAAAAGTAATTACAATATCAACAGCTCAGCAAGATGATATATCTAAATTAGATCCAGCTTATAAAGGTCAAGCAGATTATATTATTTGCATTCCATATAGCATGACGAGGACATATTAGTAATACAAAAACTCTCAGCTTACTTATATTTAGTTAATAGTTCTATAAGGTACATCTGCTGTACCATCTTCGATTCCAGTGGGACTTGATACGGACTTGGTACGGCGAGGGTATATAGAAAAGAGGTAAAAAAAGGTATATCGAATAAGATATACCTTTTAACTTTATATTTACTTATGCTTAAAAAGCACTCACAATTTTAATAAAAGAATCAGCATCAAGAGAGGCGCCACCTATAAGACCACCATCAACATCTTTATTAGAAAAAAGTTCTTTAGCATTGCTAGGTTTACAGCTACCACCATAAAGGATAGAAGTATTTTCAGCAATCTCATTTGAATAGTTATTAGCTATTTGCTGACGAATGAAAGCGTGCATTTCCTGTGCTTGTTCAGTAGTGGCAGTAAGACCAGTACCGATAGCCCAAATAGGTTCGTAAGCAATAACAATATTTTTAAAATCTTCATCATCAAGTTTAAAAACAACAGAATCCAATTGTTCTTTAACAAGGTTGAAATGTTTATTAGCTTCTCTAACTTCAAGAGATTCACCAATACAGAAGATAATTTTTAAATTATTTTCAAGGCAGCGGTGTACTTTCTCAGAAAGAGTTTCACTAGTCTCGAAATAATATTCTCTTCTTTCAGAGTGACCAAGAATAACATATTCAGTATTTGTAGATTTAATCATTTCAGCAGAAATCTCACCTGTAAAAGCACCATTATTCTCTTTAGCACAATTTTGAGCAGCAATACTAATAGCATCATTTTTGATAGATCTATTAGCGTCTGCAAGGTGAATAAAAGGAGTACCGATAATAATATCAGCATTAAGATTATTTAATTTTTCAACTTCTTTATTTATATCATTAACAAGTTCAAGACCTTGGTCGAGCGACTTATTCATTTTCCAGTTACCAGCAACAATATTTTTTCTCATATTATATTCTTTAAATAAAATTATTCATTTTTCATAAAGGTATTGTGAATACCAAAAAGTACAAAGAAGAAAGCAATAACAATAATATAAATCAGATTAGCATTAGAATCTCTAGCTTCAGAAAGAGAATAAGCTAATAGATCTTTATTATTAAAATCTTCAACAGAAGGTATATCATTAATATGCCATTTATTAATAATAGTACCATTATTAATTAAAACAAGTCCAGGATTAGAACGAACAACAGTCTTTAGTTCCACTTCATCCATAGTACAGAAAGGGTATTCAGCCTTATATTTTTCTTTAAAATTTTCAATATCATTATTAAGAGCGGCAGTAATGCAATAGAAAGATTGTCCTTTAGAGATAGCATAATTATACAGCTCGTTAATTTTATTTTGGTATTTAGTATCAGTGTCTTTAAGGTTGTATGCAATAAGTAGGAAAGTGAAATCGGGATTATTAATAATCTCATTAGTAATTTCACCATTCTCTGGGTGCATAACAATAAAGTTTTGAATAGGAGGTCTATAACCTTCTTTAATTAATTCTTGACTCATATCAACATATTCCCAATTAAGAGAATCTTGCCAAGGGTAATTATCTTCGTTAAAAGTCTTTATCTCCTTAGATTTTAAATTTTTATATCTAAAGATAGACTTATAAACATCAGGTTGAGCATTAGGAGGAACAGAGGTAGCCTCTCTAAGATTAACACCAATTTTATAAGGTCTAAAATCTACAATAGGTAAATGTCTATACGAATAAAAAGAAAGTCCAACAGTAAAACAAATAGCTATAGCTACGAAACTTGAAGTAAATTTCTTATTAGCAGTAAGTTGTAGGTGCTTATTAAACTTAAGTACCACGAAAGCCATAGAAATAAGAACTAGATTCTTAAAGAAAGTATCCCAATTTGAAATCTTAAAAGCATCACCGAAACAACCGCAGTCGTGAACAGGATTAGCAATAGCAAGATAAAGAGTAATGGGAGTGAAGATACTCATAAAAATAAGAGCAATCTTACCAGACAATTTAGGTTTATAGTTAAAGATTAGAAAAACACCAACAATACTTTCAATCCAAGAGAGAGCAAAAGACAAAGGCAAAGACAAAGGAGTGAGAGCACTCAAATGAAAAGCGTTAAAATAGTCAGTCAGTTTATAAGTAGTTCCCAAAGGGTCGATACCTTTAGTGAAACCAGAATAAATAAATACAGCTCCTAAAAGGAATGCGAGTAAATTGATAATTTTCTTCATGTTTATAAATTAGTGTAGTGATTTGTATTGAAAGAATTTAGTAATTAAAGTAGTGATTATTCCCCAAATTCTAATTTAATTAAAGCGAAAACAGAATAGTTAATCATATCGAAATAATTAGCATCAATACCTTCAGAGATAAGAGTTTTACCTTGATGGTCTTCAATCTGTTTAGTTCTATTAATCTTCATAAGAATTAAATCGGTATACGAGCTAATTCTCATAGATCTCCAAGCCTCGTCGTAGTCGTGATTTTTCTTAAGCATTAAAGCTCTAGCCTCTTGAAAGAAATGGTTATATAAATCCATAGTTTTATCTTCATCCATTTTCTCATCAGAAGGACCAAGTTGCAATTGCACAAGACCCATGATAGCATAATTAACGATACCAATAAATTCAGGATAGATACCTTCACCGACAAGAGATTCTTTTTTCTCTTCAATACTTCTAATTCTATTAGCTTTAATAAAAATTTGGTCGGTAATAGATTTCGGTCTTAAAATACGCCAAGCAGTACCATAGTCCTTCATTTTTTTAGAAAAGATATCGGTACAAATTTTAATCACAGAATCATATTGTTTCTCAGTATCAGCCATTTTATTTATATTTTTAAATTATTTTTTAAAATCAATAGTGTAAAAATAGTAATAAATACCGAAATTTGCTCGACAAAGAGAAACGACTTTTAATTATAATATAAAATGCGAACAATAAAAATAAACGATAGGACACTTAATTTAGATAGTCCTAAAGTGATGGGAATCTTGAATTTAACCCCTGATTCTTTTTATGATGGAGGTTCATATACAAGTGATGAAGAGATAGAGAGACGATTAGATAAAATGTTATCTGAGAATGTAGATATTATAGATTTAGGAGCATATTCGTCGCGACCAGGTGCAGAGGATATAGACGAAGAGACAGAATTGTCGAGATTAATACCAGCAATTAATATAATAAAAGAGAAATATCCACAAATAATAGTCTCTGTAGATACTTTTAGGTCTCAGGTAGTGAGAGAGATACATTCTATAATGGGAGAATTTATTGTTAATGATATATCTGGAGGAATGCTAGACGAAAAGATGTATTCAACAGTAGTGGAATTAGATTTACCATATGTAATGATGCACATGCAAGGAAATCCACAGACCATGCAATTGGCACCAGAATATGAAAATGTGGTAGAAGATGTATATAAATTTTTTAAAGCAAGGATTGACAGATTAGAAGGAATGGGATATAATAAAATAATCTTAGATCCTGGATTTGGTTTTGGAAAGACAGTAGAACACAATTACGAACTATTGCATCATATGGATAGATTCAAAGAATTAGGATATCCAATATTGGTAGGAGTATCTCGTAAATCGATGATTAATAAAATATTAGGAACGAAGCCATCGGAAGCATTAACAGGAACAATAGCTGTTAACACATTATCATTGGTACATGGAGGAGATATCTTAAGGGTACACGATGTAAAAGAAGGTGTAGAGACAATTAAAATCTTTAATGCATATAAAGTTCAATAGATAAATATAAATTTTTATCTTTGGTATATAAAAGGACAGGAATGATAAATTTACCACTATTTATAACAGTTACGACATGGGATATACTTGATATCTTATTGGTAGCAGTACTTCTTTACCAGTTATACAAATTGATAAAAGGTACGGTAGCCATTAACATATTTGCAGGTATATTCACTTTTTACCTATTTTGGTTATTAGTAAAAGCCTTGAATATGGAATTACTATCATCCATACTAGGTCAATTTATTGGTGTAGGGGTAATAGCCTTGATAATAGTATTTCAACAAGAGATACGTAGATTCTTATTATTAATAGGAACGAAATACAATTTCAATCAATCGTGGCGAGTAGAGAACTTGTTCAAAGTAAAGACAAAAACCATAAGAGAAGAATATATACAGGCAATATCAACTGCTTGTAAAAACATGTCGGAAACAAAGACAGGAGCTTTAATAGTATTATCTAAGAGATCGGAATTATACAATTTTGCACAGACAGGAGTACTTATCAAAGCAAAGATAAGTAGTGATTTAATAGAGAACATCTTCTTTAAGAACTCACCACTTCACGATGGAGGGATGATTATAGCCGAGAACAGGATACTAGCAGCGAGGTGTATTTTGCCAGTGACGGATTCAACAAGTTTGCCAGGAACGTTAGGACTAAGGCATAGGGCAGGATTTGGAATGACACAAGAGACAGATGCTCATGTAATAGTAGTATCGGAAGAGACAGGAAACATATCCTATATAATGGATGGACATATAAAAGTGAGAATAAGCATAGAAGAACTTGAAAAGTTTCTAAATGGAGATTATTCAAGTTTTATAATCAATAATTAATACTTACAGAGAGGCTTATGGCCTCTCTTTTTTTTATTATGAAAGCAGAAATAATAGCAATAGGCGATGAGATTTTAATAGGTCAGGTAAAAGACACTAATTCATCTTTTATAGCGACACATTTAAACGATTTAGGAATAGAAGTATTGAAGATAAAGGCAATAGCCGATACTAGAGAAGATTTAGTAGAATCTTTAGATGCAGCATTGAAAACATCGGATTTTGTATTTATAACAGGAGGATTAGGTCCAACAAAAGACGATAGAACAAAGTACACTTTATCGGAATATTTTGGGAGTAAATTGGTAGAGAATAAAGAAGTCTTTTCTCATATAGAATCTTTGATAAAAGGAAGAGGAGAGAGCATACGAATGAATAAGCTAAACAAAAGTCAGGCTTTAGTTCCCGAGAAATGCACTCTTTTAAAGAATAGAAAAGGCACAGCTCCTGGAATGCTATTCGAGAAAGATGGTAAGATGGTATTTTCAATGCCTGGAGTTCCATATGAAATGAAATCTATCTTCACAAATGAGATACGTCCGATATTGGAATGTCATAACGGAAAGACAAAAATCTGCAATAAGACAATCTACGTATATAATATAGTAGAATCGATGTTAGCTGAGAAGTTAGAAGATTGGGAAAATGCACTGCCAAACTATTGTAGTTTAGCATATCTACCATCACCAGGCTATATGCGATTGAGATTGACTGCTAAGGGTGAGGATTTAGATTTTCTATGTGCCGAGATAGATAAGCAATTGGAATTATTAAGTTCGTATATCAGCTATACTATTGCCGATATGAATAATGATACCATAGAGAAGAGAGTAAGTACATTGGCAAGAGAGAAGGGTTTTAGTTTGGGAACAGCCGAGAGTTGTACAGGAGGTAATATTGCCCATTTAATAACATCACTTGCAGGAAGTTCTGATATATTTAAAGGTGGTATTGTGTCCTATGCTAATGAAATTAAGATGAATGTTTTAGGTGTTAAGTCTAGCGATTTAGATGCTTATGGTGCAGTTTCTCAACCTGTAGTAGAGCAAATGGCTAGAGGCGCTAGAGAGGTTCTTTCAACTGATTTTGCTGTTGCAACTTCTGGTATTGCTGGCCCTGGAGGTGGTAGCGATGATAAACCTGTTGGTACTGTTTGGATTGCTGTTGCTTGTAGGGATGGTGTTGTTTCTCGTAAGTTTTTGTTTTCTAAGATTCGTGAGCTGAATATTTCTAAGGCTAGTAGTAGGGCTTTGGAGATGCTGCTTTTGGAGATGGGGCGTTAGTGGGGGGAAATTGTTGAGAAATTTAACTATTAAACAATATATGGCTATATGGATAAAGAAGATATAAAATTATTTGAAAGGTGTTTTAATAATAATAAAAAACTAGTAGATAATTATTTCAATCATAAAGTATTCTCTGTAATTAAAAATTGTTGTGAATCTTATAATAGTCTTGGGTATAGTTCTTTTGGTTCAGTAAAAAGTGGAACAAATATCCTTTTTGGTATTGATCATAAAATTTTTGAATCACTAAAAGGAACATTGAACTCAATATCACTCTTACTTAAAGAGAGATACATTAACGATGGTTATGCTCTTATTAGAAAATATTTAGAGGGTGTTGTCTTAGATATATATAAAAATGAATTTCTAGAAAACAATTTCAAACCAGAAGATAGCTTATATGTAAAAAAGATTAATAAATGGTCAAAGGGGGAAGGTAGCTTTCCTGAGTATCTTGAAATGCTAAAATATATACAGAAATCAAAAAAAATAAAAAAGGTTTTAAATTATTATGATACAACAAAAGAGGGCGATTATATAACAATTAAACAAGAGTGTAATAAAAATATGCACTATAATAGTTTAGATTATATGCTTTTAAATAATCCCGATTTATTTACCAAACATGGTGAGAAACATCTAGATTATATATGCGATAGTATAATAAAAATATTTGAATTGCATTGGGCAACTTTATTTATATTTCATCCTGAATATATGGTTTCAAGTGATTATATGGATAACCTTGATTGTGGATTAGAACCTATAGAAAATTCACAATATTGGATATCTCCATTCGCAGAAGAATTGTTTCATAAACTTTGGGATGATAATATCGAAATAGCTAATGTTATTAAAGAAAATACTTATCTAGTTTTGTCTAAAGAGGAATAATAACTGATCTTAAGGTGTGGAGCGGGGGAAGAATCCCCCATGCTCTTATCTTGTCAAGTTAATTTCTTATTTTCCACTATATAAATCATATTTATTTTAGTCTCCACATAAAAGCACTTACTCCAAGTATGTTTTTTTTAATATTCATATTACTGTTATTTTTATTGTTACTAATTTTATTTTTGATAAAATTCCCAAATTTATAGAAACCTCTTAACAATTTTATGTTTATATCAATGTCAAATAATACATTAACTGTTATGCACAAGCAAATTTATTTATTGTAGAAAATGGCATATTATAAATAATAATACACTTTCTTTTTACTTTATACGCAAATATACATAAAATAAGGTTTAGTACAATTCCTTTGACATATTTATTTTAGATAAATAAGGAATTGTAATTTATCTATCTGTGATTTATCATTTAATAATTGAGTAAGCGTAATTTAGACATTGTTTTTTTCTATTTATATCGTGATTATATAATTATGTTAGTTTGTAATTTCTAGAAAATTATTTAATATTAATTTGTGGTATTTGTATAGTGTTTGAAATTGGAGAAAAATGTGTTATTAAAGATGTTTATCATATATATTTAGTGTTTGGTTATTTTGTTTATGCATATCAATATTTATATTTGCAATAAATATCATATAATTAGTGAGTTTTAAAATGAAGTATGTGAATTATTATTATAAAGAAGTTTGTAAATCTACTACAAATTTTAAATTGGAGTTTAAAGGTAAGTTAAAGGAGAAAATTCAAAATGATTATAGTAATATACGTGAAATTATAAATATAGATTATTTTAATTGGTATCTAAGATCTGGAGAATATATTGACATGTTCTCACCCAAAAATTTTATTTTAGTAATTCAAAGATTGTATATCAAAGAAAACAAGTTTGTTTAAATAGAAATATAATAATTGAATAAAATCTTTAATTAATGAAATATACTCTATAAATTATTAGCTATATAATTATATTAATACATAACAGGCTTTTATAGATTCTTCACCTGTAAATTTGAAGATAAGTGATATATACAAATATTGAGGTTAACTAGGGCTGCACATATTTGTATTATTAAAGTCCTATATATTTAAATATATCTATAAATGGCATTTGATTACGATACAGTTAAAGCAGTTTGGAAAAAGGCTACTATTACAGCTGAAAACAATTCTGATGTATGGAGAAAAGACGAATGTGGAGCATGGATTGGATTCGCTCATTATGGAGATAGAAATAGTCAATATGGTTGGGAAATTGATCATATAACTCCTGCCTCTAAAGGTGGAGGTGATAATCTATCAAATCTTCGTCCTTTACAATGGGAAAATAATGCTTCAAGACAAGATGGTCCTCTTGTTTGCAAAGTTAAATCTAGAGGAAAAGAAAATTATTAAATATTATTTACTTAAATCTAAGATTGAATAATAATCAGTATGATCATGTTAATAATATTAAATTTATTATTTCCAATTGAGTAACTCTCTCTGGCAAAGTTTTTTCTTTGTTAGAGAGAGTTCTAGTTCTATTAAAAAAAACATATAAACTAAATAATAAAAAAAATTGAGGAAATAGAAATAATAAATTGGCAACACTTCAAAAAATTATTATTTCCAATAATAAACAAATATTAATTCAAGAAACAAGAAGATTGTACAGCAAAGATATCTCATATCCTAGAATAGCTAAATTACATGGAATACAAATTAAGGATTTTAGTTAGAGATGCAAATAGTGAAAAATCTCAAATTAATACAAGTCGTTAACTTAAAATAAGTATTCTATACATATAAATGACATTATTGAAGAATATTACAAAAGGAATGTACTAAGTGATATTTATAAAAATATTTAAAATAAAAGTTTTAATGGAAGTCCGAGAGGGGTACAACGTTTTAGTTCTGTATCTTAAAATAAAAGAGATAAAGAAAAAGAAAAAATTTAATAAGGTGAAAAATATTTTGCTGAAATAAGAAGTACAATGATAAAAGCATGTTCTATTAAAGATGTTAAGCATTACGCTATAAATTATTAGATATAAAATTCAATTTCTAATATTATAAAAATAGAAGTCTACTAAAATAAGTAATGTTTTAGTGGACTTTTTGTTTAAATATAATAGTAATAAATTATTTTATTACAAAGCTGAGATATATTTGACAAATTAATTGATTCTTTTGATAAATGTAATAAATTTGTGTGTTGTAAAATTAAATAACACATATAACAATTCAATGAAAAAAATTATTGCAAGTATTAGAGAAGAGAACACTGATTATAATAATCCTGCTCAAGCAGTAAACCAAGCAGATTCTCTTGACAAACTTTCATCAGATATTTATTCTGAAAGTCAAAGATTTATATACGAATTAATTCAGAATGCAGATGATTCTGTTTCTGACTCACAGAATGTAGAGATTGAGATTAAGTTAATAAATAATTATTTAATATTATCTCATTCAGGTAAACCTTTTTCAGAAAGAGATATGAGAGGGCTTTGTGGTGTAGGTAACGGAACTAAGCGTAAAGATGCTACAAAAACAGGGTATAAAGGTATTGGTTTCAAATCTGTTTTTGGGAAATCAGATCTTGTATATGTAAGATCTGAGAATATATTAATTAAATTTGATAAGAATAAGGCAAATGATTTTTGGAAATGGGATTCAGAAACAAGAGATTCTTTTGAAAGGAGTAGAGATAGAATATTTTCTATGCCTTGGCAAATAATTCCTTTTGAAGTTATTGAGAAAGAAATTCCTAATGAACTATTAAATACATCTAGTAAATATAAAGTATCTACTACTTTAAAGTATAATAATTTGTATGAAATAGAAGAAGAAATTCTTAATCTACTTTCTAAACCAGAACTTTTATTGTTTTTAAGAAATGTTACTGAAATTAAGTTTGTAGGTAGTGAGAAGTTGATTATAAATAAAAGCAATGCTAGTGATAAGATAGATTTATTTGTAAACCAAGTAAAACGTTCTTCATGGATTTTAAAAAAATCTGAATTAACTATTCCTGAATCTACAAGACAAAAGCTATTAGATGACAATAAATGTCCTGAGAAATTACAGAATTCTGAATCAACTGAACTAGTACTTGCAGTACAAGTTGATGGTGATTCAATAGTTGATATAGCTAGTGATGATAGATTATTATATACTTATTTACCTACTTCAGTTAATTGTAATTTCAATTTCTTAGTTAATGGAAATTTTTTAACAGATGCAGGAAGACAAAAATTACATGATGAATCATCTTGGAATAATTGGCTAATTAGTAAAATTCCCTCAGTTGCTATAGAATGGATGGCAGAACTTGCTTTTACTAAATATAGACCAAATTATTTATCTATTTTACCAAAAGAAAGTATAATTATTTCTTCTAAACTTAAAAGATCATATTTACAAGGTTTAAATTATTCAAAATCTGAAATTCCTTTTATTTTAAATGATGAGAGAAAACTATTAAAAGTAGAAGAAATAGTAATTGATTATACAACAATCAGTAAAAATATAGATAAACATTTATTACTTACTTATTTAAATTCAGATAATGATGTTTATAAAGAAGAAGGTTTAATACAATTCCGTAAAGAGCTAGAAGAGCAGAATGAATTAGAATTTAAAATATTTGAAGTAAAAGATTTAAAAGATTTTTTTCGTTCGGATATATTTAAGGAAAATCATAGCTTGAGAGATAATTTTCAATTAATATTATTCTTATATAACCAATATGTTGAATTACATAATGAAGATAAAAAAAGAGAATGGATTTATTATTTCAGTGAAATAGAATTTATTTTTAATCAAGATAGAAGATTAAAATCTCCTAATGAATTATATTTTAAGTCATTAGATGATAACGAAGAAAATGATACCAAAGTTTCATATATTAATGATCAAATTGCAGAAAAAATATCACAAGAATCTAAAATAGAAGAATGGTTAGAAATCTTAGGTCTTAAATATAAAACTGATGTTTCTTTTATTGAAAAAACATTATTAGGAAATTCTAACTATATTAATAAATCAAATGCAATCGAAATAGGTAGATTCATCTTTAATACCATTAGAAATAATAAATTATCAGATGAAACTCTTAAATATTTAGGAAAGATTAAGATATTAACAACAAATGGTGAACTTATAAGAGCCCAAGATGCTTATCTTTCAAATAAATATCAACCTCAATTTGAGTTGGAGAATTACTTTAAAAGTTCAATGTATGTATCTGAAGAATATATTAGAGATGGTGATGTTATAAGTGATTGGAAATCTTTATTTGTTAAAATTGGTGTTCAGGAATCTCTTGATTTAAGAAGAATTTCAGTGGGTAGATTTTCAAATGAAGATACTAATATTATTGATCAGGAATATATTAATTTATACCGAAGAGGAATTAATGAGTATCCTAGTAGAAATGGTTCTATATATTATATTAGTTTTTCTAGATATAATGTGTGTACAGTTCCTTATATACATTTAGCAAATGAAATAGAATTTTCTAAATATATATGGGGAGTTACCTTAAATCAAGATGTACAAAATATTATTGATTGTTATGATTATGCTGAAGGGAAAAGAGGTTTTTATGAGGATTCAGAAGAATTACATGAGAAATACTTTTCTTGGCTTATAAAAACTAAGAAAATTATTCCAACTTCATTAGGTTCATGTGAAATAGCTAAAAATGTGTTTAGAAATACAGATGATATTAAACAATTTGGTGAAAATTATATACCTATTTTTGATATAGAAAATCCTATTTCTGATAAATGGGCAAATTATTTAGGCTTAAAGCAAAATTTAGAGTTAAAAGATTATCTATCTATTTTAGAAAAAATAAGTATTGAAAAGGAATGTAAAGATAAATTAAAAAGAAGAGAAATCGTTCAAAATATATATAATAAAATCATAAGTGATTATTCTAATAATTTTGAAGAAATACAAGAATGGGCATTAAATAATAAAATTTTAACATCGACAGAAACTTTTGATTATGCATCTAATCTTAATTTTTTCCTTGATATTCCGGAAATTAATAATGATAAAATGATTCAATTATCAATAAAAGATATTGATAAGGAAACAGCTCTGAATTTTTTAGATATTTTAGGAGTGAAAATTTATAGATCAAGTGATTTTGATATAAAATATATAAATCCTAGTAATGATAATATTTTAAAAAGAAAACTTTTTTCGATATTACCGTATTTAGTTCAGTATATAGATATGAAATTTGCAAAAGGATTTAATTCAATATATTCAAGTTTGGAAAATGAATTAGAATATTTACAAATTAATAAAGCGGAGTCTATAAATTATTATTTAAAGGATAAGAAAATTAATTCTTCAAAATCTTATCTAAATAAAGATACTAAGGAATTTTTTTATTGTGGAAATTTGTCGTCTAAAAGAATTCTATTAAATGTTTCAAATGAGTTATTACCGTATTTTTATAATAAGAAAATTGATTTGGATATTAAAGAATTGTTTTTATTTCTGTTACAAGAAGATGATTTTAATGAAATTCAATTATATTTTGATGATAAGGATATTAAAATTTCAGAAGATTGTAAAGAAAAGATTTTATCAATACAACAAAAGATTGAAACTAATATTTCTAATGGTATAGAGAAGAATAGTACTTCTAATAGATATGTGATAAATAATGAATTAGAAAGTATTTTAGATTACTTAAAAGATAAAGGAATATCTAGTTTTGAAGCATTTAAAAAACGTTTCTTAGATTATGATGATGCTCCTACATATTCAAATTATACAGATTTATCAAAAAATGAAAGATATCAATATAATAAAGATGCATATCGCAGTGTAAAAAAAATATTAGAAGATGAAGGTTATATATTTAAAGAATCATATAATGGTTCTGTAGTAAATGGTGTATATAAAAATGGTAAAGAATATCCTATGGTTATTAAAAGTTATCAAAATTCATCCTTCGAATTAAATATTAAGCCTAATGAATGGAATCAGCTTGATAAAGAAAATTCTCTCTTTATATTATGGAGTGATGATTTAGGAATTAGATATGTTAATTTTGAGAATCTTTTGAATGAAAATAAAAAGTTTCATATTGAGTTTTCGTTAGAAGCTTTTTCTTCGAAGAAAAGCTTATCGGATTTTATAAATATATTTTATGAGAATAGAGTTAAAGGCGTAAAGATACAGATTCCGAATGTAACAGAAAATTCTATTTATGATATTGAAACAATTTTCTTAAGAAATAAAAACTATGAAGGTGTTTCAATGGTGGATTCTCTAGATCAGTTATAATGAATTTACATTATTTATTTCTATCAAGAGAATATAAATCAATAATAGATATCTACAGAAAGAAACTGCAACAAAGAGCAGTTTCTTTATTAAAATCTAATGAAATATTTATAGGTAAATATATTGGACTTACTAAAGGACAATTATTATTACAAATGAGAACAAGTAGGTCGTTACCTCGAAAAAATGATTATTATTTAGGGTTTATTATTAGCTCTAAATATAGTTTCTATGCTGATTATAGAAATTGGAATTATCTAAACTATTTTGAACTTCTTAGTAAGAATTCAAATAATTCAGAAGTTAGGTCTTTATGGTATGAACAAATAGATTCTGATTTCTCTTTAGTTGCATTTTCGAATGTAAATGAAAGTTTTATAAAAGATTTAAAAAAAGGATGTTTAGTTATTTTAGGACCTAATAAACCCCCAATTGAATATGTAAAAGCTTTATTAACTTATAAGAAAGAAGCTTTAGATATTTCTAAAATTACAAAAAATAATTTTAGGCCCATTCCTTTAAATAATAAGAATTCAATTAGTTTAAAAATAAAATCTCAATTAGTACTAAATAATAAAATAATAATTTTAGGGCCACCTGGAACAGGAAAATCGTACTTAATATCAGAATTAATAGCAGCATATTTAAATGAAGGTGCTTCTGTATTAGCAACAGCTTTAACTAATAAAGCTTTGTTAGAATTGGCAAGTAAAGCTCCATTAGCGCATGAAATGGAAGTTGGAAATATTTATAAATCAAATTTATCTCTAGAAGAAAAGAACTACTATACTAAATTATTAGATCTAAAATCCATTTATCCTCAAAAAAATAAATTGCACTTAGTTTCATTTTATAATGTTGCAGAAAATCGAAATAAAATATTAGAAAATATATATGATGTAATAGTTGTAGATGAAGCAAGTCAAGCTTTTTTAGCATTCTTAGAAATGGTTATGGATTTTGGGCAAATAGTTGTTTTTGTTGGTGATAATCATCAATTACCTCCAATTTTGACACAAAATTCTGATGATCTAGATTTTCGTGATTATGATTATTTATATGGTTTAGAAAGTTTACTTAAATACGAATCAATTCCTTCATATATTTTAACATATACTCATAGACTGTCAAAGGATAATGCAAGATTAACGTCTATATTTTATCCAGAACCTTTAAAATCTCTAGAATATATCTATAAGTATGATAAATTCATGAGTTTATCTAATATTGGATATCTGTTTCCAGAAGATGGTGGAACTATATGGGTAAAACAAAATTTAGAAAAGGGAAAAGTCCCAAAGTCTGGAATTAGTTTTATAATTAAATTAATAACAGAATTTTATTCTAATGAAATATTTAAAAAATTTAAGATTTCAATATTATCTTATTTTAAAAATACAATTCAAAAAATCAATTATGAACTTTATAATAGAAAATTAGATAATAAGAATTTACATATAGATACAGTATCTCGTATTCAAGGTGAAACATGTGATGTATGTATTTATTTTATTCCAAATGAGAAATATTTATACACATGTGAAGAGCATTTATTTAATGTAGCAACTAGTAGAGCAAGGATGTATACTATAATCATAACAGATGAATTAATTGTTAAAAATTTATATGATAATAAAGTTGTGAAATATTTTGAATCAATCAATTACATATATGAAATCAGTAATATTTAATTACAATTTAAAATTAAATAATTTGCAAGAGAAAAATGAAAACAAGCATTATAAATAAACAATATATATAAATGGGACATAATTATGAAAATGAATTTGAGACTGTAAAATTAATTTTGAATTCAAATAGTGAAGTAAAGGGTGTTGACGCCTTTGTATTATCTTTAATTAAATCTGAGCGTCAAATGAGAAAAATATTTACATTTCTTGTATATCAAAATTTTAATAAAAAAGATGTTAATGAATTGAGGTGTTTACTTGCAAAAAATAGAAAATTATACTTTAATCATTTTGTTTTAGGTGTAAACATATTATCTGATAATCTACTAAAAAATCAATATGGCGATTCTTTTGATAATGATTATTTAAAAATGGAAAAAATGAAAATAGTGAGAAATAAAATATTTCATGGTCAAATCTCTGACAAAGGAATTACAAGATCAGAATTAATTGATATAGTTGAATTTATTATGAGATGGTGTAGAAAGATATCTGAGATTATGCTAGAAAATATAGGTTATGATGGTTTTGCAAGAAATTCTTATCAAAAATCAAAATTGAATATTAAGGATTTGTTTAAATTTAATAATATATCTGAATATGATTTTTTCTTGAGAAACTTAAGTAAGAAGTAAATCCTATTAAATTATTAATATAACATGAGTAGAACCAAAAGAAAAATCAAGATATTTAAAGATGCTAAAGAAAAGATTTGTGCGTTATGTGATAATGATTCTAATGTATTAATAATTCATTATTCATGCGAAAGCTTTAATGATATTAAAGATGGGAAAACACCTAGAATAACTTCAATAGCAGTTAGATTTTTACAAACAGGACAAACAAAATCCTTTTCAATTCATAAAATCGCTGAAATAAAAGAGATAAATCATTCTAATATTGTTCAGGAATTTGATATTCTTGAAAAGGAAATGTTAAAGGATTTTTATTCCTTTCTAAAAGAATATAAGTCATATAAATGGGTGCATTGGAACATGAGAGATATTAATTTTGGGTTTGAAGCTATAAAACATAGGGCAAGAATTTTACATGTGAAATTTTTTGATTTGAAAGATGAAAATAAATATGATTTATCCAGACTGTTAATTAATATTTACGGAAAAGAATACGCAGAGCATCCGAGATTAGAATCAGTAATTCAAATGAATAATATACAGCCTAAAGGTTGGCTAAATGGAAAAACTGAAGCTGAAGCTTTTGAAAATAAGGAATTTATAAAATTACATCAATCTACTTTATGCAAAGTTGGAGTTTTTGAAGATATTTTAAGATTTGTTGCTGAAGGAAAGTTTAAATCAAAATCAAAATGGAAAGATGTTTATGGAATATCTTTTCAAGGTTTATTTGAATTATCTAAAGATAATTGTTGGTTTAATATTCTGGTTAATTTACTTTCAATTTTATTGGGTGCAGTTATTGGTAAGCTGTTTTGTTAGTGGTTTTAGTTTCTTGACAATATATTTATGTTTTTGATAAATGTTTATTAACTTGTGCGACTTAATAATAAATTATATAAATTATGGATATAAGTAGTTTCTTTTCTAATATAAAAGAAGAGATAAATGTCAATAAGAAATTTAGAAAACAGTATGGAAGTTTATTATCTCCTGACTTTTATGCTTTAGATTTGTTTAAGATAGACGAAAATAAAGTTTCAGATGTAATTGCTTTTTTTCTAGATCCTAATGAGACACATGGACAGGGAGATAAATTTCTAAAAATATTTTTAAAAAAAATTGGTCTGTTAGGTTACTTAAGTGAAGTAACAGATGTGTCTGTAGTCAGAGAACAATCTACAAAAGAAAATAGGAGAATAGATATTGTAATATATTTTGAAAATAATGGTCGTGTAAATAAAGCTTTAGGTATCGAGAATAAGATTTATCTAAATACTAAAGATCAAGAAAATCAGATGAATCATTATCTAGAATATTTAAAAAATGATGTATGTGATTATTTTGAAAATAATGACTATTGTTTGTTATATCTAGCTCCAAAAGGGAAGAAGATATCAGAAATTAGTATGTCAAAAGAAGATTGTAAAAAAAATGAAGAAAATAATACTCTAAAATGTATTAATTATTCTGATTTGATTATTCCAATTTTTAAGGAATTTCAACTTGTATGTGAATCTGAAAGACTTAGATATTTTCTAAAAGAAGTAGAACTATATTTTAATAAAAAATTTAAAGGAGAACTATATATGAATGATACTAAAAATATAAAAGAAATAATAAAAGGAGATTTTGAAAGTGCTCTTGCAGTATATAATAATATTGAGGAGGCTATGGAAGATTTACAAGAGCAGTTAAATAATAAAATGGCTTCTTTATGTGAAAACAAAGAAGGAGAAATTATTTCCTCAGATATTAATGAATTTACTTTTAAACCTTCTAATTGGAATAATTATAGAATAGGTTTTGCTTTTGAGGGTAATTATTTTTATTATGGAATTTTAGTTTTAAATAATAATATTGAATCTAAAAGATTTGAAACTATAGTAAAACATAACACTCTTAAGAAATATTATTGGGATAGTAGTTCTTATTGGCCAGAGCATAAAGTGGTAAATGAAAATATCTTTACAGATTATGAATTCTGGAATAAAATGAAAAACGGAGAGATCTATAATGAGGTAGAAGAATTTTTTAATATCATTCTTGATGAATTCAATACTGAAACTTTTGTTAAAAAAGCAGATATCTAATAGATACGAATTATGAATATATTTTTTGGAAAAATCTCTACCACGTTTAATATTGAGCAGTTAGAGAAAGGATATTATAGAACTACCAAAGGTAAGGCTTGGTTTGGTGGTATTGATGTAGGAGATTATGCATATATTATAGGAGGTGGTAAGATACAGTTTTGGAAAGCTATTCATTGGGTTAAAGAAAATGGTGCTGATCGTTTGAATTTTGAAATATTAAGTTCTAATCTTAATTTAGTTGGTAAACAGTTTATAGCTTTAAGGTTTTTTAAAATAACAAAAGCTCTTACTGTTATGACATCTAGATCTGCAAAACAAGCATTTTTTAAATTAGATATATTAGAAGAACATTCTATTGAGGATTTACAGAATCCTGAATTTTATACAGATAAGAATCTTTATAGAAAAATTGTTCTTAATAGTTCTTTACAAGAAGTTAAAGATAATTCTAGAGATATTCAATTGTATTTTGAGAATGATGCTCTAAAATTGTATCACCATGATTTTATTAGAGATGTAGAGTATCAATCTTTTAAGGATAATTTGAAGTATGAAAATAGAGGTTGTTCTCAGAAGGATACTGTATTAAGAATGGTGAATGAATCTAAAGATTTTATTCCTAGAGAGTTTACTTATATGGATTTGTCGATAAGACAGTTATATGATACTTTTTTTTGTGAGTATAAGGAGAAGCTAAAAGAAGGTGATACTAAAGATGTAAGTTTAGATGATTTAGATGAGAATTCTACTAATAGATTAGATTCTGTGATTTATCCTTTAAATCAGATTCTTTATGGACCTCCAGGAACAGGAAAGACTTACAATACAGTTTTAAAAGCAGCTGAGATTATTGAAAAGAGGGAGATTAGTGATTATGCTTCTGCTCAAGAAGTTTTTAATGATAATCTTGGTAATAAAATAGAGTTTGTAACTTTCCATCAGAATTACTCTTATGAGGATTTTATTCAAGGTTTACGTCCTGATACTAATTGTGGTTCTTTATCTTTTAATAAGAAAGATGGAGTTTTTAAAAAGATTTCTGATAGAGCTTTAGAAGATGAAGATTCTAATTATGTGATTATTATTGATGAAATTAATAGAGCAAATATTTCTAGAGTTTTTGGTGAGTTGATTACTTTAATAGAGCCAGATAAGAGATCGAATGGTAGTATTCCTATGACATGTACTCTGCCTTCTGGTGATTGTTTTACAGTTCCTTCTAATTTGTATATTATTGGTACAATGAATACTGCTGACAAGTCGATTGCTTTATTAGATGTAGCTTTGAGAAGAAGGTTCTGTTTTGTGCCTATGTATCCAAAATATAATATTCCAGGAATTGATTTATATGATAAAGATGTTCTAGAAAAGATAAATGCCGAGATTATCCTTCGTAAGGGGTATGATTTCCAAATTGGTCATGCTTATTTCATGGGAGATGATAATAAAGATTGTGAGAATAGAATGAATAATAAAGTTATTCCTCTTCTTTTAGAATATTTTATGAATGATGAGAAAGAGGTTAAAGATATACTTAGGAAGGCAAATATTGAATTGGTAGAGAGTTCATGGCCTCTTAGAATTAAGAATTAGATGAATAATTTATTTGAATATCAAAATAAAGAGTCTTTTCCTAATTCTTTTGAAAGTTTAGAATTTTTTCTTGATGATATATGGAGGAATCGTGAGAAATCTTGTTTTTATAATGCAGAGAAATCTTCAAATATAGAAGCACAACGTTTTTTGCAATTCCTTCATAAAACGAAAGAGATTAAGTCGAATAAGTATGTAGGTGTAATTCATTTTGAGGGCGAAAAGATTAATTTATTGCCTAAGATCTTTTACAAAGCAGATAGAACGTATTCAGAAAATGATGTAAATGCCATTAATGAGCATATTCTTTGGTGGTTGTCGTATTGTAGGAAGATTAGTTTCCCAAATTATGAAACTTCTTTAGGTGGACTTAAGAGCGATTTTTTTGAGGTGTTGATCTATCTATTTGCTAAATTTACTAGAGAACTTTTGTCTGATTCTCTTTATCAACAGTATGAAGAAATTGATGACGATTTGTCTTTTATTAAGGGAAGGATAAATACCAGGGAGTATATTAATGAGAATATTTCTAAGGGTAGATGGCATAAAATTTCCTGTTCTTACGATGCTTTTGTTTTTGATAATAAGTTTAATCGCATTGTAAAGTATGTTGCAAATATGTTGTTTACTGTATCTTCTAATCTTGAGAATAAGAAGTATTTAAGAGAGATTCTTTTTCTTTTGGATGATGTTAGCGACGTGAAAGTTTGTGCAGAGGATTGTTTGAATATTGATTTTAATCCTATGTATAAAAAGTTTACTTGTGTGAAGGATTATTGTTATCTTTTCTTGTCTAATAGCGTTTCTTTTGATTATAAGAATGATTTGAAACTTTTTGCTTTCCTTTTGCCTATGGAGTATGTTTTTGAGGATTTTATATATGGTTTTATAGATAAGGAACTTAAAGATGTAAAAGCTAAAGCTCAAGATAAATCTAAATTTTTAGACCAAGATTGTAATTTCTCTTTGCGTCCAGATCTTGTTTTGGAAATGAAGGATAGATCTGTTATTGCTGATACTAAATATAAGCTTGTGTATTCTGATGAAAATGATCCTAAGAATGGTATTTCTCAATCAGATTTATACCAAATGCTAGCTTATGCTATTCGATTTAAAATTGATGAGATTTATTTGCTGTATCCTAATACCATTTATGATCTTAGTAATGAAAATTCCAAGATTGTTGCTGTAGATGAGTTTGCTGATGATAAGAATATTAATATAATGGCTTGTCAGTTACCAATTATTAATATGGATGCTTTTAATGATGAATATTTTACTGATGATTCTTTAAGATATAAATCTTTATCTTCTAAATTTGATGATACTAGAATAACTTTGAAGGGGAGATTGGAGGAGGTTTTGCTTTGTTGAGTTCATTATTTTTGTTTGATTATCAGTTATATAGATTTTTTTCTTACATTTGTATAGTAATAGAATATAGAAATGTAGTTAAAATATTAATTTCGAATTGAAATATATTTTTATAATAAAGTTGTAAATCATGAAAGCTAAGGAAACTAAAAAAGTAAAAGTTATGCCAGCGTCAGTAAAAAAGATGTTAGATGACAAGAAAGCTGTATGTGAATATCTTAGAACTGGTGATAAAAAAATTATAAATGACAGAAATATTAAATTCGCATCAGTATTATAAACTCTCAGAAAACGAATCAAGTGAATATGAATTCACTACAGATAATAAAGTAAAATATAAAGTCACATTCATGGAATATGGAGGTGACTTTTATCATTTTGCTTTTGATAGAGTTGATGGATATACAAATTCTACAAAAGATGAAAAAATTAAAAATACTATAATATATGCTATAAAAACCTTTTTATTAAAACGGGAAGAGGCTATAGTAATAATTTGTGAATCTTTAGATGGTAAGCATTTTGCAAGGTTTCGACTATTTAATTGGTGGTTTAATAGTATTGAAGATAAAGAACAGTATTCAAAAAAAGATTTTAATGAATACTATGATGATACAAAAATACATGTATATGCTTCTTGTTTTATTAGGAGAAATAATCCTAATAAAGATAAATTGCTAAATAGTTTCCCAGAATATATTAATCAGCAATTTTGATATATAATAATTAAATTCTAGATTTCTCTAGTTTCTCCAGATATTTTAATTTCAGATCCTATTTCATTAGTGTATTCAACAATAATTTTTGATAAACTTCCCATATCTTCTCCTTGATGTATGGTGAATTTATTACCAAATTTCCAATTTATATCTCTTAAATATCCTGCTAAGGCAGCTGCAGCTGCTCCTGTAGCTACATCTTCATAAATTCCACCAGAAGCAAAGGAATTTCTTGAATGAATAATATTATTAGAATCTATCCACTATTTTTTTGCATTACAAATAATAAAATTACTTTAGCGACTCATTACAGTGATTGCTCTTTAGAGTAAATCGTGTGATATATTTTACTTTTTAGAAATGAATTGATTATTAGGTTGTTAGTGTTGGTAATTAATTAACTTAAAGTAAATGAAATTATGAGAAAATTATTATTCTTAGGATTAAGTGTGTGTTTAGCATTCTTTGTATTGTCATCTTGTACCAAAGATAAGGATGAAGAAGAATTCCCTGTTAAGTATTTAGTAGGTAAATGGCAAGTTACTCATATTGAGCACGAACAAGGAAAAATGCTTGATGTAACAAGTCTTATTGGTAGTCTTGTATTTAAACCAACTTTTGCAATTTTTGAAGAAGATGGAACATACAAAACTGAAGGTGAATTTGGAGAAGTTGAGGGAACTTTCTTAATTGAAGGTAAAACTATAACATGCTCTTTTCGTGGTGAAGATTTCTTATCTTATGAGGTGCTTTCAATGACAAATGAAAATTGTGAATTGATAATGTCTATGCCAAATGAAGAAGAACAAATACACATAAAATGTAAGAAAGTAGATTAAAGTATTCTTTAAAATTTTATAAGGTCCAGTCTTTTTTAGGCTGGACTTTTTTATTGATGATACTAGAATAGCTTTGAAGGGGAGATTGGAGAGATTATTTTTTAAAATAATTTATTGATAATATTATTGTATATTGTGTATAATAATTTTATCTTTGTGAAAGTTAGTATTAATACTGTATTTAAAGGGTATTTTAAAGTTTATTATTACTAATAATGGGGTATGATTAGTATGTTGATAATTGTAAATTAACATAATAAACATAATTAAAAAAGTAAAACATGAAAAAGTTATTATTCTTAGGACTAAGTGTAGTTCTAGCGTTTTTTGTATTATCTTCTTGTTCAAAAGATAAGGATAAGGAAGAGTTTGATTATCCAATGGAATCTTTAATTGGTAAATGGCAAATTACTCATATTCAATTAGAGGATGGAAAGATGTTTAATGTATCAAGTAATTACGGATTTAAAGCTACTTATGCAACTTTCAAAAAAGATGGTACTTATTCAGGAATGGGACAATTTGGTAACGGTTCTGGAACTTATAAAGCTGAAGGAAGTACAGTTACTTGTTATGTAGATGGAAAGGCATTTATTAAGTATAAAGTCATTTCATTAGAGGATGATTCATGTGAATTAGATATGTATATTCCTGGAGATGATAAGCATGTACGTATAAAATGTAAAAAAATATAATAGTTTTATATTTATTTAAGATTTTTAAAGGTCCAGTCTTTTTTAGACTGGACTTTTTTATTGATTTAGAAATATCTTAAATAATGGGATATAGTCCTAAAATATAATAATTTTGCCTTTATAAAATCAAATAAATGAAAAATATAAAGGCAAATAAAATGTATCGTTACCTTATTCTTTTAGCAGTGGTAGCGACAGCAGGTCAACAAGGTTGGAGAACATTATTTAATAATTTTGCAGTTGATACTGTGGGTATTAATGGGTTAGAAGTAGGTATTATTCAATCGGTGAGAGAAGTCCCTGGTTTTTTATCTTTACTGGTGATTTATCTTCTTTTTATTATTAAAGAGCATAAACTGTCGGCAATTTCTATTGCTTTTATGGGACTAGGAGTTATGATTGTTGGTTTTTTCCCTTCTTTTATAGGTCTTGTAGTTACTACTTTTCTATTCTCAACAGGTTTTCACTTTTTTGAGACTACAAATAAATCTTTAACATTACAACATTTTAGTATTAAGGAATCTCCTATTGTTTTTGCTCGACAAAAGAGTTATGGTGCAATTGCTAATATTGTTATTGGTGGTTTTGTGTGGCTTTTAGATTATGCAATCCCTATGGAAATGAATTATCTTTTAATAGGTGCTATTGTTCTTGTCGTTGGTATTTATTGCTATACTCTTAATCCTATTGATAAAGATGTTGTTCCTCAACAACGTAAGATGGTGATAAAACGTAAGTACTGGCTTTTCTATCTTTTGAATTTCCTTTCTGGTGCAAGACGTCAGATTTTTGTTGTTTTTGCTGTGTTTATGCTAGTTCAAAAATATCACTTTACAGTTAAAGAGGTTGCTATCTTGTTTATTATTAATAATATAGTGAATTATTACGTTTCTCCTATTATTGGTAAGGCTATCAATAAATATGGGGAGAGACTTGTACTTAGTGTTGAGTATATTGCTATTATCTTAGTTTTTGGAGGTTACGCTTTTATTGAGAATAAATGGGCTGTTACAAGCTTCTATATTATTGATAATATCTTCTTTGGTTGCTCTATGGCTATTAATACATATTTCCATAAGACAGGAGAGACTAAAGATATTGCTCCCTCTATGGCTTTAGGATTTACTATTAATCATATCTCTGCTGTTGTGATTCCTGTTATTGGTGGTTTATTGTGGATGATGAATTGGAGAACTCCTTTTATTTTTGCTATGATTCTAGGTGTTGTATCTTTATTAGCTACACAGAAAATAGGTAGAGAGAAATTGTAGATAAATTATGTAATTTTATTGTTTATGTTTGCTAATATTCTTATATTTATACGTATGTTTACACATTAAAAATAAAATTATGGAGTTTTCAGAAAAAATGATGATATATAAGGAAAGAAAACTTGATGGTACTCTTACATGGGTATTATTTCTTTTCTTAGGTTGGTCCTATGGATCTTTTGAACAATATTTGAAGCAGATATTGTATTATATAACTCTATGTGGTTTTGGACTTTGGTGGATATATGTATTATTTACATTATCATCTAAAATTCGAGAACATAATAGAAAAGTAGCTATTGAAATTGGCTTTACCGGTAATGAATTGTATCGTATTGGTCTATAGAATACTAATCTAAAATTATAAATATAATTAAGTATGTTTTAATATATAAAAGCAACTAGCCTTTTGGTTTAGTTGCTTTTTCTATTTTGATATTCTTCTTTTTTGATTTAATTTTGATAGGAAAATATAATTATTTTAAATATTCATTGATATATTACAAGAATGCAAGTAAGAGAGGATTTTATAGAGAGATTGATAAGGCAAGTAATGAATATGCTTAGAGACATGCTAAATACTTTTCTTAATGGTGATAATATTAAGGAAACAGAGATTCAAGATATATATTCTAAATTTCTAAATAATGATCGCAAGTTTTATCGTGAGAATAATTCTAATGATATTCTAAATTCATTTTCTGAAACATATAAACCTAATGAAGTTCTTGCTAGAATAGAAATCTTAGCCGAATTATTATTATTTGAATCCAAAATAGTTAATACTGCTAGTCAAAAATCTGATTTGCTTAAAAAGTCCCTTGATATGTTCCTATATGTTGAGAATAATGGTATTTCGTATTCTATGGAAAGGAATGCTAAGATTAAGAGAATTGAGAGTGATTTGTCTGCTGGTATTATTTGATTTCTATAAATAAATGATTTAATTTAGCTTTATGGAAAAACTAATAATAAGAAATTTTCTTGAGATTGAGAAAATAGAATTAAGTGTTAATAAATTTAATATTCTAATTGGACCTCAAGCTTCAGGTAAAAGTATTATAGCTAAATTATTATTTTACTCTAAATCTTTGTTTCAAGAAATACATGATTCAGTTTTAAATGATGATACTAAAGGTGATTTAAAGAAAAAATTGAGAGATAAGTTTTCTGAAATTTTTCCTAGATCTTCATGGAATGAAACTACTTTTTATATTGATTATAGATATAATGATTATAAATTTCAGATATCTAATAAAACCATGGATAATAAATCTTTTAAAATTGATTTTATAAGTGGTTATGATGTCTTATGGGATAAAGTAAAAGAAGAAAAAAACAAAATAGTAGAAAGAATTTCTGTTGCTGATAATTTGTTTCCTAAATTTGATTCAAATTCTGAAAAGTTATTCACTAATACAATAAGAAAGAGTTTTGATGGTATTGACCATTATGAACAATTATATATTCCTGCTGGAAGATCATTTTTTTCGTTATTACAATCCAATATTTTTTCTATTTTATCTAATAATTCTAATATAGATCTTTTCTTAAAACAATTTGGATCTTTTTATGAAACACTTAAAGTGATTGATATTCAGAAAGATAATCCTCAGCAAGAATTAATTAAGTTATCAGAGGAAATACTATTAGGTGATTTTGTTCGTGAAAAGGGTAAAGATTATCTTAAATTAAATAATGGAAGAAAATTGAATTTAGCTTATTGTTCTTCAGGACAACAGGAAGTTTTGCCATTAATAATTACTTTAAAAGCTATTCAAAAAACTAGTGTTGTTAATGATGGACTTACTTTATATATTGAAGAACCCGAAGCTCATCTATTTCCTTTAGCTCAAAAGAAGATAGTTGAAATGATGATTCGTGTTTTTAATAAAGTGAATCCAAAAATTCAATTCTTTATAACCACTCATAGTCCTTATGTTTTGACTTCAACAAATAATTATTTGCTTGCAGGAACATTTGATAAAAAGGAGAAAGAATCAAAATTTGAACAACTAAATTCTATTATAGACGTAGAAACAATTCTTAATCCTAAATCACTTTCCGCTTTTTCTATTATAGATGGAAAGTTAAATTCTATTATTGACAATGAAACTGAAATTATTTCTGCTGATTTAATTGATACCGTTTCTACTGATTTAGAAATGCAATTTGATAAAATTTTAGATATTATGGACTATGAAAATTAACGATAATTGTAAAGAAATAAGCAATAATAAAATTTTAAAATTAAATGAAAACAAGTCAACACTATATGTTGATAACGCTAAAGGAATTGTAAAAATAAAAGTAGATGGTTGCGCAATTAATGATAATAATATACTAAAATGTGATTATTTATTACATATCTTAGATGAATCAGATAATAAAAAAGTTATAAAAGAGATTTTTATTGAATTAAAAGGTAAAAATATTCCTCATGCGATAGAGCAAATAAAAAATACAATTGAAATATTAAGTACAGATAAAAAGAAATGTCCTAAACTTTCTTTTGTAATAGCTACAAAAGTAAAACCGAGTTTTACTTCAATAATACAAAAAAATAAAATATTCTTTAAAAAGAATTATAATTCAAGCCTTAATATTGAGACTAAAGAACATAGAATTGCAGTGTAATTCAACTCTATAAATTTTAAGAGCCCATAATAGAGAAAAATCTATTATGGGCTCTTTAGTTTAATGATATATATAAATCTCTAAAATATTAATATCATAATTATTTTCATATTTATTTTCTTAAATATATATTTGTAAGAGACTAAATAAATATGTATAATATGAGAATAAATATAAAAACAACACCAAATAATTCTCCTGTTTCAATGGATTATCAGTATTTAATGACTGGTGCTTTACACAAATGGTTAGGTCAGAATGATTATCACGATAATTTGTCATTGTATTCTTTTTCAGGACTTTCTGGAGGTAAAATGCAGAAAGGTAAGTTAGATTTCAAAAATGGAGCTTCTTTTTTTATAAGTAGTTGGAATACTAATCTACTTAAGGATTTGATTTCAGGAATGAATAAGGATCCATATATGTTCTTTGGTATGGAAGTGGAGCAGGTATGGATAGATGATAATCCAGATTTATCTAATAAGGATTATTTTTACCTAGCTAGTCCAGTTTATATACAGAGAATAGAAGAAAATGGTAATAAGAAATTCTTTTACTATAACGATAAAGAATCTCCTGCCCTTATGGTAGAGACTCTTAAGACTAAAATGAAGGAGGCAGGTCTTCCTGATGATGATTCTTTGAGTATTGAGTTTGATCAATCTTTTATCAAGAAGAAGATTAAAATGGTGACTTATAAGCATAAAGATAAACCGTTTCATATGAAAGTGAACTGGTGTCCTGTGATTATTAAGGGAAGACCAGAGACTAAGGTGTTTGCTTGGAATGTTGGTATTGGTAATAGTACTGGGATTGGACTTGGTGCTTTAAAATAAATGATATGGATAAGCTTTTTGTAATTAAATATTCTGGACCATTTGGTTTTATTAAACCTTGGACCGCTGTAAGAGATAGTGAGACTTATTCGCAACAGTTTCTTACTCCTTCTATTATTACAGGGATTGAGAGAAAATTGTTTCCTGAATTGCTTATAGATGACGATGGTGAGATTAAAAAGATTTATGGACATAGATTATCGTATAAATCTATTTCGATTCAGCAGGAGGTGATTCAAAGTCGAGGTTTTAATACTTCATCAAAACAATTAGATCCAAATGATAGTACAAAGACTAAGATTACTAGAAGGGAGACATCTATTCTTAATAGAGGAGTGATGGTTGAACCTATTCTTTTTCTTGCTTTTAATTCCTTTAAAGATGCTGAAAAAGCTTCAAAGCAGCATATTTGTTTGTGTAGAAATGAAGATTTAATGTATCCCTCTGAAGAAATCTTTGAGACGAATTTAGATGATTTTGTTGAAAATGAAGAGTCTTTCCCTGGTTTTGAATTAGTCTTTGAAAAGAGAGAGGATGCTTTTATTGTTGGAAAGAATCGTTATAAGAATGGTGATGAGATGTATGGGCATATTCGAATTGTTGGTAATCCAATAAGAGAGCTTGGAAATGAATAATAATTATCATGAGGAAATAAAAGCAAAGGGAAGTCCTGAAAATACTTCTTTGTATCAACATTTGTATGAAGTTGCAGATGTAAGTATGAAAATTGCAGATTATTTAAATCTTGATAAAGAAATTGTTAGACATGCTGCAATTTTACATGATATAGGAAAAGCAAGTCCTATTTTTCAGAAATATCTAAAAGAAAAACAGAATTCAAAAAGTAGACTGAGAAATTCTGATTTACCATTTCGACATGAATTAGCTTCTTGTATGTTTCTATCTCTTTTCCCTGAAGAGGAACATGAAAAGTTAATAGAAATGGTTGTTGCTCATCATAAATCTATTTATAAGGATTTTAGAGAAAGAGGAATTATTGATTTGTTTGAATTATATGAAGAAGAAATTATAGATTGGCATTTAAAATCTTGGGAAGAATGGATGCCAATTGCAAATGAGATATTAGAATCTTTTGGAATAAAAACTCATAATATTTCAAGAGAAGAGGCTATTGAAAATTACTTTAAGGTATATGATTTTTGTGAAACTAAATTAAACGAGAGAGCGTATTCAGACTGGAGAGGGGTTTTAATGGCTGCAGATCATTTTGCTTCTGCATTGGAGGATAATTATAAAGAGTATATGGATAGATTATTTAAAACTCCTGATTTATCTTTTTATAATAGAAAAAGTGAATTGTATCCTCTTTCGTTGAAATCTGCAGATTCTTCAAAGAAACATACTATTGTAGTTGCAAGTACAGGTGCAGGAAAGACAGATTTCCTTTTTAGAAGATGTAAGTCTAGAGTCTTTTATACATTACCTTTTCAAGCTTCTATAAATGCTATGTATTCTAGAGTAAAAGCAGATTTAGAGAAAGATAATCCAGGCTTAGATATTCGTTTACAACATGCTGCATCTTCTGTTTCTATTAAAGATTCAAAACTAGAAGAAGAAATAATACAAAAACATGTAGGTGCTAGTGTGAAGATTTTAACTCCTCATCAGATTGCAGCTATTGCTTTTGGAATAAAGGGTTTTGAAGCTGTTATTCAAGATTTGAAGAATTGTGATGTAATATTAGATGAAATACATACTTATAATAAAGTTACAAGATCGATAGTACTGAAGATTATAGAGGTATTGAAACATATAGGATGCTCTGTGCATATTGGTACAGCCACTATGCCTAGTATATTGTATAATAAGATATTAGATATTCTAGGGGAAGAAAATGTTTATCAGGTGAAATTATCTAAAGAAGAATTGAATGAATTTGATAGACATGTAGTTTATAAGCTTGATTCTTGGGATGATTCATATTCTGTTATTGATAGTGCTATTAGTGATTCGAAGAAGATATTATTGGTATGCAATAGAATAAAGAATGCACAAGATTTATTCAGAGAATTGAAAGATAAATATCCAAATGTTCCGATATTATTATTGCATTCTCGTTTTACTAGAGGTGATAGAAAATGTAAGGAAGATATATTAATGAATATTGAAACCGATGGTCCATATATTGTAGTATCTACTCAAGTGGTAGAGGTTAGTTTGGATATAAGTTTCGATATGATGGTTACAGAAGCAGCTCCATTAGATTCTTTATTACAGAGATTTGGTAGAATAAATCGAAAACGTAGTAATGAAACTATAGGCAAATATAAACCTATATATGTATTAAACCCTCCAGAAGATGAAAAGGAAGCTCTTCCTTATGAATTAGATATTATTAAGAAGAGTTTTGATGAAATTCCTAATGGAGATATTCTTCATGAAAGAGATGTGCAGACTAAAATTGATTGTGTATACACTGACATCAATTTCAATGATATAGAGGAGTTTTCTGTTTTCAAATCGAGTGGAAAATGGAATATATCGCCTTTGAGAAATAATAAGAAATCTTGTTTGTTGGAACTATTAGATATTGATAATGTTACCTGTATTCTAGAATCTGATGAGCAAGAGTATTTTCAATTATCTAAGAAAGAAAGGGAGAAAAGGCATATTTCATTAAGATACTGGATGGTTAAAGATTTTAATCATTTAGACTATGGAGTCCATCCTTTTATAGTTCCAGATGTAGCTTATGACAAGGATTTGGGTTTTGATATAGATAAATGTAAGGTAGAGAATTATAATAGTAGTTATTCATTTTTATAAATATGAAATTATGATAGCAGCCACAATAGGAGGTACATTCTTAAAAGCATATAATGCAAAGAATGGAACTTCTTATACAGCAAAAGGATTTATTGATGAAGTGTTTTTTGAATACTTCTTTAATCATCCTAAATATATGCTTTGGCCTGGAAATTCTCCTTTTGTTCAAATGTCATCTAGAAAAGAAGATAAGACAAGAGGTAAGCAAACTGTTGAGAATTTAAGTCCAGAGGAAAGGTTAGAAAAATTAGAAGAACTTCATAAAAAGATATCTTCTGGAATAATTGATGCTTCTACAGCAATAGGATACCCACCATCGGAAGTTAAAGAATTTTCATCTGTTTCTGGTTTGTTAACAGATATGCCAATTGATATAGATGAAGAAACAATATATAAAACATGGATAGGTGGAGGTTTATCTATTGGAGTTCAAGGAGGAATGGCAATATACCTAAATGATGAAGATATTCTATTGCGAATATTCGAAGGTTGGAAAGTATATAGGGGTCTTCTCAATGATGTGAGCATTAATGTGTTAGGTAATAAAATTACGACGTGGAATGGTCAGTGGTTAAACTTTAGATATAACGAAAGAGAATATAGGGAAGATTTTGATTATGCCATTCTAGACAATCTAGGATTTTTCAAATCATCTGATAAAGGTTTAGAAATAAAGACAGTTAGTTGGTCGAGGTTATTTATTAGCCTTTCAAAAGAATATGCAGATAAGAAGATTATGGGGTATGTTCATAGTTTAGGGCAGACTAATACAACATTAGGTTTTTATCCTTTTTATTTTTCAAAGGCAAGAGGGATCATGTCAATGTATAGAAAACTTTTTGGAGAAAGTGCATTTATAAGTGATCGTAAAACATATGAAAATCTTTTTGGAAGACATATAAAAAGGGTTTGTGAATTAGGAAGTTTTGGTTTGAAAGCTCTTGAGCCAGAGAAGTTAAGAGATTTCTATAAGAAAGATAAATTTTTGAATTTAAAGAAACCTAATTATGATATAAAAAAAGGAGAAAGTGATATAGAATATGAGGATCGTAAGAAAGGGTTAAAGCAGAAAGATAGAGATAATTTAATTATATACAGAACATATAAAACTTGGTTAGTAAGTATGATAACAAAGAATAAAAAAGAAATGTTAAACTACACAACAAATGTAGCTGAAGTACTTCTAAGATATAGAGATAGAAGTAATAGAAAGACAGATAGGGTGAATCTTCTAAAGAAAGAACTATTAGTAGCAAATAATAAGAAGAAGTTCTTAGAATCTTTAGTAGAGGTTCTTTCAACAACAATTTCAGATTCAAATACAATGAAAGTAGATGAAAATGATTTTACAATCTTAAATGATTTGAAAGAGAAAGTTCATATGATGACAGCAGAGGACTTTAGATATTTTGTAGTATTACTACGTTTTGATTATACATTTAAAGAAAGAGAACTATAAAAAATAATAAAAGATGGATACAATTTATATAAGAACATTAAAGAGAGCAGAACATACAGTATTTTGTGTAGCAGATGGTCAGAAGACATATTATGATCCACAATTCAATGTATCAGTACCATATTCTAGTGGTCAACAAGTGAAAAGATGTTTATTAGAATCTTTATCAAGAAATATGAATGAAGAGCAATCTCCAATAACATTTATGTGGGATGCAGACAAAAAAGGAGCAACAAAAGAAGGTGAGGTATATTCGACATGTAATCCAGAATATACAGATCAACTTTTAGGAGGTTGGATGAAAGCTTGTAAGGGAGGAAAAGAAAGGACTGTTAAGAGAAGAAGTCCTCTTTCAATATCTGCAATGAGAGGTTTACATCCTTTATTATCAGGAATAAATAAAGAGAATGCAACTTTTGATAGATCTGATAGAAAGAATAATAATATAATTGTTAGGAATTCAAAAAATGAGGAATTAACAGAGGATCAGATTTCTGAATTATTAGAAGGATCGGATAAAAGTCTTCAAAGAAAATGGATACCTGATAATAGAAGAGCAACAGGTTTATTTGTACAAGATATGGCAATAGATTTGAGAAGATTATTCTCAGTATCTTTAGATAAATTAGAGCCAGAGATCTCTCAAAAGACTGCTGAATCTTTAAGAGAAGAAGGATGGAAAGAGATAGATGGAAGTTTAGGAAAATCTTTATTAGCTCCAAAGGAAAAGAGAGATAGAGTGATTCCAGCATTGGCAAATGCAATAGTAAATTGGACAATTGGTTCGAATCAGGCTAGAACATTTAGTTTGATGGAAACCTTAGCTGTATCGATTTCGGATAATGCAAATAAGATAGCAGGAAGTATAAGAGCGAAATTATCTGAAGAGGAAGATAATAAGGCTGTTCCTGTTATTGAAGAAGAAATTAAAGGAGTTGATACATATGTTACATTGTCGGCAGGAGGTTATATAAGGACTAAGAAAGAGACTGTTGATGCTTTAGAAAATGCAGAAGATAAATTAATAGAATTATTATCGAATTACGATTATGAGAAATAATTAGTAAAATACTTTAAGGCTCTCAATTATATTTGAGAGCTTTTTTTTCACACTAAGAATTAACATTTATGCGTATAACAGGAACACATATAAATTACTATTTTATTTGTAAACGTAAACTCTGGTTATATAGTAATGGAATACAATTAGAGCAAGAAAATAGCTTAGTACAAGATGGATTAACAATACATGAATATACTTATCCTCAGAGGAATAGTAAATATGAAGAAGTTAGTTTAGAGGGTATAAAAGTTGACTTTTATGATGCTAGGAAGAAAATAATACATGAAATTAAGAGATCTCATAAACTTGAAGAAGCTCATATTTGGCAACTAAAATACTACATCTATATTTTTGAAAAACATGGAATAGAGGGAGTAAAAGGATTGTTGGAATATCCTACTGAAAAGATTACTAAAGAAATAGAATTGAAGGATAACGATTATTTTAAGATTAGAGAAATTGTTGATGATATAGAATTGATATGTAGTAAAGAAGAATGTCCTCCAATAGTGAAATTGGGAAGATGTAAGAAATGTGCTTTTTATGATTTTTGTTATATAAAAGAGGAGGTAAAATAATGAAAACAAATTACTACTTATTTAATCCAGGTAGATTATCAAGAAGAGATAATACATTGAAATTTACTCCAGTAGATAAAGAAGGAAAAGATCTAGCTCCAAGGTATTTGCCTGTAGAACAAGTTGATAGCTTATTTGTTTTTGGGAGTTTAGATGCAAATTCAGCTTTGTATAATTTTTTAGGAAAGAATAATATAACAGTTCATTTTTTTGATTATTATGAGAATTATACAGGATCTTTTGCCCCTAAAAATGGGATATTGTCGGGTAGGATGTTAATTGCTCAAACAAAAGCATATTCTAATAAAAAGCATAGATTGTATATAGCAAAACAATTTATAATAGGTGCAGCATACAATATCTTAAAAAATTTAAAATATTATAAGAATAGGGGAAAATCTTTACAAGATTATATTAATAAGATTGAAGAATTTTATAATATTATAGAAGATGTAGATAGTGTAAAAGAATTGATGGGTATAGAGGGGAATATTAGAAAAATATATTACCAAGCTTTTGATGAGATAATTAAAGATTACAGTATGGATGGGCGATCGATGCAACCACCAGAGAATATAGTTAACTGTTTAATATCTTTTGGAAATATGGTTTGTTATGCTGATTGCTTTAGAAGTATAAGTCAAACACAATTGGATGCAACTATTAGTTATCTTCATGAACCGGGCGAGAGGCGTTATAGTTTAACTTTAGATATTTCAGAGGTTTTTAAACCTTTACTTGTTGATAGAGTGATTTTTAAGGTACTTAATAAGGGGATTTTAAGTAGAAATGATTTTGATTCAAAGGTAAATAAGATATTACTAAAGGATAATGGTAGAAAGAAATTTATGCAAGCATATGATGAACATCTAAAAACAACATTTAAGCATAGATCTTTAAATAGACCAGTAAGTTATAAGCATTTAATAAAGTTAGAATGTTATAAGTTACAAAAAGATTTACTAAATTTAGAGGAGTATAAATCATTCAAAATGTATTGGTAATGTATGTAATATTAATGTATGATTTAAATGCCAAAAGAGTAGGGAAAATGCTTAAGTTATGTCGTCGATATCTTAATTGGATACAGAATTCTGTGTTTGAAGGAGAGATAACAGAGGTTCAATTAAGAGAATTGCGATATAAGGCAAATGATATAATGGAGGATAAGGATAGTTTAATAATTTTCAAGAATCGTAGTAAACAGTGGCTAGATAAGGAGGTTATAGGCTATGAGAAGCAAGATTTAGATATTTTCTTATAGAATTCAAATTTAAAATATTCAATAGTTGTCGATGTACGGGGTTTTTTGTATCATTGCACATCGACGACTTTTAAGTATATGAATCGACTTGATTGATTTATCTAAGTAGTTGATTTTGAGGTGACGATGTTGTCGTCGTTCTACCTCTTTTAATTGTACCTTATGGAATTGAAATGAATTTACTATCTTGCTTTTCTTGCCCTCTCTAGTAATCTTTTAATTGTACCTTATGGAATTGAAATTTTACAATCCTCGAATATGCAAAAATTGAATGACACTTTTAATTGTACCTTATGGAATTGAAATAGAAATCAATTTGACATGTCGTATCATAGCTATTTCACTTTTAATTGTACCTTATGGAATTGAAATCCTATACTTCGAATTAAACAAAAGACAGCGACTTTCTCTTTTAATTGTACCTTATGGAATTGAAATCCGCCTGCATTTGCATGAATCGATACAAGTACAGCGCTTTTAATTGTACCTTATGGAATTGAAATAAAGAACTACCAAATAGACTTGCTAAAGTTACCCAACTTTTAATTGTACCTTATGGAATTGAAATTGACTTTAATTTTTAATTATTCTTCCTGTAAAAGGAGCTTTTAATTGTACCTTATGGAATTGAAATCAATTCAAGGTAGGTGATATAGTGATTGCTAATAACTTTTAATTGTACCTTATGGAATTGAAATACTCAATCGAATTCTATATTCGCAATTGCGTTTGACCTTTTAATTGTACCTTATGGAATTGAAATTTTCCATAAAAGGCGGTAAGGCACATAATAGAATTCTTTTAATTGTACCTTATGGAATTGAAATCTCAAGCTGTACAAATGAAAAACCCCCTAGAGGGTCTTTTAATTGTACCTTATGGAATTGAAATCTATATAAAAAGAGGGTTAGAATCTGAATAGCTACTTTTAATTGTACCTTATGGAATTGAAATTTGTAATTATCTATTCCGTTATTCTTTGCAAAATCACTTTTAATTGTACCTTATGGAATTGAAATATCTTCTATATAATACTTATCTGATAAGTATTTTTTCTTTTAATTGTACCTTATGGAATTGAAATTTCTTTAGTAGATATTTACAACATAATGATATTGCTTTTAATTGTACCTTATGGAATTGAAATCAGATGAAATTTGATTATATAAATGATGGTAATATTACTTTTAATTGTACCTTATGGAATTGAAATAACGATCCTATAGATCAAAATAAAAATCAAGAGTAACTTTTAATTGTACCTTATGGAATTGAAATACGTAATCGTTTAATGAGCGCGGGATTTAATCCCTCTTTTAATTGTACCTTATGGAATTGAAATCCACCTACAATTAGATACATCCTTGTTTGTCTCTGACTTTTAATTGTACCTTATGGAATTGAAATGTTAAAACTAAACTTCCAACGTCAATAACATAACAATACTTTTAATTGTACCTTATGGAATTGAAATAATATATTGTGTCAGTACGTTAAAAGTAGTCAAGATTCTTTTAATTGTACCTTATGGAATTGAAATAACTCTTCATTACATAGTATCAAGTATTGACCCATCTCTTTTAATTGTACCTTATGGAATTGAAATATAACTTGTACAGTGTCACCCAGCTTAATGTTGCAACTTTTAATTGTACCTTATGGAATTGAAATACATAACCCCCTTTTGATTGGTGATATGTATAAAACTTTTAATTGTACCTTATGGAATTGAAATTTCGCTAGCATTTACGTAGGAATGATAGAGACGGTTCCTTTTAATTGTACCTTATGGAATTGAAATTTTTTAACTAGTTCGACATAATCCGATATTGAGATACTTTTAATTGTACCTTATGGAATTGAAATTAATTAAATTAATCAAAAAAGGAGAATAGAAATGAAACTTTTAATTGTACCTTATGGAATTGAAATAAGTAGTGAAAGTAGTACTACCTAAAAATGTAAGACTTTTAATTGTACCTTATGGAATTGAAATAAGATTGGAGATATCGTTGTATTAAAAGATAATAACTTTTAATTGTACCTTATGGAATTGAAATCTTAAATTCTCGGTATTGTTGCTAACTCTGTATAGACCTTTTAATTGTACCTTATGGAATTGAAATCGGCAAAAAATATAAAATGAAAGCTTAAATAAATTCTTTTAATTGTACCTTATGGAATTGAAATTTCATCTTCAACAAGGAATTGAGCACTTGTTTTTATCCTTTTAATTGTACCTTATGGAATTGAAATTTGTAATAAATCTTTTAAGAATTTATCCTCTTTGGACTTTTAATTGTACCTTATGGAATTGAAATTTTGTTCCTAGTGCGTGCACTGGGATATCAGAATTACTTTTAATTGTACCTTATGGAATTGAAATCATTTTCTTTATCGTGATTGTTACAATATTCCATAAACCTTTTAATTGTACCTTATGGAATTGAAATTTTACAAAATCCTTTTTAACTGCCGTTTGTGTAAACTTTTAATTGTACCTTATGGAATTGAAATTCTCTATATACATCAATATTTACTGGTGAATCACTTTCTTTTAATTGTACCTTATGGAATTGAAATCGAACTAAAGGCAACTAATACTATTAAACTAGTTGCTTCTTTTAATTGTACCTTATGGAATTGAAATGCGAACAAATATATTAAAAAAGTATCTGTTCAAATGTCTTTTAATTGTACCTTATGGAATTGAAATACATGTTGTCTAAAACATTCAATAGTGACATAAATCTTTTAATTGTACCTTATGGAATTGAAATCAATTCAGCTAACTTATTTTACTATTGAGTTAAATCTTTTAATTGTACCTTATGGAATTGAAATAATTATGCACAAGTTAACAAAGGAGTGTATAGATATCTTTTAATTGTACCTTATGGAATTGAAATCTCGCAAAATATCTTCTAGAGAATTATTCTCAACGTTCTTTTAATTGTACCTTATGGAATTGAAATTTAGCTATCGAAGCGTTAAGAAACGATGCAGGTATGCTTTTAATTGTACCTTATGGAATTGAAATCAAAAACGAAAAGCGTAATGAATCTATCAATAGATGCTTTTAATTGTACCTTATGGAATTGAAATTTCTTAACTCTTTTAACTTGAGTTGGTCGACCATATCTTTTAATTGTACCTTATGGAATTGAAATAAGATAGACATTTCAAAACGTTGCATAAATGGGGAAACTTTTAATTGTACCTTATGGAATTGAAATACAATAAAGATTCTGTATCAAATTTCTTTAATCTCCTTTTAATTGTACCTTATGGAATTGAAATTCTAGGTTCTTACAGTATTGATATACGTAAGAGTCCTTTTAATTGTACCTTATGGAATTGAAACTTTAGATTAGTTAAGGTTGAAAGATTGTATAATCTTGTTTTATTGTACCTTATAATGAAATATAAAAATTTTCATTATAAGTAACTAATTCATATTTGTAAAGAAATACTATCTTCGTTGACGATTTTAGGTGATAGATTATTTGTTTTTAATAATCTATAAGAGGGAAATCGGTTAGAATCCGATACAGTGCCCGCTACTGTATGTCCGTATTTCATGTATTTGAAATATTTTTTAATTGCACACTCTGCCACTGCCATTAAGGTGGGAAGGCTGTAAGAAATGGATGAGTCAGGAGACCTGCCTATTATCATATAAGTATTTGCTTCCGGGTAAGAAGTAGGATTTAAAATGTCTTGATTATATCATTGAGATTTTATTTGTCTTTTTGTTTTCCTATGGAGGTATATGTGTTCAATTATTATATTTTAATGAAACTTATTATTAAATTACATAGAATTTTTGGTTCTATATTAAGTATTGTTTTCTTTATTTGGTTTGCTTCTGGTATTGTAATGATATTTGCAGGATTCCCTAGGGCTCCGAAAAAAGGATTATTTATGGAAAGGGAATGTCTTTCTGTTAAGGATTCTATAATAGATTTTCCTTTGAAGAAATGGAATAATGCTAAAGGTATTGTTTTAAAGAAGGTAGGAGATATCCCTTGTTATTATTTTAAAGAGAATTCTAAAAGGATTATCTTGAATGCAAAAACTTTAGAAGAGATTAATTCTTTTTCAGAAGCTTCTTTTGATAAACGGATTATGCTTTCTAATAAGTGTAAGTTTACTTCTAAAATAATTAACGATTACGACCAATGGATACCGTGGGAGAGATATAAAATGTATTTCCCTATTAAGAAGTATTATTTAGATGACAATGAAGCTTCTGTTATTTATGCTTCTTTAAAGACAGGAGAGATTGTTCAGAAAACTAGTAGAAAATCTAGATGGTTAGCTAGAATTGGTGCTATTCCTCATTGGTTTTATTTTAAGTATCTAAGATTGAATGTTAAGGCTTGGTCAAATACTGTATTGTGGTTTTCAGGTATTGGTGCTATTATGTGTTTAGCAGGCATTATTCTTGGATTCTATAGAATGAGAAGGCGTAAAAGAGATAAAAAAAGAGGATTATTGAATTTCTCACCATATAAGAAAAGATGGTATAAATGGCACCATATTTTAGGTTTCTTTTTTGGCTTTACTTGTTTTACTTTTGTCTTTAGTGGAATGATGTCTTTAACTAATGTTCCTAATTGGATTATGAATGTTGATACTAGTGTGAATTATAAAGCTAAATGGTCGAGTAAGTTTAAGGTTGATGATTATAAATTACCTATTTCTTCAATTATTAATACTAATTCAGAATCAATTAAGGAAATAAGATGGGATGTTGCATATTCTAAACCTTCATACTTTTTGTATTCTAATGAGTATTATTTCCCTAAATATTATGACGCAAGTAAAGTTGACTCGCTTATAGAGATTAAAACAAATAGGAATTTTATAGAGAATAGATTGTATTCTATTTTTAAGGATAAGATTAAGAATATTGATATTTTTCATACTCCTGACGATTATTATGGTAGAAGACCAAGTGCTCAATTACCTTTTCTAAGAATTGAATTTAATGATGAAAATGAAACTTTTATGTATATAGGTGTTGAAAGTGGAAAATGTATTAGTTTGAATAATAAGAGTAAGAGATTGAGAAGATGGTTATATAAGGGATTACATACACTTAATTTTAAGTTTTTACGTGAACATGATTGGATAAGAAAATTTATTTTATTATTTTTATGTGTCGGAGGTTTATTTGTTAGCTATACAGGTATTATTCTCTCTGTTAAATATATAAGAAGAATTTTCTAATTTTAAGATTTATAAATTATTAAAGCTTACAACTCTATACTTTTGTATAATTTGTTGTAAGCTTTTTCTGTGTTTATTTTATAAGTTTTTTCTTATTGAAAAGAAATTCTGTTGTTATTTAGCATTGCTTTTCCTAGCTTTTTTTGTTCTTCAAGACTTAAATCGTCTCTTAATTCATATTCAAAATTAATTTGATCTAGTTTCTTGTCTTTTGTTTTGTATATATATGATATTGAGGAGAATGCAATATTGTATTTTTCTCTTATCTTTTCAATTTTTAATATTTCTGTATTCTCATCAGGATGTTCTTCTTCTACGATTTGTAGCATTTTAACTAATTCCTCTTTAGTTTGAATTGCTGAATTACTAATTATCGGGAGTGTATATGATTTCCCATTTAGTGATAAGTGTTTTCCACCTGGTATATGTACATTTATAGATATACTTTTAGTAAAGGTATTCTCTGCTATTAATATAAGTGTTGTGCTACCAAGATCGTTTGCAAGAATGTTACCATTCTCATCAATCTTTATTATGTTTTCATCTGCTGATACATATTTGATTTTTTGAGATGCTTCTTTAGGTAAAACTTTTGCTTCTAGTTTGATGCTTTTATGATATTCTATATCAATGCTATTTATATTTTCGTTTACTATTATTCCTTCTGGTTCTGGCTTGCTAATTTTATCTTTAGAACAAGATGTTAGTAATAATCCGACTATTATAAAGACTATAATTCTCATATTATTTGATATTTATTCGTTTATATATGATTTTCCCTCCTGTTAAGATTCTTAAGATCTTTTCTCCACTTTTTAGTATTTTTAAACTCACTTTATCGAAGTTTCTTCCTGCTTGTAGATCTTTCATTAGACTTTCATAGATAAGTTTTCCATCTAGAGATAATATGTCTATTTGATAGAAAGATGCTTTTGTATTATTAAAGAATAGTGAGATTATTTTTTCTTTTTCATTATATCGAAATTTTACTTTTTCCTGTGTACTTGGATATGGATCTGCAATCTTTCCTTGCCCTTTACCAAATGGATTTAGATATTTGTTTGGGAAGAAGATATCATATGACATTGTTTCTGTTCCTGAATATTGTATTAGTTCTGCTTCAAGTATTCTTCCCATTTCTCTTCCTTCGTTATGAACAGTGATTCGAATATCAGAAGGTGCTGTGTCTTTAGGTAATTTTATAAGATTAAGTCCTGCTGTTAGTGGTTTATCTCCCATAAAATATTCTCCATGTAAACATCTGTATCCTCCTTGTTTGTTCATTATCTCTTTTTTGAAGATTTCTTTACCATCTGAATATTCTATATATATCTGATTCCTAACAGAATGAAGCATTTTAAGTTTTAATGCATATTGCGTTTGTCTATGATAAGCTGTTACTACAAAGCAATCTTTACCACCGTTTCCTGTACCACCATTACCTTGCATAAAATCTGTGAATGTTTTATAGGGAGCATAGAAGTATCCTTTATCGCCCCAATCAGTTCCCCATGTGTTAATACAGTGAAAAGCACCTACTTCATCTTGATCTTTAATATTATCTCCATTATAGTCGTACCATACATCGTCATCGTATCCTACAATGGTCATTGAATGCATTCCACTTATTCCAAATTTTGGTATTATTGCATTGCAATTTAATGTTCCTTTGTTTTTGAATTTAGGATCTTCGTTAAAGATGTTTGGATTTAATGGATGAGCATATGCCGAAAATTGTATTAGTCCTCCTTTGTCGTTAGTTCCTCCTTTATTTATTAAGTAGCTTTTTAAACGTGATATGAATGTATCTTCAGGATCGAAAGCAATTTTATATTGTTCTGCTCCATCTTTAAAACCTTTAGAGTATTTTTCATAACCATCTGCCCAATGTGTGCCTTTAGAATAATGAAAATCTTTTTGTAACATCCAACCATTATCTTCCATTGTTGACCATGCATACCAAGGAAAACCTCCTTTTCGTGGGTCTCCATTGTTCCAATAGTTCCATGAATAGAAATAGCTTAATTCGTTGTCTTTGTTTGATTCTCTGTTGTATAGACTATTTAGATCGTATGAATAGATATATCCTATACATGAAGCAAATGCACATGAGCTACCAATTTGATCGATAGGTGAGGGCATGTATAACTTATTTGCATTTGTGTAAGAACGTAATACTCCAGATTTAGATCTTTCTTTATTGTTTTCTAATATTCTGTTTGATATGTGAAAGTTTTTGACTGCTCCATATACCTTTTTAGCTTCTTTGGGCTTTTTAGATAAGTCTATAAGTCCAAATCTATTGTTATTATCTTGACTTATTACTGGACTAGATATAAGCAAGATAAAGATTAGTATTTTAAGATGTTTCATTATTTATGTTTTAAATGAGCATTTATAAAAAAGGAAAGTGCTTAATACATATGTATAAGCACTCTATCTGATATTGATATGCTTACTTATTCTTTAACCCACTCGTATGTATATTTATCATATCCCCATTTTGAAGTTGATTTTATTACGCTCATTTTGTAATACCATTTTGCTCCTCCTTTTATAAATTGTACAAATCCTTTACCCTTATTTGTAAATTTCATTAGACCTCTTACCATTACGTTTTCAAGGCTAGTTAATCCTGTGAATTTTCCATCTACAGGTTCTTTACCAATAAAACATTCAATTGTGAAATCTTCAGAGTATATAGATAAATCTCTATATCTTTTATTATCTACATCTTTATATTCTTTTCCCATATATCCATAGAAATATCTATTTTTATATGTCGTTGTATTGTATTTTACTGTTATTAATTTATCAGATCCTGCTCTGAATCTTGATACTTGTGAACTTGTTAAATCAAGTACTTTTATTGGAGTTTTCTCTATTTCACATCTTACTAGATTTTCTGTTCCTGCAAGATCTAGACTCTCGATATTGCTTGATGTGATATTTATTGTTTTAATTATTTGTTTATTAGGAATAATTAATTCAGTCATATTTGTACATCCAACAAATTGGATAGAACTCAATTTATTTAAACCTGATAGATCTATATTTCCAACAGTAGAAGCACTTACGTGAATTGATGTTAGATTTATTGCTTTATTACAGTTTATAGATTTTATAGATTTAGCATCGTGGATTCTTAAAGATTTTAGAGCTAATGTCCCTTCTAGATTAAGTTCTTTATTAGTAATACTTTCTGCTGAAAATTTCTCTAAAGCAGTAAATTCAGTGAAATCGCCAGTAATAGCACATTTTTTACAAGATATAGATGTTATTTCTTTTTTAGCAGCTAGTGGAATAAATAATTCATCTTCTTTATTAAGTTTTATCTCTTGAGATGTTTCAATAGTTTTGGCTGCATTGTTTATAAATACAACGATACTGCTCGAAACTTTTAGTTCTAGCGATGATTCGTTTTCACTTACAGCTGTAAATACTATATCTCCAACTTTAATAGGTCTACTACCATCTACAATAACTTTGCATTCTGCTTTTAAACCATTCTTAGTTGTTGCTGTTACAATTGCAAAACCTGTCTTTAAACCTATAACTTCTTTATCTTCAGTGATTTTTACAATTTCTTCATTTGATGATGTATATTTTACTTCAGAAACTGCATCGGATGGTTTTAAAGTATATTCAAGTTTTGTTGGCTCTCCTTTGTGAATTGTTATTTCACTTTTTGTAAATGTTATTTCTTTTGGAGATTTATTTAATACATGTATTAAACATGATGCAGTTTTATTGTTTATGGTAGTAAATGTGATTTTTGTGTCTCCTAATATCTTTGGTGTAATAATACCATCTTTTAATTCTGCTACATTTGGATTTGAATTTTCAAGCTTTAATGTTTGATCAGAATCAGCTGGAAGTACACTATAAGTTAATTTAGCTGTAGATCCTAATTCTATATTTATCTCTTTTGTTGATAGTTTAATTTCAACTGGTTTGTGATCGTATTTATCTATTACATTAACAAGACATGATGCCTTAATACCATTCGAACTTGTAAAATTGATGTTTGCTTTACCAATTTTTTTAGGTGTGATAATATTGTTTTCATAACTGATGATTTCTTTATCATCAAGTTCTACTTTTAGCGTTTGATCTGCTTTTTCAGGTAATACACTTGCTTTTAATTCTTGTGTTGTTCCTAGTTTTAGTGTTATTTCTGTCTTGGATAATGCAATTTGTTTTGGAACAATCTTTTTTACGACTTCTTTTATTGGATCATCATTCTTTTTGTCGCATGCATTAAAACATAAGCTTAAAATCAATAAGCTAGAAATTAATAGTACTTTTTTCATCTTTCTCGTTTTATATTATTTAGTAAATTTTATAGTAATAAAACAACGAGATTATACGAAAAAAGTCTAGTAACTATACTTTATTCAGCTCTTAATCCCGAAAGCTTTACGAATATATTTCTTTGGCAGGTCTTCTGACTTTTTCCATTTGATATACCTTCCCATTAATTTCTTAACAGTGGTGTTTTATATCAAATTTTGATGGAAATTACAGCTACGGGTATAGTTCTTGACTTTAACAAGATTCCCTTTTAAGTCGTAGATTGTTTCATCTATGATCACCAAAATGGCGCGCAAGATAAACTTTTTTTTAAAAATAGAGAAATTAATATAGTGAGATTTTTGTTAATGGTTTATTAATTTCAATAGCTACATTTTTTCTAATTAATTATATTCATATATTTAAATCGATTTTAAAATATATGAATATGAAATATAATCACTTAGGAATTCCTGTAAAAAATCACCACATGTAGTCCCTATAGAACTTATGCAGTATGGATAATTTAGAGCGTATTCTAAGAATTAGAATACGCTCATGATAGTGGGACGATGTTAGTAATCTGGAAAGATTATTGTTTTACTTTAAATTTAATTTCACTCATTATCATACTAAAGATTATTAAAAAACCTCCTATGAAGATACTTGTAGTGAGTTCTTCTGATAGCATAATTACTGCTGTTATTGCAGCGAAAAATGGTTCTAATGAGAAAATTATAACTGTTGTATTTGTTGATAAATACTGTTGATAATGGTTTTGTATTGTGTACATAAATGTTGTTGCAAATATAGCGCAGAATAATATACCTGTCCAACTATCAGTTGAAGAAGGAATTTTAATTCCATCGCTAAGGAATGCCATAAAGAAAGAACAAATACTAACAACTATTAATTGTATTAAAGTAACAAGTATTGCATCTGATTTTCCAGACTCTCTTGATACTTGTACAATATAAAAAGCAAATGCTATTGCACATATTAGCATTAATATATCTCCATGATTAAACGTTTTTACCGATGTCCCTGTTATTAGCAATAGTCCCAATGATGCTATAAGTATTGATATTGTCGATTTAAAAGAGGGAAAACGTTTAGTATATATTGTATTGATTATTGGTACAATAATTACAGATATAGCTGTTAGAAAACCTCCGTTAGATGCAGATGTGTATTCTAATCCCATAGTTTGAGTTAGAAAACCAATTGTTAAAGGAATTGAAAGAATAACACCTTTGTATATTACATTAAAATCTATGTTTCTTAATCGATTTATAAATAATAATGCTAGGGAAGAAGATGCTATTAAAAATCTAAACGCTAAGAATGAATATGTATCTATATCATTAAGAGCATTTTTTGTGAATGCAAATGTCATTCCCCAAAAGATAGTTCCTAATACTAGTAGTAATATACCTGTAATTTTATTGTTCATTATTTTTCTTTTATTTTTTTATTAATTCAAGGCATTTGTTTAGTACAGCATCAATATTATTGACTAATTCATCTGGATTTTGATGTACTTTATAGTGAGGAATTGTTCCTGTACCTTTTGGAAACAATTTTTGGTCAACATCTTGCTCATTGATAACAGTGAATATAGAGAAAGGAATTTTAGAATATGGTAGTTCATATATTAAAGGAATACTACCTGTGTGACGATAATAACCACCACCAGTCTCTTCACCTACAAATATTGCATCTGATTTATCTCTTACTAATGCACTGAATAATCCTCCACCTGAGAAGACATTACCACTTGTCATTATGTAGATATTTCCTTTAAATCTATTTTTTTTAGGTTTACGTTTAATTACTTTTTCTTCTTTTAGATAATAGTAACCATCAGTATGAGCCTTATTTTCAAATTCCTTTTTTACTTCTTTATTCATCATTTTAGCTATTTCACTTTTAGGAGTGTCATTATCTATTCCTAACATATCATTTAAATATGGCGATAGTAGCTCTGAATGTGATACTAGATTTAGATGTTTAATGATTCTATATTTATTTTCTTTAAAAGGTTTATTTATGATGTATGAAGCTAATTCCATATCATTACCATCATTTCCACCTGTATTTTCTCTTATGTCGATAATAAGATTCTTAATGTCCTTCTTTTTTATTGTTTTAAATGCTTTTTTTAGAAATTTGAAGTAGCGTTTTGTTAGTTTTTTAGTAGGAGTATCAAAAGAATTAACTGTTAATAATGCAGTACTATTATTTAATATTTTAAGATTATATATATCGTTAAATGTTTTCTCTTTATTTGTTTCTTTACCTATATTATAATCTTCTTGTTTTGTACTTATATCTAAAATCTTTCTTGAATTTGTTTGATATTCTGTGTAATGAATTTTACATGTATTGGTTTTTCCAAATATTAAGAAATAATAAGAATTAAAATCAGATTCAAGTATTCTATATTTGAAACTTGTATTATATCCATCAGAACTTATTAGTTTGAAAGCTTCTTTTGTGATCTCTGATATTAAATGTCCATTAATTGATACAATTTCACTTCCTTTTTTTATTTCACAATATGAGTTCTCAACATATGCTTTATTACCTAGAAATTTGATTTTAAAGGGTAGAATTTCCTTGATTATATCATTTTCTGTTAGTGGTACATTATACATACTTGAATGTCCACATCTGATAAATGTATGTATTTCACATAGTCTTAAATAATAATCCCTTCTAGTTTTTATTTTAGGAAGATCTTTATCTAATTTATTAAATAGTGAGTCGAATTGTTTTTCTGATGTATATAAATTTAGACCAGTGTGAGAATGTTTTAGAATTTCTCGATATGTTTTAATTTCATTTCTTAGACTGTCGTAGTTTATTGTTTGAGCTTTTACATTATAAATAAGTATAAAAGAAACAATAATTAAGAGTATTGACTTTTTCATGACTTTAGTTTTAAATTACTATTAATAATTTCTTAAGTGTTATCTTATTAAACACATCTCAAAAATATAAAATAGCTTTTTTCTAAATGTCTGAATTTAAATCTACATGTCTAGAATTAGGACATATTGATGATTTCTAGGTGTTTATATCTTTACGATATGATGTGGGTGTCTTTTCTGTAAATTTCTTAAAAGCTGTATAGAAGCAAGCTTTTGAATTAAAACCAGCTTCATATCCTATAGCTTCTATTGAATAATCTTTATATTTTTCTGAAGATAGCATGAGTTTGACTTCTTCAACTCTATATTTGTTTACGAATGTATTGAAGTTTTCATTTGTAGATTCTTTTATTGACGATGATATCTTTTTATAAGAAATATTAATTTTTTGAGCTAGTAACTGTATATTTAAATCTGGATTTGTATATGGTTTTGCTTCTTTGAAATATTCTACTATTTGTGAAAAGATGATAGAATTATTGTCATCTTGATTAATTTCAAGTTCATCATCTTTTTGAGTCAGAATGATCATTGGTTGATATGATTGTTTATAACCACTTAATGCTACCCAATAAATGAAAAATACATTGATGATACTTAAAATATGAGTGATAAATGTGTATTCTGTATCTGAATAATATGATAAACCTATAAAAAGGATTAATATAATATCGTAGATTATTAGAAATGATACTAGATTGATTAGCCATCTAAGAATCTTTCCATTTATTCTTGAATAGAAATTTGCAGCTTTTTTGCGGTAATTAATAATCAAATTACGAGTATATATGGCTATTATTATAGAATATATAATTGCAATTAATTGATAAGTATCAAATAGCTTATTATTATTTTGACTTATAAATTGATTTTCTGATTTAAAACCAAAAAAGATAGTGAGTATAAATATGAATTCTATAATACCAGGTATTATTAAGTATAAAATGGTTTTATTTGATATCTTATCTATTAACTTTCTGCAGTATATATAAAGAAATGGCAGATTTAAGAAATAGAAATATAAAGGAAGGTATGAATAATATTGAGGTATATTATCCCATATAGAAAACACTAAAGAAGGAATAAATTCTAATGAATAAGTTATTAGAAACAATCCAAGAAAAAATGATGATTTACCATTCTGCTTCAAAAAGAGTAATAGTATTCCTAGAATTACTCCTTGAAATACTGCCATAACATCAAATATTAAAAATAAATCTTCCATAAAGCAAAAATAATGATTTATAGCTTTTCGTCCAAGATGTAATTTTAGACGATGTAATAAATACAGAATGATAATGGATTTGTACAATTTTATTAATTACATATGTAATACCTTTATCTTATTAATTTTAAAGTAATAATTATGAGAAAAATCTTATTAATAAATTTTTGTGTATTATTTCTTAGTTTTAGTTTATTAGCTCAAGTTAAGATTGAAAAATATTTAAAGGTACCTTTTCCTGTAGGTAATATTTCTTTTAAAGCGAATAATGATTTAGTGTTTAGTAATCATCCATTTTTTAGTCCTAAAATAAGGGTTATGACTTATGATTCTAGTAAGAAATTGTTTAAAGCATTTCCTAATATGAAATGGAATACAAGAAATCAAAAAGATGATATGTATTTAGACGATGTGCTTGGAATAAGAAATGATTCTAATGGTGTGGTTTGGATGCTAGATATGGGATTAAAAAGTAATATAACACCTAAATTGGTCGCTTGGGATTCAAAAAATAATAAACTTAAAAGAATATATTATATTCCTAAACCTGCTAGTATAAAGACTTCGCAATTAAATGATTTTGTAATTGATGAGTCGAGAAACATTATTATTATTGCTGATGAAGATATAGGAAATGGTGGAGATGGAAGTAAGGGTGCTTTAGTAATTTTAGATATGAATACTGGAATATGTAAAAGAGTTTTAGAAGGACATTATTCTACTAGAGCAGAAAAGAATAGTATTGTTGTAAATAATAAAATATTAAATGTACCAGGAACGAATAAACCGATTAGAGTGGGAGCAGATGGAATAACTTTAGATAAGGATAATATATGGTTATATTATGCACCATTAAATGGATCGAAAGTTTATAGAATTAAAATGAATGATTTGCTAAGAAGAGAATCTTCAGAAATTGGTAAGTATGTTCAAAAATATTCTAATAAAAATAATAATGGTGGATTGAGTATAGATATGAATAATAATCTATATCTAACTTATATAGAAACTAATAGTATTGGAATAATTGATTCTAAAACTAAAACCTCTTCAATATATACATATGATATAGATTTAAGTTGGCCAGACGGAGTAAGTTATTCTGAAGATGGATATATGTATGTTTCAGCAGCACAATTACCTAAGGCTAGTGTTTTTAATAAAGGGAAAGATTTAACATCAAAACCTTATTATATTTTCAGATTTAAACCTATTGTAAAAGGAGTTAGGGGAAGATAAATTAATAGGTCTTTTTATAATGAGAAGACCTATATATTTCTTTTTCTATATTCTCCTGGATTCATATTATATTTCTTTTTAAAGGCTTTATTAAAATGACTTTCATCTGAAAAACCTAATTGATAAGCTATTTCAGAAATAGTGTAATCACTTAATCTTATTCTATTTTCAGCAATTATTAATCTATATTTTAAAATGTAGTGTTGTAAAGATTCTCCATAGTTCTTCTTAAAAAAAATACTAATATAATTTTTAGAAAGATTTAAATGATTTGCAATATTATCAATTTTTAGATTTTCACTTATATATATATTCTCTTGTATATAAGAAAAAATGTCATTCATTCTATTCTTATCTTTTTTATTATTTATTTGTTTCTCGCAATATATTTTACAAATATTTCTTGCAATAAGACTTATTATTATACTTACAGTATCACTTATTATAGAGTCTTTATATTCTTTATCGTAATAGTTTTCTTCAATTATTATATCTAACAATTGAAACATTGTATCCTTATCTTTTTGTTCATATTTTATATCTCCAGGAAGTAGATTTGGATTTAAAAGAACAGATTCAATTTTTTCTATCCATCTTTTTTTATTGATAATATCAATTCCCCTTGTAAAAAGAGATTCTGTGAATTTAATAAAGTAGAATTTTGTATTTGAATTGATATTAAAAATATGAGAATCCCCAGGAGATAAAATGAATATATCTTTATCTCTGTATTGGAAACTAATATTGTTTATTGTATGAGTTCCAGAACCTTCTTTTATAAATACTATCTCAAAATGATTATGAGTATGAATAGGATATTTCCAAATATTAGTATCTAATTCAAGTATCTTAAAAGGAGTATTTTGTTTAAATCTTTGCATGTTTAATAAGTACAGTTAAATGATGAATTTATACAATTTGAAAACTTAGATATTCTATAAGTTTGTATTCAAATATAAAAATTTAATTATTAGTTATGAATAAAGAAGATATTTTAAAAGCATTTAATTACAGACATGCTTGTAAGGAATTTGATATTAATAAGAAGATAAGTGAGGAAGACTTTTCATTTATTATTGAAACAGCTAGATTATCACCTAGTTCATTTGGATTTGAACCATGGCATTTGTTAGTTGTTCAAAATAGAGATTTAAGAAATAAATTAAAAGAATTTTCATGGGGTGCTAGTTTAAAATTGGATACAGCTAGTCATTTCGTCTTATGTTTGACTCTTCAGCCAGCATATATGAAGTATGATAGTGAATATTTAAATTATTTCATGAAAAATGTGAAGAATTATCCAGATGATGTAATAGATATGATGAAAGAATATTTTAAGAATTTTCAAAAGGATGATTTTGATTTAAATACAGAGAGAGCGTTATTTGATTGGGCTTCAAAACAATCGTACATTGCTATGGGGAATATGATGACTTCTGCTGCCATGATTAATATAGATTCATGTCCTATTGAAGGTTTTAATAAGAAAAAGATAGAAGAAATATTAAAAAATGATTTTAATATTGATACCTCTAAATATGGAATATCATATATGTTGGCTTTTGGATATAGAGTTAATGATGCTCCAGAAAAAACTAGAAGGAATACTAATGAACTAATAAGTTGGGAGAATTAAAAAATGAAAAATTCAAAGATTATTGTTGTAGCAGATATCTTTATACATAGTGAAAAGAATAAGGATGTTGAAATTTTATTAGAAACTTTAGTTAATTCTAGTAGAAAAGAAATAGGAAATCTTAAATATTCACTGAATTTAGATAATAATGATGATACTCACTATTTAATGTATGAAGAATGGGAGAGTAGTGAAATTTTAAATATTCATAAGGAATCTAAACATTTTCATGATTTTATAAAAATGTCTGAAGGATTAGTAAATAGTATTGAAGTTGTAGAATTGAAAAATGTTTTTTGATATATAATAAAAGATCTTCTTAATTAAGAAGATCTTTTATTTATTATTTGAGATTATATTATTTATCTATTTCAATTTTTCTGAAAATCTTACCCCAATCTTTCCACTTAAATATGCGTTTACATATTAATATGAAGATGATACTATATATTAAAATTCCAACACTTTCGAATGGACTCATTTCTGGTTTAGTGTCTAAGAATAGTGCAGGAGTTTGTAGTGTCGATGTATCGCTAGTATACAATAATGAAGAGAAAAGGTTATTAGCATAATGAAGACCTAAAGCAATCTCTAACCCTCCATCCATTACTACTGTTAATCCTAATACTAATCCCATTATAATATAAGTAGGCATAGCTGTTAGAAAACCAAATTCTTGAACTTCAGGATTTGCAGAATGAAGTAGACCAAAAACTATTGATGTTACTAAAAGTGGCGCCCATCTTGTTTTAGTTGTAACAGCGAATCCTTGCATAAAATAACTTCTAAATAGAAATTCTTCAAAAGAAGTTTGCATAGGTAATATAAGTAGCCCGATAGCTAATAAAACAAAAAACTCTTGAGGTTGAAAATTCCATACTAAAGATGAATTGTTTGAGGATACACTAAAAAATAATGATATTAATGTAAGACCACCCCAAACAGAAAAACTTATAATAAAACGTTTTATATCGAATTTAGGTCTTTCTGTTATGACATCTTTAATTTTCTTATGATGTAAATATTTTATAATTATAAAATAAGTTATAAAGCCTAATACAAAAGGGAAAAGCATTAGTAATAAATTGAGATTTTGTGAAGATGTAATTTTTGATACTTCACTAAGACTACTTAAATCAACACTTCCACTATTTATTGTTTGAACCAATAGAGTAATAATTAGGGGAAGTATACCTATAATTTGTGTAATAATTATAATTAAAATAGTTCCTAATAGATAAGTTAAGAACTTATTATTTCCTTTAAATGCATTAATAAAAAACATTTTATTTGAATTAAAAAGGGTATAACAAGATGTTATACCCTTCGGTTAATATATATGGGTTTTATTTCCCAGGACATTCTTTAATTACGTTTTCTGCTATATCTTGCATTCCGTAATTCTTATCAAAATTCTTAGCAAATTGTTCTGCTAATTTTTGAGCTGTCTTATCGTATTGTGATTTATCTTCCCAAGTATCTTTTGGATTTAGAATTTCAGAAGGAACTTCAGGACATGATTGAGGTACATTTAAATGGAATGTATCGTTGTGCTTAAATTCAACATTTGATAATTCTCCACTCAATGCAGCATTTACCATTGCTCTAGTATATTTTAATTTAATACGAGAACCTGTTCCATAAGATCCACCGCTCCATCCAGTGTTTACAAGATATACTTTAGTATTGAATTTTTCCATTTTTTCACCTAACATATCAGCATATTTACTAGGTTTCCAAGGCATGAATGGTTGACCAAAGAATCTTGAAAATGTAGCTTGTGGTTCAGTTACACCTGTTTCTGTTCCAGCAAGTTTTGAAGTATATCCCATTAAGAACCAAAGCATTGCTTGATCTTTTGTTAGTTCAGATATTGGAGGTAATACTCCGTAAGCATCAGCTGTTAAGAATAAGATTGTATTTGGATGTCCAGCACAAGAATCTTCTTTAATATTACTTAAGAAACTAAGTGGATATGAAGATCTTGAATTTGGAGTATAACGAGTATCAAAGAAATCTACACTTCCATTAGGATAAACCATAGCGTTTTCTAAGATTGCTCCATGATTTAAATAATCGTCTTTGTGCATTACTGCATCATAGATTTCTGGTTCGTTTTCTCTTTTGATATCTATCATTTTAGCATAACAACCATTTTCGAAGTTGAAGATACCTTCTTCACTCCATCCATGCTCATCATCTCCAAGTAATTTTCTAGCTGGATCTGCTGATAATGTGGTTTTTCCTGTTCCTGAAAGACCTAATAGTAAGGCTGAATTACCATCATTTCCTTCGTTTGCTGAACAGTGTAATGGAAGAACACCTTCTAGTGGTAAATAATAGTTCATTACAGTGAACATTAATTTTTTATTAGATCCACAATATGCTGAACCAAATACAATACCAATACGTTCATCGTAGTTCATAACTACACACATATTAGATGTTTCACCATTAGGCATATCTCTTAATCTTCCTTTATATTTATCTCTATCAAGATAATCGTATGGTAATGATAATAGATAGAATTCTCTATCAGCAAAAGTTGATTTTTCGATGTCTGATGGTACAGGACGGAACATATTGTCTGCAAATACCTCAACTAAAGCGTTGTCTGATATTGTTGTTACAGGTAATGCGTATCTTGAATCAGCTCCAATTACTCTATCTGTTGTGTATACAACTTCTTTAGAAGCTAATACTTCAACTGCATCTTCTAATACCATACTAAATGTATCTGCATCAAGTTTAATATTATTTGGAGATGTCCAGTCTATATTGTTTTCACTTCCAGGATTACACACAATGTATGTATCTTTAGGGCTACGACCTGTTGAATGATCAGGAGTCCACGTTGCTAATGCACCACCTTCTGTTAATATACATTCTTTATTGTCGACAGATTCTTTAATAAGTGTCTTTCTCTCACAATCAAGTTTAATACCTTTATGCGAAGAAATCATGCTCTTGATTTGAGCTATATAATCTTTATTTGCCATAACTTGTAAGTATTGAAAGTTAAATTAATTATTTAGTTAATATATATGCTTCTCATATATGACCTTAATTGTAAAAGTAATTAATAAAATGAGAATTTAAAGAAATTTTATAAAATAAATAGGGCTTCCTATTGATTATAAAGATGAAATTAACATTTTTTAGTTTTTTGATATTTATTTATTTTAAGAAACCTTAATTTATTTGTATAATACTAAAATATTAGCTCTTTAGACTAGTTGATTATACAATAGATTATCTTATTATGTATAATTAATGTATTTATTTAGTTAATTATAAAGTATATGTTAATTAAATCTAAAATACTGTTTTAATAAATAGCTTAATTAAATTAATAAACACCCTACTTTAGACTATATTTTGATATATTCTAAAGTAGAATTAAGTGTCATATGTTAGAAATATTATTTAAATTTGTTATTATGCATAAGAAAATCTTACATTGTTTCTCTTTATTTATTATTCTAATGATTTTGGGCAATAATATTGTCGCCCAAAACGTAAAGAATGATTCTATTTCAAAAGATAGTGTAAGTGTGAAATCTTTCTTTGTAGATAATTTCAATAGATATCTTCTTAAAAAAAAATCTAAACCTGCATTTGTTGAAGATTTAGAATCAAAGTTTATTGATTTTGAAGATTTAATTATTAATGATGTGAAGATTATTGTTTTAAAGCCATTTAATGTTTCAAAATCTGATAGTATGAGATTCCTTGAAAAACTTGAATTGATTGGCAATAAACTACATTCTCCTACAAGTGAGGCATATGTAGAAAGGTTTGTACCCTTTAAAAAAGGGAATAAGGTTTCGTGTTTAGAGATGGCTGAAACAGAAAGGTTATTACGAACATTTAGAATTTTTAATGATGTGAGTATCAATATTGTTAAAAATAAAGATTCTAAAGTAGACGTTTATATAATTTGTGAGGATACATTTTCTTTAGGTGCTGAGATTAATACCAATTTTATTAATAGAATAGAATTTATTGGAACAAATAGAAATTTATGGGGAGTAGCTCATGAACTTGAAGGAGGAGTGGGATATAATTCCAAGGATTCTGTTAAGATGTCTTATCTTTTAGCTTATAATATACGAAATATAAGAAGAACATATATCGATTTTACTGCTAGATTTAATAGTGGAAATAAGGCTAGAAGTTTCTATACTTCTCTAAAGAGAGATTTTACTTTTACAACAACAAAATTTGCTGGACTTTTAAGTTATAAGCATGTTATAGATACAAAATATATTGACGATGATACAAGGCATAAAAATAATAAAATCTTTAATTATGATTTAATAGATATTTGGTTAGGCCGTGCTCATAATATATATAGTAATCGGAAAGGTATATACCAAATAATTAATGCTGTATCGTATACCAAATTAAATACTCTTGCTAATCCTCTGGATCCAAACTTATTTAATTATTATATGGATACTAGAAGCATTTTATTTTCTTCTCAATTTTGTAAAAGACAGTATTTTAAATCTAACTATATTCATGGTTTAGGTGAAACTGAAGACATTACGGATGGGTATAAATGTAATGTTACAATTGGAAGGGAAAAGAATGAATTAGCTGATTTACTTTATTTAGGAGGAGAGTTTTCAAAGGTTATCTTTTTTAAAAGATCTATGGAATATATTGCATACCAAATAAAATATGGGGGATATTTTAATAGGAATGTATATGAAAGAGGTAGTATAAGATGTAGAGGTCAGGTTATTACAAAATTATATCGTTTATTTAGGCAAAGAGCTAGATTTGAAATTAATGGATTGTATTCAACAGGAATTGAGAGATATAAATATGATTTCATGTTTTTTGATGATTATTTAAGAGATTTTTCAAGTAAGAAACTTGTGGGAACACAGAAATTAAGTTTTCAGTTAACCCAAAATATTTATTTCCCATATATGAAGAATGGAAATAGAATGTCTTCATATGTGTTTACTGATTTTGGTTGGATAACTAATAGTAGCTCTTTTATTTTTAATAGTAAGCCATATTACGGAATTGGTATTGGTTTCAAAATTAATAATGAGAAATTAATCTTTAAAACCTTGAATCTTAGATTAACTTACTATCCTAGAATCCCTAGTGACATTAATCGTTTTAATATTATTGCAAAAAATAATAGATTGAATAATTATATAAATTTAGGATTTGAAAAACCTTCTACTATCGGTTATAAATAATCATTTAATCATTTGTAATTAAACGATATCTTCTCATATATACATATGAAGAAATACCAAGTAAAAATGCGTATATAGGTTCACTTGTCCATACATATGCAACATCTAATTTTAATTGACTACTTAAAAACCACGCATATAAAGTGTAAAATAATAGTACAGCTATTTCTATATACATAGCATGCTGAGTTTTTCCTGTACCTGAAACAGCTTGAAAGAATGTAATACTAAATCCAAAGAAAATTGAAGAGGAACCAACAACAAAGAGTGAATTTATAGAGTAAGATATTAATTCTTTATTATCTGTATATATTGAAAGGAATGTGGATGGAAAAAGTAATACCATAAGTGTAGAAGAAACAACACAAATAGTAGATATTATAGCAACTTTTCTTAGCATAGGAAATACCTCGCTTTGTCTTCGTGCTCCAATTAATTGACTTGTTAAAGTACTTGCTGCAGCTCCAAATGCCCAAATTGGCACATTGATAAGCATATATAAACTTCTTACTATGTTTGCTGATGCTATTGGACGTTCTCCAAGATTCTCTACAAAAATGAAAAATAAGAACCAACAGGCTAAAGATAAGAAACTTTGTACCATTGTTGGAATTGATATCTTGACTAATCTATATAGTAAATTTAGATTTAATGAATTCTTTTTAAAGAAATGATATCTTTTATTATTCCCTTTATGTATTGTATAAATTGTGAAATATATTAGAGCTACAATTTCTGCACATACTGATGCTATGGCAGCTCCTTCAACACCTAATTCTGGTAAACCAAATTTACCAAAGATTAATAAATAATCTATTAGAATATTTACGATGGCCATTATAAAGGTTGTTTGTCCAATTACTTTTGTCTTTGTAATTCCAATATAAAATCCTCTATATAAATAGTTTATACCACTAATAAAAATCCCCCAAGATCGTATATTTAAATAATCGGCACTAGCTTGGTATATATTATCTGATTTTAGTAGTAAATTCAATAGAGAATGAGCATTTATCTTCATTATTACGAAAAGAAAAACACTTAATAGTAGTGAAAATACTAATGCATTATCAAAATTAGCACCTATCATTCTATTATTTTTCTCCCCATAATTTCTAGCTACAACTATTTGCAGACCTGTGGAGAATCCCCACATTAACATTGTAAATACAATATATAATAGACCAGCTAATGCAACAGCGCCCAAAGCTATTTCGCTAACATGACCTAAAAATGCTGTATCTGTAAGTGTTATAATGTTTTGAGCAATGCTTCCTACTATTATAGGATAAGCTATTGTCCATATGTTTTTATATTTTATGCTTGTTTTCATATATTTTTGTTCTTCAAGTGGCAAATTTATCAATTAAATTATAGGATAGGTAATAAATACTTGCTAATTTTGTTAGAGGTAATTAAAAACAAAATATAGTTATGAGTATAGAAGAACAATTACAACAGGATTTGAAAGCAGCTATGAAAGCAAAAGATAAAGTTGCTTTAGGTGCTATTAGAGGAGTAAAGAAAGTTATTCTTGAAGCTAAGACTTCTAAGGATTTTAATGGAGAAATAACAGATGCTGATTGTATAAAGATTATTACAAAATTATCTAAACAAGGTAAGGATGCAGCAGGAATATACAAAGAGCAAGGTAGAGAAGATTTATTTGATGAAGAAATGGCTCAAGTTCATGTTTATGAAAAATATCTTCCTAAACAATTATCTGTTGAAGAATTAGAAACTGTAGTAAAAGATATTATTACTGAACTGGGAGCTTCTAGTATGAAAGATATGGGAAAAGTAATGGGTGTTGCTTCAAAAAAACTTGCTGGAAAAGCTGATGGAAAATTAATTTCTGAGCAAGTGAAAAAGGCTCTTGCCTAATTATTTCTAATTAGTAAATCCTTCATGAATATTCTTTTGTGAAGGATTTGTTATAAATACATTTATATTTTTAATATTATGACTTTACTTTCTTTAGTTGATTTAGATAGAGAGCTGTTAGTGTTTCTGAATTCAATTCATAACCATTTTTTTGATACCGTAATGTGGCTCTTATCTGCAAAAGATATATGGATTCCTCTATATTTGATAATTATATACTATTTCTTTAATAAAGTTGAAAAGAAAACTGCTATTTGGGTTCTTTTAGCTTGTGTTGTTTGTATTGTTTTATGTGATCAAATTTCATCTTCAATTTTTAAACCATTATTTGAGAGGTGGAGACCTTCTAGAGATCCTATTTTGGGTGACATTGTGCATATAGTGCATGGAAAAAGAGGAGGTAAATTTGGTTTTGTTTCTTCTCATGCAGCTAATGTCTTTGGTTTAACAGTATTTGCTAGTATGTTATTTAAAAAGAGATGGTTTACTATAAGTATGTTGTTTTGGGCAGTTGCAGTTTCTTATTCTAGAATATATTTAGCAGTACATTTCCCTGGAGATGTTATCTGTGGAGGTATTTTAGGAGCTTTATGTGGATTATTAATGTATAAAATTTGTAATAGATTTTTAAATATTGATGTTTATAAGAAAACAAATTTATCGTACTATTATATTGTATATGCCGTAATCTTTATTAGTATCTTAGCTTGTGCTAAGGTTATGTAGAAACAAAAAACACGTTTTATGAAAGTTTGTATTGCTGAGAAACCTTCTGTTGCAGGTGAAATTGCAAAAATTATAGGTGCAAATTCTAGAAAAAATGGATATTATGAGGGGAATGGATATCAAGTAACTTGGACTTATGGACATTTATGTGGTTTACAAGAGCCTCATGAATATACAGATAAGTGGAAATATTGGAATTTGATGTATTTGCCAATGATTCCACCAACTTTTAGGATTAAGGTGATTGATGATTCTGGAATACAAAGACAATTCAATGTTATAAAATCTTTAGTAGAAACTGCAGAAGAAGTGATTAACTGTGGTGATGCTGGTCAAGAAGGAGAACTTATTCAGCGTTGGGTTTTACAAAAAGCGAATTGTAGAGTTCCTGTAAAAAGATTGTGGATATCTTCTTTAACAGAAGAAGCTATTAAAGAAGGTTTTGTGAAATTAAAAGATGCAGAGAATTTTAATAATCTATATGCAGCTGGTAGTGCTAGAGCTATTGGAGATTGGTTACTAGGAATGAATGCAACACGTGCCTATACTCTTAAGTATGGTAAAAATGAAAAAGGTAAAAAAAATAGTGTTTTATCTATTGGTAGAGTTCAAACTCCTACTTTGGCATTGATAGTTAAAAGACAGGATGAAATTGAGAATTTTGTTTCTGAACCGTTTTGGGAATTGAAAACAATATATCGTGATGTAAGTTTTAATTCTCAATTAGGTAAAATTAAAACTATTGAAGAAGCAAATAAACAACTTGAATCTATAAAAGGTAGAGATATTGAAATTGTTGATATAACAACAAAGAATGCTAAGGAAAGACCACCTAAATTATTCGATTTAACATCTTTACAAGTAGAGTGTAATAAGAAATATGATTTTTCAGCAGAGGAGACTTTAAAAATAATACAATCTCTATATGAAAAGAAATTGACTACTTATCCTAGAGTTGATACAACATATCTTCCTAATGATATGTACGATAAGATACCAGGAATTTTAAAAGTTCTAGAGCCTTATAAAAATTTTACTGAACCTCTTTTGGGTAAGAAGTTAAAAAAGACAAAACAAACTTTTGACGATAAAAAGATAACAGATCACCATGCTATAATACCTACTAATGTTTTTAATCATAATATGACTAAAAATGAGAAGTATGTATATGATTTGGTAGCTAGAAGATTTATTGCAACTTTTTATCCTGATTGTAAAATTGCTAATACTACAGTTTTTGGTGAGATTAATAATGTTGAATCTAAGATTATTAAATTTAAAGCAACAGGAAAGATTATTGTAGATAAAGGGTGGAGAGTGGTTTTTGATATTACTAGTGAAGATACTATTTTGCCAGAGTTTATTGTACACGAAAAAGGAGCTCAAAATCCTAAAATTGTTGAAAAACAAACATCTCCTCCTAAATCTTATTCTGAAGCTAGCTTATTAAGAGCTATGGAAACTGCAGGCAAAGATGTGGAAGATGACTCTTTACGAGATGTAATGAAGCAAAATGGTATTGGAAGACCTTCTACTAGAGCAAATATTATTGAAACTCTTTATAAAAGAAAATATATACAGAAACAAAAGAAAAAAATTGAAGCTACTCCAACAGGAAAAGATTTAATTAATACTATAAAATATGACCTTCTAAAGTCGGTTGAACTTACTGGCCTTTGGGAAAAGAAACTTAGAGAAATTGAATTAGGCGAGTATAGTGTTAAAAATTTCATGGACGAAATGAAAGAAATGGTTTCAGATGTTGTTGTGAATGTAAAGCAATCTGAATCCAAAACTATTGTTTCTGTAAGTGATGAAAAAGATGCTACTAAAGGTGAGAAAGTTAAGAAACGCAAAAATGTTGATATAGATAATTTAGTGTGCCCTAGGTGTAAGAAAGCTAAATTTGTAAAAGGTAAAAAAGCTTGGGGATGTTTAGATTATGCTAAAGGATGTAAAACTGTAATACCTTTTAGTTTTATGGGTAAACCACTGACTGATAAGCAAATAAAAGATTTGTGTATTAAAGGAAAAACTAGTAAATTGAAAGGGTTTATTGATGAAAATGGAGATGAAAAAGAAGGTGTTGTTAAACTTAATAGTGATTTTACTCTAAGTTTAGGCTAGTTATAATATTCTTAATGAAAGTTAATCTTCCTGTTAAATCCTTAAATCTATTGCATGTAGACCTTTTGTAATCTACATTTGTAGTCAAATAGAAATAGGAAAGTTAGGAGGGATATATTTTAAGATATTGTTTTGTTAGTCCGATTAGTTTTTTTCTATGATGTTATTTCTCCTAACTATTTCTGTTTGTATATGAAAAATAAAATAAAAATATTAATTCCAATACTACTTTTAGTAGTTTTTTCTTCAAGTGAATTATTTGCTCTAAATAGTTCAAATTATACCAATTATTTAAAAAATAGAGAAAAAAAAGTACTAGTAGGAGGTAAAATTCTGAATTCTGATACTAAAAAACCTGTTGCTTTTGCTCAGATCTTTATAAATGGTAGTAATAAAGGTTTTATTGCTAATGAATATGGAGTATATAAGATTTCTGTTAATACCGGTGATAAACTTGTCTTTAAATCTTTAGGATATAAGACAAAGGTAATAGAGATTCCAAATATCAATAATGAAGATTACTATTTAGATGTTTTTATGGAGCAAGTAGCTTTTCAGCTTGATGAAGTTAATGTGATAAGTTTGGGTACTTGGGAACAATTTAAACATGATTTTGTTCATATGAAACTTCCAGAAAATCCTTTTTTGGAACAACTTACAGATAGATTAACAAGTGGTATAATGGCTGCTATTAACTCTAATGAATATCAGTATGTAAAGAAATATGGAAAAACTCAAGAGGTTTCTGATGGAATGTTGTGCTTTAATGGTGTAGGAGGAGGAATTGGTATTCAATTAGGTCCTAATATGGCAAAAAGAAGAAGCGAGAAACGGATTAAACTTAAAAACAAAAGGTATTCAAATTTTATATTATCTAATAAAATAAGTGAAGAGGTTCTTATTAAACTGACAAAAGAAAAAAATAAAGATAGATTAAATGATTTTCTAATTTACTTTAATTCAAAAGTTGACTTGGCTAATATAAGCTCTAACGTTTCTACAATCAAATTACTTATGTTGGTTAAAGATAAATATGAAGAGTATTTAATTTTACATCCTAAAGAAAAAAATGTAAAATCAGATACTATTAGTTAATTTTATTACTTTTGGATTTCAAATGAGAAAGTTAAATTCAAATACAGCAGATTATATTTGTTTTCGCAAGTGGAGTAGAAAGGCATATGCTATATTCTCTTCTTTGGGAATTAGTGTAAGAATTGGTCACTTATCTGTAGATGTATGTGAAATGTCATCTCATAAGTTGTCTAAATTATTTTCTGTTTGGAATGAAGATTTCTTTGTTTTTAATATAAATGATATTCTAAATGAATATTTAAGAGATAAAATAGAGATGCAAATGGTTGAAGGAGAAAGTATGTCTTGTAGAAATTTGCATTTAAATTAATAACTTAAGATGTATAGTTTTGGCTATATATCTTTTTTTTGTTTTAATAATTATGGATATAGAAAGTTTAAAAGCGTCTATAATAGAAGGTTATAGAGTAAGTAAAGATGAAGCTCTAAGTTTAGTAGAAAATGTAGATACTAAATCTTTATGTGCATTGGCTAACGATTTAAGAGAACATTTCATGGGTAATAAATTTGATTTATGCTCGATAGTAAATGCAAAATCTGGAAAGTGTTCTGAGAATTGTAAATGGTGTGCTCAATCTGCTCATTTTAAAACAAATATAGATACATACGATTTAGTAAGCAGAAAGGAAGCAGTAGAATTAGGAGAAAATAATTTTTCTCAAGGTGTAAAAAGATATTCTTTTGTTACAAGTGGTAGAGCTGTTTCAAATAAAGATCTTGATACTTTATGTGATTATATTGAAGAAATAGAATCGGAAACAGATATAAAGGTTTGTGCTTCTATGGGGCTTTTAGATAGAGAAAGATTAGAAAAATTAAAAGATAGTGGAGTTAGAAGATATCACTGTAATGTTGAAACTTCTCCTAATAATTTTAAGAATTTATGTACTACTCATACGCTTGAAGATAAAATAGAAACTATTAAAATATGCCAAGATTTAGGTATTGAAGTATGTTCTGGTGGTATAATTGGTATGGGTGAGAGTATGCAAGATAGAATTGATATGGCATTCTTGTTATTTGATTTAAATATAAAATCTATTCCAATTAATATATTAAATCCTATTCCTGGGACTCCATTAGAATCTGCAAAACCTCTTAGAGATGATGAAATCTTAAAAACTATAGCAATATTTCGAATTATCAATCCTGATTCATGGATTAGATTTGCTGGAGGAAGATTAATAATTAAAGATATTCAAACTCTAGCAATGCAGTCAGGAGTGAATGCAGCTATTACAGGTGATTTATTAACAACTACAGGAGCTACAATTAAAAATGATATCGAGAGAATTGAATCATTAGGATTTGTAATAGATTAATTATGAATGATTTAGAATTTGATAAAGAACATATCTGGCATCCCTATACATCTACAATTGATCCATTGCCAGTATATCAAGTAAAAAGAGCCAAGGGTGTTTATATAGAGTTAGAAGATGGTAGAAAACTGATTGATGGTATGTCTTCTTGGTGGTGTGCAATTCACGGATATAGCAATGAAGTTTTGAATAATGCTATGTCTAGTCAGATTGAATCGATGTCTCATATAATGTTTGGTGGTTTTACTCATAAGCCTGCTATAAGTTTAGCAAAGAGACTAATAAATATAACTCCAAGTAAACTTCAGAAAGTTTTTTACAGCGATTCTGGTTCTGTAGCTGTTGAAGTAGCTATGAAGATGGCTTTACAATATTGGCATTCTATAGATAATAATGATAAAACGGAGTTTCTAACAATAAGAAATGGTTACCATGGAGATACCTGGCATGCAATGTCTGTTTGTGATCCTGATACAGGTATGCATGGAATCTTTAATGGCAAATTATCAATACAAAATTTTGTAGATAAAGTTGAATCGCGATTTGGAGAAAAATGTTCAGATAAGGACTATAATAATATTAGAAAAGTATTTGAGGAGAAATCAAATAAAATTGCAGCAGTTATTTTAGAACCAATAGTTCAAGGTGCTGGAGGAATGTGGTTCTATTCTGCAGATTATTTACGTAAAGTTCGTGAATTATGTGATGAATTTAATGTACTTTTGATAGCTGATGAAATTGCTACAGGTTTTGGAAGGACTGGAGAGCTTTTTGCTTGTAATCATGCGAATATTCAACCAGATATAATGTGTCTTGGTAAAGCTATTACAGGTGGTTACATGAGTTTTGCTGTAACAATGGCTACAGATGATGTTGCAAATACAATAAGTAGTGGAAATCCTTCTTGTTTTATGCATGGTCCAACTTTTATGGGAAATCCTTTAGCATGTTCAGTAGCTTGTGCAAGTATTGATTTGTTAATGATGTCTAATTGGAAAGTTAGAAATAAGGAAATTGAAATGATTATGGAAAAGAATCTTTCAATTTTACGTTCTAATCCTAAGGTGGCTGATGTTAGATGCTTAGGTGCAATAGGCGTAGTTGAGATGAAAAATCCAGTTGATATGGGTAAAATTCAAGCTATGTTTGTTAAAGAAGAGGTATGGGTAAGACCTTTTGGTACAAATGTTTATATAATGCCTCAATATATAATAAGTGATGACGAATTAAATAAATTATGTACGGCTTTAGTAAATGTTGTTGAGAAATATTAAAAAAGGAATATATATATGTCTAATTTACAGAAAAGATGTGAATCTAGATTAGAAGGATTAAAAGAATCAAATAATCTAAGAGAGGTATCTTCAATTTCTATAGAAAATCATAATATAATAATTAATGATGGAAAAGAATTTCTTAATTTATCCTCTAATAATTATTTAGGTTTAGCTTATAGAAAAGACTTAATTAAAGAATTTAATAAATATATAAAAGAAAATAAGATTGATGATTATTTTTCATCTACATCTTCGCGTTTGTTAACTGGTACTAATGTTATATGTACGCGTTTAGAAAAGAAAATTGCTGATGCTTATGGTAAATCAGGTGCTTTGCTTTATAATAGTGGTTATCATGCAAATACAGGTATCTTATCAGCCTTAACAAGTAAAACAGATTTGATTATAGCTGATAAATTTGTTCATGCTAGTATTATTGATGGTACTAAAATGTCAAAAGCACATTTTTTACGATTTAAACATCTTGATTATAACCATTTAAGAGAAATACTTTTACAACATAGAGATGAATACAATAATGTGTTTATTGTAACTGAGTCTATTTTTAGCATGGATGGGGATGTTGCTGATATTCAACAATTAGTTGACATAAAACAAGAATATGATGCATTTTTATATGTTGATGAAGCTCACGCTCTAGGAACTCGAGGAGTTAGTGGTTTAGGAGTATGTGAAGAGCAAGTGTGTATTGAAAATGTTGATTTTATTGTTGGTACTTTTGGTAAAGCTATTGCTTCTGTAGGTGCTTTTGTTGTTTGTGATGATTTATATAAACAGTATCTTATAAATAATTCTAGATCATTGATTTATACAACAGCCTTACCACCTATAAATATTGCTTGGTCTGAGTTTATATTTGATAAATTGTTATTCTTTAATAAAGAAAGAGAATATTTAAATGAAATCAGTGAGTATGTACGTTTAAGTTTAAATATTAAGGGTGTAAAGACTAAAGGTTCTTCAAATATAATACCTATAATTATTGGTTCAAATAAAGATTGTATTGAAGTTTGTGATAGGATTAAAGAAGAATCTTTCTTTGTTCAAGCTATTAAACACCCAACTGTTCCTAAAGGTAGTGCTCGGATTAGGTTATCTTTAAATGCAGATATAGATAAAAAGGATATAGATAGGTTTCTTTCTTTAATAGACTAATATGAAATATAAATTTGTTGATAATAATAGCGATAGATTAATAGTTTTCTTCAATGGATGGGGAATGGATTCTAATGTTTTAAATTCTATTAATGGAGATTTTGATGTTTTAATATATTGGGACTATAGGGGAGATTTAGAATTGCCTTTTAAACCAATATCTTCTTATTCAGAAACTTATCTTGTTGCATGGTCGATGGGAGTATATATAGCTAACGAATTAGCAGAAAATTTTGATATAAAATTCATAAAAAAGATTGCTTTATGTGGTAGTCCTTATCCTATCCATAATGATTACGGAATTAAGGAGAGAATTTTTGAAATAACATGTAAGGGATTGAGGCGAATGGGTACTGATAAATTCTTTGCAGAAATCTTCGCATCTAATGATGACTCTATTTTCAATAAACCTTCACGTGAATTTGAGGAGCAAGTAGATGAATTAGAAAACTTAGAAGTTTTAGTTAATAAATATGGAACAAATTCAGATTTTAAGTGGAATTCTGTTCTTATCGCAGAAAAGGATACAATTTTTTCTATGAAGAATTTATTGAACTACTGGAAAGGAAATGCAGAAGTAACTATTGTGAATATGCCTCATTACCCGTTTGATAAATATAATAGTTGGGAACAAATCATTGCTATATAATGAAAATTGATAAAGATATTATTATAAAGAATTTTTCTAAAAGTAAAAACACATACGATGATAATGCAGTTATTCAGAAATTTATTTGTTCTAGATTAATGGATATTGTTGATGCACACTGTAGTTGTTCTTTAGATAAAGTTTTTGAAATAGGATGTGGAACTGGTTTGTTGACAAAAATGCTTGTTAAAGAATTTGAGGTTAATGATTTAATTCTGAATGATATAGCCCCAGATCTAATTAATTCTAAATTGATTTCATATATAAAGGAAAATGTTCAGACTTTATCTTTTATACATGGAGATGCTGAACAAATAAGTTTTCCTGAAGATTATGATTTACTACTTTCTGCATCCACAATTCAATGGTTTAACGATTTAGATTCTTTCTTTGAAAAAGCAGCAAAACAACTTAATAAAGATGGACTTTTTATATTTAGTACTTTTGGAAAAAAGAACTTCTATGAGTTAAAAGATATAACTGGAAATGGTCTTAATTATTTAGATAGAAAACTAATAGAAGAAAAATTAGTATCAAATTTTGATATATTATACTTTTATGAAGAAAAGAAGAAAATGTTGTTTAAAACACCTATGGATGTTCTAAATCATCTAAAAAAAACAGGAGTTAATGGATTAAAAACAAATAAAATATGGACAAAATCTGATTTAAAAAGATTTTCAAAAGATTATGTCAATAAATTTTCAGAAAAGGATTCTGTCCATTTAACTTATGCTCCAATATATTTCGTATGTAAAAAGAAATAGTGATTCAATAAAAAAGTATTAAATTCGCAAATAAATTACTTATAATAGAATGATAAATAAAGAGGTTATAGATAAAGTTAAAAAAGTAGTTGAAGATAGTAATAAAATTGTTTTAATAACTCATATGTCGCCTGATGGAGATGCAATAGGTTCCTCTTGTGCACTAGGATTATTTCTTAAAAAATTAGGAAAAACTGTAAATATAATTACTCCAGATGATCATCCAGAATATCTATCATGGGTTCCAGGAATCGATTTAGTTTCTTCTTATTCAAGTAAAAGATTACGCTTAAATGAATTAATAAAAGCAGCTGATTTAATATTCTTCTTAGACCATAATGTTGAATTAAGACAAGGTTTTCTTGAACCTATCGTGAAGAAAAATTCATGTACAAAAATAATGATTGATCATCATCCATTTCCAAAAGCTAATGTTGATTTTTGTTTTTCAAGAACAGATGTAACTTCGACATGTGAAATGGTTTATAATTTTATAAAAGATATTTATGGAACTAATGATATATCTTCTGATATTGCAACAAGTATTTATGTAGGAATTAACACAGATACTGGTGGATTAAACTATAACTCTTCAAATCCTGAAACATATGTAGTTGTTGCTGATCTACTAAGTAAGGGAATAAATAAAATGGATATTCATGAAAGATTATATAATACATTTAGTGAGAACCGTTTGAGATTAGTAGGATATTGTTTACACGAAGAAATGATTGTTTTAAATGAATGTTCAAGTGCAATTATTTGTTTATCAAAATCAATACAAGATAAATATAATTTTCAAAACGGAGATTCTGAAGGATTAGTAAATATCCCTCACCAAATAAAAGGTATTGATATCTCTATACTTATTACAGAGAAAGAGGATAGAGTAAAATTATCTTTTAGATCTAAAGGTAGTATTCCTATTAATAAATTTGCTGAAAGGTTTTTTGATGGAGGAGGTCACACTAATGCAGCAGGAGGTATGAAAAAAACTTCTTTAGAAGATACTGTTGAAATTATTAAAAAGAATCTTCCAGACTTTATGAATGAGTATAAAATGAATGAAAAATAGAAGAATTCTAGAAGATTTTTTATATTATTGTAAACAAATTTAAATTGAATTAATTATGAATAAATATTTAAGTAGTCTGTTAATGGTTTTATCTCTGTTATTTTTCTATTCTTGTTCCGAGGATTCTATACAAGAAAAACTAGAAAAGGAAAAAAGTGATAGAGTTAGTTTTGTGAAGAAAGAAGGTGGATTTAAACAAACAACTACAGGATTGTATTATAAACTAATAAAAGCAGGTTCTGGAAGTAGTATTTTAGATACAATGAAATATTATTCAAGTAAAGGTAAAACTTGTAAATTGAAGGTATATGAAGCTATTTATGATTTAAAAGGAGAACTTCTTGTTAATAATTTATTAGGAGGACTTTACGAGCCAATTATATATAACACTTTTGATAACAGAATGAAAGAAGGTTTTAAAGAGGCGTTTTCTTTAATGCATGAAGGTGAGAAAATGAGATTTGTAATGTCAACTTCTTTATATGGATTGGGTTTGCCAACTTTAGGTTTTGAACCTAATTTTACTAAAAAATACGAATCAATAGTATGTGAATTCTATATTGATGATATAATCGAAACAGAAGATCCAAATTTGGATTAATATTATCTTATAATATATAAAAGAGGGGAATATTTAAATTTATTCTCCTCTTTTTTTATACTTAATTTTTTATAATCACATATATTATCTTGAATATATTGCAAAAATAGTAGGAATCTTATTCATAAAATTTGGATCTACTTTCTTCCATTCTCCAATAGTCTTTGTTTTAATATATTCACTTTCTGTACTAATATTACAACCTATACATAGAAGAGTATTTTTAGTGCATGATTTTATAATATCATTGAAAATACTAATATTTCTATAAGGAGCTTCAATAAAAACCTGAGTTTGGTTATGATGTTTTGAGATTGATTCTAATTCTTTAATTCTTTTTATTCTTTCATTTGATTTTATAGGGATATAACCATTAAAGGCAAATGATTGTCCATTAAAACCTGAAGCCATTACTACCATTAATATACTAGATGGTCCTACTAAAGGTATTACAGGTATTCCTTTTTCATGAGCAATACTTACAATATCAGCTCCTGGATCTGCAATACCAGGACAACCTGCTTCTGAAATAATACCAATATTTCCTTCTTTTATTTTATTCAAATATGAATTTATGTCGTTTAAATTCGTGTGTTTATTTAATTCGAAAAAAGTTAGAGTATCAATATCTATATTTTTATCTATTTGTTTAAGATATCTTCTTGTTGTTCTTATATTTTCAACAATAAAGATTTTTGTCTCTTTACAAATGTTCTGTACGTATCTTGGAATTACTTTATCTATTTCAGTGTCGCCAAGAGTCATTGGTATTAAGTATATTTTATTCATGAATTCTTTTTATTTGCAAATATAATAGCTTTATTATAGATGCTAAAAACAAAATAGGTAAATATCAATAATATATGCTCTTTTAATATAGTAAACATAAAGGGAATTTGGTATAAATGTCTTATATTTGCTTTTATAAATTTAGATTATTATGAAAATCAAATTATTAGGAACAGGAACTTCTCAAGGTGTACCCGTTGTTGCTTGTAAGTGTCCTGTATGTCAATCTAATGATGTGAAAGATAAAAGATTAAGAACATCTGCAATGTTTGAAGTTGATGGCAAAAATATTGTTATTGACTGTGGACCAGATTTTAGATACCAAATGTTAAGAGAAAATGTATCAAATATTAGAGCTATACTGTTAACACATGAACATAGGGACCATATTGCAGGTATTGATGACGTAAGATCTTTTAATTGGATAAATAAATGTGCAGTTGATATATATGCAGAACATCGAGTTGTAAAAGCAATAAAAGCAATGTTTTCATATGCTTTTAAAATAAAAAATAAATATCCAGGAGTCCCATCAATCAACATAACAGAAATATCTGATTCTCCATTCTATATAGATGATATTAAAATTATTCCTATTCGCGGTATGCACGCTTTTTTACCAGTATTAGGATATAGAATAGGAGATATCGCATATCTAACAGATTTTAAAACGATTGAAGATGACGAATTAAATAAGTTAAAACACTGCAGAATATTAATAATTAACGCTTTAAGGTTTGAAGAACATCATTCTCATTTATGCGTCAAAGATGCTCTTAAACTTATAAATAAGATTAATCCAGAACAAGCTTATTTTACTCATATAGGTCATCAATTTGGTAAATATGTAGACAAAAATGATTTATTACCCGATAATGTAAATATGGCATTTGACGGTTTAACACTTGAAATTTAAGATAAATCTATTGAAATAGAGCTATATAATAAAAGTATAGAAAGATAAGAAAAGTGTTATGCATTTTATTATCTTTGTAAGTCACAAGAAGTGACGTGAATTATGAAATAAAAATATCATAAATATATATGGAAGGTACTGAAGAAAAAATCATCAAAATAAACATTGAGAATGAGATGAAATCATCTTATATTGATTACTCAATGTCTGTAATAGTTTCAAGAGCACTACCCGATGTAAGGGATGGTTTGAAACCTGTACATCGTAGAGTTCTTTTTGGTATGAATGAATTGGGTATAACTTCATCAAAACCTTATAAAAAATCTGCTAGAATAGTAGGAGAGGTTTTAGGTAAGTTTCACCCTCATGGAGACAGTTCTGTTTATATGGCAATGGTTAGAATGGCTCAACCATGGTCTTTAAGATATCCTATGATTGACGGACAGGGAAACTTTGGTTCTATTGATGGTGATAGTCCTGCCGCAATGCGTTATACTGAAGCTAGAATGAGAAAAATAGCTGAAGACACAATGCTTGATATAAACAAGAATACAGTAGATATGACTCCTAACTTTGATGAGTCTCTTAGTGAACCAACTGTTTTACCAACTCGAATACCTTTATTATTAATTAATGGATCTTCAGGTATTGCTGTTGGTATGGCAACAAATATGGCTCCTCATAATCTTACTGATACTATTTCAGCAATTGATGCTTATATTGATAATAACGACATTGATATTGATGCTTTAATTAAAATAATTAAAGCTCCTGATTTTCCGACAGGTGGTTATATTTATGGCTATTCTGGTATAGTTGAAGCTTATCATACTGGTAAGGGGCGTGTTGTTATGCGTTCAAAAACAGATATAGAAACAACAAAATCAGGAAGAGAAAGAATTATTATTACAGAGATTCCATATATGGTTAATAAAGCTGAATTAATTATTAAAATAGCTGATTTAATTAATGATAAGAAAATAGATGGAATATCTAATATAAATGATGAATCTGATCGTACAGGTATGCGCATTGTTATTGATCTAAAGAGAGATGCTATTGCGAATGTGGTTTTAAATAAATTATTTAAAATGACAGCTCTACAATCAAATTTCTCAATTAATAATATTGCATTAGTAAATGGTCGACCAAGACTATTAAATTTAAAAGAATTAATAAAGCATTTTGTTGATCATAGACACGAAGTTGTTGTTCGTCGAACTCAATATGAATTAAAACAAGCAGAAGATAAAGCTCATATACTAGAAGGTTTAATTATTGCTTCTGATAATATTGATAAAGTAATTAGTATTATTAGAGCTTCTAAAACTCCTGATGAAGCTAAAACAAATTTAATGACAGAGTTCCCACTAACTGAATTACAAGTCAAAGCTATTGTTGCAATGAGACTAGGACAGTTAACAGGACTAGAGCAAGATAAATTAAGAACTGAATATGAAGATCTTTTAAAATTAATTAATCATCTTAAAGAAATACTTAATAATGTTGATATTAGAATGAATATTATTAAAGAGGAACTTGAGGAGATTAAGAAGAAATATGGTGATGAAAGAAGAACTGAAATTGTTTATGCTTCTGAAGAATTCAATCCTGAAGATTTTTATGCAGATGACGAAATGATTATTACAATCTCTCATAGAGGTTATATAAAAAGAACTCCATTAGCAGATTTCAGAGTTCAAAATAGAGGAGGGGTTGGTTCAAAAGGAAGTTCTACAAGAGATGACGATTTCTTAGAGCATATGATTATGGCTACAATGCATAATACTATGTTATTCTTTACTGAAAAAGGAAAATGTCAATGGTTAAAAGTGTACGAAATTCCTGAAGGTAGTAAACAATCAAAAGGTAGAGCAATACAAAATGTTTTAAATATTGATCCTGAAGATACTGTAAAAGCGTACATAAATGTATTAAGTCTTAAAGATGCAGATTATATAAATGAGAATTTTATAGTTTTATGTACTAAGAATGGTATTGTCAAGAAAACAACTCTTGAAGCATATTCAAGACCAAGAGTTAATGGTATTAATGCTATTACTATAAAAGAAGGAGATTCTTTACTTGAAGCTAAATTGACTAATGGCAAAAATGACATAATGATTGCTGCAAAATCAGGAAAAGCTATTAGATTCCCTGAAGAAAAAGTTAGACCTATGGGAAGAACAGCAGCAGGTGTTCGTGGTATAAAGTTAGAAAAAGAAAATGATCTTGTTATTGGTATGATATGTCTTGAACCAAATGCAAAAGATATTTTAGTAGTATCAGAGAATGGATATGGTAAACGTTCTCTTATGGAAGATTATAGAATCACTAATAGAGGCGGGAAAGGTGTTAAAACCATCAATATTACTGATAAAACAGGTAAACTTATAGCAATCAAAGCTGTTGATAATAAAGAAGATCTAATGATTATTAATAAATCAGGAATAACTATTAGATTAGCAATCGAATCACTTAGAGTAATGGGTAGAGCTACTCAAGGGGTTAAATTAATTGAATTAAGAAATAATGATTCAATTGCAGCAGTTGCAAAAGTAAATTCATCAGAGGAAGAGGTAGAACCTAAAATTGAATTTGCTACAGAAAATGAAGAAATAGAAATAAAATAAATGTTGTATAAATAAAGAATAATAAAATGAAAAAATTATCACTTGTACTAATATTGGCATTTACAATGAGTTTTGTATATGCTCAAAAAGGTAAGATTAATTCTGCTTATAGTTCAGCTAGATCTGGTAAATTAAATAAAGCATTAGAGCTTTTAGAAAAGGGTATTCAACATAGAAAATGTATAGAATGGCCAAAGTCGTATTTTGTAAAAGGGGTTGTATACCAAAGTATATTCGAGACTCCTATTCCTGCTTTTAAAAAATTATCTGAACAACCTTTAGAAACTGCTTATGAAGCATATAAGAAATGTATTGAATTGGATAAAAAGGAGAGATATTCAAAAAAAATGATCCCTTATTATAAAAACTTGAAAATAGACTTTTCAAACCAAGGAGCTAAGTTATTTAACGAATCTAAGTTAGAAGAGGCATTAAAAAGTTTTAAAAATGTATTAGAAATAAATGACAGTAAGATTCTTAAAAAAGAAAAAGTTATTGATACTGCAATTATTTACTATACAGCTTTAACTTCATATAAACTAGCTAAATATAAAGAAGCAATAACTTTATATGAAAAAGTATTAAACTATGGTTATGAACCTGCAAAATGTTATGCAGCTTTAGCAGATTCTTATACAAAAATGGGAGATAAAGAAAAAGGAATGAAATATCTTCACGAAGGTTATGAGAAGTTCCCTAATAATTTATATATGCTTGGTCAATTGATTAACTACTATTTATTAGGAGGAGAACCTGAAAAAGCTGAAAAATATCTTGATGCTGCTATTGAAAAAGAACCAACTAATATTTCATTTTATAGAGCAAAAGGAACTCTTTATGAAAAATTAAAAAGATTAGATGATGCAATTAAAATGTATGATAAAGCATTAGAAATCGATCCTAATGATTTTATATCTATTTACAATAAAGGTTTAGTTAAATATAATAAAGTTGTTAGTCATCACACTAAAGTAAGAGATATTGCAGATGATGAAGAATATTTAAAACAAATTAAAATTGTACTTAGTGAATATGAAGAACTAATACCGGACTTTGAGAAAGCTCATAAAGTTAATCCTAAAGAAATAGCTCCTGTAATAGTTTTAAAAGAATTATATACAAAACTTAGAACAAAAAATGAAGAATTTATGGCTAAGTTTAAATATTATTCAAATTTAAAGAAAGAGATGGAATCTAAATAATTGATTCTAAAGTAATAAAAAAGAGTTATCAGTTGATAACTCTTTTTTTTGTTCAAATATGTAGAGGGTTAATACTAATTGGAATTCAACAAATATATTTTATTTTACTTAATATGAGATATAAGACAAGTATTATATATTCAATATTTGTAAATTATTTAATATTTTGAATGTAATCATTAAATTCTAAAATCTCAATATTTATATTTTATTGTTTTTATTTTTTGGTATCTTTGAAATCAATTTAAAATTCGATTAATATGCTTAAAAATAAAGTAGTAATTATTACAGGAGCCTCTTCAGGAATTGGAAAATCATGTGCTTTAGAATTTTCTAGAAATGGTGCTATTGTGGTTGCTGCAGCTAGAAATATTGAGAGATTAGATAATTTAAAAAAAGAAATTGAATCTTTAGGAAATATTTGTCTAACACAACAAGTAGATGTAAGTAATGAACTTGACTGTAAATTATTAATAAATAACACGTTATCTGAATTTGGAAAGATTGATGTATTAATAAATAATGCTGGTATTTCAATGAGAGCAAATTTTTTAGATGTTGACTTATCTGTTATAAAAGAATTAATGGATGTTAATTTCTGGGGAACTGTATATTGTACAAAATACGCTTTACCTCATTTAATAAAATCACAAGGAAGTCTTGTTGGAGTTATTTCTATTGCTGGATATCTTGGTTTACCTGGAAGAACTGGTTATTCAGCCTCTAAATACGCTATAAGAGGATTTTTAGATACAATACGAGTTGAAAATATTCATAAAAATTTAAATGTATTAGTTGTTGCACCAGGTTTTACTGCTTCAAATATTAGAAACACTGCAAGAACTGCAAGTGGAAAAGAACAAGGAAAAACTCCTCGTGTTGAAGAAAAAATGATGAGTTCTGAAAGGTGTGCAGAATATATATTTCAGGGCGTTAAAAAAAGGAGAAGTGAGATTATTTTGACTTTTATCGAAGGGAAACTTTCTGTTTTTTTAAAGAAATGGTGTCCCCGATTTCTTGATAAACTTATATACAAACACATGAAAAACGAACCTAATTCACCTTTTTAAATATAATAAAATGAAAAGACTGTTATTGCTACTAATTATTACTTCGCTTTTTACTGTTAAAGGTTTTGCGCAAGTTGATGATTCCACACAAACTGAGACTGAAACTAAATCAGAAGAAATTGAAAGAGTTGTCTATGAAATTACAAAATTAGATAGTTTAAAGACTATCAATACTGTAAAAACAAAAATGGATAATTTTCTATCTAATCTTACAACTATATCTTTTAAAGATAATAGAAAGGATATGTATTTAGAACCAAATTTAAGATATTTCGTATATGAATTGAATTCTTACAATCTGAAAGATTCTATATGTAGAAAAGCTGTAGATAACCTTTCACAATATATTAAAAATGATTCTCTAAGAAGAATGTCTAGATATATCATTAATTATATCCCTACAACGCGAGTAAATAAAAAATCTCTTGATATATTAAACGAATATATATATAACGATAGTTTACGATGTAGTGCTAGTATATTAATAGCTGATGAATTAACAAGAGATAGTATTGAAAACGATATTGAAAAGAACAAAGAATTAAGAAGACTTCACCAATTCCTTACTAATAGTAAAGAATATGATTTAATTAAAAAGGCCTCTAGGGATTCTGTTAAAGTAACTTTCAAAAACTTTTCTAATGATCGAATTTCTATGTGGGTAAATAATTCTAGAAATGAATCTTATCGTTTTAAAATAAAAACTAAAGAGAATAACCCTATTGGAACATGGATTCAAACAACGAAAGATAAATGTATAAAACTATTAGTAGATGATGATGTATATCAAAAATCTGAAGCTGAAAATCCTTTTATTTTAAAACAACCTCCTATTATAGTAATTGATACAAGTTTAAATAAAGTTGAAGATTTATATAATTATCAAAGAAGTTATATGAAATGGAAATATGGAAATAAAATATACTTGGGTCTTACTCAGGGTAAATTAGCAAATTGGAAAGATGGTGGAGAAAGTTCTGTTGCTACTCAAGTTGATATAAATTCATTCTTCAACTATAAATTTAGAAATGTAATTTGGGAGAATCTAATTAAATATAGAATTGCATTTATGCAATCTGGTGATGCTCAAACGAAAAAAACTGAAGATAATTTTGAATTCAACACACAATTTGGATACAAATTTTATAAAAAATGGTATTTTTCTACTCTTTTTAACTTCAAAACACAATTGTTTGATGGTTATAATTATAAAAATGATAATACAAAGACATTAATCTCCAGATTTATGGGACCTGGATACTTTATTGCATCTATTGGTTTGGACTATAAACCTTCAGATAAAACATCAGTCATGTTCTCTCCTTTTACAGGAAAAATTACTGCAGTGATAAATGATGAAGATATTGATGTTACTCAATACAATATAGAAAAAGGATCACATACTAAGCAAGAACTTGGATCTTATTTGAAGATTCTTTTAAAAAGAACATTATTTGAAAATGTTAATATTGAAAACGAATTAAGTTCATTCTACAGCTATGATGTTCCTTTGAATGAAACGGATTTTGATTTAAAAACTACTATTGAAATGAAAATTAATTACTTTCTTACAACAAGAATTTATACAGAATTAAAATTCGATAAAAACATTTCTAAAAAGTTACAATTTAAAGAGATCTTTAATATTGGAATAACATATAATTTTTAATTATTATGAAGAAGTTATTAATTCTATTGGTATGCATCATTGTTTTGAGTATTCTTTCATATAGAATATTCTTTTATGGTTCTTATATCCAAAAAGATAAAGTAGTTTATATCTATAATAAAACTAGTAATATTGATAGTTTAATAACTTCTTTTAAAGAAGACTCAATAATCCCAAAATTTAATATTGATTTATTTATAAAAATTAAGAAAATCAAAACAATAAAAACAGGGAAATACTTATTAAAAAAGGATATGAGTCTTAATAATTTCCTCAATACCATTAGAATAGGAAAACAAACTCCTATTAATCTTAAAATTAATAATATCAGAACCAAATCTGATTTAGCTTCAAAACTATCTAAACAACTATTAATTGATTCTACGTCTATTATAAATGGATTAAATGATAAAGAAATAGCTCTAAATTTTAATACAGATACAAACAATGTAATTGGTTTATTTATTCCGAATACCTATAATGTATATTGGACAATCTCTTTTAATAGTTTGTTAAGAAGAATGCAAAAAGAATACAACAGGTTTTGGAATAATAAACGTATTAATTTAGCTAAAGAAATAGGACTTTCACGTACTGAAGTAATTACTCTAGCTTCTATTATAAGTGAAGAATCAAACAAAAGTAAAGAGTACAAAACAATTGCTGGAGTATACATTAACAGAATTAATAAGGGTATTCCACTAATGGCTGATCCGACTTTAAAATATGCACTTAACGATTTTACCTTAAAAAGAATTCTTAATGTACATAAAACTGTTGATTCACCATACAATACATACAAATATAAAGGACTACCTCCTGGCCCCATTTGCATACCATCAATTAAATCAATTGATGCAGTTTTAAATTATGAACATCATAAATTTATATATTTTTGTGCAAAAGAAGATTTTTCGGGTTATCATGTATTTGCTAAGACATTACGACAACACAACAAAAATGCTCGGAAATATCAACGAGCATTAAATAAACTTAGAATATTTAAATAGCATTTTTACTATTAAAACTTGTATTTTAAGAAAATAAATGTAAATTTGCGCATTGAAATAATAAAATTAATTTAAATTTTTAATTATGTTGAATCATTACGAGACTGTTTTCATTACAACTCCCGTTTTATCTGATGTACAGGTAAAGGAAACAGTAGAAAAATTCAAAGAAATTATCACTGAAAATGGTGGTACTATTTCTAACGAAGAAGATTGGGGGCTTCGCAAATTAGCTTATCCTATCCAAAAGAAAACAACTGGTTTTTATCATTTACTTCAGTTTGATGCACCTGGAGATACAATTGAAAAATTGGAACTACAATTTAGAAGAGATGAAAAAATCATTCGTTTTTTAAGTTTTAGATTGGATAAATATGCATATGAGTATGCAGAAAAAAGAAAAAATAACAAAAAAGAAGTAAAGGAGGATAAATAATTATGGCACAGAACGATAGTGAAATCAGATATTTGACTCCACCAACAGTTGAGATCAAAAAGAAGAAATATTGTAGATTCAAAAAGAATAAAATTAAATTTATTGACTACAAAGATCCAGAATTTCTTAAAAGATTTTTAAACGAACAAGGTAAAATTTTACCTCGTCGTATTACTGGAACTTCATTGAAGTATCAAAGAAAAGTTGCTAAAGCAGTTAAAAGAGCTCGTCACCTTGCACTGCTTCCATATGTAACAGATTTAATGAAATAATTTAAAAGGAGTAAGAAATGGAAGTAATTTTATTAACTGATATTGCCAATATTGGTCACAAGGATGACATTATTGATGTAAAACCAGGATACGGTCGTAATTACCTTATTCCTCAAGGATACGGAATTTTAGCAACAGAATCTGCAAAAAAGGTTCACGCTGAGAATATGAGACAAAGAGCTCATAAAGAAGCACAAATCAAAGCTACTGCTGAAGAATTAGCTGCTAAATTAGAAGGATTAAGTCTTTCTATCGCAACTAAAACTAGTTCAACAGGTAAGATTTTTGGTTCTGTAAACAGCATTATGATTGCTGAATCCTTAACTGAAAAAGGTTTTGATATAGATAGAAAAAAGATTTTAATCAAATCTGATGCTATCAAAGAGGTTGGGTCTTATTCGGCTACAATCAAACTTCATAGAGAAGTAAAAGTAGATATTGCTGTAGAAGTAGTATCTGAAAAATAATTTTATAAGTTTCTAATAAAACTTAAACGCATATTCCAAACAAATATATTTAGGTTACCTTTTATTAGGTAACCTTTTTTTTTATATTTGAAATTATATAAAGAAATTGACGTGAAAGAAGAATATATAGAAATAAAAGGAGCTAGAGTAAATAATTTAAAGAACATTTCTCTTAAAATTCCAAGAAATAAATTTATAGTTGTTACAGGAGTATCTGGCTCAGGAAAATCCTCTTTAGTATTTAATACTCTTTATGCTGAAGGTCAACGTAGATATGTGGAATCTTTATCTTCTTATGCAAGACAGTTTCTAGGTAAAATGGATAAACCTCAAGTTGATTCAATAAAAGGAATACCCCCTGCAATAGCAATAGAACAACGTACGGTCTCTAATAGCAGTAGATCTACAGTTGGAACATCAACAGAAATTTATCATTATCTACAACTTCTTTTTGCTAGAATAGGTAAAATTTATTCCCCTATCTCAAATGAAGAGGTTATGGCATACGAACCTGATGATGTATTAAAAGCTGTAATTAGTAAATACAAAGATTCAAAACTTGTAATTGCCTTTAAATTAGAATGCGATACAGAAGATTCTAATTTAGAGATATTAAAATCATTTAAGAATAAAGGATTTAGACGAATCTTTTCTGAAGGGAAATATTATAAATTAGAAAGTATAGAATCTGAAGATTTATTAGATTTAGAGAATTCTTATATTGTAGTAGATAGACTACAAGTATCTGAAGAAAATAATTCAAGACTTGAAGATTCAATAAGAATAGCATATACAGAATCAAATGGAAGATGCTCAATAATATTAGATGATTCAAATGTATATACCTATACAAATCAATTAGAATTAGATGGGATACAATTTATAAAACCATCAGTAAGATCTTTTTCTTTTAATAATCCGATAGGTGCATGCGAAGTTTGTGAAGGATACGGAAGAATTATAGGAATAGACAAAAAAATAGTAATACCCAATAAAAATTTATCAATATACGAAGGTGCTATTTCATGTTGGAAAGGTGAAAAAATGAGCTATTATAATGAAAAATTAATAATGAATGCTCATAAATTCGATTTTCCGATTCATAAACCTTATAAAGAACTATCTAGAAAAGAGAAAAAACTATTATGGAGAGGTAACAAATACTTTATTGGATTAAATGAATTCTTTAATGAATTAGAAAGCAAGAAATATAAAATCCAAAATAGAGTCTTTTTATCTAGATATAAAGGCAAAACACTATGTCCTGAATGTCATGGCACTAGATTGAAAAAAGAAACAAGCTACGTTAAAATAAATAATAAAAATATTCAGGAATTAGTTCAAATGCCGATAGATGAACTATTACCTTTTTTCAACGAAATAGAATTGAATAGTGATGAAAAGAAAATCACAAAACATCTTTTACCAGAAATAAAGAATCGTTTAAACTTCATAAATAAAGTAGGATTAGGATATTTAAACTTAAACAGACTATCTAATACTCTATCAGGTGGAGAAGCTCAAAGAATTAATTTAGCTACTTTCTTAAGTTCTAGTTTAGTTGGGGCATTATACATATTAGATGAACCTTCAATAGGGTTACACCCAAGAGATACAGCTCTTTTAATTGAAGTGCTTAAAGGTTTAAGAGATATCGGAAACACTGTAATAGTAGTTGAACACGATGAAGATATAATGAGAAATGCTGATGAAATCATTGATATAGGTCCATATGCCGGTAGTAATGGTGGAGAATTAATGTTTCAAGGTGTATATAAAGAAAATCTAAAAACAGAATCACTTACTTATAAATATTTGTCGAAAGAGCTACAAATAAATCAATTTACAGATAGAAAAGCTTGGAATTCATTTATAAAGATAAACCATATTAAATATAGAAATTTAAATAATATAAACGTTAAAATTCCATTGAATGTATTAACATGTATTTCAGGAGTATCAGGTTCAGGAAAATCTTCACTTATAAATGATATTCTAATACCTAGTTTAAGAAAATATATAGATACACAAGATAAGAATAATGTACATTTTAAATCTATAAGTGGTGATATCGATGAAATAAAAGATGTAGAATGTATAAATCAAAATCCAATAGGTACATCGTCGCGCTCAACACCTGCAACCTATCTAAAAATATGGGATGATGTAAGAAAAATATATGCATCTCTACCTCAGTCGAAATTACTAGGATACAAAACATCACATTTTTCTTTTAATATGGATGGAGGAAGATGTTCATTTTGTAATGGAGAAGGAATTATAAAAGTAGAAATGCAGTTTCTATCAGATATCTATTTAAAATGTGAACACTGTAAAGGAATGCGTTTTAAAGAAGAGATTCTTCAAATTAAATATAATGGAAAGAATATCTACGATATACTAGAAATGACAGTATCTGAAGCAATAGATTTCTTTTCAAAAGATAAAACAAATACAAAAATTATAAAGAAACTCCAATGTTTAAATGATTCTGGTTTAGAATATATAAAACTAGGACAGACATCAAACACACTCTCTGGTGGAGAAAATCAAAGAATTAAATTAGCATATATTCTATCAAAAGAAAGTAGTGTAAAAACCTTGTTTGCATTTGATGAGCCAACAACAGGACTTCATTTTAATGATATTTCAAAACTTATTAAATCGTTAAAGGCTCTTGTAGATAGAGGTCACACTGTAATTGTTATAGAACACAATCTTGATGTGCTTAGAAATTCAGACCATATAATAGATTTAGGTCCAGAAAGTGGAACAAATGGAGGAAATATTGTTTTTTCAGGTACACCTGAAGAATTAAAAGAATGTAAAGAATCAATAACAGCAAAATATATATAATGACGCTATATAAGTAAATAATAGCGTCATTATTTACTTATATAATACCTACAATATCGTTGATATCATCAATATTGTGTTCTTTCATATATTCATGAATACCATCTAAAATCTTAATAGTGATATCTGGATCGATGAAATTAGCTGTACCCACTTGAATAGCAGAAGCTCCTGCTAGCATAAACTCTATAGCATCAGCAGCATTCATAATACCACCTAAACCAACAACAGGAATATTAACAGCTTTCGCAACTTGCCAAACCATTCGTAAAGCTATAGGCTTAATACATGGTCCAGAAAGCCCACCAGTAACAGTACTTAAAAGAGGTTTCTGAGTATTTATATCAATTGCCATACCCATAAAAGTATTGACTAAAGAAACAGAATCTGCACCAGCATCTTCAGCAGCTTTTGCTATTTCTGTTATATCAGTAACATTAGGAGATAGCTTAACCATAAGATGCTTACCATAGGCTTTTCTAACTTGAGAAACAACATCAAAAGCAGCTTTTGCAGAAGTTCCAAAAGCCATACCACCTTCTTTTACGTTAGGGCATGAGATATTCAACTCGATAGCTGGTATATGACTTAAATCGTTAACAATCTCAGAACAAGCAATATAATCTTCAATAGAAGATCCTGATACATTAACAATTATATTAGTATCTAAATTCTCAATTTCTGGATAAATTTTCGATTTAAAATAATTCACTCCTTTATTTTGTAATCCTACTGCATTTAGCATTCCAGAGGCTGTTTCAGCCATTCTAGGATAAGGATTACCTTCTTTATGATTTATTGTAGTTCCTTTTACAATGAAACCACCTAATTTTTCTAAATCTACAAAATCTGAATATTCAGTACCATAACCAAATGTTCCTGAAGCTGTAAGAATAGGATTTTTTAATTTTAATCCATTTAAATCAACAATAGTATTTACCATTTTAAAACATTTATATTAAAGACTGGACCATCTGTACACACACATTGGTGACCTTTATCTGTATCTTGAACACAACATAAGCAAGCACCAATACCGCAAGCCATTGTATTCTCTAAAGAAACCTCACAAGGAATATTCATTTCTTTAGATTTCACAGCAATAGCTTTCATCATTATTTCTGGTCCACAACAATATATACAATCAAATTCAGGATTATCCCAAACAGTGTGGTTTGTTGGATATCCCTTTTCTCCAAGACTGCCATCTTCAGTAGAAATTAAAAGATCAGCATACTTTTTATATTCATTAACTTGTAAAATATCTTCTTCAGATCTAGCTCCAATTAAAACTGTTGGTTTAATATTATGATCCTCGAAAAGAACTTTTGCTAAATACAACAAAGGTGCTACACCGCAGCCACCACCAATTAGTAAAGGTTTCTTTCCTAAAGAAATATCAAAAGAATTTCCTAATGGTAATAGAATATTAACAATATCACCAACCTCTAATTCTTTTAAACTTGCAGTTCCTTTTCCTAGAACTTTTATATACAAAGATATTTGTCTGTTTTTATAGTCTACATCATGAATAGAGATTGGTCTTCTTAGAAGTACACTATTATTATCTATTTTGACGTTAACAAATTGACCAGGTAGGATTCTAGGTAATTCTTCTTTACTCTCTACAATAAGAAGAATTGTAGAACTGTTCAATTCCTTATTCGATTTTACTGTAAAATCTACAATACTTTTCATTCCCAAAATTTTTAAAACAAAGATATATAAAATAATAAATACAGGGACTAGTTCCTATGAAATTCTTTAAAACTCCCATTCTTGTAAAATACGACAATCTTTTCAATTGAATCTTGATTTTGCGATTTTGACTCCACAATAGAACCTTCACCCAATAATAGCCATCTAGGATTTATATCTTGAAAAGAATCTAAAATATGAATTAATACTTCAGCGCTGGGTTTATTTCTTCCTGATAGTATATGCGACAATTTAGATTTAGAAATATCTATTCTCTCAGAAAAGGAAGAAGGATTTAGATTTTCCTTTTCCATTATCTGTTTAATTCTGTCAATCATGTGTGTATTACATTTGTAAATTAATACATTTTTCTCTCTGTTTACAAATGTAATACAATTAATTCTAAGAATAAAGATATATTCATATTCTTTTGTTTTAATTAGTTAAACTAATACTTTAGTTCATAAGTTTTTAAATATTGTTATTCAATAAGTTACATATCCATATTTTTAAAATATCTATTATAATTTACAAATCTAATAGCAATTATTTAAGTAATACTTGAATTTGAATATTATAACTAACTGATACATAGGCTTATGATTTACCACCACCGTTTCGTATACATATCTAAAATATACACTTTAAGTACATGTTACAAATGTAAGATATAGAGGTAATATCTATATATCCTAGACAAAATCTAAACTTTACAAATGTGAAAATTGAATAGTCATTTTTAATTATTAAATTTGAAAAAAACTAAAAGATGGAAACTCAAGAGAAATTAAAAATCATAAGAGATAAGATGCGTGAGCTCAATATCTCTGCGTACATAGTATTGAGTAGCGACCCCCATAAATCGGAGTATCTACCTGAGTATTGGCAAGTTAGAAAGTGGATATCTGGTTTCACAGGAAGTTGTGGCGATTTAGTAATAAGTGAGGATGACGCTTGCTTATGGACTGATTCACGGTACTTTATACAAGCGGAAGACCAATTAAAAGGCACAGGAATACGACTACAAAAAATGAGAGAACCGTCCTACCCTACTCTATCTGAATGGCTATACGAAAACATGCCAAAAGGTTCATCCATAGGAGTTAACGGGTCTACCCTATCGGTCGAATACTATAATACAATCAATAATATTATATCTAAAAAAGATATCTCAATAAAGACTAATATCGATTTAATTGATAATATTTGGACAGATCGTCCAAGTCTATTTAAATCTGAAATTTTTTCACTAGATCTTAAATATTCTGGAGTATCTAGAAAAGATAAAATTAAAACGATACAGAATCTAATGGAAAAGAAAAATGCCTCATATCATTTTCTTTCTGCTTTAGATGAGATATCATGGACTTTAAATATTCGAAGTAACGATGTAGATTACACACCTGTTGTTATCTCATATCTTCTAATAACAAGTAATTCAACAATTCTATTTGCTAACGAGAGCAATATCTCTTCAGAATTACGAAAAGAACTAAATAGTGACAATGTAGAAATATTAGATTACTCTCAGGCAGACAAATATTTAGAAAGAATTGAAAAAGATTCTACATTCTTATTAGATCCTAAAAACACTAGTTATTACTATTATAACCTTATAAATACCAATCATACAATTATTGAAGAAGATAATCCTTCTCTATGTTTAAAAAGCATTAAAAACAAAACAGAAATTTCTGGAAGCAAAAAAACGCATTTTAAAGATGGTATAGCTTTGAGCAAATTTTGGTATTGGTTAGAACAAAATATAGATAAATCTCTTACCGAATTAGATTTAGAAGATAAACTTCTTGAATTTAGAAGTAAAGAAGATTTATTTGTAACAAACAGTTTTGGAACCATAGTAGCATACGGGCCGAATGCTGCCCTACCTCATTATTCTGCATCTAAAGAATCAAACAGAACAATAGAAAATAAAGGATTACTATTAATTGATTCAGGAGGACAATATTTAGATGGAACTACTGATATTACGAGAACAATGTCGGTTGGAGAAACAACATATGAAGAGAAGTTCGATTATACTCATGTTCTTAAAGGGATGATAAATCTTTCTACTTTAATATTCCCAGAAGGAACAAGAGGTTGTAATATCGATTTAGCTGCTCGACAAGCTTTATGGAGAGTAGGTAGAAACTATGGTCACGGAACAGGTCATGGAGTAGGAAGTTTTCTGAATGTACACGAAGGTCCACAAAGTGTAAGACAAGAAATTAACAATTACGGAATCTATAGCAATATGGTAATGTCGAACGAACCAGGATGCTATATTCAGGATAAATATGGAATTAGACACGAAAACTTAATTCTGACAGTGCCTCACCAAACTACAGATTTTGGAACGTTTCTTAAATTTGAAACTCTAAGTCTATGTTATATCGACACAAAACCAATTTTAAAAGAATTCTTAACAGAAGAAGAAATTGAATGGTTAAATTCATATAATGAAAATGTATATGAAAGTCTTAATAAACATCTAGAACCAGAAATTGCATCATGGTTAAGAGAAAAGACTTTAGCTATATAAAGAAATCAGATTTTTTGATATAAATATAAAGCTGGGAAATTAAAATAAATTTCCCAGCTTTTTTATTTTTTACATAAAATTGAACTTAAAAATATACTTATAGCACAAAATTCTCTCAATATATAATGTACTCTTAATGTATCTAGTTCGATTTTTTTGCAACTTAATACGGACTTGATACGGCGAGGGTACGAAGCATTACCATTCAAAATTACTTTATATACTATAATCTCATGCTTATACTTTAATTACATAATATTGGAGTGTTATAAATCAATAAAAGAGATTAGTTAAAAAACTAATCTCCTAGAATAATTAGATTTCAACTTTACAGTTAATTGGTTCTAATTCTGTGACTGGTGTTTCTCTTTTTATTTCACCATGTTTAGAATATAATCCAGATTCGTTATTTGCAGAATAATTAGAACTTTCAGAAGAGCCTCCTCTATTATGATAATAACATGAACAACCGCAGCTATTTCCACCATTAATAACATTCATTTGTTTCTCACTCATCTTTCTCGCAGAAAGATTGTTTAATTTGATTTTTTTCATCTTAATTAATTTTTATTAGGAGTACTACTCCTAGGTTAATTATATTATAAATTCAAACACAGATTGTATTTGCCTAGAACTAATTCGTAATTTGAAATTGGAGGGCACAAATAACGATATTCACAATCTTTACATACTGATACTTTATCTCTTGTCAACCTCCAAGATTCACCATTTATAATTTCGGAATGAACTACATCTAAAAGTGAATCTTTAAATATATTTCCTAAACATT